>CAWAPZ010000012.1:0-486113 GCA_963784045.1 Vicinamibacterales bacterium
CACCTTTGCGGGCGACGATACTTCGCTGAACAGGAGCTGTGTGCCGTCTGCCGACCAGCCGTTGGCCATCAGATCGACAAGGTCCTTTGCACGCGTGAGGAGTCGCGTGCTGGAGCCAGTACCATCTGCGGAGCGCACGAACAGCTCCCTGTCGGTGGCGAATTGCCAGTCGTGGCAGGGAGACGCCTGAACAAACTCGTCACTGCGATGATTCGGCCCGGCTTAATCCGTATTCTTACCAGGCGAGTCGGGGACGAAGGACACGCCTGGCGTTCAATCGGGTACGGCCTTGGCTCGAGCGGCGTCGTACACGCGGTCATGCCGCGATCGGCGTTTGATACAGCCCACGACAGTGGGACTGCCAGCGATAGGTCCTGACATTAGCTCGTGCACCGTCCTCGCCTGTGCGCGGCTCCGGCGTCAGCCCGCCCAGTGCCGCGTGCGTGCGATGACCGTTGAAGTGGCGTTGGAAATCACGGAGCTTCACGTCCAGATCAGCGGTGGTCCAGAACAGCGTCCGATCGAGACACTCGCGCCGAATCGTGCCGATCAGGCGTTCGACGAACGGATGCGACAACGGCACGTACGGCACCGTCTTGATCGCTGCCACGTCCAGGATTCGCAGATTCGCCTGCCATTGGTGGAATCGGTACAGCGGATCATGATCCGAGCTGAGGTAGGTCGGCGCCGGTTGGCGACCCATCGCTCGATTGAACATCTGGCACAGCGCGACGCCGTCGACGACGCCGCGGTGCACGCCAAAGCCCACGATGCGCCGCGTACATTGGTCCATCACCACGAGCACCCAGTGTGTATGGAGGATGGCCGATTCACACCGAAACAGATCCAGACTCCAGAGACTGTCTTTCGCGTGACCCAGGACCGTGAGCCAGGACGGCCCCGCCGAGTCTGGTGTCGGGTGTTACCGAGCAGCGAGAATGCGACGCACCACGTCCTTGTTCATCGGAATACCAAAGGCCAAGGTGATCTGTTGCGCGATCCGCGGAGAGCCCCAGCTCGGATTCCGCCGCTTCATGTCGACGACCGCAGCAACGACTTCCTTGCACGGTCCTTTAGCGCCGAGCTTCATCGGTCCCGTGGACGAGAAGAGCCTGCGATACTTCCGCTGTATCAGCGCCCGATGAAGGCTCAACAGCGTTGACGGCTTCAAGACGATCGCGGAACGGATCAACCGGCCCGCCGCATGAAGAGCGCGCACAGGCCGGCGACCACCCGATCGACGGAGCGGAGATTGGGCGACCGTTTTCGAGAACGATTGAGGATCAGCAACTGGTGCTTGACGAGCACGGATTCGGCCACGACGGAACGGGCGCCGCCAGGACCGGCGACCCGAGCGACTGTCGCAACCAGATGCAGAAGAAGGACGCGAGATGGCGCACACGCAATCCTAGCAAGATCGCGGCACGGGCTAGAAATGCCCACGAATTGTGAATTCGCCATGCACAGGCGAAAGTCGTCGAATTTCCGAAGGGAAGTGGCTCCTCAGGCTGGATTCGAACCAGCAACCCTCCGGTTAACAGGCGAAAAAGAAGCGTTAGCCGCCCTTGGCGGTTCGTAGCTCGCCATTGCTGGATCGCGCATTCCGAGTAGCAAACAATCGGCTGATTTCTCCTTTCCCTTGTGTCGTCTTTTGCCGGCCATTGCCCCCGTTTGGTGCGTCCGCAGGGCAAGAAAAGGGCAACGTCCCAGGTGACAAGACGCCGTACGCAAACCCGCCGCTCCGCGCCTCTTTGGCTCCCCGCACTGAGATTCCGCAATTGCCGTTATCCGTGCACTACGTGACGGCGCCCCTTGCGTGAAATGCGACCTGTGGCTTCGGTGAAAACTGGTCAGCTTGCTGCTGACTATCGAGTTCACAGCCGGGGTGGCGTTCCGAGACCCGCAACGACTACTTCGATTGAACGAACCAGATGATGCCCAGATGGATTCTCGCCGTCGCCATTGCAAGCGAATCAACCGGTACGCCACTAACCTTGAAGTTGTGTAGGTTCCCCGCCGACCCGGTAACTCCCGTGCTAAACGCCATCGCTGGGTTGAAGTGCACGTTGATTCCTCCCCCAAAAGCGACACCGGCGCCACCGGCTTCAACCGTGTTGAGGCCGATCTGTGTCAGCGCTCGTGAGGAGATCCCGAGCTGAACGAACGGGACGACAGTCTTGGCCGGTGCTCGAAAGTGCACACGCAGTCCCAGATCGATATGCCCGAGGCCGTAATTCCCATAGACGGAGTCGTCGCTCACTCCACTCAGCTGCCCGTAGAGAGCGAGTCTCGGCGTGAAGCCATAGCCGAGTGCCACGCCGAATCCCGGGCCAAGACCCGCCCCGTCGCCGTTCCGAAAGGCTACGCCGTTGCCCTCGTATGAACCGCCGACGAAAAACCCACGCGCGCGAGACTTGTTCTGCGCGGTTGCGACCTCTGGCGTGACCTGCGCACTTGCGGCCGATGTCACCTGTGCACCGGCGGTCGTCGGTCTTGCGTACATGCACAGCGCGCCAAGCGCCGCATACAGAGCCAATCGGGTCGTGTTCATCACTCATCCAGTCCCTAACGTGTTTCCGAACAGCTGTCGACATAACGCTGTGCTCGAGCGAACCGCAATTGCCGACGCACGCAGCAGCCACCGGGCCGGATGCCGTTTGCGCCTGTGGCAGTGTCAGCGGCGTGTCGTGGTCTGGCGCGGTAGTTGACAAGCGAATGTCGAGGCCGACCGTGACCCGGGTCAGCGAGAAATCACGCAGCACGTTGGTGTAGACGAGGCCACTTCCCGGGGCGCCGTGAAAATTGCCGGGCGGCCCAACGACTTTGAAGTACGTGGCCGCGGTCCGCAGGCCAATCTTGCTGCTGAGCCAGATCGTGGCGCCCCCTCCCACTTCGACGCCGGCCTGGATGTCCGTTCGCTGCAGGGATTCCCCTGGTGGTGGTTGCCGTGTCGCTCGTGCGAGACCCACGCCGGCGCTGCCAAACGGCTCGACGGTCCTGCCCTTCCTGAGCGGAACCGCGACGCGGAACATCAATGTCGATACGTCTACCATCGCCGCCGGCAGATAGATCGGCTCAGCACCTGGGAAGTGCCGACTGGGCTCCGACGGCGTGGCGGCGCGACGATCGAGGGCGCGACGTGCCCACGCCAGTTCGAGCTCCGGCCGTACCGCGCCCAGCACCATTCCGACGGCCGCGCCGACCGTGGGTTGTCCTTCGCCAGAAATCCCGCCGCTCGGCGAGACCATGATTTGCGCTCGGGCCGGTGTGGCGATGCCGACGCACGACAACAGGAGCACTGCTCCAAGCGCGGATTTCGATACCGATGTAACCACAGATGTTTTCATGATCCCTCCATTGGTCCGGGCGAGCGAGTCGCTGAGCCGGGCCGCGTGCAGGAGCAGGTAATTCCGCTCCGTGTGTTGGTGGTGAGCTGCGCGACATCCACGATCTAAAAGAACGGCGAGGAACAGGCGTCGCATGAGGACATTGTTGGCGAGGCGCGGCATTGCTTGGAGACCGCTTTGACGAACCGGCACATCGGCGTTGTTAACCGTCCGATTCCACTGGCGCAAACGTAGGAGAGCGACCGCGAGAGCGCGCGCCGAAGCGGCCTCGGACGCGGAAGCGGGCGAGCGATCAGAAAGGGTTCAGGGTTAGTGTCTTGAGGTGTGTGTGGTAGGTCCGGCTGGATTGCAGGCGAGTGCCGTTTCGCAGGAGCACCATGAACTCACCGTGCTCCGCCGAATGCAGTTCTTGGATGCGGCCGATGTTGACGATGATGGACCGGTGAATGCGGATAAATGTCCCGGGATCGAGTGACGCTTCGAGCGCGTTCATCGTGACGTGAACCAGATGCGCGGCATCCCCGATGTGGAGCTCGACATAGTTTTCGGCAGCGCCGATCCAGTCGACTTCGTTGACATTCACAAAGTAAGTCTTCCCCGGTGATCGCACCGCCAGCCGTTTGAGATGCCGATGCGGGGACGCAATCGCTTCAAGCAGCGCCATGATCTGCTCCTGGCCAGGCGACTGATTGACCTGCGTCTTGGCACGCGCGAGGGCGCGGTCGAAGCGCGCCGCGGTCACGGGTTTGAGTAGGTAATCGACCGCGCTGATGTCGAAGGCGCGAATGGCGTGCTCGTCGTGCGCAGTGACGAACACCATCAGCGGCATGGCGTCGAGGCCCACGGCCTCGATCACGCCGAAGGCATCCAGTTCCGGCATTTGTACGTCGAGGAAGACCAGGTCGGGCCGATGCGCCTTGATCGCCTCGACAGCCTCGCGGCCGTCCCGAGCCTCGTAAATGGCGGACATCTCGGGATCACGCCGGAGCAATTGCCGCAGACCCTGGCGGGCCAGGGTTTCGTCATCAACGATCAGTGAAGTGAGCGGCATGCATCGTCTCCTTCATCTGGTCTTCGGAAGTCGCGTGATGCGGCAGCGTCATAGTGACAATGACCCCTGGCGCGCCGTCGTACATGGTCAGCGATGCCGCATCACCATAGAGCTGGGCAAGACGGGCGCGTGTGTTCGCCAAACCAATGCCCCAGCCCTCCGGCTCGTCGATGCCACTTAAACCAGGACCATCATCTGTTACGCGGATCACGACCGATTCGCCGGCGGCTGACGCGCTGATCTGAATCGTCCCTGCCATGGAGGTCCGCGCGATTCCGTGCCGGAGGGCATTCTCAACGATCGGCTGGAGGGCCATGTGAGGTACCGCCGCATCGAGCACAGTCGGGTCGATGGTGATCGTGACCTTCAGCCGCTCTTCGAAGCGCACCTCCTCGATCGACAGATACAGCCGCACGTAGTCGAGTTCGCGATGGAGCGGCACCTCCTGCGCTTCCCCTTCGTCCAGCACGCACCGCAGCAGGTCACCCAGCCGGCCGAGCATCTCTTCCGCCCGGGCGGCGTCCTGTTGGCGCACAAGCACCATGATGGCGTTGAGCGTGTTGAAGAGGAAATGCGGCTGGAGTTGCATCTTGAGCGCGCTCATCTGCGCGCGCATCAGTTGCGCGCGCAACTCGGCGCTCTGCAGCTCGAGACGCAGGGCCTGCTCCTCGCGCTCCTCAAGCTTGCGATAATGGCGATAGCCGGTCACGACGCCGAGAATGACCCAGTAGGAAACCACATTGCCATGGAAGCCCAGGACGACCAAGGTCGACCATGCGCGCCAGAAGGAGGCGGATACCGCGGGAGGCAGCGTCCCGAGCTGCAGGTATGCGGCTGTTTCCAGGGCCAACTGGGCGCCGGCAACGATGGCGCTGAGCAGAAGGTGGAGCGCGACGCGTCGCCCGACCACCGGTCGTTCGAGCGGCCAACGGGTCGCGAACCAGAGTACCGACGAGGGCGACGATCGCCCAGATATGCTCGCCGACCAGCCAGATCGTCAGCAGATTCTGCCAGTCGAACGGCTCACTCCAATAGACTCGTCGCGACGCCTCGCGGGTGAAGAAGAAGAGGCCAACGAAGGTCCACGCTAGGAAATACCCGGCGCCAATCCGTAGGAGCCGGCGTGGCGAACGGTTCGTCATCGGCTACCCATCGATCTTTGTCGCAATGAACTCACCATGCCTCGATTCCACCGATGCCCTGCGTCCTGGAAATGTCGGGAATGTCGTCATTGTGACTCGCACGAGCACACTGGCGGTGTTTTTTTGACGAACTGGCCGATTGGTGCCTCGAAGCGGACTGGATCATTGAAGTTCTTGGACGAGAATCATTACCTTGGCGACGGGGCCAGCCATTTGGAGGCATCCAAGGTTGTGAATAGTTTTCGCCGCGAATACGCGGTCTGTCTTCTACGTCAGCCTGCCGCAAGCGAAGACCGCGTGACGTGCGCCGAGCGAGTAGGTGGTCTTAGATCACCCGATAGCACACGATGACTCTGCCGGACTCGGTCGACTTTGCCTGGGAGAGATCGAGCGAGAGGCGCTTGTTGATGTCGTCGGAGAGCCCGCGGCCTTTTCAAGAACGACCGGATGCGCAATGAGCCGCAGCTCGTCGATCAAGCCCTCGTTCAGAAGGCTCGCGACGAGGGTTGCGCCGCCTACGACATACGCGTTTGTTCCAGGCTGCCCCTTGATGGTTCGCAGTTCGGCGACATTGCGGACGATCTGCGCATTGGGCGGCCACGAGACCTTCCTGAGCGTCGTCGACAACACGACATGGGGTGTCTGGATGGCCTTGCGCGCATACGCACTCTCGTTCACCGAGGGAACTCGTTCCTGGAACGGCGGGACACGGCTTGGTCACAGACACCTCCTGTGACCAACCCTACGCTCCTACGAGTTACTGAGGTGATCGTCGGCCGCCGCGCCAGCGGCTTCGTTCCAGTCCGCGAAGTGTGGAGTGATCACAGCCACGCCACAACGTCAGGACGTTGGCCCATCCTCATCGCGAATTGATTCGCCACTCGCGATGATCGAGATCGCCGACGCACCCATCGACAGATTCAAAAACACTCTGGTGAAGGCAGCTCGATCGCAGGCGACCCTACCCGTCCCGCCTTTCCGACAGCCGTCGCCGGTCAGTCACACGCGGCCGTACCCGGATACTTATCGTCGTTCGGCTGGGTATCTAAAGACGCTTTCCACAGTGGGCTGCGATCGCGTGTTCGCGCAAGACTAATGGACGTCGTAAGGTGCGTTAATAGGTCCACCAGTCACGCGGCCTCTCGATGGTAGAAACTGAGGAGTCCGCCGAGGCGGTCGCGCCGCTGCACGGTGGTGGCCGTGCGTTGCGGCGGTGCCGCGTCCTGCAGAAGCCGATTGTCGAGCCCCTGATGGTTTCGCTCCCGGTGGTAGTGCTCGACGTACTCCCGCGTGAGGAGGCGCAAGTGGCCCTCACCGAGCGGCACCACTCGATTGAGACATTCCTCTTTGATCGATCGAACAAACCTTTCCGCGTACGCGTTGAGATTCGGACTCCTCGGCGGCAGCCGAATGGGCTGGATCCCGGCGCTGGTCAGGATGTCGGCAACGACGCTGGTATAGAGGGGATCCCGGTCGTGAATGAAGTAGCGCGCGGTCCGGAGAAACCCATCAACGGGATCGGTGAGCGTGCGGGCCATTTGCTCCACCCACGCGCCGCCGGGCTGGGGGTGGATGCCGGCGATCTGTACACGGCGCGTCTGCAGCTCGATCACGAAGAAGACGAGATACCGCTTGAGACCGGTGAGCGTGAGCACTTCAACCGTAAAGAAGTCGGCAGCGGCGAGGCCGGCCCAGTGCGCGAGCAAGAACGTTTTCCAAGGCATGCGCCGACTCCGCTCAGGGGCCGGGTCGAGCCCGTGGTCCTGCAGGATCCGTTTCACCGTGTTCCGGGCAACTTTGTGACCCAGGTTGGCAAGCGCACCTTGGATCCGCGAGTAGCCCCACTGCGGATTCTCGCCCGCCATCTGCACCACGAGGTCGGCGATCTCTCGGCGCATCGTCGGGCGGCCTCGCCGTCTTCGAGGATTGCCGTCGTACTTCTGGGCGATCAACCTCCGGTACCAGCGGAGAATCGTGTCCGGAGTGACGATACCGGCCACCTGCATCAATGCGCGCCGGCCAAGTCGCTTGCCGCGCACCGCGAGTCGACGGCGCTGGGCGTCTGTGAGCCGAAGCGGTCGGGGACCACGTTCCTCGCGGAGGATGCGATTCTCCTCTCGGAGATAGTCGATCAGATCTTCTTGGTGGCGATTCACCCAACCAGCAACAGTGAGCACGAGGAATTGCAACGCATGCGGCATCGCGAGAGGCTACTCGCCCGCGATGGCCGGCACCGAATCGGCCGTGGACGATTGGCCGGGGCCTCGGCCGCTTTTTCGCACCTTACGACGTCAACCGTAAAGAAGTCGGCAGCGGCGAGGCCGGCCCAGTGCGCGAGCAGGAACGTTTTCCACGGCATGCGCCGACTCCGCTCAGGGGCCGGGTCGAGCCCGTGATCCTGCAGGATCCGTTTCACCGTGTTCCGGGCAACCTCGTGACCCAGGTTGGCTAGTGCACCTTGGATCCGCGAGTAGCCCCACTGTGGATTCTCGCCCGCCATCTGCACCACGAGGTCGACGATCTGTCGGCGCATCGTCGGGCGGCCTCGTCGTGTTCGCGGACTGCCGTCGTACTTCTGGCCGATCAACTTCCGGTACCAGCGGAGAATCGTGTCCGGAGTGACGATACCGGCCACATGCATCAATGCGCGCCGGCCAAGTCGCTTGCCGCGCACGGCGAGTCGACGGCGCTGGGCGTCTGTGAGTCGAAGCGGTCTGGGACCACGTTCCTCGCGGAGGATGCGATTCTCCTCTCGGAGATAGTCGATCAGATCTTCTTGATGGCGATTCACCCAGCCAGCAACAGTGAGCACGAGGAATTGCAACGCATGCGGCATCGCGAGAGGCTACTCGCCCGCGATGGCCGGCACCGAATCGGCCGTGGACGATTGGCCGGGCCTCGGCCGCTTTTTCGCACCTTACGACCTCGAGTGATCATCGGTGGGCGACGCGTTGTGGTTCATTAGACGGACACCGACAACGAATTCTCAGCGCGCATCGCCATCGCGCCGGTCTCCTGCGCCGAGTGCGAAGATGTCCGCTCTCACACCGCTGCCGTTGGCGCCCTCGATGCGCGTCGCTGCGGGTGAGTCGTAGCACAACATAACTGAGAGTGGAGCGGCAGTCACGAGCGTCAGACCCTCCGCATGGTCTTTGGTCTCTCCAAACGGTACCGTCACCACTTTTTTGAGGTCATGCTTCGAGGTGAGCGAGTCGGCATGCAGATTCAGCGTGTGCTTCCACCGATAAATGAACACGGGACCGTCGAGATCCATTGATGGTCCGGAGAGGAACGATACATCATTTCCGTGGATGACAAGTTCTCGCACACCGAGTCCATCGAGTTGCAAAAGATGCTTCAGATAGGGTCGCCCTGCTGCTCCGAGCGAGTCGAGCGTGAGTGCTCCGTCGACTGCGGCACTGACCTGAAGCTCAATCACAACAGCCCAGCCACGTAGAACAGGCCCGCGCAATCCCAGGAACACTCGGTTGCCTGTCCCTACCAGAAATCCGCTTCTTCTTGAAATCATTGCTGTTACCGCCCGCCAATGAGTAGTCTTCTGAGCGATGTCGGTATTCAGTTTTTTCCTCACGACGCTTCGAGACTGCGGTCGTTCGCGAGCGATCTTGCAACTCGAGGTCCTCGCGCTACGGCATCAACTCGATGTCCTCAATCGATCGCATGGGCGTAAGCTTCGGTTGACACAATTTGACCGCCTGCTCTGGGCATGGCTTTCACGAGCCTGGAGCGAGTGGCGGACGGTGCTCGTGATCGTCAAACCGGACACCGTCATCGCGTGGCATCGGCGCGGGTTCCGACTGTTCTGGACGTGGAAAAGCCGTCGTAGAACGGGTCGGCCGACTGTGACGCAAGAACTCCGCGCGTTGATTCGAACGATGTCAGCCGCGAATCCGCTCTGGGGGGCGCCTCGGATCCACGGTGAGCTGCTGAAACTCGGGTTCACCGTCTCTCAAACGACCGTCGCCACATACATGGTCCGCCACCGGCCCCTCCCCTCCCAGACCTGGCGGACGTTCTTGACCAACCATGCCCAACAGCTCATCGCAGCCGACTTCTTCGTGGTGCCAACGGCGACGTGCCGCCTGCTATTCGTCTTGGTGCTCCTCGCTCATGATCGGCGACGCATTGTGCATGTCGCCGTGACGGAACATCCAACGGCTGCGTGGACTGCGCAGCAGTTTCGTGACGCGTTTCCCTGGGATGAGCTGCCGCGCTATCTCCTTCGCGATCGGGATCATGCGTTCGATCTCGTGAAGACGATTGGCCTGCAGGAAGTCCTGACGGCGCCTGGCTCTCCGTGGCAGAACGCCTACGTCGAACGCTTCATTGGATCCGTCCGGCGCGAGTGCCTCGATCACGTGATCGTATTGACGGCGGCCGGCTTGCGGCGCGTGCTACACGAGTACGTTGCCTACTACTCACGAACACGAACCCACCTTGCCTTGAACAAGGATGCACCCGTTCCCCGCCCAGTCGCGCCGCCAACGGCCGGTCGCGTGATCGCCACTCCGCAGGTCGGCGGGTTGCACTACCGCTACGAGCGGCGCGCCGCATAGTCTCGTCACCTTCCCCGTCACTCTTCGCGATGAGCTGCAGGACTTACACGTATGTACCCCGCCTCGCACCAGGAGAGCCTCAGGCGACGAAGTCTATGAGCGATCGAGGCGAAGCAATCCGGAAGCATCGTGTGACCGGGTCGCAAGCAGTTCTCGGGATCCGGATCAAGTTAATGGTAAGGACAACGTCACAACTCAGTTGCGGGCCGCGAACCGGCTTCTTCCCAAACATTGCCCGTCGCGAGTATTTTGGTAAACACAGAAGTTTGGCGACTACTCCACCAATTCGCGTGCCCAACTTAACCGGCAACGCGCTAAAGTACGCTTGATCCCTGTCGACACCACCTGGCGTCGACCCGAATATCGTCGCCTGCTTCCCTGGGTCTGGGAGGATCGAGTGTGACAACCGTCGAGTCACGCCCAAACGCGAAGGCGGCTGCGCTCCTCGAGAATCTTCGGCGGACGCCCATGTCGACCGGGGGCCGACTGACTGAAACCCGGCGAATCCTCCGCGCCCAGATCGAAAGAACCATCGAGGACCGGGGAGTTCCTGCCCGGTTGGCTGAGCGTATCGCGCGGCAGCTCGTATTCAAGTTTGATAATGTGGCGCTGGGAGATCGTTCGACATCGCGGGCAATCGGCGAAGTGCTGCGCCTACGACTCCGATGTATCCGGTCAACCCGCGCCCGCTCTCGTCGTCGCGCTCCAACAACTGCCGGAATGCCACTCGATCGCGCTCGAGAAGAAATTCGGACAAACCATGTTGGTTGGTGATCGCGAACGAGGCTCCCCGTGGGAATGGCCAACTCGATGAGGTGTCGAAACGCGCCAGCCTAATTCATCGCGCGATAACAGCCTCGGTGACACGCGTCGGTCAACGTGGCGACATCGCGCCGATCGGTTTTGATCCGTCGGCTGCGCTCGCTATACATGGGCGCGAATGTCGGCTCGGCCACGATTACCTCGTGGCCGAGCGTCTCGAGGTGCTGCGCGACCAACTCGCTCTCGGTGGACGCCTCCAGCAGAATCCGCATCGGGCGCCGCCCCTCGAACACGGCGGTGAAGCGATCGCGTGTCGTCGCGATCCGTCGATCGCGCATCTCATCACCACGCTCCGTGACAACCGTACCTGGCTTTCTTTTTTGTGCAGGTCGATGGCACCATACTCCATGGCTGGTCTTCTCCTGTGCCACGAGCGCGTTTCGGTAATGTGGAGCGCACGCTACCACGCCACTCAGCAGACCAGCCGCTTCATCCTATCTACGGACGGATTCAAGGGCCGAGCGAGAGAGCACATCAGCTCTGGCCCACGATGGACGGAAAAGAGCGAGTGGCAGATCTCAGCTTCGCCAGAAGCGCAATTTTCCGCCGCCGATCCCGTTGAATCCGGCGCTGGTCAACGACGTGATATTGTCGGCCATCACGAATTCTGCCGGCGTTCTTAGGCCGGTCGTTGGAAGGTTTCATCAGTTCTCGACCCGAATGGCCAAGGTCTTCATCAGCTATCGGCACATCAGCCCCGACGAGGAACTCGCTGCCAAGCTCAAGGTGTTCCTAGAGGGCAACGGACTTGAGGTGTTCATAGATAGCCAGATACTGGTCGGTCGGAGATGGGTCGAGGAAATCGATCGACAGCTCAAAACGTCCGGCCACTTCATCGTACTGCTCTCGGCCGAATCGATCCGCAGCGACATGTTGAGGCAAGAGGTCGCCGATTCACATGCCCTGGCGAACAGCGGGACGATGCGCGTCTATCCGATTCGGTTGGCGTTTGAAGAACCACTCCCATACGACCTCGGTTCCTACTTGAACCCGTTGCAGTTCCTGCGTTGGCGCAACGGCGATTCGTGGGACCTCGTTTGCGCTCGCGTCCTGGAGGCAATTCGGAAACCCGAAACCGCGACTACCTTGGTGCAGGATGACGCTGCGTTGCAGGAATCGCACTCCTCACCTCAGATCCAGGCTGGCGCACCGTTGCCCGCGGCGGATCCTCGCATGGATACCGGAGCCGTCGGACCGGACTCATCTTTCTATGTCAAGCGCTCCGAAGACGACGAGGTGATGCGTTTGGCGAGCGTCCCTGGAAGAACAGTGCTCATCAAAGGGCCGAGGCAGGTTGGGAAGACGTCCCTTCTTACGCGCGCGAAAGCCGCGGCCGAACAAAGCGGCCACCGTCTCGTCTACCTCGACTTCCAGCTGATCGATGAAACTCACCTCGCGTCGCTGAAGACCCTCGCCTTGTATATCGCGCACCGCATCGCGCGGACGTTGCGCACGACGATGAAGCCGACGGACGTGTGGGATGACTATCTCGGCGCCCCTGAAAGTCTGACCGACTTCCTCGAGCAGGCCGTACTCGCCGACGATTCGCCGATCACGATCTGCTGCGACGAAGTCGACCGGATCTTTGAGTTCGCGTATCGCAATACGTTCTTCGGCATGGTTCGCGCCTGGCACAATCGTCGAGCGCAGGACGCGATGTGGCGACGATTCGGCATGATCATCGCTCATTCAACGGAACCCGCACTGTTCATCGACAACCTGAATGAGTCGCCATTCAATGTCGGCGAGGTGTTTAGACTTAGCGACTTTGACCGCGGCCACCTGACCTGGCTCAATCAGCGGCACGGTCGTCCCCTGACGTCGCAAGGAGAACTGGAGACCCTGCAAGCTCTTGTCGGCGGACATCCGTACCTTGTCCGTCAGGCTTTCTACGTACTTGCATCAAAGCGAGTTCGTTCGTTGGCCGATCTCATCGTGACGGCAGCCGAGGATGCTGGCCCGTTCGGGGATCACCTGAAGCACCATCTTGTCGGCTTGAGCAGGCGCCCGCGAATGGGTGCGGCGTTCAAGATGATTCTGCGCGAAGGACGTTGCGAGGACGAGAGCGACTTTCAACGCCTGCTCTCTGCCGGCCTGACGGATGGGCCTTCACGAGGTAACGCGCGAGCGCGGTGCGGTCTCTATCAACAGTACTTCACAAGACACCTGTGAGCACCGAACGGTCCGTCCGCGACTTCTACGTGACCGGTGGCACCGTGCCTCCAGACGCCGGTAGCTATGTCGTTCGAGCGGCCGATCGCCAGCTGCTCGAGGCACTCGAGCACGCCGAGTACTGCCACGTCCTGACCACGAGACAAATGGGGAAATCGAGTCTCATGACACGGACCGCGGAGCGCCTCGCAGAAGCCGGCGCGCAATCGATCCAGATCACCCTCGAGACGATCGTCCAGAGCGGAGACTATCCAGACTCGGACAAGTTCTTCTATGGCATTGCCAATCGCATCGATCGCAAGCTTGGCTTTGGCATGCGGCTGTCGAGTTGGTGGCAGGAGCGGAACCGGCTGCCGTCGACCCAACGCTTCTATGAGTATCTGACCGAACTGCTGCCCGGCAGCCATGACCGGCCGCTCGTCGTCTTCATCGACGAAATTGATTCGATGATTGGTCAACCCTTCGCGGATGACTTCTTCGCGACGATTCGGGCCTGTTACAACGAGCGCGCATCAAACCCGGCCCTGAAGCGCCTGACATTTGTGCTGCTGGGGGTCGCCACCCCTGCGCAATTGGTCTCCGGGCCAACACGAACACCCTTCAACATCGGAACGAACATCGAGTTGACCGACTTCACCGCCGATGAAGCAGCACGCCTCACTGAAGCCTTCCCAGCGCCTGAAAAAGATCGCGAGATCATCCTGAAACGGGTTCTCTATTGGACCGGTGGACACCCGTATCTGACCCAGACTCTCTGCCAGGCGATTGCCGAACGACTGCGCGATGCACGCGCAGGATCGCGTAGAAACGGGCATCTGACAGCATTCGTCGACGAAGAAACCAATCGACTTTTCTTGCGACCCGAAGCGGCCCGTGACGAGCGCAACCTGCAGTTCGTGAGAAGCCGGTTGACTCTGGGGCATTCGGATCTGCACACCCTGCTTCGCATGTACCAACAGGTGCTGCGTGGCAGGATCGTCATCGATGTACCGGCATCATCAGTTCACACGTCCCTGAAGCTCGCCGGAGTCGTGCGCGTCGACGAGAACAAGCGGCTACGGCCACGCAATCGGATTTATGAACACGTATTCGGCCCGAAGTGGGTGAAGGGCGAGTTACCGCCCAGGGACTGGGCGCGCGTTGCCGCAGGAATCGCTGCACGGTTCCCGAGAAGGAGGGTACCCGCCGGCCTCTCAGTCGGCTTCAGCGCAGGGCTTCTCGTGCTGGCCACTCACGTCATCTTGTCGGTACTCACTGGGGGAGAGTAGCCCCTTCCAGGCGCTTGAAAACAAGACTTATGACTGGCGGCTTACCCGCACCGCCGTACCAGGGGACGCCCGGAAAGACATCGCACTCGTCGAGATCGACGAGTACTCGCTCCGCAGCCTCGAGAGCGTCGCCGGACGTTGGCCGTGGCCGCGCGTCGCGCACGCAAGGCTGATCGATTTCCTCGCTCGGGGCCCCGCCAAGGTGGTGGCCTACGACGTTTTGTTCGCGGAGTCTGACGTCCGAGCGAACGCCGCGTTTGGCCAGAGTGAAATGACAGGTGCGGAATCAGATCAAGCCTTCGTTGATTCCGTTCGCAGGGCAGGAACCGTGATCCTGCCTGTTGACGCGACGTACGAGGGTGTCACAAGTCGTGTGTCGTCTGCCCGCACAAACTTCCAACTGGACTCGGTCTTCCTTCTTGAACGTCCGCTTGTCCTTGGGCCTTTCGGAGGATTGGGAGAGGGTGCTGCGGCTGCACTTGGACATAACTACATTTCGTTTGATACCGATGGAGTCCTCCGGCACACCATTCCGTTCATACGGTGGCGTTCGACGAGTTTTCCATCGCTGGGACTTGCGGCGGCCTTTCAAGCTGAAGGGGTCCAACCAGCGTCTGTTCATGTCGACGAGCAATCTCTCCAGGTAGGCTTTCGAGTGATGCCCCTGTCACCCAGGAGAGTTACAATGGCTGACGGCCCTGGACAGTATCTCTGGGGACTGGTCAACTTTCGTGGGCCAGCTTGGCTCGGCGATCAGGCACATCGTCCATATGTTACGTACAGCGCGTTCGACCTTCTAACGGCGGAGAACGAGATCTTGAATGGCGGAAAGCCGGCCATCGATCCCGCGACCTTCAGAGACAAGCTCGTATTCGTGGGCGTCACGATATCTGGACTAAGGGACGCATTCCAGACGCCGTTCTCAACGGGGCCGATGCCTGCGATTCAGATTCAGGCGGCGATTGCCGACGACTTCCTATCAAACCGCTTTATGCGGCCAGAGCGCGCTTTCGCCTCTGTGGCAGCCGTCATCGTGATGGCGGCGTTTGCTGGCGTCATTGCGCTCACCATGTCCGCTTCGTTGGCAAGCGTTGCAGTCTCGGTCCTAGTGCTGTCGTTCTTATGGCTGACCATGCGCTTGTTTGCCGGAGGCTATTGGCTGAACGTGACCGAGCCGGTTCTTGCGTCGGCCGCGTCACTTGGGGCTGGCGTCGCCTACCGATACTTTGTCGACGGTCGCGAGCAGCGCAAAATCAAAGCGCTATTCGGTCGGTATGTCCCCAACGACGTCTATCGGCAACTTGTCGAACAACCTGAACTGGCGCGCCTTGGCGGACAGCGTCGAGAGATGACGGTGCTGTTTTCAGACATTCGCGGCTTCACGTCATTTACTGAGCGCGCGCAGCCCGAAGAAATCGTTCAAATGATGAACGAGTACTTCACGACGATGGTAGATATTGTGTTTCGTCACAAGGGAACGCTCGACAAGTTCGTCGGGGATATGGTCATGGCGCTCTTTGGCGCACCACTCGACGACCCAGAGCACGCCGACCACGCCGTTTCAGCCGCCGTCGAGATGGTCGCCGCTTCCCTCGCACTCAATGCGCGGTGGAAAGCCGCAGGGCACTTCAGCGGAATCGACATTGGCGTTGGCGTGAATACTGGGGCGATGATCGCGGGAAACATGGGTTCCGCGGGAATCATGAGTTATACCGTCGTCGGCGACGCTGTGAATCTGGGGGCGCGCCTGGAGTCGCTGAACAAGGATTATGCGACGCGAATCATCATCAGCGATGCTACCCGGCAGCAATTGACGCGTCGATTTGAGATGCGGCCGCTTGGCGAGGTCGTTGTGAGAGGCAACACACGGCCAGTGGCGATCTTCGAAGTCACAGGACACGTCGAATAGCTCGGATCCGCATTAAAACGCGCGCCGTAGTGTTCCACTTCTCGGCCGACCCGACGATCACGCCGCCCGCTCATAGAAGTGGAGCAGCCCACCAATCCGCCGCCGGCACCGTACCGAGCCGCGGACGCCCTGTACTATACGAAAACTCGGCCGAGCCATTAGGCAGCTCGATAGTAGTAGCGAAGGAGCCCACCTAGTCGCGGGCGACAGCGGATGAGGCCCCGCGGCGGCCCCGTTGGATCCGGCGTGACCAGCCGGTCCTGCAGACCTTGGTGATTGCGTTCGCCGTGATAGTGCTCTGTGAAGGCGACGAGCGTGCGACGGAGATGCGCCTCGCGCAGGACGACGAGCCGGGCCAGACATTCTTCTTTGATTGACCGCACGAATCGTTCCGCATGCGCATTGCAGTTCGGCGCGCGGTACGGTGTCTGGACCACGCGAACCCCAGCCGCCGCCAACGTCTGCCGAAAGGCTTCGCTCCATTTCGTATCGCGATCGCAGATCAGGACACGCGAGCCGCGCAGACATCCGTCGTCTGCATCCGTGACGGTGCGCGCGGCCTGCAGCACGAGGCTTCATCGGGATACGGCGTCGACCCGGCGATCTGCACCCGGCGTGACGCGAGCTCAATGACGAACAGGGTGTAATACGTGACGAGGCCGTGAGTCGTCCACACTTCGGTGGTGAAAAAGTCGGCGGCAGCGATCGCGCCCCAATGCGCCGCGAGAAAGGTGCGCCATGACATCGGGCGCTCCGGGACCGGGCCAATCCCTTCAGCGCGCAGGAGGGCGGCGATGGTCGATCGGGCGACGCGATGCCGAGATTCTGTCAGCGCGCCTTGCATCCGCCGATAGCCCCACGTCGGGTTCTCCCGCGCCATCCGCACCGTGAGTGTCACGAATCTCCTGCAGGACACCTGGCCGCCCGACGCGCTGTCGTGCGGTGGTCCACTTCCGTGCGATCAGCTGCCGGTGCCAGCGCAGGAGAGTGTCCGGGGTGACGAGCGTCGCGACCTCCGCTAACACCCGCCGTCCGAGGCAGTGGCCCGTCGCTGCGAGTCGACGCCGCTGCGGATCGGTGAAGCGCAGGCGCCGCCCGCCGATCTGCTCTTTGAGCACGCGATTCTCCTCGCGCAGATAGGTAATCACTTCAAGCTGATGGCGATTCACCCAGCCGGCGAGCGCGACCAACAGCACCTGCCAGCGGATGGTGTCGAGCATCCGCCGAGTCTACCGGCTATCGCGGCCATTAGGGCTCGGCCGAATTTTCGGATAGTACACGTCAGCAGAACGGATAACGGCTCGGGCGCATGAAGAGCGCGCACAGGCGGCGAGAAACGATCGGCGGAGTGGAGATTGGGCGACGTTTTCGAGAACGATTGAGGATCAGCAACTGGTGCTTGACGAGCACGGATTCGGCACGACGGAACGGGCGGCCGCAGGACCGGCGACGAGCGACTGTCGCAACAGATGCAGAAGAAGGACCGCGAGATGGGTACACGCAATCCTACCGAGATTGCGGCACGGGCTAGAAATGCCCACGAATTGTGAATTCGCATGCACACGCATGACGAACTATGTTAGCCTGTCGCTCGATTATGGATTATTGTCCTGTAAGGTGGCCGACACCGCGATGGATGTCGATGATCACGCGTACCGACGCGTTTGTTTGAATGCGAATTCCTTCGATCCCCTCATCTGAAAGGCCGCTTTTCGATCGAAGGTTGTCACGAACTGCTCGGCGCCGAAAGCAGCCTGCGCTTTCGAGTCGTGACACGCTGTCCTAGACCGATCCCGAGGACTTCAGCCATTCGCTTCTGCGTCAACTTGTGCGTGTACCGCAACTCCTGAAGCGTTCTCTCTTCGAGAGATCAGCGCCGTGGCATGTATCGCGATCTTCTTGCGACGAGCCGGTTCAATTACTTTCGAATGCGACCGAGATCCTCATGATCGTTGCCTGCCTTTCTTCTCGCCTCTCGCCTCTTCAGGTCGGCAATGTGGGCATCAAAGCGTTTGTCAGCCTTCGTAACATGGCCGGCGAAAGTTGTTTGACCTTCAACAATCTCCATGCTATACCGCACCTGTCGTCAAAATACGCATGCTCGGGCGCTCATTGGATTCCAACATCCGGCGCTTCATGCTTGCTCTTTTTCTGAGAGGTGGCTCATGCGTGACGTCATGCGAAGCATTCTTGTCTTCACCACTGCACTGTTCCTGTATTCACCACCGCATGTTGACGCGCAAGTCACGACTGCAACGTTGGTGGGACTTGTGCGCGACACGTCGGCTGCGGTCATCCCTGGTGCAACCGTCGTCGCGACGCACGAAGGCACCGGCGTGGCGCGCGAAAGCGTGAGCGACGCGAACGGCGAGTTCGTGCTGTCTGCGCTCCCGAGCGGTCCGTACACCGTGAGGATCGAGTTGCCCGGTTTCAAGACGCTGCAGAACCGCGGCATGCAGCTCGGTGCAGGTCAGACAATCCGCCAGACATTCACCCTCGAAGTCGGCGCGCTGACAGAAACCGTGACGGTGGCTGGAGAATCGCCGCTGATCGAGACGGCCATGTCGCTGCAGGCCGACAGCCTCGGGTCGCAGGAGGTACGTGAGCTGCCGGTCAATCGCCGGGACATTCAGAACCTGATCGGCCTGACCGCTGGCGTTGTCATCACCGGCACCGGGGCAGCGGGCGGCTCAGGCGGCGTGCAGATGAACGGTGTCGCGTCAGGCGGCACAGGTATCACGGTCGATGGCACCGAGGCGAACTCGAACCCGGAGGGCCGGTCTCTGACCCAATATGGCAGCGGGAATCAGATGTCCGTCATGAGTCTCGACGCGATTGCGGAGGTTCAGATCGTCAAAGGCGTACTGCCCGCGGAGTACGGCGGCGTCGCTGGCGGACAGATCAACGTCATCAGCCGGTCGGGCACGAACAACTTCAGCGGCTCGGCCTTCGCCAGTTTTCAGAACGAGAAGTGGAATGCGCGCGACTTCTTCTCCACTTCCCAGCACCCGGTCGGCGCATTCAAGCAGTACGGCGGCACGCTCGGTGGTCCTGTGCTGCGGAACAGGGTGTTCTTCTTCAGCACCTATGAAGGGTACCGCGAGAACGTTGAACTGAACCTCAACACGACGGTGCCGTACCAGGCCGTTCGCGATGAGGTGCTTCGTGCGCTGCCGTTTGCCGAGACAAGAATCGCATTCGACGCGATGTATCTGCCGACCGAACCGATCGTCTCGGCAACAGGTGTCGTGAACCCGCAAGTCGGCCGATGGCGTGGCCTCGGAGTGCGCAGACGCAGCGAAAATCACGTGGTGGCCAAGACCGACATAGCCGTGTTCAACGGGGCAAATCTCAGCCTCACTTACACGCGTCTTCGGCCCTTCACACTCGAGCCACGACCAAACCCGAACAACGCGAACGACCGAGAATTTCCGAACCGGCAGGATCGCATCGCTGCGCAATATGTCATGACGCGTGGCGCATGGGTGTCGGAAAGCCGGGTTGGATGGAACAAGGCGGACCTGGCTCGTCTCGACAGGTTCCTGTCTGTTACCGGCCCAAACCAGCCAGCCGAGATCATGCCATACGGCCGGAGCGTGCCGGCGTTCGAGGTCAGTGGCCTGTTCGCCACGCCGCGCGCCGAACTCCTGGACATGGCGGGGACGACCTACAGTTTCGAGCAGAAATTCAGCCGTGGCTTTCAGAGGCATCAGGTGAAGGCGGGATTCCGCTTCGTGCGCGAGACCGGGAGGCACACCAATCCGGAAGATCCACTGTTCTCTTTCCAGACGTATAACGACCTTCTCGCGAACGTCGTGAACTCGAATCTCACCCAGTTCGGCGCGCCGCCGCACGATTCACGCCTGGACCAGTACGGCGTATTCATTCAGGACGATTGGCGCCTGGGCAACAACTTCGTCCTGAACCTCGGTGTGCGCTGGGACTACTACGGGGTCGCGAAGGTCTATGCCACGACGGATGTTCCAGTGGAACTCGTCAACCTGGAGAATCCAACCGATCTGCGCAAGCTGGACTTTGGGCCAAAACGAGATCCACAGCGGCCGTATGAGCCTGACGGCAATAACCTTGCTCCTAGAATGGGATTTGCGTGGACGCTGGGCGAAAATGAGGCGACAGTGATTCGGGGCGGTCTGGGCTATCTCTATAGTCCCACGCTGCCCTTGTTGGTTCGGCAGGCCGTGACTAGCCCCACGATTCCGTACCGCGCGGTGTACAACCGCACGGAAGCCGCGTCGCGAAACATCAGGTGGCCGATGTACACAGACGATGCGTTGCCAGTGGCGCTGGCAGACTTGGCCGGCCAAACCGCCGTGTATGCGCTCATCGACACCGAACTCCGGGCGCCTTATACGATTCAGTCGATGGTCAGCGTCCAGCGCGCGCTCGGACGCACGATGGCCGCCGAGGTGAGTTACCTCCACACGGATGGGAACGACTTCCCGCTGCAGCGGCAGTTTACGCAGGCGTTCGACAGAGAAACTGGCGCGAGGCCGAATCCTGCGCTCGGTGCGCTGAGTGGCTTCTACGTGGACAGCAGTCAGACGCTGGCCTACAACGGCCTGCAGACGTCGCTCCGCAAGCGGTTCTCCGACAGGTACTCGTGGGACATCAACTACACGCTGAGTAAGAGCGAATCCACGCAGGGCGGCGATCTCTCCGTGACCTACGTCACCGGTTTCAACAACACCCAGGATTTCTGGGATCCGGAATTTGACTATGGTCCCTCGCTTAACGACTTCCGTCATCGGTTGAACGCCTCGTTCATTTACGAGCTCCCGGTGATCCGCGGCGGCCAGGGCGTCCTCAACGGCATCGTGGGTGGATGGCAGCTTTCAGGGATCGCGCAGATTCGGTCGGGCGACCAGCTCGTCATCACGCAGCCGTCGGGAATGCCGAGGAGCCGTCCCGACGTTGTACCTGACGTCGATCTCGTGATCGATGATTGGAAGGACGCCTGCACAGCGGGGGGCTGCAACTATCTCAATACCGCGGGATTCACCAGAGTCCCAATCGTGCAGCTGACGGGCGCGACGATTCGGCCCGGTACCTACATGGGGAGCATGGCGCGCGGTCCCGGCGCGTTCGACATGCACACGACCTTTGCCAAGAATTTTCCCCTGCACGGAGCGACAAGGCTCCAAGTCCGGGCCGACATATTCAACGTGTGGAACAGGAAGAATTACAACAATCCCAATCAAAGCCTGACCAGCGCGGATTTCGGCCGAATCACGGGCGCCGCGCGCCCGCGGGTGGTCCAGCTTGGAGCGCGCCTGACGTTCTGATTCACGTGAGGGGCAAGGGGGTAAGAGGCAAGGGGAGGCTGTGGCCGAGGAGGACGAGCAGACGTTCGTCGGCGGCTCGCCGAATTCCGAGGGCGTGTCGAACGCCGAGCTCGCGCTGGTCGCCGAGACCTTGAAGCGCGCCGCGGACGGCGCGCTCGTCATCGTCGGTCTTCACGCGCCGCTGTCAATCCGTGGGGCCATGACTGCCTTTTTCACCACGGAAGTGTGGACCGCTCACGGCCTCGTCACGTATTACACCCTGTTCATCATTGATCTCGCGTCACCGGCGAGTGCAGATCATGGGATACGCCGCATCCCGATGAAGCCTTCGTGGTGCAGGCCGCGCGCACCGCCACGGATGCAGACGACGGATGTCTGCGCGGCTCGCGCGTCCTGATTTGCGATCGCGATACGAAATGGAGCGAAGCCTTTCGGCAGACGTTGGCGGCGGTTGGGGTTCGCGTGATTCAGACACCGTACCGCGCACCGAATTGCAACGCGCATGCGGAACGATTCGTGCGGTCAATCAAAGAAGAATGTCTGGCCCGGCTCGTCGTCCTGGGGGAGGCGCATCTCCGTCGCACGCTCGTCGCCTTCACTGAGCTTTATCACCGGGAACGGAATCACCAAGGTCTGCAGGACCGACCGATCATGCCGGATCCAACCGGGCCGCCGCGGGGCCTCATCCGCTGCCGCCCGCGGCTTGGTGGGCTTCTTCGCTACTATTATCGAGCCGCTTAATGCCTCGGCCGAGTTTTCGAATAGTACGGGGTTGAAAAGGCGTTACTCTTAGGAGCATTTCAAATTGGTTTTCATTGGGTATACCGATGACTAGAACCCAGTATCTCGATTTGTCCACACGCTTAGCCAAAGACATGAAGGACTGGATTGACGAAAGTCGAGACCATCATGGACTCCAAGCTGACCAACTGGTTGCACTAAATCAAGCTGCAGAAATCATCGACCAAACCACTGTTCGTGTCGCCGGTCTTCCCACCGACTCAATAGAATCTAAATTGTAGTTGCCGGATGCTGTCGGACGGGGAAAAACGTAGGCAAAAAATCCATAAATGTTGGCCGTAGTGTTCCATGACTGGATCGACGGTCAAGGCCCACCAATCGTGTCCGCCCAAAGGCGCGTTCGGGGTGTCAGCGCAGCCGATCGAATTCCTCCAGCGACACGTAGAGCTGTCGGAGAATCTTGAAGAACAGCGGCGGGCCGATTTCCCTTCCACCATGCAGTGGGATAGTAACGGACCGTCCATCGCTGTGCGTCCAGCGTTCGTGGCTGCCAGTCTGGCGCGTCTCACGAAACCAAGCGCCAGCGCGCGCTGAAACTCGCGCGCCGTCGCGCTAGGCATGCACGATTTCGGTCGTGTCCTTCGGAAGGGGTTGCCCGCGGTCCTGATGCTCCTGGGAGATCAACGCAAATACGTGCTCGAGTTCAGCCAGGGCCGCCTCGCGCGTGTCCATCAGCGCGTAGCAGCCTCCGAGAGCTGGGACTTCGGCTACCCACGAGCCGCCGTCTTGGCGGTAAAGGACCACCTTGTAATCGTCAAAGCCCATGGCGTAATTATACGGCGCGCGACACGAGTGTCAGCCGAAGTTCCTCCTGTCCGGTGGACAACGGTCGATTGCTGGTGCCGGTCAATGAGGACTGAACAATCTCTGAACAATTCTTTGCCGAACACTACGCAACACGAAGTTCTCACCCGAGCTACCGGCACGAAGAACCGCGAGTCCAACCACCTGCATTACGCTGTTAACCGGAGGGTTGCTGGTTCGAATCCAGCCTGAGGAGCCAGCCCATAAAGCACTGTCATAAACGACTTACAGAACAAGCCAAATCGCAGTATCCAACTTCCACAGCGTAAGTCGTTGATCTGAACGCCTTGAAAGCGATCCAAGCGGCGGTCATACCGGCATCAGGAGCATCCAGATCCCGAGCGCGCCGATTGCCACCCCAATGGTTTGGCCGAAACGGCGCGGCGACAATCCCACCAGGATCCGCTCGCCGACGATGGTCCCGATGAGGACTCCGACCGTAGCGACGACGATCGGTGCCCAGAGCGTTAGCAGGTACTGGCCCCGAGTGCCAGAGATAGATCGGTGTTCGAGCCGCGTCGACCAGGAGGCCGGTTGCCGTCGCAGTCGCGACGAATCCAAGCGGTGGCAGGTCAAATGCCGTCAGCGCGGCTGAGCGCAGACCGCCTTGATTGCCGGCGACGCCGCCGAAGAAGCCAGACAAGAAGCCGAAGAACGCGACAACAGGTCTGTGCGGCTGCCAGCGAGTCGCCCAGCCCGAGAGCTGCGCGACGGAGGTCAAGAGGAGGAGACCACCGAGGACGCGCGTGAGAGCGCCTGCCCCGAGTCGAGTGTAGATAAGCGCGCCAGCCAGCGCGCCCGCTGCGCTGAGCAGGCCGAACCGCATAAGGACCGTGCGATTCACATCGGCGCGCAACCGCCAGCAGCGGACGGCCGTCGCAGCGGCGTGCGGCAACGTCACCAGTGCCACGGCGGTCGTGGTGCCGAACGTGATGGCGAGCAACGGCGTCATCAAGCTGCCAATCCCGAATCCGACGACGGTGGCCGTGGCGCCGGAGAGAATAGCGACGATGAAGACCGCGACGAAAAACAAAGGCCGATCCTATTCGCCGTCGTAGGCTCAGCGAGCCGGCTCGAACAGTTCAATCGGATTCCCGTCCGGATCCACGATTTGGATTTGGCGACCACCAGGACCTGCCTCCATCTCGTTGCGAAAGGTGACGTCAGCGCTCTTGAGTTCGGCGATGCACGCGGGGAGGTCGACCACCCTCAGCACCACACGGTTCCACCCACCTGGCGCCTGATGTTCGCCATTCGGCATCGGGCGCGACCCAGATGCCCCGGGACCGCTCAGGAGGAGATCCACGTCTCCCAATGAGACATTGGCGAACGCCGGCAGCTGCTGGTGCTTCAGTGCGAAACCGAGCCGCTGGGTATAGAACGCGGCTGCGCGCGCGACGTCCTTCACCTGATAGCGAAATCCGTGGACGGCGTTGATGAAACGCGATGCATTCATTTGCGACGACGTCTGCTGGTCCATGATGAGCGCCCTCCTCGCTTGAGTCACATTGACAATGTTCGCGGCGTCACATTAAGCTCGGCTTTCGTTATCGCAAACGATAGTCGAAATCCGATAATAGATCGAAAGCGTCACGTCGACACTCAGCTGGTGCGTTGATGACACGAACTCGTCTCGCCGTCGTTCTCGCCAGTGTCGTGGTATTGACCACGACCGCGCGCGCACAGGTGGGCGGTGCGCAAAGCGCGCCGACGACGCTGACGCTCGAGCAGGCGCTTCAGTACGCGCTCGATCACTATCCGACGGTCAAAGCCGCGCTTGAGCAGGTCAACGCCTCCATCGCCAACGTGAGTGTGGCCAAGGCAGCCAACCTGCCACGTTTCGATTCGGTCTGGCAGACGAACCGCGCCACCGCCAACAACATCTTCGGTCAGCTCCTGCCGCAGTCTGTCCTTCCATCGATCTCGGGCCCGGTCTTGCCGTCGGCGTCAGGGGAGAGTGTCTGGGGCAGCGCCGTTGGCGGGCTCTTGTCCTGGGAGCCGGTCGACTTCGGTCTTCGCAGCGCCATGGTGAGCGAAGCAGAAGCGAGTGTCGTCCGCGCGCGCGCCGAAGAAGGGTTGACGCGCCTCGCCGTGCAGAACGCGGTCGGCGGCGCGTTTCTCGCCGTCGTCAGCGCGCAGCAGGCCCTCGCCGCCGCTGACGGTGACGTGCAGCGACGCGAGGTCCTTGCTCGTGCGGCGCACACCCTGGTGGACAATCAGCTGCGGCCAGGGGCCGAGGCTTCACGCGCGGATGCCGAACTGGCTGCCGCACGAACGCGCGCGATCCAGGCACGGGCAGCCGTGACATTGGGCCACACTACTTTGGCGCGAATGCTCGGCATCGCAGACGGTCAGGTGGGCGTGAACACGACGAGCCTGCTGGGCAACAACGTGCCAACGGGTTCACCAGCGGTTCCCGCGTCACCGCATCCGCTCGTGCAATCTGAACAAGCGGCCGTCGATCTGGCGCGCGCCAGGGAGCTGGTCCTGACCAAGACCGATCGACCGCGGCTCTATCTGCAATCGAGTGTCTCCGCGCGCGGCAGCGGCGCCCACGTGGACGGAAGCTTTGACGGCGGTGCCGACGGCTTGGGCTTCGACCGCGCCAACTGGGCGGCCGGTGTGCAGGTCGTCTTCCCGAACCTGTTCGACTTTTCGACCCTCCGGTCCCGACGCGCCGCAGCGGGCGCACTCACGCGCGCCGAGAGCGCTCGCTATGACGAAGCCGTCCTGACCGTCACGAGTCAGCAGCGAGCGGCAGACGCGATGGTCGACGCCGCTCGCGCCATTGCGCAGAACACGCCCATCCAGCTCGCAGCCGCCCAACAAAGCGAAGCCCAGGCCCGTGCCCGCTACGACGCGGGCCTTGCGGGTATCGTCGAAGTCGCCGAGGCTCAGAATCTCCTCGTTGGCGCTGAGTATCAGGATGCGGCCGCGCGCGTGGATGTGTGGCGCGCGCTCCTGGCGAAAGCGATGGCGCAGGGCGACCTCGCCTCATTTGTCGACCTCCTTCGCGCGTCGGGAGTGCAATAGCCATGTGGCTGATTCGAGCGGCGCTTCGTCGACCCATCACGGTCCTTGTCGCGATCATCGCGGTCGCGCTGACGGCAGCATTCGCCGTCAACCGGATGCGGGCGGACATCTTCCCCGATCTCGATCTCCCGGTTATCTACGTGGCGCAGCCGTACGGCGGCATGAGTCCCGCGCAGATGGAAGGTTTCATCACGTACTACTACGAGTACCACTTCCTGTACATCAATGGCATTGAGAGCGTCGAGTCGAAATCGATTCAGAACACGTCGCTGTTGAAGCTGACGTTTCATCCGGGCACGGACATGGCCGAGGCCCTCGCGCAGACGATTGGATACGTGAACCGCGCGCGCGCTTTCATGCCGCCCGGCACCGTCGGTCCGTTCGTCATGCGTTTCGACGCCGGCACGGTGCCGGTGGGGTATCTCGTCTTCAGGAGCGACACCCGCAGTCTCGGCGAAATCCAAGACCTTGCGCTGAACCGCGTCCGCCCGCAGTTTGCGACGCTCCCAGGCCTGACGTCGCCGCCCCCGTTCGGCGGCAGTCAGCGCACGATCGTGATCCGCGTCGATCCCGACCGGCTGCGCTCGTATGGCATGGCGCCCGACGACGTGATTCGCGCCGTGACCACGGGCAACGTCATCATGCCTTCCGGGAGCGTCAACATTGGGGACGAAACGCGCATCTCACCGATGAACTCCGTCGTCGGTCCGATTAACGATCTCCTCGAACTACCGATTCGCAGCGGTGCCGGTACGCCCGTGTCCATTCGTGACGTCGGCTCCGTCAGCGACAGCACCGACATTCCTACCGCGTATGCGCTGGTGAACGGCCGGCGGGCCGTGTACATCCCGGTCACGAAGCGCCCGAATGCGTCGACCTTGAGC
This sequence comes from Vicinamibacterales bacterium, assembly GCA_963784045.1. Lineage (GTDB taxonomy): Bacteria > Acidobacteriota > Vicinamibacteria > Vicinamibacterales > JAMQPK01 > JAMQPK01. The sequence continues at coordinate 27,114 of CAWAPZ010000012.1, forward strand.
GTCGTGAGCGAGGTCAAGGCCAACCTCAGTCGATTTCAGGCACTGGTGCCTGATGACATCACGGTGTCGTACGAACTGGACCAGTCGAGGAACGTGTCTACGGCGCTCCAGTCCGTGCTCCAGGAAGCGCTACTCGGTGCACTCCTGACCGGGCTGGTGGTGCTCGTGTTCCTGCGAGACTGGAGAAGCTCGGCGATCGTCGTGATCACGATTCCGTTTGCGCTGCTCACCGCGGTCGTCGCGCTCTGGGGCGCGGGACAGACGATCAACATCATGACGCTGGGCGGCTTGGCGCTGGCCGTCGGCATCCTCGTCGATGAAGCCACGGTGGCCATCGAAAACATCCACACCCACTTGTCGCGCGGAACACCGCTCGCACGAGCTGTGCTCGACGCGAGCGGCGAGGTGGTCGTGCCGAGGCTGCTCGCCATGTTGTCCGTGGTCGCGGTGTTCGTGCCGTCCTTCTTCATGACGGGCGTCTCACGATCGCTCTTCGTGCCCCTCTCGCTCGCGGTCGGCTTTGCCATGATCGCGTCATTTTTCCTCTCGAGCTCGCTGGTGCCCGTGCTCTCGGTGTGGTGGCTGGGAAAGGGCCATCGCACTCGCCAAGGGATACCGCCGGAGAGCGACTGGGTCGAGCGCCTTCGCAATTGGCTCGCCGGACTGCTTCAGTGGGTGGCACCAGCGCGCGGCCTGATTGTCGTGACCTACCTCATGGTCACCGTTGGCGTCGTGGCTGTGATCGGGATGACGTTGGGCCGCGAGATTTTTCCCCCGAGCGGCGTCAAGGCCTTCCAGCTTCGGTTCCGTGCGCCCGCAGGGACAAAATTCGAGTCGACCGAGCGCCTGGGCCGCGACGTCCTGGACGTCATCCGCGATACTGCAGGCCCGGGCAATGTCGACATTACTCTCGGATACGTCGGCGTGCAGCCCTCGTCGTACCCGATCAACACCATCTTCCTCTGGACCAGCGGCTCGCATGAGGGCGTGCTGCAGGTCGCGCTCAGGCCCGATGCACCAGTGCAGATCGAAGCGCTTCAGGAGAAACTCCGCGAAGCCTTTCACGGCAAGTTCCCCGATGCGCAATTCTCCTTTGAGCCCGGTGACATCGTCAGCCGGATCATGAACTTCAGCGCGCCGACGCCGGTCGAAGTGGCCGTGATGGGCCCCGACTTTGCTGCGAGTCGAGCGTTCGCGACCAAGGTGCGGAACGAACTCTCGCAGATTAGCTCTTTGCGCGATCTGCAGTTTGGCCAGACGCTCGACTCTCCGGCCATTCAGGTGAACGTCAACCGTCAGATGGCGGGACAACTCGGCGTCACGGTCGATCAGGTTGGCCGGTCGTTCGCCGCCGCGACATCGTCCAGCCGTTTTGTCGCGCCGAACTACTGGGCGGACCCCCGGACCGGCATCGCCTTCCAGGTGCAGGTGCAGGTGCCACAGCCACGGATGACGACGCTCGAGGATCTGCGCGTGGTGCCGGTGTCCGCCGGCGGCATCGGGAAGCCACTGCTCGGCGACCTGGCGCGCATCGAGAACGCCACGATTGTCGGCGAGTACGACCGTGTCAACGGACAGCGGATGGTCACACTGACCGCGAATGTTGTCGGGGAGGATCTCGGCCGGGCACTGGCCCAGGTGAACACGGCGATTCGACGTGCGGGTGAACCGCCCCGCGGTGCAACCGTCACGATACGCGGACAGCTCGCGGCGATGGCGGAGACGTTCACCAACATTACGGCGGGTCTCATCGTGGCGGTCCTGGTGATCTTTCTCCTGCTGGCGGCCAACTTCCAATCGCTTCGGCTTGCCCTCGTCGTGGTATCCACCGTGCCGGCGGCGCTCGCAGGAGTGGTGGTCGTCCTTTGGCTGACTGGGACAACGCTGAATGTCCAATCGTTCATGGGCGCCATCATGGCCATCGGTGTGGCGGTCGCGAACGCGATCCTGCTCGTCACCTTTGCCGAGCAGTCCCGGCGGCGGGGCGAATCGCCGCTACGGACCGCCATCGACGCAGCGCGCGCCCGCATGCGTCCCGTCCTGATGACAAGTGCCGCGATGATTGCAGGAATGATCCCGATGGCGCTCGCGCTTGGCGAAGGCGCTGAGGCGACGGCCCCACTCGGCCGCGCGGTGATGGGGGGCTTGGCAGCGGCCACACTGGCTACATTGATTGTGCTGCCGTCCGTGTACTCGCTGGTCCAGCAGTCGGCGAGCCCCACGTCACCGTCGCTTGATCCGGACGACCCGGAGAGCGCCTTCCGAACACAACTGGGCTGACTATGACATCGGCGAAGCGTGACATTCGGCGTGTGCGGGGCATCCTCAGCATGGTGTTGGCGGCATCAATGGCCGCGGCGTGTGGAGGTGGCGACGGCGCCCCTCGGGCTGCACCAGCCACATCAGTTGCGGGCCCTGTCTCGATTGATGTGGTTCGAGTCGTCGAGCAATCACTTGACGTGCCTTTGTCACTGCCTGGCGAGTTGACGGCGTTTCAGTCGGTGGCCATGTTCCCGCGGGTCACGGGATTCGTGAAGTCCATCAACGTCGACCGAGGATCCAAAGTGCGCGCGGGAGAGCTGTTGGCCTCGCTTGAAGCGCCTGAAGTCGTGGCACAGCGGTCGGAAGCGCAATCGAAACTCCAGGCGGCAGAGGCCCAGCTTTCGGTGGCGCGTGCAAAGGCGGACTCCGACAAGAGTACGTTCGCCAGACTCAAGGCCGCGTCGGCGACGCCTGGCGTGGTGGCCGGAAACGACGTCGTGATCGCGGAAAAGACGGCGGATGGGAGCGCGAGCCAGGCCCTCGCCGCTGAGCAAAGCGTCGAAGCGGCGCGGCAAGCGCTCAATGCCATTCGCGACATGGAAGGGTACCTGCGGATGACCGCCCCGTTCGCCGGTGTGATCACTGAGCGGAATGTGCACCCCGGAGCTCTTGTCGGACCCTCGACGAGTGGCGCCAGCGCGACGCCATTGCTGCGGCTCGTCGATACCGTTCGGCTCCGGCTCGTCGTACCTGTGCCCGAAGCCTATTCCGCCGAAATGAGACCTGGCGCCGAGATCCCGTTTACCGTGGCCGCGTACCCCGGGCAAAGCTTTTCAGGCAAGGTCGCGCGCATCGCGCAGGCGGTCGATGTCAGCACGCGAACCATGGCGGTCGAGTTGGACGTGGCAAACGGCGATGGCCGGCTCGCGCCGGGGACCTTCTGTCAGGTCCGATGGCCGGTTCGACGTTCGGGACCCTCGCTGTTCGTGCCGAGCGCGAGCGTCGCGACGACGACGGACCGCACCTTCGTGATCCGTATCCGAAATGGAAAGACGGAATGGGTCGACGTGAAAACTGGGCTCACGTCGGGACCACTGGTGGAAGTCTTTGGCGATCTGCGGGCTGGCGATGAGATCGCGGGACGCGGCACCGACGAGTTGCGTCCCGGGACTGACGTGCGGCCGCGAGAGAGCAAGCCGGCGGCTTAGCGCTCTGGAGTACCGACTGCGATGACTGACCCCGTCGTCCGCGAGTTCTTACTGGGATTTTGGAAGATCCACATCCTGCATCATGCTGAAGAGCAGGGTGTGTACGGGCAATGGATGCTCGAGGAACTGCAGCGGCACGGCTACCGATTGAGTCCCGGCACGTTGTACCCGCTGCTGGCGAGAATGGCTCGCCGAGGATGGCTGCGTGCGACGGAACCCAAGCGATCGCGTGACGCGCGTGTATACCGAATCACGCCAGCGGGGGCTGAAGTGTTGAAGCGTCTGCGAGCATCACTGGCCGAACTGCAACACGAAGTCGGATCGCGCCCATCACGTGCGTCGCGCCCAAGCGCGCGAACGTCCAGGTCGCCGAAACCAGGATCGACCCGCGAGTCACGGCGTTGACGATGTCAAAGCGTACCCGCCGGCGTTTGGGACAGATGGTGGTGCTCGGCTAGGCAGGCAGGGCTGGGCGAGGCGGTGACGTCGTCAGGGTCGTTACGTGCCGACGATACAGATCAGCAAGACTCGGCGAAATAGTGGCGAAACAATCGCGATTCACGCCGCTTCTTGAATCAGTTGCGGACATCGTCCAGTGCGGCGAGCCAATTTTTTCCCTTCGGAAATTCGACGACTTTCGCCGGCCGCTGATCTCGCTTCGTTGCCCTTTTCTTGCCCTTTTGCTGCGCCCGGTCTCCGTTGGCGCGAGGGGACGCGCAGTCGTCGAATCCAGCGGGCCGACTTCAGTCGAGAGATGTTCGGGCGACAGGTGCGCGTACCGCATGACCATCCGCAGCCCACGGTGACCCAACAACTCTGCCACGGACCGAAGCGAGGCGCCCTTCATGATCAGCCACGAGGCGAATGTGTGCCGCAGGTCATGCCAAGTGAAGTCCTTGATTTCTGCAGTCTCAAGGGCCGTGTGAAATGCGTTCTTGACGTCCTGCACCGGTTCGTCGGCCTTGCGACCCGTCGCGTGGGGGAAGGCGTACGGACAGTCCGGAATCCGTTGGTTGTACAGCGCCTGCAGCGTTGTGAGCACCGTCGCATTGAGCGGCAATGCGTGAGGTCGGCCACTCTTGGTCCGCTGAATACGCAGGACGCGGTTGAGGAAGTCCACTTGATCCCATCGAAGGTGGAACAGGCTGCCTCTGCGGAGGCCCGTGTGCACAGACAGGATGATCTTCTCGGCGAGGAACGGTGACGTTTCGATCTTCTTTGCTGCCTGCAAGAGCCGGCTGTACTCGTCCTCGGTGAGATATCGGAGTCGCGAGTTGTCTTCATTGAAGAACTTCACACGACAGACCGGATTCGATGCGGCGAGGTTGCGTGCCATGCACCAGTTGAAGAACGCTTTGAAGACTGCGAGATCCTTGTCGACGGTGGCATGAGCGACGTCTTGGGCGCGCCGCAGTTTGACGTCTTCAATCAGCGCGGGCGTCATCTTCGCGTGCGCCACCGGCACTCCGTACCTCAACGTTTGCATATCCGAATACCTTACCGCCGCAAACGCGCCCGGTGTCCATCGGAACGGTGAAAACCACTTGCGACCTGCCGGCGATGCTTCCAGCGTCACTCACTCGCGCGTGAAATTGCGAAGGGCCTCGACGGTCAGTCGTGAGCCCGACAACGGACGGACGTCGGCGCCGCACTCTATGGCGAAGTGGAGCAGGGGAGTGGCGAGGCTAGGCGGCGCGTTCGTAGCGGTGGTGCAAGCCGCCGACCTGTGGAACGGCGATCACACGGCCCGCAGCCAGCGGCGCGACTGGACGTGGTAGGGGTGCATCCTTGTTCAGTCCGAGGTGCGTGCGCGTTCGCGAGTAGTAGGAGACGTACTCATTCAGAATGCGCCAAGGCCAGCAGCCGTCAACACGACGACGTGATCGAGGCACTCGCGTCGGACCGATCCGATGAATCGTTCGACGTAGGCATTCTGCCAGGGGGGAGCCCGGCGCTGTTACGACTTCCTGCATGCCGATGGTCTTTACATGCTCGAACGCATGATCACGATCGCGGAGGAGACAGCGAGGCGCCTCAGCCCAGGGGAAGGCGTCGCGAAACTGTTGCGTGGTCCAAGCGGCCGTGGGATGTTCCGTGATGGCGATACGAACGATGCGCCGGCGATCATGCGCGAGCAGCACCAAGACGTAGAGGAGTCGGCACGTGGCCGTCGGCACCACGAAGAAGTCGGCCGGCGATCAGCTGTTGCGCATGGTTGGTCAAGAACGTACGCCAGGTCTGCGAGGGCCGTGGCCGGCGGCGGACCATGTATGTGGCGACGGTCGTCTGAGACACGGTGAATCCCAATTTCAGGAGCGCACCGTGAATCCGCGGCGCACCCCAGAGGGGATTCACGGCCGACATCGTGCGAATCAGGGTGCGTATCTCGTGAGGCACGGTCGGCCGCCCCGTCCGATGGCCGCTCTTCCACGTCCAGAAGAGACGGAACCCGCGCCGATGCCAGGCGATGACCGTGTCGGGTGTGACGATGACGAGCGCCGTTCGCCAGACACCAGACTCGGGACAACCAGATCCGGACTAGCCGGTCGCCACGCGTCAACCGGAGCCGACGCGCCTGCGATCGTTCCAGCACGTTAAGCTGGTGCCGTAAGGCGAGAATCTCGAGCTGCAAGCGCGCGCGTGACCGGACACAATCTCGAAGCGTCAGCAAGAGGGCGATGAAGACGGACATCGCTCAGAAGACTACTCATCGTCGGCTGCAACAGCAATGGTTTCAACAAGAACCGAGTTTTTGGTAGGGACAGGCGCTGGTGCGGCCTGACCGCTTGCCGTCGTTCGTTGGTGCTGGCTCCGGCCCGCTCGTCGATGCAAAACCCAGAGTGAAAGATTGTGGCAGCGGTCGCAGCCGCAGGGATGGAAGATCCTCCTACGCCTCGGCTGACTTTCAGCGGTCGACTATCGGCGGCGATCAGCTGATCGACCAAGTCTGCCTTGGCGCGGACACATCTGCAGCTTTCTCGGCACGTGGAATTCGAGCACGGCACGCACGCAAAAAACGCCGGTGCCCGCGTGACATCGGAACTGGAGGGCTGTGTCATCCGCGAGGAGTGCACCGATGGAACCGGCCTCCGGCCTGCGCTCCTACGACACGCGCGCCCGTCAAATGGTAGCCAACCTGGATCACGAATCGCGGACGGTTACTCGTGATTTACGGCGCAGAAGCGCGTCGACGGACTCTCAGTCGGCGACTGGATTCGAGAGGGCGCCAGCCAAACACTCGTCCGCGCGACGTGGACATCCGGGGACGGTGGCCGCGAAGCCGTACACGCTGCGCGTAGAGGCGCATGACGTCGTCGTACGTGTGCTTGGCGACGTCGCGATCGTCCACGCGGACGATTTTCGCCACCGTGGACGGCCGTCCTGGCACGTACACCGATATCTCGGCACGCTGCGATCGCTTGCAGGGGTTCGCGCCAGGCGGTCCTTGTGCTGGCGGCAACCCTCTCGTTTGCGAGCCTGGTCGCCCTGGACGTCTCGATCATGACGATCATGGCCGCCGGACCGGCGACCTTCCCTCTCGACACCTGGGGTAGGTCTCTTCAATCGACTCTGGTTCGTCGGCTACTTCGTCTGGGTGTTCACCGTCCTCCGTGTCGCCAAGGCGCATGGGCCGCTCGCGTCGAGTTGATTTTGCCGTGGCATGCGCTGACCGTTCGTCTGATCACGGGGATCTACAGGCCCGTACGTCTGGAGGCAACCGCCGAGAGAACCGGCGACGCACCGTTGCTCGAATGGCCGAGCAGAACCGTGGTCCGGGATCAGAGGCGGCTGCCGGTTAGCAGGCCCTTGCCACGTCAAATGACGAGAACTCACCTGTGAAGATCCGGAATATTCGTGGAGATCGCTCCGATCGGAGCAGCGACGCTGGGCGCGATGTTCTCGCGTGGCCGCGACCGTCCACCACGGGACGACCGACGATGACTCTCCCTGCGGATCTGATGAACCAGTACGCGACGCGTTTGCAGGCGCTCGGGCTGGTGTACGCGTTCACATTCTTCATGGCGGATTTCTTTCAGCAGCTTCTGTTCGATCGGCAGGTGCTGTTCGCGCGCCCGATCGACTGGGCGCCGGGAGTGATTTCGATTACCGTGGCGCTGTCGGTCGTGGTCGTTCTCCGAATGGCTCGACTTCATTCCCGCATCGTCATAGCTATCTCGCTGATCTTCGAGATCGTTGGCGGTTACGGCATCGCCGCTGCCGAGTTCCTGCAGCCGTTAGGCCGCGTTGTCAGTTCACCGTGGATCGGATTGTCCTGGGTGGCTGCCTGGACGTTGAGCTTCAACGTCGTGTTCCCGACCCCGCCACGCTACGCGGTGCTTGCCGCGCTTGCTGCGGTGTCGTCTGTGCCGGCGATGGTAGGTTTGTCGCTGTCAGTATTTCCCCCGGCGGCGGCCCCGCAGGACGGGCGGACGATCTTTTTCGCATTCGGTTTCCCGTACATCCTCGTGGTGATCATGTCCTACGTCAACGCGCGGGTCGTCTATTCGCTCGGCACGGAGGTCAGCCGCGCCCGCGAGCTGGGGAGCTATCGTTTGGTCGATAGACTCGGCGAGGGCGGCATGGGCGAGGTGTGGAAGGCGCGCCACCGGCTGCTGGCGCGCCCTGCGGCGATCAAGCTGATTCGGGCATCCCAATCCGGGATCTCTGACGACGCGCGGCGACGGTTTGAGCGGGAAGCCCAAGTAATCGCTCGACTCCGATCCCCTCATACGGTCACGCTGTTCGACTTCGGTGTCGCCGATGATGGCGCATTTTATTACGTGATGGAACTCCTCGAGGGGCTCGACGCCGAGGCGTTGGTCAGACGCTTCGGTCCAATGCCGGCCGAGCGCGTCGTCCACGTGCTTCGGCAGATGTGTCATTCGATGTCGGAAGCCCACTCTTATGGGCTGGTGCATCGCGACATCAAACCCGCGAACGTCTTTCTGTGCCGCTACGGCGAGGATCACGATTTCGTGAAGGTTCTCGATTTCGGTATCGCAAAGGCCGCGCACGAAACGTGCGACACCGAGACGGCCCTCACGGTGGCGAACATGATTCAGGGCACGCCGGCATTCATCGCTCCAGAGCAGGCATTGGGCGGCGTCGACATAGATGCGCGCGCCGACATCTACTCCGCAGGCTGTGTCCTCTACTGGCTGCTGACGGGTGAGCTGGTATTCAAGGCCGATACGCCAATGAAGCTGTTGCTCGCTCATGCGCAGGCGCCCCCAGAGCCCCCGTCGGCGAGAACGGAACTGCCGATTCCCCCAGATCTGGACGCACTGGTGCTTTCCTGCCTCGCCAAGGATCGCGAACGTCGACCGAAATCGCCCCGCGAACTCCTCGAGCGACTCGAGACCGTCGTGCTCCGGCAGGCATGGACGGATGCACGCGCTCGTGAGTGGTGGACGAGGCATCTCCCTTCATCAACGGAATCACGGCCGTCCCTCGCCTCGTGAGCGTGTTGCTCGCCCGATACCGCCGAGACCGTTTCGGATGGAAGTGCACCAACGCGACACAGCGGAAAACGAAAGAATGTGAAAGCGAACAGTGAATCCTCCGATCTTTAATGAAAGCCTCCTGTAGCTCAAGCTGTTCCATGGATGATCACAACGCCCGCAACGGGAATGCCAGTGAAAACGGTCGGTCGGCCAAGCCCACGCACCAAGGCGTGGCTCTTCTGGGCGGCGGGCGCTTTCCTCGTCCTACTTCTGAGTGCCGCGTGGTTTGCGGGGGATCAGGAGCCGCTGACCATCCTTCAGTTCTTGGGTCAGCGCTAGTCCGATGAGGATGCCGACTGCTGCGCATGGGCGAGCCGAATACCAATCGGAGTGGATTCCGAGGTCCAGCAAATGGCTTCATCAGGCGTACGCGGCACATTTGTAAGGCGCGGGGTTGGAACCTCGGAAGGGACCGGTGAGCGACCATCGTACGCGCAGGGCTTTTCGTCGCTCGGGCTGGAAGTCCGTCTCGAGGATTTGCCGGTGACGGGGCAGTTCCCCGCATGGCTGACAGGGACGCTGATCCGGAACGGGCCGGGGCAGTTTGAAGTGGGAAACGAGAGCTACAAGCACTGGTTCGATGGACTCGCCATGCTGCACAAGTTCTCGTTTCGGCATGGCCGCGTCAGTTATGCGAATCGGTTTCTCGAAACGGGCGACTTTCTCGAGGCGGTGGAACACGGGCGGATCACGCGGCGCGCATTCGCGACAGACCCGTGTCGAACGATTTTCGGGAGAGTCATGGCCATGTTCTCCCCGGCCGCCGTCGATAACGCCAATGTGAACATCAGCGTTCTGGCCGACCGCTGTGTGGCGCTCGCAGAAACGTCGCTCCCCATCACGTTCGATTCAGATACCCTTCGCTCAACCGGCGTTCTCGATTCCGGCGCCGAATCCGCCGGACAACTCACGACGGCGCACCCCCATCTCGATTTCAGTCGCCGGCTCTCCCTGAACTACTGGACAAGGATGGGCCGACAGAGCCGTTACGACATCGTCGCGGGCGACGATGCCGGGGCGACGCGACTCATCAGCTCACTCTCCGTCGATCGTCCGGCCTACATGCATACGTTCGCCGTGACCGAGCGCTACGTTGTTCTGGCGGAGTTCCCACTGGTGGTGAATCCGCTCCGGCTGCTTCTCGCCGGCAGGCCGTTCATCGAGAACTTCCGATGGGAGCCCGAACGTGGAACACGGTTCTGGGTCGTGAGCAAGGACGACGGCCGAGTCGTTAGAACACATCAAGCGGAGGCGTTTTTCGCGTTTCATCATGTCAACGCATTCGAGCGGGGAGACGACATTGTGCTCGACATCAGCGCATATCCTGATCCGGGCATCATCGAATCGTTCTATCTGAAGAACATCCGAAGCGCAGTCGACATACCGATGCCCGGAGTGCGGCGCTACCATCTCGCTCGACAGCAACGCGATTGCGGTTATGAAGTCCTGTCGTCGCAGAACCTCGAGTTGCCTCGCATCAATTACGGGCGCAACAGTGCCCGCGAGTATCAATACATCTATGGTGCGGGAACGCGGCGGCGACACAACTTTATCGACGAACTGGTCAAGGTCGATGTTCACAACGGCGGATCGCGGACGTGGTTCGAAGAGGATTCATATCCCGGCGAGCCTGTGTTCGTCGCGGCCCCTGGGGCGTCGCGCGAAGACGAAGGTGTGATCCTCGCAGTCGTCTTTGATGGGAAGAGTGGAACGTCGTTCCTGCTCGCTCTGGATGCCGAGACATTTGAGGAACTTGGGCGGGCCGTCGTGCCACACCACATCCCATTCGGCTTCCACGGCCAGTACATCACTGGTGCCGCCATGTGGGAAGAACGGCATCTTCACCGGTAGACCGCCCACCCTCTAGGGACGGTGGTTGGAACAGCATCCTGCAGGGGCTACGCCGCGCTGGCCGGTGAAACGTTTCCGACGGTGCGTGCGACCTAAGAACCGTACGACGACGGCTTACGAGGGCACGGGGGCGACGCGATTGTCTCGTCGGCGACCGGGCTGGCGCGGCAGACGATTCGGAACGGGCGTCGCGAGTTGGCGCAGGGCGTGCCGGCGAGAGACCGCATTCGCCAGCCCGCAGATTTTGAGGAGTCTCTGCATGTTGGCGACGTTCACTACGGTCCGGAGAATCCGATCGGAACGCCTCCGGGTGCACGTACGATAGCGATGGTGACGCCCTCCATCACCCTTGCGGGCGGGGACACCTCATCGGCCCCTTCGCGCAGTGCTTTGTCAAACGCGAGCCGCGTATCCGCCACATGCAAGAACGGTATGCTACTGGGCTGTTCGGACGGATTGGTCGGCCGAATCCCGCCGCCGCCACTCTCCGAGTACGCGAAGAGGTGATACTCGCCATCCGGGATGGGGACACTCGGCTTAAACGTCCAACCTAGAACCTTGGCGCACCAAGCCTTTGTGGCTGACGGGTCGGAGCTTATGAGTTCTGTGTGCGTGATCCAACCGTAGAGGCCGCGCGTCGGGACGTGACTCGCCTCGGCCGAACCTGCGGGCTTCCGAGCGGACCGCGTCGTCGTCGCTGACGTTTTCTGTAATCGAGGTGTCTTAGGCATGGCTATTACGGTGTGGTGTCTCTTGACAATCCGAACGATCATGAATGCTCCGATCGCATGGTCGATATCATGATCTTTCGAAAACGACAGCTGGCGCGATGGAGTGCATGGAGAAACTGCCCAGTCGGTACTTAATCAGCGCTTCGTCTACCGTCAGCTAACGAACATGATCATCCCGCACTTTCTCTGAACCTGCCCACGACTCGCGCCGTTACTGTTGGAATGAAATCAAAAAATTGTGACAGCGCAACGAAGATCCTTTCTTCACGATTAGAAAGTGAGATCCGTCTGTGTTTAGTTGAGAGACCTTCCGCAGGGCGGCGGTCTCTGGAACAACCGCCAGAGTGACGGAGCGCCGCGAGAGGTTGGATCGCGTGGCGGCGATTGAAGTGGCAGCTTGTCGCTCATAGGGAGGGATGAGGTGTTTATCAATAACAACCGGACAACGCTGCGCCGCGCCGCAGCCGCGATACTCCTCGTGGCGATGCTCGTGGCCGGATGCGACAGATCCGGCCGAGAGCTGCAAGTACCTGCGGGCCGATTTTGCGCCGAGGAGCTCATGGAGCCCTATGACAAAGTCGCCCCCGATCCGAGCCAGTGGCCCAGTGTGGTCGCCAAGTTCAAGAGGGCGGTCGTGAATTTCAGGGATGGCGCCCCGAAGACATGAAATCCATCAAGGCACACATGCTGGTGATCGTTGGGGGCTGCGACATCTATCTCCCGCAGCACGCAGTGCAGATGTTCCGATTGATCCACACGCCCAACTCGCTGTCTTGCCAGACACCGACCATTCGCGGTATGGACGCGCACCGATTCGATGGTCCAGACGATCACCGCGTTCGTCACGGTCCAATCCCGAAGACGAAGTGAACGCCGCCTGATAATCGAGAGCGCGAGGCAAACTTCATCGAGGAGGTCTTACTGTGGCAGACGAAATGGCCAGACAACCGTCAGCGCCGCCGCCGGCGCCTGAGCTCAACTGCCTGACTCCACTGGTGGGAAAGTGGCAAACACGGGCGCATACCGAGGACAGTGTCCTAGGGCCGGGTGTGCCCCTCGCTAGCATCGAAGAGTTCTACTGGCTCGACGGCGACTATTTCATGGTACACACCTACGAGACCGTATTCGGTGACGAGCCCGTCCAAAAGGGCATCAACTATTGGTTCTATGACACCGACGCCAGGAAGTTTCGAACCATTTTCTTCAGCAACAACGGATCCTTCACAGAGGACGGCAACCGCTACGACGGTGAGGTCGCGAACCGCACACTGACGTTCACCGGGCCCGCCCGTTTCCAGTACGACTTGGATGCGACTGGCAAGATCAAGAAGAACGCCGATGGCAGCGTCCTGGTCCGGTGGTGGCTGCGCGATGCCGCCGGGCAATTCAAACCCTGGATGAACAACGTCTTCACCAAAATGATGTGACAGCGGCAACGCGGCATCATGCGAGCGCTCAACGAGCGCCCACTGCCTCGGGAGATAAATTGCACATGCCTTTTGGCTGCGCGCATTGATCTCGTCGTCCGTGCGGAGAAGCAGCTGAACCCCCGGATGTCGTCACAGGTGAGGTGTGTCGAGTATGGGTCCGCGGGTGGACGTGGGTGGCCATCTACACCGCGCTCGCGGGAGTCTGTGCTGCACAAGGGAGTGCCATGGCGGCTGTATGCCATTCACGCGGGGAATGGGCTGGCCAAGATGCTGGTGATGGCGATGATAGGGCGGCACCGGTTGCTTCGAGTTGGAGGCCCTAGACGTTCGACCCGGAGACCGGGTTGCGTTCGCCACCGCGTTCCTAAGTGCGCGGGGCCCGACAACGGGCCGCCGGCGGCCTTCACGCTGCGGCTCACCGTCGGTCTCAAGAAGAAGGACGGCACCTGATCGTTCTTCACCAACATCATTCAGAGCCCCGCCCTTCGTTCGCGGGACGACGGCTCTCACCGAGCTGCACGGCGTCTCTCCCGGAGTACTCACGGCGCCGGGAGACGTCAATGGAAAGACTCGAGAGTGACGCGGTCATCTCCGCAATCGGTACACCAGTCTGACGACATCTCCAGCCAGTCGCTTCACCTCGAGCTGATGCAATCGTTGCCGTTGATGGAGAGCCTGGAAGAGTGCCTTGCCCTGTCCCAGCGCGATGGGGATGACGACCAGTCGGAGCTCGTCGACGAGCGCGTGGTCGATCAGGCTCGAGACGAATGACGCGCCCCCCACCGCATGAATCGAGCGGCCGGGCTGCTCTTTCAACTGTCTGATAGCGTCGAGGCTCGAGACGATGCGAGTGTGCGGCCAGCGCGCCTGCGTGAGCGTCGAAGACAGCACCACGTGTGGTGTTCGCGCCGCGAAGTCGGCGTAGGCGACTTCTGCAGGCGTGGGCGTTCTGCCCGTGAACGGCAGGATGCCATTCGGATCGCCCTGTACCGCGCTCCAGTATTCCTCATAGCCCGGATACATCCGCCCGCCCAACACCAGCGTGTCGACAGCGGGCATCACTTCGAACGGGTCCTCCCACGCCTCGATCCAGTCGATCGCGCCGCCTGGCCCTTCGATGAACCCATCAACAGAGACTTGAAACGCTGCGATGATCTCGCGCATCCGTTCCCCCCTTCATCGCCATGCACGCAGCTTGACGCGCGCACGCGACGGGCCGCTATCGCATCCTTTCGACGTCAGGCGAGTGGGTCTCATTCGGCTGACTGAAAGCCTCTGATGACGGTTCAGCGCGAACGAAAGGTTTTGATAGTGCGATGGACCTCTCGCGGCGAACACTCCCGCTGTCGCGGCCGGCACCATGCCCCCGATGCGGCGCACGTCGCCGCGACAAGCGACCGCTATGCGCACACGAGGCTTGCCGAGTACGCTGCTCGCGGACCTTCATGAGGCTGTGACCTCCTTGGTTGCCTCGGGCTACGTGCCTGGTGCGGTCACCGTAGTCGGCCGCTACGGCGAGCCACTGGAGTACGCCGTCGGCGTCGCCGCAAAGGACGGCGAACCGATCGGTCCTGACACCATCGTTCGCCTCTCCTCCCTGACCACGCCGATCGCCGCTGCGGCCGCCATGATCCTCGTGGATGACGGCGTGCTCCACCTCGATGACAGAGTCGAGCACTGGTTGCCGGAGCTCGGCCACCGGCATGTCCTGAGACGCGTCGAGAGCCCGCTCGACGACACGGCGCCCGCTCGTCGACCGATCACCGTACGTGACGTGCTGACCTATCGCATGGGCTGCGGCGCACTGCTTCGGAAGCCGGACTCGACGCCGATTCAGCGCGCCATGCGTGTGCTCGAACTGCGCTCGCCCGGTCCGCCGAAGCCGGCGACGCCGCATCCGCCGGACGAGTGGATGCGCCGACTGGGGAGCCTGCCGTGGATGCATCATCCCGGCGACGCGTGGCAATACGACACGCCCGGTCATGTGCTCGGCGTGCTGCTGGCCCGCGCGGCGGGTGTCTCGCTGGAGACGCTCTTGCGCGATCGTCTATTCGATCCCCTTGGGATGAAGGACACGGGATTCGTCGTCGCTGATGACAGCCTCGCGCGGCTCTCGGAGTGCTACGCCCCAGACAGCACCACGCCCGGACGCCTGGTGGTCCACGATGGCATCGACGACAGCCAGTGGCGACGCCCGCCGATCTTTCCGGACGCGAGCGGCGGCCTCGTCTCGACCGCGCGCGACTACTGGGCGTTCGCGGAGATGTTGCGCAGCGGCGGCCGACACGATCGGACGCAGATCCTGTCCCGCGACGCGGTCGATCGCATGACGATGAACCATCTCTCCACGACACAGATATCAGCGGCCGGTGTGTTCCTTGATGGCGGGCGCGGCTGGGGATTCGGCCTCGCGGCGATTCCCGGGCGAGGCTTCGGCTGGAACGGCGGCTACGGCACGTCGTGGGCATCGAACGCCGCGACCGGCGTCACGGCCATACTGATCACGCAGCGACTGGTGTTGCCTGTGTCATCCGGGATCGAGCAGGCGTTCTGGCGTCACGTGGACGCCATCGTGCGGGCTCTCGACGGCTAGCGCCGGTGAATGGCGACGTGGACAGCGTTCACATCCCGCGCATCACTCCGCATGGATTCACGAAAGCGTGACGGCGTGCAGCCGAACGCCCGCCGGAACGCGGCAGTGAAGTGGCTATGACTAGAGAATCCGAGGTCGAGCGCGAGCGCCGTGAGGTCGTCTGCATGCGGGACCTCGATGAGGGCTCTCGCGAGGCGGAGCTGCATGAGATAGCGATGCAGGGGCGCGCCCTCGACGCGGCTGAAAATCGTGGTCAAGTACGCGGGCGAGGTCCCGACGGCTCGCGCGACATGGCTCAACCGGATCGGCGCGGAGACATGCGCCGCCAGATACTCCTTCGCGCGCCCAAGGAGTCGAGTCGTGGCCGATTTGATCGTGGCGTCCACCGGGGGAGCCGCGAGCGACGAGCGCAGGAATGCGACGAGCCACTCCTCGCCCGCGAGGCCCTCCCAACCCTCCCGGGCACTGCGGTGAAAGCACTCGGCACCCAGCCGCTGCAACCGCAGGTCCGCGGAGCGGCTCCGTTCACGAAACAGCGGATGCGTCGTCAGGTGCTGCTCAGCGACACCCAGAATCTCTCCCAGCAGCGGCAGGTGCATGGTGACAATGAGCTCTGCGTACCCCCCATGCACCGGTTGACTGAGACGAAACCCTTCACCGCCTGCGACGAACAAGACGCGGTTGGGATCGGCCACGACGTCATCGCCGCCGACATGCCACACGAACGCCCCGTGGTACGGCAGGCACACCTGGAAGTCTGGTGAGTAGTCTTCTGCCGTCGGCTTTGTGCGAGGACCCACCACGCGCAGGCTTTCCACCAGGCCGAAGCCGTTCTGCAGCAACGTGGTGCGCGAGACGGCGGGTGTGTCGGCAGTGGTAAACGAGGACGGAACGCAATGACTCGTTGCCTGTCGTCCTGCGGATACGAGCTCCGCACGAGCGCTGGTCGCCACGGATGTCAACGTGAGTACTCCATTAACGGATCCTCGCCCGAGGCGGGCAGGTGCGGCTATCGAAAATTTTCGGCCCGTCGGCGGTCTCCGCCGTCGCCCAGCGGCTGCCGAACGGCGGCGGCGCCGCAGCATACCCGAACGGAAACCGGTGATAGCCGCTCGGCTCTGGAGACCGCAAGCATTAAGCATAGTGCGACTGAGGGCCCCGTGGTGGGAGATGACACGGAGAGAGATGGGGCGCGAGGCGATGGAGAATCCGACGTGGGGCTACACGCGGATCCAAGGCGCGCTCAAGAATGTCGGCCATTGCGTGGGCCGCTCGACCATTCGCCGGATCCTGAAGGCGGCTGGCCTTCCGCCCGTACCGCAACGGCCGACCTCGTGGCAGACGGTTCTCAAGGCGCATTGGGGCGTGATCGCCGGGGCGGACTTTTTCACGACAGAGGTGTGGAGTTGGCGTGGGTTGGTGACCTACTACACGGTGTTCGTCATTGGTCTCGCCTCGCGCCGGTCCACATCCTCGGCTCCACGCCCTATCCCGGTGACGTGTTCATGGGCCAGATCGTGCGTCTCGCGACGTCGGCAGAGGACGGCGTGCTGATCGGACATCGTGTGATGATCTGCGATCGGGATCGAAAATGGGGCGGCGCGGTGCGACACCGGTTGGGCGACGTCGGCATCCGCGTAGTCCTGACACCGGAGCGGGCCCCGAACGCGAATGCGCACGCCGAGCGATTCGTTCGGTCGATCAAGGAAGAGTGTCTCGGTCGAATCATTCCGCTGGGGGAGCGCCACTTCCGGCGCGCGAATCGCGGAGTTTGTCGAGCATTATCATCGCGAACGGAATCACCAAGGACTCGATAATCGGCTGATTGCGGGGACGCCCGCGACCGACGTGGCCGGCCGCGTGCGTCGGCGCTCGCGCCTGGGAGGATTGCTGAATTACTACGAGCGTGCGGCGTGATCAGGGAGTCGGCTGAGATGTGGAACACAACGGGATCAGTAGCTGGTGCTTGACGAGCACGGACTCGGCGACCACAGAGCGGGCGCCGCCGGGACCGGCGAGTCGGGCAAGGGTCGCCAGTACATGCAGCAACAGGACGGACAGATCGCGCACCAGTGGATCCTACCAAGGTCGCGATATCGGCAAAGAATGCTCGCGAATTTGGAATTCGCCATGTACAGGTGTTTGGCAAAGAATTGTTCAGAGATTGTTCAGTCCATCCGACCCACAGTCTGTGGCCCCAAGTGACGCCGGATGTAATCAGTTATTGCGGAACGAGGTTCGCGCTGCTAGAGCAGCCGAAATGTCTCGACGGCCTTCAAATCGCGATCGAACGTCACCGTATGCTTGGCGCCCAACGAACGATTGATGCGGCCTATCAGCGCGTCACTAAAGTCAGCTTTTGAGGAGCGAAAATCACCCAGCGCTTGCCGAGCCTCGTCGAGTCGTTCGATCTCGAACTGCGCTGTGGTGAAGATCTGCTCGAGCGCTTGGGCAATCTCCTCTCGCGAATAGTCGTACACCGCCGCGAGCACCCACACAAGTTCACAGAGCACCGGCGTGTTGACAAGAAACTGTTCCTCTCGTTCGCTCGCAGCGTCGATGAAAGCGGCCGCCTTCGCAAATTGTGCTGGATCGTCTTGCGTCAGATACCGCACCAGGACGTTGGTGTCGAGGCCGATCATCGCCGTCGTCCGAACTTCGCATGCATGCGCCTAGCGATGCCCGCATCCATCTGGCTGATCGACACGGGATGTTGCCCTCCACGACGGAGAAGTCCGCCAAGCTCTCGAACATGCCGTGTAAGCGGTTTGACCATAACCGTGCCATCCCCCTGAACAACAAAGCTCAGGCGATCACCAGTGTCAATACCGAGATGTTCGCGCACTTGCTTGGGAATGGTGATTTGGCCTTTTGTAGTCAACGTGGCTGTTGGCATAACCTTGGTCCTTACGAAAGTATCTTACCTTACTATCTGGTAAGGAGCAAGACCCGGTCTCAGAGGAACGGAATTTTCAGCAGGCACCAGGCGGAGTGCGAGGATCTCGAGGTGCAGCGAGTCTCGTGAGCCAAATTTTCACACAACAACTTAAGGCTTCAGCGCTTTGCGAGCGAAAAGGGCGACATCATTAACTTGTGCCTACCAGAACTCCGGCTGCCTGCCACTTCGCACATCCCGCCTCGGGATCTGAACGCTGTGCATGGCGAATTCACAATTCGCGGGCATTTCTAGCGCGTGCCGCGATTTTGCTAGGATTGCGTGTGCGCCATCTCGCCGTCCTTCTTCTGCATCTGGTTGCGACAGGGGGCTGTGCACGCTCACTGGAGGTCTGTCTGCGATCACCGAATCTGCTACCACCAACGGGGTAACTTGACGGGCCGCTTCATAAAAGTGTTCCACAACTCGGTCGACATCCTTTATGCGAGCCATGATATAAGCCCCAGTTCGTGATCAACTTCGCGGCGTTGCAGATCGTGCTGGGTGTGCTGACCGGCTGGCTGGACCGCCGGGAGCGGGAGGCCATCGCGTTTCTGATCGAAGAGAACCGGCTCCTGCGGCGTCAGCTTGGTGGACGTCGGCTGCGTCTCACGGACGACGATCGCCGTCGGCTGGCGGCGCGTGCGTACCGAGTCGGCCGTGCGGCCCTGCGGGAGATCGCCACGATCGCGACGCCGGACACCTTGCTGCGGTGGCATCGGCAGTTGATCGCGCGGAAGTGGACGTACGCCAGGAGATCCGGACGGCATGGTGTCCTGTTAGAGATCCGTCGCCTCGTGGTGCGGATGGCGACGGAGAATCCGACGTGGGGCTACACGCGGATCCAAGGCGCGCTCAAGAATGTCGGCCATTGCGTGGGCCGCTCGACCATTCGCCGGATCCTGAAGGCGGCTGGCCTTCCGCCCGTACCGCAACGGCCGACCTCGTGGCAGACGTTTCTCAAGGCGCATTGGGGCGTGATCGCCGGGGCGGACTTTTTCACGACAGAGGTGTGGAGTTGGCGTGGGTTGGTGACCTACTACACGGTGTTCGTCATTGATCTCGCCTCGCGCCGCGTCCACATCCTCGGCTCCACGCCCTATCCCGGTGACGTGTTCATGGGCCAGATCGTGCGTCTCGCGACGTCGGCAGAGGACGGCGTGCTGATCGGACATCGTGTGATGATCTGCGATCGGGATCGAAAATGGAGCGGCGCGGTGCGACAACGGTTGGGCGACGTCGGCATCCGCGTAGTCCTGACACCGGAGCGCGCCCCGAACGCGAATGCGCACGCCGAGCGATGTGCGCCACGAAGGCGCAGAGAGGAGACCGCGATGTAACCGCAGTTACCTCACTGCAGCTTTGCTGCACAAGAGATGAGGGTCGGCCCCTCGGACTCGGACTGCAGGGTCAGGGTCCAAACCACCGGAAGCGGCGCCGGTCCAATGGCCGGGGTCGTGAGCGTGACGGAAAAGGCGGGACGTACCCGTCAGGTGTGTGCTGGGAAGACGAACGCGAGTGAACCGTTGATGACGTGTCGAAAGCGTATGGACGTCACCGAAACCAGGCTCCATCGTTGGCCTGGGACGAAGCTCGGACGGTGCCTGCTGACTGCCCGAGTGGTGACCGGCATGAAGACGGCGTGAGCCCAGGACAGGCTCTTGTGCGGAACGTGGGAACCTGTCGCCTCGATGCGAAGGGAGACCTCCAAGTGGTGGACCCATGAGGAATCGAGTACCGATGCGAGGCGAAGGGGCGGATGGGCTCGTTGTAGCAGAGAAGCCTGGTAATGCGGGCGGAGCGAAGGAGCCCGACAATCTGGCCGCGGGTGTAGGTCAACCAGCAATGGGAGGAGCCCATGCCTGAGGCGAAGCCTTACAACATTCCGAAGCAACTCGTGTGGGACGCGTATCAGCGGGTGAAAGCGAATCGGGGGGCTGCGGGCGTGGATGGCGAGTCGCTGGCGGCATTCGAGCAAGACCTGAAGGGCAACCTCTATAAGGTCTGGAATCGCATGTCGTCGGGCTCGTATTTTCCGCCGCCCGTGCGCCTCGTCGAGATTGAGAAGGATAACGGCGGCACGCGCCCCTTGGGCATTCCCACGGTGGCGGACCGAGTGTGTCAGACGGTCGCGAAAATGGTCCTGGAGCCGATGGTGGAACCCGTGTTCCATCCGGACTCCTATGGCTATCGACCCGGCAAGTCGGCACTCGACGCGGTGGGGATGGCGAGGAAGCGATGCTGGGCGACCGCCTGGGTCATTGATTTGGACATCAAGAGCTTTTTCGACAGTCTGGATCATGAACTGGTGGAGCGCGCCGTGGCCCACCACACCGACATTCCGTGGGTCCGGTTGTACATCGCGCGCTGGTTACGGGCGCCGGTGCAACGGCCGGATGGCACCCTGGAACAACGGACGCGCGGCACGCCGCAAGGGGGCGTGGTCAGTCCGCTGCTCGCCAATCTCTTTCTGCACTACGCGTTCGATATCTGGATGCAGCGGCACTTCCCGGGCGTCCGATTCGAGCGGTACGCGGACGATGCCATCGTCCATTGTCGGACGGAGCAGGAAGCGCGGGCGGTGCTGGAGGCTATCCGTGGACGCTTTGAGCAGTGCGGTCTGGAGCTTCATCCCATGAAGACTCGGATTGTCTACTGCAAGAGAGACGGCCGGCCCGGGGAATAGCGAACGTGGCGTTCGACTTCCTCGGGTACACCTTCCAACCTCGTCGGGCCAAGAATCGCAGGAAGGAATGCTTCGTTGGCTTCCTTCCGGCCATCAGTGCGAAGGCCGCCACGGCGATTCGCACCACCATTCGCGAGTGGCGGATGGCCTCCACCAGGAACAACCAGCGCCTGGAGGACCTCGCGCAACTCGTCAACCCAGTGGTACGTGGCTGGATGAACTACTACGGCCGCTTCTATCGGTCGAAGTGTGTTCAAGTCCTTCGCCATCTCAATGGGGCCCTCGCTGCGTGGGTGCGACGGAAATACAAACGGTTTCGACGTCGGGAGCGTGCGTCCATGCACTGGCTGGGCCGCATCGCGCGACGGGACTCCACGCTCTTTGTCCTGTGGCAGCTCGGCGTGAAGCCGGAGGCTGGATTGTAGGAGCCGGATGAGGCGAGAGTCTCACGTCCGGTTCTGTGAGGGCGGAGGGGTGAGATTCCCCTCCGCTACTCGACTCGTTCGGTCGATCAAGGAAGAGTGTCTCGGTCGAATCATTCCGCTGGGGGAGCGCCACTTCCGGCGCGCGAATCGCGGAGTTTGTCGAGCATTATCATCGCGAACGGAATCACCAAGGACTCGATAATCGGCTGATTGCGGGGACGCCCGCGACCGACGTGGCCGGCCGCGTGCGTCGGCGCTCGCGCCTGGGAGGATTGCTGAATTACTACGAGCGTGCGGCGTGATCAGGGAGTCGGCTGAGATGTGGAACACAACGCGTTTTACACCGTATTCGCTATCGACCGTGCTTCACGACGCGTGCACATTCTCGGATCGACGCCTTATCCCGACGAGATGTTTATGCGGCAGGTCGGTCGCACGGTGACGACGGCGGATGACGGGCTGCTGTGCGCGCATCGCGTATTGATTTGCGATCGGGACGCGAAGTGGAGCGCGGCGGTCCGACAGCTGCTGAGTGAGGCTGGCATCCGTGTGGTGCAGACGCCGTCGCGGACGCCGAATGCGAATGCGACGCTGAGCGCTTCGTCGGTCCATCAGACAGGAGTGTCTCGATCCGTCATTCCACTTGGCGAACGGCACTTTCGGCACACCGTGTCCGAGCACATCGCGCATTATCATCGCGAACGCAATCATCAAGGCCTGGCCAATGCGTTGATCGACGTGACGCTGCCCAATCGACGGGAGGGTCCCATCCGGCGGCGTACGCGACTCGGTGGTCTCCTGAATTACTACGAGCGAGCTGCATGATGCGCGTCGGTCGAGCTTAATCGGCTCGACGCCGTGATGGGACAGTACGGAGTCCCACACCACGCCCAGAGACTCCATTTGTGAGACGCGGTCCGCGGGCAGCGTGCCTCGCGTCTTGTTCTGTCACTGAATTCCCAACCACATACCCAGTCTGGGATGCCGCGTGCGGTTCGATCGAACAAAAACAACCCAGTTCTTGTTCGAATGCGCGATAGGTCAGGTTCGTGTCGCTCGGACTTTGATCGCGGTCGCAGCTGGCAGCCGAGAATCTGTTCCTCCGAAAACAGCTGGCGCTTTACCAAGAGCGGGGCGCCTGACGCAGCGTCGAAGCCTTTAGCGCTGACCGCGTCATTCGGCACGGCCAGTCAGAACGGATTCAGCGACTTCATCCAGGCGATCTCGTCAGGCGTGATCTGGGGTACGTGTCGGACAAAGCGCACGAGCTGCCATACCTGTTTCTCGCCGGCCGGGTCTGGCTTGCCGGTGCCAAACGCCGGCATACCGGTGAAGCGAATGCCGTTTTCGATGATGTAGAAGATCTCACCGTCGGTCATCCGCTGGGTCTCCTCGTTGCGCATGTCTGGAGGCTTCGGGAACAACCCCCGACCGATCGCTGCGCCCTGGCCACTGCCGTCGTTGCCGTGACACATCGCACAATAGCGGGCAAAGTGCTCCAATCCGGGTTTGAGCTCCTCCGCGGATGCGCCGATCGGATTGGACCGCGCCTTCGCCTCACGCGGAATGGCGAACCCGCGGATGGTGCGTGCCATGCGAGTCTCCATCGCACTGGGGTCCGGCTGCGCTTTCAGTCCCGTGCTGACCACATAGATGGCCCCCGCCCCGGCCATGGCGGCTATGACGAGAAGCGCAGCAACGACGATCAGGACGGCGGCCCGCATGTTCACCTACTTCTTCCGCTCATGTTGCGACACGAGCACAGGCTTCCCACGACGCAGGAATGAGTCTACACGCCATTCCGATCCAAATTGTGACCGCAGTGCGAGTCCCACCTCGGCAGGCGCCGAGTGCGCAGAGACGAGAGGCCAACGGCTCGTCGAAGGCGGTTTCGGATCGACGCCGGAACGCATCTCAATCAACGACAATCGCGCGGCCGCGGGTGCGCTCAATCAGGGCGTGCTCACCATCCGTCTCGAAGTGTCCCAACAGCGGGTGAGCGAGCTGCTGGGTGTCAGTGGGAGCACGCTGAGTCGGACTGTCGCCTCGATTTCGTGGCCGCGTTACACGATGCGGCCGTGGTCGAGCAGGCGCGGATCGTGTCCATACCATTACGTTGATCGGATCCGGTGAACTGCTTGGACCCGTCACACGATGCTCCCGGATCGCTTTCGCCGGAACCCTCAGGTGCCGTTGCCCTGTGTGCGATCGGCGGGTTCGTGGGATAGATCGCCGTGCCGCTACTCGCGATGGTGTTCAAGCTCGTGCTGCACATGGTGCAAATCGCCGTGGTGATCGCGGTGGTCGTTTTGGCTCTCTGGACATTAAGGTCTCTTGTCGGTTGACATGCTGTTGTGTTGCCGCCGCTGCCACCCCTAAAGCGGTGGGGATGGCAGCAGCGTGTGGTCACTGCCAGCGCATACGCATAGCAGCACTTTGGCATTGGCAGTCCACACCTTGGGCGGCGTGAACCTGATCCACAGTAAGGCACATCATTGAATGTTTACGAGTGCGAATTTTGCCCCCCTCTACACAACGTCGTTGATGACGAGTAGTCCGGGTCGGCAGGGCCGTCTCGCCTATATAGTCGCAGCGAATTTGGACCTCACCGCTGGCACGCGCTTAGGTCCGTACGAGATCCTGTCCGCCGTCGGGGCCGGCCGCATGGGCGAAGAATACGCACAGGCGCGGCTTGGGAGTGGACGGACGGTTGAACGGGCCGGTGGACAATCGCGCATCGGCGTGTATGAGTTGCCACATTACGGCGCAAGCGCCGAGCCTCGCGAACATTCTGCCACCCACGAGTGGCGTTTGTCTGCCACAGCGGCCCAGTTGGTTTCGTAATCTTCCCGGTTCAACGCCTTTCGGGCGTTTCGATCCGAACGGCACGTGTCAGACGCCGCTCCTTGGGATCACGCTAACCGCCGCCGACTACTCGCTGCAGTTAAGTGACACTGTGTCTCGCGCAGTCGCCGGACCGGCCACCTTCAACCCATGCACATGGGAGGATGCCGCCTCCATCGGCAGCACCGCCGACGCCTGACGGACCTGCGGCTAGCGAACGCGGGGTGAAGCCGCGCGTGTTCCCAGTGACGCGTGATCCGGCACCGATCAAGTAAACCCGGACGGCGTATTCGCAGCGGTCGTCCTTTATACTCGTTGGTGGGGAGGCTTAATGCCAAGGAAGCACAAATCGGACCGGGGTGTTGTAGTGGCGAAACGCAACCCGAAGGCTGTTGAATATGTTCTCGGTAAGGGCACTTCGCGTTTGCTGAACGCCCGCGTCGATAGCGAAGACATTCGATTGCTTGTCAACGGCCCAGCGATGCTCTATGGCTCGTGCCGTCTTCTGACATCTCTTGATGCCGCCGATGGCGCCACGTTCCAGGCGTGGAAGGTGCTTGCAGCGTCGCTCAGGTGTACGTCTCTGTGCGGTCTCAATGGGAAGACGGATATTCCGGTCGTCGTTCACACGTCTCGTATTGGCACCTGCATTGAGTTCGGCACAGGTCCGATGTCGATGTATCTCGCAACCGTCGTCCTCAGAACGAAGAAGCGCGGCACCTCGCTCAAGCAGGCGATCGATAGCGCCTTCGGCGAACCACGGGTCGCCTATCAAGCCGTTATCACACCGGAACCGGCGACTGGGCATTTGGAACATGACGCCACGATCTTCAATCCTTCGGAGTATCCCGGCAACGAACCCGAGCACGATCATCACGGTCAGGACAGTCACGACCACGAACATTAGCAAGAAATCGAATCTGCGGATGACTTCTGTGTAAGTGACCGAGCGACTGTCAGCCCATACCCGTCCTTTGCGAGGAATGAAACCACCGGCTGACGACGGAGCCAACTTATGGCGGTAGACACAACTCGAAAGAATGGCCAAACGATGCCTATCGAGGAGTTTACGAACTTCCTCCGCGCGTGCGTCCTACTTAAGAGTCGGTTGGTGCAAGGTCAGACGTTCAGTGTTTACGATCAGTTCGTCGCGATACATGGCTGCGTCATGGGTGTCCGAACGCCAGGTTCGACAAGATTTGAAAACCTGGGGCACCAGAACATCGGGTTCTTGCCCTGGCATCGCGAGTATCTGCGCCGCTTTGAGCGTGCGCTGCAAGCGGAAGTCCCTGGAGTCGCCATCCCATATTGGCCATGGCCGCTTGTCCCAGAGCCGTCGGCGTTATTTTCGAACAACAGAGTGCATCGCATTTTCTTCTCCAGCTCGGCCCAGCAACCGGTCGGCGGATTGTTCGCCGATGCCGGTCCTGCGAACCCGCCCGAGTGGTGGCCAGCCGGATTTCGTTGGCGGATTCATCCGGCATTGCAAGTCGGTGGGGCGCCAGTGTTGCGGCGCGGTAGTCCCGATAATGTATGGCCTCCGACCCAGGCTGCAATGACAGCGCTTGAGAACTCGAACCAGACGCCTTCTGGGATCAACCCGTACTGGATGTTTTGGCGGAATTTGGAAGCGGGACCGCGGGCGCACAACCAAGGTCACAACATCGTGGGCGGCTACATGATGAACCCGGTGTTTTCGCCGAACGATCCACTATTCTGGTTGCATCACGCTTTCATCGATCGCATGTGGGCGCGGTGGCAGGCCAATCGCCGCGCCTCTTCGCCCGGCTCAACATTTCAATCCCACTATCCCGCCCAGACGGATGTGTCGCCTTTCAACGGCCAACTGCCTCCAAACGGGCAACGTATTAATGACCTCATGTGGCCGTGGGTGGGCTCCACGCCAGGATATGCGGTGAACGCGCCGGCCGCTGTCCAGGCGATGCTCCCCAGTGTGCCAGCGAGTCTCGAGCGCCGTGTCCGTGACGTGCTCGATATCGAGAATCTGGGTAGCACCATCGGCGGCTATGTCTACGCATAAATTGCGGCCTCGGTGCACTGCGGCGATGTTCATCGTTGAACTCGGGCCGCGCGATACTTCTTCGGCTACGCGCTAGTGGTCAGAATGGGCTAGATGTCCCGAGGAACCATGCGTGTAGCCATGAACTTATTCGCGCTGGAGAACGTAACGTTCGCCAGTTTGAACCTCATCGGATGTCGTACGCCTTTTGAAAGGCTCTGGCATAGCGCTGGGAAGCCCGATCAGCCTTGCTCGTTCTTTCTCGGCATGGGTGCGCCCGGTTCCTTGTCGGCAGGGGTCGGGCCAACTGCGTCCTTGACTTCAGTCGCGCTTGGCGGCTTTTCGCCGCGCGCACGGCGCTTCGCCATCCACTCGCGCATCCGGGCAGCCCCGATCTTGCGTTTCTGGCCCGGCACCTTCTCCCCTTCGTCCTTGCCATAGGGCGACGCGTGTTCGATCTCCGCGTTCATCTCGGCACCAAGAAGGATTACGAGCCCGGAGATGTAGAACCAGAGCATCAGTACCATTACTCCGCCGATGGCCCCGTAAGTCTCCGTGTATGCGCCCATACTGGCCACGTAGTACTTGAAGCCGAGTGACGCGGCGAACCACAAGGCGGTGGCAAACATGGAGCCGGGCGTGAGCCACACCCAGTCCTGCTCGGCATCGGGCGCGTAGTAGTAGATGATCGCGATGCCGACGCTCGCCAGAGCGAAAGCAATCGGCCACTGCACGATCTTCCACGTCCAGACGAACGCGGTTCCGAGCGCCGTGTGCGCCGCGATCATTTCGGCGATCGACGGCCCTGCGAGGATGAGCGTGAACGCGATGAGAATGAAGATCGCCACGCCGATGGTGAGGGTGATCGCGATGATGCGGACCTTCCACCATGGTCGCCCTTCCGGGATGTCATAGGCGGCGTTCAACGTGTCGATGATCGCCGTCATGGCGGCCGAACTGCTCCAGAGTGCAGCGAGGACGCCGATCGTCAGCAGGCCGCCCTGCTCGCCCTGGGAGATCTTCGTGAGCTGGTCGGTGATGATGCTCAACGCCTCGGGCGGCACGAAACCCCCAAGGTTGCGGAACACGTCGTCGACCAGCGCGTCGACGGGGAAGTAGCTCGCCACCGCAAGCACAAACAGCAGCGCCGGGAACAGCGCGAAGAAAAAAATAGTACGCGAGCTGAGCCGCCATTCCGAGGCAGTTGTCTTCCCAGAACGCCTCCCTAAAGGTGCGCTTGAAGACGTCGCTCCACGTGAGCGGCACCCTCAGATAAGCCAGCAACACCGCCATCACCTCTCCTTCGCAGTGAATCTGCCACTTGTGCCCCGATGCTTAAATGCACCCAGCTCGAGGGTGAAGCCTTCGTGATAATGATGCCCGCCCGCCCCTTGCAACTAAGGAGTATGACTTTCGTTGGCCATCGAAAGACTTGATGAGGCCAACCAGCTAAGAACGCCTTGCAGCGGCGCCTTGACCGCATAGTTACCGTGTAGTCGCCTGGCGTGGAGCAATCGGTTTGCTTCACAGTGCGGCTATCAGTCGCAGTGACCATGGCCGAAGGAATTTCGCTTCGAGGAAGAGCCAGAATGCCGCGCATAAGTCATAAGATGCCCTAACCGCCC
Organism: Vicinamibacterales bacterium; assembly: GCA_963784045.1. Classification (GTDB taxonomy): domain Bacteria; phylum Acidobacteriota; class Vicinamibacteria; order Vicinamibacterales; family JAMQPK01; genus JAMQPK01. The sequence continues at coordinate 55,228 of CAWAPZ010000012.1, forward strand.
GGGTTGGCCGATTACGAGCACAATGCACCTGAGTGCGGGCTTGGATTCATAACTATCCAAGACTAACAAAAAAGCAAACGGGCAGCCTTGCGAAGTCGCCGACATATAGAGCATACGAAGTTGTCAGTTGATCGCGTGCGTCCGCAGATCCCCCGCGCGCTTAATAAGATGACGGGAACTGTGAAAACTCCCTGCCGGATGCGTTGCGAGTACGGTGTGTACTCGTCTCGCGCGACTGCCGCGAGGCCGGAAGTTCGTCAAACCTGACCCAAACCCACGACACGAACCGGTACAGCGGAAAGGTGAACAACGAGCGATCTGTGGTCTCCTAGATACGCCGGCGACGCCGGCCAGAGGAGACGCTCGATGCCACGCAAAGGCCGCACGAACGAAGAGATCATCCACGCGCTGCACCAGGTGGAGGGCGGCGAGAAAGTCACCGAGATCTGTCGCCGACTCGGCGTCAGCGAGCAGACCTTCTTACCGTTGGAAGAAGCAGTTCGCCGGGCTCGGGCTCTCCGAGCTGCGCGAGCTGCGATCACTCAACGGTCCGGCAGTATGGCGCGCACTTTTTTGGAGATCTCACGAGGGAGGGCGTCGATCTCACTGGCCCAAGTGTGATCGCACGCCGCACACGAGCAGGTCATGACGCTCAGACTCTTGACCACGAGCCGACAGCCCAGGTGTTGGCACTTCGGGCAGAGGATTGGGAGCGGCTGACCGGTATTTGGCAAGGAGAAGCCCTTTCTGGGTTACGAGCCGCGACGGCAACGTCTCTCAGCTCAGGTGACGCTTTCAGCGGTTGTGAGGCGGTCAGACTGGACCGACCACGAATGCTGCCAGCACCATGAACACCCCCCGGCGTTCGAGTTTCACGGCGGCTACGCGAGTCCAGACACCGGCCGAACCACACAGCGGCAAAGCGATTTCCTAGGGAACACTCGATCTTAAATCAAACCGCGCCACCAAAAGGCGATCACGCCGTCAGGGTTCGGTCATGCACTCGGCGAGCCTCATGCGCGCACATCATCCGGTCGCGTTGAAGCGCCGAGTTAAGCCGGACGACGCCTGACGTCATGGGAAGTTGATGATCGTGCCGTTAAGTGGCACTGCTCGCCGGCGTCTCACTGGCGAAGACGCGATGAGGCCGACGCATCACCAAGAGCTTGGCGCGACGAGTTCACAATCCGATCAGCACGGATGTCGTCGGTCATCAGATAATTCGCCACTGTCGTTTACCACAGATGCGGCAGCGGTACGGACTCTCTCCAATAAGGATAAACCTGAGCAGGTCGTGCCATCGACGAGGCGTCGACAGCACATACGGCGAGCCGCAGCGAATACAGCGCATCGCTTCACGACTCTCGCAGCGCTTGACGGCGATCCTCTTTGCGCCGCAAAGGGTTCCCTCCACGTGCGACTGCAAGATATGCAGCGGCAGTGGTACCAAGTGAGGGCCACGTGCGTCCGCTCGACGGCGTCGCCGCCGGACTGAAGACACGGAGGGCAGACACGGTTGTTTTTCATCATTTCGTGTAAGACGGCTCGCATGAATAAAAAGCAACCCTCATGCCGAACTTTCGACTAGAAAAAGCGGGACTTTGTGACCGTGGTTGATGACTGAACTGTCATCGAATCAGAACAGTTTTGTGTTTGTGGGAGACACGATGAGTGCGTGCGGCACGGTCCCAACACCAGCCGATCCCCACCACGATGCCTGTGCATCCGTCGACACCCCAAGAATGGATGGGCCGCTAGCTTGCTCGGACATGTGGAACCATCATGATTTGAAATGCGCAACGAGTTGACGAGTGAGATCCTCTTTGACGGATTCGTAATTGGAGCCGGAAGGCCACCGCACACAAATGTCGAACGTGCGATAAGGCTCCGATACTGTTGGGTCGGCGAACTCGCAACACCACGTCCAAGAACTGTCCGGCGGTTCGAAGAATCTTCTGGCCTGATAAGGCAGGTCGTGTTCTCGAATCACCTCGTCAACCATTTGTCTGATTGTTGAGCTGTTGAACATCGTGCTCACCTTGAAACGTTGTGACGTGTATGACGACCTTGGGTCGTTCGCGGTCGCGAGGCTTGCGCAGTGCCAATCCGTCAATCCACGCTAACAGGGACCCACGAGGAACGCCAGTTGCTTTCTCATCCCGAAAAATCTCAGCTTACGTAACGGAGTGTCAACCTGCGAAACAAAAAGCGACCCTGTAGTGTTCCACGACTCGGCCGAGGGCTGTGAGACGTGCCGATGATATAAGCTCGACCCCATGATCGACCCCGCGGCGCTGCAGATTGTGCTGGGCGTGCTGACCAGGTGGCTCGAACGCCGGGAGCGGGAGGCGATCGCCTACCTGATCGAGAAAACCGCCTCCTGCGGCGCCAGCTCGGGACTCGGCGGCTGTGCCTGACTGACAACGAAGTCGGCGGGCCTTCTGCCCGTACCGCAGCGGCCGACCTCATGGCAGTCGTTCTTGAACGCGCACTGTGGCAGCATCGCTGGAGCCGATTTCCTCACGACAGAAGTCTGGCCCTGGCAGGGTCTCGTCACGTACTACACGGTCTTCCTCATTGATCTCGCGTCCCGTCGCGTGCAGATCCTCGGATTCACGCCGCATCCGCAGGCGCTGTTCATGCAGCAAATCGTCCGGACGCTGACGATGGCGGAGGCTGGTCTCGTGCGCCTACCGCAGCTCTTGATTCGCGATCGGGATCGGAAGTGGAGCCAGGATGTTTCGGCGTCGTCTCCGGGACGCAGGCATCCGCGTTGTGCTGCTCCCCGCGCGCGCGCCACGCCGGTGACCTACAGGACGGGCCCCGTGCGGTGCCGTCGGCGGCTTGGCGGGCTGCTCAATTTCTATGAGCGCTCGGCGTGATCGTCGGGTCGCCCGAGCACTGGAACACTACGCGGCCTTAGAACGGCGCGATGATCAGCGTCGCAGATGCAGAAAGGCGAACACGTCCGCCTCCCACATTTCACCAATGCCCTGGGATCGAGCTGACGGGCGGGGGAGAGATCCAATGGAACCTGAATGGGCTCGGCGTCCAGATTGCCCATCTGGAGCGCCACTTTCAGGGCCGTGCCGGGAATGACGAACACGATCTCTGAGGTGAGGCTGGCTTGGTATTTCACCAACTCTACGGGAGACTTCTTTGGCGCGAGCGGGACGTCGTCCACGATGAGCCGGAATTCGTCACCGCTGACGAGGTAGCCGTATTGTGCGCCGACGTTCTTCAAGCGGACCCTGATCGTCAGCGTCAACTCTTCAGGCTGCAGCGGCGGCACGCCATCGGCGACGTGTTCCAACCGCAGGCCTTCGATATCGAAAACCACAGGGCCAACGCGCTTCTGCAATGTCGTCTGGATCTCGGTCGAGGGTCGCCACCTCGGCGCGGGCTCGTCCGCGACGGCACTTCCCGCGGATCGCAGATCGAGTGGAACCTTCGACGTCTGCTTGCCCACGTCGCCCACCTGCAGTTGCACGGCGGCCGCGCTCGCCGGCACCTTGAATGTCACCCAGAGGTCCATCGAGCTCTGCATAGGAAGGAGTTCGGTCGGCGCGTCCTCCGGAACTATCGTCTCATCGCCCGCGACCAGCCGAAACGAGTCCGACCAGATGTTGATGCCGTATCGGGCGCCGACGTTCGTCGCTCGAACGTAGAGACGAACAGCGTTAACGTCGACCTCGCGGGTGACGAGGCCGCCGAGCACCTTGAAAACGACATCGCCGGCGCGTGCCTCACCGCCAGGAGGAACTCTCGCGGGCGGATCCGTCGCGTTGCGGCTGTCGGATCTGCGGCGAATCGGATCGTTCAGGGTCGATTCCGGCGCGCTCACGTTGGCATCCTGCCGTGCGGGGCCAAACCATTTCAGATAGCTCGTCAGCGCAATCAGGAAAAAAAGCACTGCAACGGGCGCGGCGATGCGAAGCCACCCACCGCGAGGAAAGGCGGCTGCGACGGTGGCGGGCGCACGGTCGGTGCGCGTGGTCGTGCCGAGCGCGGTCTCAACGGTGCGGATGAGCTGATGGGCATCGAACGACCAACGGCTGTCACTGATCTCCTGCGCCTGGCGTCGTACGAGCGCCTTCAGATCGTCCGGCAGCTCGTGCTCCGCCGGCATTCGCGCGCCTCGGACGAGCACGGGGATGACGCGCGCCTTTCCGTGGAGCGCGTGCGCGATCTCGATCCTCAGGTGATCGCCGGGATCGTCGAGTCGGCGCCGGCCCGATGCGTCGGTGCACATCAGCCATTGCGGGCCGATGACGACGAGCACGACGCCGCACAGCGCGAGCGCCGCGTCGAGCGCCGTGACGAAGTCGTCGCCGGGGCGAATGTCGGTGACGTCCATGAACACAGACTCGTCGCCGAACCGGTCCCGGATGCCGTCAAACAGCCGGCCCGCATGGCCCGAGCTGTCTTCTCTGCGATAGCTGATGAAGATGTCGGGCACTCACCCCTCCGCGAACTGGTGTCACACGCGTGTCTGACACTGTGCGAGATCGACGTAGCCGACACGCTGGTTGCGCTGGAACGCCGGGAGCACGCAGGTCGCGGAGCGGCACGCGACGGATACGCACTCCGCTCGCGTCGAAGATCGCGTTGGCGACGGCTGCGTCGCGTCCGAGTGCATTCGCGTCGCACTCGAGATCCACTCGACGCTGGTCACGTTCTCGTTATCGAACGCGAGCTCCTCGTTGGATGGTGCGCTTCAACGTCTCGGACTTAATCATCACGCCGCTCGTTTGCAGCCGCTCCCCCTCAAATACCGCTTGTTACCCGCTGGCACAGCGCGACGATGTACGGCTTCAGCCGCACTGCCGGATTGCGCGTTGCCGGACCGGATTATGCCAAATCGAAGCTCGGCATGCACGAGCAGATTGCCCGCGAGGGGAGGGAAGGCATCGGCGAGGTTGTCCTTACCAATAACTCCATCGGGACTGTAAAACCACTTACGATCCTGCCGGCGAGCTTCCGGCATCACTCACTCGCGCTTGAAATCGCGAAGCGGCCTCATTGTCACTCTGAGTCCCAGAACGAACGGACGTCTGCGCCGCAAGCAATGGCCGAAGAGTGGCAAGGGCGTGGCGAGGCTACGCCGCGCGCTCGTAGCGGTAGTGCACGCCGCCGACCTGTGGAATGGCGATCACACGGCCCGCTCGGCGCGATCGGACGTGGAAAGGGTGCATCCTTGTCCAGCCCGAGGTAAGTTCGTGTTCGCGAGTAATAGGTGACGTACTCGTTCAGCATGCGGCGAAGGCCGGCCGCCGTTAACACGATGACATGATCGAGGCACTCGCGTCGGACCGATCCGATAAATCGTTCGACGTAGGCGTTCGGCCAGGGAGAGCCCGGCGCCGTCAGGACTTCCTGGATGCCGATGGTCTTCACGTGATCGAACGCATGATCACGATCGCGGAGGAGATAGCGGGTCTTTGGAACGCACGAGGAGGCACGGTAGTACGGGACAATCGTGTACCTGCTGTCGGACAAGACCATGCCGAGCATCATCGTTCTCAAGAAGGTGGGGCGCCGGGTCGAGGAGCACTACAAGGCCACATTTGCGTACGCACCGCAGTTGCTCGACGCGATTGCGCGGCGCTGCACCGAGGTTGAGACCGGAGCGCGCAACATCGATCACATCCTGACGAGGACCTTCCTCCCGGAAATGCCGGCGGCATTCTCGGACGCGTGGAGGAAGGAAACAATCCGGGAGGCAGGATCACAGTCGCCGACGATGAGACCTTTCGTTACGAGGTCGCCTGAGTCAAAGCGACCGACCGCTGGAAATAGTGATAAGGATCAAAAGAGGAGGATGGCAGGAGGAACGACCAAGATTGGCGTCAGATGTAGACACAACCGGCATTGAAGGAGGAGGAGGATCATTATGGCGTGGTACGCGAAATTCGACGGCGTCGATGGGAGCGGGTTGCACAAGGATCACAAGGCATGGTGCAACGTCGCCAGCGTCAACATGAGCGGGCACAAGGCAGGCGGCGAGGGGACCGGAGTAGAGCGCGTTGGCGGCAAGATGCACCTCGAGGACATCTCGCTGGGCATCATTACCGACAAAAAAGCGCTGCCCAAACTACTCGAAGCGGCAGTCAGGGGGAAAGTGTTCAAGAAGGTCGAGATTCATGGCACGGCCACGTACGGCGATGCCAGCGAGCAGGTGTATCTCGGGATAGAGTTGGAGAACGTACAGATTACGTCCTACCAGCTTAGCGTTCTCGACAACAAGGCGGCAGAAGATCACCTGAGCATTGCGCTGAATTTCGAGAAGCACAACTTGGTATTTACGTCCCGTAATGTTCCATGACTGGATCGACGGAAGACGGCGAGTGTCCCATCGCCAAGAATCGATCGCCGGCGATCTCTGTGGAGGCCTCCGTCCGGGACGTCGCCCTTTTCTTTGCCCTTTCGATGCACCAAAGAGCGGCAACTGGCAACAAGCGCCGGCATAAAGCGAAGGCCGAAGATCGCCGGTTTCTTCGAGTGATGGCGCGCGATCCGGCAATCTCCAGCACATGGCGGCAAAGCGCGGTTAACGTTTCTTTTTCCGCCTGTTAACCGGAGGGTTGCTGGTTCGAATCCAGCCTGAGGAGCCAATTCCCTTTCGGAAATTCGACGACTTTCGCCTGTGGGTGGCGAAATGCTAGATTCGGCGGCAATTCTGGATTCCGGTCTTGTTAGGATTGCGCCATGCGCGATGTGGCCGTTCTGTTTCTCCATCTGCTGCGACCGTCGCCCGACTCGTCGGGCCTGGCGGCGCGCGTTCTGTGGTCGCCGAATCCGTGCTCGTCACGCACCAACTGCTGATCCTCAATCGATCCCGAAAGCGATCAGCCAATCTCCGGTTCTCTGATCGCATGGTCGCTGGCTTGTGTGCGCTCCTCTGGCTGGGCACGAAAGGAAAGGACTTCTAAAACGACGTTAGCCGTTGAAGTTACTAGAAGGTCAAGAGAATACGCTCTGCGGCGGCGATGCGATCGCAAAGCCGTTTGGACGGTTTCGTGCGCGACGTGCCGACTGTCCATTCATGCGCGCACAAGCGGCAACGCGAATGCATCGACGAGGTACTCATGATCGTCGCCAATCCTTCAGCTTCCAACAGTCTGCGTGATTCCTCGACGCGCCGATAGAACGCGACGCGCTCCGTGTGGACTTCGGTGCGATACACCTGGTCGTTGTGCTCCACGCGGAGCTCGAGGCCGACGTAGCACTGGCCGTGCGGATCTCGCGCTCGCGGCACGTCATCGTGCGGTCGTCCTTCACGACGTGCCAGAGCACGCGATCGTCCTCGCGGCTGCGCTGGGCGTAGTGATCCACGAGGCTGGCGACGAACGACTCCCAAGTCAAATCTGTTGGCATCGAATCCCTGTCGCGCTGACTACAGGCGCCTCAAAATCATCCGCAGCACGACATACCCAACGGCGACGGCGCCGGGCACCCACAGCGCGATCGAAGGCGATCTGTGGAACAACCATGCGTGGCCGGACTCGAAGAGAGCGATTGCCAAGACGACCGCAAGGATGCTGAGGACGAGAAGGAATATCGACAACGGCTGGTTCAGCTGCAGGCGCATCAATTGACACTCCCTGATGTGACGCACGCCCCCGGCCACCGTTGCCAGGAATGCCTCTGGAGACCGGGACAGTCGCCGCCAGAAACGACGATCGGCGGCGACCCGTGCCCACGCCGCCGCGTATCCTAACGTACGAGTTCCAGGAGGTTTACACGCACGCAAATCCGCGTATCCGGCGACGTTCAGGAGCCAAAAGAGACCACTCGACACTCGACCGCCTGAGCCGAATTCCCACCCTTTTGCGCCTTGGCATTCAGGGGATATGGAAGGAGGCTGCAATGAAGATCAGAGCCATCGTCGGAGCGTGCACAATTTGTCTGATGGCGGCGACAACTGCGTCAGCGCAATCGCACGCCCCATCGGGGTCACCCTCGAGTCACATCACCTCGGCGCCCGGCCCGCTTCACAAGGCAGTATCAGAGGCGGGCGGGCGCCTGGCACAGGCGAATGCGGTGGCGCCACAGCAGTCACCGCGACGAGAAAAATGGAACGCCGTGCACTGGGGGGCAGCGACCGGTGCGACCGCCGGGCTGATTGGTGGATTATTCCAACCGACTCACAGCAACGGCGAGTATGTGTTGGGGAATTCCCGTGTGACGAGCGCCATGGTTCTCACAGGTGCGGGGGCAGGTATCGGCGCGTTGATAGGCTGGGCAATCGATAAAGCCCGCTGAGGCGTTCCCTCGCGGAAGATGGCCCATCACGAAGCAGGGACGGGCGGCGATGCCGTCGCCGAGCACAATCTGGAAGGTGATAACCGCCCTCGCGTCATTAGCAACGCCACGGGGATGCGCTCACGGTTCGACTGCCTTCTCTCGCACGTTCTCAGCCGCACCCGGTGAGCACAACACTGCGGGCGCATCCGCGGTCATGGTTCAGAGCGCCATCTGAGCGACTGACTGATGGCTCGTTCCGAAACCGGTCTGTTGCACCGAAACGGTCGACAGTACACCCACGAGCATCACCGCGCTGATCGTCTTTGGATACTGCACGAACAGATGAATCCACAATGACCAGCCAATACCGAGGGGCAGCACGTCGTCATTTCTCCTTGTTGTGTGTCCTGGACGGGCTCCAGCCGTCACCACAGTTGACCGATGCCGTAAGGTGCGAAAAAGCGGCCGAGGCTCCGGCCAGTCGTCCACGGCAGTGGCCCTCACCAAGCGGCATCCAGGAAGTCGTCACAGCACCGCGAGCGAAACCATCAGGGGCTCGACAACCGGCTTCGCCAAACGTCGCGCGAGCCGTGACGGAGTGCTGAGCGAGATTCGGCGCCTCACGGTGCGATGGCGGAAGAGAATTCCACGTCGGGTTACACGCGCATTCAAGGGCGTTGAAGAACGTCGGCCGTCACTTCGGCCGTTCGACCATTGCGCGGATCTTGAAAGCCGCCGGCGTCCCACCTCAACCCGAGCGGCCGACCTCCTACCGGACATTTGTGCGTGCCCACTGGGGCACGATTGCCGGGCGAACTTCTTCACCACGGAAGTGTGGACGTGGGGAGGACTTGTGACGTACTACACCGTATTTGTCATCGACTTGGCTTCACGACGCGTGCACATTCTCGGATCGCGCCGTATCCCGGCGAGATGTTGATGCGACAGGTCGGTCGCACGCTGACGACTGGTGATGACGGCCTGCTGCGCGCGCATCGCGTATTGATTTGCGATCGGGAGGCAATGAGCTGAATCAGGTGAACAATAACTGTCGCGGCATGGTCGCCTGGTTGAGCGGCGAACGAATCCAATCGAGGCTGTCGTGATCGACCCTGCGCTGATTCGCCGCTTGGCTGCTCTCCTCAGCGAGTTGCCGACCATTGAACGCAAGGTCTGCGTTGAACTAGCGCGCCCGCCCATTGAGGTTCTGGTTGACTTGCGTAGACGGATTCTTGATCTGCAGCCGCTTGATTGCGGTGCTTGAATCTGGACCTGATTCTTGTCCTCCACTGACTGACGCCACCTTCATGAAGTACGGGTTCGCCGCGAAACTAGTGGGAGACCACCGACACACTGGCAGGGCTGGCCATTCCGCGTGAGCAGGAATGTCTTTCAGCTGATGGACCTACACGCAGGACATCCGAGATCGTAGAATTGCGCCCGTGATGACCATAGCCCCGCACGTTCGGGCTGTAGACGAATCGAACCTTGCAGAAGTGTGCGCCTTCCTGGAACAGCACGCGGATACGTCGATGTTCTTACTCGGCAACTTGCATGCGAACGGTCCCCGAATCAGCTCTGCTCTCAACTCAGGCAATTTTAAAATGATCGAGAACGGCAGTCGTGTGTGCGCGGTCTTTTGCCTCACTCGCCGCACCATTCTGGCTGAGGCAGGTGGTCGACCAGAATTTGCGCAGACGATCGTCGATGCCTGTCGCCAGGAATCCATCCCCATCGGCGGCGTGGTGGGCGAGTGGCGGTTGGCCGAGGCGATATGGTCCATCCTGAAGCGGGCGCCGGGCTTTCGCGAGGTGTTGGCATCAAAAGAGATCCTCCAGGCGCTCGACCTCCGTCACGTCACACGACCCCATCCACACTCGCACGTTCGACATCTTGGGGCTGACGATTTCGAACAGTGGGAGCGCTTGAACGCAGGATTTAGCGCGGAAGAGGGAATACCGTTGCACGGGACGGCCGACGAACGAGAGAGATTGTTTCGCCGCAGCGCCGAGTTGCGGCGCTGGTGGGGCTACTTCGAAGATGACCGTTTGGTTGCGATGGCCTGCCTCACCGCCGTCTACAAACGGCTTGGCCAGGTGGGCGGGGTGTACACGATGCCGGCACGTCGCGGCGTCGGGTTCTCAAAGGCGACGATGAATGCGCTGCTCGCTGACTCGGTCAAGGTGCATGGCTTGGAGCGGCTTATCCTATTCACCGGCGAGCACAATGAAGCCGCTCGGCACATCTATTCGACTCTGGGCTTTTCGACCATCGGCGATTTTGCGCTGCTAGTATGCGCTCCAATGCCTTAGTGGCCGAGCATTCCAGTTAGAGGAAAAGGTCCCCCGCGTCCCAGGTGTCCTGGCAGTTCTATCTCGATCCAAAATGCAGACGGTACCACCGACAGACGCTATGCTTCGAATTCTCGCGTGAGGTGGCAGATATCGCGGGGGAGCGGCATGACGCGCTGCGCAATTTCTCGCGGATCGTGGGCGCGCCCCTACCCGGGTACTCCCGTTTCAAACGCACGATGGTCGCCTCGATCGGCGCGGGCAGCCGATTCGCCTGGCGATACGGCCGTCGGCTGCGATCGGTGGCGGAGCGATCCTGCTGGGACATGGCCCCGAGCGGATGGGCGAGTGCCGCGTGCACGAGGACAACGGCGAGAAGGCGGAACGGCCGTGTCGTCATGATGCTTTTGACAACAGCTGGGATCTGTCACTTCTATCGATAATCGATTATAGTCGCGCCGAATCAATATTCATCGTCGTGCCGGGTGCCATCGAAATAATGAGGGCTGTCCAATGATCCAATCCGTCTCGCGACGTCAATGGTTCAGGAACATCACCGCCGGGATGACCAGCCTGCTGGCGAGCGAGCGGCTCGTCCGCGGAGCGCAGGCCTCCACGCCTGCTTCCGGCGCCCCCGTCGATCCACGGTCGGCGATCAAGATCACCAGGATCGAGATCATCCCGGTCAACACGTTGCGCACGATCTTCGTCAAGATGCACACCGACGCCGGCGTCGTCGGCATCGGCGAAGGGACGGTCGAGGGCCGCATCGGGACGGTCGTCGCCGCGATCAAGGAGCTCGAGCCGTACCTGATCGGCAAAGACCCGCGGCAACCGGCCCACCACTGGCAGGCTATCTACCGCCAGGCCTTCTACCGCGGTGACATCGTCTTGACGAGCGCCCTCTCGGCTGTGGACATTGCGATGTGGGACATCAAAGGCAAAGCGCTCGGCGTGCCCGTCTATGAGCTGCTCGGCGGACCGACGCGCGACCGCATCCGCGTCTACGGACAGGCCGAGAACGCCGAAGCGGCGCGCAGCGTGATGGCCGAGGGTTACACCTCGATGAAGACCAGCGTGAACAACAGCCGCGGCCGCCCCTCGCGCTACTCCGAGAATCCCGATTTCATCGACGGCTTCGTCGAAAAGGTCGCGGCGATCCGCGAGGTCGTCGGGCCGAAGTTCGACCTCGGCATCGAAATGCACGCCGACCACTCGCCGCAGGTGGCGATGGTGATCATCAAGGCACTCGAGACGTTCCAGCCCTGGTTCTTCGAGGAACCGATCCAGCATCAGAATCTGCCGCTGATGGCGGACATGGCCAAGAAGACACACATCCCGTTCGCGACCGGCGAGCGGTTGGTGACGAAGTGGCAGTTCCGCGACCTGCTCAACCTGGGAGCGGCCCAGTTCCTGCAGCCCGACATCACGCACTGCGGCGGGATCACCGAATTGAAGGCGATCGCGACGCTGGCAGAGGCCTACTACGCAGCGATGCTGCCGCATTCCCGCGAGGGCATCGTCGGTACGGTGGCGTCGATGCATGTGTGCGCGACCATCCCGAACTTCCTCGCGCACGAACTGCCGAGCCTCCAAGCCGCACCGAACGACGGTGTGGCCCGCAGTTATCTCGGCCGGAGCTACATCAAGAAGCCGCTGACGATGACCGCCGGCCATGTCGTCATCAGGGGCAACTTCGATGGGCCGGGCCTCGGCATCGAGCTCGACGACAACCTGATCGAGAACGAACGAAACGCACCCGAGTGGGAATTCCCGACGCGATCGGACAGCTTCGATGGCTCCGTACTGGATCACTAATGCGAACACTGACTCTCGCCCTCCTGTTTTTTTCGCAAGCGCAGACGTATCCACCGCCCTATCCGCGCGCCGGCACAACGAAAATAATGGAGAACGACCGTTTGGTGGTCTGGGATGTCTCGTGGCTGAAGCAAGCCTATCCCGTGCATCGGCACGTCTACGACTACGCGGGCGTGTACTACACCAGCGGGGATCGCATCATCGTGTCGGAGCAGGGCACTCGATCGCCGACGAGGTCCGTCGCGTGGGATACCTTTGTCCTACCGCGAGGGATCACGCACAGCGAGGAAGGCGCGAGCGACCAGCCGCTCCGCGGTGTGTTCTTGGAGTTCAAGGAGCCCCAACCCGTCGGCGCCGCCGACGCGCGCACGAGCCCGCCGGCATTTCCCGGTATCTCAGGCAGGCAGCTCCGCGACAACGACCGCGTGACGATATGGGAACTCGCGCGGGCGCCAGGTCCCTCCCGGCCGCCGCACCTCCACGCGCGTGACGCCGTCATTGTCGCCTTCACGGAACTGAAGCCGCGTGTGACGTTCGTGAAGCGCGGAACCGTCCACGACGATGAGGAGACCAGCGGCGCCGATCGCGTCTTTGCGTTCGAGGTGAAGTAAGTCCCGGCAGACCCGATGCCGGAACGGCGGCACGGTTAGTTGAACGGCAGTCCGTCCACCGTCCTGATCATTCGCCACCCTTCTTTCAGCCGGCGCTCCTCATCCGGTTTTCCAGTTGCGGTGATCCAGCACAGAACTCTGTGCTTGAGACAGGCCTGCAGAATCGTTTGACGCGCCGATTCGATTTCCGGAGCGGCTGTCGGAACGCCGTACGATGACGACAGGTCTCCACCAGCAGCCGCGCTCAGCGCGGTGACGCCGGGCACCTGAGCAATCGCATCGGCGTTCTTCACGCCGGTCTGGGTCTCGATGATCATGATCGCCATCAGATCGCCCTCGGGATTGAGCGGCCAGACATCGGCCCGGCGCCGATATTCCTCCGTCTCGATACCCCACGCCCAAACCGCCGCGGCCGGCGACCAGCCACGAACGCCGGCCGGTCCTTTGTGCGTGTTGGGAAACGCCTTCCAAGGCGGATAACGCATGCTCTTGACTGCCAACTCGGCCTGCTCGCGCGTTTCAACGGTGTTGAAGACGAATCCCATGACGCCGATGTCGAGTGCTTGCTTCACCTGCCAGGCGGCATTTTCCTCGGCGTAGGCGGGCATGCGCGCAATGATCGCTGCTCGCGGTGGCGCTCCATTCTTCACCGTGTATGCCTTGTCGTTCATCGCCGCTACGAAACTCGCGAGAGCGTCCATGTTCAGTGGCGAGTGCTCCATGTCGACGTACACGAAGTCGGTATCGCGCCGTCCAAGTATCCGGGCATTCTCTCGAGACAAATCTTGCGTCAGCACGCCGTAGACGGTCTTGTCGGACGCGAGCTTCGCGATGGCCGGATTCAAGTGTGCGGGCGAGAGTGCAGGCAGTTGAGCCGACAACTCCACGGCCAGCAGGGCGCATAGCGCCGCGATGGCGAACACGTTCAGCATCGGTTTCTCCTCAGGACGCCTCACATTCCGCCACTCTGCCAGATGTTGTCAAGCGCGGCGTTCCCGCGTATAAGGGTGCGCATATGAGGTGGGTTGTTATCGGTCTGACCGCCCTCTGTCTGGCATCCGCGAGTCGAATCGCCGCCCAGGGTCCGACGCTGCAGGGGCATCCGGAAGATTATCCGCGCGCCGACATCGAATACGGGGCGCGTCTCTACTCGGAACAATGCTCCAGCTGCCACGGCGACAACGGCGACGGCGTCGCCGGCGTTGATCTCCGCAGCGGCAAGTTTAAGAACGCCGTCACCGATCCGCAGCTTCGAACCGTCATCACCAATGGTTTTCCGAACGCGGGAATGCCAGCGTTTAAATTCAACAACGCGGAGCTGACGGCCCTCGTCGCGTTCCTGCGCAACATGAACACCTTCGATCGCGGATCGGCATCCGCCGGAGACGCCGGCCGCGGCCAGGTGGTACTCGAAGGCAAGGGCGCGTGTCTCAGCTGCCACCGCATCGACAACGTCGGCAGCCGAAAAGCGCCCGACCTGAGCGACATCGGCGCCGTTCGCAGCGCCGGCTCGCTGGAACGTTCGCTGCGGAATCCGAGCTCGCAGATGATGCCGATCAACCGACCCGTCCGCATCGTGACGCGCGATGGCAAAGTCATCGAAGGGCGCCGGCTCAACGAAGACACCTTTATGGTGCAGCTCGCCGATCTGGACGGGCGGCTCATCTCGCTGGTCAAGGCCGACCTCCGCGAATACCGCATCTCGACCGTTTCGACGATGCCATCGTATGAGAAGGAGTTGTCGTCGCAGGAATTGGCCGACGTGGTGTCGTATCTGCTTTCCCTGAAAGGGCGATGACGCACATGAGAGGCAAAGCTGCAATTACGCTCGTCGTCGCGGCGCTGGCACTGCTGTCCTATCCGCTGGCCGCGCAGGCACCGGTCACCTACGAGCGTCTCCTGAATGCGGCGAAAGAGCCGCACAACTGGCTGACGTATGGCGGCGACTATTTCAGCAATCGCCATAGCCCTCTGACGCAGATTACGCCGGCGAACGTGAAGAGCCTCAACCTCGCATGGGCCCATCAGTCTCCGCTCACCGGCAGCTGGCAGGCCACGCCGATCGTCGCCGACGGAATCATGTACCTGACGCAGCGGCCGAACGATGTGCTGGCGCTGGACGCTGCCACCGGCCGGGTGTTCTGGGTTTACCGGTACACCAACGATCCGACGCTCGTAGTCTGCTGCGGATCGAACAACCGCGGTCTCGCGATACTCGGTGAAACGCTCTTCATGGGTACGCTCGACGCGCACTTGATTGCACTCGACGCGAGAAGCGGCCGGCCGATCTGGATGACGCCCGTCGCCGACAGCAAAGCCGGCTATTCGATTACGGTGTCGCCGCTCGTCGTCAAAGACAAAGTCGTGATCGGCGTCGGCGGCGGCGAGTACGGCATTCGCGGGTTCATCGCTGCATACGACGCGGCAACGGGCAAGGAAGCGTGGCGTTTCTATACCATTCCCGGACCTGGAGAGCCCGGACACGAAACGTGGGAACCGTGCCCACCGAACACGAAAACGCTCTGTGATCCGGAAGCGTGGAAGCACGGCGGGGGATCGATATGGGTGACCGGCTCGTACGATCCCGCGTTGAATCTCACATACTGGGGCGTCGGTAATGCCGGTCCCGACTACGCGCACGAGCAGCGGCCCGGCGATAACCTCTATGCCGCCTCAGTCGTGGCGCTGGATGCCGACAGCGGAAAACTGCGGTGGCACTACCAGTTTACGCCGCACGATCCGTACGACTACGACTCCGTGCAGGTGCCTGTGCTCGCCGACATCACCTTCGACGGCAAACCCTTGAAGGCGATGCTGTGGGCCAACCGCAACGGCCTCTTCTACGTGCTCGATCGCGTCACCGGAAAGTTTCTGCTCGGCAAGCCGTTCGTGCACGTGAACTGGATGAACGGCTTCGATGCGAACGGCCGCCCGATCCACACGCCGCAGCCGCCCGGAATGCCGACGTATCCCGCGATCCAGGGCGGCACGAACTGGTATTCGCCCTCGGTACAGCCCGCGCACCAGGCTGATGTATATCTCGGCATGGGAAGATCAGGCCCAGCTCTACGGCTGGTCGCCGCTCGAATATCAGGAAGGGCGCAACTTCACCGGCGGCGTGAATCAGACCTTCGTCCCGATGCCGAACGAACCGACAAAAGCGATTCCCGGAGCGCCCGCCATTCAAGGCCTTATTCGCGGACCGATCAACAACTGGACCGACGCCGCGGGTCACGGTGCCATCATGGCCATCGACCCAGCCACGGGTACGGCCAAATGGAAGTTCAACATGACGGACGTCACCGACGCCGGCATCGTCACGACCGCAACTGACCTCCTCATCACCGGCGGTCGGGAAGGTTATCTAAAGATTCTCGATGCGCGGACGGGCACACTGTTGTGGAAGGCAACCGTCGGCGCGCAAGTCCGTCAGAATCCGATCACCTACGCGGTGAATGGCAAGCAGTACGTTGCCGCGATTGCCGGTCTGACGCTGTTCGTGTTCGCTCTCCCGTAGGAAGTACGCATAACGCATCGACGCATCGTCCGCACGTTCGTCGTTCTGGCTGGGTCTCTGTTGCTCGCTGGCGGTGGGTACGCCGTGGCCGCGCGTCAGGCGGCGCCTCCGAGACCGACATCTGAACAGGTGGGAAAGGTCAGACTCGGCGAAGTTGAGCTCGCTGCGGGCAACGCGTCGGTGACGAAATTCATCTATACCCCGGGTATGGCGATGACGCCGCACACGCACACCGGCCGCACGTCGGGGTCGAACCGCCACGAACACGCTCTCTAGAAGACCCGACGCGCAACCTCCAGCGTGATTCTGCGTATTAGGGACATGGGCCTTTGGCAGGACCTGCAGTTCGCGATCCGCCTCCTCGTCAAGGACAAATGGTTCACCGTGGTTGCTACCGTCGCACTGGCGCTGGGCATCGGCGTCAATGCCACGGTCTTTACCTTCGTCAACGCCGTGCTGATTCGCGGCCTGCCATTCGATGATCCCGAACGGATCCTGGCGCTCAACTCGCGCGATCTCGCCCGTAACCGCAGTATCGGCGTCTCTTACCTCGACTTCAAGGATTGGAAGGGTGCGACACAGACATTCCGGTCGCTGGCTGCCTACACCGGCGCGACGATGAACATCAGCGACGAGGGGCGTGCCCCCGAGCGGTTCAGCGGCACGTTTGTTTCGGCAAACGCCTTCTCGGTAATCGGCCAGGCGCCGGTGCTCGGCCGCGACTTCGCTCCCGAGGACGACCGGCCAGGCGCCGCGGCTGTCGTGCTGCTCGGAAACGGTATCTGGACCAGTCGCTACGGTCGCGATCCGGCGATTCTCGGACGAACCGTTCGCGTCAACGACGTCCCTTCGGTCGTGATCGGCGTGATGCCGGAAGGTTTCAGGTTTCCCCAGAACGCCGATTTGTGGCAGCCGCTCGCGCTCGTTCCCGGACTCGAGACGCAGAAGCGCGACACCCGGGGAATCGATGTCTACGGCCGCCTTGCTCCAGACGTGCCGCTCGAGCAGGCGAGAGCCGAGTTCCTCGCCATTGGGCAACGGCTCATCACGGCATATCCGGACACCAACAAGGACGTCCTGCCTCAGGTGCTCACGTTCAACGAGCGCGTCAACGGTGGCCCTATCCGCGTGGTGTTCCTGTCGTTGATGGGAGCGGTGGCGTTCGTTCTGTTGATCGCCTGCGCGAACGTGGCGAACCTGCTGCTCGCGCGATCGGCGCATCGCTCGCGCGAGATTGCCGTTCGCGTCTCGGTCGGGGCGACGCGGTGGCGCATCGTCCGCCAGCTCCTGATGGAAAGCGTGACGCTGGCTTTGATCAGCGGCGTTCTCGGTCTGGCGCTGTCGATCGTCGGCATCAGGCTCTTCGATGCGGCGACGCAGGATGTCGGCAAGCCCTATTGGATCCAATTCACGATGGATGGCACGGTATTCGCCTTCCTGTTCGGCGTCTGCCTCGCCACGGGCGTCGTCTTCGGGCTGGCGCCCGCGCTGCACGTGTCGAACACGGATGTGAATGAGATATTGAACGAGGGTGGCCGTTCGGGGGCGGCCGGCGTCCGCGTTCGCAGGTGGACCGGCGCGCTCATCGTCGGGGAGCTCGCGCTGACGCTCGTGCTGTTGGCAGGTGCGGGGTTCATGATGCGCAACTTCCTCGTTCTGTATCGCATGGATCTGGGTATCGACACGTCGCGGCTGGTGACGATGGCGCTGGCCTTGCCCGAGCGGAAGTATCCATCCTTCGAACAGCGGCTTGCCTTTTACCAGCGGCTGCAGGACCGGTTGCAGACGGACACGCGAATCGAGGCGGTGACGGTGACGAGCAACCTGCCGGCGCAAGGCGGCTTTCCCAGACGCCTCGCCATCGACGGCCGCCCGCTGCCCGGCGGCCAACAGCCGCCGCTCGTGACGATGCTGACGGTCGATCCGAATTACTTCGATACGATTGGCCTGTCGGTCGTTCGCGGGCGTGGGTTCACGTCTGCCGACGGCACGCCCGGCCGTGAAAGCGCCGTCATCAATAACCAATTCGCCCGGATGCACTTCCCGAACGAGAATCCGATCGGGCGCCGCATCGTAGTGACGCTCGATCCCTCATTCGGGCCCCCGGCGGCAGCGGATATTCCGCTATCGATGTCCGCAACGATCGTCGGCGTCGTGCCGGACGTGCGGCAACGCGACCTGAACACGGCCGAACCCGATCCCGTTGCGTATCTGCCCTACCGGGCCGACCCAAGAACGTTCATGATGCTGATGGCGCGCAGCGCAGGAGACGCGAACGTGGTGACGTCGGTCCTGCGCGAAGAGCTCCGTGCGATCGATTCTGATCTGCCGCTCTTCAACATCCGGACGATGGACGAGAACCTGGCACAACAACGGTGGCCGTTTCGCATCTTCGGCACCATGTTCGCGATATTCGCGTTCATCGCGCTGATGCTTTCGGCGATCGGCCTCTACGCCGTGACGGCGTACTCGGTGACGCAGCGGACCCGTGAGATCGGCGTCCGTACGGCGCTGGGCGCCGAATCGAACCAGGTGATGTGGCTGTTCCTGCGGCGGTCTTTCTTCCATCTGGCCGTCGGCCTAACGATTGGGATCGCCGGCGCGTTTGGCGTCGGCAAGATCTTCGAAAGCTCCGAGTTGCTCGTGCAGACTACCAGCCGGGATCCGATCATTATCGCGTCGATTGCCGCGATTCTGGCCATCGTTGCCCTGGCCGCGAGCGTCTGGCCGGCCCGTGCGGCAACACAACTCGACCCGCTGGTGGCGCTTCGACACGAACAGTAGGAACACCTCCGATGCTCCATTTCTGAACGAATTTCAGGGTGCGACAAGGGAACTCGGGCCGGCGCCAGGTCCCTCTGGGCCGCCGCACCTCTGCCGCTTGCTAGACCATGACCTCGGCAAGCAGGCGTGCGTAGTCCTCACGCATCACCGGACGCGGATTGGTGTCGTGGCTGGTGTTCCCTCAAGACATCCTGCTCAGCGCTTCGCGAGAAGCCGGAGGACGTATTGAACGTTCACGTCCACCAGGGCCACAGCCTCACTCGTCAATCCCTTGCCGGAGAGAGCTGCGACTTCTGTGCGCAGCGCACCCAGGATGTTCCCAGACGTGTCCACCTGACTCCGTGCGATCGCCGCGCGCGCCGCTTGCAGCTTGTCGGTCACGTTGCGCGTCATCGCGTCGTTCGAGATCCACCGCAGCGTGCGTGCCTGGGCCACTTGGCTGGCGAGGTTTGCCAGCAAGGCATCGGGCGTCATTGCTTTTAGAGCTGAAGGCGCCAGCGTGAGGCCTGTCACACTTTGTGATTCAACGTACTGGTCGAACTCCTGCTCGAATCGCTCTGCTTCTAAGGCATCGGGCTGCGGAGGCTCGACTGGCGCGAGTTGAGGATCGATGTAGGGAGCGATGGTGAATCGCCTGAGCGACGGCGGTCCATGACTCGCAAGCGAAAAGCCGGCGAGCCTTCGCTTCGGGGAGATGAGAGCTGCGTCGTTGGCCGCGATCCAACGGGCTGTCGCATCCGTGCCCAGTGTTGTCCTCCATCCCGGCTGTGGCGCCGACAAGCCGACGGCAATAGCTTCGCCTGTCGTCAGGGTTCTTCCTGGCACGGACAACTCGGAAACGAAATAGCCCGGTCCATGCGCGACCCCGAAAGCCGACGGCCTGGAAGCGCCCGCCGGCAGCGAAATGTCGATGGTCATTCTCCAGATGGCAGCAGTACTCGCGGCGCCATTTTCAAGAGCGTACCGGTAGATGAAGACGTCGCGGGGATCGATCTCTACCGAAGCCTGAAGGCGTGGAGCGACAACGACGGAGATTGGGCCCGCCCGACGCCCGGGCCGGTCGGCAGGGTGAAGGCCATCAACATGATCGCGATTGTCGCGAGTCGCCTCATTCCTGTCTCCTCATCGCCGCCACGGGATCACCCTGCCTGCTGTCCCGAAGCGTTTGTAACCGGCGAATGTCCGGCTTGGCCTTCCTGACTCGAGGCCGTCGCGGACCGCGGTGACGGTCTCGATCGATTCCGGCACAACACAGTGCTCGTCGTAGCGCTGTTTCCATTTGTAGCAGGTCTTCCGCGAGATCCCAAGATAGCGGCAGATCCGCGCGCTGATCTACGAGAGACGCGACGCAGCGGGTTGGGCGCGTAAAAGACGCCAACGCCCATGGGCCGGAACGGCCTTGCGATCGATCGGTCGCAGGTCTCCAGAACGGCTCGCGAGGAGGTGAAAGAGTGGCGAAAGAGTCGCCTTTCGCGGGCTGCAAGCCGCAACTGGCGATTGCTCACGAGCAACACCTCGGTCCACAGCAGCTCTTCACAGCCGCCGCCGGCTTGCGGGCGCGGATGAACGCGCTCATGATCCGGCCGTCGATTTGCGCGATGGTCGCGTCGTCTGACAGTCCTGCCTCTTCGAGAAAGTGCTTTGCGTCGGCCGCGCGATAGATCCGCGTGGGTTCGAGATCGATCGCTTCGAATCCGGCGCCCGACAACTTGTTCCGGTAGGTCGATTCCTCCAGCGCGCCGGCGACGCAGCCCACCCACAGCTCCATGCTGCGCCGCACCTCGGCGGGCACGTCGTCCCCTCTGACGACCACATCTGAAACCGCGAATCGACCGCCCGGCTTCAGAACGCGGAACGCCTCCGAGAGCACGCGGTCTTTATCGGCCGAAAGGTTGATCACGCAATTCGAGATGATCACATCGACCGAGTTGTCGGGAAGCGGGATGTGCTCGATCTCGCCCTTCAGGAACTCGACGTTGGTGAGACCCGATCGTGCCTGGTTCTCGCGTGCGAGTGCCAGCATCTCGTCCGTCATGTCCAGGCCGTATGCCTTCCCAGTCGGACCTACGCGCTTGGCCGACAGCAGCACGTCGATGCCACCGCCAGACCCGAGATCGAGAACCACCTCACCAGCTTTCAACTCCGCCAATGCGGTTGGGTTGCCGCATCCCAGGGAGGCCAGCAGTGCCTCAGCAGGCACTCCCGCTGCCTGCGCCTTGTCATAGAGATTTGACGTGATCGGATCCGTTTCACAGCAGGATGTCCCGCATCCGCATCCTGCTTTTGCGCCACTCCTGGCCTGCAGTGCCGCTTCGCCGTACTTCTGCTGAACCGCCTCTTTGATTGCGTCCATGGCTCGCTCCTTGATATTTGGCTTAGCGAATATATACGGCCTGTGATAGATTCGTCAAGGCGAATATATGAAGCGCGCACTAACGTCCAAAACCCGAGCCGCCGTCGACGAGTTGGAGAACGTTTTCAAGGCACTCGCCGACAAGACGCGTCTGCGCATCCTCGCTCTTCTGGGGAACAACGAGGTGTGCGTCTGCCATCTCCACGACAGCCTTGCACTCCCGCAGCCGACCGTCTCTCGCCATCTCGCGTATCTGCGCAAAAGCGGGCTCGTAGCCGCGCGCCGCGACGGCGTGTGGATGCACTACCAGGTGTCGAGATCGCTGAATCCCGTGATTAGAGGCGTTGTCGCGGCTGCGGTGGACGCGTTGCAGCAGCTGCCAGCCACGACTCAGGACCGGAAGCAGTTTCAACGGTCGTTCGGGCAGTTGTACGTGCTCGACAGCCCTGCAGGAGGCGCATGCTGTGCGCCTCGTGCGCAGGAATCGCAGCCATGATCGAATCCGCGACCGAGCGGGACCTGCCCGAGATTTGCGCGTTGCTCGGCGCGCTGCTGCGCTCTGTTGCCGTCGAACCGAGGTGGCAGGGCAAGCAGCACGGCCATCAGTTGACGGATGCGGCGCTGGACTTGGCCACAACCCATGGCGCGAATACCGTCTTTCTTCTGACGACAACCGCCGAGCGGTTCTTTCCGCAGTTCGGCTTCGAACCGATCGAACGCGAGCAGGTGCCGCCGTCCGTTCGAGCGTCGGTCGAGTTTCAATCGGCGTGTCCGGCGTCGGCGATCGTCATGCGAAAGCAGCTCTGATGACCGTCGATGTGCCTCGTCGGCTCGCGGCCGAGTCGATCGGCACCGCGATGCTCCTGGCAGCGGTCGTCGGGTCCGGCATCATGGCCGATCGGCTCTCTGGCGGAGACGACGCGATTGCTCTGCTGGCTAACACCATCGCAACGGCCGCCGCACTCGCCGCGTTGATCCTGACCTTCGGTCCAATTTCCGGCGCCCATTTCAATCCTGCAGTCTCCATCGCCGTTGCCTCACAGCGGGGGCTTCGGTGGCAGGACATTCCTCCATACGTCCTTGCCCAAATCCTCGGAGCGATACTTGGCGTGTGGACTGCGCACGCGATGTTTGGAGAGCGGTTGTTCATGCTCTCCGTTCATGCGCGGAGCGGTCCGGCACAACTGGTGAGCGAGTTCGTCGCGACGTTCGGCCTGCTCTCGGTGATTTGGGGATGTTCGCGGCGCCGGGCGGACGCCGTCCCATTTGCTGTCGCCGCGTACATCGCCGCTGCATATTGGTTCACCGCGTCGACGTCGTTTGCGAATC
Source organism: Vicinamibacterales bacterium (assembly GCA_963784045.1). Lineage (GTDB taxonomy): Bacteria > Acidobacteriota > Vicinamibacteria > Vicinamibacterales > JAMQPK01 > JAMQPK01. The sequence goes on from CAWAPZ010000012.1 coordinate 78,178, forward strand.
CGGCCGTCACGGTCGCCCGCGCACTGACGGACACGTTTGCTGGCATTCGCCCGGCTGACGTGCCGGGATTCATCGGCGCGCAGCTTGCAGGCGCGGCAGCCGCCACGCTCCTGTTTCGGTGGCTCGTGCCATCACTTCCAGGGTCGGACGAAGGCGGCGTCCTGCCTCAGTCAGAAATACCCGCATCATGAACACGGTGCTCTTCGCGTGCGTCCAGAATGCCGGTCGTTCCCAGATGGCTGCCGCGTGGTTCAATTCATTGTCCGATCCGACCAAGGCGCGCGCGATCTCCGCCGGCACCGAGCCAGGGCCACGTGTCCATCCTGAAGTGGTAATTGCCATGAGTGAGGTCGGCGTCGACTTGTCGGGCGCTCCAACCACGAAGCTCACGCCGGAGCTGGCCGCCAGAGCCTCGATGTTGATCACGATGGGATGCGGCGATCAGTGCCCGGTGGTGCCGGGTGTGACCCGCGATGATTGGCCGCTCGAGGATCCTAAGGGCAAGCCCATCGACGCAGTGCGCGTGATCCGCGACGACATTATCAGCCGGGTGCAGGAGTTGGTCGAACGGCAGGGCTGGGCGCGCTGACTGCCTCTGAGCTCTTCGAGCCTCATCGCGAAACCGTGGCGCACTGTCGATAACAGGCCATTTACGCTGCTTCTCGAATGCACCAGGGTCGGAAATCGTCCATTGCGGCGAGCAGCTTCCATCGGTCCTCATTCGCAAACACGCAGAAGAGCACTATCCCCAACGCGGCTGTTCGTCAGGGTTGATGCCGAGCGCCATTTTGCCAATCAGCTCGTGCGAGAGCGACGAATTCGCTGGATGGAAGCGGCCGCAACGCGCGTCCCGGAAGAGGCGCTCCATTTCGCTCTTCTTGAACATCCCAAAGCCGCCAGACACTTCGAGCGCTGTGTCGGCAATCCGCCAGGCCCCTTCCACGGCCCGGTATTTCATGGCGACCAGCTTGATCGGCCAGGCACTACCGTGATCGACCCCGTTCGCCCAGTCGCTGGTCACCGATTCGATCTGCGCGCCCATGGCTTCGAGCTCCATCACGATGTCCGCGACCCCACGCTGCACATCGGGGTGATACGCCTTCGATCGCGTCAACTCCAGCGACACCTGGCCTTTGACGTGGGTGGTGGCGAGTTCCAGCATCCGCTGCGCCAGCCCGTAGTACACATTCGAGAAACCGCCCAGCGCCCACGCGAAGATCGCCAGCACGAAGAAATCGGCGCCGGCCATGCCCGGCGGGCAGACGCGCACCACGTGCGAATCGGGCACGAACACGCGGTCGAGGATCGTGTCGTCGCTGCGCGTCGCGCGCATGCCCATCACGTCCCATGTGTCTTTCGTCGATATGCCTTTCGTGGAGCGTTCCACGAACCCATGGATGATTCTGGGGTTTGCGGCGTCGCTGGTGTCCATCCCGTGGATGCCGAGGCGGGTCCACACCGGCGTCAAGCTGCCAAACGATTTGCGTCCGGTCATCGTGTAACCGCCGTCCACGCGCTCGGCCTTAGTGGTCGACGAGAATAGCGACGTTTCGTTGCCGCTCTCGGCGTGCCCGGCCGCGAAGACTTCGCCGGCTGCAGCGTCCCGGAGCATCCACTCCACCGACTTGTCGCCGGTGCGCTACGCGTCCGCTGCCGTGAGGCCGCGTCAGCGACGGGTATTAGACCGCGAATTATACGTGCGGTGTTATGCGTGAAGAGATCGACCCTGGAGATGAAAGGAATGCGCGCGGCCGGAGTGGAACGGCTGCGGATCAGGGTGCGACAGGCTTTGCGCGTTTCGCCAGTTTGTCTACCAGTGCGGCCAGGTTGTCAGGTACGTTCGCTTCGTCAAACTCCAGCTGTATCTTCCCTTCGTCGGTGTCGAGCTCGATTTCGTAACCAACCAGGTCGCGCGCGCGCGACGCGTTCGCTGCCGGTGCGTCACGCGAGCTCCGCGCGTATCGCTCGAGCGCCTGCCGTTCGGTCGCGCTTAACTCCTCGTCGTCGGAGAGCTCGCTCCCCCGTACGAGACCGGCAAAGCCGCCTGACTGGCGGAACTGAACCTTTTTGATTCGCATTGCGTTTAGAAGCGAACGTCAGAAACCGACGGCCCTCCAGCCTTTGGCGACTGCCTTAGCCTCGGTGCTGCCTGATCCGTACAACGTTACCGCATTCTGCGTCGACATCTCGACCATGTCGTCGAAGCCGCTCGTCTGGTGCAGCGCAAGCAGCGTGCGATACCAGATGTGGCCCGCCTTTTCCCAGGCGCGGCCTCCAAGCTCCATCGCCACGAGAAAAAACGCGTGATTCGGAATGCCCGAATTGATGTGTACACCTCCGGCATCGGCAGTTCCCGTGTATTTGTTCTTGAGGTGCTTGGGTTGTGGATCGGTGCCCAGGTTCGGATCGTTTTCGTACGCGCGGCCTTCCTTGAACGTCCGAAGAGACTTCGCTGTCGTGCCTGGCCCCATGATGTCGGGGCCGATCAGCCAATCGGCTTTCGCCGCGGTCTGCTTCCGCTTCCATTGCTTGACCAAGGACCCGAAGACGTCGGCAAAATGCTCGTTCAACGCGCCTGACTCGTTGCGGTACTCCAGGTTGCTCGTGTGGCTCACCACACCGTGAGTCAGCTCGTGTCCGACGACGTCGAGTGATTTCGTGAACCGGGTAAAGATGACCTCGTCCCCATCGCCGTACGCCATCTGTTCGCCATTCCAAAACGCGTTGTTGTAGTTCGCTCCCAGGTGCACACTGGATATCAGCGTCATCCCTTTATCGTCGAGCGAGTTGCGGTTGAAAAGTTTCCGGTAGAAGTCGTAGGTGTTGCCGGAGTAGTTGAACGCTTCGTTGACGGCGGGATCTGTGGACGCCTTGTCCTTTTCGCCGCGCGCGAGCGTACCCGGCAGGAAGCTCGATCCCTGATTCTCCATGTCGTAGACGAGCCGATTCTTCTTCGCTTCCGGCGAAGGCACTGCGGTCATCGTCGCAAACTGTGACAGCGCGGTACGGGTCGCGCGCAATGTGGCAGATCGCGCGATCGCTTCGATGGCCAGCTTTCGCACCTTCGGGACACTGGATTGCGCCAAATTATCGAGTACGTACGGTGGAAGGATGCAGTGGATCGGGTTGACGCAGTGACTCACGGAGACCTCCTTCTAGCTCTTCCTTGTAGATCTTCGTACGAAGCAACAGATTATGGGATGGGGTCTTCACCGAGTCAATGGAGCGCTGTTCTATTTCCGTGCAGACGACTTTGAGGAGACGTGGGCGTTGTTTTGCCTGTCGATCGCGATCTAATAGTCCATTTCGGAGTTTTAGGTCGTGTTAGGACGCGCGATCCGGCTGTCCTCGATCTGCATCTCTGCTGGTGATAGTCCCCGCCTTGCCGGGGCCCAGGTGTCGGCCGCCGATCTGGTGGCCCTAGCCGAACGCGCAGATCCGGTGTTGGCTGCCCTCTGGGACATCCGTCCTGCGACGAAGCTCTATCGGATCAGCAGCAGCGCCCAGTAATCACATGCAACCCCGCAATTCGCGGTCATCTTGCGCGGACTTTCTTAGCCTCCACACCGACGGCTGATCCTGGCCTTCGTAACGCACAGGGTCGTGCGGGATCTTCCAAATCAATCGATACAACCGGTGGGGTTGGCGCCGATGGCCTCGCATGCCCGAGCCGTCGGACGATCCGACCGTAGACGACGGAGAGGTCGTGCCCTTGGCGATTCGATTGCGCTTGGGAGATGGAGCGTGCCCGAAAGCCGCGGCGCAGGATTGAAGGGTGTTCGGCATCGGACCGCGCGGCGTTAGGTAAGAGAGTGAAACGTGCGCCGTGCTCTGAACGATCCGGGGTCGAGTGGGAGTTGGCCGAGTAGACAAGGGAAGAACGCAATCGAGTATTCCAGACAACTGACGCGACGAAAGGATGCGCCATGAGATTTCGAGAATTCGTCAATGTCCTCAGGGGAAGTGTTATCACGCGCTGCGTTTCAAGCCTCACCGCTGCAGCCGTTCTCTCCCTGACTTTTGTGTCTCCCGCCTCGGCACAATCACCCAGTCCGGCCGCACCGAAGTATGACGAGAAGGAAAAGCTAAAGCTGGCGGAGATCTCCAAACGTCCCGAAGTCATCGCCACGATTGACGCAGCCTGGGCTGACATTCAGCGACAGGACAAAGAGTTCGCCTTCCACGTGAACAGCACCGCCGGAGGAGGCGACTGGCGAGCCAACCCGCAGTGGCTTGACGTCTGGCAAAAATATGGTCGCCTCTACGACAACCCTATCCTGGTGAACTACTTGAATGCGCTGGGACAAAGATTGGTGCCTCCGGACTCCCCGCACCTGTATGCCTTTCGCTTGATGCTCGACCCTACTCCGACTGCTGAAGCCCTCTCGACCGGAACGATCTATGTGTCGACGGGCCTCGTCTCCATGCTCGACAACGAGGCCCAGCTGGCGTACGTCCTCGCCCATGAGATCGCCCATGTCGAAAGAAATCACATGTACGAGCAGATTCGAAACCAGATTCTTGAAGAGGCACTGGACCGGGAACTCGAGGCATCAAAGCAAAAGAAGAGAGCAATCATCGGCGCGGGACTCGCGATCGGCGGCGGCCTCCTCGGTGCAAAGCTCGGTGGAGGTGTGGGCGGCGCGATCGGTGTCGCCGCTGCCGTGGCCGGGACCACCATTCTGTTTCGCAACAAGTTCGAGCCGACGCGCTGGGAAGAGCTCCACGAAAGTCAGGCGGATGAAGCCGCGTTGAACGCCGTCTTGAGTCAGCGGTTCGATCTGCGGGAAGTGCCCAAAGTGTACACGCGGTTGGCCGGGCTGGTCGCCAAAGACAAGAGAGTCGGCCTGGGGTTCATGGGAAACGAAGACCGCGTCAAGCAACGCAGGATGTACGTGGAGAGCCAGATCGGCGGCCCGCTGAAATCTAAGATTGAGGCAGGTTTGGGCGGCAAGGGATTGACCGGATCCTCCGCCGAGTTCGCAGTGCTGATGGCGGCCCTGAAGCGGGACAACGGCGTCATTGCAATGGAATACGACCTGATGCCAATGGCGAAGGAAAATTTCATCGACGCGGAAAAGCTACGCTCGAACGATCCACGTGTGCAGTATGAGCTCGGCCGGCTGTACTCGATTACGGGCAAGACCGAGGAAGAGAAGCGGTTGGCAACCACTCATCTTCAGAATGCCATCCGCTACGATTCTGGCCGTGGGAGTTTTCCAGAGCCGCACCTCCAGTATGCGCTCCAGCTGATTGCCCAGAACAATCCCGCATCGCAAAAAGAGATCCAGGAATCGCTGAAGCGCTACGTGACGCTGTACCAGCGGGAGCATGGCGGCCAACTTCCCAACAACATGCACATCATCTACGACTACATGCTGATGGCTGGTGATGAAAATTGGTCGGCGACGCCTGCGGCGGTGATCACCACCCGCGATGACAAACCGCTTCCAGTGCAGACCAGCGCGCCGGGGAACGCGGCGCCGACGCTTGCGGCGAAGCCCGCGGCAACGCCGCGAAGACCGCAGTAGCCGGGAAACGTCCTGACTGGAGAATAGCCAATGAGACGAGTGATTGCGGCGGTCGTCAGCGCGTCCTCTATTGTCAGCGTGTTCAGCGTTTTGATGGCGGCAGAGACCAATGGTCTTACCTCCACCGGGCTGTTTCCCGTCTACGACTCGTCCGGCGAGACGCATGGCGATGACCTTGCCGGATATCTCACTCCGGCCATCTACCAGGCGTTCAAGGAAGCTCGCCGTGAACTGGTGCTCATGAATCCAGGAGGAAGCTACAACCTGCTGGACGAAGCCGCCTCACTCGATTACGGGCGATCGGCCGGCGTGCAAGTCGTGCTGATGTCGAGGCTTGCGCCAACACTCCGCCTGAAGCCAGACGACGCTTCGCCAAGTCTTCAGGTGGAAGTCAAGGCTGTCGACGTAGAGAGTGGTACGACCTTGCAATCCTTTACGGTCAGCGAGCCGGTAAATCGAAAGGATCTGGAGAAGGGTTTCGACAAAGGTCCAGGCACACGTCAGTTTCTGATGGTGCTCGAGAAGAACTCAGACAAAAGCCGGACCGTTGAAAAGCAGGCATTGGGCAAGACGGTCAGGCGCATCGCTGAAGCCATTCGCGCTAACGTTCTGGCGTTCAAAGGCGCCGCGGTCGTATATCCGTCGGCCGCATTGCACCCGGGTCCTTTTCCGCCGTCGTGCGAGATCGACTTCCGCGTCCGGTATACGCGCCAACGTTCGTCGTCGAAGGGCTACACGCTGTTTGTGAACGACCGCGACGAGTCGACCAGCGTCAACTTCGAAGGGGCGGCTGCGCTCAGGCTGACCCCAGGGCTGAACATTTTCGAGGTCGCCCTCAAGGATCCGCCCTACCGTTTGGCGCTTCAAAAGACGTATGTCATGAACCGTTGGGTGGAGTGCTCCGCGCAAGAGCGGCACCTGGTTCTGGAGATCGGCGGGGGCGGCGAGGCACTGCTCGTCGCCAAACCTTAGCGCTCGGGGATTCTCAGGGTTTCGTCGTGCGCCAGGTGCGCACGTCTCCATCTCCGCTCGCAGACGCCAACCACATGCCAGCGGGCTCGAACACGACGCTGCGCACCCACTCCGTATGGTCGCGGAAGGTCTGCGACGATGTCCATGACGTGGTGTCCCACAGCTTGACCAGACTGTCGGCACCACCCGAAGCCAGCAGCGTACCCTTGCTGTTGAAAGCCAACGCCCACACCGTGCCTTTGTGAGCGGGAGCGGTCCATTTTTGCTGCCCTGTCTCTGCATCCCAAACCACAATCGTTCCGCGATCGGTGCCTGCAGCAATGAGGTCTCCGTGCGCTGTGATTGCCACTGACCAGACGCCGGCATCGGCCTCAATCGTCATCCGCTCTCTTGACCGCTCTACGTCCCACACGCGCACTGAACGATCGCGGCCTGCCGAGACCACGAGGTGGCCATCATCGCTGAAAGCGACACTCGTTCCCCAGTCGGTGTGCCCCGTGAGTACCGCGCGACCCTCGCCAGTGGCGGCGTTCCAGAGGCGGACCGTCGCATCGGCGCTGGCCGTCGCAACCGTGTGCCCGTCCGGGCTGAAGGCGACCGCCAGTACGGAGTCCCGGTGTCCCACCAAACGCGCAGACTCTTTCCGTTGCGCGAAATCCCACAAGCGAACGGTGCGGTCGCCGCTCGTCGCCGCGAGCAGCCGATTGTCGGGGCTGAACGCGACCGCTGAGACACTGCCGACCTGCCCCGGCAAAGAAGCAACGTTCTTGCCGTTGTTCGGATCCCAGAGCTTGACGACTCCGCTTTGATAGCCGGCCGCCAGCAACCGCGAGCCGGGACTCACCGATACGGAGTTCGCAGCGCCCGACTCGCCCGGAAACGCTCGAGAAACCACACCAGAAGGCGAACCGCCAGACGATTTTTCGAGAGGCGATACCACCGTTGCTCCTCTGGCCGGCTCCGATGACACGCTTGCAGGAGGCGCCGTCCTTTCCGGCGCGCGCGTCGGCGCAGGGATCGATTCAGCCCGCGGTGGAGGGGCTTCCTCAGGAGTTGCTTTTCCTCCGGGCCGAACCGCCGCGCCGTTCTCAACCGGTCTGGTGTCCGAACCTTGATCGGGAGCCTTCCTGAATAAGACCACTGTGGCGACAATCGCGATCATCGCGACGGCCGCCAGTAGCCACGCGGTCTTGACCGGATTGGTCCCGGCCGTTGAAACCGCCGGCTCGTTGTGGAGCCCAAGGCGCCTGACCATCTCGCGTACGTCGGATTCCCAAGTGCTGTGGCCGAGCCCGAATGCATGGCGGTACGCCAGTTCCCTGATATCTTCGGGCAGTCGCTCGGGCGGCGGCACTTGCACGCCTTGCAAGAGCACAGGGATCACCGGGATATTCCGCTTGAGAGCAGCGGCAATTTCGTGGCGTACGAGGTCGGCAGCATTTTCGAGGCGACGAATTCCTTCGCCGTCTTTGGCATCAAGCCAACCAGGGCCGATAAGCGCAAGAAGGACATCGCACGATTCGAGCCGCTCCTGGAGAACGTGACGAAAGTCCTGCCCCAGGGCAATATTGTCCACATCCATGAACACCGAACTCTTGCCAATCAATTCGACCAGGTCGTTCTTCAGAGCTCTCGCCTGACCTTCAGAGTCCCCGCGTCGATAGCTTACGAAGACAGTGCGCATCGAGGCCTCGCTGTAGGTCCAAGCTCAGTCGGTCTCGCTCGCGAAAACGCCTGTAGTCTAGCTGACTGATTTGATCGCTTTCAACGTAGAATGGCCGCTCAGGAGGTGAGAAGTACGAAGATGCATCCGGCTCGGACGGCCGCCTTCGTTCTCTTCGTTCTTCTGCCGGCCGGGCCTGCGCTCAGTCAGCGCGACGCGGCATCTGTCTTCTCTTTAGAGATTCCATCCACAGATTTTCGGTTGCAAGGTAACGGATCCGCACTTCTTCCGGCCGGTGATCCGGCGCGTCTACGGATCCACATAGGTTTGCAGCCGGCGCAGGGCGGGTACGGCAATATCAACGTCCGCATCAATACAGAATCGGCCGCCGTGATCATGACGACGAGTGCCACGGCAACTGGCGTGAACTGCGATCTCAATCTGACGCAGCGTCAAGGATTCCGTCTCAGGCCAGGACGCAATTCTGTGGAGATCGCGGTCCAGGACCCGCGCGGTCGCCTTTGGTACGCTTCGTTTCTGCTCGAAATGTCAGCACGGTCGCCGGAACCTGTCGCCTTGCCACCAGCTGTAGCGCCGACGGGTGAACGCTATGGACTGGTGCTCGGCATCTCGGAGTACGGCCCTGGCGGCGGGATCAACAACCTTCGTGCCGCCGATCGCGACGCCGCAGCGGTTCGCGATTTTCTCGTCTCGCCCGCAGGCGGGTTTCAGACCGACCACATCGAGCTGTTACGCAACCAGGACGCGACGCTAGCGGACGTACGAACCGCTCTTAGCAGAATCGCGAGTCGGGCGACAGCCGAAGATCTGGTAGTGATCTTCCTGTCGGGACATGCCGTGACCGATCCGGACGATCCCCGGAAACAATATCTGCTCGCCCACGACTCGCGGGCAGATGAATTAGGTGGCACCGCGCTGCCGTTCACAGAAATCGAGGACTTCTACGGGCGGGCCCTCAAGGCAAAGACCGTGATCACAGTCCTGGACGTCGCTCACTCCAACGCGGTAGACCGCGCCGTCACCGGCGCAAACACCCTCGTTCATCAGTATTTGACGCGATACGCATCGGCCAGCGACAGGAGCGTCCTGGCGGCAGCGGACGTCGGCGAGTCGTCCTGGGAATCCGACGCCACGGCCGACGGTGCGAGCGTGTTCGGGCGTTTCTTGGTGCGCGGGCTGCGAGGGGACGCCGACCCGAATCGCGATGGAACGGTCACGTTTGGTGAGCTGAAGAAATACGTACGCGATCAAGTACGCCAGACGACAGGTGGACTGCAGAGTCCAACCGCAACACAAAACGGCGCCGACGCGACGGCAATGTCCGGGCTCGGGGCAAGAGTCAAGAAATGAGCGGCGCTCGCCGCATGATGCACGATCGTGGCCCGAGATTGCTTGATTGCATGTGCGGCACTCGGTACACTCTGATTCCTCCCCGCTGGACCTGCCAGAGCTGATCAAACCCCGAGGTGCCCCATGAAGAGATTTCTGTCTGCTCGAGTCTCGATCCTTGCCTTGCTCGTTCTCGCGCCCGCGAGTGTCGCCTTCGCGGCGGACACGCTCGCCGTCCGCTGGAATGGCGTTTTGATCGAGGCCGTCCGCAACAGCCGGCTCGGGCCGCCGATGGTGGCACGGGCAATCGCCATCGTTCACACTTGCGGTTTTGACGCCTGGGCCGCCTACGACGACGTGGCAGTCGGGACCCAGGTCGGCGGGTTGCTTCGGCGGCCGCCGGCAGAACACACGGCCGGGAACGCGCAGAAGGCGTACAGCTACGGAGAGTACCGCTGCCTGCTCGATCTTTTTCCGGCACAGACCGACTTCATTCGCTCGCAGATGTCGAGCTTCGGATTCGATCCCGACGACGCGTCCACCGATCCGGCCACGCCGCAGGGCGTGGGGAATCTCGCGGCGGCGGCTGTCTTGGAGTTCCGCCACCAGGATGGCGCGAACCAGCTCGGCGACGTGAACCCTGGCCCCTACTCGGACTACACAGGTTATGTGCCGGCCAACGATCCCGACAACATCAACGACCCAAATCGCTGGCAGCCGCTTCGCTTTTCGAACGGCCAGGGAGGCTTCGTCGCGCCCGGTTTCATCGCGCCGCACTGGCAGAACGTCGTGCCGTTCGCCCTGGAGTCGGCGTCGCAGTTTCGGGTCGGGCCGCCCCAGCGCTGGCCCTCGCGCGGCTACATCGCGCAAGCGCTCGAGATCATCGTCTTGAATGCGACCCTCAACGATCGTGGCAAGATGATCGCCGAGTACCTGGGCTGATGGGCCGCGATCGGAGCTGCCGCCCGGTCACTGGACCCTCTTCGCGGAGTTCGTCTCGCGGCGGGACGGCCACACAATCGACCAGGATGCCCAGATGTTCTTCATTCTCGGCAATGCCGTTTTCGACGCCGGGATCGGCTGCTGGGACACGAAGATCTTCTACGACTCGCAGCGGCCGATCACGTCGATCCGGTTCCTCTTCCAGGGCCGGCAGATTTGGAATACCGTGCCTTTCGAGGGTGTCAAGCCGGTCAAGGGAGATGAATGGCTCCCGTACCAGCCGCCGAATTTCATCACGCCTCCGTTCGCCGAGTACACGTCGGGCCACAGCACGTTTTCGGCGGCCGCCGCCGAGGTCCTCAAGCGTTTCAAGGGAAGCGACGCGCTGGGCGCTTCGGTGACCTTCGAGCCCGGCTCCGGCCGGCTCGAGCCCGGGTTCGCTCCGGCTAGAAAGATCACATTGTCGTGGGACACGTTTTCGGCGGCCGCGGATGAGGCAGGCCTGTCGAGAAGACTGGGAGGCATTCACTTCCTCGAGGGGGATCTCCGGGCTCGCGCGATGGGACGCAAGATCGGCTGCGTTGTCTGGCAGAAGGCGCAAACCTACATACAGGGGAATCCGCCGCCAGCCGAGAGCTGCGACTGCAACCGGTACGGTTGTCCGGACTGACGCACCGTCTCTTCGGTTGGAGTCGTGCTCAGGGCGGCGGTTCAGGAAGGCATTCGTGTTCAGGCAGTCGCGTTCCCCAACGAAACGTTCATTGACATCGGGACTCCGAATCATCTGCGGAATGCCGTGATCAAATCGATGATTGACGCGTAGCGGTCTGGCCATATGATCGCCGCGACATACCATTTATGGCTGAAGCCGTCCGGCCCGCCCTATGAGCTACTGAGCCGGACGATCGCTGAGCTCGCTCGCGAGCTTGGGAGTCCGGTATTCGAGCCTCATGTCACTCTCGCGGGGCCACTTCACGGCTCCGAACAGGAGCATCTCAGAAACTCCGAACGGCTCGTGAGTCAGCTTTCGTGCTTCGAGATTGTGCTGAGCGAGCCATCGCACGGCCCCGAGCATTTCCGCTGCGTCTTCATGCTCGTCGAGCCAATCCCGACGATCATGCGGGCAAACGCCCTCGCCAAGACCGTGTTCGACTTGCCCGCGGATGCATATACACCGCATCTGAGTCTTGTGTACGGCACCTATCCGGAAGCTGAACGACGCGGTGTGCTGAGCACTCTTTCGGACAGCCTCAGACTCACGTTTCCCGCGCGAAGTGTCGATCTGATCCGGGCCACCAGTGACGACCCAACAGACTGGCACACCGTGGCGAGCGTCGGCTTGCGGCCTTGAGCGGCGTGGTTTATCTACGCCGTCGGGAACGGATTCCGCTCCGCGAACTGCGCCTGGTGCCAATATGGGTAAATCCGTGGCTTTGCGCTTGCCGCGTCAAGTTGGGCCATCTGGCCCGGCGTGAGCTTCCAGCCCGCGGCGCCCAGATTCTGTCGCAACTGCGCCTCGTCTCGCGCGCCGATGATCACCGTTGCTACGCTCGGACGCTGCAGCACCCAGTTGATGGCGATCTGCGCCACGGTCTTCTCCGTTTCCTTCGCCACCGCGTCAAGTGCGTCGACCACGCGGTAGACCTGCTCGTCCTCAGCCGGCGGTGCGATCTGCGCGGTGGTGGCGTCCTTGAGCCGGCTGACGATCGGTGCCGCCTGGCCGCGCCGGATTTTCCCACCCAGCCGGCCCATCGCCAATGGGCTCCACACCACCGTACCCACGCCCTGATCGAGCGCGAGCGGCATCAGCTCCCATTCGAATTCGCGGCCGAGCAGTGAGTAATACGCCTGGTGCGCCACATAACGGGCCCACCCATGACGCTCCGACGCCGCGAGAGACTTCATCAGATGCCAGCCGGAGAAATTGGAGCAGCCGATGCTGCGGATCTTGCCCGCGCGCACAAAATCGTTCAGCGTGCCGAGCGCCTCCTCTACCGGCGTCAACGCGTCGAAGCCATGCAGCTGGTAGAGGTCGATGTAGTCGGTGCCGAGCCGCCGTAAGCTGTCCTCGATTGACTTGGTCAAATGCGCACGCCCCGAGCCCACATCGTCCGGGTCGTCACCCATCCGGAATGTGCCCTTGGTCGAGATAAGGACCTTATTGCGTCTGCCTTTAATCGCGTGGCCGAGGATTTCCTCCGCCTGCCCGGCGGAGTAGACGTCAGCGGAGTCGAACATCGTGACGCCTTCCTCGAGGCAGAGGTCCACGATCCGGATGGCCTCCTTGACGCCATTGCTGCCCCATGCCTTGAACACCGGCCCGTCGCCAAACGTTGCCGTGCCGAAGCTGAGCACCGGTACGTGCAGGTCCGACCCAAGTTTTCTGAATTCCATCTGTTCTCGGAAATGGCGCAGCAGGAAGGCCTGGAGGACGCTCGAGTCTCCAAGGCCTTCGCTCGCGCGCGGCATCTCCGGCCGCGTATCGTTACGCCAGCCGGTTGTAGCGGAACGTGATCTGATAGCGACTATCCTCGTCGTCGCTGATGTATTCGCGCCGCTCGCGATACTGCTGCGGGATTTTTTCGAGCGGAGTGACCTTCACCTTGATGCCTCCTGGCGTGGTGTGCTCGCTCGGCAACGGCAGCGGGAAGTTAACGCTCGTCAACTGCACCAGGTCGAACGTCGTCGGACCGATCGAGTCCTCTATGATGAGGTCCGCGGGCGCCCACAATGCGACGAACACGTTGATGGCGAGCACGACGCCCACGGCGATTGCCGCCGCGATGGCGCCGGCCCAACCTGCCTCAACGAGCTTCTTCGCGATCGCTGCGGCTTCCTTCAGATGGTCCTTCAGGAACTCGAGCTCGTCCTTCAGGATTTCGACGAAGGCGTCGCTGAATCCGTCGATCTGCTTCTCGAACGCCTCCTCGCCATCGATCTCGAAGCCCATGATCGAGAGGATCGCCCCCGCAATCGGTTGCTGATGCGCGAAGAGCAGATGTTCCATCGTCCGCGATTCGCCGCTGTCGACGTCGCTGAAGCGGATCGGCTTCCCGCCGTTCGGCTGCTGGACCGCGCCGCTCGTCAGATCCGGGAACAGCGGCACGCCGAGAATCCTGATACCGACTTCATCCGAACCGAACGATTCCGGCGCAGTTTCCTCGGGGCATTGCAGCCGCTCGGTGACGATCTGAAACCGGGCGGTCGAGGGAGGAACCACCGCAATCCGCTCGCCGTTGGAGAACAGGACGGGGCCCCATCCCGGGACCTGCGCGACGTTCGGCACCATGACCTGAAAATCATACAGACCAGGAGGCACGTCGTCCGGCACCCGGAAGGTGAGACGGTCGTGCACGCGGCAATCGATGATCGGCACCTCGACGCCGTTGATGATTTCGGTGAGCTTCGTCTCGTCGTCGCCGCAGACCTGGGCGTCCACGTCCCGTGTGATCGTGAACGTCGCCACGTCGGTGATCCGTACCTTCGTATCGACGCTCGAGAAGTTCACGCCTTCGAGCTGCACCGCCTGGCCCGCCTCGACTTCCTGTAGGCGCAGGCACAGGCCGCCCACGTCCGTGCCAGGACAATTGGTGGTCTGCACTTCGCAGATCTGCTTGGCCTCGTTCCCTTCCATCACAACGTGACAGACCTGATGTACTTCGTCAGGTGTGTAGTCCCCTAGTGCGAGCGACGGGGCGAAGTTCCCCGTGCGCAAGCTGTTGACACGACAGACGCGCACCTGTGGCGGCGGAAACTCGCCACCGGGAAACGGCTGGGTCCGGACCTTGCCTGGATGTTCCTGCGTGGCGCAGCCCGCCTCCTCGAAGAACTGGAGGCCGATGTTCGCGAGTATCTCCTCCGCGAACGCTTGCCCTAACCCATTCACGTCGATGGGCTGATCGATGTCGCGCAGCACATCGCGCGCAAACAACTTATCGCGCTCGCTGCTGGTGAGCGACTCGAACGAGTCGAGGGCACAGGTCAACACGCGCCTCAGATCGGGCGACAGTTTGCGGAGTGTCGCGAACGCGCGCTCCTCCAGGGCGTTGGCGGCGGTCTTACCGGCAAGATGGCGGCGCGTCAGGTGAAAGAACGAGGCGGCCAGAGCGCTGGGGACTTGTGTATTCGCGAGCAGTTTGTCCAATTTGCGCCGGCGGCTCTGCTTCGGCTTCGAGCCGAGCGAGACTGGCACGCACGCGCCCTCAGATACCGGAGGACAGACATGATCGTCTGAGTCTGGACAGGGCTGCTTGCCCGTGCCGGGCGCGGCGCAGTTGTAAATGTTGACATCTCCTTGGGCGTCGATGCGGATGTCAATCTGGCAGTCGGTCTTCTCGGAGCGGTTGATGGCGGACGGCTTCGTGTCTTTTTTCGGTTCCATGCTCATCTCCCGAGACACATCCCGTGGACGAGAAACCCGTTCTCCGGGTTAGCTGTTGAGTGCGCCGCGCACCGGTCCTGAGACGGGCACGAGCGACCGGCGAACGAAAACGCCGAGAGTATAAGCAGAGTTCCTCAGCAACAGGAAGCGAATTTTCGTCATCGAACCGCAGGTATTGCATCGAACATCGGCCTTTGTAACCGTTCGTTTTTCTTCCCGATACGTTGTTG
Source organism: Vicinamibacterales bacterium (assembly GCA_963784045.1). Classification (GTDB taxonomy): domain Bacteria; phylum Acidobacteriota; class Vicinamibacteria; order Vicinamibacterales; family JAMQPK01; genus JAMQPK01. The sequence goes on from CAWAPZ010000012.1 coordinate 93,247, forward strand.
CATGTAAGCGGCGGCGACCAGTCCGCGAAAGAGGTGCACCATGCCGGTCCGATTCGTTCGGGGATCCCTGTTGGTCGTCTGCACCGCGCTGACGTTCGCTGCCGGGCCGGTTTTGGCGCAGCCAGCGCCCGAGGCGCCGGCTGCGTCCGCGTCATCCGCATCCGCTTCGCCGCCGCCATTTTCTGGCCTCAAGACGAGAATGTTCCGTGACTTGCCCTTCTACGACGCGCTGCGCGCGGAACACCATGCGGCCCGTAACAAACTGCTGATTCCGGCGTGGTCCGATGAGTTTCCGCACTCCGAGCAATCAGGCAACCGGTTCGCGTGGCAGGTTCACCTCGGCGCAGAGTTCCCGATCGTCGCCTTCACGACGTCGGAAGATGACGATCGCATGGCGCCTGGTGCTTGGGGATTTGGACTGTGGACGCCGGTGTCGTTCCACATGATTGAGGACTTCAGTGACGATTCGAATCCGATTGTCGATACGGACTACAGGTTCGGCGCCATGGTCAAGTTTCAGTACGGTCTGGCCGAGCACCTGCGTCTGGGCATCAGGTATGTGCCGTGGGCGCACGAGAGCACGCACCTCGGCGACGAGTACGTCATCATCGCGCAGAGGCCGTCACTGCAGCCGCCCTTCGAGCGGATCAATGTGAGCTACGAGTCGCAGGAGTACGGAGTCTCGCTCGAAGGCCACAACCTGTTCAGACAGGACGACGAGTGGACCGTGCGGCACGGCGGCATTGATCCGTGGGGTCCGGACGGGTACTACTCGGACCATCTGCTCGGCAGCAGCGACCCCGTGCTCACGCCGTCTCGTAAGAACTATGAGCCGTCGTTCGGACTGCAGTACTTATTCCCCCCGTGGGGCCGCCGGCACGTCTATCTGTCCTTGGATCTCCGCGACAAGCTGGTCTACAACTACCACCAGACGCCCGACAACCCCGAGCGCCGGCAATGGTCCTGGAATCTCCACCTGGGGCGCACACTCCAGCGAAATGATCAGAAAGCGCTAAAAGACTATTTCATTGAGATCTACCGCGGAGTGAACCCATACGGACAGCTTCGATCCCAGGCCGACTACTGGTCGATCGGGTTCGGCTGGATTTTCGCCATGTAGGAGGTCGCAATGCCTGTGTCTGACTATCCCTCTAAGGTCGTACTGGTCGGGTATTTCATCAAGGAACAGGAGGCAGGCACCGTCGAAGAACGAGATAAGTTCGGCCAGGAGCTCTTCGACAAGTTCGACAAACACATCAGGGCAGCGTGCACCGCCGCCCAGCCGCCTCTTCCGGACCCTTCGCCGGAGGCGCGGGCCCTGATGGCGGTCATGGCGCGGCACGCGATTGGAGGGACCAACGAGCGTCGGGCGGGAAGCGCCGTCGAAGCGTACCTGATTCATCGGGGCTGGTAGCGCGCGGCCACACAGACCTGCACTCCAGGGGCGTTCAGCTTCGAACGGAAGGAGGCAGCATGCAGGAAGAACGAAGCCGCCAGGCGGTGCTCACCACAACTGCCGCACCAGAGCATTCTCGATGTCGCTGTTGTTGCTGTAGGCCGGGTCCTTCGGACCCGGCAGCCGAGGCGGGTCGGCACGACCCGCTCTACGTATTACAGCCACATCGAAAATGCACTAGACATCTCCTTGTCCTTGACGCTGACGGTAAATGGGGCGCATCACACGCTGCGGCTCGAGCACAGCGTCTCGTTGCTCGACGCCTTGCGCGAGTGCCGCGAGGCCGGCGACGATTGGCCGTGATATAAATCACGACGAGCTTGGAGGCTAAAGTCCATGCCGTTCTATCTGACACGATTCAGCTACACGCCCGAAACATGGGCTCGGCTCATCAGCCATCCAGAGGATCGCCGTGCCGCAGCGCGGCAGTACATTGAATCCGTCGGCGGCAAGCTGCATGGCTTCTGGTACGCGTTCGGCGACCACGATGCCTATAACCTTTGGGAGGCGCCGGACAACGTCTCGATGGCCGCTGTCGTCCTGGCGATCAGTGCCGGCGGCGCGCTGAGCTCGCTGCATACAACTCCGTTAGTCACCGTCGAGGAGACGCTGGCAGCGCTCGAAAAGGCGCGGTCGATCAAGTACAAACCGCCAGGCGCCTGACATCTGGCGCGCGACCAATCCGAATGATTTTCGTTGGTCCGACCACAGCAAATCTCCTGACCAATGTCGTTCGCGCAATTGGCTGACGCGATGCACCGCACGATTTCCGCAGCCTGGATCATCTACGTTCGACGAGTCTGAGGGTGTACGCAGGCCACGGCTTCACGTACTCAAATGAGATGAACGACGAATGCGAGAAAAGTCGCGGTCGTTTTCCATAGGGGCATTCAGTTCGTTCTGGGAGATCTTGACGCCGATACGACCCCGAGCGCGAAGCTCGGCGCGTCGGTCCAACGATAGGGCTTCCCGTCCCGATTTTTTTGCCCTAGCATACACAGCGAATGCCGACGATTGCGGATCACGCAACGGATCGCCTGTTCAAGGAGCGGCTGCGGTCGTCGTTCCCGGATTCGTTCGACTGGGAAGAGCGATACGTCGAACACGAGAAGGGGCGGATTGCCAGGGTCTTCGACTCGGGACTCTGTCAGATTGAAGGGCGGCGTGTCCTTGAATTCGGCTGTCATATCGGCGCGACATCGATCGTGCTCGCGCACCTTGGAGGGCGCGTCACCGGCTGCGACATCGACCGCAATTCGCTCGCGCTCGCGTCGCTGAACGCGATCCGGTACGGACAGCGCGCTGCGTTGTCGTTCGTGGCGATCGGCGCAGGCGGGCCGCTCCCGTTTGCCAGCGGCGCCTTCGATCTCGTGATCTGCAATTCTGTGCTCGAGTATGTCGCGCCGGAGCTGCTGGGCCGCACACTCACCGAAATCGACCGCGTCCTGAAACCGTCGGGCGACTTGCTCATCTACGGTACAAGCAATCGCGTGTGGCCACGCGAATCACACTCGGGACGCTGGTTTGTCAATTATGTGCCGCATCGGCTCGATCGGCTGACCGCAAGTGCGCGACCGCGCGGCGTCTGGCCCTGGCGGATCCGCCGCGCGTTTGCAAACTACCGAGACGTGCTTGGAGCCGCGGATCCCAACACCTATATCGCGGCTCGCGGCGCGTCTGGGTGGAGCAGAGGCGCAATGTCCGCGGTCGCCCGCGTCTGTAGCTGGCTGAACTTCTCGCCTGGCCTGCTTACACCCTGGATCTTCGTCGTGCTCCGCAAGCCTTCATAGGCTAAGCTGCGGACCGCTGAATAGCGGAGACTCCGAGGCGTTCCTGTGCACGTTGGTGTGAACTATCCGTGGCTCGACTATGGGTGGGACTTTGGTCTCGGACCGCCAGAGTGGCGCGGCAATCGGACCACTCCGCGCTGGTATGGGCAGGTCAACGAGCACCTCGAGCATTTGCATGATCTCGGGATCACAGTCCTGCGCTGGTTTGTGCTCGCCGACGGCCTGACCTATGGGACGGGCGACAGCGCCCCGACGCTCAGGGCGGGACGGTGGCGGTTCGATCCGCCCGTGCTTGGAGCGGACATCCTGGAGCACTTCGACGAACTGCTTCAGCGAATCTCAGCCTTCAACACCAGCCGCCCGGAACCTGTGCGTCTGTTGCCAGTGCTGATTGATTTCCATTTCTGCAGCCCGGGTACGACGCCTGTTTTGCAGCCGGATCCATTCGACCCTCTTGGAACCGTCGCAAATCCCGGCTGGGTCAAGCAGGGTCGGGCCGATGCCATCCTCGATCCAGCCAAACGCCGGCGTTTTCTCGACCGGGTATTGGGGCCCCTTCTCGAAGTCTCGCAACACCATCGTGACGTCATCTTTGCGTGGGAGCTGATCAACGAGCCGGAATGGGTTACGAATACGTGGCATCCCGATGGAAGAAATAATCATCCGATCGACCAGCTGTCGATGCGCGCGTACCTCGAGGAAGGAAAGGGCTACATCCGTCGCGCGGGATTCAAGCCCACGATCGGGTTCGCCCTCTTTGACACGCTGCGCTCAACAAGTATTACTACGGAAATCAACCAATTTCATCACTATGCGGACGGTGCCCGCAGGTTGCCGCAGTACATGTTCGATGCCAGATTTCCAGGGATCATTGGCGAATTCGCGACCGCCTCGCGCGACGTCTGGCCCGATCTCACTCCAGGGCGCCAGAGCGTCCTCCATCGGCTGAGGCTTTCCGCTGAACGGGGATATGCCCTGGCGCTCGCGTGGTCCTTTCTTGCTCACGATAGACACACATCGTGGTCGTCCGATGTCGAACGCGAGGTCAAGCTCTTCACGGACGAACAGGCAGGATCTATACCGGTCGCCTGAGAAGAATTGGTGCAGAATGTCGCTACGAGCCTCTTGTTCGCGCCCCACGCGTATGTCATCTCAGTTGGAGACTTTATTCTTCCCAGAGTCGGTCTAGCTGCCCCATACTCAGCGAGACCCTCATTTCTCGGCCTTTCTTAGCCGCCGCGTCTGGCGAGCTTCATGCTACTCTGTCGGACTCAGTCCCTAGCGTTGTACGCTAGTTACTCGGAATCGTCAGGAGGATTTCTGTGATGGAGCACCGAACTTTGAGCAGGCTTTTCGCCGTCGCTGCTTTTGTCGTTTCACTCGCGGCCGCGACGCCCGCCAAGGCCGCCACGATCCAGCTCGGCTTTATATTGGACAGTTCGGGCAGCATCGGGGCGGGTAACTGGGCCATCCTCACCAACGGCCTCGCGACCGCGCTCACCACGCACATTCCTCTCGGCGCGCCCAACACGTATGAAATCTCGGTGGTGACTTTCTCGGACTCCACACAGACCGTCGTAAATCACGTGCTGATCGACAACGCCGCCGCGCTAACGACCGTAGCGAACCTTATCAGCGCCGCCCCGTTCCTGGCGGCCACTACTAATTACGCTGCGGCATTCACTGCCATGCAGACTGCGCTGACGAGTTCGCCGAACTTTTCCGCCGGAGGCCTGTCATACGTAAACTTCGCGACCGACGGTGCGCCAAACTTGCCGGATCCAAACCCACTCCTCGCCGGATTCAATGCGCGGAATGCCTTGATCGCCGCCGGCATCGACAACATCAGCATCGAAGGCATCGGCATCAGTGCAGCCGGCGCTTTACTGCTGCAGAACAATTTTTGCTATCCGGGACCATGCGACGTGACTATGCCGTTCAACTTCCCGGCGCAGGGCTTCTACATCGGCGTGTCCAATGCGACCGAATATGTGGGCGCGATCGGCAACAAGGTTCAAACGGTCGTGACTGAGGTTCCCGAGCCGACGACAATGTGGCTGCTCGGCACCGGCTTGTTCGTTGCCGGCAGGCGTCTGCGGCGGCGTACGTAGTTTGGTGCGGCCGTTCGAACCGGCCGCCCGGCCTCCCAAGGCGGGCCGTTCCACTGGAATGGCCCGCTGTTTTCGTGTCTGACTGCGTCACATGCCCACCGTGACCAGCGCATCCTGAAATCGGCAATCTGAGGTAGTATATCGTCCGTTTAGGCTAAGGCTCGCTTTCTGTTTCTGCGGTGAGCGACTGACCGCCGGTGCCCGCGCTTCCATCAGAGGGAGTGATCTTATGACACGGACCGAAGTGATCTATCCGAGACGGTCGGCCACGACACACACCGAGTCGCTGGGCGACGAAGCGTCGGTCTACGACTGGGCGCAGAAACAAGTACACGCCTTCAATCCGACCGCTGCGACCGTGTGGCGGCTGTGCGACGGAGCGACGAGCACGGACGCAATTGCCGAGGTCTTGCATCGGGAGATGGGAATCCCCGAGGCCGATGCCGTCGTCGATCTGACCCTTAAAAAACTCGCCCGCTTGCGTCTGCTGGACCTGCCGGTGGAGTCGCTCAGGGAGCGCCCGGCAACGTCGCGGCGTTGGCTGCTCGGGCGTGGTCTCGCCACGGCGATGCTGCCGGCGGTCTACACCATCCTGACGCCGTCACCGCTCCAAGCGCAATCGGGTGCAGTTCTGGGGAGCATCGAGCCGCAATTCGGTTCCGTCGGCACCACGGTGGCCGTGTTCCTAATCGGCACCGGTTTCGTCAACGGCAACACGGCAGTGAACATCGGCGGTGGCGGTGTGACGGTCGGCCCCGTCATCTTCATGGACGCCGAGCATGTGAGTACTACCTTCCAGATCGATGCAGCCGCAGCTTTGGGTCTACGCCCGGTGTCAGTGACCGTGAACGGCGTCGAGAGCCTCGCCCTAAGATTCAATATTATTGCCTGACGGCGTGTTGCGGTTCCCGTCGCTATGGCCTGGCGCGGGTTAGAGCATTTTTGATTTTTCGCTGTAGTTGATGTAGGCCGGGTCCTTCGGACCCGGCAGGGGAGGCGGGTCGGCACGACCCGCTCTACGTACTACAGCGAAATGGTCTTGTAGCGGCAGGAGCCGGGGTTGCCTGGCTCCTAACCACCGCGCGGCCTCCCGCCATCGTATTTCGTAGATTCTCCACCTCCCCGGTGCTCGGCGTCGGTCACGCTGGGCGTGTCGCGATTGCGGCGAACGATTCAACGCAAGCCATTAGAACGATTTACCGGCGTGCCAAGGACGCGCGCCGAGCCACGCGTTCATGGCCATATCCTTGCACTGGCATGACTCGCTGCGACGCGATCACCTGAGCAGCACCCCAGACGACTTCGGAGTTACACCATCGGAGGAGATTTTTATGACTACCATCACAGACACGATCGCCACGCGATTGCGACATAGTTCGGCCCTCCGCCCCATGACGGCGGCAGGCATGGTCATCATCGCGGCGCTGGTCGTAATGCCCGCCGTCTCCGCCGACCGGCTTCCCGGCAAGGAACTCAAGGCCCTGCTCGAGCGAATCCACGACGAACGCGATCGCTTCGAAGACCAGCTCGACGGAAAGATCAAGAGCAGCATCATCCGAGGCGAGGGCGAGGTGCACGTCGGGCGCTTCCTCGACGACCTGCAGGAGAACGTGGACCGGCTCAACTCGCGGTTCACCTATGAATACGCGGCGAGTGCCGAGGTGACAACGGTGCTCCGTCAGGGCACGGACATCCAGCGCTTCATGTCGAAGCAGCCGCCGGACCTCGACGGCGCGAGCGAATGGAACCGACTGGCGTCGAGCCTCGGCGAGCTCGCCAAGGTCTACGCAACCACGTTCCCTCTTCCCGCAGGCCAGCAGGCGCGGCGAGCCAGCGATAAAGAGGTCAAGGACGTCGCCTCCGAGCTCGAGAAGAGTGCAGATCAGTTCAAGAAGGATCTGGAGTCCGCACTCAAGACCAACACGACCATCGACCAGCCGACCAAAGACGCCGCCGTCAAGGAAGTCAACAGCTTGAAGGAGGATGCGGAGACGCTGGCCTCGACAGTGGGCGATGGACGGCCGGCGTCCGGAGAGGCCAAAGCGGTGCTCGATCGGGCAGCCAAAATACGCGGGGCCGCAGCCTCGTCAGGGCGAGCCCTATCGCCCGCAGCGCAAACCGCATGGGGTCCGGTCGAGAGCGGCTTACAGAAAGTGGCGCTGGCGTTCGACCTGCCCTGGCAGCCCCCGTAAGCGCCGACCGCTTCGCAGCAACGCAACCGCCGCGAGCCGAGCTCGATCCTTCGAGGACCGCCACGGCGGCCTCGAAGGAGGCCGGTCGCAGTGCCGAGACGTTCCCGCTGTCCGTGGACTAGAGCAACGCTGATGGCCGGCGCGCCCACGCGCCGCCTTTTCCGGTGATCCCTTCGACGTCCTTTACGTAGGCGCTCGCCTGCGTGAGGATGTGATGCAGGTCGTTACCGACGCTAATGAAGCCGAACCCCTTGTTGACAAATTCTGCGACGCGGGACGTGCCGAAAAGAAAGACGCCGAGAATGATGTTGTGCTTCTTCGCCGCGTCAATGAGCTTGTTCGTCGCGTCGCCGAGCTCCGGTGACGTGTACATGTCCGGGAACTTGTACTTCTCGTAGAGTCCCATCGACATGCACAGATCGTTCTGGCCGAGGAACAGCAGGTCGATGCCCTTGACCGCGGCAATCTCGTCGATGTTCTTGATGCAGTCGGCGGTCTCGACCTGGAGAGCGACGATCACGTTGTCGTTCGCCGCACCGGCATAACCCAGCAGCCCACCTTTGTTCATGCTGCGCTGCGGAAAGTACACCGACCGCGTACCGGCAGTGGGGTAGCGGCAGCAGCTCACGGCCGCGCGCGCTTCGTCCGCAGTGTTGATGTAGGGGACGAGCACGCCGTCGGCGCCCATATCGAGAGACTGCTGGATGCCCTGGCGATCGGAGTAGCCGCCGACCCGTACCATCGACGCCGCACCGCCATTGGCGATGGCGGCGAGCATGCCAGAGAGGCTCTCGTTGCCCATCGGCCCGTGCTGCGTGTCCACCAGCAGCCAGTCGTAGCCGCTGTGCGCGAGTTGGTCGGCGACGGTCGGGCTGTGAGAGTTCAGAAACAGTCCCAGTTTCGTGGCACCCGCACGCAGCTGCGTCTTGAATTCGGCTCCAGTCAGAGATACATTCATCGCCAGATTCTCCTCATGTCGGCCGGCCAGGGAATGTCCGACCTCAGCCGACAGCATATCGTAATGCCCCGTCTAGAACGCGACGCGCATTTGAATTTGAATCGTCCGCGGACTCTGATATACGTTCACCACGCGAATCCCGCTCCCCTTGGAACAGCCCGCGCGGGGAATCACGTTGCCCTGCCTCCCGACATGAGCGTGCGACTTCGAGGCGCAAGGCATACAGAGCGCGCATAAAAAGTGTGAAGGACGAGCGGGTTGTCTCCAGCTAGCGAGCCTTCCAGAGGTGACCATGACACGTGCGACACTCTGCTCCGCTTGGATACTGGCACTCGTTCTTACCGCCGCGTGCCGATCGACGGGACCGTCTGCCTCGCAGGCGGACGCCGCCGCAACCAGCCGAACACCTGCGATGTACCCGATTGAGGATTTCTATCGAAACACGCAGTTCCGCGGCGCCGCGTGGTCGCCTCGGCGGGACAAAATCCTCGTATCGTCGTCCGCATCGGGGATTTGGAATGCGTACGCCGTTCCAGCCGACAGAGGTGCGCCGAGTACCGTTGACCGCGTCGACGACGAACTCGATCTTCGCCCTGTCCTATTTCCCGGCCGATGAGCGGTTCCTCTATTCGAGCGATCAGGGTGGGAATGAGCTGACGCACATCTTCGTCCAGAATCCGGACGGGAGCACGCGAGACCTGACGCCGGGGACGAAGCTGAAGGCCAACTTCCACGGGTGGGCCGGCGACGATCGGTCGCTTCTGGTGTCGACAAACGAGCGCGATCCTCGCTACTTCGATCTGTACGAGATCGCGGCCGACGGGTACGCCCGAACGATGCTGTACAAGAACATCGACGGTTACGAGTTCGGATCGACCTCCCGGGACAAGCGCTTCATCGCGCTGGTCAAGTCGAAAACAACATCCGACAGCGATATCTTTCTCCACGATCGGATGCGCGGAACGACGAAGAACATCACTGCGCATACGGGGACCGTCAGCAATGCCCCGGCGGACTTCTCGCCGGACGGCACGAAGCTGCTCTTCACGTCCGACGCGGATCGCGAGTTCGCCGCATTGCGGAGCTACGATACCGCGACCGGTCGTACGAGCCCGTTCTACCAAGTTGACTGGGACATCGTGGCGGCTGCGCTACTCGAGAGGCGGACGATATCTCATCATGTACGTGAACGAGGACTCGCGCTTCGCGGCGCGTGTCCTCGACGCCGCTACGCTCCAGCCGGTCGCGATCAATGGGATGCCTCAGGGGCTGGTGCGCGGCATCAGCATCTCCCGCGACGATGCAGCCCTCGCCTTTTACGCGAGCGACGGCAGTGTCCCGAATGATTTGTACGCCGGAACCTTCGCCGGGACGCCGCAACGGCTGACCGACGCGCTCAACCCGAAGATCCACAGAGAGGATCTCGTCGTTCCCGAACTAGTGCGGTTCCAGACCCACGACGCGGTTACGGTGCCCGGCTTACTCTACCGTCCGCGCTCCGCGTCGGCCGACAACAAGGCTCCGGCACTTGTAATGGTCCACGGCGGCCCCGGTGGCCAGGCACAGGTCGGCTACTTCGCGCTGACTCAGGCGCTCGTCAACCATGGCTACGTCGTGTACGACATCAACAACCGTGGCAGCTCGGGGTACGGCAAGACGTTCTTCGCGATGGACGACCGGAAGCACGGTGAAGCCGACCTGGCCGATGTCGTCGCCAGCAAGGCCATGCTGGCGGCCACCGGCTATGTCGATCCGGAACGAATCGGCATCATTGGCGGAAGCTACGGCGGTTACATGGTACTCGCGGCTCTGACCCTTCAGCCCGACGCGTTCAGAGTCGGAGTCGATCTGTTTGGCATCTCGAACTGGTCGCGAACACTCTCGAGCATGCCGGCGTGGTGGGGGAGCAGACGCGACGCGCTGTACGCGGAGCTCGGAGACCCGAAGACCGACGCGGAGCGCCTCAGACGGATCTCACCGCTGTTTCACGCCGAGCAGATCAAGGTTCCGCTGATGGTTCTGCAGGGGGCCAACGATCCCCGGGTGCTGCAGGTCGAGTCGGACGAAATCGTCGCGGCCGCCAAGAAGAACGGCGTGCCGGTCGAGTACATCGTGTTTGCCGACGAAGGGCATGGCTTCGTGAAGAAGGACAACGAGATCAAGGGGTACGGCGCAGTGCTCGCGTTCCTGGAGAAGTACCTGAAGTCCGCGAAGGCCTCCAGGAACACTGAGTAATTGGCGCTCCTGGCTCCGTGCCGGGATTGCGGCCGCCCGACCACATCCTGACACCGCCGATTCTCCGGCGTGGGCCGGCAGGGTTTACGATGAGCGACATGGCTCGGGACCTCGATCTCGTCGTGCTCTTTGAGCACCCTGAGTGGCAGAAGCCACTGTTTGCCGCGCTTGACCGGCGGGGCATTGCCTTCGAGCCGTTCGATCTGAAGCGGGCGGCATTCAGCAACGTCGATGTTCCGACAGCAGATGTGTACTTCAACCAGGCGAGTCCGAGTGCCTACGTTCGCGGGAACACCCGTGCGGTGCCCCTGGCCCTCGCGTACATGCGAACGCTCGAGCGCCTTGGCGCGCGCGTGCTGAACGGCGCCGACGTGTTCGCCCTCGAGTTGAGCAAGAGCGCGCAGGCGACGTTGCTGCGCACGCTCGGCATCGATACTCCGCGCTCGATCACCTTCAATGATGTTGCTGCGCTCCGCGCCTATGCTGACTCGATTCACTGGCCGGCTATCCTCAAGCCTGATCAAGGTGGTAGCGGCGCACGTATACACGTCGTAGACTCGCTGGCCCACGTCGAGTCGATCTTTGCCGCCGATCCCCACGCGTGGCAGCCGGACAACCTGTTTCTGTTGCAGGAGTACCTGCCCCACGATCCCGAGCAGGGCATCGTCCGCCTCGAGTTCCTGGGCGGTGAACTGCTCTATGCGATGCGGGTAAAAACGCACGGTCGCTTCAACCTGTGTCCGTCACCCGTCTGCAATCCGGACGATGGGGATGGTGTATGCGACGTGCCGGCGCCAGAGGCCATTGCCGCGCCGCCGGTAGAGTTCTATCCGTACCGCGACGTGCCGCGGGAGGCTGTCGAGACCGCAGCGGCGATCGTGCGTGCGGCGAGGTTGGACGTCGGCGGAATCGAGTACCTGGAAACGCCTGACGGTCGGCGCGTGTTCTACGACATCAACGCAAACTCGAACCTGCGACCCGCGATCGCAGAAGCATTCGGCTTCGATCCGTTCGACCGTGTCGTGACCTTCCTGTCGCGCGAGGTGGAGAAGAGCCGGTCCTGACGCACCTACATATTCGAGCGCGCAGCTTATCCGGTCGCAGAGTACACGGAAAGGTCGCGCTTCATCCTCTACGATAACGGCGCGTTTTCATTCCAGTACCTGAATGCAAGCGGTAATCCAAGAGGTTCGGAATCCGCTGTCAGGTCGTAGCCAGTGCCGATGGTCGGCTCGGTACGCTCAATGGCAATAGCGGACCGGAGAGTCTATGTTGAGGGCTGTATCCCTAGTCTGATTCCCATGACCGCGCGCCGGGTATGGTCTGGCGGCGCGGAGTAGAATGCGCCGCACGATGCGTGTGGTCGCCGGAATCCGTCGCTATCTGCGTGGCCTTGCAGCCCCGAAAGTCGCTCCAGCACCGATATCTCCTTCGCCGCCGATCGCGAACGGCCTCGCGATCGGCCCGGGCGAAGAGTGCCTTTCGTCCATGACCGTCGAGGAGTTGGCGGCGTGGGAGAACCGCGGCGTTCCCAGCGTCGCGCGGGCATCTGACGTCGTAGAGGCGCAAGCGGATGAAAGGCAGGATCCGACGAGCAGCCTCAACTTCCCTCTGCACTGGACGACCGCCGCGCAAGGGTGGGACTATCTTTTTGACTTCTCCCTCGCGTGCGAGCTGCTGGCCCCACGACCCGACGATCTCGTGCTCGACTTCGCCGCCGGCACATGCTGGGCGTCGGAGCTGCTGAGCCGCTTCGGTGTGCGCACCGTCTCGATCGATTTGTCGGTCGAGATGATGCGCCGCGGCAGGGCCCGCCTCGCGTCGGACGGTCGGCTCGTCTTCCGCGATCAGGCGTCGTTTGTCGTCGCGCGCGGCCAGTCGCTGCCGTTCGTCGACGGCAGTTTCGACGGAGTGCTGTGCATGAACGCCCTGCATCACCTGCCGTCATACGCACAGGCGCTGCGCGAAGTGCACCGCGTACTGAAGCCGGGCGGCGCCGCGGTGTTTTCCGAGCCTGGCACTACGCACGCTGCGCAGCCGCTGTCGAGATTTCGTATGCGCGAGGAAGGTGTCATCGAGAAGAACGTCTCTCTGCCGCTGGTCCGCCGCCTCGCCATCGAGGCCGGATTTTCGCGCATGCGTGTCGTGCCGTTAAGGTCGGCGGTGACGTACGCGTTTGAGTACGCCGGGACGGTTCCGATGGGGATAGTTTGCGCACGATGTGGGACGAAACGTTGCGGGTAGGTCCGGGCGAGCATGCGCGATTTGTCCTTCACAAGGGGGAGGGTCCCGCAGCCGACACATTTCTGCCGGCGCCGCAGCTGATTGGTCGGCTGCGCGCTGGGATAAATCTCGAACGGGCGACTCCGTCCGTTCGCGCGGGATCTGGGTTTACCGATCTTCTCACGGTCCGTAACGCCGGCAGTGTGACCTGGAAAGCGCGCGGGCGCCGGTTTGGCGGGCAAGTCACGTGTGGCCTCAAAGTCTTCGACGCGCATGGTGACATCGTGCGCGAGGATTTGGGCCGCACGCCCTTGCCGCACGACGTACCACCATGCGACGAACTGGCTATCGAGATGCGCGTCGAGCCAGGACTTCTCGTTGGACGCTATACGCTGCGATACGACATGGTGGTGGAAGGCGTGGCGTGGTTCGAGTTTCAGGGCTCTCCGTGCGTGGAACGTACGCTCGACGTGACGGCGTGAGTGAGGCGCTCGTTTTCCCTTGCCATCGCCCGTAGCCTGCAGAAGAATCGGCCGCGTACGCTCCAGGCCGTACTGAACACGCCGGCGGCGATGGCTCGACCCAATACCGAGTGGGTCACGTCATGGGGCCAGAACCGGCTCGACATTTTCGGGCTGGGCACGGACGGTGCGATGTATCATAAGGCGGGGCGCCTTTCTACGACGTGCTGGTAGAGGCGATAGGATTTGCTGGCTGGAGACCGCGTCGAAAGAACGCTACAGGCGGACTGATTTCATGCACACGCGAGTATGCGGGAGATCGATCGCGAAGCGTCACGCACCGAGCTGCACGGCGCCCGTTATCCGGAGCATCTGCAAAAAATGGTCGGCCGCTAGCGAGGCGGTACAGGAAGGAGCGTCGATGAGAAGCCGTCGCGCGTTGATTACCCTGTGGGTCGCCGTTGCCGTTACCTCAATCACCCTCAACGGACAGTCGAGTGGGGAACCAGCCCGAAATCCGCAGACACTTGCAGTGTCTGGGGCGTCGAACTCCACGCCATCCCTTGCCGCGGAGGGACGAACTGTCGCCGCGGTCTGGACTGCAACGAAGGACGGCAGTACGAATGTGTATTTCGCATTGAGTAATGATGGCGGCAAGATATTCTCGCCGCCGAAGCAGGTCAACGATCTAGATGGCGATGCGGGCGCGACGAATGAGCAGCCTCCACGAGTGACGATTTCCAGATCGGGCGCTGCCCGCACGTTCACGGTTGTGTGGTCCAAGCGAGATCCAGGTCCCCAGGACACACGCCGGGACATCATTCGGATGGCGCGATCGACAGACGGTGGCCGCACGTTTTCACCGGCGCGGTTTACGCACGATCCCTCATTTTCGGGCGCGCGCGGGTGGGAATCGCTCGCGGTTGGTGGCAACGAGGTTGTACACGCAGTGTGGCTCGACGGACGCGAGGCCGGGAAGAAGGTGGCTGCGATGGCGCACGGCGGTACGCCGCACAAAGGACAACCGCCGCAGGAAATTTATCACGGCACGCTCGGTGCGGACGGGCGCATGATTGAAACGCGAATAGCCGAAGACGTTTGTTTCTGTTGCAAGACGGCGGTCGCAGTTGATTCTCGCGGCGACGTGTATGCCGCGTGGCGTCATGTTTTTCCAGGAAGCATGCGCGATATCGCCTTTGCAAAGTCAACTGATGGCGGACGCCACTTCACTCCGCTCGTACGCGTGAGCGAGGACAACTGGGAGTTGAATGGGTGCCCTGAAGACGGGCCGTCTCTGGCGGTTGATTCCTCTGGAACGATTCACATCGCGTGGGCGACGGTCGTGAATGACGGCGAGCCGCACAAGGCGCTCTTTTACGCGACCTCGCGCGACGGCAAAGTATTTTCTCGACGGACGCAGGTGCCAACAAGCGCTATGAGCACGCCGGGGCATCCTCAATTGGCGCTCATGTCGAAAGGGGGCGTGGCAATCGTCTTCGATGAGGCGATAGGCGGGGCTCGCCGTGTCTCGCTCGCGCGAGTCTTGCGCAACGGTGAAATTCAGGTGCCCGAGGTCTTGAGTGCGGATGAGTCCGCGTCACAGCCGGTGATCACCACGATGCCAGGGGAATTACTGGTCGCGTGGACGAGCCGCTCGGGTAACTCATCGAATCCGTCGACGATACGGCTAAGGCGCGTGCGATGACTCGGGCCTGATCAAAAGCACCAATCCACTCAGGGCGTTCGCCCTCCGCAGTTGTGACGTTTCTTGTAGTGTGATCAAGCGTCTTACGATTCTGACAGTCGGGGTCCTCCTGGTTGCAACCGGCGCCTACGCACAGAGCCCGGGTGCACAAAGCACAGGCGGGGCAGGTGAGGCACTGAGCGCGATCCTTTTCAGGGGCAAAGAAGGGGCCACGGGTGCCCTCTCCGGCAATTCCAGGAAGGTGCTGTACGAGCTGTTGCTCGGCGAAACGACCACATTTCCTACCGGGACGTCCGCTGGCGGTTTCACCTGGACCTTCGACGACTCGCTGCACGTGCCGATCAGGCGCAGCCGGAGCTTCGGCCCGATGTTCGCCGAGCGTCCGTTCACCACGGGCAAAGGCAAGCTGAACGTCGGTGCGGCGTTTCAGAACACCACGTTCTCGTCGGTTGGCGGGCGCCCGTTGACGGACCTCCAGTCGTCCACTACCTACGCGAGCGGTGACGTCTCTCGCTGCATGTCGTCTCTGGACGTGCAACTCGATCGGACGATTGTGAGCGCCACCTATGGGCTGCACAACAAAGTCGACGTCGCGTTGATTGTGCCCTTCGGTAGCGCCCGCGTCTCCGGGTTCGCCTCCGGCTACCACGTGGAGGGAGGCCGCGTGCTGTCCGATGTGCGCACCGACAGCAGCGGTTCGTCGTTCGGCATCGGAGACATCCTGCTTCGAACGAAGGTTGCTCTCATCGCGAGCGACAGCTTCGACGCCGCTGGAGCGGTGGACATCCGCCTGCCAACGGGTGATCCCAAAAAACTGCTCGGGACCGGGTTCACGCAAGCCAGGGTCATGTTCATTGGCGGCACGAGGCTCGGAAGCGTGAACCCGCACGTCAACGTCGGTTATACCTTCGGCGGCCAGGGAATGGTCTTCAGTGATAACGAGGGATCGTTCGTGGACCCCGAGCTCATCAGCCGGCGGCCGTCCGAAGAGTTCAACTACACGGCCGGCCTTGATTTCGCGGCCACGGCGCGTATCACCATCGCCGGCGACGTCATCGGACGTGTCGTCAGGAACTCGGCTGAGATGAAATTCCTCAACAGCAGCGCAAATGGTGATCGACAAATCCTTCTCAAGATGACGCCAGGGACCGTCTACACGTTGCTGGGCGCTGTGGGCGCGAAGGTGAGTGTCGGCGGCGCGTGGTTGCTCACTGGAACGGTGCTCTTCCCATTGAATGACAACGGCATCAAGCCCGCCGTGACACCGGTCATCGGCTTCGAGCGCGCGTTTTAAGGGACAGCATGGCAGTCCTTTTAGCGGACACGGCGCCGAGGACTGCGCGGGTCTTCCTCAGCTACAAACGCAACGTCGAATCCGACGGCGCACTGGCCGACCAGGTCGTCGCCGCGCTGGCCGCCTCTGGTCACCTGATCTTTATCGACAAGCAGCTGCGCGTCGGCCAGGACTGGGCAGCCGAAATCGATCGACAAGTCCGCCAGTCGGACTATCTGATCGTGTTCCTTACCGCCGAGTCGATCCTGAGCGAGATGGTCCGCGCCGAGATCGAGATCGGCCGCGATCAGGCCGCAAAGACCTCGGCGCCGCGCATCCTGCCGGTGCGCCTCGGCTTCGATGGGCCGCTGCCGTACCCGATCAACGCGTTTCTCGATCCCATCCAGTACACCCTCTGGGGTGGTCCGGCAGATACCCCGCGCCTGCTCCGAGAGTTGCTCGACGCGATCGGCGGCGACGCGCAATTGGAGACGGGACCAGCAATGCGCCGGTTGCGCCAGCGGCCCACCTGCCTCCGTTGTACGCGGCGCCACTGCCGGCGGGCCCGTTGCCCGAGCCAGGAGGCACGCTCGACGTGGACGATCCGTGGTATCTGCCGCGGCAGACCGACGCCACGGCGCTGGCTCACATACGCCAGCCGGGCCAGACGCTCACGATCAAGGGACCGCGCCAAATGGGCAAGAGCTCTCTGCTGATGCGCACGGTGAAGGCCGGCATGGACGCCGGCAAGAAGGTCGCGCTGCTCGACTTCCAACTCGTGGGCGAAGACAGCAAGGCCGACGGGGATCTCTTCTTCCGCCGGTTCGCATCGTGGGTGGCCGAGCAGCTGAACCTGCCCGACACGGTGGAGCAATTCTGGAACTCCGCCTACGCCAGCCCGCAGAACTGCACGCGCTACATCGAGCAGCACGTGCTCGAGGCGCTTGACGGTCCGTGCATCTTCGCCATCGACGAGACCGACGCCATCTTCCAGACGTCCTTCTCGCAGGACTTCTTCTCGATGCTGCGCAGCTGGCACAACAGGCGCGCCGATCCGATCCGCCGCTGCTGGAAGAAGCTTGACATCATTCTTTCGACATCCACCGAGCCGCAGTTCTTCATCGACCGTCCACATGAATCGCCCTTCAACGTCGGTGTGACGCTGAGGGTCGAGGACTTCGACCCGGCGCAGGTCGGCGTCCTCAACGCGCGCCATCCGCGCCCGCTCTCGGGTGGCGACATCGATCGGCTCTACCGGCTCGTGCGCGGCCACCCGTTTCTCACCCGCAAGGCGCTATAC
Source organism: Vicinamibacterales bacterium (assembly GCA_963784045.1). GTDB lineage: Bacteria > Acidobacteriota > Vicinamibacteria > Vicinamibacterales > JAMQPK01 > JAMQPK01. Next base: position 110,951 of record CAWAPZ010000012.1, read on the forward strand.
ATGGCCGCGGGCAGCGCCCCGACGTGCTCCGCCGCCGAGCTGTTCGACCATGCCCGTGATGACGCGGGACCGTTCGGTGATCACCTGAGGGACTACCTGTTGCGGCTGCAGCGGAAGAAGGACTTGATTCCGGCGCTCCGGCAAGTGGTCGACGGGCGCACGCTGAACGACGAACTGGCAATTTACCGGCTGCAAGCGCTCGGTCTGGTCCGGCGCGACTGTCACGGGGTAGTCCCGCGCTGCGACCTCTACGGCGAGTATTTCCGCGATCGCCTCCGGAGCGATGGCTGACGCCTTCATGTTCGTCGCTGGAGGCGCCGTTCAGGCTGGGGGCGGCATCTATCTGGAGCGCGACGCGGACCGCGACCTGCTGCGCCACTGTCTCGCCGGAGACTTCACCTACATCCTGACGTCTCGGCAGATGGGCAAGTCGAGCCTGATGTATCGTGCCGCCGAGCAGCTCGTGCAGCAGGGTGTCGTTCCCACCATCATCGATCTCACGGAGCTGGGCGCGCAGACGACAGCAGACCAGTGGTACAAGGGCTTTCTCCTGCGCGTGCAGGAGCAGCTCAATCTGCGCGAGAGCGCGTCGGCCTGGTGGGACGCCCACCAGGAGTACGCCTACGCGCAGCGGCTGATCCGTTACCTGCGCGAGGTCGCGCTCGTCGAGCGCCCGGAACGGCTGGTGCTGTTCGTCGACGAGATCGACACGACGCTGCGGCTCGATTTCACCGACGATTTCTTTGCCGCCATCCGTTTCCTGTATCAGAACCGCGCCCTCGACGCCGAGCTGGAACGGATCTCGTTCGTGCTGATTGGCGTGGCCACGCCGAACGATCTGATCAAGGATTCGGCGCGGACGCCATTCAACATCGGCCGGCGGATTGAGTTGACCGATTTCACCGCTCAGGAAGCCGCAGTACTCGCTGTTCATCTCGCAGTGCCACCAGACACAGCCGACCCCGTCATCGACGCGATTCTCCGCTGGACCAGTGGACATCCGTACCTGACGATGCGGGCGCTCCGCTCGCTGGCCGAGACGCCGCCGCCTGAGTGGAGCACAACCGAGGTTGACTTGCGTGTACGCGAGCTGTTCCTTGGTCCGGGCGGCGAGGGCGACACGAACTTGCAGTTCGTCCGTGACATGCTGACGAAGAAGGCGTTCAATCGCGAGGCAGTGCTCGTCGCCTACGACGCCATCCGCAGCGGCGCGAGCGTTTACGACAAGGAACTGGATCAGGTCGCCTCGTGGCTGAAGCTCTCGGGGATTGTGCGACGGCAAGACGGCCGGCTGCGTGTCCGCAATGCCATCTACGAACACGTGTTCGACCAGCGGTGGGCGCGAGTGCACCGCAGGCTGCACATCAATTGGCGCCGCAGGCTGGCGCGGGCCGCAGCCGCGCTGCTGGTGTTGATCGTGCTCGTCACGATCCCGCTTGCGCTCTATGCCATGCGGCAGCGCAACGTCGCCGACGGCGCGAGGCGACAGGCCGAAGCGCAGCGTGACGAGTCCGAACGGCAGCGCGCGAACGCGGAGACGCAGCGTGACCGGGCCGAGCAGCAATTGTTGACCACCGAAGCGAACCTGCAGACCGCGCAGGACGCGGTGGCGGCGCTGAAGGAGTTCGACCCAAAGGCGGCGGCGCAGCTGTCCGCTGAGCTGACGACCGCACGGACGTCGGCCGATCAGCAGTTGGCGATGCTGACGCAGGAACGCGAACGGCTCCGCAAGGATCGAGACGATGCCCAGGCGCATGTCCGGAAGCTCGAACATGAGAATGCCGCGCTGAAGCAGCCACAGTCGCGGCCGCCGGCGGCGGCCTCTGCGCCGGCGGCGGCCGGGCCGTTCGTCGTGCCGAACCTCGTCGACCGGTCGACTGCCGAGCTCGCCCGCTCGGGAGTGCCGGCTGCATTGGCCATTGATGCCAGGGTCGTCGACAGCGATCGGCCCCGCGACACGATCGTCGGCCAACTGCCGGCACCCGGCTCTGAGGTTGCGCGCGGCACGGTCCTGAGAGTGTCGGTGTCGGCCGGACCCCTGCCGCCTGCGTCTCGAGCGACCGGCGCAAGTGCGACGGACGGCACCGTTCAAGTACTACGCGCGCTTCAGCGGTACAAGGCGGCGTACGAGGCTCTTGACGCCCAGGCCGTAGCGGCGGTCTATCCCGACGTCAACGTCTCGAACCTGCAGACCGCGTTTGCCGAGTTCTCGAAAATGACCTACGACCTCAGAGTCGCGGTGGACGGCGTGGTGATCGCTGCCGATGGGCAGACGGCATCAGTCAATGCGTCCGAAACGATACGGCCGATCACGAAGTCCGTGCGCGTCGAAGCGCGGACCGGAACTGTTTTCTTCCTGCTGAAGAAGATCGGCGAGGACTGGTCCATTCAGAGCGTGAAGTCCGACGCGCGCAAATAGCGCACTCACGGAACCTGACCCGGCTGTTGAAACATTGCCGTGCCGGTGCGGGCGAAATAGTTTGAACGCTCGGCGCGCCGCGCCCGCCACGGCATCGTCAGCGCGGACTGGCCGGCTGGTGTGATTTTCGCGGTCCCGACGATCTGATCGCCTTCGACCTTGCCGCTGAACTCGTGCCGCGTGAGTCCCAATTGATCGAGTGTGATGTTCAGCGCAAAAGTGATGTCGGCTCCGCGCAGGCTCATTCCCTCGAGGACCTCGCGGCGGTCACCGGTGCGTGCGACTCCCTCGACCTTCTGAAAGTGCTGTTCTACGAAAGACGAGTAGCGAAACTGCCTGTTTGCGACGCTCAGCTCCCAGTCCCAGGCTCCGGCGACGCGGGCCGGCACGATCCACATGTAAATAGCTGTCCCGTCGATGTCGACGTGGTCGACTTCGTCGGCTTGCCAGGTGCCGAGATCCCAGGTGCTGGTCAGAACTCGCGTGCCGGGAGCCGCGCGTTCGAGGATGATTGGCCGCAGCAGGCGCATGAGCTCCGGAAACAGCCACATGGTCACGACGGTCGCGTCGTGAAGATCCACGTCGAACGCGTTCAGGTGCTCGAAACGGACTCGATCGGCCACGCCTTCACTCTTGGCGCGTTGATTGGATTCCTCAACCAGATTCGAATTGATTTCGACCCCCCGGCCGCGTAGCCGCGAGTTCATGCGTGCCGCCATAAGAGGTATCAGGCCATTGCCGGATCCCAGGTCTACGACGACGTCGTCGTCTTTGAGGCGGGCCACTGTGAGCATCCGCTCGACGCTCTCCGGCGAGCTCGCCGCGAAGAACGAGAACCGTTCCTGGGACCGCGACGGGAGTTCCGTCAAGACAGCCAATATGGTCACGAGCACCGCACGTTTGAACATGAGTGTCATTTCCCTCCGTTAACCGCCGTCAAGCCCCGCCTCGAGATCGGCGTGCAGCAGACGATGAAAGAGATGTTCTCCGGCTTCGCGACGAACTGACAACCGGCCGGCCTCGTAGGCCCGCGAGCGGAGGCCGCGCTGCACCGAGGCGCAGATCGAAAGGTCCTCCAGCTGAATTTGATGGCTCACGTCGATGCTCGCCCTATTCCGGGCTCCGGCATCCGTCGACACATCGTCGAAGTAGAAATCGAAAATCACATCGGTCCTGTCGACACCGCGAGGAATCACCAGGTTGGTATCCATCGCGCGACCGTAGCAGTTGATCATGAAGTTCGGGTAGATCCAGTAGTAGGACGCGCGGTCGCCCTGTCGTACCGCTCCTGTCAGCGGGTCGGCGTCCTCCTTGCTCATCGGGCTCGACTGCAGGCAGAACCGCTCTCCGGTCTCGATGGTGTACTCACTGTAGTTCAATACGCTGTCGAGCCCACGGTGCACGAGCGGGATGTGATAGCCGCCATCGAGATAATTGTCGACGAACACCTTCCAGTTGCAATCAATCGAATAGTGGCGTCGCTCCATCCAGTGCAGATCCCTCAGGCCCGGCGTGTGAAGCTGCTTCGAGAGGTCGGCTCCGAGGTAATCATCCAGCGATGGACCATCGGTGGTGGTCCTGGCGAACACCCACTTCTGGAAGACGGCGCAGTCGAGCGGTACGAGGCCGTTCACGGAGCGGTCGAAATCACACACATCGGCAAAATCCGGGGTTCCCTTGAGCGTGCCGTCGAGGGCGTACGTCCAGCCGTGATACGGACACCTGAACTGCCGAACGGACCCGGCGCCATCCGCTACGACCGCCGCCGCGTGATGACGGCAGACGTTGAAGAAGCCGCGGAGGGTGTCGTCCTGGCCTCGAGCGACGAGGATCGGCTCGCCACTCGATAACTCGCACGCGATGTAATCGCCCGGCGCACGCAGTTCCTCGATACGGCCGGCGATCTGCCAGGAGCGGGTGAAGACGGTGTGACGCTCCAACTCGAAGACTCGCGGGTCGGTGTACCACGCCGCGGGGATGGTATAGGCCCGGGCAAGAGGGGCCTCCCGCCGATACGCGTTGATGATTTGCTCGAGCGGCCGCGGCATACAGAGCGATAGACCTCGGGTTTCACTTTCCCGATGCGAGCCGCGCGTCAATATCGGCCTTCGACAGCCATCGCCCGTTGACCATGACGCCGGCGATTCGCGAACTGTTCGCAATGTTCGTCAGCGGATTGGCCTCGAGCAGGATGAGGTCGGCGCGCTTGCCGGCGGCGACCGTTCCGACACTCGACTGCGTGCCGAAGTAGACCCCGACGCTGGCGGTCCCACTCTTCAACGCCTCGTATGGCGTCAACCCGGCGGCGACGATTGCGCCGAGCTCGCGGTGCGCCGAAAACCCAGGCACGTTCCAGGTCTGCGGCGCGTCGGATCCCAACGCGAACGGAACGCCGCCGTCGTGCAGCGCCTTGATGAGCTTCCGGCGCAGCGCCAGCAGCTTCTGGCGGTCGGCCTGCGAATACTTCGCGACAAACCCCTGCTTCTGGGCGATCCACTTTGTCAGGATTCCTGGTTCCACGTACTTCATCTCTGGCCATTTCGCCATGGCCTGCGGATCCTCGTCGTTCAGCCAGTTGACGAGCAGGATCTCGGTGGGCACTTGCCACGTTCCGGCCGCGCGTGTCGCCTTGACGAGCGCCGGAATCCGGCTCTCATCTGCCTGCGCGGCGAGATTGACGCCAAAGATCTGCGACCCGGAGGCGCCCGGCACCAGCGCCTCGACGTACCCGTCGAGGTGATCGATGCTTCGATACTTCGCCTCGAGCGCGCGCGTCAACCCGACCGCCTCGGGCACGTGCCCGGCGAACGGAATTGTGAGCGCGTCGGCTCTGGCGGCCATTGCGTCGAAAGCGGTGCGCGGAACGCCCGGGTGAATCTTGAGCAGGTCGTAGCCCGCTTTCTTTTGCTCGACCACCATCGCGACCGCGGCGTCGGGCGTCGGTGCGCTGTTGTCATTGAACGAGGGCCCGGACGTAAAGATGCGCGGACCGAAGACTTCGCCCGTCGCCACCCGCTCGCGGTAGACGAGGTGCCGCGGATCGCCCAACATGCCGCGGATCGTAGTCACGCCGTTGGCGACGTAGAGAAACAGTGTGCGCTCGATCTCGGCCTCCGGCGCCTTGCCGCCCGGAATGTGCGCGTGCAGCTCGCCGAGTCCGGGTATGAGGAACCTGCCCTTGCCGTCGATCTGCACCGCTCCGGCCGGCACTTGCGCCTTCCCAGCCGGGGCGATCGACGCGATCTTGCCGTCGACGATGACGACGGTCTGGTCGGCGAGCACCGCTTCCTTGTCCATTGGCAGGACATTCACGCCGATGAACGCTGTGGCGGCCCCCTGCGCAACCACCTCGTTGAAGGGCGACGTGTTCAACACGGTTGCCGCCGCGATGGCAATCAGGACTGATGCGGGATGCCTGGCAATCAGAGTAGTCATGCGACGGATACTACAACGGCAGTGAGAGACTGGGTCACGCCGCCGAAATCTGTCCCGACGCCTCCGCCACCTGAGTCCCCGCCGTCGAATGCGCCGGAGAAATCGCCGGAGTGGGCCGGATCGGGATTCTCAGGGCCTGCGCAGAATCCTGGAATCAGGAGGTCTGGATCCTGAGATAGCATAACGCCCATAGAGGAGTTGAAGAGCATGTCAGTTGCGTCCTTACCAGAAGTCATGGACCGCGCGTTCGAGAAGCGCTACGGGGTTGCGGCGTTCAATACGGTCGATGACGTCACCATGCTCGGCGTCATCAACGCCGCCGAGCAGTCGAAATCACCGCTCATCGTACAGATCTCGGTCAAGACCGTGAAGTTCTGGGGCGCCGAGGTGATCCAGCACATGTTCGCGGATATGGCCACGCGGGCCAGCGTGCCCGTGGCGCTGCACCTCGATCATTGCCCCGACCCGGAGATCGCGAAGGCGTGCCTCAAGGTCGGCTGGAATTCGGTGCTGTTCGACGGCTCGGGCATGAGCTTCGAGGACAACCAGGAGCGCACAAAGGAAATCGTCGCGTTCGCGAGGACCCTTGATGCCGCGGTCGAGGGCGAAGTCGTGGCCGTCGCCGGCGTTGAAGACGGGATAGGCAGCGACGAGGAGGGCGGCCTGCCGCCGATCGAAAAGGAGCTCGAGTTCATCGAAGATACCGGCATCTACTGCTACGCGCCGCCGATCGGTACGGCTCACGGGTTTTATAAGGCTGAGCCGAAGATCCGCTACGACCGCATGGAGTACCTGGTTCAGAAGACGAACATGCCGATGGTGCTGCACGGCGGCACTGGCCTGAACGATGAGGTTTATGGGCGGCTGATTGCTCTTGGCGCGGCCAAGGTCAATATCTCTACGGCGCTGAAAAAGACCTTCGCGGACGGCTTCAAGAACTATCTTGAGAAGAACCCGACACAGTACGATCCGCTAAAGCTGATTGGCGCCGTACAGAAAGACGTGACCGCGCTGGCGCAGCATTACTTCAAGCTCTTCGGCAGCGAAGGCCAGGCATGAGCCGGGCGCTCATCTTCGACTGCGACGGCGTGCTCGCCGATACCGAGCGCGATGGCCACCTGGTGGCGTTCAACCAGATGTGGCGCGAGCAGGGCGTCAACTGGCAGTGGGACCTGGACCAGTACGCGATCAAGCTCAAGATCGGCGGGGGCAAAGAGCGGATCGCGAGTCTGGCCCGCGATGCGGACTTTCGCACGGCGTACGCCGTGCCTGCGTCGGAGAGCGAGTGGCTGGCGACCGTGGCGGCCTGGCACAAACGCAAAAGCGAGATCTTCAAGCAGCTCGTGGCATCAGGGGCGATGCCTGGCCGTCCGGGCGTGCGGCGGCTGGCACAGGAGGCGTCGGACGGCGGATGGGTGCTCGCGGTGTGCTCGACGTCGGCGCTGTCGTCGGTGCAGGCCGTGCTCGATTCGGTGATGGGAAAGCCGCTGGCCACGAATTTCGCGGGCGTGTTCGCCGGCGACATCGTCGCGCCAGAAGAAGCCGGCGCCCGACATCTACAATCACGCGGCGCGTGAGCTTACGCTCGACCCGCGCGACTGTATCGTCGTCGAAGACTCGCGCAACGGCCTGCTGGCGGCGACGGCGGCGGGCATGCGATGCCTGGTGACGACCAACGGCCTCACCGCGCGCGAAGATTTTTCGGAAGCGGCGCTGGTGGTCGACAGTCTCGGCGATCCGGATACTCCGGCACGCGTGGCGGCCAACCGCTCGGCGGCGCGGCCGTCCGGCATGGTCACGGTGAACGATCTGGAAGCGATTGCGGCCGGCGCGCGTGCAGCGTAGCCGGCGTCATCCATTCAACTGAGAAAGGCACATGGCCTCGACAAGCATCGACGCCACCGCGCTGTTCGTGCGCACGCTCGCAGACGTGGCGATTCAAAACGAGAAGTACTTCGCGGACCTCGACGGCGTGTGCGGCGACGGCGACTTCGGCATTTCGCTGGCGGCCGGCTTCTCGAAGGTCGTAGAGCAGTGGGACACGATCGACCGATCGACGCCGGGCGCGTTGCTCAAGAGCGTGTCGATGACGATTGCCAGCAGGGTCGGCGGGGTGTCAGGTGCGATCTGGGGGACGGCGTTCCTGCGCGGGAGTGTGGCAGCCGGGGCAAAGACTGACCTCAGCGCAGCAGACGTCGTGGCAATGGCTCGAGCCGCCATTGAAGGGATGAAGAAGCGCGGCCAGTCAGACCTTGGAGACAAGACGCTGCTCGACGCGTTCGTGCCGGCCGTCGACGAGTTCGAACGGTTGACCAGCGGCGGGGCGAGCCCGTCCACGGCGCTGCGCGGCGCTGCCGTAGTCGCGCGGGCGAAGAGCGAAGAAATCAAACCGTGGGTGGCCAAACGCGGCCGCGCCGCGTATACGGGAGAGCGCAGCTGCAATACCTACGACGCGGGTTCAGTGGCCGTCGCGATCATGGCTGAAGAGCTGGCCGCCGTCTGGGAACAATCTTCCACCATTGTCTGAGAGGGGTATCCGATGAAGAAGTTCGTGAACGATCCGAAGCAGTTCGTGCCGGAGATGCTGAAAGGCATCGCGCTTGCCAATCCTGGCACCCTGAAGTACGTGCCTGAGTTCAACCTGATCATGCGAGCGGATGCTCCTGACCCCAAGAAGGTTTCCATTCTCCAGGGCTCGGGCTCCGGGCACGAGCCCGCGCACGTGATGATCGTGGGTAAGGGGATGCTCGACGGCGCGTGCCCTGGCGACGTCTTCGCCGCGCCGCCGATGGACTACGTTGTCGGCGCCTCGAAGCTGCTGAACTCGCCAAAAGGCATCCTGCACATCGTCAACAACTACAGCGGCGATCGGATGTCTTTCGAGATGGCCGGCGAAATGCTCGACGCCGAGGGCCTCACGATCAAAACGCTGTTCGTGGACGATGACGTGTCGGTGCAAAACAGCACGTATACCGTCGGTCGCCGCGGCGTGGCCGGAAACTTCTTCGTGATCAAGGCGCTTGGGGCCGCCTCCGAGAACGGCGCGTCGCTCGACGAGCTCATCGCTCTCGGCCAGCGCGTCAACCACGCGACCAAATCGATGGGCATGGCGCTGAGCGGTTGTACACCGCCGGCGAAGGGCACGCCGATCTTCACGCTGGCCGACAACGAGATGGAAATGGGCGTCGGTATTCACGGCGAGCCCGGGCGCGCCCGCAAGCCGTTCGCCAGCGCCAACGAGATCGTCGACGAGATGGTCGAGGCGATCGTTTCCGATCGGAAACCGACCGCCGACGGCGGCACCGCGGATCCGGTCTTCAACAAGGGCGACGAGGTGGCGCTGATGGTCAACGGCCTGGGCGGCACGCCGATCTCGGAGCTCTATCTAATGTACGGCCGCGCCCACGAACAGGTGGAGAAGCGCGGCATCAAGGTCTGGCGCAGCTACGTAGGGGAGTATTGCACGGCGCTCGAGATGAACGGGATGTCCGTGACGCTCTGCAACGTCGATGACGAGCTGAAGCGGTTGCTGATCGCGCCGGCTGAGATCCCGATGCGCGTGTTCTGAGAGGTGACCTGCGGCTCACGGCACGCGGGTGCGCTTTTGATCACAGAAATCCTGGCAATTTGTTTTCTGTCATCAATTGCGCTGGTCAGCTCTCACCGCCGGGTATAAGGTATCGGCCGTTCCTCGGTAGTGGGCGTCACGCATTGCGAAATCCGCGCCCTCCTGCACGGTCGTCCCCGTGACGCCGAAGGAGGCTGTTTTCGGGAAGCACCATCGGACCCGTTAGATTCGCCTCACGGCCTCGACGATCGCAGAAGCTGAAATGCCTTCGAACTCGCGCAGTTCATCGCCGCTGCCGCTCATCGGCGTCTTTCGCACCGCGAGGATCGTCACCGGCACCGGCCGGTCAGCCAGGGCTTGAAGCACCGCGTCGCCGAGGCCGCCTGCAGGATAGTGGTCTTCGACAGTGACGATCGCTCCCGTGGCATCGGCCGATTCGCGCAGCGCTGCCGCATTGATAGGCTTGATGCAGTAGGCATCGATGACGCGCACGCGAATGCCGTCGCGCTGCAGGCGATCGTGCGCTTCCAGCGCCTCATGGACGGTTGCGCCTGCGGCGACGATGGTGACTCGATCGCTGGTGGTGTGCCGCAGCAGTTTGCTCCCGCCGATCGGAAAACTCTCGTCCTTACTGTAGATGACGGCTGTCGGCTGGCGCATGGTCCTCAGGTACACGATGCCGTCGTGTGTCGCGGACGCCTCGACGAGCTTCTCAGTCGAGACGGCGTCACACGGATGCAGTACCGTCGACATGAGAATCGAACGAAACATCGCGATGTCTTCGAGGGCCATTTGTGAGGGACCGTCTTCGCCTATCGAGACGCCCGCGTGCGAGCCGACGAACTTCAGGTTGGCTGCCGAGTACTGGCTCATCCGGACCTGATCGAACGCGCGTGTGAAGAAGGCGGCAAACGTCGACACAAACGGCAGCTTTCCGCGGCGCGACAGGCCGAGCGCAACCTCCACCATGTTCTGCTCGGCGACGAACATTTCGAAGAAGCGCTCAGGCTCTGCCTTCGCAAACATGTCCGCCATCGTCGAGTTGCTCACCTCGGCGTCGAGGCTGACAAGCTGCGGAAACTGTGCGTGCAGGCGCTGCAGGGCTGCGCCGTAGGCTTCGCGTGTCGCGACGAGTGTGCCCATGTCGTAGCTGGCCGCATCCGCCGGCTGCGCGACGGCGTGCGGCGGGCGCCGGTCGTCTGGGGCGGTGATCGTGCCGCGGATGTCGCGGTCGACGCCGGACAATTCGCGCAATGCCTGCTTCCATTGATCGTCATCGAGCGCTTTGCCGTGCCAGCCGTCCTTGTCTTCGAGGAACGAGATGCCTTTCCCTTTGATCGTGCGCGCGACGATCATGACGGGATGCGATTGCTCCGCCGTTGCCTGGCGAAATGCCTCGAGGGCCTGAGCCAAATCATGGCCGTCGATCGTGATGGTCTTCCAGCCAAACGCGGAAGCGCGCGCGGCATATGCGTCAGCATCGTGACCGTACATCGTCTCGCCACGTTGTCCCAGCCGATTGACGTCGATGATGCCGATCAGATTCGGCAGCCCGTAGTAGGCTGCGAGCGCCATCGATTCCCATTGCGACCCTTCTGCCATCTCGCTGTCGCCCAGCAATACGTATGTCCGGTACGGGAGGCGATCGAGGCGCTTCGCGTTCAGCGCCATGCCGAGGCCGATTCCGAGGCCTTGGCCCAGCGACCCGGTTGCGGCTTCGACGTATGGAAACCGCGGCGTGGGATGGCCTTCGAGCCGGCTGCCGAAACGCCGATACGTGAGAAGCTCCTGCTCGGTAATCGCCCCGGCAGCAGCCCATAGCGAATAGAACAGGGGTGACGCGTGTCCCTTCGAGAAGATGAGCCGATCGTTGTTCGGGTGATCCGGCTCGCTCACCTTGTATCGGAACGTGCCGCCAAAGACGAGCGCGGTCATCAGATCCGTCGCCGACAGGGAGGACGTGAGATGTCCCGAATGTGCCGTGCTCGTCGCATTGACACAGAAGTACCGAACCAGGCGCGCGAGGGCCTGCAGGTGATCGATCGCAGGAGTGTGTTCGTTCATGAGCTCTGGCGAGATGTCTCGAGACGCTTGTCCACTCGGGGGTCGCCCTCGTCGGCGAAGTAGTCCGCGTCAATCGTTTCGTCGTGCCCGTGCGGAACCTTTGCGACGTCCAGGAGCGCGGTAAACACGGCTGCAATCACCGCGTTGATGGCAAAGGCGGTCAGTGCGATATACCCCATCTGGCCGATGATCGGGATAAGGGAGAGCGACCCTGCGAAGTGGTTGCCGGTGGCGGGGTTGATCACGTTGTACGCCGTGATCGTCCCGTACAACATGCCGCCAACCCAGCCCGCCAGCAGTCCCCAGCGGTGGAACCATCGCGTATACAGGCCGAAGACGATCGAAGGGAACGTCTGGAGGATCCAGATGCCGCCGAGCAGCTGGAAATTGATGGCGTTCTGCTTATCCAACGTCAACACGAAGACCAGCGCAAAGCCCTTCACCACCAGCGAAACGAGCTTCGAAATGTTGGCTTCCTCAGCATGCGTGGCGTTCGGCTTTACCCACTCCCGGTAGATGTTTCGCGTGAAGGTATTGGCCGCGGCGATCGACATGATGGCGGCCGGCACCAGCGCGCCGATGGCCACAGCCGCAAAGGCCACTCCGGCAAACCAACCCGGAAAAGAATCTTCGAACAGTTGTGGGATCACAAGCTGCGCGTTAGGCATGCCGTCCAACCCGATCGGTTTCGTACCGGCAGCGATCGCCACCCATCCGAGAAGCGCCAACAGCCCGAGCACGAAGCTGTAGGCAGGCAGTATGGTCGCATTCTGGCGAATCGTGTTGCGGCTCCGCGAGGAAAGCGTCGCCGTGATCGAATGCGGGTACATGAACAGTGCCAGGGCGGAGCCCAACGCCAGCGTCGCATATGCCCAGTAGGCTTGTGGCGACGGAATGAACACACCGGCCGGTCTGCCGGCGGCATTGAGGCTGGTCATCTTGGCCTGCGCCGCTTCGAAAACATGGGCCCACCCTCCAACCTTCGATGGCAGGTAGATGATCGCAACGAGAATCACGAGGTAGATGAGCGCATCCTTCACAAAGGCAATCACCGCCGGTGCGCGCAGGCCGGCAGAGTACGTATATGCAGCGAGCAGTGCGAACGCGATGAACAGAGGCAGGTCCTTCGCAACGACGTTGCCCGAACCGCCGAGGCCGACCACTTCGAGGACCGCCTGGATACCAACGAGTTGGAGTGCGATGTAAGGCATGGTCGCAAGGATGCCCGTGATCGCAATGGCCAGGGACAATTCCTTCGAACCATAACGACCCCTGACGAAATCCGCTGCGGTGACGTAGCCGTGGCGGTAGCTGACCGACCACAAGCGGGACATGTAGATGAAAATGATTGGGTACAAAATGATCGTGTACGGAACGGCAAAGAAACCGCTGACCGAGCCAAAGGCGAACATTGCCGCGGGCACCGCCACGAACGTGTATGCCGTGTAAAGGTCGCCGCCGAGCAGAAACCAGGTGATCCACGTGCCGAATGTGCGTCCCCCAAGACCCCATTCGTCCAGGCTTGCCAGGTGTTCTCCGCGGCGCCAGTTGGATGCCCAGAAACCCATCACTGTGACTAACAGGAACAGAGCGATCAGCACCGCCAGTGCGGGATAGTTGATGCCGGTATTCATCGGCCTGCGTCCCTATGCCTTGCCCCACGCTCCGACAGCGGCCGGCGCGGACGGGCGATAAGGACGATGCGGTGGGCGGCCCAGGTACAGGCGGCGCAAAGGAAGACCCAAAGAAACTGGTACCAAATGAAGAAAGGGAAGCCCGCGAGCACGGGCTCAATCCGTGCGTAGCTGCCTATCCAAAGAAGCGCCACCACTGGAACCGCGAGCAAGAGGGCGGCGACAGTCAGCAGCGCCTTATTGGTCGGAGGGACCCGCACGGGATCGAGATCGCTTTCGACATGATCCACCTGAATCTCCGTCGAACAACACTTGCGGTTGTTTCGATCAGGAGAGCTCAGTATAAATCAGCTATTCTGAGCGGCCATGGCGACGCATGTGCGCGCTCTGCGCGAGAACGAACGATGAAGTTTCTTGTCTTGGGCGCCGGGGCGATTGGTGGCTACTTCGGTGGTCGGCTCGTCGAGAGTGGCGCCGACGTCACGTTCCTCGTCCGCCCGCACCGTCGCGCTCAACTCGAACGCGAGGGTCTCCGTATCGAGAGCGCGATCGGAAACATGTCGCGACCTGTACGGACTGCGCTGGCCGATTCGGTCGCGTCCGACTACGACGTCGTGCTGCTGACCTGTAAGGCCTACGACTTGCAGTCATCCATTGAAGCGATTGCACGGGCCGTAGGGCCGCATACCGCGATCGTCCCGCTGCTCAACGGTCTGGCGCACTTCGCGGTTCTTGATGCCCACTTCGGCGCCTCCCGCGTCATGGGAGGTACCTGCATGATCGATTCAATCCTTGGACGTGACGGAGTCGTGCATCACGGTGGCACGTTGCAGCGTCTCGTGTTCGGCGAGCGCGACAACAGGCGCTCTCCGCGGGCTGAGGCCATCGCGGCCGTTCTGTCCGGAACGACCGTCGACTGGTCACTCTCCGATGACATCGAGCAGATGCTGTGGGAAAAGCTGGTGTTTCTCGCTGCGATGGCCTCGCTGACATGTCTGTTCCGCGCCAACGTGCGCGAAATCATGAGCGCGCCAGGTGGTCGCGAGGCTATGGAGCGCGCGCTTGCCGCCAATGCCGAGATTGCGGCGCGCGAAGGGCATCCGCCGAGCCCTTCGGGGCTGGACTTCGCCAGAACCCGACTGACCGATCCGGCGGGCCCGTGGAGCGCCTCTATGCTGCGCGACCTTGAGAGCGGTGGACGCACCGAAGCCGATCACATCGTTGGTTGGATGCTCGAGCGGGCCAGGCGGCACGGTGTGGACGATACGCTGCTCTCGCTGGCGTTCACCCATCTCAAGGCGTTCGAAGCGCGCCGAGACGCCGACCGCCTGCCAGGCCGCTCGTGAGTGTTACGGAGCGGCGGGCGCAAGTGTTGCGGAGAGGTGCGTCTCCTTATTGGCGACAACCTGCGTCGAGGCCGACCAGCGCTGATATCCGTCGGCTTCGATGCGGACCGCGCGCGATCCTACTGCAAGGTTCTCCAATAGGAGCGGCGTCGATCCGACCAGTGCGCCGTTCACAAACACACGCGCGCCCTGTGGCGCGGAGCGGAGTACCAGCGATCCACGATAGGAACCAGGCGACGTCGTGCGCGTGGCGGGCGAACTCGGTGCCGCATTCTTGCGGGTGGCAGCCGGAGTCGATGTCGCGCGCAGAGGTCTGGCGCGTTGATCCGCGACCTCATCCCGGCGGCCGCTCGAGACAGCAGGAGAAACGATCGCGCGTGGTTGCGACGTTGGACGAGCGCTGACGTTTTCCTGCGCCGAGTGCGCATCGAGAGGCGATGCGGGAAGTCCCATCGCCGAGACCTTCGATTCTTCTACGGGCGCCGGTGTTGCTGTCGGGACGATTGTTGTCGGCTCGGCGGTGGCGAACCACATGATCAGCACACCCGTTGCAATGCCTCCTCCAAACGTCAGCGCTGTATTTCCAGGGAGGCGTCGCAGGTTCCGGCTTTGGCCGATCCACTTTGGAACCTCTGGCAACCGGGCTACGCGAGCGCGAAGGGTTCTTACCTGAGCGGTCAGCGAGTCGAACAGTTCGGGTCGCGCGGATGTGCGCAAACGCGCCGGGGATGTGGAAAGGATCGTCGTGCGCTCGTGCACCGTGAAATTCAGGGGGTGCCCGGGCGCAATCTTGAGGCCGGCGCTGCCGGCGCCCGCCGTAACCGATGCTTCTACATTCGACTTGGCAGTCGTCTCAGAGGTGAACTCCGACAACGGCTCGTCGTCCCGAACAGCGGGCGCGCCAGTTCCCTTGCGGCTCCTGGGAGGGTCCGAAAGGACGATCCACGAGTCAGGACGTCGAGCGGAGGGCGTTGCACCTGCCATTAACGTCCACTGTTTACTCTGGGGTTGCGTAGTGTGTCAAGGCCCGACGCGTGTTTTGCGACAGCCTGCGCGGGCACTACGGATCGCTTGCCGCGACCTAGGGCAGCACGCCTCCCACCGTCGCACGTCCGGTACCGCTGCATCCATCGCCGCCGTAACGCAGGAATTTCTGGATGCGCTTGCCGGTGTCGACTTCGGCCGTGTAGATGTTGCCGCGCGAGTCGACGCTCACCTGGTGGAGCCAGTGGAATTCGCCGGTCCCGCGCCCGCTCCGGCCCAGACGACCGAGCTCCTGCAGCGTCTCGCGATTCAGGATGTAGATCGTCATGTTGGAGTTGTCGCCGATGTACAGGCAGCTCTGCTTGGCGTCGGTCGAGAAGTTCATCGACACCGCCGATCCCGGCAGGCCGTTGGTCTTGATCGCGACGGCTTGCTCCTTGACGAAGCCGCACTTGCCGGCCTCGCCCGTTGGGTTCGCGCATTCCTTGCCGAGATTGGGATCGCGGCCGTTGAAGACTTGGATGCGGTTGTTGCCGCGGTCGCAGACGTAGATCAGGCCTTCCTTGCTGACTTTGATGCAGTGCACTGGATTACGGAAGAACGCCGGCTTCATGTTGCCCTTGGTGAAGTCGTTCATCCAGGGACCGGCCGCTGCGGCTGCCTTGTCGTCGACCGGGTTGCCGCCATACGCGCCGAAGTGGCCGATATACTTGCCGGTCGCGGCGTCGACCATCACTACACGACGATTGCCGTACCCATCGGACACATACAGGCGGTTGGTCGACGGATCGACCATCAGGTCGGCAGGCAGGAAGAAGAACGGCGTTGCGTTCTTGCCGCCGTCCTTGTTGTTGCTATCGGCGCCCGTGGTGGGCCCGCCGATCATCATCACGAACTTACCCTCTTTGGTGAACTTCAGGATCATCCCGTCGGCGCCGGCGGTCGAGGCCCACGCCGAGCCGTTCGGCTTGCCGTTACCGCCGTTGCCGCCGATATAGACGAAGCCGTTGTGATCGACGAAGATGCCGTGCTCTCTCGCGGGCCACACGCATCCGTCCTCGACCCGGCACTTGCCCGGATCGGCGGGGCCGCCCCACGCCTGCAGCAGCTTGCCGTTCGAGTCGAACTCCATCACGGATGGCGCCGGCAGGCAGCAGTCGCCCAGCACCCCATACGGACGTGGATAGCCGAGCGCGTCCACGGGACGCCCGTCCGCCCCTTTGTGCGTCGCTGGTGTGAGCGCCGCCTCGTCGTTGGTCAAGCTGCGCGGCCGCTGATACACCCAGATATGGTCGTCTGGCGCCACGTGAAGACCGCCAACCTCGCCGATGATCCAGTTATTCGGCAGCTTCTGGGGCCAGCCCGCGTCGGCGACGAATCCCGGCACCTTCGCTGTCGGCGGCACGCCGTAAACGCCGCTGCGCTCCGCGAGCCTTTCCAGGATGCCGGACTTGGCGAGCGCGGCATTATCGGGTTTCGGCGCCTGGGCGTGTCCAGGTACCGCGATCAACGCTCCGAGGATTGCTAGAACCGGTGCTACATTTTTTAGGGTCATACTCCGTCCTCGTTCCTTCCTTACTTAAACCCATCTCTGGCTGCACGGGGGCGCGCAGAGTCTACAGCGCTTTACGCGCCGGGTGCACGACGCTTTTTGTATCAGGTTGTCACAACGTCGAAGGCCATAACTTCCCATTTAGAGAGACAATGGCTTATGACTTTTCGCACCCGCGTCCGCCTGCTGCTTCCCGTCCTCGCCGTGGCGTCTGTCGTCAGCTTTGGGAGCGCGCAGCAACCGGCTGCAACCATCGACCTGCGAAACGCCCCGCTCGGCCAGACCATTCCGGTCGATCCGCTCATTACGGTAGGCACGCTGCCGAATGGCCTGCGGTATTACGTTCGCGAGAACAGGCTGCCGCAGGCGCGCGCCGAGCTTCGGCTGGTCGTCAAGGCCGGTTCCGTGCTCGAGGATGAAGACCAGCGCGGACTCGCGCACTTCGTGGAGCACATGGCCTTCAACGGCACACTCCATTTTCCCAAGCAGGAGATCACCAGTTTTATGCAGTCGCTCGGCATGCGGTTCGGCGCGCATGTGAACGCGAATACCGGCTTCGACCACACCATCTACGAGCTGCAGATCCCGAGCGACAATCGCGCGGTCATGGATCGATCGCTCACGATTCTCGAAGACTTCGCGCACAACGTGACGTTCGACGGGGTCGAGATCGACAAAGAGCGAGGCGTGATTCTCGAGGAGTGGCGGCTGGGGCTCGGAGCGGGCGAGCGGATACGGGACGCGCAGATGCCCGTGCTGCTGAAGGGTTCGCGTTACGCCGAACGGTCTCCCATCGGGAGGCCGGAGATCATCCGCAACGCAAACTACGATCGGCTGAAGCAGTTCTACGTCGACTGGTATCGGCCCGACATGATGGCGGTCGTCGCCGTGGGCGACTTCGACAAGTCGGCGGTCGAAGCGCAGATCAGATCGCACTTCGCGCCAATCCCTGCCGCCGCGTCTGCGAAGCCAAGGCCCGATTACGCCGTGCCGGACCAACCTGGAACCGCCTACTCGATCATTACCGACCCCGAAGTGACGCAGACGGCAGTCAGTGTCTTCACCAAGATGCCTGCGCGCGACCAATCGACGGTCGGCGACTACCGCAGGCTGATTGCCGAGCGGCTGTTCAGTGGCATGCTCTCCTCCCGTCTCGACGAGATTGCCCAAGAGCCAAATGCCCCGTTTCTTGCGGCCCAGACCAGTCGCGGTATTTTCGTGCAGACCGCTGAGGTGACGTCGCTCAATGCGCTCGTCGCGCAGGGCGGTGTCGAGCGCGGGCTCACGGCGCTGTTCGCCGAGATCGACCGCGTGGTGCGGTTCGGTTTCACCGCGACCGAACTCGATCGGCAGGCACGGGGCCTGCAGCGGGTGCTCGAAAACGCGGCCGTCGAGAAAAACAAGAGCCCGTCGGGGCCGCTGGCCGACGAGTTCATCAGGAACTTTCTCCAGGGCGAACCGATTCCGGGCATCGTGTACGAATACGCGCTGAACCAGCGTTTCCTGCCCGAGATTACGCTCGCCGAACTCAACGCGCTTGCGAAGGACTGGGCACCCGACCGCAACCGCGTCGTGGCGATCATCGCGCCCGAAAGAGATAAAGCGACCCTGCCGGACGCGGCGAGGATGACAGCCGCGATTGCAGCGGCAAGCGGCAGGCCGTTGACCGCATATGTCGACACTGTGAGCACCGAGCCGCTTCTCGAGCCGCTTCCAGCGCCAGGACAAGTGGCGACCGCGTCAACCAACGACCGGCTCGGCGTCACCGAGTGGCGGCTCTCTAATGGCATTCGTGTCGTGTTGAAGCCGACGACGTTCAAGGAGGACGAGATTCTGTTCCGTGCCATCAGCCCGGGCGGCACATCCCTGGCGAGCGATCGGGACTTTATCCCGGCGGAAACCGCCGACGAGGTGATCGCGCAAGGCGGCCTCGGCAAGCTGCGAAGCCTCGACCTCGGCAGGATGCTCGCCGGCCGGAGCGTGTCGGTGAGAGCCGACATCGGCGATACCGAGGAAGGACTGGCGGGCGGCTCGTCGCGAAAGGATCTCGAGACGATGTTTCAGCTGATCTATCTCACGTTCACGGCGCCGCGGCCCGATCCCGTGGCGTTTGGCGTGTTCAAGGAACAGTTGAAGATCGCTCTTGCCAATCAGGATGCCCTGCCCGACACGGCTTTCGAGGACGCGCTGAATAGTGCGTTGACGCAGAACCATCCGCGAGCGGTCGGCCTCAAAGCTGCGAACATCGACGAGATGAATCTCGACAGATCGCTCGCGTTCTACAAAGAGCGCTTTGCGGACGCGAGCGACTTCACGTTCGTATTTGTCGGGAGCTTCGATGTGGCGACCATGAGGCCGCTCGTGGAGCGCTACCTCGCCAGCCTCCCGTCACTTCATCGGAAGGAATCCGCACGAGATGTCGGCATTCAACCTCCGGCGGGCGTCGTTGAAACGCAGGTGAGGAAGGGCATCGAGCCGAGAAGCCAGGTGAGTATCGTCTTCACCGGGTCTTTCGAGAACGACGAGATTCAGCGCCTGACGCTGCGCGCGATGGCCGAGATGCTGAGCGGAAACCTGCATAGGACGCTGCGGGAAGATCTTGGGGGAACCTACGGCGTCAGCGTCGAACCGCGCTTCACAAAACGGCCCAGAGAGGAGTACCGCATCTCCATCTCGTTTGCCTGCGATCCCGCGCGAGCCGAGAGCCTGATCAAGTCGGCGTTCGACGTCATCGCCGAGTTCAAAATGTCCGGTCCGAGCGAGGGACAGGTTGCGGATACCCGGCAGGCGCTGATGCGGGATTTCGAAACCAATAGCCAGCGGAACGGCTACCTGCTGAGCCGCCTGGTCAGCAAGTACGACTACGGCGAGAACGTCGAAGAGGTGTTCGACATACGAGCGTCCGTCAATCGGCTGACGGCTGAGCTGATCCGTGACGCCGCGCGCACGTACCTGGATACGCGACGATACGTCAAAGTCACGCTGCTGCCCGAGGCCCGCAAATAGCTGGCTGTGAGATTCGACCTCACGCGCTTGCACGAAACGACCGTTTGGTCAGGTAACACCCCGTCGTCAGCGCGAGCACAAGCGCGCTGACGCCGACGAGCTGCATCCCACCGGCGTGCTCGAGGTCGATCAGGATGACGTGCCGGCCAACGGCGATCGTTGCGGCCACCAGGATCAACTCGAGGCGAACCTTGTGCTCCGTGAAGTACGTCCGCAGCGACTCGAGGAGCTCGAGGCCCAGCAGGATCAAGAGCACACCACCGAAGGCGCCCTGACTTGTTCGCTGGAGGTCGGTCACCGATCCAATGTCCCTGACGCGGTCCCAGGTCTGAGTGACGAGGAGCCAGGCAAGTTCCAGGACAACTATCCCGATCACGAAGATCAGCAGTATCTGGGCGAACGCGATCGCAAACGTCTCGAACCGCTCTGACAGAGTCTCCAGAGGAGCGCGCCGCGTGGCGGGGGCGGTAGTGGCCGGGTGGATGTCACTCATTTGCGGGAGATTATAGCCTCCCGGCACTCCCGGCCGACGTGTACGGACTCGGGCGTTTCAGCGACCCGCGTCAGCCAGTTGGCCAGTCGATTCAGGCATTGTCGCTATTGAACCCTGGTGTATTTCCTGAGGTTGTTGAAGCCGACGTCTGCGGCATAGATATTTTCCTGGTCGTCTACCGCGATGCCCGACGCCGATGTCCCGGTGTCTGTCATCTTGCTCAGATCACCCGGATCGGGAATCAGATACTTCAGCTCGCCCGTGATTGCGTTTCCGATCACGATCGCCCTGTCATTTGGTCCCGTCGTCGCGCTGTTGACAGAGCCCCGAGACGGATCCTGGTACGTCGCGCCAACGAAGATGTTGTCGCGCTTGTCGACATACACCGAGCTCGGCTGCCCGAACTGCGTCCATGCAACAACGAAATTGCCGTCCTGGTCGAACACCTGGATGCGATTGTTCTGGCGATCGGCGACGTACACGTAGCCCCTGGAACCGCCGACGTAAAGATCGTGCGGATCCCTGAAGTTTCCGGGTTCCGGTCCGAGACGTCCCCATGATTTGATGAATTTGCCATCGCGCGAATACTTCACGACGCGGGCGCTTTGTGACTTGTTCCCCGAATGGCCATCGGTCACGAAGATATCGCCGTTGGGCGCAACAGACACTCCCGTTGGTTGATCGAACGTGTACTGTCCGGTCCCGCTGACGCCTGGGGTGCCGATCGTCATCAGCACCTTCCCGTCCGGGCTGATCTTCAGGACCTGCTGGCCCATCGTGACACCCTGGGCGTTCTTCGCGGACATACCGAGGATCGTCTCTTCGTCGTTGGTGTCTGTCGCCCAGATGTTCCCGTCTTTGTCGACGGTGAACCCGTGCGGATGCGCAAACAGTCCCGCGCCGAAGCTCTTGAGAAGCGTGCCCGCGGGATTGAACTCCAGGACGGGTGGGTTCGAATCTCCGCGATTCACGCAGGTGGCGTCGCCGTTTGGCTGATCGTGAAAACAGCGGTGAAACACCCAGATGTTGCCGTTCGGCGCCACGTGCACCCTGATGACCTCTCCCCACTTGCGTCCATTCGGACCTTTCATGCCTGGGGGAAGCGTCGGCCAGTCCGGCGCGAGACGATACGGATTTGGAAGGTCGGGTTTGGCGACCCGCGTCGTGCGTGGAGCCTGCGCAGCGGCGAACGCTGCCAGCGTCAGCACAAGGAAAGCCTCGACGAAAAACCACGAGCTGTGGCAATGTGGTTTTGTCATGGGGAAGCCCGTTTGCGCCGGAATATATCACGCAGAAGGAGGAAGTGATGAACGTGTCGAAATGGATGTGCTGCGCCCTCTTGGCTGTCCTCGTCGGCGGCTTCGGAAATGGTGTGCTCGGCCAGGGTGGAGGCGGTGAGGCACCGCCGCTGCTCGACGCGAAGAGGATGCGACTGCAGCCGGAAGAAATGATCGCTCCTCTGAAGATCTTCGGTGACTCGTCAAAGGAAGGCTTCTACATGTACCGCAATCGATTCGGTCCGCATCAGACGAGCCGCCCTCATTACCACGACAAAGATCGGTGGGCGATGGTTGTCAAGGGAACGTGGTACACGGGCGAGGGCGACGTCTTCAGGCCCGACAAGATGGTGCCGATTAAGGCAGGTGGCTTCATGTTCCATCCCGCCGGCCTGCATCACTACGACGGCTCGATGGACGATAACGAGGTCATCGTTCAACTGATGGGCTATGGGCCCGTCACGACGGTTCAGACCGAAGTCGACGAAAAGGGAAACGCCATCGGCAACAATCCGAAGAACCCGAACCGCGGACGTGGCGCGGGAGGTGCGCCGTCCGGGGCGCCTGCGGGCCGGGGACAGCAATGAAAATAGTTCGATGATACGAACTTGTTCGTTTAACACTCCAAGGTAACGAGTCCAACCCGTTTCCGAAGGAGTCCCATGGCCAAAAAACAGTCTCGCAAGACCGGGAAGAAACCCGCCAAGCGCAATGCGCTTTCGCTGCACATCGGTCTCAACAGCGTCAACCCAGAACACTATGAGGGATGGTCTGGCCCGCTCGCCGCCTGTGAGTTCGACGCCAACGACATGCGGGATTTGGCGAAGGCGCGAGGTATCAAGGCGAACGTGCTCTTGACGCGTGACGCCACCCGCACCCGGACGCTCGCAGGCATACGTGCGGCCGCCAAGGCGCTGAAGGCCGGCGACATGTTCTTTCTCAGCTACTCCGGTCATGGAGGACAGGTCGACGACGTGAGCGGTGAAGACGAGACGGACAAGCTCGACGAGACCTGGTGTTTGTTCGACGGTCAGTTGATCGACGACGAGTTGTATTTCGAGCTCACGAAATTCAAGAAGGGCGTGCGGATCATCGTGCTGTCAGACAGCTGTCACAGCGGCACTGTCACCCGCGCGAGGGTGAGGGTGCAGCCGAACGCGAAATTGATGCCTCCAGACAAGGCCGTCGAGGTTTACAAGGCGCACAAGGACTTCTACGACGGATTGCAAAAGGCCATCATGAAAGCCACGAAGTCGGCCCCTGCCGACCCGGATGCGGCTCTCGCGCACGTTGCGGTGAGCGGGCGGCTCAGCAATGTCTCGGCGCTCATGAAAGCGGCGGTGATTCTCATCTCGGGCTGTCAGGACAATCAGACCTCCATGGACGGCAGTCGCAACGGAGCCTTCACCGAGCAGTTGCTGGGCGCGTGGGACGACGGCAACTTCAACGGGAACTACGCGACATTTCACGCCAGGATCAAGGCAGCACTGCCGCCGACGCAATCGCCGAATCTGTTTACGCTGGGCCCGGCCACGAAGTTCGCTGCCGAGCTCCCATTCGCACCATGAAGCGGCAGAAGACGACGGTATCTTCTTGTCATTTGTCGAATTGGACAACGTTGTGGGTCCAGCAACGGGAGTGATACGCTTTCGTCGCAAAAAGATGAAGGCGATCGCAAGGCGTGTGGTGGCGGCCGTTCTGGCGGCCATGGCGATTGGTGTGCACGTCGGCGCCGAGCCGAGGATCGCCCTGACCGTCAGGCTGTACAACACATCGGGCATCTCCGTCCGGGAACTGCTCGCGGCACGAGACGTGATGGAGTCGACATTCCAGGATAGCGGCCTGGATGTGATCATCCGACAGTGTGGCCGGAACGAGGGTTTTATCGATCTCTGCAGCGAGTCCTTGAAGCCGCTGGAGATGGTGGTGCGCATCATTCACGCGCCGCTGCTCGATTCGACTGTGCATCCGGATGCCTGCGGAGTCGCATATGTCGTGAAAGAAACCGATCGCGGCTGGCTGGCGACGGCATATTCCGATCGCGTCACGAGCGCTGCCGTGCGCGTCGGCGTCGATGCGGGTACGCTGCTCGGTCTCGTGATCTCACACGAGCTCGGCCACCTGCTGCTCGGGAGCGACTACCACGGCTGGAGCGGCGTCATGCAAGCTGACTGGTCGGAAGAATTGCTCACTCACCCGCGCGAGCCGTGGCGCTTCTCCGCGCTCGAAGCTGCGAGGATGAGAAGCCGTCAATTCTGAAGCACCTTCGTTCGCGCATCGACAAGAACGTTCACGCGCAAACGAATTGAACTCTCCATGCCGCAGTCACGTTTCCCCGTAGTTCTCTAGACATTCCATCACTTCGCGCGTTTCGCGCCCTTCAAAAACTCACAGGCATGGCGCTTGCTCTTCTGCAGGCCGTCGGCCTTCCCGCATGTGCGGCAATCACCGGCAATGGAGAATCCTCAATGACGAGAGCGAGCGTCGTGTGGTCGTTCATCGCGTGCGTAATGTGCGTAGTTGGCTGCGCCATCGAGCTTGGCGCGCAGACGTATCAGGGAGCGCTGCGGGGCGCAGTTCGGGATCCGCAGGGAGTCATTCCCGGCGCCGAGGTATTCCTGATCAACGAAGACACCAACGCCGAGCGATCGGCAATGACGAACGAAGTTGGCGAGTATGCATTTCCGAGCGTGCTTCCAGGGCCATACACCGTCCGTGTTTCCCTTCCCGGATTCAAAACGGAAGTACGCAAGGGCTTTCGTATCGGCACGCAGCAGTCGGCGGTGCTGGATTTCACGCTCGAAGTCGGCGCGATCGCCGAGCAGGTGACGGTCACGGGCGACGCTCCGCTCATCGAGCGCGCGAGCGCGACGCAGGCCGCATCGCTCGACAAGGAGGCCCTGCAGAACCTGCCCATCTTCGGCCGCAACACGTTCTTCGCGGCCGTCTCGACGCCGGGCGTCATTCAGACCGGCGATCCGCAATTCGTGCGCTATCAGGATCAGTCCGGCTCGTCGCAGCTCTCGCTCGGAGGCGGCCCGCGTCGCGGCAATGGGTACCTGATTGAAGGCGTGTCGATTACCGATCTGACGAATCGTCCGACCATTGCGCCCTCGATGGAGGCCGTGGAAGAGCTCAAGGTGCAGACCAAGACCTATGAGGCCGACATGGGGCACGCCGCCGGCGGCGTCTTCAACACGGCGGCCCGCTCGGGGTCGAACGCGTGGCGGGGCAGCGCGCTGATTGTGAGCAAGCCCGGCGCGACGACGGGGACGCTGTTTTTCGCGAAGCGAGCAGGGCTCGAAAACCCGCCGCAGTATTACCACAACTGGGCCGGTTCGATCGGCGGGCCGATCGTCAAGAACAAGACGTTTTTCTGGTTCAGCACGGACGACTACAAACAGCGCAGCACGCGCAACAATGTGCTGACGCTGCCGACCGCGGCCGAGCGCGCGGGCGATTTTTCAGAGACGCGCAACTCATCCGGTCAGCTCGTCACGATCTTCGACCCGCTGACTACGCGTACGGTGAACGGCGTCATCGTGCGCGACCCGTTTCCCGGCAACGTCATTCCATCCGATCGGATCAACCCCGTCGCGAGCGCGATGCTGGCGCCGATGCCGCTGCCGACTTCGGGCAAGTCGTTCAACGGACAAGCTACGCTCGACGACGGTCCGCAGAACCAGGAGACGCTGAAGATCGATCAGCGCTGGATGGGCGGCTGGACGATGACAGGGATGTACGCCCATCAGTACACGAAGGAGCCAGGGTCTGCGTTCTACGGCCCGCACGGGACCGTTCCGGGAGATCCCAACGCAAGCCTGCTGTTCCGGACCGTGGATTTCTTTGCACTGAACAACATCTTCGTGCCGACGCCGAGCACCGCCATCGCGGTGCGCTACGGGTACAACCGCTTCAAGGACTTTGGCGGCAACTACCCCGAATTCGATGCCGTGACGCTCGGCTTTCCGTCGGACCTCGTGAACGCCATGACCTTCAACACGTTTCCGACGGTCAACATCACGGGCTACAACGGGCTCGGCAACGGCGGTCCTAACCGCACCACGCACGTGACGCAGACGGCGAACGCGTCAATTTCGTACCTCAAAAGGAGTCACACGCTCAAGTTCGGAGGCGAATATCGCCGAATCGGCGCCGACGTGAGGAGCTTCAGTTCGTCCGCCGGCACTTACAGCTTCACGCAGTCGTTTACCGCGTTGACGCCGACGGCGTCGGGCGGCGACGCCTTCGCCAGTTTCCTTCTCGGATCTCCGGCGACCGGCAGCATTGTGTATGCCACTCCCGCCGAATATCTGGTCGACTACTACGCAGCCTTTGCGCAGGACGAATGGCGCATCAGCCCGACGCTGACGATCAACTACGGGTTGCGCTACGAGTACGAACCAGGCGTGCGCGAAGCCAACAACCAGTTCACCGTAGGTTTCGACAGGGACGCCGACTTTCCGGTACAGGTGTCCGGCCTCGCTCTCAAGGGCGGCCTGATGTACGCGGGCGAGAACGGGTATCAGACGCGCCAGGGCGACGCGCTGAACGGTCTTGCACCCCGTGGCGGGTTTGCGTGGTCGCTGTCGAACAGAGATGTCATTCGCGGCGGCTACGGCTTTTTCTGGGCGCCGATGCAGTTTTCAGGCGTCGGCGAAACCGCCATGGGGCGCATGGGCTACACGGCTACGACGACCTACCTCGCGAGCACGGACGGGAACCGGACACCGGCGAACTCATTGAGCGATCCGTTTCCGTCGGGCATCCTCACCCCGCAGGGAAGCTCGAAAGGCCTGGCCACGGGAGCGGGCGGCGTGATCGACTTCGTCGATCAGAGCTCGAAGCCGGGCCGGGTCCACCAGTATTCAGTCGACTACACGCGCGAGCTGCCGGGTAGCACCGCGGTATCGATTGGCTATTCGGGCAGCCGTTCCGAGCAGATGCCCGTGGGCGGGACCGTGGACACGACGGTGAATATCAATCAGATCGATCCGAGTTATCTCGCGCTCGGGCCGGCGCTGCTTGATCTGGTGCCGAATCCGTTTTTCGGAAACGCGGCATTCGGCAACCTCGCCAGCTCGGCAACCATCGCGCGCGGCCAGCTGCTTCGCCCTTTCCCGCAGTTCACCGATGTGCTTGCGCATCGCGTCACGGAAGCGCGAACGCGTTACAACGCGATGACCCTGCGCTTCGACAGACGGATTCGGGATAACTGGGGCGTGAACGCGAATTACACGATCAGCCGGCTGATGGACAACCAGTTCGGCGAGTCGAATACCTATTCAAACCGCAATACGACCGCCCTCGACAACTATGACCTCAATCGCGAGTGGGGATATTCGCTGCTCGACGTGCCCCATCGCGTGAATGTCAACGGCACGTTCGTCGTTCCCGCGGGCGCCGGGCACAAGCGGCTCACCGATGGACTCGGCAACGCGATCCTCGGCGGCTGGTCGGTCACGATAGCGGCGCGCTTCCAGAACGGCTTTCCCGTCAGCGTGTGGCAGTCGAACAACAACTCGGGACTGCTCGGCAGCTCGCAACGCCCCAACGTCGTTCCCGGCGTGGACATGGCCACGAGCGGATCGCTCGACGATCGACTGACCAACTGGATCAACCCCGACGCGTTCACAGCGGCGCCAGCCTATACGTTCGGCAACGCGCCGCGGACGCTTCCCGATCTGCGGACGCCGGGACAACGCAACGTCGATCTCAGCATCCAGAAGTCACAGCGCGTCTCCGGCGCGAACATCTCGGTGAGAGCCGACGTGTTGAACCTCTTCGACAGCCCGCTCTTCACCACGCTCCAATCGCAGCTTGGGACGCCGACATTCGGACAGCTGACCGCGGTCGGCGGGTACGCGCGTTCGGTCCAGTTCCAGGCTCGAGTCGGATGGTAAATCGCTCGTCGCACGTCACATTCATGGAGGCCTCATGACAGACAAGACTTCAGACACGGGCAGCGCTGCGCTGACGAGGCGCAACTTTCTCGAGCAGTTCGGCCTGGTCGGCGGTTCGACGCTCGTGATGAGCGCCATGCGATCGTGGGATCTGATGGCGCAGGCAGGTCCGCGCCCTGTCCTGTCAGGCAGGCCGAACGGCACAAAGGTGGTCGTGCTTGGCGCCGGAGTCTCCGGATTAGCCGTCGCGTATGAGCTCGGCAAGCTTGGATACGGCGTGCGCGTGCTCGAGGCACGCGAGCGAGTCGGAGGCGTCAACTGGACGCTGCGCCGCGGGTCGACGCATACGGAGATCGGCCCCAGCGGAGAAACGCAGGTCTGCAACTTCGATGAAGGTCTCTATCACAACGGCGGCCCATGGCGCCTCCCGTACTGGCATACAGGTGTTCTTGGGTACTGCAAAGAACTGGGCGTACCGCTCGAGGTCTTCATCAACGAGAACGAGTCCTCGTACTTCTATTATGAAGGGGACAACATCGGGCCGCTCGCAGGCAAGCGCGTCCGCATGCGGGAAGTGAAGGCTGACATGATCGGCTACACGTGCGAGCTCATGGCGAAGGCGATCGACCAGAGCGCGCTCGACGTGCCGCTGACCGCTGAGGACAAAGAGCGGTTCATCACCTTCCTCGTCAGCGAGGGATATCTCGACTCCGCAGATCGCGCGTACAAGAAAACTGCCGCGCGCGGGCCTGGAGATCCGCACGACTTCCGCGCACTGCTGCAGTCGGGCTTCGGCACACGGATACGCTCGGTGATCGAAGGCACCGGAATGGCGCCGATGTTCCAGCCGGTCGGTGGCATGGATCAGCTCCCGAAGGCGTTTCAGCGAAAACTGGGCGATACGATCACGCTCGGCGTCGAAGTCGTGTCGATCCGCCAGTCGACCGAGGGCGTCAAGGTGGCCTACAAGAACCTCAAGACAGGCGCGATGACGGAAGTAACGGCCGACTACTGCGTGTCGTGCCTGCCGCTCACGATACTGAGCCGCCTCGACGTCAATCTCTCGCCTGAGACGATGACGGCCGTGAAGGCCACACCTTACAGCCCGAGCGCTAAGATGGGACTCCAGATGAAACGGCGATTCTGGGAGGAAGACGACAAAATCTACGGCGGCCATCTCTACTCGAACCTGCCGTTCGGCAATTTTTCATATCCATCGTGGGGCTACTTCGGCAACAAGGGCATCCTGCTCGGCTTCTACGGCAACGGGCAGATGTCGGGGGTGGTCAACATGCCCGTCAAGGATCGCGTCGAGCACGTGCTGACGCACGCCAGCAAGGTGCATCCGCAGATTCGTGCCGAGTACGAAATGGCCTACTGCACGTTCTGGGAGAGGATTCCGTATAGCATTGGCGCATTTTCGGGCGGCGGTGGCGGCGGCAGCCCCACGAGCCGGCTTGCTGTGCTGAACAGGCCAGACAATCGGATCTTTATCGGATGCGCGGCAATCAGCGGAAACGGCGGCTGGCAGGAAGGTGCCGTTGCGGCCGCATGGACACAGGTGAAACAGCTTCACGAGATCGCGATGACGACGAGGCGAACGTCTGCGTAGTCGGCGTCTCAACTTTGGCGAGGAGCCACACATGCACATCAGAATTTGTCTCGTCGTTCTTGTTCTCGCGGCCACAGGCTTTGCACCTGCGTCGGCGCAATCCGTCAGGCGTATTCAAAACGAAAAAGCCGCCATCGCCACCGGCGTCTGGGTGGGCGACATGTTCTACATGAGCGGGCAGTTGCCAACGCCCGTGACCCCGGCGGACCGGGAGAAAGGTGTTCCGGCTGTGTACGGGAATACGCAATCTCAAGCCGACAGTACGTTCAGCAAGATTCAAGCACTGTTGAAAGAGCAGGGCCTCGGGATGGGCGACATCGTCATGATGCGCGTGTACATGGCGGCGGATCCCGCAATGGAGAACAAGCTCGACTTCGCCGGCATGAATGCCGCTTACGCGAGGTACTTTGGAACACCTGAGCAGCCAAACAAACCCGCAAGAAGTACCGTACAGGTCGCGGCGCTTGTCGCGGCTGGCGCGCTCGTCGAAATCGAAGTGCAGGCCGCGCGGGCACACGCGGCGCCACATCCATGAGCGTTCAGATGTTCCGGGCGCTTGCCGTCGCCGTATCTCTCGGCGCAGTTGGAGTGTCGAGTGCCGTGTTATCCGCAAGGCAGACTCCGGCGTCTGTTTTCACAGCGGAGCAGGCGACAGCGGGCCGCGCGGACTACGCGAAGCACTGCGCCTCGTGTCACATGCCCGACCTCAGCGGCAATACCGAAATCCCCCCGCTCGCGGGTGCGGTGTTCATCGACACGTGGGGCAGCCGCAGCACAAAGGATCTGTTCGACTACTCCGCCGAAGCGATGCCGTACGGCGCGCCATCGCTGAGCCCGGAGAGCTACACGGCAATTACCGCCTATATTCTCCAGGCTAATGGTGGTATCGCCGGCCCCAGCGCGCTGACCGGCTCGACGGCCGTGCCGATTAGCAGCGCGACTGCAAGCCGGAAGACTCCCTGATTCACCCCACGCTCCATCTCTCGGACCCCGAAGCGCACCTGCCGCGCCACTGCGGGACGTAACAAGATGTAACAGCCCGGCGCTGGTCAATCCCTTAGAGTTGCATTCCGGCAGCGACTGCAGAGTTGGCGCGCCCACGCAATCTCCCGAGGAGTATTTGAGATGACCAATGACAATCGGAGCAGGCGGGGATTCATCAAAGAAGCGGGACTGGCAACGGGGGCCGTGCTGGGAACGTCGATCTTGCCGTCAGAATCGGCGGCCGCGCAGGGTCGCGGAGGCACGGCGTCCGCAACTGGGGTGACTCGAATCAAGGCGGCACTCGACGGAACCCGTTGATGGTCGGTTCAGGCGGCCCTGCGGCCGCGTGGCACTCGAAGGGCGTGGGGACATGGCGTACTACCACATCGACTCGATCGGTATGGGCGCGATGTATATGGCACTGAAGGAACTGAAAGCCACCGGTAAATTCACGGAGGCCGCGAAGATGAACTTACCGCGGGACATAATGAGCCAGGCGATTCGCCAACAGGATTGGCTTGCCCGCGCGAAGAAGTATGGCGTGATCGCATGAGCTCGCTGCGCGCTGCCGCTGTCGAAATGCATCGTGCCGACGGTAGTATCGCTGTAACAAAACGTGACATTTGGTCGCCGCTCGCTGCGCGCCGTCCATACGCGCAAAACAATATGTAACAGCGAGCGGTAGCCGTACCCTGTAGACTCTACTGTACAGATTTAACTGTATTTTCAGCGCACGGGGGCGTCTGGTTGCCGTTGCGCATCTGCTTCAGTACCGAGTCGAGGTAGATCAAGATGAAAGCTCGGTTGACGTCGTTGCCTGTGCTTCACGCGGCTCTATGGGCGCTTGTTGCGGTCCAGGTGAGTCACGTGTCCGCCCAGGGCCAGCGCCGTTCCACAGAACAAGCGCCCTCCGGCACAGCGGTCTCGACGACTCGGGAACTGCGCGCCACCCTGGATAAGTACTGTGTCGCCTGCCACAACGATCGGCTGAAGACGGCCAACCTCACGCTTCAAAGCGGCGACGTCGATCTCGTGGGACTTCATCCGGAAGTGTGGGAGAAGGTGGCGCGTAAGCTGCGCACCCACGAGATGCCGCCACCTGGCAGGCCACGCCCGGACGCCGCGACCTACACTGCGCTCGCCTCACATCTTGAGACTGCACTCGACAAAGCGAGCGCGGCTAGTCCCAATCCTGGCCGCGTGGCGGTTCATCGCTTGAATCGAGCCGAGTACACAAACGCCGTGCGCGATCTTCTGGGGCTTGAGGTGGATGGTCGAGCCCTGCTGCCTGATGATTCGAATCAGGAGAGCTTTCACAATATCGCCAGCGTGCTCTCTGTTTCACCAGCACTGCTCGAACGGTATCTGCTGGCCGCCTCGCAGGTCAGTCGTCTTGCGGTCGGTAGCGCAGCGAAGGCTGCGATGACCGATACGTATCGCGTTCCGAAAGCGTTGGTCCAGGACCAGCGGACGCGCGACGACCTCCCCTTTGGTTCCCAGGGCGGCACGGTGATTCGCCACAACTTTCCCGTCGACGGCGAGTACACCGTGAAGGTGCTGCTGCGACGACAGCTGTACTACTACATCATCGGCATGGGCGATCCGCATCAGATCGAGATCCGTCTGGATGGCATGCTGCTCAAGCGATTTGATATCGGCGGGGAAGCGAAGGGCAGGGGGGCGGCTGAGAGCTTTATCGGACAGAATCTCGGCGATCCCGAATGGGAGTACTACATGCAGAACGCCGATGCCGGGCTGGAGGTACGCGTCCCGGTGAAGGCGGGCGCTCGAGACGTGACCGTCTCGTTCGTCAAGCAGTACTACGAAACTACAGGAATCCTCCGGCCGGCCGAACGTGGTTTCGCTCGCTCGGTTGATGAGTTGTATCACGGCCATCCGGCTGTCGACACGGTCTTGGTTGGGGGTCCGTACGCAGCCGCCGGTCCCGGCGATACTCCGAGCCGTCGCCGAGTGTTTACATGCTATCCAAAGGATCGCGCTGTCGAAGCGCCCTGCGCGAAGCAGATTCTCTTGAACCTGGCCCGTCGAGCGTATCGTCGTCCCGTTACTGAAAAAGACATCGAGCGATTGCTCGGCTTCTATGAGGCCGGCCGGGCTGAAGGTGGATTCGAGGCCGGCATCCAACGAGGTATCGAGCGAATCCTGGCGGCGCCGAGTTTTATTTTCCGCATAGAGGAGGAGCCCGTCGGTAAGGCGCCTGGGGCGGTCTATCGCCTCAACGATCTCGCGCTCGCGTCCCGATTGTCATTTTTTCTATGGAGCAGCATCCCAGATGAAGAGCTCCTTGACGTTGCGATTCGGGGAAAGCTGAGCGACCCGGCAACCCTTGCCAGGCAGGTTCGACGGATGTTCGACGATCCTCGTTCCGTGGCCCTGGTAGACAACTTTGCTACACAGTGGCTGTCACTGGGCAAGCTGGCAGGCCTTGTGCCGGATGTCGATGCGTATCCGGAATTCGATGAAAACCTGCGCGAGGCCATGCAGCAGGAACACCGGCTGTTCATGGAGAGCCAGTTGCGCGGCGATCTCAGCGTGACGGATCTGGTGACTGCAAACTACACGTTCGTGAACGAACGTCTGGCGCGACATTACGGAATTCCCAATATCTACGGCGACCACTTCCGGCGAGTGACATTTGATGACGGGAAGCGTGGAGGTCTCCTCGGTCAGGCCGGTATCCTGGCAGTGACTTCGTATCCCAACAGGACTTCGCCTGTGCTCCGCGGAAAGTGGGTCCTGGCCAACCTGCTTGGCGCGCCCCCACCGCCGCCACCTGCGGAGGTGCCGGCACTGAAGGACGCTGGTGAGCAAGGTCAACCGCGGTCGATTCGTGACCGAATGGAAGCCCATCGGAGGAATCCCGCCTGTGCCCCTTGTCATGCGCGTATGGATCCCCTGGGGTTCTCGCTCGAGAACTACGATGCGCTCGGGAAATGGCGGACCGAGAGCGATGGCGTTCCGGTCGAAGTAGCCGCGAGTCTTCCAGATGGCTTCCGGTTTGAAGGTCCGAGCGGACTACGGGCGCTTCTCGTCAGCCATTCAGACGACTTTGTCCGCACTTTCACCGAACGGCTCTTGAGTTACGCACTTGGGCGTGTTCTTGAATCCTCCGATCAACCCGCGATCAGGCAGATCGCGAGAGAAGCGGCGGCTCAAGACAATCGGTGGTCGGCCCTGATCATGGCGATTGTGAGAAGCACCCCCTTTACGCACGCGATCGTCCAAGACGTCGACTCGGACGCGGGTCAACGAGAAATCGCTCAACCAAATAGATGAGGTCGAGCTAGTTTGCGCAGGGCGGATAACCGACAGGAGACTTGCCGATGATTATTACCAAGAGGTCGATTTCGCGTCGCACGGTGTTGCGCGGCATGGGTGTGACGTTGGCGCTGCCGCTGCTCGACGGGATGGTGCCGGCGCTGACGGCGTTGGAAAAGACCGCGGCGAAGGCCGTCAACCGTTTCGGCGCGGTATACGTTCCGAACGGCATGATGATGAAGGATTGGCTGCCGGATGCCGAGGGCGCGGCTTTCGAATTCAAGTCCTCTATGGGCACCCTGGTGCCCTTCCGCGACCACGTGCTTGTGCTGAGCAATCTGAATTGTGTTCCGATGGCCGGACGTCCCGGAGGCACCCATGCGAAGGCTTCCACGCGCTTTCTCACGGACGTCTCACCGCCGACCAGCGAATCCATCATCGATGCCGGTATTTCAGTGGATCAGATCCTCGCGCAGGAAATGGGGAAGCACACCCAGTTGGCGTCTCTTGAACTGGGGATCGAATCAAGCGATATGGCCGGGGCCTGTGACACGGGTTTTGCCTGTCCCTACACCAACACCATCTCGTGGCGCAGCGCCAACACGCCCCTACCGACAGAAAACAACCCGCGCGTGATCTTCGAGCGGCTGTTCGGCGATAGCGGGAGTACGGATCCCAAGACTCGGCTTGCTCGCCTCCGTCAACAGCGCAGCATTCTGGATTCCATGACCGAGGAGGTCTCCGACTTTCGTATCAGGCTCTCCCCGGCTGACAGGAACAAGCTGGTCGAGTATCTCGAGGCCATCCGCGACGTGGAACGGCGTATCGCGAAGGCGGAAGAACAGAGCGATCAGCAGTTGCCAACGATCGACCACCCGGCCGGCATTCCAGGAACCTACGAGGAACATGTCAAGTTGATGTTCGACTTGCAGGTGTTGGCCTATCAGACCGACATGACGCGCGTCACTACGATGATGATTGGACGCGAACAGAGCGGCATGACCTATCCGCAGATCGGCGTGCCAGACTCGCACCACCCGATCTCGCATCACCAAGGCAATGCGGAAAAAATTGCGAGTCTGTCAAAAATCAATGCCTATCACGTCAGTCTGTTCTCGTACCTCGTTGAGAAGCTTCGGGCAACGCCCGATGGTGACGGGACATTGCTGGACCACATGACGATGCTCTACGGCTGCGGCATCGCCGACAGCAACTCACATTCTCCGCTCGATATTCCGCTCCTGTTGGTAGGTGGCGGCGTTGGCCGCATAAAAGGCGGCCGTCATATCCGGTACGCGAAGGACACACCGCTGGCGAATCTGCACCTGACGTTGATCGATCAGTTCGGTGTGCATGTGGACCGCATTGGGGATAGTACCGGACGGGTTGACGATCGACAGTTGTCTCTGAGCTAGGCGTTTCTTCGGCCGCGACGGGGGACACCGCGTGCCTGCTCGGTCCAGGTGCCCGGTTCCATTGTGCTCGCGTCATTTGGGAGACAAGGACGTGCATGTGAACCTGAAGGGCGTGGCTGGCTGGTGCATCGTGCCGCTGGCCTCTGTCGTGAGTCTGGCAGCCGCCCACGACGCGCGGCTGATTGACGCCGTCAAAGACAGCAACGTGAAAAGAGTGCAGGCGCTGGTGCGAGAGCGCGTCGACGTGAACGCGACCGCGGCCGACGGCGCGACCGCCCTGCACTGGGCAGTGCACAAAGACGATCTGACCGCTGCGGATTTGTTGCTTCGCGCCGGCGCGCGCCCGAGTGTCGCGAACGATCTGGGCGTCACACCACTGCACCTCGCTTGCACAAATCGCAGCGCGGCTATGGTCAGAAGACTGCTGACGGCCGGCGCACATCCAAACGCGACACTGCTGCGTGGTGAGACCGTGCTCATGGAGTGCGCGCGCACCGGGAATGCGGAGGCCGTGGCGGCCCTGCTCAAGGCGGGCGCGCGTGTGAATGAGACGGAGGCGGTCAACCAGCAGACGGCGCTGATGTGGGCAGTGGCCCAGCAGCATCCAAAGGTTGTTCAGGCGTTGCTCGAAGCCGGCGCCGACGTTCGTGCTCGTTCGCGTACCTACCCCCAGGTTGTTGAAACCGGTAACAGGGGAGGAAGCGGCGACGTCTCGACTGTTCTTCGGGGAGGCAGCACGCCGCTGCTTTTTGCCGCGAGAGTGGGCGCCGTCGAGTCTGCCATGCTGCTGATTGCGGCCGGCGCGGATGTGAACGATGCGCTGCCGGACGGTGCAAGTGCGCTGGTGGTTGCCGCGCACAGCGGCCACGGAGCGTTCGGTGCACTGCTCCTCGAAAAGGGCGCCGACCCGAATGCCGCAGGCGCCGGTTACACCGCCCTTCATGCCGCAATCGATAGAAGCGATGTGAGTCTGGTGCAGGCGCTCCTTGGTCGTGGCGCGAATCCCGATATTCGTCTTGCGAAGGGCACCCCGGCGAGACGCGATAGCAACGATTTTCAACTGGCGTCACGGCTCATCGGCTCGACCGCTTACCTCTTGGCTGCGAAATTTGTCGAGGTTGACATCATGCGCGCCCTTTCTTCGGGCGGGGCCGATGTGCAACTGGCGATGCCGGATGGGACGACTGCGCTCATGCTGGTGGCCGGCCATGGGGAGAGCCGCGCCAGGACCGACTTTGTGCGCAGGAATGAAACGCGCCGGCAGATATGTGTTTGCGACGGCGGTGTCGTCGAGAGTGAAAGCCAGGTCCTCTCGGCGATGACGGTGGCGCTTGCTGCAGGCGCCGATGTCAACGCGGTCAATCGCTCCGGCGATACCGCGATTCATTTTGCGGCAGCGATGGGATTTGACTCGGTTGTGCAGCTGCTCGCAGACAAGGGCGCAGACGTCAACGTAAAGAACAAGCGTGGGCTGACGCCTTTGGCGCTAGCGCGCGGTGGGGGCGGTCGTCGCGGTGTGCCCGCGGACGACGAAGCCGGGCCGGATTCTTCCGGCGCCAGCACGACGGCGTTATTGCGGAAGCTAGGGGCCGCAGAATGAGCGGGAGAGCACGGATCACTGTGTGGTGTCGAAATCGCTTGTCAGATTGTTTGAATCTGGCGTTCGCCAAGGAGACAGGTATGTCCGGAAAAAGCATCTCACTCAGTGGCCTGGTCCTGGCGTTGGTCCTGCTGCTCCCTCAGTTGAGCGCGGCCCAAAGCGGAATTGCAGGCGTCGTGCGGGACACCAGCGGGG
This sequence comes from Vicinamibacterales bacterium, assembly GCA_963784045.1. GTDB lineage: Bacteria > Acidobacteriota > Vicinamibacteria > Vicinamibacterales > JAMQPK01 > JAMQPK01. Next base: position 147,717 of record CAWAPZ010000012.1, read on the forward strand.
CGGTGCTGCCTGGCGTCACGGTAGAGGCTTCGAGTCCGGTGCTCATCGAAAAAATGCGCACTGCGGTCACGAGCGATGACGGAAGCTACACCATCGTCGACCTGCGGCCTGGTGTCTACACGGTCTCCTTCTCTCTCACCGGCTTCGCCACCATCCGGCGCGAGGGCCTGGAACTGCCTGCATCCTTCACGGCCACCGTCAGCGTGGCGATGCAGGTCGGGGCGATTGAAGAGACCGTGACCGTCAGTGGAGAGACGCCGCTCGTGGACGCCCACAACGCGACCTCCCAGGTACTGTACACGACGGCGATGCTCGAAACGCTGCCATCCAACTCGCGGTCACCTCAATCCTTTGCCGCGCTCACGCCGGGTGTGAGAGGGGCACCCCTCTCACAGGCGCCAGGCGGCGTCGACGACATGGGGGCGAGCGCTCATGGCGGCGCAGCGTCGGACTACACGATTGACGGCATGACGACGGCCACGATCAACGGGATGCAGGGGGGCAGCATCACTTTTCGCGTTGCGCAGGCGTACGTCGCAGAGATTGCCGTGACCACAGGCGGGGGCACGGCCGAGTCTTCCTACGGGAACATGATTACGAACGTCATTCCCAAGGAAGGCGGAAACAATTTCAGCGGCAGTTTCTACGCCGAGTATACCGGGGAAGATCTTGCCGCGAGCAACCTCACCGACGAGTTGAGAGGCTACGGGTTTACCGCCGACAGCCTGTCGAAGACGCTGAAGTTCCTGGAGATTAGTCCGGCCTTCGGGGGACGCGTGCTCCGGGACAAGCTCTGGTTCTTCACCTCGTACAAGACCTATGAAGTCGTGACCGTTCGGCAGAGCGTCTACGACAACCTGACGCCGCGGGGCAATGTCTATACTCCCGATCTGAACCGGCCCGCGGAGCTGAAGCTGACGCAAGTCAGCAGGAACGCGCGACTGACGTGGCAGGCGGCGCAGAAGCACAAGTTCAGTGTGTTTGTGGACAACGCCCCGCAGATCGCCTGGCATCGGGGCCGCGCGCTCAGCGCCCCCGAAGCCACCAACTACAGTCCCTATCTGCCGAACATCTTCATGACGCTTGGATGGAAGTCGCCGATCAACAATCGGTGGCTCCTCGAGGCCTCGCTCGCGCACAACTCCTCGAACTACGACCAGCGCCGGCACACGACAGAGACGTGCCTGTGTAGCGCGCCGGATGTCGGTTACGACGTGATTTCGAAGTTCGAATCGTCGACCAACATCATGTGGGGAGCGTCTTCGACGCTCGGTGGCGGCGCCGAGTCGAATCTGTACGGGCCCAATGACTCCAAGCTGCTCCAGTACCAAGCCAGCGGCTCGTACATCACCGGGTCGCACGCGGTCAAGATAGGCATGCGGCGAGAGTCGGGAACGATCTTGTTCGGGCGGGAGCCGAACGGAGACCAGGCCTGGACCTTCCGGCAAAACATACCCAACTCCATCCGGATGTACGCGTCGCCATTCAGATATGAAAACCACATTCATCCAAACATGGGCTTCTATGCCCAGGATCAGTGGGTGCACAAGCGACTCACGGTAACGGCCGGCTTGCGGTACGACTATTTCACGATGAGCTCGCCCGAGACGTCGCTCGGTGCCGGTCAGTTTGTCAATGCGCGCTTCTTTCCGGAAGAGACCCTTGTGACGTGGCATGACATCAACCCCCGCATTGGCGTGTCCTACGATCTGATGGGGGATGGCAAGACGGCGGTGAAGGCGAGCTTCGGCCGTTTTGTCGCATCACAGGATGGCGCAGGAACCCGTGGCCTCGGCCGCAACAACCCGGTCGTCCGTTCCGTCATCGAAACGGACAGGACCTGGACCGATAACGGCAACATCGCCATTGACTGCGATCTCAGGAATCCGCTCCAGAACGGCGAATGCGGACAGATCTCGAATCTGAATTTCGGGCAGAACAATCCGAACGCTCTCGTCTATGCCGATGAATTGACCACGAGCTTGAGACCCTATCACTTTGAAACGACCGCACAGATCCAACGACAGCTTGCGCAAGGCGTATCCCTCACGGCAGGTTACTACCGCCGTGATTTCAAGAACTTCACGGTCAACGACAATACATTCGTCACGCCCAATGATTTCAGTCATTACTGCGTAACCGAGCCGGTCGATGACCGGTTGCCTGGCGGCGGTGGCAGCCAAATCTGCGATCTATATGACGTCAGCCAGGCGCAATTCGGCAAAACTGCGATCGTCGTGCGTCCTGACACCGACTTCGGCAAGGGGACCCAGACCTACAACGGCGTCGATGTCACGCTGCAGGCGCGGATGAAGAATGGTGTCACGTTCACCGGTGGCTTGAGCACTGACAAGCAGACGACCAACAACTGTTACGTCGTAGATTCGCCTGGGGCCATCCGTTTCTGTAACAGCACCACGCCCGTACTTCAGTTCTACACGTTCACGGGTTTCGTGCCGTTGCCGTGGGGCATGGTGACTGGCATCGTGTATCGGGATCTTCCCGGACCGCAAATTACCGCGACCCGTAATTACACCAGCGCTGAAGTCTCCCCGTCTCTGGGCCGTCCGCTCTCGGGCGGAACCGTCAACATCCCCCTGATCGAGCCTGGCACGATGTACAACGATCGGCAGCGCCAACTCGACCTCCGATTCTCGAAGAGAATGCGTGTCGGCGGAGTACGGCTAACGGGCAATCTCGATATTTCAAACGTATTCAACGGTTCGGCGGTCACTGCGCAGAACAACACCTACGGTCCAAACTGGATGGTACCTTCGGCCATTCAGTTTGGGCGGTTCGTCAAGCTGGGCGGGCAATTGGACTTCTGATAGGAGCGTCAATAGCCCTGAGTCAAGCAGTAGCCATCTCGATGGGCTGTCCGGACAAAGACCGGCTGATGCGGGTCTCGTTCTATCTTCTGACGAAGTCGAAAGATAGCTTGATCCACTGACCTGGTGAGGGTCGCCGGGGTGACGCAACCCCACACCGCCGCTAGCAGTTCGTCCCGCGGGACGACCTGGCCTTGGCGCTCCGCCAGGTACCTCAGGATCTTGAACTCCTGCGTTGTCAAGGTGACGGCTTTCTTGCCCGATCGGGCGGTCTGCTTTTGAAAATCAATCACGAGGCGACCGACCGAAAGATGATGGACCGTGGCCGACTGAGAGCGCCGGAGTACAACTCGAATCCTCGCGAGCAGTTCTTCGAAATCAACGGGCTTTGTAATGTAATCCTCCGCACCCAGATCGAGCCCTTTGAGTTTGTCCGCCCTTTGGCTTCGCGCTGAGAGGATGATGATCGGAACGCGGCCATGCCGTTGCAACATCGGGCAAAGCTCGAGTCCGTCTTTGTCCGGCAAGGTCAGATCCAGTATCACGAGGTCAGGTCTGAACGTGTCGATGACGGCCAGTGCCGCTTGGCCGCTCCCGACGGCTTGTACCTGGTATCCTTCGAACTTCAGGTTGCCTTCGAGGATTGATCTGAAAATCGGGTCGTCTTCGACGACGAGTATTCGCTTATGCAATGTCATCCTCAATCGCGGGCAGTATCACCCGCGCGATTGTTCCGACACCGTAGGTGCTTTCCAGCACAAACCGCCCGCCATGATCGGCGACAATGCGCGCGACAATTGAGAGGCCCAGGCCGCTCCCTCCGGGCGGCACACGCCGGCCCCTGACGTATTTCCGCTGGACTGTCTGTAAATCATGCGGGGGTATCCCGATGCCGCGATCCTCGATCTCAATAATGACATTGGGCGGCTCGTTCCTGATGCCGATCCGAATCGATCGCGTGCCGGCGGAATAACGGATGGCGTTGTCCAGCAGATTATCCATGACCAATATCATGGAATCGCGATCGACACGAACCAGCGACACATCAAGGGGAATATCCACATCGAGGGTGAACCGGCCTTCGGTCAGCGGATGCTGAAAAACCTGCACGACATGTTCAATGATCGTCGCGAAGGCCAGCGCCTCGAATGAGTACGCATTGGCGATATCGGTGACGCGGGCGGACGCAAGCAGGTTATTGATGAGACGCCTGAGGCGCGTTGATTCCTGTTTCAGGAGTCCCGAAAATTTCTGAATTGTCTCAGCGGAAACCGGGAGCCGTCCCAGCGTGTCTGCCATGGCAAGAATATTCGTCAGAGGCATCTTCAGCTCATGCGTGACCGACGACACAAAGTCCGACCGCATGGCTGCGAGGGCCCATCCGACAGTGGTCGCTCTAATCGCGAGGAACAAACCCACAAAAAGCGCACACACCGCAACACCAGCAACGATCAGCGCTTGATCCGCCCCTTGGGATGCCGCGAGAAGAGGCGAGTTACTGGCCTGGTTTACGCGTATCGTCCACGTCTGCACAGGGTGTTCGGAGGGAAGCGCCATTTTTCCTGATGAAGGATTCAGAAAGAGCACTGGAAACGTCTTGACTGTCCCCGGTCTGCTCCTTTCGTCTCCCCACACGAGTGCATTCCGATCATCGAACACGCCGACATTCAGCGTGCTTCCGCGTTCCGAAAGGTCCGTGACTTCAGACAGCAAATCAGGAAAGTAGGATTGTCGAACCCACGACAGGTTTACAGTGAATCCGGTGACGGATTGTGGTTGTTCGACGCGCGAATTGCCGTATTTCAAGCGGGCGACAATCTGATATTCCTGATTGCCAAGATTGGTATTGAACGCGACGTACCGATAACGTCCGGCCCCGTACGAGTCAACTAGCCGCCGCAGGGGTTCGCTGTCCGGCGGATTGGTGACGAGAATCACGGGAAAATGACCTTCAGGCTCCTGATGCAGCCAGGCAGGATAACGAGCCACGCGATTGAAGAAGACGATCGTGCTGTCGTTGCTCTGCCACCTGAAGAATGATTCGGGATACGGGTATCGAGTAAACGCAAGAGCCACCTGTGCACTGGTGTCGGCGAGCGAGACCGCAGCATCCGCCCAGTCGTCATTGGCCAGAACACGTCCCTGAACGCCTCTCATGTCGCGCATCACAGCCGTCGATAGCAGCGTTGCCACCTCATTCGTGTCAAGCTCCGTCAGCAGTTGTGAAGAGCGTTGCCAACCGCGGGTCGCGTTGTATCCGAACGTAAGGAGCGTCATCGTCCCGAGGCCGGTCAACGCAGCCAGGAGAATCATCAACCAACCGTCCCGGGCAAGCCGTGACTCAGCTCTCACTGTGAGAGTTCCCGGCGGCGAAAAAATCGAGCCGCAGCCGGATGCAGCGGAATGGAAGTAGAGGCTCGGTCGAGACCGAGGGCCCCGGAGTGGCCAAGCGGAGCGAAATATGACTCGAGCACGCTAGTCACGAGGTTGTCATCCAGGTTGGAGCGGCACACGAGCAGCAAATCAACGCCGATGGTCCAGACCGGCTTGTCCTGACGCGGATATGTTGCACGCGGAATCAGCGTTCGGCTGACAAACGGTTGTTGTAGGCGAAGCCGTTCGACACTAGCCCCATCCAACTCGATCAACCGAGCGCCGTGGATGGGTGTGTTCCCGGATTCCGGGTCGAAAACCGCGAACGTCGCGTCCATCGTGCCAACGGCAAGCTGCTTGAGGGCAGACGAATAGGGCACGGACTCGGCGTGAATATCGGCGAGTTCGACTCCAGCCGCTTTCAGGGACAGTTGAGCAATCAAGGACGTCCCACTGCTCTTGACTCCGAGGTTGACCTTCAAGCCGCGTAGATCTGAAACCGACGTCACTCTCGCCGACAGGCCTTCCCGCACGAACAAATGGACGACGTTCAGTCCAAGCACTCCGATGGCGCGAAGCTCCTTGAAAGGCGGTTCCGGTCCCAAGCGGCCAACCAGAGACAGATACGACACATCCGCAGTCGCCGCTCCGATATCAATTGCGCCCCGCTGCAACTCGGCAAGGACCGCAATCGAGCCACCGCTTTGCAGCGCGACGTCCTCGACTGAAACGTTTGGTAACCGAGAAATAATCTCACCGAGTTGTGGTGCTGAATTTGAATGGGCGAGTCGGACGAGCGTTGCGGCTGGCTTGGGTGGAGAGCTGTTCTCGCATCCAGCGCCGGCCATGAGGAGCAGCAGAATCACTCCTGCCGCGCCTCGCCTTTCAACCATGGATCTGAGAGGGTAATTGATGGCCAATATTACCGCATCACCTGATCCTCGCTATAATTTCGAACCATGATGATTACCCGTCGAGATGCCGTTGCCTCCTTCGCGCTGTTTGCTGAGCTCGTCGCGTCGGGCCGTCTGGCCGAGGCGCAGACGCAGGCCGCGCCGGCGACCCCTCGTCCGCCGGTGTTCAAGCATGACCTGCCGAATCTGACGTTGGACGATTGGGAAGTGACGGTCAGCCAGGTCGACTACGAGCCCGGACGCGTCGGCGCGCCGCACCACCACGCGGGCTTCGTGCTGGTCTACGTCCTCGAGGGCGCCGTCATCGCCAGAATCTCCGGGCAAGGCGAGGAAAAAACGTACACGACCGGGCAGATGTTCTACGAACATCCCGGTGCGACGCACGAAGTTTCGAAGAACGCAAGCCAGACGCAGCCCGCGAAGCTTCTCGCGATGATCTTCGCGAAGAAGGGGTCGACGCTGACGACGCCGGGACCAGCCGGTCAAGTGCGCGGCGGCGGATAGCGCGCCTCCATGCGGCCGTCGATTCCCCAGGGTTTACGCTCCTGGGCACGGACGATCAAGCACGACGTGGTCGCACTGTACCTGGCGGCCGTCGACCCGCGGGTACCACGGCTCGCCAAGATCGTCGCGTTTAGCGTTGCCGCGTACACACTCAGCCCAATCGATCTCATTCCGGATTTCATACCGATCCTTGGCTACCTGGATGATCTGGTGATTCTTCCCCTCGGCATCATGCTGGCAGTGAAGTTGGTGCCGGCCGACTTGATGTCAGAGTTTCGCGCAACGGCCGTCACACGTGGACGCGATCCCGTCCTGGGCAAAGCTGGCGCCGCCATCATCGTGTCGCTCTGGATTCTCGGCTTCGCAGTGGCCGTCCTCTGGCTCATCACATTATGCAAAAGGAATTGAAGGGAGGTGCTACGCTTTTCCGATTCGTCGAGGCGGAGGTGCCGGCGAACAGGAATGGCGAAGTGCTGGATGCAGGAAGGCGTGACATATGTGCGATCAGGATCAGTTGAAAAGGATCGGCAGGAGTACGAGGCTCGCGGTTTGGTCACACGGCGCCAATTTGGCGTGCTCCTCGATGGGGGGATGCGTTGCTGCTGCCGGAGGTGGCCAACGCGGTCGCAGTCACGGAATCGGACGTCACCGTGACGACGCCAGATGGCACCGCCGATTGCTACTTCGTGCATCCCGCAAGCGGTCCGGCTCCGGAGCCGCTTACTTGCGCTCTACAGCAAGGCTCTGGCCTGAATCAGCGGATCTTCTTCCCGCCCTGGCGTGTCGCCGTCTTCGGATCATTACGATCGGTGCGCCAGGTAGGATGGCTGAAGTGAATGGCGAAGTCGCCGTTCCGCGAGATGACGGCGTTGTCGAACGTGAGCGTGCCGATTTTCCGCCAGTCCTTGAAGGTCCGTCTTTCGCGGAAGGCGGGACCAGTCGTCGTGCCCTGGTCGGTGACCTCGATGTTGAACGTCAGCGAGCGCTTCGGCGCAGGGTCGCCACGATCGAAAATCTGCGCCATCACCTCGTCGCGAAAATCAAGGTTCGCGCCTTCGATGCGCGGCTGGCCTGGCGCGACCAGCAGCCGCATGAACTCGGGGGCACGCGTGGGCGTGCTATCAGGCTTGCCCAACTCGGCGATGGGATAGAGCTGTCGGATGCTCGGCTGCTGATCGACGCGCCCGAACGTCAGGCCTACCTTCAGCAGAACTGCGACGCCGGCGCCGCGTCGGGTGATGGTCGTATCGGGGGCGTTGCGCAACTCGACGTCGTTGATGAAATCGGTTTGCGAGCCGCCGATATCCTCCTGCGTGATGAAATTGGCCGTGTGCAGCGGTTCGATGTGGTTCGGATCGGTCGTCGGATACAGCTTGCCGACCATCGATAGCGAGCGTGTACTGCCACGGCGCGTTTCGGCGCAGCACGTCGAGTAGCGGGCGATGGCGAGCGCGGCACTGCCGCTGCTGAAGTAGCCCGAGTAATCGGTCGGTTCGGTGATCCGCCAGCGGCCGATCAGGCACACGCCGTTTGGATGAACGAGGCGCCGGACGCCCTTGCCGTCGGGTCCCCATCGTAAATCAGCCCGCGAATCGAGCGTTCGTTCGCTTGCTCTGAAGAATTGGTTCGGCCCGAACGACAGGAGCGCCCCGAACACGGTTCGCAGGTTCATCGTCCCTACCGGAAGAGGCGGTTCGCCGGCCCTTCCCCACACGCGCTGGTACGGGTTGGCAAACAGCGCTGCCACCACGTCGCCGAACCGCGAACCGTTGTAGCGGCGATCTTCTTCGCCGAACGTGTTTGCTTCGAGATCTGTCGACATGAACTAGAATCCAGCAATCAGAAAGTAGAAAGTGAAAAAATTATCCCTCGGTCCGTTGTCCCCGCGTAAGGCGAAAAAGGCATGCATTGCGCATAGCTGTCCCAAGTGCGGGACGGATCATCACGTGACCGTCGAGCAGGTGCTGCGCGGCCCAACTGTGGTGACGTGGTGTCACTGCAGCGCCTGTGGCCACTCGTGGCATCCCATCGTGCAGAAGACGCCCGAATCGTAGACTACGGCTTGGCGCGCGCCAGCGTCGCCGACAGACGCGTTTGCCGATTCGCCACAACTCGCGCCGAAGCCGACCAGCGTTCATACCCGTCGGCCTCAATCCGGACGGCGCGCGACCCCACAGGCAGGTTGGCCAGCTCAAGCGGGGTCGAGCCGACTAACGCTCCATTCACAAACACTCGCGCGCCCTGAGGGGCAGATCGAATTGCCAGGGAGCCCCGGTAAGAAGATGCCGCCGCGCGTGAGGTCTTGGTGGATTGATTCGGCACAGCAGTTCGACGCCCAGTCGTACCTACCGCGCCATTCGCCGTCGTCGCCAGAGGCGATGATTGCGGTGGTGGATCCGGCGCCACTCCATTGACCGCCCGCCGTGGGCCGGACGGCGGTACAGGGCCAGCCAGAGTTGCTGGTGGAGCTTTCGGTGTCACGGCTGGGCTTATTAGCTGCACGTTCGTTGATGGCACCTCGATTGACGCCTCGTGGGTTGATGGCCGGTCGGCGCCTCCGAGCACAGCGATAATGACGGCGGTCGCGGAGGCGACTGCGATTACGATGAACGCCGCGGCGGCGGCTGCTGCGGCCAGAGTGGGCGGTTTTCCAAACGGTGGGCGCAGTCGGGCCCACGTTGTAGCGATGCTGCCGACCGCAGCACGGCGTGCCGGCGAAACCGCGACCGGAGCAGTGACCACCGGAGCGGCCACCACTGGAGCCGCAACCGCGGGAGCGACCACCGGAGCGGCAACCGTGGAAGGCTGCGCCTCCGAAACGAACCCGGAAAGCAAGTCTATGTCCGCGTCGGTGTTGCCGGTCCTGTTAGCAGGTTTGGGTCCGGAAAGGACGAGAAAGGTGTCGGGACGTCGAGTGAAAGGCATCTTCACACCTGCCTGTGGCGAATTGGAAACCGCTGGTACTCTTACGCCGACGTCGCTCGGTGTCAAGTCGATCTGATGCTCTTCTTTGCAGCCAACATTTCCATGCTGTTTACGGAGTTCGATTTCCTTGAACGGTTCGCACAGGCATCGAACGCCGGGTTTCGCGCGGTCGAAGTTCAATTTCCGTACCAATACAGCGCCGGCGTCCTCGCTGAGCATCTGCTACGGCACCAACTCTCGCAGGTGCTCCTGAATCTGCCCGCGGGCGAGTGGTCGATTGGCGACAGAGGCATCGCGTGCCTGCCCGATCGCATCGGCGAATTCCAGGACGGCGTCGGACGCGCGATCGAATATGCCACGGCCCTCGAGTGTCCACGCGTCAATTGCCTCGCCGGCGTGGCACGCGCGGGCGCCGATCATTTGCGACTGCACGACACGTTCGTGGAAAATCTCCGGTTTGCCGCCCGCGAACTCAAACAGCGCGACATCGCGTTGATGATCGAGCCGCTCAACTCGCGGGACAATCCCGGGTTTTTTATTCGAGACTCGCGGCATGCAGCCGAGATCATCAAAGACGTCGGTGCCGACAATCTCCATCTGCAGTTCGACGTGTACCACTCGCACATCATGGACGACGAAGTTGTGACGGCCCTGGAGCAGAACATGAGCCACATCGCCCACGTCCAGATCGCCGACGATCCGGGCCGCCACGAGCCGGGTACCGGCAGCGTCGATTTCAACGCGGTTTTTCAGGCTCTCGAGCGTGCGAAGTACAAGGGATGGATCGGATGCGAATACGTGCCTTCGACAACGACCGAAGAAAGCCTGACATGGCTCGTTAGCGGCTCGAGACAGCTCAGGGACTACCTTTGAGGCAATCCGAATGCTCTCACTGTCGACTCCGAGACAACGCCGATGTACTGCATCCCGTCGATCGCGTAGGTCATGGGACTCGACTTCCACGTTTGCTGCGTCTCGAACCGCCACAGGCGTTGTCCGGTTACTGCGTCGACTGCAATCAGCGCTCCCCCAATGTTGTCTCCGTAAACGACAAGTCCACCCGCAGTGCTCATGAGACCCGATCCGGTCACGCCGCCGCCGATTTTTGGCACTTCCCACATCAGCTTTCCCGATTGCAGGTCGAGCGCCCGTAGAAATGTTCCCCCGCCGTCTATCGTCACGGGCTGTGTCGTGCCGCCGTAAAACGACTTTCCAAGCTCGAACCAATCCGCATTCTTTCGGTACACCGAGCACGCTTCCGAGGCGATGACGTAAAACAAGCCAGTTTCCGGGTTGAATGCAGAGGAGGGCCAATTTGCGGCGCCCGAGACGGCGGGACATGTCCGCGTGCCGTCCGCATCGTTTTCATATCCGGGCAAAAGTTGTGGCCGGCCGTCCGCGCCGATGCCGGAGGCCCATGTAAGATTCTTCACGAACGGCTCCGCCATCAACATTGCGCCGGTCAGTCGATCGAGCACGTAGAAGAATCCGTTTCGATTCGCGAGGGCGAGCAGCTTCCGCGGTACGCCGCGAAAATCGGCGTCGATGAGCACCGGCGGCTGGTTCGCATCCCAGTCGTGCAGGTCGTGCGGCGTGAATTGAAAATGCCAGCGGAGTTGTCCGGTTGCTGGATCGAGCGCGATGACCGACGACGAGTACAGGTTGTCCCCCTTGCGCTCATCACCGTTGTAGTCGGGACAGGGATTTCCGGTCGGCCAGTACACGAGGTTCGCTGCCGGATCGTACGATCCGGTCAGCCAGGTCGTCGCACACCCATGTTCGAGTGCCTTGCCGACCCACGTTTCCGATCCCGGCTCTCCGCGCGCAGGCACGGTCCAGAAACGCCACACGCGCTCACCCGTTGAGGCACGATACGCATCGAGGAATCCGCGTACTCCTTCGTCGCCGGCCGAGATGCCCGCAATCACGAGGTCGTTGACGATGAGCAGTGCGCCGGTGGCGCCGTAGTTCTGCCGAGCGTCCGCCATCTCCACGTCCCACAGAAGTGCTCCTGTTCGCCGATCGACGGCAAGAAGGTGGGCGTGATCCGTCTGCAGAAAAACACGACTGCCGAGCACGGCGATCGACCGGTTGATGCCAGACGCCGGATCTCCCGTCGGCACGAGTCCCGGCGTCTGTGGCCGGGCGAATTGCCAGATCTGCCGGCCGCTTCGCGCGTCGAGCGCGCGCACTTCGTTGACGGCGGCCACGTACATCACGCCGTCGACAACCAGAGGCGTGATCTGCAGTGCGCGCTCGCCTCCCATTTCATGCGTCCACACCGGCTCGAGCGTCGCGACGTTCCGCGTGTGGATCTGGTCGAGCGGGCTGTGCCGATTCGCGCTGAGCTGGCCGTTGTAGCTCGGCCACTCGCCAGGCCTCGGCTGCGCGATTTCATCGAACGTAATCTCGCGCAGGGTCTGCGCCTGTGAGAAACCTGTAAGGAGGGCGACGGACAGTGCGAGCGCAAGTCGGTGTGACATCGTTAAAAGCCGTTCGGGCGAATCCGGAAACGTTCCTGCCAGTAGCCCCCGGGGGCGATGCTCTGAAGCTCTTTGTAGACCCCTTTGTGCGCGAGGTTCAGCGCGTTGATGATGGCGGCGACCGGCTCGATGCAGATGAAGTTGCGTGCCGCGGCGTCTTGACCAGCTTCCGGCTTTGGCGCGTAAATCACGACGGCGCGATAGTTGGCGCCGAGGATGACATCCAACTGCTGCGTTCTGCCTTTGACCGACATCGTCGCCTCGCCGCTCGAGTCGCGAACGAGATCGCTGAACACATCGTCGAGCTCGATCGGCGCGAGCTGTACGGCCGCCGGATTGGCGAAAAACTTCTCGATGGGCTGCATGACGCCCGTGGGCATCTTTTCCTCCGACGCCGGCCAATGTGTTCTTGCCGCTACCGAGAGCGTCCATTCATCCCGGGGAGAATCCGTGAGCTGGAAGAACGGATGAAAACCGACAGCGACAGGCATCGGCTCGACACTCAAATTGTCGATTCGAGTATCCACTTCGAGGACACCGTCCCGAATGCGGTGGGTCATCTGGATGGTGTGCGCGAACGGAAACTGCCTCATCCATGACGGATGCGTGAAGAACTCGAGCCTGCTCGTGACCCAGGCCGACTGCCCATCGGCTCGCGCTTCGACGACCGTCCAATCGGGGGCCGACATCAGGAAATCTTGAACACTGCCCAGGTTCATGTCGAAGGCATACCGCGTGCCGTTGGCGTAGAAGGCCGGTTCGTCGAGAACGTCGGCCCATGGCGCGAGGAATGGGATCCCAATCGATCCTGTGCCGCCTTTGTATTCTGCCGCCGAGTTGAAGGGGAAGCGGAGGACGTTGTGGCCCTTCACTTTCATCTCGACCGTGAGATTCCCGAGAGCTGGAAGAATTGAGACGCTCGTGTTGTTGCGATTGTCACTGAGCTCGACGACCGAGCCGATCTGGCGGGCAGTGTAGAACGTGGACGGATTGGGTTGACGCAAGGCGGCCGGATGCGCGCCCGTTGCGAGCACCGCCAGGAACAGCGCCGTCGTAGTGCTGGCCTTCAGGCCAGCCAGCGCCGCAGCAGGCGTGACTACGTTGGGTTTGCGCCCCATGGTTCGAGCACCTGCACTTTCTTTTTCTTCAGTTCGCGATAACAGTCCGGCAGATCAAAGCTGTTCAGCACCGCGGGCGGCAGCGCGGACAGAGGCCAGTTGTAGTCCCTGGCTTCTGCGATTTCGGCGTACGAGCTCAAAGCGTTCTTCAGGGTCACCTGGACGACGTGTGGCGAGAGCAGCGCGGCGAACGTTGAAGGCAGCGCACCGTAGCCTCTGGCGGCGAGGTGAATCTGTCCGTACCCCCACGCGTTCAGCCAGTCGAGCACCCGGAGAACGTCGAATGTTCGCTGGCCGACATAAGGATAGTCGAGCATGAGCGCGTGCGACGCATAGAAATAATCCGTACTGTATTCCCCGCGGTCGCTCAGGTTCGTCGTCTGCGGTTCGGAGTCTCCGACGCCGCGCACGTCGCACGCATAGAAAGCCGCGGTCGGATCGGCCTCGATGAGATCCCGGATGAGGCGTTCGTTGCGAAGCTCTTCGTCCGCGGATGTGTGCGACACGTACAGGATCGCCGTGTTCGTGTCTCGTGGGGGACGTGAGAGCAGTGGCTCTGCCGTGAGCCGGTACACAATCGCGTGCACACCTGGATCGGTTTCCACCATATACGGCAGCGCGTGCCTCAGGGGTACTTCCGATCGGGCAGCGGCCTGAGAATTCGGAATTCCGGAACGCCGGTCCGCGGTGGCAGGCGAAGCACTTCCGCAACCGCCTGGGGCAGCGCCGCGCCGTCGAGATCGCGGCGCGTCGCTGAGGCGGTCTGCGATTTCTCCTGCGTGAAGGCGTAGATCGTCTTCGACTTGAGGTCCGCCACCTGGCCGCGAGGTGTGCACCGCAATATCTCGTCGGTTTCCAACACCAGCTCCGGTTCTGTCCTGGCGTCTGAAATGCCCGTGCAGCGATTGAACCAGCGATACATCGCTTCGCGGTTTTCCTGGGAGTAGCCGTGATAGGTCGGCCCCACGAAATACGCGATATTGTCTTCCGCACCGAGCAGGCGATAGAGACCCTTCAGGCGGTGATACGCCGCTTCATTACCGCGGGCGTCGAAGTAGTCCTTCTCTTTGGCCAGGATGATGACGGGCTTCGGCGCGAGAGCGGCCAGAAAGTCTTCGTGGTCGAGGCCAAGCGACAATGCTCTCGGTGGGCACTGCTCCATGTCGGTCCCGAGCTCGTTTTCCATGTTTCGCCGGAACTCGGTGACGAAACAGCTGGGCGCCGCCATGGTCCACCGATCCTCGACGCCGCAGAGCCACGTGGTCATCGTTCCGCCGCCCGAGTTGCCCGTGACGCCGAGATGGCGCATATCAACCTCTTTGCGCGACACCAGGTAGTCGAGCGCACGGATCCCGTCCCAGGCGCGCCACATCCAGAAGCGCTCATCGACGAGCACCTGCTGGATGCCGGCGTAATTGTGCTCGCCGGTTCCCGTCCCATGCAGCGGCCTCAGGTTGGCATCCACGTACTGCATCCGCTCGCCCTGGCCGACCGGATCGAAAATCAGTACCACATAGCCGAGACGCGCCAATCCCTGGCAAAAGGATTGATACGTCTCAATGGCCTTGCCGTTATCCGAGTGTCCGCATGATGCCACCACGCCCGGAAGAGGGAAATTTCGCCCCTTGGGGATGTAGAGATTGGCGGTCACCAGAAACCCCGGGCGGCTCTCGAAGACGACGTTCTCTATCGTGTAGGCATCGCGCTCCACGACTTTGGTCACGCGGGCATTGAGCGGTGTTTTTTCGGGATACGGTCCAAACAATTCGCGAATCCTGGCCCGAACGGTCTGGACGTAGTCTTCGGCGTCGGCCCTCGTGGCCAGACTCGCCAACCTCTTCAACCGCTGCTGGTGTATTTCGTTCTCGCGCGACACGAAGAACTCCTGCACCATACGGGGAAAGCGGTTAAGGGGAAGAAGCGCGGGTGTTTCGGCGGTGGTCCGGCCGGCCTGCATTGCATAGGCCCGAAACTGCCCGGCCAGCGCAACCCCTGCGCCGCCGATCGAAAGCGTGTGGATTATCTTGCGTCGCGAGATGCTCTGGCGGCGGGCCGATCTGTCTTCATCCATTCGAGTGCTCCGCCCGCAGAGTATACGTCGCTGCGCTGGTGAACATATGATCCGAGTAGCCATGATGCGAAGACTCTCGATTGCGCTGCTCATTACTCTTGCGTCTGCCGGAACCATTGAAGGGCAATCGCTGCGGCCGGCTCACGGCGACTTCGTCATCAAGAATTTCCGGTTTACTTCTGGAGAAGCGCTGCCGACCCTTCGACTGCACTACCGAACGCTCGGCAAGCCGCGCCGCGACGCCAACGGGCAGGTACGGAACGCCGTGTTGATAATTCATGGGACGGCTGGAAGCGGCGAGCAGTTCGAATCGCCCGCATTTGCGGGGCCCTTGTTCGCCGCAGGCGGTTTGCTCGATGCAGCCCGCTACTACCTCATCATGCCAGACTCGCTTGGGTTCGGGCAGTCGAGCAAGCCCAGCGACGGGTTGCGAGCGAATTTTCCGCGGTACGGTTACGCGGACATCGTGACGGCCCAGTATCGACTGCTGACCGAGGGCCTCGGCGTCAACCACTTGCGCCTGGTCATGGGAACATCGATGGGGGCGATGCACACATGGCTTTGGGGTGGGCGGTATCCCGACTTCATGGACGCGTTGATGCCACTGGCGAGCTTGCCGACGCAGATTTCCGGCCGGAACCGGGTCTGGCGCCGGATGTTGACCGACGCGATCCGCAATGACCCGGAATGGAAGGGCGGCAATTACTCCACCCAGCCGCAGAGTCTCCGGACCGCGCACCTGATCCTGTTCCTGGTGAGCGGCAATCCGATCATTCGACAGCAGATGATGCCGACGATTGCGGAAAGCGACGAAGTCCTTGATGCAGTCGTAGCGAATGCGGCGAGAGTCAGCGATGCGAACGATTTGCTCTATCAGGTTGATGCGTCGCACGATTACGATCCCGGGCCCTTGTTGGAGAAGATTCGCGCGCCGCTGTACGCGGTCAACACGGCGGATGACTTCCTCGATCCGCCCGAGCTTGGCATCCTCGAGCGAGAAATCAAGCGGGTCCCGAAAGGGCGTGCCATCCTGATTCCGTATGGTCCCGACACTCGAGGACACGGGACGCACACGTTTGCCAATGTCTGGAAGCAGTATCTGGCAGAGCTTCTGAAAGTGTCAGAGAGGCCGTAAGTCCGCGTGATACGATTCTCGCCACACAGGGGGGATTTCGTATGAAGCGACGGGACTTTCTGAACGTGGCCCCACTCGCGGCAGGCGGCCTCATCGCGAGCGGCATTGATGCGGACCTCTCCATGGCCGACCCGGCGTACGCCCAGGCGCCGTTCGCGAACGAAAAAAGCAAACTGAAAATCACGGCAGTGCGGCTGGTGGAAACCAGGCCGCGCAATCCTCTGCCCGCGTACACGCCTGCCCCGGGTTCCTGGTCGACCAATCAGGTCGAGGTCGCCAACCCGATGTCGATCTACCCCGAATACAAAGCGACGCGCTCGCTCTTTCAACCGGATCCAGGCAAGGTTCCCTCCGCCACCGTCGAGATCGTCACAGACAAGGGCATCAAAGGCTACGGGAGCGGCGGTCCCGGCGCCGGCTATGTCGTCGAGCAGCACCTGACGAAACTCTTGCTGAACGAGGACCCGTTCAACATCGAGCGTCTCTGGGACATCATGTGGCGCTCGACGATGTCGTACGGCCGCATGGGAGTCGTTGTCAACGCGATCAGTGCGGTAGATCTGGCGCTGTGGGACATCGTTGGAAAAGCGCTCAACATGCCGGTATACAAGCTGCTCGGCGGCGAGACCAAGCCGCGGCTGCCGGCGTACTGCACGGGGAACGACATCGAGCAGCACGTCGAATTCGGGTACAAGCGACTGAAGCTGGCGATTCCTTACGGTCCCGCCGACGGCCTCGAAGGGATGCGCAAGAACGTCGAGCTCGTGCAGCGCGCGCGCAAGGCGCTCGGGCCGGACGGCGACATCATGCTGGACTGCTGGATGGCGTGGACGGAGCGCTACACGATCGAAATCGCCGAGATGATGGCGCCGTACCGAGTGTACTGGATGGAAGAGTGCCTCCAGCCGCACGACTACGAAGGGTTCGGACGACTCGCGGCTCACATCACCAGCACACGCATCGTGACCGGAGAGCACGAGTACACGCGGTATGGGTTCCGGCAGCTTCTCGAGAATGGCCTCAGGACAATCTGGCAGCCCGATATCCACTGGTGTGGCGGGTTGACCGAGATGCGGCGAATCGCGGCGCTCGCAGCGGCCTATGATATTTCCGTGATCCCACACAGCGGGGGTGGCAGAGACGGTGTCCATTTCATCATGGCGACGCCGAACAGCCCATGGGCCGAGCTGTTCATGCCGGCACCGGGCGGTCCGAAGGCGGTCTACGACCGGTACGAGGAAGAGAACATGATTACGCGAGGACCCGAGGGTATCTACGTCCGGCCTTCAGACGCGCCTGGATTCGGTTGGGATTTCCTGGTGAGCTGAAGCTTCGTGCTTCGTGTCTTCGTAGTTACTTTCGTGGAAGCGCGAACGCGACGTAGCTGGGAGTGCCAGCTGCCGGCTGCATTGCCGTCTCGCCTGGACGCACATAACCGCCACCCGAGTTGATCCTTGAAGACGCGGGCACAACAAGAAACTGACGCCCGTTTACCTCGTACATCGCGGGCACCCCTTCCGAGCCGGCGGGCAGCGTTCCGGTCCAGAGAACCTTGCCCGTCTCCTCATCATGCGCGCGAACCTTTCCGTCGGTCGTCGCTACGAAGAGCAATCCCGTTGACGTGACGATGATGCCGTGACGTTCGGCCATGAAGACGCCGGCATTCTTCGCGCCTTCTGCCGCCGCTGTCGCATCTTCTCCGAGCGGCACGCGCCATTTGATCGTGCCCGTGTTCAAGTCATACGCGACGATCGCCGACCACGGCGGGCCGATCACGTAGGGCTGATTCGGGTACAACCCCCAGTCGGTGTAATACCGATTCGGCGGCGCCGCTACGCCGTTCGGATACGGAGGTCCCCCAAGCGGACTGTAGCGGTTTTCCGGTATCGGAACGATCAAACCGCCCGGTGCCCCTCCAGACGCAACAACCGGACCTATTGGGCTGGACGCAGCCGCCGCACTGCGGTCCGGGCTGTCCGGCGAAGGCGGGACCAGAAATGCATGAAGGGCGGCGATCGCCGTGGTATCCAGATCGCCGAACGCGGGCATATCGGCTCTTCCAGTCACCACGATCTGCCGAAAAGCGTCGAGCTCGAGCCGGCCGCCGGCGAGCGCGGGCGGTCCGCCTCCCGATCCTTTACCGTTCTCGCCGTGACATGCCTGGCATCGCGTCTCGTATATCGCCTTGCCATCTGCCGCGGCGCTGCTTGCCGAAGCACGCGTTCGAGCCGCGAGTGGATCGTCGATGCTCAGCTTGTAGATCGTCGGCCAGTCCTGTGTCGTCAGGTATACAAGACCTTTCGACGGATTCGCGGCGCTCGTACCCCAGTTCGAGCCGCCCCGCGCGCCTGGCAACGACACCGTTTCTTCGAACCCTGGCGGCGTGAACAGACCTTCGTTGCGCATCTTCGAGATTCTGTCCCGCCACGCCGCGCGCTCTTCGGCTGTCAGGATGAAGGGGTTCACATCGTCGGCGGTCATCTTCTGCCGCGCGTACGGTGGCGGGGCCGTCGGATGAGGCTGGGTGGGCCAGGCTTGCTCGCCGGGCATGTGACTTGCCGGCACCGGACGCTCTTCAATCGGCCACAACGGTTTGCCGGTGACGCGGTCGAACACGAAGAGGAACCCTTGCTTCGTCGTCTGCGACACGGCATCGATGAGCTTGCCGTTGTGACGAACCGTGATGAGCTGAGGAGCTGCGTTGTTGTCGTAGTCCCACAAATCGTGGTGCACCATCTGGAAATGCCACAGGCGTTTTCCGGTGCGTGCATCCAGCGCGAGCAGGCAGTTTCCGAAAAGGTTGCTGCCGATGCGATCGGCGCCGTAATAGTCGTAGGTCGGGGAGCCGGTGGGGAAGTACGCGATACCGCGTTTTTCGTCGACCGTGATTTCGCCCCACGTGTTGGTGCCGCCCGCATAGGTCCACGCGTCTTTCGGCCACGTGTCGTAGCCCTCTTCGCCGGGATGCGGAATGGTGTGAAAGCTCCACACCATCTTGCCCGTGCGCACGTCGTAGGCGCGGATGTCGCCTGGCGTCGACATGTATGCTTCGCCGGTCGACGAGCCGAGCAGGATCAGGTTCTCGAAGACGCGTCCGGGAGACTCGGGCTGGACGCGCACAATTGTCCGGGGATCGCGGCCGAGCCCCTCTCGTAAATCGACGAGCCCGTTGTTGCCGAACGTCAGAACAGACTTGCCGGTCCGCGCGTCGATTTCCTGCAAGTGGTTATTGATCGCGAATATCAGGCGTCGATCCTTCCGATCTTTGCTCTCCCAGTACGCGATGCCGCGCGTCGCCAGGCCCGGCAGTTTCTCGTGAATCCAGATCTCCTTGCCGGTGGCGGCGTCGAGCGCGACGAGCGAGCTATTCCGTGCCTGAACGTACATGATGTTGTCGACAACGATCGGGTTGAATACGTACGATCGCTGGTCGCTCGTCGGATAGATCCAGGCAACCTCGAGCTGATTGACGTTCGACTTGTTGATCTGTCTAAGATCGACGAAGTGGGAGGAGTCGGGACCGCCGCCGTAGTCCTTCCATGTCTTGTAGTCCTGGGCGCTCAGCGCAACCTGACAGGCCACGGCCAGGGTGAGGCACAGCAGCGTTTTTTTCATCGTCAGTAGGGTACGTCGATCAGGCGATCGCCGCTCCGCATGTCATCTTCAAGCAACTGAAGCAGCGCCCTGGCCACCGGGCCTGGCTTCCCGTCACCGATCACCTGGTCGTCCCACTGGACGATCGACACCACTTTTACCGAACTGCCCATGAGCAGCATCTCGCGCGACGCGCGCGCTTCCGGCACCGATACGTCGCGCACTTCGATTCGTTTCAGCAGCCCGCGATCCTGAAGTTCTTCTGCCAGCTCCAGCAGTCGAAGGGACGTGCAGCCCGCGAGGATGTGATCGAATGTGGGATGCACGAGCACGGCGTCGTTGGTGACGAACGCGACGTTCATGTTGGAGCCCTCGCCGACGTGTTCGTCCGCGTCGATGAACACACCGGTGTCGAAGCCGGCCTCCTTGGCCTCCATCTGCATCAACACGTTGGGGAGGTAGTTCGTCGCTTTTGTGATGGCATAGATCGGTGCCTTGATCGGGTACGTCGTGGTCATCACGCGCGCGCCCTGCGTGAGCCATCGATCGGGATAGACGAGCCCCGCGAATACCATGACGAAGAATCCCGGCTCGGCGCCAGCCGCTGGAGTCAGCTCGAGGCTGCCTGGCCCGGACGACAGCCAATACCGGATCGAACCATTGCGCCTGCCGCTCGCGGCCGTCGTCTTCACGATGATGTCGCGCATCTCTGCGCGCGACGGAGAGATTCGCAGCCTCGACCGTTCGGCCGACATCAGAAAACGATCGAGATGCGCTTCGAGATCGTAAATCCGGCCATCGACCAGGCCGGCCGTGTCGAAGATGCCGTGTCCGCGATGCACCATGTGATCGTCGAACGGGATCACCATCAACGCCGGGTCGGTGACGATGCCGGCGAGCTGGCTCGAGTAGAAGGCGTAGTAGTTGACGGGTTGGCGCGCGCGCAGCTCTTTGAAGCGCGCGAGGACATCGTCGGCGGTCAGGACCTGAATGGTTGTCGGCGGCATGACGATCTAATGATAATGCGTCTGCACGATGAAGCCCATGACATCCGCGGGCGGCTGGAAGGCCATCGCATACACGCTCGAGACGGCGAACCGGGTGGGATGGGTGTCGCTGTGGCGCGCGATGCGGAGCAGGAACGCATGTAAGACCTGCGCCCTCGGCATGGGTGGCCAGATGGGCGGCATGGTGAACGAAGCCGGGCACTTTCCCGAGGTCTGCAAGAAATCGCTGCAGGCCATGGCCGCCGACATGCAGGGCGGAATCGCTCCAGAGTTCTTTGCCCGCTACTCAATCGCCCAGCTCCGATCTCTTTCGCCTCGCGAGCTCGAGGCCTGCGGCAGGCTGGTCGATCCAATCTATGCCGGCCCAGGGGCGGCCCACTTCCGCGTGATTTCCTGGGACGAAGCGATCGGCCGTCTTGCGGCCCGGCTGAAAGCGACCGACCCGGCCCGCAGCTTTTTTTACGCCAGCGGGCGCTCGTCGAACGAAGCTGGATTCGTGTTGCAGCTGTTCGCAAGGGCGTTCGGAACCAACAACGTCAACAACTGTTCGTACTACTGCCACCAGGCGAGCGGTGTCGGTTTGGCCGCGAGCCTCGGATCCGGCACCGCAACCGTGCAGCTCGACGACATCGACGGAAGCGATCTGTTCGTGCTGATGGGAGGCAATCCCGCGTCCAACCACCCGCGGCTGCTGCGCAGCCTGATGGCGATGCGCCGCCGCGGCGGTCACGTCGTTGTCGTCAACCCGGCGAAAGAGATCGGGCTCGTCAACTTCCGTGTCCCAAGCGATGCACGGAGCCTGCTTTTCGGCAGCGACATCGCAAGCCTATATGTGCAGCCGCACATCGGCGGGGATCTCGCGTTGATGACCGGCGTGGCCAAGCACGTCCTCGAGCGCGGAGGCCATGCATCTCATTTCGTCGAGCATCATACAGAAGGCTTCGAAGCCTTTGAGCGGCAGGTTGCATCAACGTCCTGGGCCGACATTGAGACCGGAGCCGGTGTTCCCCGCGAGACGATCGCGCGGGTCGCCGACATGTACATGGCCGCCACCAACGTCGTCATCGGATGGACCATGGGCATCACGCACCACCTGCACGGAGTGGAGAACGTGCAGATGATTGCAAACCTCGCGCTGCTCCGCGGAATGATCGGTCGCCCGAGCGCCGGCTTACTGCCGATCCGGGGACACAGCAACGTGCAGGGCATGGGGTCTGTCGGCGTGACGCCTTCGCTCAAGAACGCCATCCAATCGCGGCTGGAAGAGCGTCTCGGAATTCGCGGCTCCGACGCGCCCGGCCTCGACACGATGGCGTGCATCGAAGCCTGCGGACGGGGGGCGATGGACGTGGCGCTGTGCCTCGGCGGGAATCTCTTTGGAAGCAATCCAGATGCGGCGTTTGCGAGTCAGGCACTCGGCAAGCTGGAGTTAATTGCGTACATGTCGACCTCGCTCAACAGCGGTCACGCCTGGGGAACCGCGAGAGAGACGCTCGTCCTTCCTGTGCTGCCACGCGACGAAGAATCGCAGGCGACGACCCAGGAGTCGATGTTCAGCTTCGTGCGGTTGAGCGACGGCGGCCGGCCACGCCATCAGGGACCTCGGAGCGAAGTATCCGTGTTATCGGCAGTCGGGAGGCATGTGCTGGGTGAGGATGGTCCGGTTGACTGGACCGCGCTCGAGAGCCATCAGCGGATCCGCGCGCTGATTGCCGACCTGATTCCGGGCCTCGAGCCCATGGCCGATATCGACCGCACGCGCGGTGAGTTCCACATCGCCGGCCGGCGCCTGGATACTCCGCACTTCCCGACAGATTCAGGCAAGGCCAGGTTCCATGCTGTCGCGCTGCCGGCGTTGTCGCCGATGCAGGAACGGCAAGCGCGGTTGATGACCGTGCGATCCGAGGGGCAGTTCAATACGGTCGTGTACGACGACGAAGACGTATATCGCGGCCAGGAACGGCGTGACGTCATCCTTATCAGTCCGCAGGATATGCAGAGGTGGGGGTTGAGGGAGGATCAACGCGTGACGGTTCGCAGCTCCGTGGGAGAAATGCGCGGGCGGCACGTGCGCCCGTACGACGTGCGTCCGGGCAACGCGCTGATGTACTATCCCGAGGCGAACGCGCTCGTGCCGCGCGATGTCGATCCGCGTTCCAAGACACCGGCGTTCAAGTCCGTGCTCGTGGATATTGTGCCCGAGTAATCACGGTCGCTCCGGCGGAGTTATCATAGCCCTGTGGTCGGCAGAACGTTCCTCGTCGCCACTTTCGCTGCGATCGCGCTGCCGATGTGGGCGGCGGCGCAGTTCGGATCGTTCCGATCGCCTGCCTATCCCAACGTGCAGTACGACGATCGATGGGCGTTTACGCGCCTGCGATACCACCCGAGCTCGAGCTGGAACCACGACTACCCGCGCGCGGATCGCCATCTCGCCTACATCGTCGCCGATCTCTCCAAGGCTCGCGTGCACACGGAGGGCAGCAACGTCCTCGATCTGGGCGATCCGGAGATCTTCCGCCATCCCCTCGTCTACATGTCAGAGCCCGGGTTCTGGGACATGACAGACGCCGAGGCGCTGAACCTGCGCCAGCACCTGTTGAAGGGCGGGCTCATTCTCTTTGACGATTTCGAGACCACGCAGTGGAACAACATGGCCGCCCAGATGCGGCGTGTCATGCCCGAGCTTCAGTGGGTCACGATCGACGTCACGCATCCGATCTTCCACACCTTTTTCGATTTGAAAAAGATCGACTACCACCATCCAATGTTTCCCGGCATGGTGCCCGAGTACAGGGCGCTCTTCGACAACAACGATCCGAACGGCCGCATGATTGCGCTCGCGAATCACAATAACGATCTCGCGGAATACTGGGAATGGTCAGACAGGGGTTACTTCGGCATCGACCCTACGAACGAAGCCTACCGAATCGGCGTCAACTACGTGATGTACTCGCTGATACACTAGTCGCTGCGAATCCCTCTCGCCGACCTGAAGGTCGGCACTACGAATGGATCCCGAGAATACGTCGAATGTCACGTAGTGCCGACCTTCAGGTCGGTGTCCGCTGGCCGCCGTTTTCGCATGATACGGTCGGCCACGTGCCGAAGCTTCTGCACGTCGGCCACACTGCTGCCGCCATTCTGCGCAACGATGGACATGTGTAACCGTCTTTATGCTACGCTCGAAGCAGTACAGTTCACGTTCAGTCTGCCACTGTGTCAATAGCATCACGTTCCGATTCTGTCATGAACCGCCCGGATGACTTCGCTGGAGAGACACGCGCTTCGTCCGAAGTCGCGCCGGGTCTCTCGTCATTCGTGACCGAAGCCTCGATGCCGGCGTCAGCATTTGCTGCGGAGTTGACCCCACCCGCCCTCCGGGAGTTTCCTGCTGAAGGAACATATTCCGTCGTGGCGAGCACGGCCGCGACAGGAGCAGCCATTCGGAAAGCCGCGATGTATGCGTCGGTGGCGGTTGCCATTGGCGTCGGCATTGTGGCCGGCACCTGGGGGGCACGAGCGCTCCAGCGGGCGCGTCCTGCCGCGACAGAGATGGCCGCGGCGCCGATAGCGAACGCGCCGGTCGTCGCGCCACCGGTGGACGCACCGGCCGCACCACCCGCAGAACTCGCTCCCTCAGGGGATTTGCGGCCGTCCATTGGCGAGCCTCGCGCCCGAGCTGTCGCGAAGCCTCCTCAGGCTGCCGCCGTCTCTCAAGCTGTCCCTGATGAACGGCGACCGCGAGATGCTGCGGTATCGACGCCGCGCGGGACAAGTGGCGGCACTTCAACCGCGGCGAGAGCCATGCCCGCTCCGCAGCCTCGCACCGAACCGGTCGAGCCGGCGGTGGCTCCGATGGCGACGATGAATCCCGCCGTGTCGTTACCGCCTCCCGGAGCGCCGCCCGTGGTCGAGACGCCCGCTTCCGTTGCGCAGCCAACGCCGAGGGTTCCTGCTGCGATCGCTCTCCCCGAACCCGAAGCGCTGCCGTCGGTAGCGGCGCGGTCCGAGCAGAACGAGATTCAGCGCACTTTGGGCCAATATCGAAGCGCCTACCAGCGTCTCGACGCCCAGGCGGCGCAGGCTGTATGGCCGTCTGTGGATGCGCGTGCGCTGGCCCGAGCATTCGACACCCTCTCCAGCCAGGAACTGGCATTCGAGACCTGCCTCTTCGATATCGCGGGACCAGTTGCGACTGCTCAATGCCGCGGAACCGCAACCTACACTCCAAAGGTCGGCGGCAGGAGACCAAAAGCCGAGCCGCGTCAGTGGACGTTCCACCTGCGCAAGGTGGACGAGGCGTGGAAGATCGAGAGCGCGCAAGCGAGGCAGTAAACCGCTACGCTGAAGCTAACCGCCGAACGAATAATCCAGCGCAATAGCAGGTACGACACGCGCGCGCAGTCCCCGGTCGGTCAACGGTAGCAAAACGTTCCCGTTGAAAAGCCATCGATCGCCAAGGTTCCACTTGAAACCCGCAACTGCCATGGCGGTGGTGATACCCGAAGTCGTTGGCAGGAGGCGTATCGTCTCCACGCCGATACTGCTTGGGTGAGGCGCTGTCACCTGGCCGATCTGGCCGAGGCCTTCCACCCAACGACCAAGAAATTCGCCGACCAGAGTCAACCGATCTGACGCCGTCACGGTCATCGCGGCGTTGTAGTTGGCCTCACGCGAGATCCCGCCCCACGAGTAGCCGCCGTTCACGTGCGCGCCGATTCGCGATCCCTCCACCGACCCGATCCCCAGCACACGAATAGCCGCTTCTCCCGTGCCGAGGAGATCTTCTTCGCGCCCTGTCGGAAGGCGCGCCTGGACACCGGCGGTCAGGCCGCTGGCGCGGCCGCCGAGCAGATGCGCGCGCGCGCTAATCGCCATATCCGCGACGCCGCTCGTCGTCGCGGTCGCCGCTGCCTGCGGGATCCTCTGGCCGCGGTAGGTATTGATGCGTTCGCCCGACAACTCCATCGAGACGATGGGCACGGCCACGCCGATGTCTATCCGATCAGTCACGCCGTAATTCGCGAACCCCGTCACGGTTTGCGTCTTCAGTCTGAGGGTGACGGTCTCTACATCGAAGGGCTGCGGCTCGTCCCGGAATCGTGTCGCCGTCGTCACGAAATTCCCGCTGCGCAGGTCGTTGCCATCGAGCTGATCGAATGCTGAATACCGGAAGGTTGCGCCGAACGACATCTGATTGCGTCCTGATGTGAGCGCGCGCTCGACGAAAAACGGGCCAAAGCTGCCGCTCGCCCGCTCGCGTGTGCCCAGTTCCGAATTGAACACATATGTGAATCCGCCCGACGAAGTGCTTATCGGCAGCGTGGCGAGCTCGACCAATAGAGCGTTGGAGATCGTGTCGCGCGTCGCCGCAGTCGCTTCGGCGTCCTTCTCGATGTCGCCGGTTCGCACGGCCTGGTTGGTGAGAAGGAACGACAGCACCTGACGCACGGACTGCTGGGCGCGCGCGGTGGACGGCACGGCGCCGATGACGCCGGTGCACACAAGGATTACGAGGAATCGCCGACGCTCTCTAGTCACAATATTCCTCTTGTGCCACGAAACGTTATCGGTTCTGGGTGACCATGAAACTCTGACCGCCGATGGTGATGGTGGCGTTACGCGCAGGTCCGGTAATGGCCGCGACGGTGAAATTAATCGCCTGCGGGCCTACTCCGTTGGCCGGTACGCCGGTGATCCACGACGGCACGCCGCTGCTCGTCCATGCACAGCCTGCCGCGGTATTGACGGCAACTGTACCTGGCCCGCCAGAGGCCGGGGCGCTGTGGCTCGTCGGATTCAGCGTATAGCCGCACTGCGAGGCCGTAAAGGTCTGACCGCCGATGGTGATGGTAGCGCTACGCGCAGGCCCGGTATTGGCCGCGACGGTGAAATTAATCGCCTGCGGGCCTGCTCCGTTGCCCGGTACGCCCGTGATCCACGACGGCACGCCGCTGCTCGTCCATGCACAGCCTGCCGCGGTATTGACGGCAACTGTACCTGGGCCGCCGGAGGCCGAGGCGCTGTGGCTCGTCGGATTCAGCGAATAGCCGCACTGCGAGGCCGTGAAGGTCTGACCGCCGATGGTGATGGTGGCGCTACGCGCAGGTCCGGTATTGGCCGCGACGGTGAAATTAATCGCCTGCGGGCCTGCTCCGTTGCCCGGTACGCCCGTGATCCACGCCGGCACGCCGCTGCTCGTCCACGCACACCCCGCCGTTGTGGTTACGGCAAGCGAGCTCGACCCGCCCGACGCCGTCGCACTGTGGCTCGTCGGATTCAACGCGAAGCTGCACGAGGCCGCCGCCTGCGAGACCGCGAACGTCTGGCCGCCAATAACGATGTTGGCAGTGCGCGGCGCCGGATCGGAATTCGCTGCCACCGTGAAATTGATCGTCGTTGTGCCGGTTCCCTTGGCCGGGACGCCCGTGACCCACGCCGGCACCCCGCTGCTTGTCCAGGCGCAGCCCGCTGCGGTGTTCAGCGCAAATGAGCTCGAGCCGCCCGACGCCGTCGCGCTGTGGCTCGTCGGATTCAACGCGAAGCTGCACGACGCTGCGGCCTGCGAGACCGCGAACGTCTGGCCGCCGATAACGATGTTGGCAGTGCGCGGCGCCGGATCGGAATTCGCTGCCACCGTGAAATTGATCGTCGTTGTGCCGGTTCCGTTAGCCGGGACGCCCGTGACCCACGCCGGCACGCCGCTGCTCGTCCAGGCGCAGCCCCGCCGTTGTGGTTACGGCGAGATGAGCTCGAGCCGCCCGACGCCGTCGCACTGTGGCTCGTCGGATTCAACGCGAAGCTGCACGACGCCGCGGCCTGCGAGACCGCGAACGTCTGGCCGCCGATAACGATGTTGGCAGTGCGCGGCGCCGGATCGGAATTCGCTGCCACCGTGAAATTGATCGTCGTTGTGCCGGTTCCGTTGGCCGGGACGCCCGTGACCCACGCCGGTACCCCGCTGCTTGTCCAGGCGCAGCCCGCTCGCGGTGTTCAGCGCAAATGAGCTCGAGCCGCCCGACGCCGTCGCGCTGTGGCTCGTCGGATTCAACGCGAAGCTGCACGACGCCGCGGCCTGCGAGACCGTGAACGTCTGGCCGCCGATGACGATGTTGTCAGTGCGCGGCGCCGGGTCGGGATTGGCGGCGACCGTGAAATTGATTGTCGTCGGTGCCCGTTCCGCTTGCCGGTATGCCCGTGACCCACGAAGGCGCTCCGCTGCTGGTCCACTCACAGCCTCCGGAGGTATTGACGGCAACTGAACTCGTGCCGCCGGACGCCGACGCGCTGTGGCCGCCCGGTGCGAGCGAATACGCGCATCCACCGGATTGGCTCACCGTGAAGTTCTGGCCGCCGATGATGATGACGGAGGCGCGGGCCGGACCCGGGTTTGGCTCGACCGTGAACGCGATCGTTTGCGTCCCCATTCCGCTCGGCGGAATGCCGGAGGCCCATGCGGGCACATCGCTGGTGTTCCACGTGCAGACCGACGCTGTTGAAATAGTGACAGAGCCCTGCCCGCCTGCGGTGGCGAACGACTGGCCGGCGGGAGCGATGGAGTAGCTGCACTCGGCCTGCTGCTGCGTAACGGTGAATCGCTGTCCTCCGATGTTCAGGATGCCATTTCGTGCGGCACCGGCATTGGGTTGCACGGTGAAACTGACGGTGCCGTTTCCTGTTCCGTTTGTGCCTCCAACGATCGAAATCCACGGGACGTTGGCCGTCGCGGACCACGTGCAGTTGGCCGCCGCAGTCACGGTGACCGCGCCGGATCCGCCGGCGCCGCTGATCGAGGTGGTAATCGGAGACAGTTGATAGCGGCATTGCGGCGCCGATTGTGAGGCCGATTGTGAGATCGAGAATACCTGGCCGCCCACGCGGATAGCGCCAGTGCGCGCGGCGTCGGTATTTCGAGCAACGGTGAAATTGACGGATCCATTCCCGGTCCTGCTGCCGCCGTTGGTAATCGTGATCCATTCATCCGACGTTGCGGGCGTCCAGTTGCAGCTGTCCGGCCCTTCGACGGTGAAGCTGCCGCTGCCGCCTTCTGCCTCGAGGTCCTGGTTGTCTGGCCGCACCTCGAACTGGCAGGCCACTCCCTCCTGCACCACCTCGAAGACCTGGCCGCCAACGACGACAGTGGCTCGGCGCGATTCGGGACTAGGGTTCGCGGCGACGACGTACTCGACGCCCCCATCACCCTGGCCGCTGGCAGGCTGTCTTGCTGTGATCCAGGGCACATTGCTCGTCATCGACCACGTGCACTCGCGCCCGGCGGTCACATCGAGACGTCCGGTTCCGCCGGACGCGCCCACCGACGACATCGAATTCACGACGGCGATCCCGCATCTGTCGAGTGTTGGCCCCGTTGTGGTCGTCGACGAGGTTCCGCAGCCGGCCGCGAGCAGGGCAATGACGAGCGTCAGACAATGGAAAGCAAACTTCATCCCCATTGGCCCTGAGCCATCAGCCCGCCGTCGACACAAACGAACTCGCCCGTGATGAACGACGCCTTGTCGCTCGCGAGGAACACCACGACCTCGGCGATCTCCTCGGGACGTGCGATTCGTCCGAGCGGGTGCTTCTGTCCCCACTTCGACAGTGTACCCGCTGGGTTATCGGGATCCGCGAGCGCGGCCGTCGCGCGCAACATCGGCGTGTCGACCGAGCCGGGGCACACCGCGACGACGCGGATGTTGTCCGTAGCGTAATCCAGGGCCAGATTCCTCGTCAGCGACAGAACCGCTCCTTTGCTGGCTGCA
Organism: Vicinamibacterales bacterium; assembly: GCA_963784045.1. Lineage (GTDB taxonomy): Bacteria > Acidobacteriota > Vicinamibacteria > Vicinamibacterales > JAMQPK01 > JAMQPK01. The sequence continues at coordinate 177,434 of CAWAPZ010000012.1, forward strand.
TAGGCCGGGACCAGCGTCTGCGATTGCAGTCCCTGGACGCTCGCGTTATTGACGATGACGCCGCCGCCCCGTTTGCGCATTTCGGGAATCGCGTATTTGCAGAGCAGGAAACAGCCTTTCACGTTGACGTCCATGACGCGATCCCAGACGGATTCGTCGAGCTCTTCCACGGTCTTATAGCTCTCCGCAGGCTGGATGCCCGCGTTGTTGAAGACCACGTCGACGCCGCCAAACGACGCCACCGTCTGACGAACGACGTCGCGCGCATCGTCGCGGCGAGACACATCTGCGGCGATGAAAATCGTGTCGCCCGCCGGTGCGCCGCTCGTCTGGCGGACGCGTTCGCCCGCCTCTCGGTCGACATCGGCCAACGCCACCTGATATCCGGCCCGGGCAAATGCCAGCACGGCTGCCTCGCCGATTCCGCGCGCACCACCGGTTACGATGACACTCTTTCGCCTCATCCGGCGAAGCCTACCATGCCGCACCGGAGTGAGCCATAATCAGCCCCCTATGAATCGACGCACTTTTCTCACAACCGGCGCTTCCGCGGCGGCGGCGACGGCCATGAGCCGGACCGCATTTGCGCAGACCCAGGGATTCGCGGTCGGTCCGGAGCCCATCAGGTATCCGTCGAGCGCATGGAAGGTGCTCGACGACCGCTTCAACAAATACATGATCGGCAACACTCCGCTCGTGCGCGAATGGACCGGCGGAATGTGGGCCGAGGGGCCCGCGTGGAACGGCGTCGGTCGATACGTCGTGTTCAGCGACATTCCGAACAACGTGCAGATGCGCTGGGACGAAGCGACCGGAAAAGTTACCCCGCTCCGCACGCCAGCCAACTTTTCGAACGGCAACACGTTCGACTACCAGGGGCGGCAAATTTCGTGCGAGCACCAGACCGCCCGTGTGGTTCGATATGAGTATCAGGGGGAGCCGACGGTTCTGGCGTCCACCTATGAGGGCAAGCGCCTGAACGCGCCGAACGACGTCATCGTGAACCCGAAGGACGGCGGGATCTTGTTCACCGATCCCGGATACGGCAGCCACTTCTATTATGAGGGGACCGTCCGCGAGCTCGAGCTGCCGACCTCGGTCTATCACATCGATCCTCAGGCGGCTCGCTTGACGAAGCTCACCGACGAGATCAAGAAGCCCAACGGGCTCTGTTTTTCGCCCGACTACCGTTACCTCTACGTCGCCGATACGGCACCGACGCACTTTCCGAAAGAGAAAGCCAAGCTCATTCGATGGGAGGTGCAGGATAACGGCCGGCGATTGACGGGCCGCCACGAGTTCGCCGTGCTCGACGCAGGCTTTCATGACGGCATCCGCGCCGACGTGGACGGCAACATCTGGTGTGGCACCGGCTTCGGCGGAGAGGGCATCGACGGCGTCCACGTGTACGCGCCGGACGGGAAAAAGATCGGCCAGATCCTGATGCCGGAAGGCACGGCCAATCTCTGCTTCGTCGGCCGGAATCGCAACCGCCTGTTCATGACGAGCAGCCAATCCGTGTATACGCTCTACACAGCGGCGCAGGGCGCGCATCTTACGTAAGGTTGGTGGATTGTGGTTGGCCATAGGTGGTTAGACGTTGGTCATTGGTGGTTACTTGTCAGCGTGCTGTTTCTCGCGGCAGCCGGCGTTCGTGCTCAAGCACCTCCGCCTGCGCCGAGTCCGGTCCAGGGGGCGGCGCCGGCGCCCTCCGTCAAACCCGACGCGATTCAGCGCGTCGCGGAGCTGATCGCGAAGTCCACCGGTCCTTACAAGGAGATTGCGCTCGGCATCTGGGAAACGACGTACCAAGGCAAGAATCTGACGGTCATCCGCGTGCGGATCGCGGCAGCCGAGGACGGCGTGTTTTTCATTGTCCCGCTCTTCGCACGCGACAAACTCGCATTGAGCCAGGCCTTCCTGCTGAGAATTGCCGAGTTCAACGCCGAGTACGACTACGTGAAGCTCGCGCTCGACAAAACGTCCCTCAACCTTCGCCTCGACTCGTACGCGTCGCTTCTGGATGTCGCTGCCTTCAGCACCCTCGAGGGGCAGGCGGCCCTTGCTGCCGACCAGGCCTATGCCTTTGTTAGGAACATGCTTCCGCCGGCAACACCATAACAATGTCGAGGAGGGCTGGATGTTGAAAGGTTTCAAGGAATTCGTGCTTCGGGGAAATGTCCTCGACCTCGCCATAGCTGTCGTCATCGGCGGGGCGTTCAGCGCGGTCGTGGCGGCGATGGTGAAAGATCTGCTCACGCCGCTCATCGGTGCGATCGCCGGCAAACCGGATTTTTCGGCACTCGTCGTCACGGTAAACGGATCGCAGTTTCTCATCGGCGATTTCCTGAACGCGGTCATTTCGTTCCTGCTGATCGCCGCGGCCGTGTACTTCTTCGTCGTTGCGCCGATGAACGCGCTGATCGCGCGCCGCCGCCGCGGCGAGGCGCCAAGCGATCCGACCACGAAGAAGTGTCCTGAATGTCTCAGCGAAGTGCCGATCGCGGCGCGGAAATGCGCGTTTTGTACGTCGGCGCTGACCTGAGCGGTCAATGGGGATCGTCCGCCACTTGACATCCCGTCGACCGGGGAGTAGAAGAAGCGAAGGAATCATTCACTACTTAATGAGAAGCAGGCTGCTCACGGCCATCATTCTGGTCGGATTGTCCGGCACGGGTGCCTTCACGCAGGCGCCGGTCTCGCCGGGACATGACCTTCCGAATCCGTATCAACCCGGCGTGCGCAACTGGGGCGTGCTGCCTGACGGCAGGACGTGGGGTTCGACGGCAGGCGTCGAGATCGGACCGCGCAACGAGATTTGGGCGATCGATCGCTGCGGCGTGAACACCTGCGACGGTTCGGACCTGCCGCCCATCCATCTCATGGATCTCGCGACGGCGCGGCCGACGAAGAGCATCGGTGCGGGCTTGTTCGTCTTTCCGCACGGGCTGCACGTCGATCGCGACGGCACCGTCTGGGTGACGGATGCGCAGTCGAGTAAGGACGGGACGAAAGGGCAGCAGGTCATCAAGCTGTCTCCGGACGGGAAGGTGTTGATGCGGCTTGGCACAGCCGGCGTTGCCGGCGGCGGCTCGACACACTTCAACGAACCCTCCGATGTCGTGACCGCGCCCAACGGCGATATTTACGTCGCCGACGGCCATTCGGGGCAGAATCCGAAGGTGCCGCCGGATTATGTGACTCGCGTCATGAAGTTCTCACGCGATGGCAAGTTCATCAAAGAGTGGGGCAAGCTGGGATCGGGACCTGGCGAGTTCAGAAACGCGCACGCGCTGGCGCTCGACTCGAGCGGCCGCGTGTTCGTCGGTGACCGTGGAAACTCGCGGCTGCAGATCTTCGATTCGGACGGGAAATTTATTGCGGAGTGGAAGCAGTTCGGGCGCCCGAGCGGCCTGTACATCGACAACAGCGACAAGCTGTACGTGATCGACGCCGATTCGAGTCCGGCGAACAACCCTGGCTGGAAAAAAGGCATCCGCATCGGAAGCGCGAAGGACGGCAAGGTCGTGGCGTTTGTTCCCGGCCATCAAACCGATAACCCGGACGGAGCCGCCGGCGAGGGTATTGTCGCGGATCCGGCTGGACATCTATACGCGGCAGAGAACACTCTCCGCGGAGTGACGAAGTACGCCAAACAGTGAAGGAGATCGCATGAGCACCCGAGGAAAATCACGACGAACGTTTCTCCTTGATTCCGTGACGGGGCTCGGCGGAGCCTGGGTCGCGGCGAACTATGCGGGCATCCTCGCAGCCGAAGACTACGTGCTGAAGGCGGCGCAGTCGGGCCGGCCCGTGAAGTTCGGGTTCTTCACGCCGGAGCAGGCGCTCGAGGTCGAAGCGATGGCGGCGCAGATTATTCCGACTGATGAGACGCCCGGCGCGCGCGAGGCTCGCGTCATCAACTTCATCGACCGGGCTCTCACGACGTTCGCCAAGAACAACCAGGGGGCTTACACGAAGGGCATCGACGATCTGCAGGCGCAGACGAAACAGATGTTCCCGGCATCCACGAAGTTCTCGGCGCTGAGCAGCCCGGAACAGATTCAGGTGCTGACCGCCATGGAGAAGACGCCGTTCTTCAACACCGTGCGAACGCACACGATCATCGGGTTCTTTGCGAGCCCGGTGCACGGCGGCAATCAGGACAAAATCGGGTGGAAGTTGATCGGGTACGACGACTCGCTGAACTTCCGGCCGCCATTCGGTTATTACGATGCCCAGGATCCTGCGGGCAAGCGCTGAAGGAGACGACAATGAGACAGTACACACCAACGACTGAGGTCGATTTCGTCGTCATCGGTTCGGGCGCTGCCGGCGGAATCATGGCCAAGCAGCTCTCGCAGGCCGGCTTCTCCGTCGTCGTGCTCGAGCAGGGCGGCTGGGGCAAGTACGGCCGCGACCACGAGTACAACAAAGACGAGTGGTTGAATCGCAACCAGGCCCAGGAGGATCGCCTGATGAGCGATCCAACGCGCCAGCGGAACACGTTCCGCCGCAACGACAAAGAGAAAGCGATGCCGGGCACGCACAGCTATGGCTGCGTCGTCGGCGGCGGCACTGTCACCTACGGTGGCAGCAGCTGGCGGCACCTTCCGTATGAGTTCACCGAGCTGACCTCGGACCCGACGATTCCATCCGGCACCGGAATGGCCGATTGGCCGGTGACCTACGAGGAGCTCGAGCCGTACTACGTGCAGGCCGAGTGGGAGATGGGCATTTCCGGGGTTCGCGTGAACTCGCCGTTCGTGGCGCCGATGTCAAAAGACTATCCGGTGCCGCCAGTTCCGTTGAAGAGCTCGGGCGCGCTGTTCAACGTCGCGGCCAAGAAATTGGGGCTAACGGTCGTGCCCGGCCCGCTTGCGATCATCACGCGTCCGTATCAGGGCCGCGCGGCGTGCGTGAACTGCGGCATCTGCTCGGGCTACGGCTGCCACGTGCGCGCGCGATCGAGCTCGGCCGTCACTGTGCTGCCGCTGGCGCAAAAAACCGGCAAGTGTGAGATCCGCGTCAATAGCTACGTGCGCGAAATTTCGGTCGACAACAACGGACGCGTGACGGGAGTCGTGTATTTCGACAGCCAGAAGCGCGAGATCCAGCAGCGCGCGAAAGCCGTTGTGCTGTCCGCAAACGGAACGGAGTCGGCGCGTCTGCTGCTGCTGTCGAAGTCGCCGAAATTCCCCGACGGCCTGGCGAACGCGAATGGCGTTGTCGGCAAGTACCTGATGCTCGGAAACGGCGCCGGCGCGAGCGGGCTCTTCGAGCGCCCGCTGAACGAGTACAAGGGGGTTATTTCGGGAGCGGGCATCGTCGACTACGTGCCGTCGGATCCGAAGCGTGGTTTCTACGGCGGTGGACGCCTGACAGCGCGCGGCTACGAGACGCCGCTCGGCATGGGCCTCAACGGGCTGTCGCCCAATGCGCCACGCTGGGGCGCGGGCTACAAGAAGGCGCTGCGCGAGGAAGCCAATCACAAAATGACGATCACGTGCTTCACGACGCAGATGCCGCTCGAGACCAACCGTGTCGATCTCGATCCGGATGTGAAGGACGAGTGGGGTCTGCCGGCCATGCGCATCACGTCGACCAGTCATCCCGATGACATGAAATGCGCGAACTTCTTCCATGAGAAGTCGATTGAAATCCTGAAGGCCGCGGGCGCGACCCAGGTTTGGTCGAGCCCGCCCAATGACAGCCGCGGCGGCGCGCACAATCGCGGCAGCTGCCGCATGGGGAACGACCCGAAGACGTCGGTCGTCGACAAGTTCCACCGCGCCCACGAGGTGCCGAACCTGTTCGTGATCGACGGCAGCAACCTCGTGACCGGCGGCCGCAACCATCCGACGATGACGATTCAGGCGCTGGCGTATCGCGCGGCCGAGCACCTGATCAAGGCCGCGAAGGCAGGCAATCTGATCACGCGGGCCTAACGGCGTTTACAGGAAATCAGAAGACCAGAAGATCAGAAGGAATGCCTTTTGGTCTTCTGGTCTTTTTTTGAGCTGCCTGAACTGCCCAGCGAAGTCACCACGAGGTTCGCCCCCGCTCCCACCGGGTATTTGCACCTCGGCCACGTCCTCAACGCGATTTATGTTTGGGAAACGGCTCGCGCCAGCGGTCCAGACGCGCGGGTGCTGCTCCGCATTGAAGATCACGATCGCGCCCGCAGCCGTTCGATCTTCGAGGCTGCACTGCTCGAGGATCTTGCCTGGCTCGGATTTGAGGCCGACGGTGAGTGCACGAGACAAAGCGAGCGGAGCGCCGTCTACGAACGGGCACTGGAAAGTCTGCGTGCGCGCGGATTGACGTACGCATGCGAGTGCTCCCGCGCAGATATCGGCGCTGCTGCGTACCCCGGAACGTGCCGGGACAAAGACCTGCCGGAAGCGGCTGGACTTGGCGTACGGATACGGCTCGATTCGACGATCGAGCGGTTCGAGGATCTTCGCCTGGGATCGCAGGAGCAGCGGCCTTCGGAGCAATGCGGCGACGTGCTCGTTCGCGATCGAGCTGGCAACTGGACGTATCAGTTCGCGGTCGTCGTCGATGACTGGCTCCAGGGCGTGAACCTCGTCATCCGCGGAGAGGATCTGCTCGACTCAACCGGTCGCCAGATTCAGATCGCGCGTCTGCTCGGCCGCGAACAGCCGCCGGCGTTTCTTCATCACGAGTTGCTGATGAAGACCGCCACACAAAAGCTCAGCAAGTCGGACGGCGACACCGGAGTGCGTGATTTGCGCGCAAGCGGATGGACTGCCGAAGCGGTCATCGATCGCGCGACAAGCCTCGCCGGCCTGTCGCGCGACGATATGCGGTTTAGAACGCGTACGACAGTCCGCCCATGATTTCGGCGGTCGTGCCAGTGAAATCTCGCTCAATCGTGTGCAGCCGGAATTCTCCGAGGGCTGCCACCCGATCATTGAAGTAGAAACGTGCGCCTCCGGCGGCAGACAACGCGAAGTTGTTCGTACTACCGACGAAGTCGCGGCGCTGGTGGATGAAGCCAATGCCGCCACCAACGTACGGGGCTACGTTTCCAGCCCGCCAGTGATACTGCAGTTGCGCTTCCGGAAGGATCAACGTGCCGATTCCGCCCTGAAGTTCGGGGCGCGCAAACAGCGCGCCTGCTTCGAGCGCGAGGTTCGACGTGAGAGCCCGCGTTCCACGAACCGCGACGTTCCAGGTATTGCCAGTGCCCGACAGGTCGAAGTTCATAGACCCGGTGCTCGCGCTGATGGTATTGCGAGCTGCAACCGCTTCTTGAGCCGACGCGGCGTTCACGCCGAGTACGAGGACAGTAACGACCGACAAAAAGGACAAACGGGTAGTCAAGATAGCCTCCTGATAGTGTTCGACCCGAAGAAAAAGCACGGGTTGTACCAGAATGGCGTTCAATTCGCGACGAGTTCGACGCCGAACAGATGATTACCGGCCGCGCCAGTACTTCTCTTCGATCTCTTCGATTTCTTCCTCGCTCAATCCAAAGTAATGGCCGAACTCGTGGATGACGGTCTCCGCCACGCATTGGCGTATGTCCTCTTCGTCCTCGCACGCTTCTTCAATGGGCAACTGGTAGATGGAAATCCGGTCCGGCAGGGTATTGCCGTAGTTTGCCTCGCGCTCCGTCAGCGGAGTGCCCTGGTACAGGCCGAACAGCGCGTCGCCCGGCTCCATGTCCATTTCCTCGATCAGGTCAGCCGACGGTTCGTTTTCGACCACGACCGCCACATTCGTCATGGCGTCGCGAAAACGGGCGGGAATCTGCTTGAGGGCTTCTTCAACGAGCTCGGTGAACCGTTTTCGAGTCATTTCACGCATATCCTACCGTGGAGATCTTGACCGCCGCCTATTTCGGATACCTGGCCGCCCTGGCAGTCGCGAGGAGGAAGGTGCGTCCGGCCGTCCTGGCGATGGCGGCACTCGTCTGTATTTTCACCGTAGGCATGCCGCACGTCATGCCGTTCCTCTATCTGCTCTCCGGTTACTGGCTGCCGGCACTGCTCGTACGCGAGCCGAACCGTGCGTTCGAGCAACGGCTGCTCGGCGTCGATCGCACCTTGTTCGGGTCGCACGGCTTACAGCGTTTCGAACAGCGCACGCCGCGAGTCCTGATCGAGTACCTCGAACTGGCTTACCTGCTCTGTTATGCCGTAGTGCCCGCCGGGTTCGCGTGCCTGCTCCTCGCCGGATACTCTGCGGGTGCCCTCGACACGTTTTGGTCGGTTGTGCTGCTGGCAGCGTTCGGCTGCTATGGAGTATTGCCGTGGCTGCCGACGCGCGCGCCGCGAGCCATCGAATCGCCCGGACGCGAGATGCGCTCGTCGATCAGAAAAATGAATCTGGCGGTGTTGAATCGCGCAAGCGTGCAGTGGAACACGTTCCCAAGCGGCCACACGGCGGCCTCATTGGCTACGGCGCTCGCGGTGGGCATGCATATGCCCCTCGCGGGTGTTGTGCTGGGGATCGTTGCCGTGAGCATCGCCGCAGGCAGCGTCGTCGGCCGGTACCACTATGCGGCTGATGCCATTATTGGCGCAGCGGTCGCGGTGCTCGCCTTCGTTACGGCAACGGCGACTGCCGGGCGCGGACTGTAACCTCGGGCTTCTTCGAGGTTACTTCCATGGTCTTTGGTGGAATCAGTCGCGAGGGACGCGCATAGACGATCTGGTACTGATGCTCGAGCTCGTTCCCGAGCGAGAGGAGGCGATCGGCCAGCGCCATCGGCGTCAGAAGGTCATCGCGTCGTCCGCCTGTTTCCTTTGTCCCGTCCGCCACCGTCTTTGCGAGCTCCTGCTCCTCTCGGCTCGCCGACGCGGCGTCCCGTCTATTCAGCAGCAGCGTGTGCAGGGTTGCCCTGGATTCGTGCAGCGCGTCGATCACGGTCTGGTGATATTGCTCGCTGAACTCGGGACCACGCGCCGCATAGACGACGACGTGCGGGCGCGCGGATTTCCGGCGGCTCAGGCCACGAGAGGCGTCTACGATCGCCTCGAGGATGTAGGTCCCGCTCCCCGATCGAGCGAAGACGGATCCGATCGCCTTGTCGAGACGCGCGAAATCGCGAGTGTAGTCGCACAGGACGGTAGGACGCTCGCCTGTGCCGATGAGTGCTATTTCGTGTTTGCCGGCCATTTGCTTGAAGAACCCACGGAGCGCGTTGCGCACGTCGAGTAATTGCTCTTCCATGGCCTGGCTCGTATCGACCAGCACCGCAATCTGCATCGGCTCCGTCGCCACCGACACCCGCAGGATCTCGCGTGCCGCATCATCTTCGCGCACGATGAAGTCCCCGGCCGAGAGCCCGGTGACCGGCGCGTCCTTCTTGTCGACGACGCTGGCATACACCGTCAGCTCTGTGGCTTGTGCCCACACTGGTGGCGCCGGCAGGAGGGTGGCAATCGTCAATACCAACAGTGCTATCGGACGCATTTTTACCTCGCCCTAAGTCTACGTCGGAGCTTTCGAAATGAGGCCAGCATTTCGGCGTAGGAGAAATTCGCGTTCCGCCCGCTGGGGTTCGGCAGGACAAACACCTGTGCGCCTTCGAATGTCGCGCGCTGAAGCCCGAGCCGCACCGACCCCTTGGCATCGAAAATCCAGCGGTACAGCGAGACTCCGACAAACGCCACGATCTCGGGCTTGAAACGGCGAACCTTGTCCCGCAGCACGTCCACGCCCGCATCGCACTCCTCGCGGCGCAAGGTGTCAATTCCAGGCGTCTCACGTGCGACGAGGTTGGTGATTCCGAAACCCCATTCCGGCAGCCTGTCGTCCGCGCGCCAGTCGATCGGCTCAGGGACGAGTTGTGAATCGAAGAGCAGTTTCCAGAATCGGTTGGAGTAGCCAGCGAAATGATGGCCGGTCTCGGCCGAACGGATGCCGGGATTGATGCCGACAAACAGAACACGGACGCCTGGTGCGATGCGGTCGCGAAGGGGCGGCACGTCAGGTCCTGGCTGACCGTTCCAAGGCCGGTGCAGAACTGCGCACTCCTGATCGGATGCCGAGGTACAGCAGCCACCCGGCCGGACCAAACAGGAACGTCAGAATCAGGCACGGCACGACGAACACATGAGGAATGCCGCGCGCGTGCGCGTCGCGCACTTCCCAGCTTCCGACGAGCAGGTCAAAAGCCAAGTAATGAATCCACCCAGCGAGGAGCAACCAGGGGTTGCTGAACAAGCGGGCGACGTCGGGCAGCGACGAAAACCCTCCATCGCTGCCGGCGAAATGAATGGCGATGATGATTGTATACAGCGCCGCACACGCGGCCGGTATCGCCACACCTGAGACGAGATGATTGACCCACCTCTTATGAGGGAGTACAACGAGCAGCAGCCAGCCACAGAGTGCGGCGAAATTTGCGACCGCGAAGATTTGATCTGGCATCGTGATCGCTCTCCGTTCTACACGGCAGCCTGAACACGCACCGGCACCGGGCGTGACGCGGCAACCCACATCGCCAGGACGCTGAATGCCGCCCACATCGCGAGACTCGTCAGGGTTGTCTCGTCGGGCGCGGTCACTGATTGTCCGCGCAGGGCCTGCCATAAGAGCAACGCGAAGAACGACACATAGCTCGCGGCGATAGCCCAGACCATCCGCACCCGGCGCACTTCCTGCCAGCCGCGCCTGACGAAGAGGAGAGCGGCAAGCGGAAGCAACTGGATCGCGTGAAGACCGAGAAAGTGCGCGACGCGAAGATCGCCGTGCTCCCGGCTCCAGCCTGTACCCGGCAGGCCGGGCCCTCCATCGGGCGCCCCGACAGTGTGCGCGCCCGCAACAGTCATGCGATGTCCGGATCGCGCGTTGTCGATCTGCGCGCGGGTCGGTTGCGTCATCAATCCGCCCGTCATCGCGCCAACGATTGTGACGGTCATACCCAGGCGCAACGCCCATCCGTGGGCCCGGTCGGAGAAGTGCTGGCGCCATAAGGCCACCGCCAGCCCGCTGGCAGCAACCGTCTGGACGACGATCGCCAGACCCATGACGGTAAACAGGATGCCGTCGACGAGCGTGCCGACATTGAAGTGGCTGGTCGTTCCTCGCCATGCCTGCACGTCGATGATGACGATCTCGAGCAGCAGCGTGACCGTGGTGACCCAACTCACCACGCGGCGTGTGCGTGGCCAGTCGGGAAGGTACGTGAAGACCCACGCAAGCGTCAGCGTGTAGACGGCGATCGACATCGAAAACTTGGCAGGCTTCAACCAGGCGGGCGCGCCCGTTATCTGCCGCGGGTCGAGCATGAGAGCCACACCGGTCGCGGCGAGCAGCGCGACCATCACCGCACTCGTTGCCGTGAGTCTCGCATCTGATTTCCACAAAGCCGTCAGCGTCGTGTTGATACTCATAGCGGCCTCATTATAGGGCAGGGCGACTCATATGTTGCCACTGTCAACATCAATATACTCACTCATGTTGACACTGTCAACATATGCGGGTAGAGTTGCCAAAGATGCCCAGGAAACGCGCGGATCGATACCACCACGGCGACCTGTCCCGATCGCTGCTGCAGGAGGCGCTGCGGACAATCGAGAATGGTGGCGTGGCGGCGCTGACGCTCAGGAGCGTCGGGGAGAAGCTCGGCGTCTCGCGCACGGCACTGTACCGGCATTTTGCCGACAAGTCTGCGCTGCTCGCCGCCGTCGCAACAGAGGGATTCCGTACTCTGCGCCACGAAACGCAGCACGCTTGGGACGCGCAGGGGGGCGGACGCAAAGGGTTCGAGGCGATGGGAGAAGCCTACGTGCGGTTTGCCGTCACCCACCCGTCGCACTATCGCGTGATGTTCGGCGGCTACGTGCGCAACGCGGCACCCGACTCGGATCTTGCCTCGGAAGGGGCGGGGGCGTTTCAGGTGTTGGTGGACGCGATCGTGTCCCAGCAGCGCGACGGGCTGGTGCGCGCGGACAACCCGCTCGAGCTGGCGCAATATATCTGGTCCAACGTGCACGGAATTGCGATGCTGGCGATCGATGGCCAGCTGAAGCACCCGATTGACGATGTCATCCGCTTCGCGAACGAACGAATCAGAACTGGTATAGAGTCCACGGGGCCAAAGGCGAAGAGTCGAAAGTCGAAAGTCTAAAGTCCAGAGTCTAGGAGTCCAGATGGCGAGTCGTGGAGTCCAGGATCTTGAGAGCGCGCCGGCGGGCGCCGAAACGCGGACCGGCCTTGAACCGTGGGTCCTGGCCGATCTTCCCGAGGCCCCGGCGCCCATCGGTCTTCAGTGGGCCAAGATCGTCGGGCCCGGTGTGATCGTCCTCGGCCTGTCGCTCGGCGGCGGCGAGTTCCTTCTGGGACCGACGGCGTTTGTCCGCTACGGGATGTCGCTGCTCTGGATCACGCTCGTGGCCGTGTTCTTTCAGACGATCTTCAATACCGAGCTGATGCGTTACACGGTAGCGACGGGCGAGCCCGCGTTTACCGGCTTCATGCGCACGCGCCCGGGGCGCGCGTTCTGGGCGTGGCTGTACGTGGCGATGTACCTCCTGCAGGTGGGCTGGCCGTATTCAGCGGGATTGTCGGCGGGAGCGATCTTCTTTCTCGCCACCAGACGCATCGCGACGCCGGCGGATGCGACCCTCATCTATCAGCTCGGCGTCGGGACGTTTCTGCTTTGCATTCTTTTGCTGATGCTCGGGCGCCGAATCGAGCGCACCCTCGAGCTGCTCAACTGGGTGATGGTCGTCTGCATCCTGGGTGCATTTCTCCTGCTGGGGTTGTACTTCGTTCCCGGCTCGACGTGGGCGGCCGCCGCGGTTGGATTCTTCGGTTTCGATCTGCCCCGCCGGACGTTCAGCTTCATGCCGAGTAACCAGGACTACCTGTTGATGGCTGCGCTTGCCGGATATTCCGGCGCCGGCGGCATGGTCAATATCGCGCTGTCGAGCTGGGCGCGCGACAAGGGCTACGGCATGGGGCAGCGGGCTGGATACATCCCGGCCGCCGTCGGCGGGCACAAAGTAAACCTCGCCCATACCGGCTTTATCTTCAAGCCGACACCCGAGAACATGCGCCGCTGGCGAGGATGGTGGCGCATCGTGAGCGCCGACCAGTGGGGAGTGTTCTTCACGGGCGCGATGCTCGGGATGATGCTCCCGGCGGTCCTGTATGTGACGCTCCTTCCGAGCGGCAGCAACATTCAGGGGCTGGGCATGGCCGCGGCCCTTGCGTCGGCCGTCGGCGCGCGGTCGGGACCCATTGCGGGCGCTGTCGTCGCGATGTTGGCGGCGTGGATTCTGTTCAAAACACAGCTCGATATCATCGAAAGCATGGTGCGCTCGCTCACCGACATCGTTTGGACCGGCAGCCGTCGCGCGCGCGCGCTGAGCCGCGGCGACGTCCGCGTTGTGTACTACGGGGCCCTGGGGCTCGTGTGCCTGTGGGGCATCTTCGCGCTGCGGCTGGCGCAGCCCATCATGTTGTTGATGCTCGCCGCCAACATCGCGGGTATGGTGTTTACCATCGCATCAATCCATCTTCTCTACCTGAACACGCGCCTGTTGCCGGAAGAACTGCGCCCGCCGATGTGGCGCCGCGTGACGCTCGTCAGCATGTCGTTGTTCTACGGATTCTTCACGGTGCTCTCCATTCGCGCGCTCATGTAACCACGAAGGCGCGAAGTCGACGCTGCCACAGAGCCCACTTACGTGCCCACAGAGAAAGGCATTTCTCTGTGCGTCGTCTCTGTGCCTCGGTGACTCTGTGTCAAAATCAGCGTCGTGAACCCCGGCGTATCGAGACATCAAACCCCGCCACGAAGTAAGATGTAGGGCTCATGAAGCTCGCGACGTTCGAGATACCGACGGCGGCCGGCCCGCTGCGGCGCGTCGGCGCAGCCGTCGACGGCAAGCTGATAGATTTCGCAGCCGGCTATGCCGCTCACCTCGAGAAAACCGATCCCGGCTGTGATGCCCAGCGGCTCGCAGCCTTACTGTTTTCATCGGACATGGTCGAGTTTCTCGGCACCGGCGATGTCGGCCGGCGTGCCGCGGAGCAGGCGATCGAGGCGGCATCGAGACACGCAGACGCGTTCGGCGCGCGCACCAGTTACGCGCCACAGGAAGTACGTTTGCTCGCCCCGGTGCCTCGCCCGCGCGTGATTCGCGACTTTCTGACGTTCGAAGGCCACATGCTGACTGCCGGGAAGGCGCTCGGGCGTCCGTCGATTCCGCCCGTGTGGTACGAGGTGCCTGCGTACTACAAAGGCGATCCCGATACGGTGTCCGGTCCAGATGACGTGATCGAATGGCCGAAGTACTGTGAAAAGTTCGACTTCGAGCTGGAGTTGGCGGTCGTCATCGGGCGGCGCGGCAAAAACATCAACAAAGCCGACGCGAAGCGATACATTGCGGGCTACACAATCTGGAACGATTGGAGCGCTCGCGATCAACAGATGAGAGAAGGGCCGCTCGGCATGGGCCCGAGCAAGGGCAAGGACTTCGACACCGGCAACACCATCGGACCGTACCTCGTGACCGCCGATGAGCTCGACGTCAGCAACCTGCGGATGACGGCGACGATCAACGGCGAGACGTGGACCGATTCCGCAAGCAGCGGCCGGCAGTTTTCATTCGAGGATCTGATCGTGCACGTCTCGCAGAACGAGACGATCTATCCCGGAGAGCTCTGGGGATCGGGAACGACAACAGGCGGAAGCGGGCTCGAGCTCGACCGCTGGCTCAAGCCTGGAGATGTCGTTGAGTTCGAAATAGAAGGCATCGGAGTATTACGTAACCACATTTCCCGCACGTAGCGTCCGGCATTAGTCGGACCTGGCGGTTTACCGAGAGGAGATACGCAATGTACGTCGTCGCTGCCGAGTACAAAGTCCAGGAAGGCAAAGAGAAAGAAGTCATCGACATTCTGAAGAAAATGATCCCGCTCTCGCGCGCCGAACCTGGATGCAAGCTCTACATGGTGAACCAGTCGCCCGAAGACCCGCGCAAGCTGCTGCTCTATGAGCAGTATGTCGATGAGAACGGATACAAGGCCCATCAGGCAACCGACGCGTTCAAGGAAAACATTCTCGGCAAGGTTGTGCCGATGCTCGAAAGCCGCGTCCGTAACTTCTACGAGGTTGTCGAGCCGTAATGAAGGTCCTGCCCGTGTTAGCCGTGCTCTCCGTCGCGGTTTCGTCGGCGATCGCACAGGCGCCCCAGCAGCCAGCGGCGCCCGCGCGCGGGCGTCAGGGGCCGCCGCCGCTCGGGCCCAACGGGACACGCGACCCGTTTCCGAATCCGATCCCAGCGGAAGAGGGCGCCATCAAAGTGGACTTCGTCGAGTTCGCCATGCTGCCCGACGTCGAAGGAAATGCCGCGCGGCCGATGTTGATGAGCTACGAGCCCGGCACATCACGCATGTTCGTCAACGACATGCACGGCGCGCTCTACACCGTAAGCAACGATGGTAAAACGGTGACGCCGTACTTCGACCACCAGGATCCGCGGTGGAACATCCAGGTGCAGTTCCAGAATTTCGAGCGCGGGTTCCAGAGCTTTGCGTTCCACCCCGACTTCAATCGTCGCGGGTCGCGCGGGTACGGAAAGATCTACACCTACACCGACACTTCGAACATCACGCCGACGCCTGACTGGCGTCATGCGCCCGGCACGAAGGTTTCACATCATGCCGTACTCCTCGAGTGGACGGCGAGGAATCCTGCGGCCGCTACCTACGATGGCAACGCCCCGCGCGAGCTGATGCGGTGGCAGCGTCCGTACGTGAATCACAACGGAGGACAGCTCGGCTTCGATCCGACCGCGCGGCGCGGAAGCGCCGACTACGGTCTGCTGTATCTGGGGAATGCCGACGGCGGCAGCGGCGGCGATCCGCAGAACGTCGCGCAGGATCTCGCCAGCTCGTTCGGCAAGATTCTCCGCATCGATCCGCTCGGCAACAACAGCGCGAACCGCCAGTACGGCATTCCGAAGGACAATCCCTACGCAAACGACGACGCTCCGAACACCCTGGCCGAGATCTACGCGTACGGCGCGCGCAACCCGCAGCGATTCGCCTGGGACTCGAAGACGGGCACGATGTATATGGCCGACATCGGTCAGGGGATTGCCGAAGAGGTGACAACGGTACCCAAAGGCGCGAACCTCGGCTGGCGAATCTGGGAAGGTAGCTTCCGCTTCGTGAACGGTTCCGAAGTGAGCCTCGACACTCCGCGCAGCGATCCGAAAGTGACCTATCCCGTCGTGGAATTCGCGCAGCTCGATCCGCTGCTGCAGAACAGCTCGGCGGTCACCATGGGCTACGTGTACCGACATGACCGGCTGAAGAAATTGTCGAACCTCCTGTTGTTCGGCGACAACCCCTCGGGCGAGATGTTTTACGTGAACGTCGACAAACTCCCGCGCAACGGCGGGCAGGATGCGATCCGGCGAATCGTGTTCAACGACAAAGGGCAGACGAAGAACCTGTTCGATCTCGTGAAGGCCAGGACGGCCGCGCAAGGCAAGAAGCCGCCCACGCGCGCCGATCTCCGGTATGGCGAAGGTCCTGACGGGAGAATCTTCATCCTCAACAAGTGGGATGGGGTGATCCGGGAGATTGTAAAGTAGGGGTCAGACCCTCTTTTTTCGTTTTTCGTAATACACCTCTGATTCGAGCGGCCATATTTACGCAAAACGAAAAAAGAGGGTCTGACCCCTTATTTGGCGCGAAGCTTTCCCGCCTGGGCGCAGTGTTCAGCGATCGCGAAATAGTTCTGTACGTTCTTGGCGCCAATCACGTAGGGATGCGGCTCGCCGGTGGCGCGCTTGGCCAGCTTCGCCATCTTCTCGTCTGAGCCGTCCCAGCTCGGATGATTCGACAGAAACACGTCCGCGCCCGCTTTCGCCGCCGCCTCTCTGAATCGCTGCGCCGACGCGATGTACGTGTCGAACCAATGCGACGCCGGCTGCTGCGGCGTAATGGTGAAGTTGAACCCGGTTCCGCCCCACAATGCCGCAACGTGCGGCTTGCCGTTGTCCTTGACCGGCACGAGCGTCGACATCGTCCCGGGCGTGTGACCGAACGTGTGAATGAACGTCAGGGTCGTATCGCCGAGCGTCAACTGCTGGCGATCGGCGATTACCATGTCGCGCTTTGGCTTCGGCCAGCTCTGCTTGTTGCGCTCGAGCATGTCCCAGTCGGGAGCGGTCAGCAGGACACGGGCGCCGAACCGCTCCTGGAGATACCACGCGCCCCCCGCGTGATCGCGGTGGGCGTGGCTGACGACGACGTATTTGATCTGCGCGGGATCGAGCCCGAGCTTCTTCAATCCGCCGACGACCTGCTCTTCGACGGAATAGTCGTAGATCGGATCGATGATGATGATCCCGGCCGTTGTCGTCACGGCCCAGGATGAGTATTCGCGTTCGCCGACATAGAACAGGTTGTCGAATACTTTCATCGGCTCGCGCGCCCAGCGGGATCGATCGGGCGGCCCAGCGGGCGGCTGTGCGGCGCCCGGCTGGCCACCGCGGCGCGGCGGCGGGTTCGCGCGCGATGCCTGCTCCGGCGTGCACAGATTGATAAGGGCCGTCGGGCTGGCGGCGTTGAGCGCCTGTGCCGCGGCCACGTGCGACTCGACGGTATCGGCTGACTGCGCTGAGATAACGGTACCCAGCAACAGAGCGAACACGCACTGCTTCATAACGACCTCCCTTTACCGGCGATGTCTGGATCGGCATCGTAACATGCGGCGCCGGGCGCGCAGACATTGGTCGTTGCGTCCACACGGCTGCTGGTATATTCTCCGCCGCTGGGCGCTCAATTATCGATAATCGAGCAAGCAAGGAGATCACATGCCGATCCTCTCGCGGCGCAGGTTTCTCGGTTCTGCCGCCGGCACCGTTGCTCTGCCGGGCGTGCTCGCCGGAGCTGCGGCGACCGCCGCCGTGCATGCACAGACGCCGCGCGGGCAGCGGCTGCGCGTGCAGTTCACCGGGGGCGGCCATACCTCGCCGCTGCAGATGTACGCGATGTTCGAGGATCCGCTCTTCAGCGACGTCGATCCAATCGTGTTGCCGCACCCGAATGCATTCGATCGCGTCGGCGGTCCCGACGCTCCGGATGTCATCGTCACCAACGATTGGATTACGGGGCAGTGGCCAGAGCGCGATCGCACGAACATGGTCAAGCATCTGGATGCCGGGAAAGGGCTCATCGTCCTGCACCACGCGGTCGGCACGAACAACGACGCGTGGGCGTGGTGGAGCGAAGAGGTGATCGGCTGCTACCTGTACAACGCCAATGCCCAGGGGATGAAGACACAGGCGCGCCTCAAGCAGTTCGTACGGCAGACGATCAAGCCAGTCGGCACTCACCCGATCGTGCGCGGCCTCGAACCGTTCGTGCTTCCATGGGACGAAACCTTCCCGAACATGTGGATCTCGCCGAAATCGACCGTGCTGTTCGAATCGGATGATCCCTCGTTCAACAACCCGGCAGTCGGCTGGGTCGGGCCACACCAGAAAGCCCGTGTGGCCTGTCTGCAGCCTGGGCACACAAGGCACGTGTGCCAGGACCCGAACTACCGAGAGATTGTTCACCGGATGGTCCAGTGGGCTGGAGGCCGGCTGTCCTAGCGACAGCGGAACACATCAATGGCATCGACAGAAAAGACTCTCAGCGCACGCGGCACTTCACGACGCGGTTTTATCACGGCGGGAGCCGCCGTGATGGCGGCCAGGCTTGTTGGCGCGCAGGCAGTAACGAAGACGCAGGTGTGGGTCCAGCTGACCACCGGCGGCAAACCTTATCCCCCGACTCTTCAAGAGATGTTTCTCGACCCGATGTTCTTCGGCATGGAAATCTGGCCCATCGATCAGCCCGCGAGCTTCGCCGCACTGCTGCAAACACCCCCGCAGCCCGCACGAAGTGGCGCCCCTGCCGCCGGAAGAGGCGCGCTTGGCGGAGGCACGGAACGTGACGAGCCGCCCGACTACCCGTGGGAGCCGAGCGGCGGCCGGCCGCATCCCGGCTATGACGTGCTGGTGCTGAACGATCAGATGAACTGGCCCGAAGCCACGCGCGCGCTGGCACGTCAGGCGGTAGAGGCCGGGCGTGGATTTGTGCTGCTGCACCACTCGCTCGGCGACAATCAGGACTGGCCGTGGTGGTACGAAGAGGTGACAGGCGGGCTTCTCGTGCTCGACAACCAGAACGGGAAGAAGTCGAGCGCCGTCTCTACCGCGGCAAAGCTCGACGTTCGCCTGGCGGGCAAACATCCTATCCTCCGCAATGTCGCGCCCTTCACGCTGGGAAATGAGGAGGTCTACAAGAACATGTGGCAGTCGGCGAAGATCACGCCGCTGCTCCTGACCTCTCACAGCGGCAGCGATTCGACCATCGCGTGGATTGGCGTGCATCCAACCGCGAGAGTGGTGTGCATCCAGCCGGGCGCGTCTCGCGAGACGCACCGGAATCCGGCGTACCGCATGCTCGTCCGAAATTCGATTCTCTGGGCTGCGAGGCGGATGTAGCCGCGCGAGGTCTATTCGTTTTTCGTTCTGCCTTTTTCGTTACGAGCGCGCCAGATTCTCTCGGGCGTGAGCGGCAAGTCACGTATCGCGACCCCAGCCGCCTGATTTATGGCGGCGCCAATCGCTGCCGCCACCGCGAGCGTGCCGCCTTCGCCGGCGCCTTTCGCGCCGTACGGTCCCGGGCCGTCCGCGTTCTCGATGAGATGTGTGTCGAGCTCGAGCGGAACATCCTTGATCGAAGGAATTCGGTAGTCGAGCGATCCGAGATTCAGAATCCGGCCGTCGGCGCCGAGAATCAACTGTTCCATGAGCGTGTGCCCGAGCCCCATCACGGCTGCGCCCTCGTCCTGCGCGTCGACCTGATCCGGGTTCAGCGCTTTACCCACGTCGCTGACGAGCACCAGCTTGTGAACCGTCACCTCGCAGGTTTCGGGATCGACGCCGACCTCGCAGGCTGCGCCCATCAATTCCCAGAAAGCGGCGCGCCCGCCGAGGGGATGGTCCGGCTCGTACGCGTTTCCCGCTTCGCCGATGCCGATCACCTCTCCGCGCGTTGGTCCGAAGTGCGCCTTCAGCAGGTCGGCGGTCGGCATCCCGCGGGCCGCCGGATTTGCCTCGGCCATCTTGCGCAGCTCCTTCTTGACGCTGTCGCACGCGTCGATCACCGCGTTGCCCATGAATACTGTGGAACGGCTGGCCGACGTCGATGAGTCGAACGGAACGACCGAAGTGTCGCCCATCACAACGGCGATGCGATCGGGCGCAAGGCCGAGCTCCTGCGCGGCAATCTGCATCATGATGGTGCGCGCGCCCTGGCCCATGTCGGACGTGCCGCAAATGACGGACGCGCTGCCGTCGAAGTGCAAGCGCACGATCGCAACCGAACGGGACGCGGTCGACGAGCTTTTCAACCCGAGCGAGATGCCGCGCCCGCGATTCGCCGCAAGCGGAGCGTTCCAGTCGATTGCGCCGGCGGCTGTCGCGAGCACCGTGTGCCATTCGCCATCGGCGGGCGTATCGTGCGGGTTGAAGGCCTCTCCTTTTGCCGGCAGATTGCGTTGTCGAATTTCCACTGGATCGATGCCGAGCTCGGCGGCCGCTTCGTTTAACTGTGATTCGACAGCCCATGACGCCTGCGGCGTGCCAAATCCTCGAAACGCCGTGCTTGGGGTCGTGTGTGAGAGCAGCGCTCGAGCGACGATGCGCGCGTGCTCGGCGCGGTAGGGGCCGCACGCCGAATAGCTGGCCTTGCTGACGACACGCGTGCCGATGTCGGCGTAGGCGCCGAGCAGGAAGTCCGCCTGGATGTCCTGGAAGATGATGCGTCCGTCGCTCGCAAAGCCGGTGCGCGCGTGAATGCGGGCAGACGTGCGGCGCGCGGCTTGAAACGTCTCTTCGAGCGTCAGCACCAGCCGCACCGGCTGGCCGAGCCTGATCGCCAGCCACGCCATCAGCGGCTCGACCTTCGGCCACCCTTTGCCGCCGAAGCCGCCACCGGGATCGGGGGCGATAATCCGGACTCTCGCGATCGGCCACTGAAGTGCGGCCGCCACGACACGCTGAAGCACGTAGGGATGCTGCGTCGGGCTCCAGATCGTGACGCCGTTCGCGTCGGCGGCCGCGAGAAACGCGTGCGGCTCGATCGCGAAGTGCGTGACCATCGGAAATGCGTAGTCGCGCTCGATGACGAGATCGGCGGTGGCGCCGGCTGCGTCGCCCCATCCGAACTGCCATTGGCGAAGTGTGTTCGTGGCCGCACGCGGATCGTCTGGCCGGAGATCCGTATCCTGGACGAGCGGCGCCTGCGCATCGAGCGAGGCCTCGATCGACAGAACGGCAGGGAGCTGCTCGATATCAATGCGAACGAGCCTCGCCGCTCGGTTCGCCGCGTCCTTCGTTTCTGCGACGACGGCCGCTACCGGTTCACCCGAAAATTTCGTTTCCCCGACGGCGAGCATCGGCCGGTCGGCGAAGACCGGCCCGTACCGTGGAACAGGCTGCGGCAAGTCGTGCGCCGTGAAGACGCCGCGCACTCCCGGAATGCCAAGGGCCTCGGCTTTGTGAACGGCGACGATCCGCGCATGCGCGCAGCACACTGAAACGAGCTTGACATGCAGTGTGTTGTCGATGCGAACGTCGGCGGCGTATTGCTGAGCGCCCGTCACCCGCTCGATAGCGCCGAGCCGTGGTAATGAAGAGCCGATGATGGCCATTGGCGTGCGGAAACCTATGCCGTCCGTCTCTTCGCCGCGAGCTCGACAGCCTGGATGATGCGGCTGTAGGCCGCGCAGCGGCATAGATTTCCGGCGAGTCCTTCCTTGATCTCGTGTTCGCTCGGGGACGGATTGGTCGACAACAGGTACGTGGCGGCGACGATCATGCCCGGAATGCAGAATCCGCACTGCACGGCGCCGCTTTCGACAAACGCCTGTTGGACGGGACCGAGCTGTCCGTGCAGTGCCAACCCTTCGACCGTCGCCAGGTTCTCCCCGTCGCACTCCGCCGCGAGCACGAGACACGCGTTGACGGCGCGGCCGTTCAGCAGCACCGTGCAGGATCCGCATTCGCCTTCAACGCAGCACTCTTTTGTGCCGGTCAGGTTCAGTTGATCACGCAGCACTTCGAGCAGCGAGTGGTGGGTTTGCACGTCGATGGTCCGGATCGTTCCGTTGACGGTCAGCGTGATCGTCATGCGCCTTCCGACGCCTCGCGCATCCGCCCCACGGCCTCCCTCAATGCCCGCCGCGTGAGCACCGGCAGCATCGCGAGCCGGTAGTCCGCGTTCGCGCGTACATCTGAAATAGGGCGCGCGTGGGTCCACACATCGTCGAGCGGTGCGTCCATGCGCGACGTGACGACGAACGGACGGGGCCCGACGGCGCCAAAGGCAAAACGAGCCTCGCCTGATTCCCGGACGACGCAACAGACGCAGACGATCGCGAGGTCGACACCATGCCGCCGCGTGAGCCGGCCAAAAGCTCCGCCCGTGGGCGTGACCGGCAGCGGGAGATCGATCGACGCGACCAGCTCGCCCGGTGCGAGCACGGTTCGCCCGGGACCGGTGAAGAAGTCATCCAACGGCATCTGCCGCGTGCCGCCCGCACTGACGAGATTGAGGCTGGCACGGTGCGCCAGGAGCACTGGCGCTGTGTCGGCGGCCGGCGATGCATTGCACAGGTTGCCGGCAAGGGTTGCGCGATTGCGAATCTGAACCGAGCCGACCGTCCGCGCGGCATCGACCAGCGCAGGGAAATGCTGACGGATGCGGCGGTCGTCAATGACATCCGTCATCACCATCCGTGCGCCGATGCGGATGCATCCATCGATCTCGGCGACATCGGAGCGCAGCTCCGCGACCCGCTTGACATCGACGATGACCGGAGGCCAGTCAACGCCTTTTCTCATGCGCACCAGAAGATCGGTGCCTCCGGCAAGAAGGCGGGCGCTGGGCCCGTGCGTCTGCAGCGCCGCGATTAGCTCGTCGAGCGACTCCGGGCGCAGATATAGGGGTCTGCCCCCCGTGCCTACGCGGGGGTCAGACCCCAAGCGCACCTTTGCGCGTTCCCACATGGGGCGCGCCAGCTCTCTCGCGGCGGGCAGTTGGATGCGCTCGTACATCCCGTCGATTTTGAGCGCGATTTCGGCTTTTGGATATTTGCCTGTCCGTGCGAACCCGAGCATCAGATCGACGTTCGTCTCGAGAAAACTCAGGCTGTCAGCGGCCTGCACGAGGTTCGCGTCGGGCGACCCGCCCCATTCGTGCACACGAATCAGCCCCTCGACATCGTCGGCGAGGCCTTCCTGTGCGCCGTTTGCGCGAAGCCACGCGCCGACGATTTTCGCGCTGCGATTCGAATGGGCTACCTCATATCCACGATCGTTCAACTTGATGGCGATGGCGTCAGGCCCTCCGAACGCGCGTTCCATGTCATGCGTGAGCGTTGCCAGACGGACGGCATCCGAAGCATCGGGCGCGAGGCTATCGAGCCAGTCGAGCGATTTGAGAAGATGCGTGCTGTTGTACGGATAGTTTTCCGCTACCCAGAGTCGTCCGAGCTGAATGAGCGGCGACTCCGTTCGTTGATCACCCATGTGCGTCCAGCGTGGTGATCGGTCTGCTTTGGAGCAGCAGCAGCTCGCCCGCCCGCGAGCACCATTCCACGTCCTGTGGGGACCCGAAAAACGCTTCGAGCCGCAATCCGAGCAGTCGCAGCCCGTCCAGTTCCTGATCCGACAGCACTCGGCTGCGTTCCTCATCGGGTATGAAGGACTCGAGGACAAAGCCGTCATCCCGTGACACTACGTAGTGATCCGGCGTTACTTCTCCGGATACGATGGCTTCGCCAAGGCCAGGTGCACCTTCGATGACCATGCACGTGCGCCGATTACGAATCGGATCGACGGTGAACATCACGCCGCTCTTGTCGGCCTGAACCATCTCCTGGACGACGACCGCTATTCGCGTATCCGCCAGCACGGCCTTCTGCGCACGGTAGAAGAGCGCGCGCGGTGAGAAAAACGACGCCCAGCATTCGCGGACGCGATCGAGCACGGCGTCAGCACTCACGTTCAGATAGCTCTCCTGCTGGCCTGCGAAACTTGCCGTGAGCCCGTCTTCGCTGACGGCGCTCGAACGGACGGCGACGAGGTCGCCATGTTCCAGTTTCCTGTGCGCGGCCCGAATGGCTCGCGCAAGCGGGACCGGCAGGGGAGTGGAGACGATCAGCTGCTGGATGCGTTCTGCTGCGTGCTCGACAGCCCGACGGTCCTCGACATCGAGATCGTTCGTCACGCCGGCGATCATGGCGGCGCCGCCGCACACGTCAAGGAATTCGTAAAACGCCCCCGCAGCAACAACGAATCCGGGCGGCACCGGAAGACCTGCCGCTGCCATCCGGCTCAGGCTGGCGCCCTTGCCCCCGGCAATCGGCGTGGCCTCTGCAGGCAGGTCACAGAAAGCGACGACTGCGTCAGCCGAGGATTTCAACAAGACCAGACGCTCCGTTCAGCCGCACGCGCTGACCTGTTTTGATGGCCTGCGTTCCCGTCCGTGTCCCGACGACCGCCGGAATACCGAACTCACGCGATACCACCGCCGGATGCGAAAGGGCGCCGCCCGAGTCGGTGACGAGCCCGCCGATCTTCGTAAAGAGCACCACCCATGATGGACTTGTCATCTTGCAGACGAGCACGTCGCCTTTCTTCACCTGGTCGAATTGCTCGGCCGACTCGACGACGCGCGCCGGGCCTTCGTAGACACCGGCGGACGCACCGAGCCCCTTGACTGTTCCCGATGGCAGCGCCGCCGAGCTCTTGGAGCGCTCGTAAATGCCGGGCCAGTCCCAGAGTACCTGTTTGTAGGGCTCGCCGTACATCGACCAGTCGGTAATCGTCCCGGCCCACAGCCTGGGTCTGACCGCGAATGCGGCCTCTCGCGCCCGGCGCCGTTCGTTGACGATCGATCGCGCGTCGAACATATTGAGATTCGCGCTGAGTTTTCGAAGCTCGTCGTACTTCAGAAACATGATGTCGTCGGCTTGATCGAGCCCGCCGAGCTCGACAAGTTTCCGTCCGACGCCCATCAACACCAGGCGCATCCGCGCGTACGTGCCCTGGTCCATGTAGAAGTGGTGATCCGGCGTGAGTGGCGTCATCTTCAGCGCGAGATCGAGCGCCGTCTTGAGCTTGTCCTTCGCCTCCTGCGACGTGGCCGGAGGCACCAGCGACCACATTTCTTTAATCGCCGCCTCACGGTTCCGGCGCAGCTGGCGCACGTCTTTCTCGCAGTCGTAGTCCGATAGCAGGTAGCCCCGAAGGGCCTCGATGATCGGGGTCGGGTTCTCCCGCCAGGTCGTGTAGATGTACTCGTGCGCGTACATCGACTTGTTGCCGTACTCGTTTTTGTACTTGTCGACATCCTTGAGAAGGTTACGACCCTCTTCAGATGCCGCGAGCGCGCGCAGGACGCCGTCGGCCGTTTCGTTCTCGTCGAACGCACGCCTCAGCGTTGGGCTTTTCTTTATCTTCTCCTTCAGCGTCCAGAGCTCGCGTACCGAATCCCAGTTGCGGTCCTCGTCTGAGATGAGGATGCGGCCGACCAGCGGCTTGTGCACGTCGCCAATCAGTGGAATAAGGATGCTCTCGAATGTAATCGAGGCCTGGAACTGCGCGAGGTTGAGCATCCAGTGCAGCCGCCAGTGACGCTCCTGGATGTCGATGGCTTCTTCCAGCAGGATCATCAGCTCGGGCAGCGATGCCGTGTCCATTGGAAAGGTGTCGAGATATTCGAAGTTGCGCAGAATCTCAGGCAGGTACCGCCGCTTCCACCAGTCGAGGAACTTGTCGGCGTAGACCGGCATCACCATGTTGTAGTACGCCCACAGCCCGGCCTCTTCATCCGCCGGCCTCGGCACGACGGCGCTCATCAGGTAGCCGTTGACCGTCTTCGCGACCCAGTCTTTGCCGAACGGCACGCCGAACCGGCGGTACATGTAGCCGCAGGTCAGCCACCAGCCGCCGATGTCGAACCACATCGGCGAGATCGGCTGCGGACAGTGCAGGTCGTCGAGCCAGAAGTGCAGCGTCTTTTCGTCCTCGCTGGCCCACTCGATCGGAGTCGACGCGTCGCCGAGAAATCGATCGATGATTTTGTTTCTGTCGGCCATATGTGATCTCTATTCGGTTCTCGTTCTACGTTTTTCGATGCGCAATCAGTGCCTTCATATCAAAAGTGCTCACCTGTGCTGCCAGCAATCCATTCCGCGTCACATACGCGTCGGCTCCGCGGTATGGCTCCCTCAGGACGTCAGCGTCGGTTCTCCACTGCACGTTCACGGTGTTGCCCACCGTTGAGGTGTGCTCGGGTGTGAAGATCACGCCGAGGAGGCCGCCGTCCTTGAACGGCATCACGAGGCCGGCGAACGCTTCTCCAACGGCCTCGCGGCCACGGATGACCACGCCGCCCGACAGGAAGATCTCGACGTCGTCTGGATACTGCGCCATCAGGCGATTCCAATCGCCGCGGTTCAACGCGTCGAGATGCTCGTCAACGACGGCCTGTGGCGTCGGCTGCGGTTTGAGCTCAGGCAACTTGGGCATGTCATCTCCGTCACAGCCGAGCTAAAGCTCGGCACTACGTATAAGGTGCGTCTCACTTCATATGAGGTGCGGCACAAACGCGAAAGGCGCCGGAAATTCTATTCCAGCGCCCTCGCTTTATTTCTTTGCGCTTTTCGTTGTTTGTTTTTCGTTTTTCGGGTATTTCGTTTTTCGAACTTTTCCTTTTTGTTCTTCGTTTGTCGTTCTTCGTTACAGCGTCAGTTTGTAGTGGCCGCCACCGCGCCGATGCCCTTGTAGTTGAACTTCTGCAGCCGCTTGCCTTCGTAGGTTTCCACCGTATAGACGTTGCCCTTCGAGTCAAGCGAGATGTTGTGAACCGAGTAAAACTGGCCCGGATACCGGCCGCCCTGGCCGAAGTGGCTCACGACCTGCAGGGGTTCGCGCAGCATCGTCCAGACGCGGTGGTTCGCGCCGTCTGCGACGAACGCGTGGCGTTGCGGCGTGTCGCGCGAGAACGCAATGTCGAACACCACGCCGTCGCCGAGCGTGTCCTTCGCGATCTGCGCTTCCTTCACGAAGGTTCCGTCCTTCCTGAACACCTGGATCCGGTCGTTTGCGCGGTCACAGACGTAGACAAGACCGTCGTTGGCGATCTGTGCGCAGTGCACAGTTCGGAATACTTTTGGCAGCGGCGCGGCGGGGTCGTACGGGCCCGGATCGGCGTCGTCTGGCTTCGAGCCGTACGCGCCCCAGTGCCGCTTGTACGCTCCAGTATCGGCGTCGAACACGATCACGCGTCGGTTACCGTAGCCGTCGGCGACGTACACCTCGTTCGCGGCAAGATCGACCTCAGCTTCGGCCGCGCGGTTCAGGTTCGCTGTGTCCGTGTTGCCCTTGCTCTGCCCTTCGCGCCCGATCTGCAATAGGAATTTTCCCTGCCGCGTGAACTTCAACATCTGGTGGCCCTGGTTCGTTGGGAGCCACACGTTGTCTTTGCCGTCGACCGTGATGCCGTGCATTGAGGCCGGCCACTGATAACCAGGACCGGGCCCGCCCCATGACGAGACGAGGTTGCCCGCCATGTCGAACTCGAGGACCGGCGGCGCGACGTCGCAGCAGATCGACGAGATCCGGCGCTTGTCGCCCGGCTGCGGCGGGGGAGAGCCGCCCGGCTGCTGCGTGCCATTGCTGCCGGCCACCATGCCGGCTTCCTTCGGCGCGACGTTGCCGCGATGCGTGATCCAGACGTGATCGCGAGAGTCGACGCTGAGGCCGACGACCGAGCCCATCACCCAGTTGTTCGGCAACGGCTTTGGCCAGAATGGGTCGACCTGGTACATCGGCGCCTGCACCGTCGCGCGCGACTGCGCCGAGCTTGCCGTTTGCAGCGCCCACTGCGTGAGCGTCAGGACGGCGATGACGGCGATGATCGTGATAGCGGTTTTGTATCGCTGCTTCATGATGCTCCTTAACGGGGTCTGACCCCCGTACTTCTCGCGGGGGTCAGACCCCTATTATCGCTACGGCCCTTACCGGCGCCGCCGATGCGCCGCGCCACTTTATTGGCAGCACGCTGACGGTAAAGGAATGGTACGGCGCCGGGATTTCGTGCAGGTTGCACATGTTCTCGAGGTGATAGTACTCGCGCTCGCGCATGACCCGATGCGCCTCCCAGAATTTTTTCCGCTCGAACATCTTGGCCACCGGCGGGTCGAAGCCGATGGCGTCGATTCCCATCACCTTCACGCCCCGGTCGAGCACGTAGTGCACCGATTCCTTCGTCATGCCCGGGTGGTCCGTCAAGTATGCCTTGTCGAAGCGCTTCTTGGCGGCATCGGTGCGAAGCAGCACGATGTCGAGGGCCTTGATTCTGTACCCGCCGAGCTTCGTTTCGGCCTCTTCGATATCGGCCACGGTGATCTCATCGCCCGCCGCCTTATGCGTGAGGTCGAGCACCACGCCGTCGCCGTAGCAATACTCGATGGGAATGCCTTCGGCGCGCGGCGCGGTCGGATTGACATGCCCCCACGAATCGATGTGCGTGCCGATGTGATCGCCGGTGACGATCATGCAGTGATTGGTGATTTCGTTCACCCCGAACTTGTCGGTGCCGATGCTTTGCGCCATCTGGCTGTAGGTTTCCATTTCGACGATGACCGGCTTGGCGACGTTGGGATAGGTCATCATCCCCTGGAACACTTCCATGCTTAAGTCAATCAACCGTGTCATTGAATCTGCCAATCTTCCAATCGTCCCTCTGCCGACAATCTTCCAATCCGCCAATCGTCAATCTATCCATGCAGGTATCGATTACTTGCCTTGCCATCCCCCGTCGACATGAACGGACTGCCCGGTCAGGTAGCTCGCTTCGTCTGAGGCGAAGAATGCGACGGCATGTCCGATTTCGCGCGGGCCGCCCGCGCGGGCGAGCGAGATCTGCTGCAGCACGAGCGGAAGGATGTCGGGGCTCTTCATGACCCACGCCGTCATGTCTGTGTCGATCAATCCCGGATGCACGCAATTCACGCGGATGCCCAGCGGCGTCACTTCAGCGGACATGTTGCGCGTGAGCGCTTCAAGGCCGAGTTTCGTCGGCGCGTAGTGCGTGCGGCCGGGCAGCACTTTGGCCGCCTGAATGGAGCCGATGTGCACGATGCTGCCCTTGCGCTTCTCGGCAATCGCCTTCCGGCAGAACACCTGCGAGCAGAGCCACGGGCCCCGAAGGTTGACGTCGACCAGGCGCGTCCACTGATCGTCGGTGAGCTCCAGAAACGGCACGATCGTCTCGATGCCGGCATTGTTGACGAGGATGTCGAGCCCGCCGAGCTCTTTCCACGCCTTGTCGATCATCGCCTCGACGTCGGCGCGCCTGGCGACGTCACCCTTCACGGCCACGGCGTTGCGGCCGAGAGCCCGAACGCCTTTCACTACGTCTTCGGCCGGCGCCGCGCTTTCGATGTAGTTGACAGCCACGTCCGCGCCTTCCTCGGCGAAGACCTCGGCGATGCCGCGACCGATACCGCGGCTCGCACCGGTGATGAGCGCTTTCTTTCCTTGGAGTCTCATAGTTTTTCCTGGTAAGCGGCGGACAGGCCCGCGTTGGAAGAAGCCGTGAACGCGACAACGTCGCGTTCACGGCATGCTGTGCCCCTGATTTATGAGCGGAACGTGTAACCGAGCGACTGCAAGTATTTCTTGCTGATCTCGGCGGTCTGGCGCGGCGTGTACGGCATGTTCGCGGAGCCGTCGAGCTCGTGCATGATGTTCGCGTTCGGGTTGGCTTTCTCCATCGTCTCGAGCACCGATTTGAGATCGACCTTCCCCTCGCCGAGCGGAGTGTACCCGCCCATGTGCTCCCAGCCGCTGAAGTCCTTGAGGTGCATGTGATCGATGATCTTCGCGAAGTCCTTGACGAGCTGCGCGGCGTCGGTGCCGCCCTTCTGCGCCTGGCCGATGTCGGGCGCGAAGTGCATGTGGCGCGTGTCGATCGCGTTCAGTACTTCATAGGTTTCTTCGCGCGACTCCACGACCGTGCCGGTGTGCTGATGCAGGCCGGTGCCAAGACCGATGTCGTTCACCGCTTTGCCGTAGTCGTTCAGCGCCGCGATGATGTTCGCCTTGTGCTCCGAAAACACATAGCCCTTGCGCGGGCCGTTGGGCGACTGCACCAGGTAGCTGCCGCCGTGCTTCTTCAGCACCTTCGCATAGCGCTGCAGCATGTCGATCTGCTCCTTGCGCTGCGCAGGATCGGTGAGGTTCACCGTCACGAAGGCCGACTTCAGCGGAATCGGGTACTTGGCGAGTAGCGGACCAAGTGCGTCCTTCTTGTCGTAATCCTCGAGGATCGATGCGAATGTTTCGAAGCTGTGGTATCCGAGCTCGCTCGCGTCCTTCAGTGACGGCTCGAGATTTTCCGGCGTTCGCGGAACGGCGCCCCAAATCAGCATCGTGATGCCAATCTTCAGCCTCTTCGCGGGTGCCTGAGCGAAGCCGAAACTCGGGAAGCGCCGCGGCGCCGACGCCGGCGAGGATCGTTTTGGTGAACAGCGCGACGATTCATAACACGTCCTTTCACCTTGAGTCTCTGCAGATCAGCGATTCTAGAAAGCCCACACGGCAGAGTCAAGGCCAGTCACCGGGAAAACGAGTTTACTTTAGCGGTAAAGTTAGGGTATATCAGTGATCATTCAACGCATCAATAGGAGAGTGCCGATCATGAAACGCGCAGCCTGGTTTCGCGCATATCCTGTGTTCATCATCGCGTTTCTTGCCTCCACGTCCCCGCGCTCGATGCCCAGGTCCTCTACGGCTCGATCATCGTCGACGTCGCGCGATCAGAGCGGCGGCGCGGTGCCTGGCGCCGAGGTGACGGTCACGAATACCGAAACAGGGATGGACGCGAAGCGGGACGTCGAATGAGGTTGGCGCAGCGACGTTCACGACCGTGCCTCCGGGCAACTACGAGGTGCGCGTCAACATTTCGGGGTTCAAGGAATTTCGCGACCACAGGCGTGCGCGTGTCGGAAGACAACGTGCTGCGCGTCAACAGCCTGCTCGAAGTAGGCCAGGTCACCGACACCGTGACGGTCAGCGCCGGCGTCGCCGTGCTGCAGACCGATCGCGCCGACGTGCGCACGGAGATCCCGGCTGCGCAGCTCGAGAATCTGCCGGTGCCGGTCGGGCGCAACTATCAGAGTCTGTTCGTCACCGTGCCTGGCATCTCGCCGCCCGAGAACATGCACTCGGTCGCGGTGAACCCGGCGCGCGGCCTGGCCTTCAGCTCGAACGGCACGACGCGCAATGCGAATGCGATCCGGATCGAAGGCGCGATCTCGAACAACCTGTGGCTGCCGCACGTCGCTGCGTACGTTCCCGCGCTCGAGGCGATCGAATCGGTCGGCGTGACGACGAGCACGTTCGACGCCGATCAGGGATTGTCGGGCGGCATGTCGGCGAACGTGCTGATCAAGAGCGGCACGAACGAGCTGCACGGCTCGGCTCTTCGAATATTTCTACAACGAAGCGATGAAGTCGCGGCCGTATTTCCTGCCCGGCCGACCAGGACAAGCCACAGGCCAGGCAGAACCAGTTCGGCGGCACGGCGGGCGGGCCCATCGTCCGCAACAAGCTCTTTTTTTTTGGAAGCTACCAGGGCACGTTCGACAAGCAGCTCGCGCAGCGATTCGGCACGGTGCCGACGGCCGCGATGCGCAACGGCGACTTCTCGGCGTCGCCCGACGCCGATTTACGACCCGGCGACAGGGAACGCGTCGACGGGGGCGGGCCGCACGGCATTCACCGGCAACATCGATTCCGCGCGACCGATTCGATCCGATCGTCCAGAAGCTGATCGCCGATTTGCCGCTGCCGAACCAGCCGGGACTCGTGGACAACTACTTCGTGACCGGGCGACTACACGTTCGATCGCCACAACATCGACGCGAAGATGAACTACAACGCGACGAACAAGCTCGGCATCACGGCGCGCCTCGGCTGGCTCGGTTACAACTTCAGGAATCCGGCGATGTTCGGCGCGCTCGGCGGGCTGCCCATCAACAACACCGCGGCGAAGGCGGGCACGGGGCTCGGCGACACTTACACGTTTACCGGCAGCGCGTTCGTACGTGCTTGTCGCCGAACTTCCTGATCGACACCTATGCGGGCATCACCACGATCGAGGTGCTCTCCGAGCCCGATCGCCTGGACGAACAACTCGGCCTCGACTTTCTGGGCATTCCAGGAACGAACGGGACCGATCGCGTCGCTGGCGGCTGGCCGCACTTCGACATCACCAACTACTCGGGTATCGGCTACGCCGGGCAGCGCGAACTCGCCGTACGTCGACGACAACTGGCAGGTGCAATACACGGCGAACGCGACGTACACGAGAGGGCGCGCACACGTTCAGGTTTGGCGGCGACATCGTGCAAGCAGGCGATGAACCGTCATGAGCTCGGCAACGGATCGGGCAGCTTTACGTTTGCCGGCGGTCCGACGGCGCTGTCGGGCGGCCCGTCGGTCGAATCAGTTCAACACATTCGCGTCGTTTCTGCTGGGGCTTCCGACCGGGGTGTCGAAGGGCATCATTCCGTTCGAGGACGGCTACACGAGAAGCCGCAACTGGCAATTCAGCTTCTTCGCGAAAGACCAGTGGCAGCCGACTCGGAATCTCACAGCATCGCTCGGCCTGCGCTACGACTACTTTCCGGTGGGCACCCGCACGACCCGAGGGATGGAGCGCTACGACGTCAACACCAACGCAGATGCTGATCTGCGGTGTCGCGATCGATCCCGACGGATTGCGGCTACGACATGGGCACCGGGAAATATCTCGCCGCGGCTCGGCCTGGCCTATCGTCTGACCGACGCCATCGTTCTGCGCGGCGGATACGGCATCAACTACGATCCGTATCCGCTCGCGTTCGTGCGCAATCTGCTGGGCAACTATCCGTCTTCGATCAACCTGAGCCTTCCGCAGGCGAGCGCCTTCGCGCCGGCGAGCCGCTTGCGCGACGGCATTCCGCGATTCCGATACCCGACGTGAGCAGCGGCATCATTTCCGTGCCGTTGAACGTCAGCGCACGCGCGCTGCCGGACAAACCGAAGCGCGGGTACATCCACTCGTTCAACGTCGACCGTGCAATCGGAACTGCCGGGAGGATTTACCGGCCAGGCGGGCTACGTCGGCACGCGGCAGCGCGACATCAACCAGATCATGGATGCAAATGCCGGCCAGGTGATCGGCGCCGGCAACGCGGGACGTCCGCTGTTTCAGAAGTTCCGGCCGCACGGGCGCGACCGGCATTCTGAGCAATCCGGGTTGGAGCAACTACGACTCACTGCAGACGTCGCTGACGCGCCGGCTGGCGCAGGGCGTTCAGGTGAACGTCGCCTACACGTGGTCGAAGGCATTCGGCATCTGCTGCGACACGCTGAGCGACGGCTCGCCGCGCGTGCAGGCGCTCGAGTACTTCGATCTGAACGAGGCGCTGCTGCCGCAGGATCGCCCGCACAACTTCCAGGCCTCATTCGTGGCCGAGCTGCCGTTCGGCGAGGGCAAGCCGTTCCTGAGCAACGGCGGCGCCGCATCGGCGATCCTCGGCGGCTGGCAGGTGAATGGGTTGTTCGGCGCGTATTCCGGGATCACCGTTCACGGTCGAATCGGCCGCGACGTCTCTCGATATGAACGGCAGCAACCAGGTGGCGGATCAGGTAAAGGACACAGTCGAGATCCTCGGCGGCATCGGACCCGGCAAGCCGTGGTTCGACACGACGGCGTTCCGCCCGGTGACCGAGCGGCGATTCGGGACGGCCGGGCTTCAACAGCATGCGGGGCCCGGGTTACGCCAATTTCGACATGAGCGTGTTCCGGCAGTTCGCGCTGGGCGCCGGCACGCACGCTCCAGTTCCGTCTGGAGATCTTCAATCTGACCAACACGCCGCACTTCGCCAACCCCTCGGCGAACGCGTCGAACGCGGCGAGCTTCGGCATCATCTCGAACACGGCAAACAGCGGCCGCGAAGGGCATCGACGAGCGGCTGTTCAGAGTGGGGTTCCGATTCGGGTTTTAGCGAAAACGAAGAACGAATAGCATGAGATACGCAGTGGCGGCCGCGGTGCTTGTTAGTGCCGCGGCCATCGAATCCCATTCCGGAGAGCCCGTCAGAAACGCACGAATCTCCGGGAGTGCCCGTGACACCTCCGAGCCTGTATCTTGCGCAATTGCGCGATCGATTGGGCGAGCAGGCCTTGCGAAACATCGGGCGGTGATCGCGGAAGCCATGATGACGCCGGAACGCCGTCTTCAACTATGCTGTTAGTGAAATGACTGTGGTTGGCAAGGGGATCGCGGACGGCTATTTGACGCCTGCGAGATCGATGCCATTGCGCGCGGCGGCCTCGGCGCACTGCCCGTGGACGGACGGCGGGTGCTCGTCATTATTCCCGATGGCACTCGGACAATGCCGATGCCGCTGATGTTCGAGCTGATCGAGCGCGAGCTCGGCGCGCGGGTCGCGGCGCTCGATTATCTGGTCGCGCTGGGCACGCACACGCCCATGAACGACGCGCAGTTGACGCGCGCACGTCGGACGGACAGTGATCGATGGCCGCGCGGGCGCACGCCGCATCTTCAATCACCGTTGGGACGACCCCACCACATACGCACGACTCGGGACGATCCCCGCGCGCGATATCGCCGACATCACAGCCGGGCGTCTCAATCAGGACGTGCCGGTTGCGCTGAATCGCCTGGCCACCGAATACGACCATGTAATTATCTGCGGGCCGGTCTTTCCGCACGAAGTCGCGGGCTTCTCTGGCGGCGCAAAGTACCTTTTTCCCGGCATTGCCGCCCCCGAGATCATTCACTTTACACACTGGCTTGGCGCGCTCATCACGTCGTACGCGGTGATTGGCACGGCCGACACGGCCGTGCGCGCCGTGATCAATCGCGCCGCGGCGCTGCTCGACACGCCGCTGTCGCTGCTGGCCGTCGTCGTCACGCATCACGGCGTGGCCGGCATGTTCTGCGGCGAGGTTCATGAGGCGTGGCGGCAGGCAGCCCTGTTGTCATCGCAGCGCCACATCGTATGGGTGGACGAGCCATACGATCGCGTCCTGGCGATCATGCCTTCGATGTACGACGACTTATGGACGGCCGGAAAGGGCATGTACAAAAGCGAGCCTGTGGTCGCGGACGATGGCGAAGTGATCATCTACGCGCCCCATGTGACGGAGGTGAGCCGTACACACGGCAGGATGATCGAGGAAGTCGGCTACCACTGCCGGGACTACTTTCTCGGGCAGTGGGAACGCTTCGAGAAGTATCCGGGCGGTATCCTCGCGCACTCGACGCACGTCAAAGGGAACGGCACCTATGATGCAGACGCCGGCGTTGAGAGTCCGCGGATTGAGGTGACGCTGGCGACCGGTATTTCCAGGGAGCACAGCGCCTTGATCAATCTGGGTTACAAAGATCCGAACACCGTCAACGCGCGCGACTTCGAAGGCGATCCGAAGACGCTCGTCATCCCGCGCGCGGGAGAGATGTTATATCGCGTACGGCCGACCTGAAGGTTGGCACTACGATGATGCCAACGACCGACCTGAAGGTCGGCACTACGAGAGCGCGGTGTGCTGGTCCGACAAGCACGTAGTGCTGGGCCTTTAGGCCGGCTTAGGAGATACCCGATGTAGTGCTGGCCTTCAGGCCAGCCCTGGGAGATCGATGACCTACAAGATCGGAGTCGTCGGGCTTGGCGTGATGGGCGCCAATCTCGCGCGCAACATCGCGAGCAGGGGATTTCCCGTCGCGGGCTACGACCTGGACCGCGCGAAGACGCATGCGTTCGCGGCCGGGCAGTCGAGCGGGTCGAGCATCGGCAGCGCCGATGCGCCGGACACGCTGATGGCCGTGCTGGAACGGCCACGGCGCGTCCTGATGATGGTGCCTGCAGGTCCACCCGTCGACAGCGTCATCGCCCACCTTCGTCCGCACCTCGAGCGCGAAGACATCCTCATCGATGGCGGCAACTCGTTCTTCCGGGATACAGATCGGCGCGCAGATGAGCTCGCGTCAGCTGGGTTCCGCTTTGTCGGTATGGGTGTGTCCGGCGGCGAAGAGGGTGCGCTGCGAGGGCCGTCGATGATGCCCGGAGGGCCCCGCGAGGCGTGGGACGCCTTGGCGTCCATCCTCCGCGCGATGGCCGCAAAAGCTGAGGATGGCGAGCCGTGCGTGGCCTACATGGGGCCGCGCGGTGCGGGCCACTACGTCAAGATGGTGCACAACGGCATCGAGTACGGCGACATGCAGCTCATCGCCGAAGTGTACGACGTGCTGTCGCGCGCCGCCGGCATGACCGCCCGCGAGATCGCGGATGTGTTTTCGGCGTGGAACGACGGCGAGCTGCGCTCGTACCTCGTGGAGATCACCGCACGGGTGCTCGAGCGAGTCGACAGCGAAACCGGGAAGCCGCTCGTCGACCTCATCCTCGACGAGGCGCAACAGAAGGGCACCGGCAAATGGATGAGCCAGAACGCGTTCGACATCGGCGTGCCCATTCCCACCGTGAATGCCGCCGTCGAAGCGCGATTGCTGTCGGCCTTGAAGTCAGAACGTGTCGCCGCAGGCACAGTGCTGCCCGGGCCTCCTGTCGCAATGGCGGCACCGGCGGCTCACCGGGCGGACGTGATCGACGCAACCCGCCGCGCGCTCTACGCGGCGAAAATCATCTCGTACGCGCAGGGGATGGCGCTGCTGCGGCAGGCGTCGCACGAATACAAGTACGACATCGACCTCGCGGAGGTCGCGAAGATCTGGCGGGCGGGCTGCATCATCCGCGCGGCGTTGCTGTCGGACGTGCGCGCCGCCTTCAGCCGCAACCCCGCGCTCGTCAATCTGCTGCTTGACGACAGCTTCTCGGCATCTCTTGCGTCCGGACAGCAGGCTCTGCGCGACGTCGTGCGGACGGCGGTGTCGGCGGGGGTTCCCATCCCGGCGCTCAGCTCGTCGCTCGCGTACTACGACTCGTACCGCGCCGCGCGGTTGCCGGCGAATCTCACGCAGGGCCAGCGGGACTTCTTCGGCGCGCATACCTACCGCCGCGTCGATCGCGACGGCGTCTTTCATACCGATTGGACTCATGCATGAGCAGCGCGCTGGAGATTTCCGACAAGGGCGATATCGATTTCCTCTCGCTGGGCGCGCTGGTGCATCGTCTCGATTCCGGCATCTATCCGTTTCACAAAGCCGCGTCTCTTCAGGTGCATGTCAGCGGAGGGGAGTTCAATACGTCAGCGAATCTCTCGGACTGTTTTGGCATGCGCACGGCGGTCGCGAGCGCGATGGTCGACTATCCGGTCGGGGATCTGATCAACGAGCGCGTGCGAGCCATGGGTGTGCGGCCGTTCTACAAGCGTTTCAAGCACGACGGCGCGCGTGGCCCGAACATGGCGACCGTGTACAGTGATCGCGGACATGGGGTTCGCGCTCCTGTCGTGTTTTACAACCGCAGCAACGAAGCGGCCGCTCTGCTGAAGCCGGGAGACTTCGACTGGAAGGGGATCTTCGCCAACGGCGTGCGGTGGTTCCACAGCGGAGGCATCTTCGCGGCGTTATCGGAAACAACTGCGGAGTTGATCATCGAGGCGATGCAGGCCGCGAAGAACAGCGGCGCCGTCGTGTCGTTCGACTTGAACTACCGCGAGAAGCTCTGGAGCGCGGCGGGCGGCGGCCACAAGCGTGCGCTCGACGTGATGTCGCGCATCGTACGGTATGTCGACGTGCTCGTCGGAAACGAGGAAGACCTGCAGAAAGGACTCGGCATTCCAGGGCCGGAGGTCGCGGCCGCGTCTGGTCTCGACTCGGCCGCTTTTATCGCGATGATCGACAACGTCGTCTCCCGGCATCCGCAGATCAAGGTGCTCGCCACCACGCTGCGCGAGGTGCACTCCACAAATCGTCACACGTGGAGCGCCGTCGCGTGGATTGCGGGCAAGACGCACGTCGCGCCGACGTGCGAGCTCGACGTGCGCGATCGCGTGGGCGGCGGTGATGGATTTGCGTCAGGTCTGTTCTACGGGCTGATGAACGGTGAAACGCCAGACGACGCCTTGAAGCTCGGGTGGGCGCATGGCGCGCTCGTCACGACCTTCCCGGGTGACACGACGATGGCCACGCTCGAGCACGTGCGGGCGTTTGCCAGGGGCGGCTCGGCGCGGATTCAACGATGAGGGAGTCCAAAGTCTAAAGTCCAGAGTCTGGAGGAGACATGTCTGATCAGAATCTCGTGAACCGTCGCGACTTCGTCAAGACCGCAGGCGGCGCCGTGGCCGCCACGTCGTTGTTGGGCGCCGACGCGTTCGCGCAGGCGCCAGCTGGCCTCAGGCGCTACGCGATCATCGGGACAGGCGAGCGCGCGACGAGCATGTGGGGCCGCCAGATCAAGGAACGGTATTCGGACATCATCCAGTTCGTCGGCCTCTGCGACATCAATCCGAAGCGCGTCGAAAGCTCCAAGGCGCTCATGGGCGTCGATTGCCCTACGTTCACGAACTTCGACGAGATGCTCGACAAGACGAAGCCCGATGTCGTTATGGTGACGACAAGGGATTCGTTCCACAGCCAGTACATCGTCAGGGCGCTCGATCGCGGCTTCGACGTGATGACCGAGAAACCGATGGTCATCGACGAGAAGCAGTGCCAGGCGGTGCTCGACGCCGAGAGGCGCAACAACAAGAAGATCATCGTCACCTTCAACTACCGGTATGCGCCGAAGCACCGGACGGCGAAGGAAATCCTGATGTCAGGCGAGATCGGCAAAGTCGTCTCGGTCGACTTCGCATGGTATCTGGACGTGTACCACGGGTCTGACTACTTTCGGCGGTGGCATGCGTACAAGAACGGTGGTGGCAGCCTGTGGGTGCATAAGGCTACGCACCATTTCGATCTCGTCAACTGGTGGCTGGGTGCCGATCCGGTGGAAGTCACCGCCAATGGGCAGCTCCAGGTGTACGGCAAGAACGGAAAGATTCGCGCCGCGAACTGCCGCGTGTGCCCGCACAAGCAGGAATGCCGGTTTTACTACGACCTGACGACGAACCCGACGCGGATGAAGCTGTACGCCGACTGCGAGAGCGCCGACAACTACTACCGTGATGCGTGCGTGTATCGCAGCGATATCGACATCTACGATTCCATGCAGGCGATCGTGAAGTACTCGAACGGCGCCACGATGGCGTACTCCCTCGACGCGCACATGCCGTTCGAAGGCTTCCGGGTTGCGTTCAACGGCGAGCTGGGTCGCCTCGAAGTGCGCGACTATGAGCGGCAGCCGTGGGACGTGCCGGAAGGCGAAGAAACGGAAGTGTACGTCACGAAGAGCTTTGGGCTTCGCAGGAAAGTGCCCGTCGTCAACGCTGAGGGCGGCCACGGCGGCGGCGACGATTTCCTGCGCGATCAGATCTTCCGCAAGACGCCGGCGCCCGAGCACATGCGCGTGCCTGACTCGCGCGCCGGTGCGATGTCGTGTCTGACCGGTATCGCGGCGCGCAAGAGCATTGAAGAGAAGAGAGCTGTGAAGATTTCCGAGCT
Source organism: Vicinamibacterales bacterium (assembly GCA_963784045.1). GTDB lineage: Bacteria > Acidobacteriota > Vicinamibacteria > Vicinamibacterales > JAMQPK01 > JAMQPK01. Next base: position 217,086 of record CAWAPZ010000012.1, read on the forward strand.
CGTCAAGTTCACCTAGGCAGCTGAATTGCCATATTCTCAATTGACGATTGCCACATTGATTGGCAATCGTCTATTGAGAGTCGTCGATTCGACTCATCAATCTCATCAGTGGCAAATCGTCAATCGAGAATCGACGATGCCACACTCAGGTTGGTATCGTTTATGCGATGAAGCGGTCTTGTGCGACGCCGTAAAAATCGCCGTAAGCTCCGACGCTTCTGCGCGATCGCGTGACACTCTCGCCTCGCTCAGAACCGATATTCGTGCAATGAGATTCAGCCAGAACTCCGACTCGTCGGCCTCCTCGAGGACAATACTGATCTTCGCGATGAATTCCGCATGGCTCCGCGCCTTGCAAGCCGCCCGATCGTTCGCCGCAACGGAGGTGGCCGCATCGAAGAGTTGTCCGCCGATCCGGCGGCCCTCCAGCGTATTTGGAAGCTCCCGAATCACCTTGACGACACTTTCGGCGAAGAGTTGTGTCCGTTCCTTGAGTTGGTCGGCTTGGGTTCGCATCCTCCTGAGCAAGGCACGCCTCGTGCCGGAGCCAGCTCGAAGCTCGACCTGCAAATTGCGCTCAATTCACAATAGAATGGCGAATCGTCGATCGGCATTCGGCAATAAATTCGGCAATCGTCAATCGAAAATATGGCAATGTTTTCAACCCGTGCTCTCGGCAACTCGTCTCTGAAACTCACGCCCATCGGTCTCGGCGCCTGGGCCATTGGCGGCGAGTGGCGATTCGGATGGGGGCCGCAGGACGACTCCGCGTCCATCGCGACGATTCGGCGCGCGATCGAGCGCGGTCTCAACTGGATTGATACAGCTGCGATCTACGGTCTCGGCCATTCGGAGGAAGTCGTCGGGCAGGCGCTGCGCGATATCCCGCGCGGCGACAGGCCGTACGTGTTCACGAAATGCAGCCTTGTGTGGGACGCGGCAGGAAATACGTCGCACAGCCTCGAACCTCAATCGATTCGCCGGGAGGTCGAACAGAGCCTCCGCCGCCTGCAGACGGAGCACATCGATTTGTACCAGATTCACTGGCCGGTCTGGCCGGCAAGCCCGCAAGGACACGATCCTGGTTCGATCGAGGCAGCCTGGACGACGCTGACACAGCTGCGAGACGAGGGAAAGGTCTCATTCATCGGCGTCTCCAATTTTGATGTCGCGCAGTTGCAGCGCATTTCACGCATCGAAACGCCCACTAACCTGCAGCCGCCGTACTCGATGCTGCGCCCGGAGATCGAGCGCGAGATTCTGCCCTACTGTCTCGAGCACAACATCGGCGTGATTCCATACTCGCCGATGCAGTCCGGGCTGCTCACAGGGAAGATGACGCGCGAGCGCATCGCCACCCTGCCCGAGGGGGACTGGCGTCGCAACAACCGCTTCTATCAGGAGCCGCTGTTGAGCAGAGCGTTCGCGCTCGTGGATCGAGTGCGCGCCATCGCCGACGCGCACGGCCGCACGCCCGGCGAGGTGGCGATTGCCTGGACATTGCGGCATCCGGCGATTACCGCGACGATCGTCGGCGCCAGAAATCCGCAGCAGATCGACGAACTGATCGGCGCCGCCACGTTGAAGCTGAGCCCACAGGAGATAGAGGAGTTGGAGGCCGCGCTGGCCGCTGCATAGATGTCACTGAGTCTTGCTGTCCCGACACAGAGACCCAGAGGCACGGAGACGCACCGCACGGAGAACAGGATGACCTACAGCGTCAACCCGAAGAATTTCTCCGCGTTCCCATAACAGATGCGCTCGACCATCCCGCCAATCATCGGCTCGTCGTCGGGCAGCTGACCCGCCTCCATTTCGCGGCCGAGCAGATTACATAGAACCCGCCGAAAATACTCGTGACGCGGGTAGGACATGAACGAACGCGAGTCGGTGAGCATGCCGACGAAGTGCGAAAGCAGCGCATTGTTGGAGAGCGCATTCAGCTGCCACTCCATCGCTTCCTTCTGATCGAGAAACCACCAGCCGCTTCCGAACTGGATCTTTCCGGCGGCGCTGCCGTCCTGAAAATTTCCAATCATCGTCGCGAAGGCGTAGTTGTCGGCGGGGTTGAGATTGTAGAGGACCATCTTCGGCAGCGCGTGCGCCTGTTCGAGGCGGTCGAGATACCGGCCAAGCGCGTCGATCTGCGGCAGGTCGCCGATGGAGTCGTAGCCGGTGTCGCGACCGAGTGACTGCAGCGCGCGTGTGTTCGCATTGCGCCGCGCGCCGAGATGGAGCTGCTTGGTCCAGCCTTTCTCGGCGTCGAGCTGTCCGAAGTACACCATCATGTAGGACGCAAACGCTTCGCGCTCGCTGGCGGTTGCGGAGTGCCCGCCGCGCGCCTTGGCGAAAATCGCCTTTGCTTCAGCATCCGTGCAGTCGGCCGCATAGCACTGGTCGAGGCCATGGTCCGACAACCGTCCGCCGATGTCGTGAAACGCCTGATGCCTCCGGCGCAGGGCGTCGAGAAGGTCGCTGAGCTTCGCGATGTGAACGTCCGCCGTCTGCCCGAGCTTGTCGATCCACGTATTGAATACATCCGGCTGATGCGGATCCATGACGCGATCGGCGCGGAACGTCGGATAAATTTTCGTCGGCAGGCCGGATGCGGCAATTTGCTCGTGATATGTGAGCGGCTCCGCGGGATCGTCGGTGGTGCAGACCGCCCTGACGCAGAATTTGCCCAGGATGCCCTTGGCGCCGAGCTGGGGCGACTGTAGCGCCTCGTTCGCCCGGTCCCATACACTGTCTGCCGTTCTTTCGTCCAGCAGTTCGTCGATGCCGAAATACCGTTTCAGCTCGAGATGGGTCCAGTGATAGAGCGGATTCCGTAGCGTATGGGGTACCGTCTTCGCCCACTCCTGAAATTTCTCTCGCGGTGAGGCGTCGCCCGTGCAAAACCGTTCGGGCGCTCCGCTCGCGCGCATCGCACGCCACTTATAGTGGTCGCCCTCGAGCCAGATTTCGAACAGGTTGGCGAACCGCCGATCGGCGGCGACGTCTTTCGGGGGAAGGTGACAGTGGTAGTCGATGATCGGTTGAGGCGCCGCGTACTGATGGAACAGCCGGCGGGCGGTCTCCGTCTCGAGGAGGAAGTTGTCGTGTATGAAGCTCATCTGTCTTTTTACAGGAGATCAGACAGATCAGAAGGCCAGAAGATTTGTTTTTTATCTTCTGATTTTCTGATCTTCTGTTGACGTCTAGGACACGAGCGCGCGTCTGCAGTAATCGATCGTCTTCGCGAGCTCGATCATCCGATCCGATCCCGCCGGCATCGGGTATTCGAACTCGATCGTGGCCTGGATCGGCCATTTGTTGTCGCGAATCAGACGAAGCACTTCGACAATCGGCGTATCCCCTTCGCCAAAAGGCGTCGTCGCTCCTTCCTTCATCTTGCGATCCTTCACGTGCACGTGCGTGATGCGCGCGTGGTGCTGCTTGAGGAAAGGCACCGGCGACGTGTTGTTGCCGGCGACAAAGTGCCCGATATCGAGGTTCGCCCAGTTGTAGCGCGCCTGTTTGAACGCCGCTTCCCAATGCTCTGGCGTCGTCGCGGCATGGCCATGATAGGCGACTGGCAGTTTGTGCTTGTCGGCGAACTGTCCGATGCGCTCGGTGTGCTTGGCGTCGATCTCGCACGAGATGCCGCGCGCGCCGAGCGTGCGCGCGAGCGAGAAGCAGTAATTCACCTCGTCGTCCGACATGGTGTAGATACCGTCGTATTTGACGATGTCGATCAGCACGCCGGCGTCTTCGTACTTTTTCCGGAAAACCGCGACGCGATCCATCGACACGGCCGAGCGCCATTTCCGCATCACGTCGGCCTCGGCTTTCTGACCGTTGGCGGCCGGAGACCCGAGGAACTGCTCGACGGGCTGCGAGCGCATCTCGACGGCGCTGATGTTCAGTTTCAGGGTGCGATCGAGCACCTCGTCCGGGTTCATGTCGCGCCCGCCGTAGTTATAGGGTACGTTCATGCCGACCTGCACCCCGGCGAATTTCGAGTTGGGCTTCGTCCCGCCCTGAGCCCGCAACGCGTGAAAGAGTTGCGGCGCCGGGAGGGTCTGTGCGTGAAGCGCGTTAAACAGCTCCGCCCCTGGAATCGCCGTCACCGCAAGCTTTCCGAGGTCGCGCCGCGTCAGTTTCATAGTGCGCTCCTGTAACTTTACAGTTCACGTCCAACTTTTTACTTTCCACTTTCCACTTTCTACTTTCACGGCTCAGTATAATCCGCTGATGCTGCTTCAACGTATGCGCGTCGCGCTGTTTTTTGTGGCGGCCGCTGTCGCTGCGGGCTACGCCGCGCAGATCAATAAGGCGTGGCCGCCGGGCCTTCAGCAGGTGGCCGAGGACTCGCCGCCGATTTCCCCTGAGGAGGCGCTGAAGAGGTTCTACATGCCTCCGGGCTACCGCGTCGAGCTCGTCGCGAGCGAGCCGCTGATTCAGGACCCGGTCATGATCGATTGGGATGGTGACGGACGCATGTGGGTGGTCGAGATGCCCGGCTACATGCCCGATATCAACGCGAAGGGGGAACACGAGCCCATCGGGAAAATCGTCGTGCTTGAAGACACGGACAGTGACGGCCGAATGGACAAGCGCACGGTGTTTCAGGATGGCCTCGTCCTGGCTCGGTGGCTCAAGCTGCTGGACCGGGGTGTGCTTGTGGCGGAGCCGCCGAACCTCTGGCTGTTCCAGGACACCAACGGGGACTTGCGCGCCGATCGCAAAGAGCTCGTCACGAAAGAGTACGGCCGCAGAGAAGGGAACGTCGAGCACAACGCGAACAGCCTGTTGTGGGCGCTCGACAACAACATCTACACCTCCGAGGTTGATATCGACCTCCGATTGAAGGACGGCAAGTTCGACGTGCGTAAGACGCTGACGCGCGGGCAGTGGGGAATCACCCAGGACGATGCGGGGCGAATTTTCAGGAATACGAATGAATCGGCGCTGCACGTTGATGTGATCCCGGCGCATTACTACATGCGGCACCCGAATCTTCTGCGCACGCGCGGCAGTTATGAGTCGCTCAACGGATCGAATGGCGAGCTCAACGATGTGTGGCCGATCCGGCCGACGCGCGGCGTCAATCGCGGCTATCAGTTCGGGATTCTACGAACGGACGGCACGCTCGCGAAATATACGTCCGTCTGCACGCCGATGATCTATCGCGGCGATCGCCTGCCCGCCGAGCTTTACGGCAACGTATTCGTCGTGGATCCCACCGTCAACCTCGTCAGCCGCATCGTCCTTGCCGACAGCGGCAGCGGTCTCACCGCGGACAAGGCCTATCGCGAGGTGCAGGGGGAGTTCCTGGCGTCGACCGACGAGCGGTTTCGTCCGGTGAATCTCTCCCTCGCGCCAGACGGGACGCTCTATGTCGTCGACATGTACCGCGGCATCATCCAGCACAAGGGATACATGACGGAGTATCTGCGCGACTACGTGCAGACCCATAAGCTCGAGCAGCCCAATTCCTTTGGTCGGATTTATCGGGTTATGCACGAGAGCACGAAGCGTGACACGACGCCGCTGTCCGGAACTACGTCGCGAAGCGGCGCGGGGCGAGGGGCCCCCGCGACGAACAACGCGCCGCTCGTGTCAACACTATCGCACCCGAATGGATGGCGCCGCGACACGGCGCAGCAGTTGCTCGTCGAGCGTGGCGACAAGTCGATTGTGCCCGCGCTGCGCAGCCTGGCGTCGAGCTCGACCGATCCACGCGCGCGGCTGAAGGCGCTCTGGGTGCTCGATGGCCTCGATGCGATCGAGCCCGGTGACGTGACACCGGCGTTGTCGCACGCGAACCGAGATGTGCGGGTGTCGGCACTGCGATTGTCGGAGCGATGGCTGCGGATGCCGAACCATCCGATGGCGGGTGCCGTGATGAAGCGGCTCGACGATACGGACTGGGCGGTGCGGCGCCAGCTCGCTGCGACACTCGGCGAGCTTCCTTCCGGATCGAAGGAGGTGGCGCTGGCAAACCTTCTCGAGCGCTACGGCGACGATCCGATTGCCGTCGATGCCGCACTGAGCGGCGCACGCGGCAGCGAGCTCGCCGTTCTCGAACGGCTGCTTCAGAGCGCCGGCGAGACGCCACAGCGATCGGCTGCCATCACGATGCTTGCGGCGACGATCGTGCGTGTGGGTGACGATGCGCCGGTGCAGACGCTGATGCAGCGCGCCGCAGACAGGGCACGCGCGAGCTGGCAGCGGTCCGCGCTCCTGCGAGGCGCGGAGGTCGCGCTGCTCGGAGCAACGATGCCGGGGACGCCGAATCGCGGCGGCGGCGATCCGACTGCGCCGTGCGAGACATGTCCCGGCGGCCGCGGGGGGCCGGGCGGCGCGCGGGCATTTCCGGGCGCGCTTGCTGGTGCCGATCCACCAGCACCGCCGACGCGCGCGGGCGGCCCATTCGTCGCGTTGTCCCGTGAGCCGGCGCTCATCTCGGTTGCGGCCGAGAAGGGGGATCTGGGCGACCGCGCCGCGAAGGTGATGGCCCGCATCGGATGGCCTGGGAAGCCCGGGATGGCTGCGACGGCTGCGCCGCTTGGCGCCGCCGATCAAAAACGATTCGCAGCGGGACAAGAGATCTTCAAGAACCTGTGCGAGGGATGCCACGGCGCCGACGGTCGCGAACAACCAGGGGCGACGCCGAATATCGCCGGATCGCCCAGCGTGATCGGCGCACCCGGCGTCCCGATTCGCGTGCTCCTCCACGGCAAGGAAGGCTCCGTCGGACTTATGCCGGCTCACGGCGACACGCTGGACGACGCCGAGATGGCCGCCGTGCTCACCTACATTCGGCGCGCATGGGGACAGACAGCGGAGCCGATCGACGCCGCGGTAGTGCAGCAAGTGCGCGCTGCCACAGCCGGCCGCACGCGCGCATGGACGCCTGAAGAGTTGGCGGAGATCAAGTGATCACAGGTTGCCGCACTAAGCAGACGATCAAACCAACCACAGCCGAGCGACCAACGGTCGCGAGGCACAGGTCGCGGGTGTGGGGCCCCCGCGACAGGTAAGAATGAGCCTCCGAGTCGGCATCATCGGCACCGGCGCCATCGCCGGCATGCATGCACGCGCGTACGAGAACATCGGCTACAGGGTGCAGGCGTGCACAAATGTCACGCAGGACAAGGGCCGCGCATTCGCGTCGCAGCATGGCGCGGAGTTCATCGAGCGATTCGAAGATCTGTGCCGTCGTCCAGACGTCGATTTCGTTGATGTCTGCACCTTTCCATCCTTCAGGCTCGACGTTGTTCGCGCATGCGCCGCCAGCCGCAAGCCGGTTCAGGTGCAGAAGCCGATTTCAACGACCCTCAACAATGCACGAGAAATTGTCGACACCGCTCGCGATGCCGGCATCCTGCTCGGTGTCGTGAGCCAGCACCGGTTCGACCGTGCGAGCCTGTTTCTGTCGTCAGCGATTCGAGCCGGCCGGCTCGGCCGGCTGCTGCAGTGCGATGCCTACGTCAAGTGGTGGCGTTCGGACGAGTACTACGCGCGTCCCGTGAAGGGAAGCTGGGCCATCGAAGGTGGCGGGGCATTGATCAATCAAGCGATTCATCAGGTTGATCTGCTGTTGTGGTTTGCCGGACCGGTTCGCGAAGTGTTTGGCATGTGGCAGCTGGGCGCCGCGCACACGATTGAGTCCGAAGATATCGTCAGTGCCGTGTTGCGTTATGCCAACGGTGCGACCGGCACCCTGCAAGCGGCGACGGCGTTCTGGCCCGGTTACAGCGAGCGCATCGAGCTGCACGGCACGAAAGGAACCGCGATCATCACCGGCGATCAGCTGACGACGTGGGATGTGAAGGATGATGTGGGTACGCCGCCGCCGCTCAGCGCCGGCGTGGCGTCAGGCGCCTCCGACCCGATGGCAATCTCGGTCGAATCGTTCGAGCGGCAGTTCCTCGACTTCGGCGACGCGATCAGGACTGGACGCAAGCCGCTGGTGTCGGGCGAGGAAGGCTATCAGGCGCTGGCGCTGGTCGACGCGATCTACCGGTCGTGCCGAACTGGAAGCCCGATAACGCTATGATTTGACGCCAAATGATTCGTATCGACCAGCAGCGCACGGCAGGTGACCTGCTTCCCGCCCTCAATCGCGTGTTCGAATTGTCGGCGCAGAAGATTCGCTCAATCGAAGAGTCCTGGCGCCCTGAAGACGGATCGGCTGTATTTACTGTTGCCGGCGTGTATAAATCTCGCGGCTGGACGGAGTGGACGCAGGGCTTTCAATTCGGCGCGCCATTGCTGCAATTCGATGCGACCTGCGAGCGCGAGTTTCTCGAACTCGGCCGCACGAGGACGCTCGAGCGCATGGCGCCTCACCTGACGCACACGGGCGTGCACGATCACGGGTTCAACAACGTCAGCACGTACGGCAACCTGTGGAGACTCGCGCGCGAGGGCAAGTTCGAGGCCGAAGCCTGGGAGATGCGCTTTTATGCCCTGGCGCTGAAGGTGACCGGCGCCGTGCAGGCTCACCGCTGGACACCTGTCGGCGAAGGCGGATTCATCTACTCCTTCAATGGGGCTCACTCGCTGTTCGTCGACACGATTCGGACGCTGCGCGCGCTGGCGCTCTCCCACGTGCTTGGCCAACGGCTTTTCGAAGAGCAGGACGCCCAGGTGAATTTGCTCGACCGGCTCATCCAGCATGCGCGCGCGACGGCGGCGTACAGCGTTTATTTTGGTACGGGACGGGACGCGTACGACGTCCGCGGCCGAACTGCGCATGAAAGCCTGTTCAACACAGCGAATGGGACGTATCGCGGTCCGAGCTCGCAGCAGGGCTATTCGCCGTTCTCGACCTGGACGCGTGGCCTCGCATGGGCGATGCTGGGTTTTGCGGAGCAGCTGGAATTTCTGGCGACGATCGATTCGTCCGACGTCCTCCCATTTACGAACAACGAAAAAATGGGGTCTGACCCCATTTATGAGGCGGCGGAGGCGACGTGTGACTTCTATATCGACCACGCGGCTGCTGCCGATGGCGTGCCGTATTGGGATACCGGAGCGCCCGGACTTCTGGCGCTCGGCGACTGGGGATCCAAGCCGGCCGATCCTTACAACGATCGCGAGCCCGTCGACAGCTCGGCCGCGGCGATCGCCGCGCAAGGGCTGCTGAGGTTTGCGCGCGTGAACGCCGCTCGCGGCGCCGACGGCACACGGTATGAGCAGGCCGGACTGCGAGTGCTCGCCACACTCATCGACGAGGCTGGGCCGTACTTGAGCCGTGACGCGAGGCACCAGGGACTTCTGCTGCATTCGATCTATCACCGTCCAAATGGGTGGGACTACGTGCCGGATGACGCGCGCATCCCGCGCGGAGAGTCGAGCATGTGGGGTGATTACCATCTGCGCGAGGTGGCACTCCTGGTCAAGCGGATGGCCGAAGGCGAGCCGTACTACACATTTTTTGGAAGCTAGGGGAATGCTTTACTGAAGCAGATAGTCGTAACAATGATTGTCGAGCGGCCGCAGGTCGCGAGATACAGGTGGCAGCGGTGGGGCCCCGCCACACATAAGGAATGACGACACCCAAACGGATTGCTTTGGTCACCGGCGGCACGCGCGGCATCGGGCTCGGCATCGCGCGCGCGCTCGCGCGCGATGGATGGACGCTTGCCCTCTGCGGTCTCCGCTCGCGCGACGCGGTCGTGGAGGTCACCGAGGAGCTGGCCTCTCTCGGCGGCGGGGCCGAGTACCTGGACCGCCGACATCGGAAGCCCGAACGATCGCGCACAGCTGCTGTCCTCGATCGTCGCGCATTTCGGCGCGCTGCATGCGCTCGTGAACAACGCAGGCCGGGCGCCGCGGGTGCGGGCGGATCTGCTCGCCGCCTCTGAAGACAGCTTCGAGGAAGTGCTGCGGACCAATCTGCAGGGCCCGTACTTTCTCACCCAGGCCGTCGCGCGGTTGTTCGTCGAGCAGCACGAGGGCGCGGGCGTTCCGCGCGCCATCGTGTTCGTCACATCCGTGTCGGCGGAAATGGCGTCGCCCCATCGCGGCGAGTACTGTGTCAGCAAGGCGGGTCTGTCGATGGCAGCGAGATTATTTGCCCTTCGCCTGGCGCCCGATCGCATTCCGGTGTATGAAGTGCGCCCGGGCATCGTCGCCACGGATATGACGACGGGCGTCAAGGACGTGTATGACAAGCGCATCGCCGACGGCCTCGTTCCGGAGGGAAGATGGGGTATCCCGGACGATGTGGGGCGCGCGGTTGCATCGCTGCTTCGGGGCGACATGACGTTCGCGACAGGCACAATCGTCAACGTCGACGGCGGATTGTCGATTCCGCGGTTATGAGGTTATGACAACGCGATCCAGAGCCGAGGTCGTCACAGAAGTGGAGAAACTTGGCGTCGTCGCCATCATCCGCATGCCCGATCCGATGGCGTTGCGCGCGGTGGTGGATGCGCTGGCAGAAGGTGGAGTGCGGGCGCTCGAGGTGACGATGACCGTGCCGCGCGCGATCGAGCTGATTGCGGAGATCGCGCCGACCTTGCCCTCGGATTTTCTCTTCGGCGCCGGGACGCTGCTCGACGCCGACACCGTTCACCGCGCCGTCGACGCAGGCGCTCAGTTCATCGTCAGTCCGGTCTTCAAACCTGAAGTCGTCGAGTCCGCGCACCAGGACGGAGTGCCCGTCATGCCCGGCTGTTTCACGCCGACAGAGATTCTCGCCGCGTGGGAGATGGGCGCCGACATCATTAAAGTGTTTCCCGCTACGTCCGTGGGTCCCGGCTACCTGAAAGACGTCAGGGGACCCCTTCCACAGGTGAAGCTGATGCCGACCGGCGGCGTGTCGATCGACAACGTCGGTGACTGGCTGCGGGCCGGCGCCGTAGGCGTGGGTGTGGGATCCGCGCTGGTCGACACGAAAGCGATTGCGGCAAAGCAGTTCAACGTGATCGCCGACAACGCGCGGAGGATTGTTGCCAACGTCGCCGCAGCACGAGGCAAATAGAGCCCAGCCATCATGCCAAAAGTCGTGACGTTCGGCGAGATCATGCTGAGGCTCAGTCCTCCGGGATACGAGCGTTTTCTTCAGTCGCCTGTGCTCGGGGCGACATTCGGCGGGGGAGAGGCGAACGTTGCTGTCAGCCTCGCGCTATTCGGAATCGACAGTTACTACGTGACGCGTCTGCCGGCGCACGACATCGGCGAGGCTGCCGTGCGTGCGCTGCGTGCCGAAGGGGTCAGAACCGATTTCATCATCCGCGGCGGCGACCGCGTCGGTGTCTACTACGTGGAAGCCGGCGCGAGTCAGCGTGCGTCGAACGTCATCTACGACCGCGCCCGCTCGGCGATCAGCGAGCTCGAGCCCGGAACAGTGGACTGGCCGAAGGTGTTTGTGGGGGCAGACTGGTTTCACGTGACCGGTATCACGCCGGCGCTCGGTGAAAAGGCGGCTGCATGCACGCGCGAGTCGATCGACGCCGCGAAGAAAGCCGGCGCGAAGGTGTCGGTTGATCTCAACTTCCGCAGGAAGCTCTGGACGGAGGCGCAGGCGCAGAAGGTGATGCGCCCGCTCATGGGCCAAGTCGATCTCGTCATCGCAAACGAAGAGGACATGCAATCGGTGCTCGGCCTCGAAGTGCCGAACACTGACGTCACATCGGGACATCTGAATCTTGCAGGCTACCAGAGCGTTGCCCAGCGTCTGACGAAAGAACTGGGGCCGCCGCTCGTCGCGATCACGCTTCGCGAAAGCGTGTCGGCGAGCGACAACGGTTGGAGCGCCGTGCTGTGGGATGAGAAAGCAGGGCGCTTCATCCAGAGCCAACGTTACGATGTGCGAGTGGTCGATCGAATCGGCGGCGGCGACAGCTTCGCCGCCGGACTCATCTACGGACTGCTGACAGGGCGAGATCCAGAGGCGTCGCTGCGCTTTGCCGTCGCATCGAGCGCGCTGAAGCAGACGATTCCTGGAGACTTCAACCGGTTGTCGGTCGCCGAAGTCGATCGCCTCGCGAAAGGAGACGCGTCTGGCCGCGTCCAGCGATAGGATTTTTGTTTATGAACATCCAAGCGATTACCGCAGAGACCTGCATCGTCCGCAACACAGCGTCCAAACACGGACGAACGACGGCGGTCGAACCCGGCAGAACGGCGGCGAAATATCTCCACTACGGGCGCATCATCCTGCGCGCCGGCGACGAGACGATTCGCTTCGACACTGGGGACCGCGAGACCAGCCTGATCGGCCTCAACGGCGCGGCCCGCATCACAACAGAAGGAAAGTCGTTCGAGCTCGGCCGATACGACGCAATTTACGTCCCGCGCGACTCGTCGATCGAGGTTGCGCCGGGCTCCGCCGGATCAGACATCGCGGAGGTGTCCTCGCCCGTGGCGAAACAGCATCCCGTTCAATTCGTCGCGTTCAGCGAGGTACAGAAAGATCCGGGGTTGCACTTTGCCGCCGGCGGTCCTGGGAGTCAGCGCGAGCTGAACATCCTCATCGGCAAGAACGTCGAAGCCGGCCGGCTGATGGCGGGAGTGACCTTCAGCGCGCCTGGCAACTGGACCTCGTGGCCACCGCACGAGCACGCCGTCCTGGCCGAGGAGGCATATCTCTACATCGACATGCCGGCACCCGCATTCGGAGTGCAGTTGGTGTACACCAACAAAACAGATCCCGAAGTCGCAACCATCGTCCGCGAAGGAGACGTCGTGCTGATGCCCGCGGGGTACCATCCGAACGTTGCCGCGCCCGGCGGACAAATCAATTTTCTCTGGATGATGGCGGCGAACCGCGAAGACGACGACCGCCTGTTCGGCGTCGTCAACGTGCAGCCAGAATTTGCGGCGGGCGGTTCGGGAATCGATAAGGGGAGGAAATGAGCGGCGAGGAGAGGAGCGGGGGTCCCTCGCGACTGAACATGAACTGGGACACGATCCCCGCCGAACGGGTCTCCGAAGGCATCGCCAGGCAGATGGTCATTGGCGAGAAACTGATGATCTGCCGCCTCACAATCCAGCCGCGTGTCGTTACCGCCGTACATACTCACGAGCACGAGCAGGTCACCATGGTCGAACGGGGTCGCGTGTTGTACATCATCGACGGCGTCGAGCGTGTCTGCGCGGCTGGTGACGTGCTGCACTTTGCGCCGCATCTCCCGCATGGCGCGACCATGCTCGACGAGGAAGTGGTGCTGGTCGACGTCTTCACCCCGCCCCGCGAGGATTTCCTTAGTCCGAAGCAGTCCGCCTGACTTCACTGATGTCAAACGCCCTGTTCGACCTGACTGGAAAGATCGCGCTCGTAACTGGAGCGTCGCGCGGACTCGGTGCGGGCATGGCGCTGGCGCTGGCCGATGCCGGTGCCGACGTTGCGGTTCATGCGAGCGCGCAGCCGCCGCTCGCGACGGAAGCGGCGATTCGGGGGAAGGGACGGCAGGCGCGGAGCTTTACGGCGAATCTCGAGAAACGGGAGGAGACGCTGGGACTCGTTCCCGCGGTCCTCCAGGCGTTCGGACGTATTGACATCCTCGTGAACAACGCCGCGACGATGAGGCGGGCGCCGGCGGCGCAACATCCGGACGACATGTGGGACGCCACGATCGAAGTGAATCTCTCCAGTGTGTTCTTCCTCAGTCGGGCGGCTGGCGTCCACATGCTCGAGCGCGGCGGCGGCGGGAAAATCGTGAACATCGCATCGATGTTGTCATTTCAGGGGGGCATCACCGTGCCCAGTTACGCGGCGGCGAAAGGCGGCGTCGCGCAAGTGACCAAGGCATTTGCCAACGAATGGGCGCCTCATCGCATCAACGTGAATGCGATTGCTCCGGGCTATATGGCCACGGACAACACCAGCGCGCTGCAAGCCGACCCCGTGCGCAGCCGGCAAATCGGCGAGCGGATTCCGGCGGGGCGGTGGGGAACACCCGACGACCTCGGCGGCGCGGTGGTGTTTCTCTCGTCGCGCGCCTCGGACTATGTAAATGGGCACGTTCTCGTCGTTGACGGCGGATGGCTTGGACGATAATGGTGAAAACTGAAAAGGAGTGCGCATGAGCATTCAGGCCCCGGCCTCCGCGCGTCCTGCTGTCGCTACGGGCGTTGTCACCGGCGTGAAGGTGGGCAATTACAGGTGGTACGTCTGCGGGCTCCTGTTTTTTGCGTCAGTCATCAACTACATCGATCGCCAGGTAATCGGCATTCTCAAGCCGACGCTGCAACAGCAATTCGGCTGGAGCGAGCTCGATTACGGCGACATCGTATTTTCATTCCAGCTTGCATATGCGATCGGCTTCCTGTTCGCCGGCCGCATCATGGACCGTCTCGGCACGCGGGCGGGGTTCGCGATCGCGATCGTCGTGTGGAGCGTCGCGGCGATGGCTCACGCGTGGGTGATGTACTTCGGTGGCGCTGTGGCGGCCATGCTCGCGATGTTCGGCCTCACATACAGCGCGTCGGTCGCCGGTTTCATGGGCGCGCGCTTCGCGCTCGGGCTGGGCGAAGCCGGCAACTTTCCCGGCGCGATCAAGACGGTTGCGGAATGGTTTCCCCGCAAGGAGCGTGCGTTCGCGACCGGCATTTTCAATGCTGGCACGAACATCGGCGCGTTGTTGACTCCGCTGATTGTTCCGGTCATCACGTTGTCATTGGGATGGGAGTGGAGCTTCATCGCCACGGGCGCGATCGGATTTCTGTGGCTTGCGCTGTGGTGGTTTTCATATCGATCGCCTGAGGAACATCCGCGCGTCAGCCAGGCAGAGCTTGCGCACATTCGCGCCGATCCGCCTGAGCCCACGACAAAAATGTCGTGGGGAACAATTCTTCCACACCGGCAGGCATGGACGTTCGCGGTTGCGAAGTTCATGACCGACCCTGTGTGGTGGTTGTACCTCTTCTGGATCCCGGACTTTCTCTATCGGAACTACGGGCTGAGCTTGACGACGATGGGACCGCCGATTGTGGTGATTTATCTGATCGGCGACGTGGGCAGCGTCGGAGGCGGATGGTTGTCGTCCACGCTCCTCAAACGGGGATGGACGGTGAATGCGGCGCGCAAGACGGCGATGCTTGTGTGCGCGCTCGCGGTAACGCCGATTATCTTCGCCGCCAATGCGTCGAGTCTCTGGATGGCGGTCGGTTTGATCGGTCTGGCAGCGGCGGCGCACCAGGGCTGGTCCGCCAACGTGTACACGCTGGCCTCCGACATGTTCCCCAAGCAGGCGATCGGCTCGGTCGTCGGGTTCGGCGGCACGGCCGGCGCGATTGGGGGAATGCTGATCGCGAAGGTGACTGCGGCGGTGTTGCAATACACCGGAAGCTACCTGCCCGTGTTCATCATCGCCTCGTCGGCCTATCTGGTGGCGCTGTTGATGGTGCACCTGCTGTCGCCGCGCCTCGAGCCCGCGCGATTCAATTAGACAATGGGCCGGGCGTCTCTTGTGTCACCCGGCCCGTTTTCGATCGGCGCGGTCACCGACGAGTTCTCACCTGAGGATCTTGATCGCGCGCTTGACGCGATGGCCGAGCTCGGCATGACGTTCGCCGAGCTTCGCGTCGTCAACGGCAGGAACATCCTCGAGCATACCGACGCGGAGGTCGATGCGATCCGGGCGAAGGTCGAAGCGCGCGGCATGCGTGTTCTCGCGATCGCATCGCCGGTCCTTAAATGCGCGCTGCCAGATGCCCCGCCGATCGCCCCTCATATCCAGCAGGACATGTTCAGCTCGGCCTTCGGGTTCGACGACCAGCCGAAGCTCGCCCGCCGCGCGTTCGACGTCGCCGGGCGTACGGGGGCTCGTATCGTCCGGGTATTTTCTTATTGGCGTTCGGTCGATCCCGATGCGTGTTTCGATCGCGTTGCTTCAGCGCTGCGCGCGCTGGCCGATCGCGCCGGCGAGCGCTCTCTCATTCTCGGCATCGAAAACGAGCACGCGTGCAATATTGCGACCGGGTTCGAGACCGCGCGACTCCTTGCTGCCGTGGATCATCCCGCGCTGCGCGTTATCTGGGATCCCGCGAATGCATTCGTCGCTGGCGAGATCCCGTATCCGCAGGGCTACAGGCACATCTCCGTCTCGCGGATCGCTCACGTGCATGCGAAGGACTGCACGGTTGCCAACCACGTGCCGACATTCGGGCCCTTGGGTGAGATGGGTCCGGGCGGTGTCGATTGGCGTGGGCAACTCGCTGCGCTCACGCGCGACGGGTACCGGGGCGGCGTCAGTCTGGAGACGCATTGGAAAGGGCCGAACGGCGACAAATTTCAGGGCAGCATCATCTGTGGGCGTAACTTGAGCCGGATGGTGGCAGAAGCAACAGAAAGGCAAAAAAACAGAAACGACAAACGACAAACGACAAACGACAAACGAAGAACGAAAAACGGAAAGAGAATGACCCAAACCATGCTCGAGCTCGAAGTTCTGCACCACGTCGCTATCCCGGTGAGCGATCTCGCGCGCGCCAAGGCGTTTTACGGGGAAGTGCTCGCTCTCGAAGAAATTGCGCGTCCGGCGTTTCCGTTCGACGGCGCCTGGTATCGCGTGGGCAATCAGGAAGTGCACCTCATCGTATCCAGGGATCCGACGTTCCGCACGGGAAAGGGCGTGACGCTGGAAGATGGTCATTTTGCGCTGCGGGCGAATAGCTTTCGTGCCGCCCTTGCGCATCTCGAAGCGAAAGGGTGCCACGAGGGAGGCGACGAGCCGGGCCGATCGATGCGTGTCAACCGGGCGAGCGTCACCGGTTACCCGCAGATTCACGTTCTCGATCCGGATCGGAATGTGATTGAGATTAACGCCCAGAAGTTGGATTAAAAATGTGTCTTCGCGTTGAGCACGTACTGGATGAAATTCTCCTGTTAAAGGAATTTCACTCAGGCAATGGCTTGCCCAGTGTCTCCGGCCCGAGCCAGATGATGACGAGTCCGACGGCGTAGAAAACCGTCAGCACCGAGCCGGCCATTGGAAAACTCCCACCAAAGAAACCCATGAGTGTCGCCGTCTGAAGACCGCCAACGGCGGCGAGGATGCGGCCGAAATTGTAGGCAAAGCCCTGTCCCGTCGCCCGTACCACGGTGGGGAACAGCTCCGGAAGATACAAGGGGAACAAACCATAGAATCCCGCCGTGATGCCGCCGGCGAGGAAGATCGAGAAAAGAAAGAACCCATCAAACTGGTTGTTGCCTTGGTACAGCAGCAGACACGACAGGATCGATCCCGCGCACAGCGCGGCGTATGTGATGCGGCGTCCGAATCTTCCCGCGACGACCCCGGCCAGAATCGGAAAGAGTATGGCGCCCAGCGCAGACGCGATCTGGGTGTATTCCCTCGAGAAGCGGCTCGGATCGGGCTCGAGCTGGAATGCCCAGCGCGGCGCCCATTGAATCGATCCCCACGTGCCGAGCAGCGCGACGCCCGCCAGTCCCGCACCGAGCAGCATATGTTTGATGACGATTCGTTCCTGGCGGGGCGCGAGCGAACCGGCGGCGATGGCGCGTGTCAGGTAACGCCGCACCGGAAACAGAAATCCCCATAACGCGGCGGCGACGCCGGCGATCGTGATGATGGCCGCCATGCCCGGCCCTGTGCCCGCGGGCGACCAGCTCCAGATGATCGCGATGGATGCGAGGCACCCCGTCGTGACGCCGAGCAGGTCGCCGTTCGACCAGTGCGACGTCGCGCCGCGCGCCTTCTCATGCTCCCATTTTTTCGATTCAGGAACGAACAGCCGGATGAAAAACACGAGGAGTGCCGGTAGGGCGCCGCTGATCATCAGGAAGCGCCACCCCGAGTTCGCCAGCAGCCTGCTCACCATCGCCGTCGGCATGCCGATACCGAGCAGCACCGATTCGACGCCACCGATAAAGCTGTGGAGGCCGATGCTCAGGAGACCGACCATCAGGAATCCGAGATTCGCGGCGGCGCCGATCAGGCCGGCAAGCAGCGCGCGCGACTTGTTGGGCCAGATTTCGTTGACGAGGGCGACGCCGAGCGACCACTCTCCGCCCATACCGAGCGAGGCGATGAAGCGGAGCGCGGCGATGTGCCACGCCTCGGTGGCGAACCCGCAGAGCCCGGTGAAGACGGCGTAGGTGAAGATGCTCAGCGCCATCGCGCGCACGCGGCCGATACGATCGCCAAGCCAGCCGAAAAACACGCCGCCGGTGGCTGCCCCGACGAGAAACACGGCGATGATGGCGCCGAACCATTGCGTCGCCTGCGCCGCCGACGAAGGACCGAGCAGGTCGTTCAGCGCCGGACCGCCGATGAGCGGGAACAGGCCCATTTCGAAGCCGTCGAACATCCATCCGAGCAGGGCAGCCGTCAGCGCCATCCAGCGGCCGAGGTTCGATTCGGCGCGCTGCGGCGCGGGGGCTGTAGTGCCCGTCTTCGGCGCAGTGTCGAGCAATGCGGGGCCCTCCATCGGATTGATTGGTGGTGCAAGTATAGAATGAGCAGTCCGTTACCAGACCCGCCTTCACGCACTCGCATGTATTTGCGCTTCGGCGAGGCAGGGTCCGAGGAGGTCAGATGCCGGCTGTCCGCGCCGATGCCCCCATCGCCACCGTCCGCGAAGAAGGACTGCGCGCGCGAGAAGTGCGCGACATGCCCGATCCGCCGCGCAATTACTGGCGCCTCGTCGGTCCCGGCATCGTTGCCGGCGGAGTGGGGCTGTCGTCCGGTGAGTTCGTGCTGTGGCCGTTCATCGCGTCACAGGTCGGACTCATCCTGCTGTGGGGCGCGCTCGTCGGTGTCGTGACGCAGTTTTTTCTGAACATGGAAGTCGAGCGCTACACGCTCGCAACCGGCGAGACGGCGGTGACCGGCTTCAATCGATTCTGGAAGCACTGGGGCCTCGTGTTCGCGATCCTCGTCTATTTCGCCAACCTGTGGCCCGGATGGGCGATCAGTTCCGCGACGCTGGCCAGCTACCTGTTCGGCGGCAACCCGACCACGATTGCGATCGTCAGCTTGCTGGTCATCGGATTCTCGCTGACCTTCGCGCCGGTAATCTACGTGGCGCTCGAGCGGCTGATCTTCATCAAAGTCGCAGCAGTGCTGATTCTCGTCATTCTCGGTCTGATGTTCGCGGTCGAAGCAGAGTCGTGGCGCGCATTGCCAGTAGGGATGCTGAGCTTCGGCCGGATTCCATCAGGGCTCAGCATCGCGTTGATCTTCGGCGCGATTGCGTTTGCCGGATCCGGCGGCGGCCAGAATCTGTGTCAGAGCAATTGGATTCGCGATAAAGGGTTCGGCATGGGCCAATATGTGCCGAAGCTCGTCAGCCCCATCACCGGTGTGGCCACGGCGGCACCCATTGCAAAGAGTTATATCTTCGAAACGACACCCGCCAACATGGCGCGGTGGCGCAGCTGGTGGCGCTTTGCAAACGTCGAACAGGTGTTCAGCTTCGTGCTCGTCACGATCATCACGATTGGATTCACGTCGATGCTGTCGCACTCGACGCTCTTCGGAGAGCCAGACCTTCCGAACAATGTCTCGTTCCTGCGTATCGAGGCGCAGCGGATGGAAGCGATGGTCGGCCGATGGTTCGGCGTGCTGTTTCTCGCCACCGGTGCGTTTTCGCTGTTCGGATCGGCCATGGGCATCATTGATTACACGAGCCGCCTCGCCGCCGATATCCTGAAGACGACCTATCTGCCGCGATCGACGATGAGCGAAAGCCGGATGTATTTCTGGCTCGTCTGGGGCATGGTGGGGCTTGGCTGCAGCATCCTGCTCCTGGGCATGTCCCAGCCGATCACGCTGCTCGTCATCTCGGCGTCGACCGGAGGCACGATCATGTTTCTCTACTCGATGCTGCTCATCGTGTTGAACAAACGCATGCTCCCCGAGGCGATTCGCATCAACTCGTTCCGCACGGCCACGCTGGTGTGGTCAACGCTGCTGTTCGGCTCGCTCGCGATGTATACGATTTACGATCAAGCGCAACGATTCCTTCAGTAACCAACATGAAAGCACTCCTACTTTCCGAATACAAGAAGTTAGATGTCGTCGACATGCCGACGCCCGACATCGGCGATGAGGACGTGCTCGTGCGCGTCCGCGCGTGCGGGATTTGCGGCAGCGACATCCATGGATATGACGGATCGACGGGCCGGCGCATTCCGCCGCTCGTGATGGGACACGAAGCCGCCGGCGTCATCGAGCGCACGGGTCGCGCGGTCGACGGGTTCAACGTCGGCGATCGCGTGACGTTCGACTCGACCGTGTCGTGCGGCAGGTGCGAATTCTGCCGCGAAGGACACATCAACCTGTGCGACAACCGGATGGTGCTCGGAGTTTCATGCGGAGATTACCGGCGGCACGGCGCCTTTGCCGAGTACGTGTCCGTGCCCGCGCGCATTTTGTACAAGCTGCCCGACACGCTGCCGTTTGAGCGCGCCGCGCTCATTGAAGCGGTGTCGATCGCGGTCCATGCCGTCAGCCGGCACGTGCCCGGGCCCGATGACGCTGTCGTCGTTGTGGGGTCTGGAATGATCGGCGTGCTGGTGATTCAGGTGCTGCGCGAGAAGGGCTGTCGCAACATCATCGCGATCGATGTCGATAACGACAAGTTAGCCCTGGCCGCCCGTGTGGGCGCAGGACGTACGGTGAATGGCACAGACATCGACGTGCCGGCGGCGGTCCGGGAGCTGACCGGCGGGCACGGTGCCGATGCGTCGTTCGAGGTCGTGGGCCACGGGAGTACGGTCATGAATGCGATCCGCAGCGTTCGCAAGGGCGGAACGGTGGTGCTGATCGGCAATCTCTCGCCCAAAGTCGAAATACCGCTGCAGGAAGTCGTATCACGCGAGATTTCGGTGCTTGGATCATGCGCGTCCAATGGCGAAATCCCGGCGTGTATCGATCTGCTCGCTCGCGGCGCCGTCGACGTCGATCCCCTCATCAGCCTGAAGGCATCGCTCGACGATGCGCCCGGGCTGTTCGAGCGGCTGTATAACGGCGACAAGCGTCTGATGAAGGTGATCCTTCAACCATGAACGCTTTTGATCTCACCGGAAAAGTCGCCATCGTCACTGGCGCGAGCCGCGGGCTTGGACAAACCTTCGCCCGGGCGCTTGCGCGTGCCGGAGCCGACGTCGCCATTACCAGTCGCACCCTCGATTCACTGAGGTCCTTCCAGCAGGAAGTCGAAGACATGGGGCGACGCGCGGTGCCGCTCGAGCTCGATGTGCGCGATGAGAAGAGCATCCGCCGCATGGTGAGCGATGCCGTGAAGGCGTACGGACGGATTGACATCCTCGTCAACAACGCCGGCTGCAATGTGCGAAAACCGGCAGTGGATGTGACGTGGGAAGACTGGAACCTGATCCTCGATACGAACCTGCGAGGGGCCTTCTTCGTCGCGCAGTCCGTTGCGCGGGAAATGATCCCGCACGGCCGCGGTCGCATCATCAACATCGGATCCGTGACGTCGGTCATGGGCTACGCGGGGTTGGGTCCATACGGCGCGAGCCGCGGCGGCATTCGCCAGTTGACGATGAGCCTCGCCGATGACTGGGGGCCGCACGGCGTCACCGTGAACTGTCTCGCGCCAGGATGGTTCAAGACCGAGCAGAACAAGGTGATGTACGAGGATGCGGATTGGGTCGCGTATCTCGTCGATCGTATTCCGATGCGCCGGCCGGGAAAGATGAGCGACCTCGAAGGTCCTGTCGTATTTCTGGCGTCGGATGCGAGTGAATACGTCACTGGCCAGACGCTGCTTGTGGACGGCGGGATCTCGACGGGCGCGACGAGAGCGCTGCCACAGAAGAAATAACGAAAAACTAAAAACGAAGAACGAAAAGCGAAGAGCGAATAGAGAACGCGCGGCAGTACGCGTTCTCAGCGCGCGGCGCTCCACCCAGGCTGTACACCGCGATTCTGTTCGTCGAGCCAGGTTTTGAGCGGCGCGAAGTAATCGAGGATCGCCGTGGCATCCATTGCCGACTCACCGCTGAGCGCGGCCAGCGCGTCGGGCCACGGACGGCTGCTGCCCATCTCGAGCATCTTCGCGAGCTTGGCACCGGCCGCCTTGTTGCCGTAGATCGAGCAGCGATGGAGTGGTCCCCTGAAGCCGGCTTCGTTGCACAGCGCGCGATGAAACTGAAACTGCAGAATGTAGGCGAGGAAGTATCGCGTATACGGCGTGTTCCCGGGTACGTGGTACTTCGCGCCAGGATCGAAATCGGTCTCCGAGCGTGGAACCGGCGCGGTCACGCCCTGATACTTGCTGCGCAGATCCCACCACGCCTTGTTGTAAGCAGTGGGCCGTATCTCACCGGAGAACACTTTCCAGCGCCACTGATCGATCACGGCGCCGAACGGCAGGAACGCCACCTTGGCAAGGGCAGCGTTCAGAAGATACTCGAGGTCCCCCTTTTCGGACGGGACGCGATCGATCAGGCCGATCTGTTTCAAGTATCCCGGAGTTGCGGAAAGCGCAATCGTGTCGCCGACCGCTTCGTGAAACGCGTCGATTGCGCCATCGCGATAAAAGTAGGGTTGCTTGGCATATAGCAGGCCGTAATAGTCGTGGCCGAGCTCGTGATGCACAACCCCGAAGTCTTCTGCGTTGATCTGGACACACATCTTGATGCGCACGTCCTCGGGTGCGCCCCAGCTCGATGCGCTCGCGTGACAGACGACGTCTCGATCCGCAGGTTTCTTGAAGAGCGACCGCTCCCAGAACGCGGGCGGCAGCGCTTGGTAGCCGAGAGATGTGAAGAAATTCTCGGCGTATTTCACCATGCCGCGTTCGTCGGTATTCCGGCGCTTCAGCGAGGCAGTCAGGTCGTAGCTTTCCCCAGACGTCGGCGCGGCGACGAGCGGATAGATGTTGCTCCAGTCCTGCGCCCACATGTTGCCGACGAGATGCGCGGGAATCGTGCCATTGCCAGGGAGCACTGCGCTGCCGTATTTCGCCGCGAGCTTTGACCGCACGTAGGTGTGAAGAGCCAGATACAGCGGCTGCACTTGTCCCCACAATCGGTCGACCTCGGCCGCGAACTTATCGGGCGGCATGTCGTAATTCGAGCGCCACAGCACGCCGGTGTCGTCAAATCCCAGCTCGCGCGCGCCTTTGTTCGACAGCTCGACGAAGCGCGTGTACCGCTCGCGCATCGGCGCGCCTACGCGGTGCCAGCCTTGCCAGACATCAAGCAGCTCCCTGGGATCGCGGCTTGAAGCGAGGATGTTCGAGGCCTGATTGATGTCGAGGCAGCGGTTGGCGCTGGGACAGTATTTCCCCTTGCCGTAGTCGCCTTCGAGCGAAGCCGAGAGGCTGGACAATTCGTCGCGCTCGGTCGGATTGTTCGGCGCAGGGGCCGATAGCTGCAGCTTCAGCAGCTTGAGCTTGCGGGCATCGTCTTCGGAGAGCTGCAGTCCGTCGAAACGGCGTGCGCCGAGTGCGAGCTCGGTCACCGCCGCGGCGAAGTCGCTCTGCGCGTCGGCCGCGATCCTCTGCGTGTCGACCGTGATGTACGTATTCTGCACCCAGCCCGCTCGTCCAGCTTTCTTGCCGAGCGTCTCGAGCCGTTTCTCGGCGGCTTCAATGAACTGGTGCGTCTCTTGTGGCGTCGGTTGACCCGCCTGCCCCCCGCCTGCCCGGCATCCCAACACCATGACGGCGGCGAGCGCGCAGAGCAGCATGCGTGGATGTGTATGCCTCAGTCCTGCCATGTCGCCCTCTTTCTTGTCGGACCGGCACAAGGGTTACCTTGCGTGCCTGAGCTGTCAAGGCCTACCACAACCCGGTGACCAAGCTGTTTTACGTGCGGGTCAGCGATCGTCTACGCCCTTTTATTGACGTCGAGCGTTTGAGCGGATTCCCGGCCATCGTTTTGCGTATCACGACGTCTGGAGGAAATTGTTTATGAAAATTCGTGACGTGATGACGCCAAACCCCCGCACAGTGTCGCCGAACGATACGATCCAGGCCGCTGCGCGAATTATGCAGTCTGAGGATACCGGAGCCGTTCCTGTCGTCGACGACGGCCGCGTGCTCGCGGTCGTAACGGATCGCGACATCGTCGTGCGCGTCGTTGCCGAGGGAGGGTCGTTTTCGAGCCCGATCGGCAACATCGCGATGATCGGTAGCGTGATTTCCGCCTCGCCGGAGATGTCGACGCGAGAGGCGAGCGAGCTGATGAGCGAACATCAAATCCGGCGGCTGCCGGTTGTTGAAAACGATCGCCTGGTCGGAATCGTGTCGATCGGCGACCTCGCCGTCAAGGAAGGCAAGGACAGCCGCTGGGGCGACACCCTGCAGAACATTTCCGAGGGCGTAAAAGAGAAGATCTGACCTTGACTAGGGATTAAGGGATTAGGGGATTAGGGATTAGGAGTGCGCCATACCGGCTAATCCCATTCCAGTCCCCTAATCCCCTAATCCCTAATCCCTAATCCCTAGTTCCGATCCCCGGATCCCGATCCCCCGTCCCCGCCGGCGCAAGTCCCCCTTGACATGCTATTTTTATAGCAGTAATGTTATAAAACTAACATGCGTCCCAAGCCTTCAGTGGACCACCTCCTGCTCACCCGCCGCGAGCGCCAGATCATGGACATCCTCTATAAACGAGGCAAGGCGACGGCCAGCGAGGTGCTGGGCGATCTCCCTGGAACCCCGCACTATTCGACCGTTCGCACCCAATTGCGGGTGCTGGAAGAAAAAGGGCACGTTACTCACGAAGAGGACGGCGTCCGCTACGTCTACATGCCCGCGACGCCCAGGCGAGCTGCCCGGAAGTCGGCGCTCCGCCACCTCGTCGACACGTTTTTCGACGGGTCAGCCGAACAGGTCGTTGCGGCGGTGCTCGGCGGCGAGGGCGCCAGGCTGTCTGACGATGAGCTCGATCGCATCGCAGAGCTCATCGAAAAGGCGAAGAAAGAAGGAAGCCGATGAAGATGTCCCTGATCCTGTTCGGTGCGCTCGCGTTGTCGTTCGCCCTGCGACGCCGTTCCGCGGCACTGCGGCATTGGGTGCTGGCGGCGGGGGTCGTCTGTGCGGCGGCACTACCGGTCCTCGGCATGGTCGTGCCCGCGTGGACGCTACCGTTCGCGACGCCAACAGCGTTCTCGCCGTATCAGAACCCGTTTGAGGAGTCGGCGTCGTCAACGACCCGGCCGCCGGACCGTGTGAGTGCCGGCTCCGTGGCTCCGGCGCCGACGTTACCTCCAGCAGCCGGCACCTTCAATCTCGGTAATGTCTTGCGATTCATCTGGCTTGCCGGTGTAGCGGTCGGTCTCGCCATTCTCTTGATCGGACTGCTTCGGCTCGCGTGGGTGGCGATGCACGCGCGGCGCCTCACCCACGGCCGCTGGTTCGATTTGACGGAAGAAATCTCACGCGCGTATGGGCTGCGGCGGCCGGTTACGTTGCTGCAGAGTGCCCACCCCTCGCTCCTTGTGACGTGGGGGCTGGCGCGGCCCAAGGTCATTCTGCCCTCCGCAGGAGATGAATGGAGCGAGGCGCGCGCGCGCGTCGTGTTGTCGCACGAGCTCGCGCACATCCGTCGTGGCGACTGGATCGTACAGCTTTCCGCCGAGCTGCTCCGCGCGATCTACTGGTTTAACCCGCTGCTCTGGCTCGCCTGCCGGCGGCTGCGCCTCGAAAGCGAGCACGCGTGCGACGACGAGGTGATGAGCCGCGGCGTCGAAGGGACCGATTACGCCACGCATCTCATCGAGCTGGCGCGCGTGCTGAAGGCGCGCCGAAACATGTGGCTTCCTGCGCCAGCCATGGCGCGTCCGTCAAGTCTTGAAAGGAGAGTTCGCGCCATGCTGAACAGACATCTCGATCGCGGCCGGATTTCGGGACTCACACGCGCAGCGATTTTCTTACTGCTCCTCGGCGCTACGGCGGTTGTCGCCGCTGCGCAGGGCAGCTTCGTGAGTTTGTCGGGGCGCATCAGCGATGAGCAGGGACGCGGCGTAGAGGGCGTCGCCGTCGTGCTGGTGAACGACGCGCGCCAGGCGAGTTACGAAGTGAAGTCGAATGCCAACGGCCAGTACGAATTCGTGGGGTTGCCGGCCGGTGAGTACTCACTGCAGGCGGGGGGAAGCGGCTTTCAGCCGCTGAAGGAACCGCTTACCGTCGGCAGCCAGAATCTTCAGCGGAGCTACACGCTGAAACTAGGCACGCTGCAGGAGACGGTTACGCTTGCCTTCAACCCGAGGGACACGGCGAATGAGGCGGCCAACGACATGCCCTCGCTCGGAAAACTGTACGAGGTCAAGAAGTGGGAGTGCGCCCCATCGCCGAAAGGCGGGTGGATCCAGCCCCCCAAGAAAATCCGCGATGCCAGGCCGTATTACCCATCGGCGCTGCGCGGTGTCTGGACGGAAGGCACGGTGAAGATGGAAGCCCGCATCGGCATCGATGGCTTTGTGGCCGACGTCAGACTCGTTGGCGACGCGCAGCCCGATCTCGCGCAATCGGCCATCGCGGCCGTGCGCGAATGGCGTTATACCGAGACTTTACTGAATTGCGCACCAGTCGAAGTGACGATGAACGTGACCGTGAATTTCGAGCGCAGGCAGTAATCGTCCGGGCCGGCTAACACATCCCGTCCGCCGTGTGCGATGTTGGCACATCGCACGCGGCGCTATCGGCGCAACGCGCTGCTCGATCTCGTCGCGAAGAAGCTCGTGGCCCCCGATCGGTCAGGAACGTGCGACGGCCGCCTCTTCGTATCGCTCGCTCAGGCGGAACTCGGGGTGGGCGCTGAGATACGCATCCACGCGATCATTTCGCTTGAATGCGTCGGCCATGAAGGCGAACGCTTCTGCGATGCGTTCGTCCGGTTGGGCGCAGCTGAGGCGCAGGAACCCCCGGCCGGCCTCGCCGAAACACTCGCCCCCAAGGCACGCCACTCCTCGCACCTCGTCTGCGCCCTCCAGGAGATAGAGCGCAAGGCCATGGGACGTGATGCCGAGGCGATTGCAGATCGCCGCCACTGACGGAAAGACGTAGAACGTGCCGGCAGGCATAGCACAGGACACGCCGTCGATCCTGCTCATCCCCTCCACGAGCAGCTCGACCTTTTTCTGGAACTCCTTCATCTTTGCGTCGCGGTACCCGAGCTCCTCGCGCATGGCCACGGCGCCTGCCATCTGCGTGAACGGGGGCACGCAGGACAACGCGCTGTTGGTGAGCTTGCCGAAGACGTCGATGATCTCGGGGCTGCTGATCGCAAATCCAAGGCGCCAGCCGCTCATGCTGAACGACTTGCTGAACGTGTAAGCGGCGACCGTCTGCTCGAGCATGCCCGGCACTTCGAGAAGCGAGTGATGCCGGCCGCGCCAGACCATCCGGTCGTAAGGCTCATCGCTGAAGACCGCGACGTCCTTGCCGCGCACGAGCTCCGCGATGCCTTTCAGGTCCTCGATCGTCGCCACGCCGCCTGTCGGATTATGCGGGCTGTTCAGGAAAATGGCGCGCGGCGACTTGTCGCCGGCGAGGAAACGGCGCACGTCGTCCAGACTCGGCCGGAAATCATTTGACGCCTTCAGCTCCGACAGGACCACGCGCGCATTGCGCCGGAAGACGTTAGGCGGATAGGTGGGGAAGTGCGGGCTGAAGATCAGAACGCCATCGCCGGCGTTCAGAAATGCCTCGCAAAAGAGCTGCTCAAAGTTCTTCGCGCCCGGCCCTGCGACGACATGCTCGCCGGTCACCGACAACCCGTATTCGCGATTCACGTACTCTGCGGCCGCCTTCCGGAATTCCATGATGCCGAGCGACGGCCCGTACCGGCTGTGTCCGTCTCGAATCGCCTGCACACCGGCTTCGATGGCTTTCGGCGGCGTCGAGAACGGGCTGTCGCCGATCTCGAGCTCGATAACGTCTTTCCCGGCCGCCATGAGGCGTTTGGCGATGGCGAGCACGCTGAAAGCGCTTTCGACGCCAACAGATGAGGCAAACTGGCTGAATGCAGGCATATGGAACCGACATCATAGCGCGGGACTCGGCGGAGGAGAACACGTTTCACCGAGAGCCACAATCTGAAATCTACAAACTAGAATCTATAAACTAGAATCTGGATTCTAGGTTTCAGATTCTAGATTTCAGATTTCAGATTCTAGTTTCTAGTCTCTAGTTGGCGTGTGTTTCCCCTTGCATCCACGGGCCGAGCAGCTGATTCGCGATCTGGGATTGCGGCCGCATCCCGAGGGCGGGCGCTTTGCTGAGGTACATCGATCGGCCGCATCGACGTCGATCTACTTTCTGCTGCTGGCCGGCGAGCTGAGCCGCTGGCACCGGGTGCGGTCGGAGGAGATCTGGCACTTCTACGAGGGGTCGCCGCTCGAACTCCTGCAGCTGACTCCGACGGGGATGGACCTCGAATGCATCGTGCTGGGCCAGGTCAGCGACAGGGAGCGACCAGTCCACTGCGTGCCGCCCGACTACTGGCAGGCGGCCCGATCGCGCGGCGCGTACACGCTTGTCGGATGCACAGTCGCCCCTCCTTTTGAATTCGCGAACTTCTCCCTGCTCAAGGACTCGCCGGCCCTGGCAGCGTCGATCAGACGGAATCACCCCGCCGTCGCGCAGTTCGTGTAGCCTATGAACATGAAGCACACACTTTTCGCCCTCATCGCAGTGCTCGCGGCCGCGGCGCCCGCGGCGGCGCAGCAGGTGACCAAGGAAACGCGCGACGGCATCAAGAACTTCTCGCGGCTCGAGACCACTGTCGCGTGCGCGGGCGCGATCACGTCTGACGCGATGCCCGAGATCAAGAAGATGGGATTTGCGTCGGTGATCAATCTTCGCGAGGCGCAGGAGCCTGGCGCGGACATCGACAAGCACCGCGCGGCGGCCGAGGCCGCCGGGCTGCGGTACTACCACGTGCCGTTCAACGGCGCGAAGCCTGATCCCAAAGCGGCTGATCAGTTCGTGAAGATCATCTCCTCGTCTGAGGCGGCGCCGGCCTTCATCCATTGTGCCAGCGCGAACCGCGCCTCCGCGATG
Organism: Vicinamibacterales bacterium; assembly: GCA_963784045.1. Classification (GTDB taxonomy): domain Bacteria; phylum Acidobacteriota; class Vicinamibacteria; order Vicinamibacterales; family JAMQPK01; genus JAMQPK01. The sequence continues at coordinate 246,036 of CAWAPZ010000012.1, forward strand.
TGGCTCATCAAACGCATCGTCGTCGATAAATGGGAGGTCGACCGTGCCGAGGCCGAGGCCGCAGAGCTTGGATTGACGAACGCGGCTCTCAAGCAGTGGGCCATTGAGTACGCCAGACCCGACAGATGACTGGCGCTGAAAACTAAAATCTGGAATCTAAGATCTGGAATCTAAGATCTTCAATCTGCCAATGAGATTCTAGATTCCAGATTCCAGATTCCAGATTTCGGATTCCAGTGTTATGACCGCTCTATCGTCACCGATTGGATGGCGATCGGCTTTAATGGGCGATCGCCGGGCTTGCTCGTGGGCGTGCGCCCGATCCTCTCCACGACGTCCATCCCTTCGATCACCTCGCCGAAGATGCTGTGTTTGTTGTCGAGCCACGGCGTCGCCGCGAGCGTGATGAAAAACTGGCTGCCGTTCGTGTGGGGCCCGGCGTTGGCCATCGAGAGCAGGCCGGATTTCGAGTGGCGCAGCTTCGGGCTGAACTCGTCTGCGAATTTGTAGCCGGGTCCGCCGGTTCCCGTGCCGAGCGGATCGCCGCCCTGGATCATGAAGCCTTCGATGACGCGGTGGAAGATCAACCCGTCGTAGAACGGACGCGTGGCCTTCTGGCCGGACTTCGGATCGGTGAATTCCTTCGTGCCTTCCGCGAGCCCCACGAAGTTCGCGACGGTGTTCGGCACGTCGGTGTCGAACAAACGGACCTTGAAATTGCCTTCAGTCGTCGTAAAGAGTGCATGCAGCATCCCCACATCATAGCCATAATGGAAACAGGGACGCCATGATTCCATTTTCGATCCTCGATCTCTCGCCGATCGTCGAAGGGGGCGATGCTGCGCAGGCGCTGCGCAACACGATCGATCTCGCGCGGCACGCGGAACGATGGGGCTACCATCGCTACTGGCTCGCAGAGCATCACAACATTCCATCGGTGGCGAGCGCCGCGACCTCCGTGGTGATGTGCGCTGTTGCCGGCCAGACCTCGGCGATTCGCGTCGGCGCGGGCGGCATCATGCTGCCAAACCATTCGCCGCTCGTCATCGCGGAACAGTTCGGCACCCTCGAGTCGCTGTTTCCAGGACGCATCGACCTCGCGCTCGGGCGCGCTCCCGGATCCGATCAGCTCACTGCCCGTGCGCTCCGCCGGACGCCGGGCGACGCCGACACATTTCCGCAGGATGTGCTCGAGCTCATCACCTATTTCCACGCCAGGTCGGGCCAACAGGTGCGTGCGATCCCGGGTGCGGGCTTGAAGGTTCCTGTCTGGATTCTGGGATCGAGCCTGTTCGGCGCTCAGCTGGCGGCCGAGCTGGGACTGCCGTACGCGTTCGCGTCGCATTTCGCGCCGGCGCTGATGATGGACGCGATCGCCGTATACCGGAACCGATTTCGTCCGTCCGAGTTTCTCGCGAGGCCGCACCTGATGCTCGGCGTCAACGTGGTGATCGGGGAAACCGACGAGGAGGCGAAGCGGCTGTTTACGTCTCATCAGCAGGCATTCGCGAATCTCAGGCGCGGCACGCCTGGTCCGCTCCCGCCTCCAGATCCCGGATTTCTCGAACGGATCGCGGTGCAGGAACGATGGGAAGTCGATCAGACGTTGTCGGTGTCGGTCGTTGGATCGCCGCGGTCCGTACAGGCGGCGCTTGAAGAGTTCATCGGACGCACGCAGGCCGATGAGCTGATTCTCGTGGCCCAGATATACGACCACGCGGCGCGCCTTCGCTCCTACGAGCTGGCGGCTGCTCTGCGGGAGCAGGTGGAAGTACGTGTGCGCTGAATGACACGACTTCTTCACGAGGACGTCGTCCAGGCGTAAGATTCCAGCTCCATACTTTCTACGCCTGGAGGAGCAATGCTGGATCGACGTGCGTTTCTGCTGAGCGGGCTGGCTGCCTATAGCGTTTCTGCGCGCGAGCTGTTCGCCGCTGGTCCGGCGCTTCAGAACCCCAGGTTTCCGGCCTCGCCGTTCACGCTGGGAGTGTGCTCCGGGGACCCGGCACCCGACGGGGTCGTCCTCTGGACACGGCTTGCGCTCGACCCGTTGAATGGCGGCGGCATGCCCCGTCAGGCGATCTCCGTGCAGTGGCAGGTCGCGACCGACGACCGAATGTCGCGTGTAGTGCGTTCGGGAACGGCGACGGCGTCACCCGACTGGGCGCACTCGGTTCACGTCGAAGTCACAGGGCTCGAGCCGCACCGCTGGTACTGGTACCAATTCCGCGCCGGCGGCGAGATGAGTCCCATCGGCCGGACGCGCACGTTTCCGCGTGCGCAATCAGACGTCGATCGGCTTCGGTTCGCCATCGCATCGTGCCAGCATTTCGAGGTCGGCTTGTACACGGCCTACCAGCACATGGCCGAGGAAGAGCTCGATCTGGTGATGCACCTGGGCGACTACATCTACGAAAATCCGGGCCGCGACAATCTCGTGCGCAAACACGTCGGCGGCGAGCTGCTGACGATCGACGATTATCGCAACCGCTACGCTCAGTACCGCAGCGATCCGGCGCTTCGCGCAGCGCACGCCTCATTTCCCTTCCTGGTTGTATGGGACGATCACGAGGTCGACAACAATTACGCCGGCCTGAACGACGAGAACGGCGCGCCGGTGGAGCAATTCGCCCTGCGCCGCGCGGCCGGATACAAGGCCTACTACGAGCACATGCCCCTACGACGCTCGTCGATACCGAAAGGCGCGCTGCTGCAGCTCTATCGTCCGTTCACCTACGGGACGCTCGCCGGCATTCTGATGCTCGATACCCGTCAGTACCGCACCGACCAGCCGTGCGGCGACAACGTTCAGCTTCCGTGTGCCGCCGTGACCGATCCGCGTGCGACGTTCCTGGGACCGGCACAGGAAAAGTGGCTGATGGAGCGCCTCGATCGATCGCGCGCGGGTTGGAACATCCTCGCCCAGCAGGTTCCGATGGCCAAGCTCGACAGGTTTGCCGGGCCGGAGCGCCGGTACTCGATGGACAAGTGGGACGGCTACGAGCAGAGCCGCAGGCGGCTGTTGCGATTTCTTGGCGAAAGAAAACCCGCAAACCCCGTGACCCTGGCGGGAGACGTTCACAACAACTGGGTCAATGACGTGCGCTTGGACCTGGACGATCCTCGCACGCCGGTTGTCGCCAGCGAGTTCGTCGGCACGTCGATCACGTCGACCGGCGACGGATCCGAGATGTCGCCGCTCATGAAAGCCATGGTCTCCGAGAACGAGTGCGTGCGCTTCGCCAACGATCAACGCGGCTACATCCGCTTCGACGTGAAGCCAAAGGAGCTGCGAGCCGACTTTCGGGTGGTGGAGTACGTGACGCGGCCCGGCGCCGCGATCAAAACGCGCGCGTCATTTGTCGTCGAGGACGGGAAACCCGGCGCCCAGCAGGCTTGACACGATCCTGTCCCACTCGTCGTTCAGCGGATCGTCTGCCGGAGATCTGCCGGCGCACCGGTACCAATAGCTCGCGTTCCTGAGATCCCCTTCCTTTCGATGAAGGTAGGCATGGATCCACGAACCCGTCTGGTCCTCGATCGCTTGCGCAATCGCATGCGCGCCGCTCCAATTGCCCTTCGCGTCTTGCCACATCGCCCGAAGTGTGGCTGGAAGTCCCGGTGGTGGAGCTGGCTGTGCGATGCTTGCGCGGAATTCTTCAAGCGTCATTCGCCTCTGAAAGTTGACCATTTTTACATAGTGTGTCTGGGCCGTTCCGCAGGCTGACGACTCGTTTAGCCTCGTTTTCAACACGCCGACGCAAAGATCTCCACTTAGCCGCAGCAAATCAATACAAAACTGCGGTACCGCCCTTGCTTCCCTGACTGCACAGGAGAACTGGGATGCGAGCTATAAGACGGTTGATTCTTTTGTCGATGATGATTCTGACGCCGGCGATCGCGTCGGCGCAGACTGAAACAGATTCGAATGTGGTCTGGGATGTCACCAAGGCCGTGCTGTTCGATCCGACCACGTACGCGCCAGCCACTCTGTCGTATACGTCCATGAGGATGGATTGGGACAGCTCGCAGACGCTTTTCAGAAACGGCTGGCTCGAGCAGAACCACCGGTTTACGATTAGCGGCCGCCCGAACGCGTTGCCGGTCAGTTATGAGGAGGGCAACAAGCGGATCCGCCAGATGGCCTTGCTGCACTTGCAGGAGTCGCTCATCAACAACGCGGCGGCAAACATCTTCGAGCGCGTACTTGCCAACAAGTACCCGCAACACCGCAAATTATTCAAGGTGCTGAGCTGGGCGGAGCGTATCGCGTTCGCGTCGTACGTGTCTTATATGGCGTCAGCAAATCACTTCACGCAAAACGGGCGCAATCGCCAGCTCGCGATTCAGTTTGGATACCGGTGAGAAAAAGTGGAAGTGGAAAGTGAAAAGCAGTGCCTCCTATTCTCTTAGTGTCCTGTTCGTAGTGTCTCGCCGAAGCGCGCCATTAGCCGGCGCGCTTCGGCGACTCTGAACATCAGCGCAAATACGAAGTACGCTGCGCCGAAGGGAAATAGAATGAGCACCGCTCGAGCGATGGGGTGCACGGCCGGCAGCGCCCACTTGATTCCCCACCCGACCGCGGCTGCCGCGAACGCAGCGATCCATAGACGGAGGCCGAGAGAAAACGGGAGTCCCGTGTCGCCGATCCGCTGATTGAGCGATCGGCGGAGCAGCATCAGCTCGACCCACCCACCGAGGCTCGCCGCGGACGTCAGCCCGACTGTGCCCCACATCGGGTCGATGCCGAGCATCGGCGGAAGCACGACGGCGGCCACATATCCGAGTGCCGTGGCGATGCCCACATGCACGAGCGCGTATCGCAACGGCGTGCGCGTGTCGCGCAGCGCGTAATAAGTCGAAGAATATAGGCGGGCAAGCGTCGTAGCGAGAAGACCGATAGCCGATCCAGCAAGGATCCCCCACACGAACACCGCATCCGCGTATGTGAAACGGCCGGTCTGGAAGAGCGCGGCTGAGACGACATCGCCAAGCGTGAGAAAGACGACTGCTGAGGGCACGACCAGAAACGCAATTTGCCGCAGACCTGTGTTGAGACGGTCGCGCAGTACGTGCCGTGCGTCGAGGCCGACAGCCCCGGACATTTCAGGCAGCGCCGCGGCCGATACGGACATCCCGAACAGACTGACCGGCAGCGTATACAGCACTTGCGCGTTTGCGAGACCGGTAACCGCGCCGGTTGGCAGCAGGCTGGCGAGCACCGCGTCCACGTAGGCGCTGATCTGCACGACGCCGCGGCTGACGAATACCGGGACGAAGTTGCGAATCGTCGTACGCACATGTTCTGTCAGCTCGAGGCGAAGGCGGAGATGCGGCACCAGTTTCATGACGGCAGGCATTTGGACGAGCATCTGCAGCGCGCTTCCCGCCAGAGCGCCGAACGCAAGAACCACCGCCAGCTGCGGCAAAGGCGCGACGTTTCCCCACCATAGAAGCGTCGCGATCATCGCCACGTTCCAAATTACGGGAGCGATGTAGGAGAGGAGAAATTGGCGATGGCTATTGAGAATGCCGAGGCACCAGGCCGACAGCACGAGGAGTCCCGCACCGGGAAAGAGCACTCGGACAATCGCGATCGTCAACTCGCGCTTTTCGCCGTCGAATCCAGGAGCGATGACCGCGACGAGCAGCGGCGTGGTGAAAACACCGGCGACGACGAGAATCGCCGTGACGAGCGACAGGAGCGCCGCGACGGCTCCGGCGACGCGCTCCGCCTCTGCACGTTCACCGCGTGCAACGAGCGCCGCGTACACGGGGATGAACGACGCGGACAGCGCGCCCTCACCGAACAGATTCTGCAGAAAATTCGGTATCCGGAAGGCCGCCATGAAAGCGTCCGCCGCATCGGACAAGCCGAAATAACGAGCGAAAAACCGCTGGCGGATGAGACCGGTAAGGCGGCTGCAGAGAATGCCGAGGGCTACGAGCGCGGAAGAGCGGTCCACTCGGGGAGATGATACCGGACCGGCGGAGCTTCAGGCTGTGCGAGGTCTTACCGGTAGTTGCCGAACTGGAGGTCGATGCCGAAGTCGTGTCCGCGGAGCAATCGTATGACGTCCTGCAGTTCGTCTTTGGAGGCCGAAGAGATACGGAGTTGATCGCCCTGAATGCTGGCCTGCACCTTCTTGAGCTTCTGATCTTTGAGGAACTTGATGATCTCGCGCGCCGCGTCGCTTGGAATTCCCTGTTGAAGCGTAATCAGCCGGCGCACGCTCGACCCGCTGGCCGTCTCGATATCGCCGAGCTTCAGGTTTTTCACTGGGACGGTTCGCCGCACCATCCTCGTCTGAAGGACGTCCCAGAGTGCGTTGATTTTCATCTGGTCTTCGGCGGCGAGGGTCAGCGTGCTTTCTGCCTTGTTGAAGTCGATGGAGGCGGTCGAGCCCTTGAAATCGTAGCGCTGGGCGATCTCTTTTCGGGCCTGATTGACGGCGTTGTCCACCTCCTGAAGGTCGACAGTGGAGGTGACATCAAAAGAAGAAACGGCCGCCATCGGATTATCGTACTATAATGAAAGCACCCTCCGGCGTGGCGTGATTCACGGCGTTGCCGCAATTAGCAGCCGAGCTGGAAGGGTATCCCCCAATTACTGGTAGCGCGTAACACCAACCCATCGACAGGCTCCGTTATCCGAGCAGGTCCTGGGACAACAGGCAGGTGCAAATGGCAGACGCAGGTGAAGGACTCATCGACGCACAGAATCGCATCCAGGAGCGGATGGATGAACGGGAGGAAGAGCGCGCGCGCCGCGCGATGCCGCAGGGCGATCGCGACCCCGAACAGTTGAGACGCGCCGAATCGCTCCGTCTGGCGTATACCGAGCTGAGCCGTCAGCTCGAAGCCACGTCACATACCGCACGGCGCCAGCAGCTGTCCAGCGCGCTCGCCGAGCTCGAGCGTCAACTGAAGGCGCTCGGAGCGCGTCCGCACTAGACGGTTCAGCGCCCGCGACACTTCGCCTGCCTCCTTCGCCGCACGCCTGTGCGGTCGGACTCCGCCAGATTTGTCGCCGAATGTCGCCGTTTTGAATGTCGGCGATCGTGTTGTGTGAACCGGCCGAATTCGATAGCATTGGCTGAACGCTTGCGAAAACCTTCACAAGCGTCGAAACCGCCGCGAGCGGCGTGGGGCATTGGGCCCCGTGCGAGCGGCGGGAGCGGGGCGAGGGGCACCCGCGGCCGATGATAGACAACTGGCTCCTGATCTTGTTGTTAACGGTCATGGCCGTCGGTTTTGGCGGCGTTTCGGTTCTGCTCGGCAGGCTTCTCGGTCCCCGGAATCCCACGCCAGAAAAATCGGCGCCTTACGAGTGCGGCATGCCCGCGGTCGGAGACGCGCGCGAGCGGCAGTCAATCAGGTTTTACCTGATCGCGATGATCTTCTTGCTGTTCGACATCGAAGTCGCGTTCCTCTATCCGTGGGCGCTGGCGCTGCGGGCGCTGGGTTGGGCCGGCTACCTCCAGGTTGTGCTGTTCACGCTGGTCCTGGTGGCGGGCTACATCTTCGTGTGGAAGAAAGGTGCGTTGGATTGGAGTCAAACCTGATTCGTCCCCCGTCGATCGAGTACGACCCTGACCTGCCGGTACTGACGACCTCGGTCGACAAGCTCGTGCAGTGGGCGCGGCGGTCGTCGATCTGGCCGGTGACGTTCGGCCTTGCCTGCTGCGCGATTGAGATGATGGCGATGAGCTGCGCGCGCTATGACATCGCGCGGTTCGGCGCGGAAGTGTTTCGCGGCTCACCGCGGCAGTCCGACCTGATGATTGTGGCTGGACGGCTGTCGCGCAAGATGGCGCCCGCGTTGCGGCGCGTCTACGACCAGATGCCCGAGCCGAAATGGGTCATCTCGATGGGTGCGTGCGCGTCCATCGGGGGCGTGTTCGACAACTACGCGCTGGTGCAGGGCGTCGATCAGATCGTGCCGGTCGACGTTTATGTGCCCGGCTGCCCACCCAGGCCCGAGTCGCTCATCTACGGCATCGTCCAGCTGCAGAAGAAGATCGCGAGCCAGCGCGCATGATCGAGGGGCTGCGCTCCCTGTTCCCTGCCGTCGCGCTGGAGGCGGTCGAATCGATCGATCAGCAGACCATCCGCGTGCCGGCGGCGAACCTCGTCGAGATTTGCCGCGCGCTGCACGATCGCCCCGAGCTCGGATTCGTGCTCCTCGCGGACATCACCGCGGTCGATTGGTGGCCTCGCGAGCCGCGGTATGAGGTCGTGTATCACTTGTCCTCGCCGACGCAGCGTCTCCGCCTCAAAGTGTCGATCGATGGAAACGCACCTCGCCTTCCAACCGTGCAGGCCGTGTGGCCCGCCGCCGGCTGGCTCGAGCGCGAGACCTGGGACATGTTCGGCATCGTGTTCGAAGAACACGGCGACCTGCGCCGCTTGCTGATGCCGGACGAATGGGAGGGACACCCGCTTCGCAAGGACTTCCCGGTGCAGATTCGGCTGCGTCCTCGGGCCGAAGAGCCGCTGCAGGTGACCGAAGAGGAATTCCGCGCGAACCTCGCGAGAGACAGAGCCGCCCGTGCGGACGCGCCCGGAAAGCCCGGAGCGTGATGGGGGATGAACGCGTGGCGCTGGTCGAAGCGATGCTCCGCGACGCGGCCCGCCTGCACGATCGGCTTGCGGCCGAAGCGGGCGCCAGCGTCATCGCTGCAGCTGATGCGATGCTCGACGCGTTCGGACGTGGAGCGAAGGTGCTGATTTTCGGAAATGGCGGCAGTGCCGCGGATGCGCAGCATCTTGCGTGCGAGCTCGTCGGACGGTTTCTGCGCAACCGGCGCGCGCTCCCGGCAATCGCGCTGACACCCGACACGACGACCTTGACGGCGATCGCCAACGACTACGGGTTCGATCAGGTCTTCGTGCGGCAGCTCGAGGCGCTCGGGCGGCAGGGCGACGTCGCCGTGGCGATTTCGACGAGCGGCGCGTCGGCGAACGTGCTCGCGGGCCTGCAGTACGCCCGGTCGCATGGGCTGAAGACGGTCGCGTTCACCGGCGGCAGCGGCGGGCCGGTCGGCGCGGCCGCAGATGTCCACGTCAACGTCCCGCACGACGTCACTCCACGCGTGCAGGAACTGCATCGCACGCTGATCCACGCGGTCTGCGACGTCATCGAACAGCAGATAGTCACGCATGGCTGAGATCCGCACCGAAACGATGACCGTCAACATGGGGCCGCAGCACCCCAGCACGCATGGCGTGCTCCGGCTGGTGCTCGAGCTCGACGGCGAAACCGTCGTCTCTGCGGCGCCGACGATCGGCTATCTGCATACGGGTATCGAGAAGACGGCGGAGCAGAAGAAGTTTCAGCAGGTCATCCCCCTCGTCGAGCGGATGGATTACCTGAGCGCGCAGTCCAACGCGTACGGCTATTGCCTGTCAGTGGAGAAGCTGCTCGGCCTCGAGATGCCGGACCGCGTCAAGTGGATCCGGGTGCTGCTCGCCGAGCTGCAGCGCATCAACAGCCATCTCGTATGGCTGGGCACGCACGCAATGGAAGTCGGCGCCGTGTCCGTGATGCTCTATTGCTTCCGCGAGCGGGAGCTGCTGCTCGACATCAACGAGCGCATCGCGGGCTTCCGCATGTTTCCGAGTTACATACGCGTGGGCGGCCTGCGCGAGGATTTGCCGCGCGGCTTCCACGAGGCGGTCACGCAATTCCTGGACAGCTTTCCCGTCAAGCTCGGCGAGTACGAAGATTTGCTCACGAAGAACGACATCTACCGAAAGCGGACGCAGGGCGTCGGCACGTTGTCGGTGCAGGACTGCATGAACCTGAGCCTGACCGGCCCAATCGGCCGCGCGTCGGGATGGAACTACGACGTTCGCAAGATGTTTCCGTACGGCGGCTACGAGACATTCGAGTTCGACGTGCCGCTCGGCGAGAAAGGCGACGTGTACGAGCGCTACCGCGTTCGCATCGCCGAGATGCGCGAGAGCGTCAGGATTTGCCGCCAGGCTCTCTCGAGGATTGCCCCTGCCGGCGTCTTTGCCGCGGACGCGCCTACGGTGGTGCCGCCGCCCAAGGATCGCGTGTACACCGAAATGGAAGCGTTGATTCAGCACTTCCTGATCTATTCGCAGGGGTTCACGGTTCCGGCGGGTGACGCCTATGTGCCGGTCGAAGGGCCGCGCGGCGAGCAGGGCTTTTACGTCGTCTCGGATGGCACGAACCGTCCGTGGCGGTTGAAGGCGCGTTCGCCATCGCTGCTGGCGTGCCAGGCGCTGCCTCAGATGATCATCGGCGGTCTCATCGCCGACGTGATCGCGGTAATCGGGTCGATTGACGTCGTCATGGGAGATGTTGACAGGTGACGTTTCATCCCAGGATTGATTATCGCGAGCTTCATCGGTCGAAGCGGCAGATGCCCGTCGACGATGGGGAGACGTTTGCGTACACGCGGGAGAACCGCGAGCGCCTCGAGGCGATCGCGAGACGGTATCCTGAAAATCCGATCGGCCGGCGGTCTGTGATTCTGCCGGCGCTATACCTCGTCCAGCGTCAGATTGGCTACATTTCTCTGAGCGCCCTTCCGCACGTCGCCGAAGTCATTGGGTGTACGGCCGCCGATGTCGAGGACGTGGTGTCGTTCTACACGATGTTTTATACGCGGCCAATGGGTACCTTCGTCGTGCAGGTGTGCCGGACGTTACCGTGCGCGCTGCGCGGCGCCGAACGGGTGACCGAAGAGCTGATGACCGCCATCGGTATCGAACCGAACGGCACCGATCCGTCAGGCATGTTTACGCTGATGGAGGTCGAGTGCCTCGGCGCGTGCGATCGCGCGCCGCTCGTGATGGTGAACGACAGTTGGCACGAGTGCCTGCAGCCGGACGCCGCGAAGAAACTCGTGGACGATTTACGCGCTCGCGGCGAAGACGCGCTGACCGGCTGCCATCACCAGGCGCCGGATCGCGCCAACCCGGAACGTGGAACCGGAACCCGGAACCAGGAACCTTGAACGTGGAACCGATACTGACCAGATTCGTCGGGGAACCCTTCGCCTACACGCTCGATTTCTACCTGAGGCACGAAGGCTACGAAGGACTGCGCAAGGCGCTCGCGATGAAGCCCGAGCAGATCATCGAGATCGTGACGGCTTCCGGCCTGAAAGGACGCGGCGGTGCTGGATTTCCCGCCGGGATGAAATGGAAGTTCGTCGTCAAGGACACGCCGAAGCCGAAATATATCGTCTGCAACGCCGACGAGAGCGAGCCCGGCACGTTCAAAGATCATCTGCTGATGGAGCGCAATCCGCATCTGCTGTTCGAGGGATGCCTGATCGCGTGCCATGCGATCGGCGCGAAGGTTGCCTACATCTACATTCGCGGCGAGTTTCTGCACGTGCAGCAGGTGCTCGAGCAGCAGCTCGAGGCGGCATACAAGAACGGCTATGTCGGCAAGAACGTCATGGGGCTCGGGTGGGACTGCGACATCTTCATCCATCGCGGCGCCGGCGCGTACGAGGCCGGCGAGGAGACGGCGCTCCTCGAATCACTTGAAGGCAAGCGCGCGCAGCCGCGGCTGAAGCCGCCGTTTCCTGCGATCGCGGGCCTGTACGGCTCGCCAACCGCAGTGAACAACGTCGAGACGCTGTGCAACGTCCCGTCGATCATGCGAAACGGCGCCGAGTGGTATGCGGCGCTCGGGCCTGAGAAGAACGGCGGTCCCAAGCTGTATTGCATCAGCGGCCACGTGCAGAAGCCGGGCGTTTACGAGGCGTCGATGAAGGTGACGCTCCGCCAGCTGATTTACGACTATGCCGGCGGTGTCCGGGACGGCCGGGAGCTGAAAGCGGTGATTCCAGGTGGCTCGTCGGTGCCCATTCTGCTGCCGCATCAGCTCGACATCGAAGCGAGCTTCGACGGTGTGGCGAAAGCCGGATCGCTGCTGGGCTCAGCCGGCGTGATCGTGCTCGACGACACCACGTGCATGGTGTGGCTCGCCGAAAACCTGCTGCGGTTTTACCGTCACGAATCGTGCGGTAAGTGCACGCCGTGCCGAGAGGGCACGCAGTGGGTGCTGAACATTCTCGAGAAAATCGAGCGGGGCGAAGGGGAGATGAAGGACCTCGGCCTGCTCGAGAACGTCGCCGGTCTGATTGCCGGGAAGACATTGTGCGCGTTCGGCGATGCCGCGGCGACGCCGGCCCTGACGACGCTGAAGAATTTCAGGGCCGAATACGAGGATCACATTCGGGAAGGGCGCTGTACCGTTCCCGCCCCCTGGCGCCGTCGCCACGCCGCGCCGGTCGGGTCGCACTAGACTCTCGACTTTGGACTTTAGACTTTGGACTTTTTAACGCCAGTCGCCATCGCTCAACTCGGCATCCTGCTGTTCGTGTTCATCATGCTGCTCAGCTCCGCTGCGGGCATGGTCTACATGGAGCGCAAGGTGGCCGCAAGAATCCAGCAACGGATGGGGCCGACGCTGGTTGGCCCGTACGGCCTGCTTCAGCCGCTGGCCGACATCATCAAGTTGGCGATGAAGGAAGACGTGCGGCCAAAGGCCGCGGATCCGATCCTCTTCGCGCTCGCGCCGATCATTTCCGCGGCCACGGCGTTTACGGCGTTCGCTGTCGTGCCGTTCGGCGCCGAGACGACCTTCTTCGGTCTGCTCGATCAGCCGGTGCCGCTGCAGGTCGCCGACGTCAACGTCGCGATCCTGTGGGTGTTCGCGGTCACGTCGATGGGCGTCTACGGCATCGTCCTCGCGGGCTGGAGCTCCAACAGCAAGTACTCGCTGCTCGGCGCGCTCCGATCGTCGGCGCAGATGATCAGCTACGAGCTGTCATACGGCATGGCGCTCGCCGCCGTGCTCGTCCTCGCCGGCACGATGTCCATCCGCGGCATCGTTGAAGCGCAGTCCGGCGGGTTGCTGGATGTGTCGCGATGGTTCGTCTGGATCCAGCCGATCGGCTTCTTTATCTTCATGACGGCCGGCGTCGCCGAGACAAACCGGGCGCCCTTTGATTTTCCCGAAGCGGAGCAGGAGCTCGTCGCCGGGTATCACACTGAGTACAGCAGCATGAGCTTCGCCATGTTTTTCCTGGCGGAGTACATCAACATGGTGACGGTGTCGGCAATCGCGACAAGCCTGTACCTGGGCGGGTGGAACGGTCCGATTCTGCCGGACTGGCTGGGGTGGATCTGGTTTCTGGCAAAGGTCGGTTTCCTTCTCTTCTTCTACGTGTGGATGCGGTGGACGCTGCCGCGCTATCGCTACGATCAGCTGATGGCGTTCGGCTGGAAGTTCCTGTTACCGCTCTCGGTCATCAACCTGCTCGTGACCGCTGCCGGGGTGCTGTACTTTGGGCTTTAACCTGATTCTGTTCTACGTCTTCGCGGCCATCGCCGTGGGAACGACGCTGCTGGTCGTCGTGCAGTCGAATCCCGTCCACAGCGTGATCCTGCTGATCGGATCGTTCATCGGACTGGCGGGTTTGTACGTCCTGCTCGACGCGCCGTTCGTCGCGGTGATTCAGATCATCGTGTACGCCGGCGCAATCATGGTGCTCTTCCTGTTTGTCGTCATGCTGCTGAACGCGCCGCGCGAAGCGATTGTTCGGTCGAGCATGCTGGAATCCGGCGCGACCCGTGCAATCGGCGGCCTGCTCGCGCTGGCCTTCGCTGCCGAGCTCGCGTGGGCGCTCACGCGATCGCGGACGCTCGCCATGAGTCGCGCCGTCGATACGCCGCCCTTTTCCGTGCCGCAGATCGGTCAGCGGATTTTCCAGGAGTACGGGTTCGCGTTCGAGGCAACGTCGATCCTTATCCTCGTGGCGATGGTGGGAGCGATAACGCTTGCCGGCAGGCCCCTGTCCAGAGAGAGTCGTTCCGAATCCCGAGTCCCTGGTCCCGAATCTCTCCACGATCGCAATGGCTGAGCTCAATCATTACCTGATCCTGTCGGCCGTCCTGTTCACCATCGGGACCGCTGGCGTGCTGCTCCGGCGCAACGTGATTACCGTCCTGTTGTCGATCGAGGTGATGCTCAACGCGGTCAACCTCACGTTCATCGCCTTCGGCCGTTTTCTCGGATCGTCCGACGGGCAGATCATCGTGTTCTTCGTCATCACCGTGGCCGCAGCCGAAGCGGCTGTCGGCCTCGGCCTCGTGATTGCGCTCTTCAGGCACGTCGAGACGCTCAATCCGGACGCGTTCAGGCAGTTGCGAGGGTAGCCGCCGATGCTTCTCTGGATTCCGCTCCTTCCGTTCCTCGGTTTCCTCGTCAATAACTTCGGCGCGCGCCGGCTGCCGAAACAAGCGGTCGGTGCGGTGGCCTCCGGTGCGATGTTCGTCGCGTTCCTCGCCTCGGTGATATCCGTGCGCGCGCTGGTGTCGCTGCCGGCTGAAGAGCGAGAGCTGACCGAGACGGTCTTCACGTGGATCGGTTCGGCCGACTTCCAGGTGCCGCTGGGACTGCGGCTCGATCCGTTGTCCGCGGTGATGATCCTGGTTGTCACGGGAATCGGGTTCCTCATTCACCTCTATTCGACGGCGTACATGATCGAGGAGGAGCCGCACGAGTACGCGCGCTATTTCGCATACCTGAATCTCTTCGCTGCCTTCATGCTGCTCCTCGTGCTGGGCGAAAATTTTTTCGTGCTGTTCGTCGGCTGGGAGGGTGTCGGGCTCTGCTCGTACCTGCTCATCGGCTTCTGGTACAAGAACCGCTTCGCTGCGGACGCCGGCAAAAAGGCCTTTATCGTCAATCGCATCGGAGACGTCGCGTTCATCCTGGGCGTACTGCTCGCCTTCACGCAGTTCGGATCGGTCAACTTCAAAGAGCTGAACGGTCTGGTTGCGGGGTTTCGACCTGAGGAAACGTTCGGCGTCGTCTCTGCCATCGCGCTGTTGCTGTTCATTGGCGCGACGGGGAAGTCCGCGCAGATTCCGCTCTACGTCTGGCTGCCGGACGCGATGGAAGGTCCGACGCCGGTCTCGGCTCTTATTCACGCCGCGACCATGGTGACCGCGGGCGTGTACTTGATCGGCCGCAACGCCGTGATCTTCGCGCATGCGCCCGAGGTGCTGACGATCGTCGCTGTCGTCGGCACGGCGACCGCGCTCTGGGCCGGCGCCATCGGCATGGTGCAGAACGACATCAAGCGCGTGCTGGCGTACTCGACCGTGTCGCAGCTCGGCTATATGTTCATGGCGATGGGCGCCGGCGCCTACGCGGCCGGGATCTTTCATCTGTTTACCCACGCCTTTTTCAAGGCACTCCTGTTCCTGGGATCGGGTGCGGTGATTCACGCTCTCGCCGGGGAGCAGGATCTCCGCCACATGGGCGGGTTGAAGAAAGAGCTGCCGATCACCTACTGGACGTTCCTCGTGGGCGCGCTCGCCATAGCCGGCGTGCCGGGGCTCGCCGGGTTCTTCAGCAAGGACGAAATTCTCTATCGCACGTTCGCGGGCGGCCACACGTTGTTGTGGGCTGTCGGCGCGATCACCTCGCTGATGACGGCCTTTTACATGTTCCGCCTGGTCTTCCTCGCGTTTCATGGCGAGCGAAGAACCGACGCCGAGGCTGTTGCGCGCGGGGCGCATTCGCGCATTCGTAATGCCGACCTTCACGTCGGCTCGGACGCGACTACGCAGGTGCCCCACACGCATCTCCACGATGCGCCGCGCGCGATGGCGCTGCCGCTCATCGTCCTGGCGATCGGCTCGGTGCTCGCCGGCTATCTGAATGTGCCGGCGGCCCTCGGCGGTTCAGCATTTCTGGAGCACTTCCTCGAGCCGAGCTTGCACGTTCCGGCTGCGGAAGGGATGCACGGCGCGGCCGAACATGCCAGTCACAGCCTCGAGATGGCGCTGATGCTCGTGTCGTCACTCATCGCGATCGGCGGCATCGGCGTTGCGGCGTTCCTGTACTTGAAGCGGCCGACGATTCCGGATGCGATGGCCGCACGATTCCCCGGCGTGTATCGCTTCCTCGTCAACAAGGGGTATATCGACGAGCTCTACGACGCCGTCGTGGTGCAGCCGATCACGTCGCTTTCGGAGCATGTGCTGTGGAAAGCCGATGCCAGGGTGATCGATGGCGCCGTCAACGGGATGGGGCAGATCGTCGCTGAAAGCGGCGGGTTGCTCCGGCAGGTTCAAACGGGATCGCTGCGGATGTACGCCGTGTCGGTGCTCTTTGGCGCCGTGATGATTGTCGGTTATTACCTGTGGAGCTGATGTTTCCCCTGCTGACCTCTCTCGTGCTCGTTCCGCTCGCCGGCGCGGGTGCCATCGCTTTGATCTCGCGCGAGCGCGAAGCGCTCATTCAACGCGTGGCGCTCGTGGCGTCGCTCGCTGTGTTTGCGGGCACGCTGCTGTTGTGGTCGCGGTTCGACGCCTCGTCGGCGGATTTTCAGTTCGTCGAGCGCCACGCCTGGATCCCGTCGTTTGGCATCGACTACTTCGTCGGCGTCGACGGCATCAGCCTGTTCCTGATCGTGCTGACTGGATTCCTGACCCCGCTCGCGCTGCTGTCCTCGTGGGAATCGATTCACAGCCGCGTGAAGGCATTCGCGATGTTCGTGCTCGCGCTCGAGGCAGCGATGATTGGCGTGTTCATCGCGCTCGACCTTTTCCTGTTCTACGTGTTCTGGGACGCGATGCTCATCCCGATGTATTTCCTGATTGGGATCTGGGGATACGACAATCGCGTATACGCCGCCATCAAATTCATGCTCTACACGATGGCCGGCAGCGTGCTCATGCTCGTCGCCATCCTGGCGCTCGGCTATTACCACGGCGTTGCGACTGGGCTTCCGAGCTTCGACCTGCTGAAGTTGTACGCGCTGCAGATTCCGGGGCCGCTGCAGTTCTGGGGCTTCCTCGCATTTGCAGTGGCATTCGCGATCAAAGTGCCCGTGTTCCCATTTCACACGTGGCTGCCCGACGCGCACGTGGAGGCGCCGACGGCGGGCTCGGTCATTCTGGCGGGCGTGCTGCTGAAAATGGGCACGTACGGACTCGTGCGGTTCGCCTTTCCTCTCTTTCCGGATGCGGCGCTGTACTTTGCGCCGTACCTCGGGATTGCGGCAGTGATCGGGATCATTTACGGGGCACTCGTGGCGATGGTGCAACCCGATCTGAAGAAGCTCGTCGCCTATTCGAGCGTCAGCCATCTCGGATTTGTCGCGCTGGGCATTTCCGCCATGAACGTGCAGGGCGTGCAGGGAGCGGTGTACCAGATGCTGGCGCACGGCGTCAGCACGGGCGCGCTGTTCCTGATTGTCGGGATGCTCTCGGATCGCCGGCATACGCGGTTGATTTCGGAATTCGGCGGCCTCAAGAAGATCCTGCCCCAGTTGTCTTCAGCGTTCCTCGTCGTCACGCTGGCGTCGATCGGGCTGCCTGGTCTGAACGGGTTTGTCGGCGAGCTGCTGATTCTCGTGGGCGCCTTCCGGTGGAACCCGCGGCTTGCGGCGTTTGCCGCGACCGGCGTGCTCCTCTCGGCGGTCTACATGCTGTGGATGTTCCAGCGGGTCAACTACGGACCCGTGACGAGTGAGGAGAACGCGACGCTGCCCGATCTGAGCGCTCGCGAGCGCTTCACGCTGTGGCCCGCGGTCGCGATGACGATCGTCATGGGGATGTTTCCGATGGTGTTCCTCAAACCGATGGAGCCTGCAGTGGCGCGCCTCGTGGACCAGGTCCGGCGGAACCAGGGACAGACGGTGCAGAACCCCGGAGGGATTGGCGGTTTGGGATTTGGGATTAGCTCAGATGTGCGACCTGTTCCCGCGTCGCTGAACCAATCCCGAATCCCCAATCACCAGTCCCCAGGTGACGAGCGATGAGCGAATACCTGGCCGTCGTGCCGCTCGTCTGCGTGTGGTTCGGCGGCATCCTGACGATGCTGGCCGAAGCGTTTCGCTCGCGGGGCGAGCGCATGCCGATGGAAGGCATCGCGATTGGCGTGCTGCTGACGTCCGCCGTCACCGGAGTGCTGCTCTGGGGCCGCGGCGCCATCAGCTTCGGCGTTGTGTCGGCGGATAATTTCGGCCTGTTCGTGACGCTGGTGGTGGCCCTCGTGGGCATCCTGACGGTCGCGCTGTCTTCGCAGGTCGTGGAGCGTGACGGGATCAACGAGGGAGAGTATTACGCGCTGACCCTCTTCGCGATCGGCGGCATGATGCTGATGGCGACAGCCACCGATCTGCTCGTGATTTTCATCGCGCTCGAGATC
This sequence comes from Vicinamibacterales bacterium, assembly GCA_963784045.1. Taxonomy (GTDB): domain Bacteria; phylum Acidobacteriota; class Vicinamibacteria; order Vicinamibacterales; family JAMQPK01; genus JAMQPK01. Next base: position 264,256 of record CAWAPZ010000012.1, read on the forward strand.
CTGTCCTTGTCGGTTTACATCCTCACGGGCATTCGGCGCGAGTCGAAAGCCGGCGCGGAAGCCGCATTCAAGTACTTTCTCCTCGGCGGTTTCTCCAGCGCGTTCTTTCTCTACGGCATCGCCTTCACGTACGGCATCGCCGGTACCACGAAGCTCGACGAAATCGTCGTGGTGATGTCGGGTCTCACCGCCAGCAACGAGGTGCTGAGCTACATCGCGATGGGGCTGTTGCTGGTCGGATTTGCGTTCAAGGTGTCCGCCGTGCCGTTCCACATGTGGACGCCGGACGCGTACGAGGGCGCCCCGGCGGTCGTCACGGCGTTCATGTCTGCGGGCGTAAAGGCCGCGGCATTCGCGGCGTTCGTTCGCGTGTTCATGTCGGCGTTCGGCGGATTGCAGCCGCAGTGGGAACCCGTCATCTGGATACTGTCGGCTGCCTCGATGATTCTTGGCGCGGTCGCCGGCGTCGTGCAGCGTAACGTGCGACGGATGCTCGCGTACTCGAGCATCGCGCACGCCGGCTATTTGCTGATGGCCATGGCTGCCGGCAACGACATGGGCAAGGGCGCCATCCTGTTCTACCTGCTCACGTACGCGCTCACGAGCGTGGGCGCATTCGGCATCACCGCGCTGGTCGCTTCGCGCGACGCGACCAACGACCAGTTCAGCGACTACGCCGGGCTCGGAACGCGTCAGCCGCTGTTGGCGTTTCTGCTGACGATTTTCCTGTTGTCGCTTGGCGGCTTTCCTCCGACCGCCGGGTTCATCGGGAAGTGGTACCTGTTCAGCGCCGCAGTCAGCGCGGGTGACTACGGCCTGGCCATCATCGGCGTGCTCTCGAGCGTGGTATCCGTGTTCTTCTACCTTCGCGTCGTGGTGATGATGTACATGTCCGACCAGCCGTCGAGCGCGCCGGTGACGTCTCCGTCCGCCGCGTCGATCTTCGCGCTCGCGGTGCCGACGGCGGCGACGTTTTATCTCGGTCTGCTGCCCGCGCGCGTCCTGGAGCTCGCGCTCGAATCCATTTCGACGATCCTTTGAGTCGTCTCACCGCCACGACGCGGCGACGCAACGAATTTTTTCTTGAAAAACGGTTCCCAGCGCCGTGGCGTCGTAGCGGTGAGATACCAAGCTCAGATCGTATCGAGAAAGAGCGGTCCCCACGTGGTGAGCCGCTGTTCCAGCTTGTCCGTGCAGTCGCAGTCGGAGCACGCCCAGGCCTCTTCGCCGTTGAGATCCTTGCAGCGGGCGCGCGCGTGGGCGTCCTGGACTTTGATGAGATCGAAATATTCCTCCCAGTACGGCCGCTCTTCCTCCAGCGGCGTTCCGCAGTAGCAGACCTCGATCCACTTGACGGAGCCGTCCCGGAGTCGCCGCGCGCACTCCATGTTGCGCGCGTACTCGCCGCCGGCGATCGAGCCGGCGCCCAGCGTGCCGTCTTCGATGGCCGCGGCCAGCGCCTGCTCCTGTCCAGGTTTCACGCGCGCTGTCACGAGATAGCGCATGTGTTCATTCTAAGCCCCACCGCAGTGACGCGGAGAACGTCGCAGCGCCTTTGCGGTGAGACATGAAAACGAGATACCATTTGACCGCCTCCTGTAATGTCCACCGAATCGAAAAACGAGCCGTTGTTATCAGCCTCGAATCCGCCGCAGTATCGCCCGCGCGAACGCTTCTGGCCGTACGTCGAGCTGCCCGAGCAGCTCAGTGACGACGAGATTGCGTCGCTCGATCCCGACCTGCATGCGGAGCTCTTTGGGGCGCCGCAGAGACCGTTCTCGGTCACGCTGGTCTTCCCGGTGTTCGAATCGCCAGATTACGCACGTGCTGTCGAGATGGCCAAAGCATCGGCAGAATACCGAGAGACCGGAACCGGCTCCTCGTTCCGGCATCGTGCGCGATTCTGGCCTGCCGATGCGACCAAGCTGCGCGATCTGTTCGAGCTCGTCGGCCGCTTCGACGCGTGCGACGTGCTCATCGACGATCGTCCGGTGCCCTACGCTCGCGAGCTTTGGCTGCCGCTGATTTGGTTTTTGATACCACGGTAGCTCTCAGCGTTCAGCGGTCAGCTCAGTAGCTGTCGGCTGATGAGTGCTGATAGCTGACAACTGATAGCAAAAGTGGCCGACAAACGAGCTTCAACGAGAACTGCAGATCCCGGAAAGCGATCTCCGGAAGCTGGAAGGGGAATACAACATGTATTTCTCCGGACGGCTCCCGCGGCCGCCGTGGGAAACGCGCCACCGCGTCGAGGCGACGATCAAGCGTCTCGATCGCGGCGTCATCCAGAACTACGGCGATCGCTTTCGCTTTACCACACTCCAATCCCGGTTTTCGGCGTTCATCGATCTGTGGGATCGCGGCCTGCGCGCTCGCGAAGAAGGACGACCGGGGCCGTTCGCGCAACGCACACCCGCTGAGACCCAAGAAAGCGCCGGCGAAGGCTCGAAGACAAGGTGCTCTTTGCCGCGTCGTTCAAGGATCCGGTCAAGGAAATGGACAAGCTCCAGCGAGCTGTACGACACGCTGCGCGATGCGCGGGAGCAGCGGGGCGAGCAGAACATCCCGTTCCACAAATTCACCGAGCTGGTGAAGGCGCAGGTATCGAAGCTGAAGAAAGACGGCGCGCCCGAAGTCGCGTTTCGCGTGTCGCTGAAGGATGGAAAGCTGAACTTTACGGCGAGGGGTTTGAAGGGGGAGAAGTAAAAGCAAGGTCGCCCTCCGGCTGGGGTCAGACCCCAAGCCGGAGGCGGAATTGCGGGTTAGGCCTTGGTGACGTTACCGGCCTGTGGTCCCTTGGGTCCGTCAACGATTTCGAACTCGACGGCCTGCCCCTCTTCCAGAGACCGGAAGCCGGCGCCCTGAATGGCGGAGTAGTGCACGAAGACGTCGCTGCCGCCCTCGCGTTCGATGAACCCATAACCCTTGGCGTTGTTGAACCACTTGACCTTGCCTGTGATACGCATCTTTACTCTTCCTTACTTACGTGCGGCGCGAGTACCGCGAACTCAAAAAAAAAGACCGCAACGGTGCGGCCTTCCGTTGACGGCGCTATCCTCGCCAGCGCCGCGGAAATAATAATGACTTGTAACGTTCCCGTCAACTCCGTGGGACATCCGACGAATGCCTAGAGCCCTCATCAGCGTCTCCGACAAGACCGGCCTGCTCCCTTTCGCCCAGGCCTTGGCCGCCCGCGGGTACGAGCTCGTGTCGACCGGCGGCACCGCGCGCGCCCTCGAGACCGCCGGTATACCGGTCACCGGCATCTCAGCGGTCACGGGCTTTCCCGAAATCATGGACGGCCGCGTCAAGACGCTGCACCCGGCTGTCCACGGCGGCATCCTCGCCCGGCGCGGTCGTCCCGGCGACATGGCTACCCTTGGGGAGCACGGCATCACCCCGATCGACATCGTCGTCGTGAATCTATATCCGTTCGTACAGACAGCGGCCAAACCCGGCATCGCGTTCAGCCACTTGATCGAGGAGATCGACATCGGCGGCCCCAGCATGGTCCGGTCGGCCGCAAAAAACTTCCAGGACGTGCTCGTCGTAGTCGACCCCGCTGACTATCCGCGCGTCGTCGCCGGGCTCGAGCAGCCCGGCGGTCCGTCGGCCGCGTTCCGCTTCGAGCTCGCAAAGAAGGCGTTTGCGCACACGGCTGCCTACGACACGGCGATTGCCGGGACGCTGGATGGGTTTGAGGCCGCAGAAGGGGACGTCGTCACGCGCGCAGGGCGAGCCGCCGGTGACGCCGGCGGAGCTATTACTGACGCTGCGGAAGATCAAAGAGCTGCGATACGGAGAGAACCCGCATCAGCCCGCGGCGTGGTACGCGGTCGATGGCAGTACGGGCCTGGGCTCGTCTACGGTGCTGCAGGGGAAGGAACTGTCGTTCACTAACCTGCTCGATCTCGATTCCGCGGCCCGGATTGCCCTCGAATTCACCGAGCCCGCCGCGGCGGTCATCAAGCACACGAATCCATGCGGCGCGGCAATCGGCCCGTCGATTGAGGAAGCATATGTCCGCGCGCGCGAAGCCGATCCGCTTGCGGCATTCGGCGGCATCATCGGCCTCAACCGCCCCATCGACGCTGCCGCGGCGCGGGCGCTCGTCACGACCTTCATCGAAGCGGTGATTGCGCCGGGTGTAGACGCCGAGGCGCGTCCGATTCTGGCGGGCAAGCCCAACTGCGCGTGGTGGTGGCGGATCTGAAGGCCGATATCGGTGTGGCCAACCGGCGCGAGGTGCGATCGATTCTCGGGGCGATGCTGGTGCAGCAGCGCGACGAGGTCGGCGAAGCCCGATCGCCCTGGAGCTGCGGCGAATTTCGCAGCCGCCGGCTTGAAGGTTGCGACGAAGCGCGCTCCGACCGAATTGGAATGGTGCGCGCTCCGTTTTGCGTGGCGCGTCTGCGCACATGTCAAATCCAACGCCGTCATTTTCACAGATGCGACACGCACGCTCGCGATTGGCGCCGGGCAGATGAGCCGCGTCGACGCCGTGCAGGTCGCGGTGATGAAGGCGATGAGCGCAGAGGGAAAAAATCCGCTTGCCGGATCCGTCGCGGCGTCCGATGCGTTTTTTCCGTTCCGGGACGGTTTGGACGCGCTGGCGAAAGCCGGCGCGACGGCGGTCATTCAACCAGGCGGGTCACTGCGCGACGGGGAAGTGATTGCGGCGGCAGACGAGCACGGATTGGCGATGGTATTTACGGGTCGGCGTCACTTCAGGCACTGACGCGTATATTTAAAAATCTATAGATCTCGACCGCAGAAATCTCGAGTTGCATCGCGCAGCGTCATCCATGCGCGCTTCATCAGGGAGGGCGCGCACGTACTCTGTGTACTTCGGGTATCGGTCGATTCCGTCTGTCGGGGCGACCACGATGCTCTCTTGTGCAAGGAACGTGAGCTTGTACGCAGTCCAATATTCCGCGTACCCGCCGCGGATTCCGTTCCGCCTCAGGCAGTCGATCGTTGCGAGCGACTGCGTATCGGGCTGCAGTTTGCGGTACCAGATTACCTGCTGCCAGACATGAACGCCGACGATCGCCGCCACAATCGCTGAAGCAATCGCCGGGCGATAGTGCGCCGTCTCCGGCTTTAGGCGCACGGCGCCTGCCAACGCATAGCTTCCGACCGCCCACGCAACCGACAGGCCCGCGTACCACGGAACGAAATAGCGATAGGACTGCGTATCGAGATACGCGCCGCTCGCGAGGAACAGCAACGGGAAAAAAACCACGAACAGGGCAAAGAAATTGACAGCGAGCGTGCGCCGCGAGATCCACAGATACGCAGCGAGCGCGGCGGCGCCGGGGATGAGCGGCTACGACAGGCAACGGAAGCCGCTCGGTCGTCGCGATCTTGAAGCCCGCGAGAATCGGGACGATGTTTCCGAGAATATCGGGCGCCGCGGCGATCAGGTGCTGCAGAGTCGCGACCCGCGCCGGCGATCGAGCCGGTTCCACCAGCGCTGAATAGAGCAGGACGGGCGAATAGCCGACGAGAAATCCGGCGGCGGCGATCCAATACCGGCGCACCGTGCGCGCGGCGCGCCGTCGCCGTCGTGGCCAGATGGACGATGGCAGCCAGGGCGAGGATTCCCAGCGCGATGCGCGCCATCTTCTGCGGCGCCGTTGCGCTGATCGGGACCGATCCGATCTGCAACACGAAGCCGCCGGTCAGAAACGCGACGATGCCGAGGACGAAATAGATGGCGCGCGATCGCTCCGAGCCCGAGCACGAAACGGTTCAGCTGTCGCTCGCCGGCGGCGCTTCCACCACTCATTTTGCACGCGAGAACGATCACTCCCAGCGGAATCAGATAAACCACGAACAGCTGGTGAACCCACAAGCCAAGCCCGGTGACGAGCCCGATCGCAAGCAGCCGAGCGCTTTGCTCTTGCCCTCTGCTCTCTGGCCCTCTGCACTGCCGGCGCAGGTGAGCAGAAGCAGTGTCGTGCCGAGCAGCATGATCACCACGTATTCGGCGCTCGCGTCGAGGCTCCAGAATATGAGCGCCGGCGGCGCCGCAATCAGCAGCGACGAAGCGGCCGCGGCCACCCACCTCGACGCGATCTTGTCGAGCAGGACGAAGTTCGCTCCGACGTATGCCGCGAACAGCGCGAGCGTCACGGCTTTGAGCACGGCAACGCTGGAGCCAAGGAGCGCGAATGCCCCCGCTGACAGGTACACCTCGGGCACGCCTTTGAATGCTTGCCCCCAGAAGAACGCCGGCAGTTCGCCATTCAAACATGCCGTGCCATCAGGCCTTCAACCGCCTCATCCGAATCGAACGGAATTTTCCCGGAAATCAGAAAGGGGAGGCGAGCGGCGACCGTCAACGCGGCAAAGAGCAGTGCGAGAAGCTGGCGCTTACGCAAAACGTAAAAAGAGGGTCAGACCCCCTCCGGCTTGGCGGCGTAGGGCAGCGTCATGAATACGAGAAACAGCATGAGGAACTCCGAGTCGCCGAAGTTGTACTCGGCCAGGCCGGCGGCGAACATGGCGACGATGCAGCCGAGGGCGGTTGCGGCGAGAAAGCGAGTCTCGGGCATCTTTGAGCCGCCGCACCATGTCGAGCGCGAGGATCGCGATCGTGCAGAGCCACGCCGCGAGGGCGGGCAGGCCGCGCTCGGCGGCAATCTGCATCGGGACGTTGTGCAGGTGAGGATTCACGTGGTCGGGCTCGTTCGCGTCCAGAAACTCGCGATAACGCGGCCCGACACGCGTCGGGCCCACGCCAGCCAGCGGGTGAGCTTTCACCATGCGCGCTCCCCACTCGCAGCATCGTCATGCGATCGACGCGCGTCGGATCGCGCGCGTCGAACATCGACATGAAGCGGTTGCTCACCTGCGGCGGCGCGAGCACGAAGAAGAGTGCCGCCAGCACGGGCATCACGGCCATCAGGCGCAAATCCTTCAGCAGCAGCAGAAACGCCATGCCCGCGCAGGCCCCGACCAGCGCGCTGCGCGTGAACGTGAGGCCGAGGATCACGAGCAGCGCCGGCATCATGAGCGAGGGCCAGATACGCTCGCGCGTGAACAGAATGCGCGCGGCGGCGGCGCACGTGACCAGCATCAGCACGCCCGAGTACGTCATGTAGTGACCGAGCGACCCTTGCGGGCGCCGGCCGAGGTTGTCGAACTGCAGCACGCCGAACTGGAAAATGCCGTACAGCGCGCTCAACGCCCCGACGGTGATGATCACCTGCACCACGAACGGCGCCTTCGTACCCCGCGCCATGTCGTAGACCATCGGCACCACGAGAAAGAGCACGAGCTGCTTCGAGTCTACGAAGCTCGCGTTCGGGTCGTCCGAGAATGCCGCCGAGACCAGCGTCAGGGCCGCATACGCGGCGAGCGGGTAGAAGAAGCGCGGCACGTCGATGCGGCGCGCGGCAATCGCCTGCATCAGCCACATGAGCAGGGACAACCCGAGAAACACGTTGGCCGCCGCAATGGAGAACTGCAGCGCCGAGACGAAGCCCAGCAGGCTGAAGTAACCGACGCGCTGAAACCATTCAGCTTTCATGTTTATCGCTTGGGCCGACCTGACCACGCTCCGCGACGCTCGCTGCGGGGGCCCCATGCCCCGCGCCGCTCGCGGCTTAAGGTTACTGCGTCGGCGCGTCCAGCGCCCGCTCCGCGAGTGCCGCGACTGTCTCGGCCGAGATGCCGGTGAGACAACGAAAATCGCCGGGCTCGCACCGGCGCTGATTGCACGGCCGGCACGGCAGATCGGAAACTTCCGCCGCGGCGCTGATGAATCGCGCACTTCGAAACGGCTGCGATCGCACCGGAAGCGTCGGTCCGTACAACCCGACGACGGGCACGCCTGTGGTTCCCGCGATGTGCAGAGGTCCGCTGTCGCCTCCGATGTACAGGGCCGCTCGCGCGATGAGCGCTTTCAGCTCTGCGAGATCGAACTCGCCGCATTCGAGAATGGCCTGGCGTTCCGATGTGCCAAGCCGCGCGCGCGCGTCTTCGGCGATTGCCGTCGCCGCCGCCGCATCGGAGGGGCCGGACGTGAGGATGATACGGCGCTTCGGATCCTTTGATGCGAGCCGGCACGCCAGGTCGACGAAGGCCGCGGAGGGCCAGCGCCGGAACGGATTGCCGGCGCTGACGTGCACGACGATTACAGGATGGCCGGCCCGACACCGGCTTCCGCAAGACGGCGCTCGACGTTCGAGGACGCGATGGGATCCTCGGGCATCTCCGGCGCGTCGAGCTCCTGGTCTGGCGGCGCGATGCCGAGCGGCAGCAGCACGTCCCACTGGCTGACGACGGAGTGCCGCGGTCGGAGTGTCCTCGGCCGGGGCACGCGGATCGTGTACATCCAGCTTCGCCCGGCGACTTCGTATCCGATTCTCGTTCGGGCGCCGCTGAGCCACGTCAGCAGCGAGCTTCGCGGCCCGCCGTGAAAGTCGATCGCGAGATCGTATCGTTCGCGCCGCAGCCTTCGGATGAGAGCGATGTCGGCGCGCAGCCGGCCCGGCGCGTGCGGACTGCGCGCGACGATCACGTTGTCGAGATGCGGATTGTGCCGCACGACTGCCGCGGCTTCTTCTTCGACGATGTAGGTGATGCGGGCGTCCGGGTAGTGGCGGCGGATGGCTCGGATGGCCGGGGTCGTGAAGACGACATCGCCAATCAGTCTGAGCCGGACGAGGAGAATGTTCAAAATGCCGATCTATTTCTCTACGGTGGCCTCGTCAATCAGCATGACGGGGATGTCGTCCTTGATCGGATAGACGCGGTGGCAGGTATTGCATTTCAGTCCCGTGCCGTTGTGCACGAGAATTACCGGCGTTTTGCAGTTCGGGCACGCCAGAATTTCGAGGAGCTCAGCGTCGAGTGCCATGAACACGTTCCTCCATGTGGGATGTCCAAAAACTATAGCAGAAAGGGTACAATCGAACGTCTGATGCGGAAATCGATTGTCTTGCTGCTGCTGTTGTTCTTCGGCGCGGGCCCTGCTGCCGCGCAGACGAAACCGGCGCCGGCGGAGCCGCCTGGCGGCGCTTACTACGAGTTCATGATGGGCCTCCAGCTCGAGACCCAGGGCGACGGCCCCGGCGCGGCCGCTGCGTATCAGCGCGCCGAGCAACTCGACCCGACGTCCGCGGAAATTCCTGCCGCGCTCGCCGAGCTCTACGCCCGGCTCAACCGGCCGGCCGACGCTGTCGCTGCGGGCGAGCGCGCGGTCAAGGCAAACGCGTCGAATCCCGAGGCCAACTGGATTCTGGGCAGCCTGTACGCGCGGATGTCCGAAATGCCCGCCACGCGTCCGGCCGACAGGCGCACCTACACAGAGCGCGCGATTGCGAACCTCGAGAAAGCCAATCGCAATGCGCATCCCAGCGTGCCGACGATGCTCGGGCGCTTGTACATCGCCGACAGCCAGTTCGACAAGGCGATCGCGTTGCTGCTGCCCTTCGTCAACGACGAGCCCGATCAGGTCGAGGCGGTAGCGATGCTCGCCGAAGCGTATCAAGCGACCGATCGCGATGCGGAGGCGATCGCGCTGCTGGAAAAATCCGTTCAGGACGCACCCGAGCTGTTCAGCACGCTCGGCCAGGTCTACCAGGACGCCGGCCGCTGGAGCGACGCCGCGCGTGCCTTTGCCGGCGCGGTGGAAGAGCGGCCGCAGAGTCTGCCGCTGCGCTCGCAGTGGGCGACCGCGCTGCTGAACGTCGGCGACCCGCAGCGTGCCCGCGATGTCCTCGAAGAAGGGTCGGCGGGCAACTCGAGGAATCAGCGCGCGTTGTATCTGCTGTCGGAAGCGCAGCGCCGCACGCGCGATTTCGCGGCGGCGGAAGTGACGGCGCGCCGCCTGATCGCGCTGGATTCGCGCGCGCTCGGCGGACCGCGCCAGCTCGCGCAGATTTTCCTCGATCAGAACGAGCACCAGAAAATCGTGGCGCTGCTCGAGCCGATCGTGACGGCACGTCTCGGCGCGGCTGACGCGGCGGATCTCTCGAGCGATACGTTCCGCGCTACCTATTTCGATCTCGCGAGCGCGTACGAGAAGCTGCGGCAGTTCGACAAGGCGATTACGATGCTGAGGCAGGCGCGCACGTTGTCGCCGACCGATCCGCTCGTGGAGATCAGGCTCGCGCGCTCGCAGCAGGAAGCCGGCAAGGGCGCCGACGCCATCAAGACGCTGCAGGCGGCGGTCACGAAATTTCCGAAAGAGCCGGCGGTCAAGCTGTCGCTGGCATCGACGCTCGAGGGCGAGCGGAAGTACGGCGATGCCGAAGCGGTGTTCCGGCAGATGATCGCCGACGATCCGAAGAACCCCGATGCGCTGAATTCACTTGCCTACATGCTCGCTGAGCGTGGACAGAAGCTGGACGATGCGATCGGCGCTCGTGCAGCAGGCGCTCGCGATCGATCCGGGCAACGGCGCCTATCTCGATACGCTCGGGTGGGCCTATTACAAGCAGAACCGTCTCGAGCAGGCCGAAGCCCCGCTGAGAGAAGCGGCGGGAAAGCTGCCCGGCGTGTCGGTGATTCAGGATCATTTCGGCGACGTCCTCAACAAGCGTGGCTCGCTCGAGGAAGCGATCGCCGCCTGGCAGCGGGCGCTCGACGGCGACGGCGACTCCATCTCCCGCTCGGAGATCGACGACAAGATCAAGTCGGCACGCCAGAGACTTGGCCGAAAAAAGTAAGCTCGCCCTTTCGATTCTCCTCTTCACGATCGGTTCGTCGGCGTGCGGAACCCCGCGGGTGTCGCTGCCTGCGGGGCCGGTACTCCCGCGCCGGATTTTGCGCCGGCGTATGCGGAGTCGCGCACGGCGTGCGAGGGCGTCCGGACATTGCAGGGCGAGTTGGGCTTGTCGGGACGCGCCGCCGGGCAGCGGATGCGCGGCCGCGTCCTCGCCGGCCTGGTGCCCGGAGCGCTGCGGCTCGAAGGCGTGGCGCCGTTCGGCGCGCCTGTGTTCATCCTGGTCGCTGACGGCGACGCGCGGCACGCTGCTGCTCTCACGCGAGCGGCGCGTCGTGCGGGACGCGCGCACCCGAGGAGATCCTCAACGCGCTCGTCGGCATCAGGCTCTCGCCCGACGACCTTCGCGCCATGCTCGCGGGTTGCGTCAGGGCGGCGGGCGAAGCCGCGAGTGCTCGCGCGTTCGGCGATGACTGGCTCGCGGTGGAAATGGCGGCCGGCGGCACTGCCTATCTGCGGCGCGTTGGGACCGTCTGGCGGATCGTGGCGGGACGATACGGCGGCCTCGAAATCGACTACGCCGCGTTCGCGGGAGATCGCCCATCGCGGATTGTGCTGCGGGGGAAGGATCTGGATCTGTCGCTCGCCGTCAACCAGGCGGAGGTAAACGGCGATTTGCCGCGTGACCAGCTCGTCGCGCTGAAGATTCCCGACGGCGTCGCGCCGTTGTCGATCGAAGACCTTCGCAAGGCGGGCCCGCTCGGGGAGTAGCTGATGGCATCTCTAACACTCCGCGCGTTCGCCAAGATCAACCTGTCTCTGCGCATCACGGCCGTGCGCGCGGACGGGTTCCACGACGTTCACACGCTGCTGCAGGCCATCGATCTGTTCGATCGCGTGAAATGTGAAACGCGGCGTGGGCCGTTCGAAATTCGTTGCGATATGCCCGGGCGTGCCGACCGACCGCCCGAACCTCGTCTGGAAGGCCGCGCAGTTGCTGTGGGACGCAGCCGGCCGCGCCGGCGAGCCGCGAGGCGCCCTCGTCACGCTGCAAAAGCAGATTCCGATGATGGCGGGCCTCGGCGGCGGCAGCAGCGATGCCGCGGCGGCGCTCCTCGGGCTGCGCCGGCTGTGGAAGCTGCGCGTGCCGCGACGAGCGGATCCACGCGCTCGCGTCCGAGGCTGGGCTCGGACGTGCCGTTCTTTCTCGTCGGGGGCACCGCGCTGGGGCTGGGCCGCGGCGATGAGCTGTATCCGCTCGCGAATCTCCCGCGGTATTGGGTCGTCCTGGCGATTCCGCCGTTCGGCGATTGCAACGCCTGACGCGTATGGGTGGTTCGACGAGGCGCGGGAAAGGGGTCGGCCGCGTCTCCAGTGCGTTCCGGAAAAAGTGCCTCCTGACCCCTTTTGCCCAACGTGCCCCTCGTAAACGACCTGGAAGCGCCCGTCGCGGCGCGGCATCCGGTTATTGCCGAGTTGAAGCAGCGGCTGACCGATCGCGGAGCGCTGCTGGCGGCGATGTCGGGGAGCGGTTCCACGGTGTTCGGCGTGTTCGCGTCGGCGTCGGCTGCCAGGCGCGCGGCACGCGCAGTGACATCGACACGGTGCGAAGGTCCTGACAGCGCGGTTTCTCGGCAGGTTTACCCGCCGTAGCCGCTAGCGGCGAAGGCGGGAACTTGCCCGTAAGTCCTTCCATCGACTACAATCTTCGTTTGCGCTGCGGTGGTCGAGCCATGCCTAGCAAGCTCTCAGCTATCAGCCATCAGCTCTCAGAGTTACGGCGGGCTTTTGATCAGATCTGATAGCTAACAGCTGACAGCTGATAGCTTCGTTGGGGCGTGGCCAAGCGGTAAGGCGCGGGACTTTGGATCCCGTATTCGGTGGTTCGAATCCACCCGCCCCAGCCAGTATTCTCCGCTGCCCCTGGGTTCCCAGACGCGGTATTCGCGTTGGGATGGACATCTGACGCATGGACAGACCTGCAGGGTACGGCGAACTGAAACTGTTCTCGGGGAGCGCCCATCCCGAGCTGGCGCGCGAGATCGCGCAGCATCTCGGGCTGCCGATGGGGCAATGCCGGCTGCGGCGGTTTCCCGACACGGAAGTCTCGTTTCAGATCGACGAGAACATCCGCGGCACTGATGTGTTCATCGTCCAGCCGACGTGCGCGCCGGTCGACGAGCACATCATGGAGATGCTGATCATGATCGACGCGTTTCGTCGATCGTCAGCGGCGCGGATTACGGCGGTGATTCCGTATTACGGGTACGCGCGGCAGGATCGCAAGGACAAGCCGCGGGTGCCGATTTCCGCGAAGCTCGTCGCGAATATCCTGAGCGCGTCGGGCGTCGATCGCGTGCTGACGATGGATCTGCACAAGGCGCAGATTCAGGGGTTCTTTGATATTCCGGTCGATCACCTGTTCGCGGCGCCGGTGATCATCGACCACCTGGCGCGGATGACGTTTCCGAACCTGACGATCGTGGCGCCGGATGCCGGCGGCGCCGAGCGCGCGCGCGCGTATGCCAAGCGCCTCGGCGGCGAGCTGGCGGTCATCGACAAGCGCCGCAGCGATGACGGCACCGCGGAAGTGATGAACGTCGTCGGCGACGTCGCCGGGCGGACGTGCATCATCCAGGACGACATCATCGACACGGCCGGCACGATCGTGAAGGCGGCCAACGCGCTGAAAGACAACGGCGCCGGCCGCATCTTCGCGTGCGCGGTTCACGGCGTGTTGTCGGGGCCGGCGTTCGAGCGCATCGACAAGGCGCCGATCGAGAAGCTGATCGTGACCAACACGATCCCGCTCAACGGCGATCGCGCCAAGAACGGCAAGATCGTGTCGCTCTCGGTGGCCAAGCTGTTGAGCCAGGCGATACGGAGCATTCACGAAGAGAGTCGTCGGTTTCTTCGCTGTTTGTGTAGATCAGGGATTAGGGATTAGGGATTAGGGATTAGGACGACGAAGCGTCGCACTAAGCAGCGAGACGTCGCAAGCATAGCCGAGCGGCCGAAGGCCGCGAAGGCACAGGTCGCGGGGGTGGGGCCCCGCGACAACTTAAAGAAGAAAGCAGACACGCATCATGGAAGCAGTACTGGACGCAGTTGAACGCAACGGCAGAGGCAAGAACGAGGCGCGGCGCCTGCGCGCGAGCGGCCGGATTCCCGCCGTCGTCTATGGCGGCAAGGATGGCGGCAAGCCGATCGCCGTCGATCCGAAGGTGCTGGCGAAGATTCTGCGCACCGAGCAGGGCGCGAACACGCTGATCGCGCTGAACGTGCCTGGCGCGGGCGACGCGCGCGTGCTGGTGCGCGAGTATCAGCTCGACCCGGTCACGCACGAGCTGCTGCACGCCGACTTCTATCGCGTCGCGATGGACAAGCTGCTCCGCGTGCAGGTGACCGTCGTGCCGCAGGGCGAGCCGAAGGGCGTCAAGCAGCAGGGCGGCGTGCTCGACATCGTCCACCGCCAGATCGAAATCGAGTGCCTGCCGGCCGACATTCCGAACAACATCGAAGTGGACGTCAGCGAGCTGATGGTCGGCCAGAGCATCCGCGTGAAGGACATCGCGACCAACCCGAAGTGGAAGGCCGATCACCGATCCCGAGACGATGCTGCTGCACGTCATCATCCCGAAGGTCGAAGAGGCGCCGGCGCCGGCCGGAAGCGGCGGCGGCTGGTGCGGCGGCTGCGCCGGCCGAGCCCGAGGTCATCAAGAAGGGCAAGAAGGACGAGGAAGGCGCCGAAGCGGCTGCTGCGCGGCGGCGGGCAAGAAAGACAAGAAGTAATCCCCAGGGATTGGGGATTAGGGATTGGGGATTAGGCTCGCTATGAAGCTGATCGTTGGTCTTGGCAATCCCGGCCGCGAGTACGAGCACACGCGGCACAACGTCGGGTTTCAGGTCGCCGAGGAGCTTGCGCATCGCTATCGCGTGACGCTGAAAATCGCACGCGAAGTGGAAAGCGCGGGCGGCGAAGATCGCGGAGATCGGCGACGGCGTGTTGCTGGCCGAGCCGACGACCTTCATGAACCTGAGCGGCTGGGCGGTTCGCGAGATCGCCGGCGTTCCACAAGCTCGCGCCGTCGGACGTGCTGGTCGTCGTCGACGATGCGGACCTGCCGCTGGGGCGGTTGCGGCTGCGCACGAGCGGATCGGCCGGCGGGCACAACGGGTTGAAGTCGATCATCCAGGAGCTGGGCACGGTCGAGTTTCCGAGATTGCGCGTCGGCGTCGGACGGCAGGCGGGCGAGCTGAAAAATCACGTGCTGGGCCGATTCTCGGTCGACGAGAAGGCCCAGATCGATGCGGCGGTGAAGAGGGCAGCCGATGCTGCCGAGTTGTTCGCGAAGGAAAACATCCTCGCGGCGATGAACCGGTTCAACGCGGCGCAAGTGGACGAAGACCAGGCATAACGCCTGAGTCTTCCTTGCCACGCGAAGCGTGGCTCTCGAGCAGCGAGAGTCCATGGAGTCGAAAAGAGTCCGGGAGTCTCGGTGTAAGAGATCCAGAAGGAGACAGCAGTGAGTCAGATCAAGACAGTACGAGCTCATCTACGTCGTGGCATCCGACGCGACGGACCAGCAGATCGCGGATCTGCACACGCAGGTCGAGGAAATCACCGGCCGGTACTCCGGCACCCTCGACAAGACCGAGAACTGGGGCCGGCGGAAGCTTGCCTACGAGATCGGCCCGCACAAGGAGGGGACGTACGTCCTCGAAGTGATCACCGGCTCGGGCGAGTTGATGAAGGAAATCGATCGCCGCCTGCGCGTCAGCGACCAGGTGATTCGCCATCTCACCGTCCGCGTGGACGAGGAGAACCGCGTCATCGAGCGCGCGCGCACGCTGCGCAAGGAAGACTCGCAGCGCCGGCGCGTGGCCCGCGGCCTGCCGCCCGAGCGGCAGCCCGGCGAAGGCCCGCAGCGCAACGACGATGACGACGATCGGTTTGGCGGCGATGTCGAGGAGGGGATTTAGTCATGCGTGAAGGACGAGGACGCTCATCATCATCTCATCGGGAGGCCGCGGCGGACGCGGACGGCGACAAGAAGGACGACAAGAAGCGCACACTGTTCCGGCGCCGGAAGGTCTGCAAGTTCTGCGCGGACAAGATCGACGACATCAACTACAAGGACGTCAAGCTGCTGGGGCCGTTCGTGCCGGAGCGCGGCAAGATTCTGCCGCGCCGCATCTCGGGCACCTGCGCGACGCATCAGCGCAAGCTGCAGACGGCGATCAAGCGCGCGCGGCAGCTCGCGTTGATTCCTTACGTCACTGAATAGGCTTCTAGGCTGTCGGCTCTCGGCTTTCAGTGCACAGTAGCGCCAGAGTCCAGAGCCCAGAGCCAAGCCAGAGAGGTACAATGGAAGTCATTCTTCGAGATCACGTCGAGAACGTCGGGAAGCGCGGCGAAGTCGTGAAGGTCGCCGACGGCTACGCGCGCAACTTTCTGCTGCCGCGCAAGCTGGCGCTCATCGCCACGCCCGGCAATCTGAAGCAGGTCGCCACGCGAGCGCGTGAAGTTCGACGCGCTCGAAGCCGTGGAGAGAACGGCCGCCGAGGACGCTCGCGTCGCGGTTGAGCGGCATCCAGGTCGTCATCAGCCGCAAGGTCGGCGAGACCGGCGCGCTCTACGGCTCGGTGACGTCGGCCGACATCGCCGAGGCGCTCGCCAAGCAGGGCTTCGAGATCGACAAGCGGAAGATCGGGCTTCGTGAGCCGATCAAGAAGCTGGGCGAGAAGACGGTGCCGGTGAAGCTGCACCCGACGGTCGTCGTCCAGCTGCCGATTCGGGTCGCGGCTGAGGGCAAGCCGGAGGTCGGCGCCGGCGGAGCTGAAGAGCACAGGCGCCGGCGACAGCCCTAGGGCTGAGGGCTTAGAGCTGAGAGCTGAGGGATTAGGCAGATGGCCGAAGCGGTCGCAGTCGATCGGACGCTGCCGCATAACCTCGAGGCGGAGCGATCCGTGCTCGGCGCCGTCCTCATCCACAACGACGCGTTCAACCAGGCCGCCGAGGTCCTGAACCCGCGCGATTTCTACCGCGACGCGCACCGCCGGATCTTCGAGAAGATGATCCAGCTGAGCGAGCGCGGCAACGCCATCGACTTCGTCACGCTCAAGGAAGAGCTCTCCCGCGCGGGAGAGCTCGACGAAGTGGGCGGCCCGGCCTACATCTCCGCGCTCGTCGACGGCCTGCCGCATGCCACCAACGTCGAGTACTACGCGCGCATCGTCCGCGAGAAGTCGACGCTTCGAAATCTCATCTTCGCGTCCAACAAGATTCTTGCGACCGCCTACGAGGCAGAGCAGGAGCCGAACCTCATTCTCGACGAGGCCGAGCAGGCGATCTTCGCGATTGCCGAGGATCGCGTGCGCGCCGGGTTCACGTCGATGCGCCAGCTGGCGCACGCGAGCTTCGCGGCGATCGAGCGCGCGCACGAGCGCAAGCAGCTCATCACCGGCGTGCCGTCGGGGTTTACCGATCTCGACGAGCTAACGGCGGGCTTTCAGTCGGGCGATCTCGTCATCATCGCGGCGCGGCCATCGGTCGGCAAGACCGCGCTCGTCCTGAACATCGCGCAGCACGTCGGGCACGAAAACAGGACGCACGGTCGGCATCTTCAGCCTGGAAATGTCGAAGGAGCAGCTGTTCCTCCGCATGCTCACGTCCGAGGCGCGCATCGACAGCCATCGGCTGCGCACGGGATTTCTCGTCGAGAGCGACTGGGGCCGGCTGTCGCACGCGCTGGGCACGTTGAGCGAGGCGAAGGTGTTCATCGACGACACGCCGGGCATCGGCGTGCTCGAGATGCGCGCCAAGTCGCGCCGGCTGATGGCCGAGCACGGCCTCGACATGCTCATCATCGACTACATCCAGCTCATGCAGGGACGCGGACGCTCCGAGAACCGCACGCTCGAGCTGGCGGCGATCTCGCGCTCGCTGAAGATGCTGGCGAAGGAATTGAACGTGCCGGTCGTTATTCTGTCGCAGCTCAGCCGCGCGCCTGAGTCGCGGTCCGATCATCGTCCCATGCTCTCCGATCTGCGCGAATCCGGCGCGCTCGAACAGGACGCCGATGTCGTCATGCTGCTGTTCCGCCCCGACCAGTATCCCGACGTGAAACCCGAAGACGAGAACATCGCGGAGATCAACATCGCCAAGCAGCGCAACGGTCCCACCGGGAACATCCGGCTCGCGTTCATGAAGTCGGAAACGCGATTCGGCAATCTCGAGCAGCGCCGATGACTGAGCAGGTCGTCGATCGTATCAAGATCTGGAGCGTCAGCGACGGCGCGCGCGCGGGGGTGGGGCCCCGCGCGAGCTAAACACGTGTCCGCGCGGTGCACGTTCGCCCACGTCGACCTCGGGGCGCTGCAGTCGAACTTCCGCGCCATTTCAGAGTTTCTTGCGAGCAACAACCGCTCGCCTAAAGGCGAGCACTACGACAGTTGCCGTACGTAGTGCCGACCTTCCGCCTTCGCGCGAGGCTACGGCGGACCACCGCAGCCTTGGCGGAGGTGGTCAGTCGGCCGACCTCCCGGCATCATCGCGGTCGTCAAGGCCAATGCGTACGGTCACGGCGCGCCGGCGGTTGGCCTCGCGCTGCAGAAAGCGGGGGCGCGCATTCTCGCGTGCGCCGACATCGAAGAGGCCATCGTCCTGCGCAAGGCCGGCGTCAGCGCCGAGATTCTGATTTTCGGAGCGCTTGAGCGTCAGCGACGTGGACGGCATTTTCGAACACAACCTCACGCCGACCATCTCCACTCCCGGCGCCGGGCGATCGCTGCAGGCCGCCGCCGCGAAGCACGGCGTCCGCCTCGGCTGTCATTTGAAGATCGACACAGGGATGAACCGCCTCGGGCTGCGGCACGACAACCTCGAGACGACGCTGCCCGAACTGATGGCCAGCCGCAACCTCGAAATCGTCGCGGTCTATACGCATTTTGCGACCGCCGACGATCCTGACTTCCCGCTGTTCCAGACGCAGCGAGAGCGATTCGAACAGGTGCTCTCGCGACTGCCGAAGCTCGGCGTCACGCCGCGGTTGCGGCACGCCGCGAACAGCGCCGCGACTCTTCGCGATTCGCGCGTCTGGTACGACCTCGTCCGCCCTGGTCTGATGATGTACGGCGTCATTCCTCCACCGCTCGCGTCGACGATTCCGCTCAGTCCCGTGATGTCCCTTCGAAGCCGCGTGGTTGCAGTCAAGGGCGTGCGCGCTGGTGAAATTGTCGGGTATGGAGCGCGCTGGACCGTACCGAAGCCAGGCCGCATCGCCGTCGTGCCCGCCGGTTACGCCGATGGTCTCGATCGCCGCATGGCGGGCAATTGCTCCGTGCTCATTCGAGGCAGGCGCGCGCCGATCGTGGGGGCCGTGAACATGGACATGATCACGGTCGATGTCTCCGATGTGACCGTCGACACCGGTGATGAAGTGGTGATCATCGGCGCGCAAGGTGACGATCGCATTGACGCGCGCGAGATCGCCGCGGCCATCGGCACCAATCCCTACGAAGTGCTCTGCAGAGTCGGCACGCGAATCGAGCGAATCTACTGATGTTCTCTCCAGCATCGCATTCGCGACTCACACGTCACGACGTCGATCGGTTTCCTGACGAGACGCTTTTCGATCGCCTCGGCCGCACGGTGTGCCGGGCGGGCTGTCTGCCGCGGAAAGAGCTGTACGAGGCATGGGAGATGGGCCGCCGCGTGCGGCGGCTGTTCCGCGGTGGACGCGTGCTCGACCTGGGGGGCGGGCACGGGCTGCTCGCGCAGGTCATGCTGCTGCTCGACGATTCTTCCCCAGGTTCCATCGTCGTCGACAAAACATTGCCGCCTTCGAGCCTGAAGCTTCACGATGTGCTCGTGCACTCCTGGCCGAGGCTCGAAGGTCGTATCGCGTTTGTCGCTGCGGATCTGGACGACGTGGAAATACTGTCTGCTGATGTGGTCGTGTCAAGCCACGCCTGCGGGGCGCTGACCGATCGGATTCTGGATCGCGCCGCTGCTGCGCGTGCCAGGGTGGCCGTGATGCCGTGCTGCCACAACGTCGACGCCGGGGATGCGGGCGGGCTGTCTGGCTGGGTGGAAGGCCCCGTCGCAATCGACATCGTCCGGGCAATGCGCCTCGCAAACCACGGGTACCGCATCTGGACGCAGACGATTCCCGGCGCCATCACGCCGAAGAACCGGCTGCTGCTCGGTGCCCCTCACTAGGAGGACCCGTATGCAAACCAGCCTAGTTCCGTGACGATGTCAGTCCACTCTTCCCGGAATCCCAATGCGTTCAATCCTCTGCGAAAATTCTGATTCGGCGGGTTTCGCGTTATGCTGCGGCCTCGCCAGGTCGGCCGAGATATGCTGGTCGCCCTCTGTCAGTTCGACGGCCCTTACTCTACAGACGTATTGGGAGTACTTATGCGGACAGCGGTGTTACGACTCTTGAAAGCAAGGGCGACTGCCGTGGCCACGGGTACTGCCGTCATGGTCGTGCTGGGATGCGCCATCCTCTACGGCCAGGGTGCTCGTGATCCCGACCCTGCGCGATACGCTGATGAATCCCTGCAACACTTTCAAGCGCTGCTTCGGCTGAATACGAGCAATCCTCCAGGGAATGAGCACCTCGTCACCGATTACCTGAAGAGTGCGCTCGAGAAGGAAGGCATTCCCGTCCGGATCCTTGCCCTGGAGCAGGCAAGACCAAACCTCGTCGCTCGCTTGAAGGGCAGCGGGGCGAAACGTCCCATTCTTCTGATGGGCCACTCGGACGTTGTGACTGTTGACGAGAAAAAGTGGACGTTTCCACCGTTCGGAGCCATCCGAGACCGTGGCTACATCTACGGGCGAGGTGCTCTCGACGACAAACCAAGTATTGCGGCGTCGTTGATGGCGATGCTGACGTTGAAGCGGCTCGGTGTCCCGCTCGAGCGGGACGTGATCCTCCTGGTTGAGTCCGGCGAAGAGGGTACGACCCGCGTGGGGATCGACTACGTAGTCAACGAGTACTTCTCCGAAATAGAGGCCGAGTACTGTCTCGCGGAAGGAGGTGGAGTTCGTCGAGAGAACGGCGCGGTCAAGTTTGCGTCCGTGGGAGTGCTGGAGAAAATTCCGCGAACCATCGAACTCGTTGCCCGCGGACCTTCTGCGCATGGGTCCGTCCCGCGGACTTCGAACGCCGTGACACGGCTTGCCGCCGCGGTGTCGGCCATCAGTCGCTGGGAGGCGCCGATTCGCCTGAACGAGACGACGCGCGAGTACTTCACGCGTCTCGCGACTATCTCGTCATCTAACGAAGCGACACATTTGCGGGCGCTCCTATCTTCAGATCGGCAGACACAGGCGGCGGCCATCGAATATTTTCAAGAGCGCAATCCTGCGTATGTGGCGATGCTCCGCACATCGGCCTCGCCCACCATTATTCACGGAGGTCAGCGCTACAACGTCGTCCCTTCGGAGGCGACGGCGACAATCGATGTGCGGCTCCTGCCAGATGAAGATCCTGACCAGGTTCTGGCGACTATCCGGCAGCTGGTGAACGATCCGGCTGTGGAGGTGCGCTTAGCCGAGCGCGACGGCGCTCCTCGTCCGGTAGGCGGCACGCGTCTTGACACCGATGCGTTTCGCGCGATCGAGACCGCCGTGAAGAAGCACTACCAGACTACCCTGCTGCCGACCATGAGCACAGGAGCCTCTGACAAAGCGCAGGTACGTTCGAAAGGTGTGCATTGCTACGGTGTCGGGCCGGCCACGGACGTAGAGGACGGGGCGAAAGGTTTTGCTGCGCATAGCGACCAGGAACGGATTCTTGAAAGCGAGCTGCAACGTTTTACAAGGTTCTATTGGGATGTCGTCGTGGAGATCGCTCGCGCGAAGTAGGTGACGCCGGTGGTCGTGGTAATCCGTCTAACCAAAGGAAAATCGGCGACAGGACCCGCGCACGGCTGCCGCCCATGCCTATCGCCTCTAATGTGCCGTTTTGCAACTTCTCACGGGCGTGCCTCGTATAGCGGAGTGCGATGAAATTCTTGCTTTGGTGCATCCTGCTCGTGCTCTGCTGGCCGCTGGCGTTACTGGCGATTCTCCTCTATCCGCTCGTCTGGATTTTGCTGCTTCCATTTCGGATCGTCGGCATTGCAGTCGACGGCGTTCTCGCTCTGCTGCGGGGCATTGTTTTTCTTCCAGCGAGACTCGTGGGCGGGCGAAGCCTGAATTACTAGCCACCGGCTCCAAGCTACTGGCGACTACGCGAGATCGGCACTGCACCCGCTGCCTGTCAGGTTACCGCCTGCCACGAACCGCCAACCGCCAACCACCTGACGATGTACTATTCCCACGTGAAACCCCCGAAGACCGTCTTTGTATGCCAGGAATGCGGCGGGCAGCAGCCCAAGTGGGTCGGCCGCTGTCCCGACTGCGGGGCATGGAACTCGCTCGTAGAAGAACAGCCCGTTCCGCAGGCGGCGCCCGCGGCGGCGAGTCATCGTTACGGCATGGTGTCGGGGGGCGCATCGGCCAAGCTCTACAGCGACATACAGACCTCCGACGCGCCGCGGATACCCTCTGGCATCGACGAGTTCGATCGAGTCCTGGGTGGAGGCATCGTCCCCGGTGCGCTCGTGTTGCTGGGCGGCGAGCCGGGCATCGGAAAATCCACGCTGCTCCTGCAGGTGGCCGCGCACGTGGCGCGCAACGTTGGTCCTGTTCTGTACAGCTCGGGCGAGGAGTCCGAGCACCAAATCAAGCTGCGCGGCGAGCGGCTGTCCGTCGACCGGTCGCCCCTGTACCTGCTTGCCGAGACCTGCCTGGAGAGAATCCTCGAAGAGATCGAGCGGCTCAAGCCCGCGCTCGTCATCGTCGATTCGATTCAAACCATCTTCTCGGCGCGTTTTCAATCCGCCCCCGGGAGCATCGGCCAGGTGCGCGAGGTCGCGACGCATCTGTTGTTCGCTGCCAAGGGGCGCAGCGTTCCGATTGTGCTCGTCGGCCACGTCACGAAGGACGGCAATCTCGCCGGTCCCAAGGCGCTGGAGCACGTCGTCGACACCGTCCTGTACTTCGAAGGGGAGCGGCATCACGCCCATCGCGTCGTGCGCGCCTTCAAAAACCGGTTCGGCGCGGCGAGCGAGCTCGGCGTCTTCGAGATGACGAGCACGGGGCTGCGCGAGGTCCCCAACCCGTCGCAGCTGTTCCTTGCGGAACGCTCGATCGGGAAGCCTGGATCCGCCGTGTTGTGCTGCATCGAAGGGTCGCGGCCGATACTCGTGGAAGTGCAGGCGCTCGTCACCAGCAGCACGTTCGGCAACGCTCGGAGGATGGCGAGCGGCATCGATCAGCAGCGTTTGTCGCTCCTGCTGGCGGTCATGGAGAAGCGTGCCGGTCTTCATCTGCTCGGCGACGACATATATGTGAATGTTGCTGGCGGGATGAGCATCGACGAGCCCGCCGCCGATCTTGGCGTGGTTGCCGCAGTGGCGTCGAGCGTCAGAAATCGCGCTGTGGGATCGAGCACCGCGGTGTTCGGCGAAGTAGGACTCGGAGGCGAAGTGCGCGCGATTCCGCAGCCAGCGCTGCGTGTGAAGGAGGCGGCGCGCATGGGGTTTGAACGCTGTATTGTTCCGCTCGCCAACGCGGATCTCCCCAAATCAGACCGCCCGGCGAACTGCGAGCTCGTCGGAGTGAGGACAGTGGACGAGGCTTTGCAAGCGCTACTACAATGACGAGCCTATGAATTGGGGTATCCTCGCGCGCGTTGGGTTCGTTGTGGTCATCGCGTACTCCGCGGTGGAGCTGCGGCCGCTCGGATCGGGGGCTCTCCTGAACGTCGCGTTTGGCGCAGGCATTGCCGGACTCATCATCTTCCTCGAAGATCGACTTCGCCAGACCCCTCTTCCTAACGTCGTCGGGGCGCTCACCGGCGGCACAGTCGGTCTTCTGCTCGCCCGGTTGATTGGCGACGCGCACTTCTGGGCGAATGCGAACAACCTGGGCGTCGTCTTCCTGCACACACTCATTCTTCTGGCGCTGCCCTATATCGGCCTCGTGCTCGGCGCGAAGTCGGGCGAGTGGCTCGAGCCAGAGCGGATCGCGGGGTTGTTCCGCCCGCAGGCCCAGCAGCGGCGTTACAGAATTCTCGACACCAGCGTCATCATCGATGGCCGTATCGCGGACATCTGCGAGACCGGTTTCGTCGACGGCACGCTCGTCGTTCCGCAGTTCGTGCTCAAGGAGCTGCAACAAGTCGCCGATTCGTCCGATTCGCTGCGTCGCAATCGGGGGCGTCGCGGTCTCGACATCCTGCAGCGCATCCAGAAGATGGCCGGCCTCGATGTCATCATCTCGGACGCGGACTTCCCCGACGTCAAGGAAGTGGATCTCAAGCTCATCGAGCTGGCTCGCTCGCTCCAGGGCAAGATCGTCACCAACGACTTCAACCTGAACAAGGTCGCGCAGCTGCGTGGCGTGGAAGTGCTCAACATCAACGAGCTTGCGAACTCGCTCAAGCCGGTCGTGCTCCCTGGCGAAACGATGAAGGTGTTTATCCTCAAGGAAGGCAAGGAATATAACCAGGGTGTCGCCTATCTGGACGACGGCACGATGGTTGTCGTCGACAACGCGCGGTCGATGATCGGCAAGACCATCGACGTCGTCGTGACGAGCGTGCTGCAGACGACCGCGGGCAAGATGATCTTCGGCCGATTTATCGACGCCAGCGCCCAGCCGACGCCGATCGATCGCGATGCCGGCCGGCGCGCGCGGCAAGGCAATTGAACATCCCGCCATTTCATTGGTGGCGGACGGTCTTTTTCCTCATACCAGCCATTTCGGTTTACACCATCGTGCTCGGCACGCTGTCGATTCTTTCGACGTTCATCGACCGCAAAGGCCACGCCGCGCACTGGTGCGCGCGCGCGTGGTCCTGGCTGATTCTGGCCACGACGGGCGTCGAGGTGCGCGTGGAGGGGCTCGAGCGGGTGAGACGTGGCGAGACCTACGTGTTCATCTCGAACCATCAGAGCATCTACGACATCCCCGTCATCTTCGCGTCGCTGCCGTTCCAGCTGCGCATCATCGCGAAGGAATCGCTCGGGCGCTTTCCGTTTCTCGGCTGGCATCTCATCCGCGCGGGACATCTGCTCGTCGATCGCCGGAGTCCCGACCGTTCGGGCATTCTGAAGCGCTGGCATCGTCTCGTGAGCGATCGCCTGTCCCTGATTATTTTTCCTGAGGGCACGAGAAGCGCCGACGGGCAGGTCAACCGTTTCAAAGCTGGCAGCTTCCTGCTGGCGCTGGAAGCCGGGTTGACGATTGTTCCGTTGTCGGTGTCGGGAAGCCGTCACGTCATGCAGAAGGGACGTTTGATGACATGCCCAGGTCGCGTGACGCTGCAGGTGCACGCCCCGATCTCATCGCCACGTATCGAGTCGCCGACCGCGGACGATGCGCGGGAGCTTGCCTCGCGCATCGAGACTATCGTGAGGTCGGCTGTGGACAGCAACGTGTCTGACACGCTCGGCCGCGCAGAATGTAAGCGTAGCCGCGCTGAGCTCGCGGCCGCCCGCCTTTGAGCGGAATGCGTTACATGCCCAGTTAACTTGCCGCCTTGACGGTCACCGCGACGAAATCGATGACGCTCGACGCACCGTCTGACGCGGTCAGTTGCAGAGCGTACGTTCCAGCCGCGCTGAAACTGGCGCTCGTTACCGCCGCCGCAGGAGTCGAAAAGGTCACGGTGCCTGGTCCACTTACGCGGGCCCAGCGCAAGGTCATGGCGCCGGGAGGTGATGGCTTCCCATCATCGGACGCCGAGCCCTGGAGAGTGACGGTCGATGGCAGTGTGATGACCCGATCGGGCCCGGCGCTCACTTTGGGCGCCGCGTTGGTCGTTGCCGCATTGACAGTGACCGTCACGCTGTCGGTCCTGCTCAGCACACTATCCGACGCGGTCAGCTGCAGAACGTAAGTTCCAGGCGCGCTGAAGCTGGCGCTCGTCACCGACGCGGTGGGAGCGGAGAACGTCGCGGTGCCTGGTCCGCTGAAGCGGGTCCAGCGCAAGGTCATCGCGCCGGGCGGTGATGGCTTCCCATCATCGGACGCCGAGCCCTGGAGACTGGCGATCGCCGGCTGCGTGACGACCCGATCGGGTCCGGCGCTCACCGTGGGCGCCGCGTTCGAGATGGGTTGAATAACGATAGGCATTCCCAAGACGGCCTCGGAACTCGCGGGTGCATCCGCGGTGCTCCCTGCGTTGCGTGCCCACACTCTGATGGTGTACGAGCCGGCTGCCGAAGGCCTCCATGTAAAGGAAGTGCTCGTCGACCATACCTGTCCGATTTGGGCGGACAGGCCGTTCATGATCCACCATTTGAATTGTGCCGGTGCCGTGCCGCCCGACGCGATGGCTGAGAACGTGATGCTGGTGCCGGTGACCTGAGGAGAAGTGTGGCTGGACGAAATGCCCGTCACGCGCAAGACGGGAATCGCGGGCGTCGTTGAAATCTCGTTCGAGTACGAGCTGACCGCTCCCGCGGTGTTATATGAGCGAACAGCGAGGAAGTATTTCACGAACGGATTGGGTTCGAAAAAGTCGAATGTCGTGGCGTTGCCGACGTCGATGGTCGTGGTGTACTGACGCGAGATTGTGCCGTACGACACACGGTAACCCGCGATGTTGGACCCCGGGCTCGCATCCCAGGCGAGTCGAACGCTCGCTTCTGCCAATGCGGCAGACAGACAGATAGCTATGACAAACGCGATGACGGTACGCAAATGAGTTGGGTTCTGTCGTAAGGGTTCGCCCGAAGGAGAACCCACACCGATGGGGTGGCAATCCGCCCCGCAAAGCGGGTGCCATGATCGATCCGCGGAAAAGCCTTAAAATCTGCGAATTCGTTACCGATATGACTGCGGGAATGAAAAAATTACCGCGAAAATTTTGCACACATGGTAGGTGATTCCTGGCTGTGCCCGAAGAGGCCTGCCGTCGATCGTCCCTGATTATGTCTTCTGGGGAGCGCTGTGTCAGACGGTCAGATGGGCGTGGACCAGATCGTCGGTCAGCATCGCGATGGCGCCGCCGGCAATGCACCGCCCCTTTTCGAGAATGCGAAACTCACTGGCGACGCGGCGCGCGAACGGCAACTTCTGCTCGACCAGCAATACCGTGAGGTCCATCTCCTCGTTCAGCTTCAGGATGATGTCGCCGATCTCGTGCACGATGTTCGGCTGAATACCTTCGGTCGGCTCGTCCAGAATCAACAGCGACGGCTCGATCACGAGGGCGCGCCCGATCGCGAGCTGCTGTTGCTGGCCGCCGGAAAGATCGCCACCGCGCCGGTGTCGCATCGCCTTCAGCACCGGAAACAGGTCGAAGATCCTCGGCGGAATGGTGCGCGCGCCGTTGGTCCGAACCCGTCCGCCGGAGCCTTGGCGAAGGCGGATGCCGAGGCCCACCTGCAGGTTTTCCTCTACCGTGAGCTGCGGGAAAATCTCGCGGCCTTGCGGCACGTAGCCGATGCCGAGGCGCGCCCGTGTCTCGGGAGGCTGAGCGCGAAGATCTCTGCCGTCGAATGCGATCTCGCCCGACGCCGCGGGAAGCAGTCCCATGATGCACTTGAGCAGCGTGGTCTTGCCCATGCCGTTGCGGCCCAACAGGCACGTGCGCGATCCCGCAGGCACGTCGAGGCTGACGTCCCACAAGGTGTGGCTGCCGCCGTAGAACTGATTGAGGGCGGTGACGCTGAGCACGCTCAAGTCCCCAGGTAGACGTCGACGACGCGCGGATCGCTCTGCACGGCGTCCATGCTCCCCTGCGCCAGCACACGCCCTTCGTGGAGCACCGTGACGCGCCTGGCAATCGATCGCACGAAGTCCATGTCGTGCTCGACGACGACCACGGAGTGATCGCCGGCGAGCGAGACGAGCAGTTCGGCTGTGCGTTCGGTCTCGTGCGGCGTCATTCCCGCAACCGGTTCGTCTACCAGCAGGAGCTCGGGCTCCTGCATCAGCAGCATGCCGATCTCGAGCCATTGCTTCTGGCCGTGCGACAGCGCTTTCGCTTGCATGTCGCGCAGGGAGGTCAGGCCGGTGGTTTCGAGCACTTTGTCGATCCGCTCGCGCTGCGCCGGCGTCAGGTGAGCCACGAGTGCCTTCCAGAACGATTTGTCGCCCGTCAAGGCGAGCTCGAGGTTGTCGAACACCGTGAGGAATTCGAAGACGCTTGGTTTCTGGAACTTGCGGCCGATGCCGGCCTGCGCGATTTCAGGTTCTGTCAGCGCGAGGAGATCGATGGTGCGCCCGAACCACGCGGTGCCGCTATCGGGCCTGGTCTTGCCTGTGATCACGTCCATCATCGTTGTCTTGCCCGCGCCATTTGGACCGATGACGCACAGTAGCTCGCCAGGATCGACGTAAAGCGACAATGAGTCGAGGGCTTTGAACCCATCGAATGTCACCGTGAGCTTTTCGAGGTAGAGCGTCTTGGCGAGCTTCATTTGCGCTCCGCGGACGGCAACAGCCCCGCGAGCCCGCGGGGTAGAAAGAGCGTGACGAGCACGAACATGCCGCCGAGCGCGTAGAGCCACACTTCAGGGAACGCGCCGGTCAGGTAGGTCTTCGCGTAGTTCACCATCACGGCTCCAGCTGCCGCGCCGACGAGCGTGCCGCGTCCACCGACAGCGACCCAGATGACGGCCTCAATGGAGTTGATGGGCGCGAACTCACCCGGGTTGATGATGCCCACTTGCGGCACGTAGAGGGCGCCGGCCACGCCCGCCATCGCCGCAGAGACGACGAACACCCAGAGCTTGTAGGACTCGACGCGATAGCCCAGAAACCGCGCGCGACTCTCAGCATCGCGAATCGCGTGAATCACCCTGCCGGCACGCGAATCGGCGATCGAACGGCATATCCAGTAGCCGGCGGCCAGCGCGAGTGCACTTGCGACAAACAGAACCGCGCGTGTCGTGTCGCGCTGCAGATCGAAGCCGGCGATGTCCTTGAAGTCGGTGAAGCCGTTGTTGCCGCCGAATCCCATGTCGTTGCGGAAGAACGCCAGCATCAGCGCGTAGGTGAGCGCCTGGGTGATGATGGACAGATAGACGCCAGTGACCCGCGACCGGAACGCGAGCCACCCGAACACGAACGCGAGCAGAGCCGGCGCAAGCACGACCATCGCGAGCGCAAACCACAGCCGGTCGAAGCCGTGCCAGAACCAGGGCAGCTCGGTCCAATTCAGGAAAACCATGAAATCGGGCAACACTGGATGGCCGTAAACGCCGCGCTGGCCGATTTGCCGCATCAGGTACATGCCGATGGCGTACCCGCCAAGCGCGAAAAACGCCGCGTGCCCGAGACTCAGAATGCCGCAGAATCCCCAGACGAGATCCACAGCCAGCGCCAGCGTGGCATAGCAGAGGTACTTCCCGATGAGCGTGACGCCGTACGCCGAGAGGTGCAGCGGCGAGGTCGCCGGCACGGCGAGGTTCAGGATCGGTACGACGATCGCGACCGCCGCGACGATGGAAAGAAACACACGGCCGCCGCGGGTCACTATTGGCTCTCCGCCGCGCGCCCGGTTTGTGGAAACAATCCGCGAGGGCGTCTCTGGATGAAGAGGATCAACGCAACGAGCACGAAGATTTTCGCGAGCACGGCGCCGGAATATGGCTCGAGCAGCTTGTTGATGATGCCGAGCGACATGCCGCCTATGAGCGTGCCCCACAGATTGCCGACGCCGCCGAAGACGACCACCATGAACGAGTCGATGATGTACGCCTGGCCGAGATTCGGCCCGACGTTGGTCAACTGACTCAACGCGACACCGGCGACACCCGCGATGCCTGCGCCCAGCCCGAACGTCAGGGCATCCACCCGTCCGCTGCGCACGCCCATCGCACGTGCCATTGCGCGGTTCTGCGAGACCGCCCGGATATCGAGGCCGAGACGCGTCCGTTTCAGAACCACCAGCAGCAGCGAGAAGACAATGAGCGTGAAAACGACGATGTACAGGCGGTTGTAGGTGATTCCGAGCGCTTCGTTGAACTGCAGCGTTCCGCTCATCCACGACGGCGTCGCCACCGAGCGGTTCAGCGCGGAGAACGTCGATCTCACGAGCTGCTGCAGTACGAGGCTCAGGCCGAATGTGGCCAGCAGCGTTTCGAGTGGGCGTCCGTACAGAAAACGGATGATGGTGCGTTCGATCAGCACGCCGACAGCGCCGGCGGTGGCGAACGCCGCAGGAATGGCGACGAGGATCGACGCGTCCTGATGCCCGGGCATTGCGACCTGCACGACGTACGTCGTGTACGCCCGAGCATCATCAGCTCGCCATGGGCCATGTTGATGACCCCCATGACCCCGAACGTGATCGCCAGGCCAATCGCAATCAGCACGAGCACAGAGCCCAGGCTGAGACCGAAGAAGAGCGTCTCGATCGCGGAATAGATCGCTCTATGCGAATCGATGCGCGACAGCGCCTTTGCGGCTGCAGCCCTGACTTCGGCGTCCGGCTCGACGAAGCTGCCGTCCGGAGATTGTTCCACCAGCGTGGCGAGTCTGTTCCGCACGTCCGAGCCAAGCCGGCTCGAAAGCGTTTCGATCGCCGCGAGGCGCACTGCGGTGTCGGTTCCGTCGAGGTCGGCCATCGCCAGGCCCGTGTCGATCGCCGTCTGGACGCCTGCGTCTGTTTCGACGGCCTTGCGCTCGCGGAGAAGCGCGACGGTCGGCTCGTCGAGCGATCGCAGCATGTCCTGGATCGCGCCGAGTCGTACCGCCGGATCGGGGCTCGAGAGTCCGAAGCGCGCGAGCGCGGTTCTGAGCGACCGGCGGAGCCGGTTGTTGCTGCCGATCTTCGCCAACGCGTCCGGCGGTGCCTCGCCGGCATCCGTTCCAGAGACCGGATCGACGAGCGCATAGGCGGAGAGATCGCCTTCGGTGGTCTTGACGATGAAAATCTTGTTGTCGGCGGTGCGGCTGTACAGCCGATCTTCGAGGAGCGCGGTCAGAGCCGCGCGTACGCGCGGATGGCCCGCGGTGATCATCCGCTCCGCGATGGCTTCCTTGTCGACGAATGACGCTTCGCGGAGTTCGCCGAGCGACGCGAGAAAGATCTCGTCCGCGCGTCTGGGCAGCGAGCCGGACGTCAGTAGCCGGCGAGGCCAGCACGACGGCGAGCAGCAGCCACCGGAGCCACTGCCCGCCCATCGCGTCGATCACTTGTAATTCTGGCCCGAGCAGACCTTCGTCGACGTGTTGTAGTTGCCGCACTTCAGCTTCACCCAGTCGGCCTCGATGGGCTTGCTGGCCGCGAGGAAATCCGACCATGCGTCGCCCGGCACGGTGCCGTTCGTCTTCCAGACGATGTCGAACTGGCCGTCAGCGCGCACCTCGCCGATGTAGACGGGCTTCGTGATGTGATGGTTCGGCAGCATCCGCGCGATGCCACCGGTGAGATTCGGGGTCTCGAGGCCGGGCAGCGCGGCGAGCACTGCTTCGACATCGGTCGATTTCGCTTTCTCAACTGCCTTCACCCACAGGTTGAAGCCGACGAAATGTGCTTCCATCGGGTCGTTCGTCGTCCGCTTCGGGTTCTTGATGTACGCCTTCCACATGTCGATGAACGCCTTGTTCGCCGGCGTGCTGATGCTCTGGAAGTAATTCCACGCCGCAAGGTGGCCGACGAGCGGCCGGGCGTCGAGGCCCGACAGCTCTTCCTCGCCAACGGAGAATGCGACGACGGGAATGTCCTCAGCGGAAATCTTCTGGTTGCCGAGCTCCTTGTAGAACGGCACGTTGGCGTCGCCGTTGATGGTGGAGACGACCGCCGTTTTTCGTCCGGCCGATCCGAACCGCTTGATCTCGGCGACGCGCGTCTGCCAGTCGGAATGGCCGAACGGCGTGTAGTTGATGGAGATGTCGGCCTTCGGCACTCCCTTCGCGATGAGGTACGCCTCGAGGATGCGGTTCGTCGTGCGCGGATAGACGTAGTCGGTGCCTTCGAGGATCCAACGCTTCACGCCGATGTCGTTCATCAGGTAGTCGACAGCCGGGATGGCCTGCTGATTCGGTGCGGCGCCCGTGTAGATGACGTTCTTTGACGACTCTTCACCCTCGTACTGGACGGGATAGAAGAGCAGCCCGTTGTTTTTCTCGAAAACCGGAAGCACGGATTTGCGCGACACCGACGTCCAGCATCCGAATACCACCGAGACTTTATCCTGCGTCAGCAGCTGCGATGCCTTTTCCGCGAAGAGTGGCCAGTTCGATGCCGGATCGACGACGACCGCTTCCAGCTTCCGGCCGAGCAGGCCGCCTTTCTTGTTCTGCTCGGCAATCATCATGAGCACGGTGTCCTTGAGCGTCGTTTCGCTGATGGCCATCGTGCCCGAGAGCGAGTGCAGGATGCCGACCTTGATCGGGCCGGGCGCCTGTGCTTGTGTCGTCAACGCGAGCGCGGCGATTATCGCGCACGCCATGAGCAGTCCTGTCAGTCGTTTCATGCTTCACTCCTTGTTGTGAGGGGGCGTGCCTACATCTGGATCTGCAGGCCGACGCCGACCCGCGTTCCGCCGGTCTTCACTGCACTAAAATCCGTGTTGATGACAAAGAACATCAGCCGCGCGTTGAACTCCTTGATGACGTAGTTGAGGTTGAACTCGGTCGTGTCCTGGTCGTAGTCGGCGAGTGCGCCGCCTTCGCGGAAAGTCGCCGCGGCGTATTTGCCGAGCACCTCGAATTTGCCCATGCCGAGCTGCTTCGGGAAGAGAAAGGCGCCGAGCACGTAGGCGCCTTCGCTCGATCCGTACCGGCCGTCGTAGCCGCCGAGCTGGTCGTAGTTCGCGTACTCGCTCTCGATGGTGAGGACTCCGCCTCCGTCCCCCAGCCGCTTCTCGAACAGGAAATCAACGGTCGTCGCGGTGTCGCCGTCCTGCGCCTGGATTGCGGCGCCTACGCCGAGCAGGTTCTTGGCGCCGTAGTAGGTGCCGTTCAGGTAGTAGCCGCTTTCCTTGTCCCAGAAGTCGACCTGGCACGCGCGCCGCGAAGAGCACCTCGGGATCGCCGGTCGCGGACTTGCCGTCGAAGACGCCTCCCGAGACCTTCAGCTTGCTGAAATCTCCCCAGTACATGACGCCGTTGTCGCGCCCCTGGAAGACGAAGGGATGGCCGTTCTGGATGCCGTCGGTGTAGACCCCCCAGTGATGCGCGTAGTACGGGCCGTAGAGGTTGGCGCGATCGCTGGGCGGCAGGAACCGTCCCATCCAGACGTTGAACTTCGGCGACATCTCGAACCGCGCGACCGCGTCGAGCACGCCGATCTTGTTGGAGCCGCCGTCGTACTCGGTGTTGAACATGAACTTGATCTGCTCGGTGACCGGACCGCTGATGTAGATGCGCGCGCTGTCGAGCGCGAACGTGTCCGTATCGTCGCCGCCGTCCGGCGAGTCGTGCACGAAACTGGTCCGAAGCCCGGCGCCAAGGCTGATCGGCGGCAGCGTGGTCTGTGCGGCGAGCGGCGTGGCGAAAATGACGAGGCCTGCGATGCACGCAGGCACCCAGCGGTGAGGCATGAGGGATCCCTTCTGTCTGTGGCGCGGGAGGCGCCTGTTAGGTCGTGCTGTTTGTTGCGAGAACGGTGCGGAGAGCTCGGACGCCCGTGGCAGGTGCTAGAGCAAACGAAGGTCCATGCTGCCAGGAGGTGAGACGAGGAATTTCTTAGGAAAATGGCCCGGCAGTTTCAGCAGAGCCGGACGAAAGTGTGTCGATGCGTGTGCTGTCCGACAACGATGTCGATATCGGTCGCGACGAAAAAGCGCTTGCGATCCACGACGCGCCCGAATCGAGCACAGAACATGCGCACAAATGTTCACAAGTGTCGTGAGCCCTGCAATCCTGTACATAACCCCCGTAAAGCCCGCCGTCTCGCGCTTCCGCCACTCTGTGAGTCATGCTGAAGAGCCCGCTGCTCGTGCGCGCGACGACGAGAACGCCCGGCATCGCACCACCTTGCGTATCTCGCACCGAGCCTTCGAGCGCCGCGTGTTGCTCCTGTGCGTTGGCGGTGACGATCGCCAGCGCGCTCGTCGGGCACTCACCGTCAAGAGTTGGCACGGCCGAAGCTTGGTGGCGTCGGATCGAGCTGGCCCCGGGCTCGGTGCGTCCACGATACAGCTCCGCGCCATCTGGCATCGACCAGAGCCGGACATCGCCGTTTCGATTCGCTATGAGGGCCTTGCTGTCGAGAGTAAAGCGAGCCTGACCATCGACCTATAATGTCGCCCATGTTCGTGTCGGCCATTCTTGCCGCGGCGGGCCGTGGCACGCGGCTCGGGTCGGCGACGCCAAAGCAGATGCTCGCGCTTGGCGAACGTACCATCCTCCAGCGGAGCTTCGACATCGTCGACGGCGCACGACGGGATCGACGAGATCGTGATTGCGCTGCCGCCGGCGCTGGCGTCAGTGCCGCCCGCCTATCTGATTTCGGCGCGCAAGCCGGTCCGCATTGTTGATGGCGGTATCCGGCGCCAGGATTCAGTGGCCAAGGCGTTCGCACAGGTGTCGAAAAGCGCGGAGGTCATCGTGATTCATGACGCCGCGCGGCCGTTTGCCAGCGCGGACTTGTTTACGCGCGTAATCGAGGCCGCCAAAAAAGGGGGCGCGGCAATTGCCGCCCTGCAGGCCAGTGACACCGTCAAGGAAGCCACGGCGGCGCCTGGCGTGCGGATCGTCGCGCGGACGATCGCGCGCGAGTCGATCTATCTGGCCCAGACGCCGCAGGCGTTCAACCGCGCCGTGCTCGAGGCTGCCATCGAGTTCGGCCGCGTGATCGTTGGGGTCCGCGACCGACGAAGCGTCGCTCGCCGAGCAGGCTGGTTACACCGTAAGGCTGGTGGACGGCGAATCGACGAACATCAAGATCACGACGGAACAGGATCTTGTGGTGTCAAGAGCGCTCATAGGGATCAGGGATTCGGGATCGAACATCAGCGCACTGCCGCGAGTCGGCACCGGATACGACCTGCATCGCCTGGAAGCCGGGCAGGCGGCTCATTATTGGTGGCGTGGAGATTCCGCACGAGACGGGACTTGCCGGCCATTCCGATGCGGATGTGCTGTGTCATGCCGTGACCGATGCGATTCTCGGCGCCGCGGCCGCAGGGAGACATCGGGCAGCATTTTCCCGATACGGATCCGCAATGGAAGGGCGCAAACAGCATCGAGCTGCTGAAAGGGGCTGTCGCCATCGTCCGCGCCGCCGGCTATAGCGTCGCGAACGTTGACGCCGTCATCATCGCCGAGCGCCCGAAACTTGCGCCGCACGTCCCCGCTATGCGCGCGAACCTCGCACAGGCGCTCGGAATCCTCGTGGCCGCTGTGAGCGTCAAAGGAAAGACGAACGAAAAAGTCGACGCGCTGGGGCGGAACGAGGCGATCGCCGTGCATGCGGTGGCGTTGCTCGCCAGAGCTCTCAGAGCCCAGGAGCGTAGAGACGCCATGCGCGTCCGATTCGCCCCGAGCCCGACCGGTCATCTGCACGTCGGCAACGTCCGCACCGCGCTGTTCAACTGGCTGCTCGCGCGAGGGCAGGAAGGCACCTTCATCCTGCGCATCGAGGACACCGACGTCGAGCGCTCGACGGCCGACTCCGACGCCATGATTCTCGAAGATCTTGCGCTGGCTCGGCTTGAGCTGGGATGAAGGTCCGGAGGTCGGCGGACCGGTTGGTCCCTATCGTTCGTCCGAGCGGCTCGGAAAATACCAGGTCGCGCGCGCGCGTGCTGCTCGAGGAGGAGCGCGCGTACTACTGCTTCTGCACGCCCGAGCAGCTCGAAGCGGAGCGCAAAGAAGCGCTCGCGAACAATCTGCCGCCAAAATATTCGGGCCGCTGCGCGCAGATCGATCCGGCAGAGTCGAAGCGGCGCGTGCAATCGCGGCGAGCCGGCGGCCGTCCGTTTCCGCACGCCCGAGAACCGCGAGATCGTGTTCACCGATCTCGTGCGCGGAGAGATCCGGTTTCACACCGATGTCATCGGCGATCAGGTGCTGCTCCGATCTGACGGACATCCCGCCTACAACTTCGCCGTCGTCGTCGACGATGGGTTGATGGGGGTGACGCATGTCGTCCGAGGCGAGGATCACATCTCGAATACGCCGCGGCAGCTGTTGATTTACGAAGCGCTTGGGTTCGAGCCGCCGGCGTTCGCTCATGTGGCGATGGTGCTCGGGCCGGACCATACCAAGCTGTCGAAGCGTCACGGCGCGGTGTCGGTCGACGAATTTCGCGCGAAGGGCTACCTGCCCGAAGCGCTGTTGAACTATCTCGCGTTGCTGAGCTGGTCGCCGGGTGAAAACCAGGAACTGGTGCCGCTCGCGGACATGGCGAAGCGGTTTTCGCTGAGCGACGTGGGCCACAGCGCGAGCGTGTTCGACGAGGAAAAGCTGGCGTGGGTGAACCGGCATTACCTAAAGGATGCGGACCACGAGCGGCTCGCCAGGCTGTCGGTGCCTTATCTCGAGCGCGCCGGCTATGTCACGGCGCGGTTGAAACCCGAAGGCTTTGCCTATCTAGTGAGTCTGGTGCCTCTCTTCAACACGTCCGTCGATCGGCTCGAGCAGGTGCCGGAGCGCGTGCGCCAGGTGTTTGAGTTCTCGCTGCTGCGGCGCTCGGTGATGCGGCGATTCGCGGCGAAGTCGAGTGAGGCGCCGGCGCGCGCGGTGATCGCGGCGCTCGCCGAGGAGCTGCAGTCGGCGCCGCGGCTCCTCGACAAGGCGGCGTTCCGCGGGGTCGCCGATCGCGTGAAGCAGAAGACGGGACAGAAAGGGCGCGCGTTGTTTCATCCGATCAGAATCGCGCTGACTGGCGCGGCCGACGGACCCGAGCTCGATCTGCTGGTGCCGGCGATGGAGCGCGGCGCAGATCTCGATCCCTCGTCCGGCATTGCGCCGCATCGTCGGCGCGCGCGAGCGCGCGCGGCGAATTCGCCTGACGCTCTCGATCAGTAGATTCCATGCTGATCTACGGCATCAACGCGGTTACCGAGGCGCTGAAAGCGGGGCGCGTGGTGTCGCTGCGTGCCGGCCGCCGCAACGATCAGCGGCTGCAGCAGCTGCTGACGATGGCCGAGCAGGCGAGCGTGCCGGTGCGCCGCGTGTCGGATGACGAGCTCGATCGCGAATCGGGCGGCGCGTCGCATCAGGGCGTCATCGCCGACGTGAGCGAGCGCGCGGGTGTACGAGCTGCACGATCTCATCGAGGATGCGCACGCCGCACCGCCGGCGCTGATCGTCGTGCTGGACGGCATCGAAGATCCGCACAACTTCGGCGCGATTCTTCGCACGTGCGATGCGGTCGGCGCGCACGGCGTGGTGCGGCAGACGCGTCATTCCGCGCCGCTCGCGCGGCGCGACGAGCAAAGCATCGGCGGGCGCGGTAGCGCACGTGAAGATCGCCGATGTCGTCAACATCGCGCGCGCGGTCGAGGAGCTGAAGGAGGCGGGCATCTGGACTGTGGGGCTCGCGGGAGACGCGCCGAGCACGTACGATAAAATGGATTTTTCGCTTCCGACGGCTCTCGTGCTTGGCGCCGAGGGCACCGGGCTTCGCCGCCTGGTGCGCGAGCGCTGCGACATGCTCGCCGCTATCCCTATGAAAGGACAGGTAGATAGCCTGAATGTGTCGGTGGCGGCCGGGGTCGTGCTGTTCGAGGCGCTCCGCCAGCGGCAGGCTTGAGCCCGACTGCCTTGCTTTTATCCGTGGCACACGTTGTGCTAAACTCAGCTTTTTGTCTGGCTGGCGTAGCTCAGCCCGGTAGAGCAGCTGATTTGTAATCAGCCGGTCGGGGGTTCAAATCCCTTCGCCAGCTCCATTTGGCTAGACGCCATGCAAAAACCGGCCTCTCGGCAGGCGGGAACATAACGGGGTGCAGGCATCGGTCTGCAGGATTAAGCAGCACATACAGCCTTCAGCTTTCAGCTATCAGCTCTCAGACGAGGAGTCACGGCGCGACTGACGACTGACGAGCTAACAGATTGAGAGCTGAATTCGGGGAGGTGGCAGAGCGGTCAATCGCAGCAGGCTGTAAACCTGCCGCCTTCGGGCTACGGAGGTTCGAACCCTCCCCTCCCCACCAACCTTCGCCGCGCCGAAGCATGACGCGGCTTCGGCTGGCAGGCCACGGATGCGAAGGCGGGCTACGGTTGGCAGGCGAGGTAAGCGGTTGGCGAAGGCGAGCGGGATTGGAAGGGCGCGAAGCGGGCTTACCCGCCGTAGCGCCGAGGTGGCGCGAAGCGTGCGAGGCGCGTAGGCGGGAGTAACTCAGTGGTAGAGTCACAGCCTTCCAAGCTGTTGGTCGCGGGTTCGATCCCCGTCTCCCGCTCCAGCCTTCGCCGCGCCGGCATCGCAGCGCGGCTTCGGCTAGGCAGGCCAGCCGATTGCGAAGGCGGGCTACCGTCAAGCATTGAGGTAGTGTGCAGTTAGGCCGCAGGCGGCGAAGCCGACTTGTCGGCCGTAGCCGCGAAGCGGCGAAGGCCGATGTAGCTCAGTTGGCAGAGCGCGTCCTTGGTAAGGACGAGGTCACCAGTTCAATCCTGGTCATCGGCTCCAACCTTCGCTCGCTGGCATCGAGACGAGCTACGGTTGGCAAGCCGTCCGCCGCTGCGCGAGCGGATGGATGACAGCCGGTGCAGCCGAAGCGCGACAGGCGCGACAGGTGCCGATCGATAAACGTCAGGCGACGCTTTCTTAAACGCGAGGGAACGCAGGCATGTCGAAAGAAAAATTTGATCGTTCAAAGCCACACGTCAACGTCGGCACCATCGGTCACATCGACCATGGCAAGACCACCCTTACCGCGGCGCTGACCAAGGTCTCCGCCGACAAGGGCTGGGCGAAGTTCGTTCCGTACGACGAGGTCGCGAAGGCGTCCGAGTCGCAGGGCCGCCGCGACGCGACGAAGATTCTCACGATCGCGACGAGCCACGTCGAGTACTCGACGCCGAACCGGCACTACGCGCACGTCGACTGCCCGGGCCACGCCGACTACATCAAGAACATGATCACCGGCGCCGCGCAGATGGACGGCGCGATCCTGGTCGTGTCGGCCACCGACGGCCCGATGCCGCAGACCCGCGAGCACGTGCTGCTCGCGCGCCAGGTGAACGTGCCGTACCTCGTGGTCGCGCTCAACAAGGTCGACGCGGTCGACGATCCCGAGCTGCTCGACCTCGTCGAGCTCGAAGTGCGCGAGCTGCTGAAGACGTATCAGTTCCCCGGCGACGATCTGCCGGTGGTTCGCCTCTCGGCGCTCAAGGCGCTGAACGGCGAGCCGGGCGGCGCCGAAGGCGTGCTGCAAGCTCATGGACGCGCTCGACACCTACATCCCGATGCCGCAGCGCGAAGTCGACAAGCCGTTCCTGATGCCGATCGAAGACGTGTTCTCGATCTCGGGCCGCGGCACCGTCGTCACGGGCCGCATCGAGCGCGGCAAGGTGAAGGTGGGCGAGGAAGTCGAGATCATCGGCTTCGGCCCGACCAAGAAGAAGATCGTCACCGGCGTCGAGATGTTCCGCAAGCTGCTCGACTAGGGCGTGGCGGGCGACAACGTCGGCGTCCTGCTG
Source organism: Vicinamibacterales bacterium (assembly GCA_963784045.1). Taxonomy (GTDB): domain Bacteria; phylum Acidobacteriota; class Vicinamibacteria; order Vicinamibacterales; family JAMQPK01; genus JAMQPK01. The sequence continues at coordinate 303,549 of CAWAPZ010000012.1, forward strand.
CGCAGCACGGAAAAGGAAGAAGTCGAGCGCGGACAGGTGCTCGCCAAGGGCGGCTCGATTACGCCGCACACGAAGTTCAAGGCGACGGTGTACGTGCTGTCGAAGGAAGAGGGCGGACGCCACACGCCGTTCTTCAACGGCTATCGCCCGCAGTTCTACATCCGCACCACCGACGTCACCGGCTCGCTCCATCTGCCGGAAGGGGTCGAGATGGTGATGCCGGGTGACAACACGGACATCATGGGCGAGCTGATCACGCCGGTCGCCATCGAAAAGGGCTCGCGCTTCGCGATTCGCGAAGGCGGCCGCACGGTCGGCGCCGGCACGATTACGGAGATCGTGGCGTAGTAGCTGTCAGCTGACAGCTGAAGCTGAGAGCTGTTATGCGAGACATCATTGCTCTGGCGTGCCTCGACTGCAAGCGCCGGAACTACAGCACGACGAAGAACCGGAAGAAATCGTCCGAGCGCCTCGAGCTGAGCAAGTACTGCCGGTACTGCAAGAAGCACACGGGGCACAAGGAGACGAAGTAACTGAGTCGCTAGTCGGCAGTCAGCAGTCAGAGAGTCGACAGTCAGAGCACGACTGCCTGACTCTGCCGACTGACGTCTCTCGACCAGCGACTGAGCGACTGAATAGGCCAGTAGCTCAATTGGTAGAGCACCGGTCTCCAAAACCGGGGGCTGGGGGTTCGAGACCCTCCTGGCCTGCCAACCTTCGCTCGCGTGCAGCGAGTCGAGCTTCGGCTGGCGAGCCGAAGCTGGCACGGCGAACGGTTGCCACCGGAGCGCGAGGCGCGAGTGGCTGCGAACGCAGAATGAGGTAAATGGCGACGAACGTGGTAACTGAAAACATTGGAGAAGCGCGCGAGAACGTCAGCGGGTGGTGGAACCGCGCCCGCGTGTTTCTCGTCGAAGTCCGCAACGAGCTGAAGCGCGTCACGTGGCCGTCGAAGACCGAGGTGTACGCGGCGACCATCGTGGTGATCCTCTTCTCGATCGTGCTCGGCACGTTTCTGTGGATCGTGGATTTGATTCTGGACCGCGCGGTGTTCACGCTGTTCCAGCGGCTCAGCCAGTAACGATAGTGAGCGCAATGACCGACGTCAGCACGAAACAGTGGTACATCGTCCACACCTATTCGGGCTTCGAGAAGAAGGTGGCCGAGTCGCTCGGCCAGCGCGTGCAGGCCTACGGGCTGCAGGACGAGATCGGCGAAATCCTGATCCCGACCGAGGACGTCGTCGAGATGCGCGCCGGGCCGGAAGGTCGTGACCCCGAAGCGGTTTTTCCCGGGCTACATCCTTGTCGAGATGAACATGTCCGACAACGCGTGGCACGTCGTGAAGAACACGCCGAAGGTCACCGGCTTCGTCGGCGCGGGCGTCAAGCCGACGCCGCTCAGCAAGGAAGAGGTCGAGCAGATTCTCGACCAGGTGAAGGAAGCGGCCGAGAAGCCGAAGCCGAAGTACATGTTCGAAAAGGGCGAGCAGGTGCGGATCAACGAAGGGCCGTTCACCAGCTTCAACGGCGTGGTCGACGAGGTGAACCTCGACAAGAACACGCTGAAGGTCATGGTGACGATCTTCGGCCGCGCGACGCCCGTCGAACTCGACTTCTTGCAGGTGGAAAAGATTTAGAGCTCAACGCAGAGACGCGCAGGACGCGAGAGCGTTTCTGTATTCGTCAAGAAAAGGAGAGTTCTGCTGCGCCTTCGCAGTCTGTGCGTTGAGACTAAGAAAGATTTATGGCGAAAAAAGTACAGGCAATGGTGAAGCTCCAGATTGCCGCGGGCAAGGCGACGCCCGCGCCGCCGGTGGGCACCGCGCTCGGCCCGCACGGCGTCAACATCATGGACTTCTGCAAGAACTTCAACGCGAAGACCGCCGGCCAGGAAGGCTTGATCATCCCGGCCGTCGTGACGATCTACGCCGATCGGTCGTATACGTTCATCACGAAGACGCCGCCGGCGTCGATTCTGCTGAAGCGCGCGGCGAACATCGCCAAGGGCTCGGCCGAGCCGAACAAGAGCAAGGTCGGCACCGTCACGGCGAAGCAGGTCGAAGAGATCGCCAAGATCAAGCTGCCCGATCTGAACGCGGAGTCGCTCGAAGCGGCCATCAAGACGGTCGCCGGCACCGCGCGCTCGATGGGGCTGGACGTCGTGCAGTAGCGGATTGGATTAGGATCCAGGCATTAGGCGAGCGGTCCATAGCAGAAGTCGTTGCAAGCAAGCCGAGCGGCTGAAGCCGCGAAGGCACAAGTCGGGGAGTGAGGCCCTCGACAAGTAACAAAGTGGGAGAGCCGACTGGCCCGTTTGCACCACAGGAGGTAGAAGTTGGGTAAGAAGTTCGAAGCCGCCAAGAAGCAGGTTCCTGAGCATCCGTTGACGATCGAGGATGCGATTCCCCTGCTCCAGAAAGTCAAATTCGCAAAGTTCGACGAGACCGTTGAGCTGACGGCGCGTCTCGGCGTCGACCCGAAGCACGCCGACCAGATGGTGCGCGGCACCGTCGTATTGCCGCACGGTCTCGGCAAGAGCAAGAAAGTGCTCGTCATCGCCGGCGGAGAGAAGCAGAAGGAAGCGCAGGACGCCGGCGCCGATCACGTCGCCGGCGAAGAAGTCGTCGAGAAGATCAACGGCGGCTGGATGGATTTCGACGCCGTCGTGGCGACGCCCGACATGATGCGCGCGGTCGGCCGTCTCGGCAAGGTGCTCGGCCCGCGCGGCCTGATGCCGAACCCGAAGACCGGCACCGTCACGTTCGAGATCGCGAACGCCGTCAAGGAAATCAAGGCCGGCAAGGTGGAGTTCCGCGTCGACAAGACCGGCATCATCCACGCGCCGGTCGGGAAGATCTCGTTCGCGCGCCGAGACGCTGATCGCCAATACGCACGCGCTCGTCTGTTGTTTCGGGAAGCCGGCTCTGCCTTGACTGGTCGAGAGCCTGGAGCCCGAAGCCGGGAGCCTATTAGATGTACAGCCTTCCTAAGAACGTCTACCGCGAGCGGATCGACTTTTCGAAAATCAAGACCACGGTTCCCATTCCGAACCTGATCGAGATTCAGAAGAAGTCATACGAGCGTTTTCTGCAGATGAACCGTTTGGCGTCCGAGCGTGAAGATGCCGGGCTGCAATCTGTGTTCAAGTCGGTGTTTCCGATCAGCGATTTCCGCGAGAACTCGTCCCTCGAGTTCATCGAGTACTCCATCGGCAACTGGGAGTGCAAGTGCGGCAAGCTGCAGGGACTGCACCACCTGCGGAAGCCCTGCGCCGGCTGCGGCAACGTGCTGATTGCCGACCCGTACGGCGATCGCGAGGTGCTCTGCCCGCGCTGCGGCCGCCCGAACATCGTCGAGGGCGACGTCTGCGACATCTGCGGCAACACCGTCGCGCTGAAGCTGAAGTACGACGTCGACGAATGCCAGGAGCGCGGCATGACGTTCGCCGTGCCCTTGAAGGTGACCATCCGCCTGGTGGTCTGGAACAAGGATCCGGAGACCGGCGCGAAGACGATCCGCGACATCAAGGAGCAGGAGGTCTATTTCGGCGACATCCCGCTGATGACCGAGAACGGCACGTTCATCATCAACGGCACCGAGCGCGTCATCGTGTCGCAGCTCCACCGGTCGCCGGGCGCGTTCTTCCACTCCGAAGACAAGACGCTGTTCGTCGCGCAGATCATTCCCTACCGCGGCTCCTGGGTCGAGTTCGAGTACGACGCGAAGAACCTGCTGTATGTCCGCATCGACCGGAAGCGGAAGTTCCTGGCGACGGTCTTCCTCCGCGCGCTCGGCCTGCGCGGCCACGACGAGATCATCCGGAGCTTCTACACGGTCGAGAAGATCTACATGCGGAAGGACTCGAAGTTCTGGGCCGTCAGCGAGAGCCTCGTCGGGCTCCGCGCGGCCAAGGACATCACGATTCCGAAGTCCGACGTGACGATTCAGGCGGGGAAGAAGATCACCAACTCGGCCATCGCCGCGCTGCGCAAGGCCAACGTCGAGGCCATCGAGATCTCGGACGCCGAGCTCGAGGGCGCGTACGCGGCTTCCGACATCGTCAATCCGGCGACGGGCGAGGTCATTCTCGAGGCGAACGAGGAGATCACGCCCCGCGTCATCTCGATGACGCAGGAGAACAACATCGATCGCATCGAGGTGTTCTTCCCCGAGAAGGACGACGTCGGTCCGATCATCTCCGCGACGCTCAAGAAAGACCCGATTCACACGCACGAAGAGTCGCTCATCGAGATCTACCGCCGCCTGCGCCCGGGCGATCCCCCGACGCTCGACAGCTCGCGGTCGCTCTTCGAGAACATGTTCTTCAACCCGCAGAAGTACGACTTCTCGCGCGTCGGCCGTCTGAAGCTGAACACCAAGCTCGGCCTCAACACGCCGCTCGACGAGAAAATCCTGCATCCGCAGGACTTCTACGAGGTCATCAAGTACCTGCTGAAGCTGCGCAAGAACCCGGTGAACGTGGACGACATCGATCATCTCGGCAACCGGCGCGTGCGCTCGGTCGGCGAGCTGCTGGAGAACCAGTTCCGCATCGGCCTGGTCCGCATGGAGCGCGCGATCAAGGAAAAGATGTCGGTCTACCAGGAAATGGCGACCGCCATGCCGCACGACCTGATCAACGCGAAACCGGTCATGGCCGCGATTCGCGAGTTCTTCGGGTCGTCGCAGCTGTCGCAGTTCATGGACCAGACCAACCCGTTGTCGGAGATCACGCACAAGCGGCGCCTGTCGGCCCTCGGCCCCGGCGGCCTCTCCCGCGAGCGCGCGGGATTCGAAGTGCGCGACGTGCACCCGACGCACTACGGGCGCATCTGCCCGATTGAGACGCCGGAAGGCCCGAACATCGGCCTCATCTCGTCGCTGTCGTGCTACGCGCGGATCAACGAGTTCGGCTTCATCGAGTCGCCCTACCGGAAGGTGAAGGAAGGGCGCGTCGCCGACTACGTGCTCATCACCAACGGCGGCGGCACGAAGTTCAAGACCGGCGAGATCGTCGAGGTGAACGAGGTCGTCGAGGAGAACGCCGCGTCGAAGGGACGGAAGAAGCGGGCGGCCGAGTACGAGCCGCACTCGTTCTACCTCTCGGCGTGGGAAGAGGACCAGTACATCGTTGCGCAGGCGAATGCCGAGCTCGATCCGAACGGGCGGTTCGTCGGCGAGCGCATCAACTGCCGCCAGGCGGGCAACTTCATCCTCGCCCAGCGCGACAGCGTGCAGTTCATCGACGTGTCGCCGAAGCAGCTGGTGTCGGTCGCGGCGTCGCTGATTCCGTTCCTCGAGAACGACGACGCGAACCGCGCGTTGATGGGATCGAACATGCAGCGCCAGGCGGTCCCGCTGCTGCGGGCCCGGGCGCCGTACGTCGGCACCGGCATGGAGCACATCACCGCGCGCGATTCGGGCGCGGTCGTTTCGGCGCGCCGTGCGGGCACCATCGACTACGTCGACTCGCTCCGCATCGTCGTCCGCGTAGAGGGCGAACAGAGCACGGAAGATCCGACGTTGAGCAAGGAGATGGGCGCCGACATCTACAACCTGACGAAGTTCAAGCGCTCGAACCAGAACACGTGCATCAGCCAGAAGCCGATCGTGCGTGTCGGGCAGAAGGTGCACAAGGGCCAGGTCATGGCGGACGGCCCGTGCACGGAGCTGGGCGAGCTCGCGCTCGGCCGCAACGTGCTCGTCGCCTTCATGCCGTGGCGCGGCTACAACTTCGAGGACGCGATTCTGGTGTCGGAGCGGATGGTGAAGGACGACTACTACACCTCCATCCACATCGAGGAGTTCGAGATCGAAGCGCGCGACACGAAGCTGGGTCCGGAAGAAATCACGCGGGACATCCCGAACGTGTCGGAGACGTTCCTGCGCGACCTCGACGAGAGCGGCATCATCCGCATCGGCGCGTACGTCAAGCCGGGCGACATCCTCGTCGGCAAGGTGACGCCGAAGGGCGAGACGCAGCTCACGCCCGAAGAGAAGCTGCTCCGCGCGATCTTCGGCGAGAAGGCCGGCGACGTGCGTGACGCGTCCCTTATCTGCCCCCCGGGCATCGAAGGGATCATCGTCGGCGTGAAGATCTTCTCGCGCAAGGGCATCGAGAAGGACGATCGGGCCAAGGCCATCGAGGCCGAAGAGCTCGAGATGATGGAGAAGAACCTGCAGGACGAGATTCGCATTCTTCACGACGAAGTGAAGAAGCGCGTCGTGCAGATGCTGAACGGCCAGACGCTGCGTAGCGACCTGTTCGACGAGTACGGCCGCGAGCGCATGCAGAAGAAGGGCACGGTCCTGACACCGGAGATTCTGGCGGAGTTGCCCTACGACGCAATGGTGCGCCTGAAGATTCAGGCGGACGATCCGCGGCTCGAGGACGACCTTCGCTCGCTCGAGGAGCGGACGGAGCGCCAGGTCGAAGTCATTCGACAGCTGTTCGAAGAGAAGAAAGAGAAGATTCGCCGCGGCGACGAGCTGCCTCCGGGCGTCATCAAGCTGGTCAAGGTGTACGTGGCGATGAAGCGCAAGCTGTCGGTCGGCGATAAGATGGCCGGCCGCCACGGCAACAAGGGCGTCATCGCGCGCATTCTTCCCGAGGAAGACATGCCGCACTTGCCGGACGGCACGCCGGTGGAGATCGTATTGAATCCGCTCGGCGTTCCGTCGCGCATGAACGTCGGCCAGATTCTGGAGACGCACCTCGGCTGGGCCGCGCACGCGCTTGGTCTCTACTTCGCCACGCCCGTCTTCGACGGCGCGACGGAGCCGGAGATTAAAGGCTGGCTCGACCAGGCCGGGTTGCCGAAGACCGGCAAGACGAACCTGTTCGACGGCATGACCGGTATGTCGTTCGAGCAGGACGTCACCGTCGGATACATCTACATGCTCAAGCTCTCGCACCTGGTCGACGACAAGATTCACGCGCGATCGATCGGACCCTACTCGCTCATCACCCAGCAGCCGCTGGGCGGCAAGGCGCAGTTCGGCGGACAGCGGTTCGGAGAAATGGAAGTGTGGGCGCTCGAGGCGTACGGCTCGGCGCACATCCTCCAGGAGCTCCTCACCGCCAAGTCGGACGACGTCACGGGGCGGGCGAAGATTTACGAGGCCATCGTGAAAGGCGATGCGTCGTTCACCGCCGGGTTGCCGGAGTCGTTCAACGTGTTGATCCGGGAGCTCCAGTCGCTGTGTCTGGACGTGGAGCTGCTGAAGACGAAGAAGAAACTCGCCGAACCTGTCGCGACGCCTGCACCGGCCCTCGAAGAGGTCTAACTAGGGATTAGGGACTTGGGATTTGGGATTAGGAGGACTCGGGCGTGACAGCTCGAATTCCCAATCCCAAATCCCCAGTCCCGATAGGAAAACAGATATGAGACCTTCATTTCATGATCGTGGATCGCTGACTTCCGATTTCGACGCCATCCGCATTTCGCTGGCGTCACCGGAAAAAATCATGTCGTGGTCGCACGGCGAAGTGACCAAGCCCGAGACCATCAACTACCGCACGTTCAAGCCCGAACGTGACGGCTTGTTCTGCGCGAAGATCTTCGGACCGATCACCGACTGGGAATGCTTGTGCGGCAAATACAAGCGCATGAAGCACCGCGGCGTCATCTGCGACAAGTGCGGCGTCGAAGTGACGCAGGCCAAGGTGCGGCGCGAGCGCCTCGGCCACATCACGCTCGCCACGCCGGTGAGCCACGTGTGGTTCTTCAAGGGGCTGCCGAGCCGCATCGGCCACCTGCTCGACATCTCGCTGCGCGAGCTCGAGCGCGTGCTCTACTTCGAGGCCTACGTCGTCGTCGATCCGCTCGACAGCGACTTGAATCAGAACCAGCTGCTCTCGGAAGAGCAGTATCGCAAGGCGCGGGAAGAGTGGGGACACAAGTTTCGCGCTCAGATGGGCGCCGAGGCGATCAAGGAGCTGCTGAAGCGCGTTAACGTCGACAAGCTCGCCGAAGAGCTGCGCGTCAAGATGCGCTCTGAGGTGTCCGTACAAAAGAAGCTGAAGTACGCCAAGCGGCTCAAGGTGGTCGACTCGTTCCGCAAGTCGACGAACAAGCCCGAGTGGATGATCCTGGACGTCATCCCGGTGATTCCGCCGGAGCTGCGCCCGCTCGTCCCGCTCGACGGCGGCCGCTTCGCGACGTCGGATCTCAACGATCTGTATCGCCGCGTCATCAACCGGAACAACCGGCTGAAGAAGCTTATCGAGCTGAAGGCGCCGGACGTCATCATCCGTAACGAGAAGCGCATGCTTCAGGAAGCGGTCGACGCGCTGTTCGACAACGGCCGCCGCGGCCGTGTATTGCGCGGCGCGAACAACCGCCCGCTGAAGTCGCTGTCGGATACGTTGAAAGGCAAGCAGGGGCGCTTCCGTCAGAACCTGCTCGGCAAGCGCGTCGACTATTCAGGCCGTTCCGTCATCGTCGTCGGGCCCGAGCTGAAGCTGCACCAGTGCGGGCTGCCGAAGAAGATGGCGCTCGAACTGTTCAAGCCGTTCATCTACAACAAGCTCGAAGAACGCGGCCTGGTGGCGACCATCAAGCAGGCGAAAGAGATGGTCGAGCAGCAGAGGCCGGAAGTGTGGGACATCCTCGAGGAAGTCATCAAGGAGCATCCCGTTTTGCTGAACCGCGCGCCGACGCTCCATCGCCTGGGCATCCAGGCGTTCGAGCCGGTGCTCGTCGAAGGCAAAGCCATCCGGATTCATCCGCTCGTCTGTACCGCCTTCAACGCGGACTTCGACGGCGACCAGATGGCGGTGCACATTCCGCTGTCACCCGAGGCGCAGATCGAAGCCTCGGTGCTCATGCTCTCGTCGAACAACATCCTGTCGCCGTCCAACGGCGCGCCCATCGCGGTGCCGTCGCAGGACATCGTGCTCGGCTGCTACTACTTGACCAAGTCGAAGCCCGGTGCGAAGGGCGAAGGCCGGGCTTTCGGCAACACGGACGACGTCATCATCGCGCTCGAAGCGGGCGAGCTGGAGACGTTGTCGCCGATCCGGCTGCGCTACTCGGGCGAGCTGCAGGACATGACGACGGCGCGCGACGACCAGGCGGTCATTCACGCTGAAGTGCAGATCGTCGAGAACAAGATCATCAACACCACCGTCGGTCGCGTCATCCTCAACGATGCGATTCCGAAGGGGATGCCGTTCGTCAACGGCCTGCTCAAGAAGAAGGGGCTGCAGCAGCTCGTGCAGTCGTGCTATCTGCGCTACGGTCTCGAAAAGACCGTCGAGATGCTCGACAGCTTGAAGCAGCTGGGCTTTACCTATGCGACCAGGTCTGGCTTGTCGATCGGCATCGACGACTTGATCATTCCCGCGGAGAAGCCGGTGCTCGTAAGCCGCGCCCGCGACGAGGTCATCAAGGTCGAGCAGCAGTACCTCGAAGGCGCGATCACCAACGGCGAGCGCTACAACAAAGTCATCGCCATCTGGTCGGATGTCACCGAAAAGATCGCCGACGAAATGTTCAGCGAAATGCAGGAGACGGAGCAAGCGGGGAGGAACTTCAACCCTGTCTATATCATGGCCGACTCCGGCGCGCGAGGATCGAAGCAGCAGATTCGCCAGCTGGCGGGCATGCGCGGATTGATGGCCAAGCCCTCGGGCGAGATCATCGAGACGCCGATCACGTCGAACTTCCGCGAAGGGCTGACCGTTCTGCAGTACTTCATCTCGACGCACGGCGCGCGCAAGGGCCTCGCGGACACCGCGCTGAAGACGGCGGACTCGGGATACCTGACGCGGCGTCTCGTCGATGTGGCGCAGGACGTCATCATCTCCGAGCCGGACTGCGGCACGCTCGACGGCATCGAAGCCCGGGCGATTGTCGAAAGCGGTGAGGTGATCGAGCCGCTGCGCGACCGCATCATCGGCCGCGTCACGCTCGAGAGGCTGATGGATCCGTTCAGCGGCGACATCATCATCGAGGCGAACCAGGAGATCGACGAGGATCTCGCATCCGAGATTCAGGATGCGGGCATCGAAAAAGTGAAGATGCGCTCGGTGCTGACGTGCGCGTCGCGCCGCGGCGTGTGCGCGAAGTGCTACGGCCGTGACCTGGCAACCGGCAAGCTGGTCGAGCTGGGTTCGGCGGTCGGTGTCATCGCGGCGCAGTCGATTGGCGAGCCGGGCACGCAGCTGACGATGCGAACGTTCCACATCGGCGGCACGGCGTCGCGGGTCTCGGAACAGTCGACGGTCGAAGCGAAGAACGCGGGCACGGTCCGTTTCCAGGGCATCCAGGCAGTCGAGGCGAAGGACGGCACGCTCGTCGTCATGAACCGCACCGGATCGCTGGTGGTGCAGGACGCGAAGGGCCGCGACCGCGAGCGCTATCCGATTGTCTACGGCGCGAAGCTGCGCGTGCACGACGGGCAGCAGGTCGAGCCGGGCCAGGTGCTCGTCGAGTGGGATCCGTACACGTTCTCGATCCTCACCGAAGAGCCGGGCCAGGTGCGCTTCAAGGACATCCTGGAGGGCATGACGGTCCACGAGGAAGTCGACGAAGTGACGGGGCTGTCGCGCTTGATCATCATGGACTCGCCGGACGAGAAGAAGCAGCCGGCGATCGAGATCCGCACGCTCGACGCGCAGGGCCACCCGACGTCGAAGGTATCGCGGAAGTACCACATGCCGTCGCACTCGCACTTGATGGTGAGCGATGGCGAGACGGTGTTCGCGGGTGACGTGCTTGCGAAGATCCCGCGCGAGACGACGAAGACGAAGGACATCACGGGCGGTCTCCCGCGCGTGGTCGAGCTGTTCGAGGCGCGGAAGCCGCGCGAGACGGCCGTCATCTCCGAGATCGACGGCATCGTCAAGCACGGGGCGGTCGTGAAGGGGCAGCGCAAGATCATGATCGTGCCGGACGAGCCGGGCGCCGAGCCGCGCGAGTACTCGTTGCCGCGCGGCGTGCACGTCAACGTCCAGGAAGGCGAGCGCGTCCGTGCGGGCGAGCCGCTGATGGACGGCCCGAGCAATCCGCACGACATCCTGAACGTCCTTGGCGAGAAGGAGCTGCAGAAGTATCTCGTCAACGAAATCCAGGAGGTCTACCGGCTTCAGGGCGTGAACATCAACGACAAGCACATCGAGGTCATCTCGCGGCAGATGATGCGGTGGGTGAAGATCGAGGATGTCGGCGATACGGAGTTCCTCATCGACGAGCAGGTGGACAAGTTCCGCTTCCTCGAAGAGAACGAGCGCGTGTTGAATGCGGGTGGACGTCCGGCGACCGGCCGGCCGCTGCTGCTCGGCATCACCAAGGCGTCGCTCTCGACCGACTCGTTCATTTCGGCAGCGTCGTTCCAGGAGACGACGCGCGTGCTCACCGAGGCGTCGATCTCGGGCCGCATCGATTACTTGCGCGGCCTGAAGGAAAACGTCACGATGGGTCGTCTCATTCCGGCGGGCACGGGCTTCGAGTTCTACCGCGGGGTGAGAATCCCGGCGGACGAGCCGCCGCCGCCGCCGGCTCCGCCGCAGCCGACCGAGGACGATCTCGAGTTGGATCGGGAGATGGAGTACCTGATCGAGCCGGAAGAGGCGCTTGGTGGCGGGGGAACTATTGAGTAGGGCTGAGCTTCAGGTCAGCCTGACTCAGTAACGAAAAACGAAGAACGGAAACGAAGAAAGCAGGAAAGGCGGGTCTGGAACATCAGACCCGCCTTTCTTTTGTACCTCGCCATAACTATGCAAATACTTCGGCCGCGACTCGGGGCAGCAGAGCTGACATTCAGTTTTCGCGTTAATCTTCCTCGAGAAACGAGGCGAAGATTGCCTGTGCTACTCTCTGGCGCTCCCAACCTTCTCTGCGCTTCAACGACCGAACGATGAGGAGCTCAGCGCGTGGACTCAACCAAAGCTGCTGCGAACCGCTCGAACCGCGACAGCGCGGAGAGAAACCTGGCTTCGATCAGTCCGTTCTTCATTGTGAAGGACCTGCAGGCCTCGATCGCCTTCTACATCGAGCGCTTCGGCTTCCAGCTGGACTTTCAGGGCCCTCCCGACGACGTGTACTACGGACAAGTGAGCCGGGACGGGATCGGCATCATGCTCAAGACTATCGCTCCCGACGTGCTTCCCTGTCCAAACCACACCCGGCACGCATGGGCGCGTTGGGACGCGTACATCTACACCCTCGACCCTGACGCGCTGTTCGACGAATTCAAGCAGCGGGGCGCGTCGTTCGTGAAAGAGCTGTCGTTCATCGATGACGGGTTGTGGGGCTTCGAAGTCACCGATGGCGATGGGTATGTCCTTGCCTTTTTTCGGACCGGCAACGAGTAGTGCCGATGATGTTGGTTCTCGCGACCTTCCTGGTCGTGGCGGGCCTCGTTGGTGTCGTGATGCCGGCAGTTCCAGGAACCATTCTGATCTTTGCCGGGCTCCTGCTGGCCGCCTGGTCCGACGGGTTCGTGCGGGTCGGTGTGCCGACGATGGTCCTACTTGGTCTCCTCACCGTTGCCACCTATTTCGTGGACGTCGCGATGATGGCGCTGGGCATGAAACGACTCGGCATGACGAGGCGTGCCATGGCGGGCGCCGCAGTCGGAACTTTCGCCGGGTTGTTCTTCGGGCTGCCGGGACTCATCGTCGGGCCGTTCGCCGGTGCGATGCTCGGCGAACTGACCGCCGATGCCAATTGGCGCGTCGCTGGACGCGCCGGTCTTGCGGCGTGGATCGGATTTCTGGTCGGCACGATCGCAAAAGTCGGGCTGGCATTTGTCATGGTCGGCATCTTTCTCACGGCGTGGTTTGTGTCGTAGCCGCCACGTGCACCTGACGGTGTGGTTGACGCTCTAAGGAAGGAATGGTGTTCATGACTCTGCACCGTCATCTCGTCGCGGTCGCGGTGATCTTTGTGGCCTGCGTTGCGACCTCATACTTCCAGGTCAATGTGATTCACGCCAGGCAGCAGTCCAGCGACGAGCAGCTCATTCGGGAGGCGCGAGCGCGCTCGAACGCCGCCATTGCCGCTCACGACCCAGCGGCAATCGCTCGACTGTGGAAGGATGATGTGCACGTCGTCAGGTCGACGGGTGCTCAGGTTGCAGGCCGCGAGGCCAATCAACAACGGATGGCGCAGCAGTTCGCCGCACGCCCTGACACGATCTACGTTCGCCAACCCTCAGCGATTGACGTGTACTTGCCATGGATGATGGCGTCGGAGCGTGGGGACTGGACCGCCCGATGGACTGAACCCGACGGCACTGTTGACATGACGGGAACGTACATGGCCCAATGGCGGCGGATTGATGGCGTGTGGTTAATCCAGGCTGAACTCTACGTACCCACGCGCTGTGCGGGGAGCAGGTATTGCAGCCAGCGTCCGTAGCAAAACGAAAAACGAATAAAGCTCGGGGGCGGGTCGTGAAAATGCGACCCGCCTTTCCTTTTGTACGCCGATGTATCCACCGCGGCGACGCAGAGGCGCAACGGATTTGGACGCGCGTGTAATGCCGATCTCGCCTGGTGCTGATCTCGCGTAGTGCTGACCTTCAGGTCAGCCTGACGAAGCCTTGCTTGTGCTACTCTCTGGCGCTGTCTCAACCCTCTCCGCGCTTCAACAACCGAACGATGGGGAGCTCAGCGCGTGAACTCAACCAAGGCCGCGAACCGCTCGAGCCACGAAGGCCCGAAGACGGGCTTCGATCGCCTACCACGCCCGAAACGAGTAAAAGGAAAGATCATCCGGAAGGTCATGGACGCGAAGACTCATTGGGAAACGATCTATCGGACGAAACAACCTCACGAGGTGAGTTGGTTTCAGCGCGAAGCCACGATTTCCCTGGCGCTCATTCGGCGCGTGGCGCCGGAGCTGACGGCGAAGATTATTGACGTGGGCGGTGGAGCGTCGACGCTGGTTGATGGGCTTGTTGCCGCCGGCTATCGTGGCTTGACTGTGCTCGATCTGTCTCCGTCGGCGTTGGAAATGTCGCGCCGAAGATTGGGCTCCGCCGCTCATGACGTGACATGGCTTGAAGCAGATGCCCTCTCGGTCGATCTCCCACCTGGTCAGTTCGACGTTTGGCACGATCGCGCAGTTTTTCACTTTCTGACGTCCGCGACTGACCGGTGCAGTTACATTGAGCAGGTCTGCCTGTCGGTCAAACAGGGAGGGTATGTGCTTATCGCGACATTCGCAGACGATAGCCCCACTCGATGCAGCGGCCTGCCGGTGGCTCGATACTCGCCTGATGCGCTGCATCACGAGTTCGGCTCGGCGTTCCGACTGGTGGACAGCGTCCGGGAAGAGCATGTCACGCCGTTCGGCACGAAGCAGGCGTTTGTGTACTGCCTCTGTCAGATCGAATCTGGTTCGAGAAGTATCTCGGCTTCACATGGTTATGTGAGACGCTGACCGCCGCGGTTGATGCCTGCCGTTAGGCCGCTTGGCTACACGGGCTCTGGAGGTAACGCGATGGCGACCGTCACATTGATCCCCGAGGGCGTGCAGGCCGTTTTCCCGGTGTTGGTCTGCCAGATATTCGCGAAGGACACCAAGAGCATAAACCGAGTAAGTCCCAAGAGGAGGTCACAATGGATTCGCTGGTCTCGACAACCGATTGGGTCACCCATATCACTCGAGCGTCGCTTCATCTCGAGGGCTCCGGGGTCATTCGCGGCGTGACCGGCGATGAGATCATGAAGAGAATGGCGATTTGGGCGAGTACTATTCCATCCTGAACGGCGAATACGCCTGGCCGCTGCTGCCTGCTGACAGGCGCACGGCAACAATCGGGGAGCGAGGTGTGTATGAGACGACATTTCGTAATCCTGACGCACTGGTGTTGTCTCTCCTCTGTGCTCGTCTGTGCATGTGCGCCGCAAGATGCCGGCAGAACGGCAGCGGTCGCCAGCGGCCAAATACTCGCGATTGGAGACTTGACGTGGCCGGATATCGACGCTCTCAACCGGGAAAAGACGCTGTTCCTGCTGGCCGTGGGAATGCTCGAGGAGCACGGTCCGCATCTGCCCATCGCTGCCGACACTATTGGCGTGCAGTATGAGGCGGAAAGGGTTGCAGATCGTCTGAGCCGGACGTTGCCTGATTGGAATATCGTGTTGATGCCCGCCGTCAATTACGGTTCGTCGGGGGCGAATCAAATCGGCAAGGTTGCTATCCATCCGGGCACGTACGGACTTCGACAGTCCACGCTGCGATCCCTGGTCGCGGATATCGGCGGGCAAATTGCGCAGAACCGCTTCAAGTGGGTCTTCGTGATGAACGGCCATGGAGCACCGACGCACCATATCGCCGTCAACGAAGCGTGCGATTTCGTCAGCGAGATCTTCGACGCCACGATGGTGAATGTGTCGGGACTTTTCAATGCCGATGCTGGCATACAGGCGCAAGGCGAAAAGATCCGTGCTAAATATTTCTCTCCGGCTGATCTGTCTTCGTTTGGCAGGGATCCCCATGCCGGAGTGAGTGAAACGTCCGGGATGCTGGCCATTCGCCCCGACCTGGTTCGTTCCCTGTATCAAAGCTTGCCGGATTACCGCGTGGAGAATCGATCGGAAATGCGTGACATTGCATCGAAGCCTGGTTGGCCGGGCTACTTTTCATCTCCTGCACGCGCCAACGCAGCGTATGGTCGTGAGGTCGAGGGATGGTGGGTGGAGGGCATGACCGACCTCATCCTCCAGGCGGTGCGCGGCGAGAACCTGCACACACGCCCGCGTTGGCCGGAGCCTTTGCAGGACGATCCAGAGGATGCTCAGATCGTTGAGCAGATCCTCCAGCCGGAACGCGAATTCGAAATGAAGTTCGAGCGTTGGCGGGGCGAGCGCAGGAACAGATGAATAGCGTTGAGACAGGAGGACTCATGCTCAGCCGTCGCGGTATGCATTCACGTCGCAAATTTTTGCAAGCGGGGGCCGTCGCGATGACCGGCGCGGAGTTCGGGTTCGGCCCCGCGGCAGCGTCAGGCATGTTTCAAGGCAGCGGTCGGCCTGGCTCTCCGGTCAAGGCGCTCGTCTTCGATACCTTCGGCACCGTCGTTGACTGGCGAACGTCCGTGACGCAGGAAGTGGAGCAACTGGCAAAGAAGAAGGGATTCACCGTCGACGGGGCGAAGTTTGCCGACGCCTGGCGCGCTGGGTACGGTCCGAGCATGAACCGCGTCAGAACGGGTGAGCTGCCCTGGACCAAACTCGATCGCCTGCATCGGATGACGCTCGACCGGATCCTCGTCGACTTCGGCATCAAGGAACTCTCCGAGACCGAAACCGATGCGCTCAACCGCGCGTGGCATCGCCTTCGGCCGTGGCCGGACGCGGTCGCTGGACTCACACGTCTGAAGAAGCGATTCATCATCGCCCCTCTCTCGAACGGCAACATCTCGCTCATGACGAACATGGCGAAACACTCGGGATTACCCTGGGACTGCATTCTGGGTGCCGAGCTGGCCCGTCACTACAAGCCCGATCGCGAGGTCTACCAGTCCGCCGCCGACATTCTTGACCTCATGCCTGCCGAAGTCATGATGGTGGCAGCGCATTTAGGTGACCTGCGCGCAGCCAAAGATACCGGACTGAAGACGGCGTTCGTCACGAGGCCGCTCGAATACGGGCCGAATCGGAAGCCCGATCTCAAAGCGGAGATACCCGTCGATATCTCTGCGAGGGACTTCAACGACCTCGCCACCCAGATGGGCGCGTAGCCGCCATGAGCCGGCTTCTGCGGTTCCCCAGTGCGGTCAAAGGAGATCCGGCTATCGAAATTTGGATGCATGAGCATTCGGGTGAATTAGGGTCGATCGCGCAGCGCTGGTTCAACGTCATGCGCGGCTGCGGGGACGATGTGCAGGAGTTATTGCACGATGGCCATCCGACCGCGTGTGTGGGCGATGCGGCGTTCGCCTATGTCAATGCCTTCAAAGCTCACGTCAATGTCGGGTTCTTTCGGGGCGCCGAGATTGCCGATCCGGAGGGCCTGCTGGAAGGGACTGGCAGGTTCATGCGGCATGTGAAACTCAGGCCCGCACGTGACGTCGATGCGACGGCTCTGAAGAAGCTGATCGAGGCTGCGTACACTCGTGTGAGGGAGTGCCTGAAGGCAGAGTAGTCTCCGGTTCATCCCACGTGCCCGTGGACCTGCTCTCCGCAGAACGCTTTGATGATGGCTTGGTTCAACTGCAATACCGTGTAAGGATCGCCCATTCTTGAAGTGGCGGCCACAGTGGCATCGTCCGTTTGAGCCAGACTCCGAGGGTGTGGATGCTTCGCACACGACTTCTTTGCGCGATCGGCGTGAGTTTCTGGTCGGCTGTGATTACCGGCAGTCAGGCCGTGGCCCCTGTCGCCTTGTCCGGGGCGCTGAAGGACCACGTGAAGAACGAGCGGTTCCAGGTAGTGACGTCCATCAGGGGGTTGCCGCTCGGCGTCCGCGGTGGACTTCAGACATTGTTCGGCAGCCAGACACTTGACATCGCCGAGGCCGCAGCCGAGTTTCAGGCCACCGACGTGATCGTCAATCCGAAGCTGCCGAACCGCCGGCTGGTCGCGGCGGGCTGCGCCATCGAATATTGCATCGTCTACTATGAGCGCGGCGGCATCGCCCACACATGGCATGTGGCGCTGTTTCACTGGACGCCGTCCGCTACTCGCTTCGAGTGGGGCGGTACCGCGCCAGGCGGTCTGAAGACCATCGACGAAGTTCGGAATGCCATTCTGTCCGGGGCGGTCAAGGGCTCGACTGGGTTCTGGTAAGGAGGTATCAAATGATCAGCCGTCGCGATTTCTCTCGTATGCTCGCGTTGAGTGGCACGGTCCTGTTACCGCAGAAGCTGTCGGCGTGGCCGCTGCAGCTGGTAACGACGCCGCAGCATCCCGACGAGCGCTTCTGGGGGGCCGTGCGTGAGCAATTCCTGATGCCTGCCAGCCTCAGTGTCATGAACGCCGCCAATCTTTGCCCGTCTCCCGCTCCGGTGCTGGAAGCGATGTACCGGAGCACGAAAGACATGGACGCCGATCCTTCGTTCGACAACCGGCAGAAAATGAGCGCCGGGAAGGAGGAAACCCGGCGTCTCCTGGCGCGCTTCCTCCGCGTGACGCCAGAGGAGATTGTCATCGCGCGCAACACGAGCGAGGCGAACAACATCGTCTCGAGCGGACTCGACCTCAAGGCCGGCGACGAGGTGGTCATCTTTGCCGACAACCATCCCAGCAACAATGCGGCCTGGGTGCAGAAGTCCAAGCGGTTCGGGTACGCCGTCTCGGTGATCGAGCAACCGAATCCGCATCCCGGCGCTGAGTACTTCGTCGAAGCGGCGAAACGTACGATGACGTCGCGCACGAGGGTACTTGCGTTCACGCACCAGACCAGCACCGCGGGCGATGTGCTGCCGGCAAGTGAGCTGTGCCGGCTGGCGCGCGAGCGCAGCGTCCTCACGCTCGTCGACGGCGCCTCAGCGCTCGGTCTCTTCGACGTCGATCTCAGCGAGATGCAGCCGGATTTCTACACGAGCAGTTCGCACAAGTGGACGTGCGGTCCGAAGGAAGTGGGCGTTCTCTACGTCAACGCACGCGCGCAGTCGTCCATCCATCCGAGCATCATCAGTGCGTATCCCGGCGCGATCGGCATTTCGCGAACGCTGGAGGCTATGGGGCAGCGCGACGAGCCTGCGATCATCGGTTTCGGCGAGTCACTCAGCTTTCAGACAAAGATCGGCCGCAAGGTCATCGAAGCACGCTCGCGATCGCTCGCGCAGGCGCTGATGGCCGGCCTTCGCAAGATCGACGGCGTTCATCTGTGGACGAGTCAGGATCCCGAGCGGTCCGGCGCGGTGGTGACGTTCAGGCCGGGAGACTTGAACATCCCGAAGCTCTCGAATGCGCTCTACAAAAACGATCGGATCGGTTGCGCCACTCGTACGGGAAGCGATCGGCCCGGCATCCGTCTCTCGCCGCACATCTACAACACGATGTCGGAAGTCGATCGCGCGGTCGCCGCGATATCGAAGTACATGAAACAGGGAGTGTGATGAGGCCGCCTGAGGGTCATCGCCCGGTGGCCGCGAGCGTGGTGTGCGCGCTCGCGTTGGTGTCGTCGGTATTGGGGCAGGAGACTTCTTACCCCGGCGCAAGAACTGGCGGCAATTACATGCACAACTACTACCTGCCGCCAGCGCCGAGCTCGACGCCATGGGCGCCTGCCTGGTCGCCGGATGGCCGGTGGATTGCCGTGGCGATGAGCGGTTCGATCTGGAAGGTCGATCCGGCGAACGGCGTCGCCCATGAAGTCACGTACGACGAGAAGTATCACTCGATGCCCTCGTGGTCGCCCGACGGAAACTGGATCATCTACACGGCAGACGAGGGTGGAAGGACGCTGCAGCTGGGCATCGTGAATGTCGCGACAGGCGAGGCGAGAGCGCTGACGAACGACTCGTTCGTCTATACCGATCCGGTGTTTTCGCCCGACGGCACTCGCGTCGCCTACGTTTCGACGAAGCCGAACGGCTTTTTCAACGTTTACATCCGCGCTATCAAGGGCGGGCAGTGGGCGGGCGACGAAGTCGCCGTGTCGACCGACAACCAGTACCGCAACTCGCGTCTGTACTTCGGCGTTGAAGACGTACACATCACGCCCGCGTGGACGCGAGATGGCAGGCAGCTCGTTCTCGTGTCCAACCGTGGCGTCGCGCTAGGTTCGGGCTACATCTGGCTCGTGCCTGCGGCGGCGGGGGGAATGAATGACGCGCAGTCGGTGGTCGTCGAGCAAACGCTCTTTCGTGCCCGGCCCGACGTCTCCATCGATGGCAAGCGGTTCGTGTATTCGTCCACCCGGGGAGCGGCCGATCAGTTCTCGAATCTGTACGTCCAGCCGGTCGCCGGCGGCGAGCCGTATAAGCTGACGTTCTTCGAACACGACGCGTTCCACCCACGCTGGTCACCCGATGGAGAGTCAATCGCCTACATTGACAATCGCGAAGGGTTACCGCAGCTCGCGCTGCTCGAGGTGTACGGCGGCGCGAATCGACTGGTACGCATCCTCGATCGCCGCTGGAAGCGGCCGATGGGAATCCTTTCGGTTCGAACCGTCGACGAGAGAGGGCCAACCGGCTCACGCATCCATCTCACGGCGTCCGATGGGAAGTTCTACGCGCCCGCGGACGCATATGCGCGTGTGAGCGCGGCGGGTGACAGGATGTTTCATTCCACCGGAGAGTTCCGCGTAGAGCTTCCCCCTGGAAAGGCAAGGCTGACTGCCGTCAAAGGGTTCGAGGTGGTGCCGCAGTCGGCCGAGATCGAGATCGTCGCGAACGAGGTGACGCCGGCGCAAATCGTGCTGAAGCGGATGACCGACATGTCGGTGAAGGGATGGCACGGCGGCTCCACGCACGTACACATGAACTACGGTGGAAACCTCCACAACACGCTCGAGAACCTGATGATGATGTCCGAGGCCGAAGACCAGGACATCGTTCTCGAGCAGATCGCCAACAAGGACAATCGCATTCTCGACTATCAGTTTTTCGTTCCTGGCGGGGGGCCCCATCCGCTCTCGCGCAAGGACATGGTGCTGGTGGTCGGCCAGGAGTACCGGCCGCCCTTCTGGGGACATGTCTTCATGTTCGGCTTGCGCGACCATCTAATTTCGCCGTTTACGACCGGGTACGAAGGCACTGCCATCGAAAGCCTCTATCCGAGCAACACGGACATGTTCAGAAAGGCCCGTGCGCAGGGTGCGTCTGTGGGTTACGTGCATGCGTACGCCGGAGAACGGGATCCGCTCGAAACGGATCTCGGAGGGGCGAAGGGGGCGATCGTCGATGCGGCACTGGGCACGATGGATGCGATCGAATGGTCCGCGGCGACCCGGGCTGGATTCTTCCCGCTCTATGCGATGTGGAACAACGGCCTCAAGGTGACGGCGGTGGGTGGTGAGGATTCAATCAGCAATCTCCACGGCAGCAAGCTCGTCGGCTCCCACCGTACATATGTCTTCACGGGCGAACGCGGCCTCGACATGCACGCATGGCTCGACGGCATGCGGGCCGGACGCGCGTTTGTCACAAACGGGCCGCTTGTCGAGTTGACCGTCAACAGCGCGTTGCCTGGAGAAACGGTGACGCTGCCGGCCGGCGGCGGTCCCGTCAGTCTGCAGGCGCGCGTGCGCTCGATCGTGCCGCTGCAGAAGGTGACGCTCTACTTCAACGGTCAGGCCATCGAAGACATTCCGCTCGGCGCCGGCCGTCGAGACGCCGATTTCAGTCGGACGCTCCAGGTTGCCGCGAGCGGGTGGTATCACCTTCGCGCGGAGGGTGCCGCTGCCGATCGGTTTCCATTGGACACCGCCTATCCGCAGGGATTCACAAATCCGGTGTGGGTCGACGTGGGCAACCGTCCCGCCCGCAACCGGGCATCTGCGGAATACGCGTTGAGGTGGATCGACAAGCTCCAGAAACTGGCCGAGGCCTGGCCTGGATGGCGCTCGCAGAAGGAAAAGGACCATGTGTACGCGCAGTTTGACGAGGCGCGCCGGGTCTATCGACAGTTTGCTAGCGAAGCGGAGCATTAGTTGTAGACCTTCGTGCATACTCGATGGCGCACACCAAATACCCTTACACAATCGACAACGGAAACGGTGAGCTCCTCACGTTTACAGGCGTGACGCACGGACCCGACGGCGCGCGTCTCGGAGCTGACGGTGTAGCTCAGCCTGGCGCCGG
The DNA here is from genome assembly GCA_963784045.1 of Vicinamibacterales bacterium. Lineage (GTDB taxonomy): Bacteria > Acidobacteriota > Vicinamibacteria > Vicinamibacterales > JAMQPK01 > JAMQPK01. The sequence continues at coordinate 325,262 of CAWAPZ010000012.1, forward strand.
TCCGCCGATGCATGTGCATTACCTCCAGGAAGAAGCCGCCCGCGTCGTGCGCGGAAAGCTCGGGTATCAGGTTCTTGGCGGCGAGCCGCAGTTCGCCGGTCCCGGCGAGCTGGTGGTCTGGCCGGCCGGCACGGCGCACAAGTGGTGGAACGCGGGCAACGACGAGCTGCACATGTCAGGCTGGTGCAGCCCACCTGACAATGTAGAGTTCTATCTCAGCACGCTGTTCGCCTCGACGAAGGCGAACGGTGGCCCGCGGCCGGGACTCTTCGATGCAGCGTTCCTCATGACACGCTACCGTACGGAATTCGCGATGCTCGAGCTGCCGACGGTCGCCCGCCACGTCGTCATTCCCGTCGCCTACGTCGTCGGCACTATCCTCGGGAAGTACAGGAAGTTCAAGGACGCGCCACCGCCAATTCCTCCCAATCGAGGTACGTCGCGGTAGCGCTTGCAGACGATGACATTTTGCCCGCGATCTGATCCGAAGAGCGCATTAACTGGATTTCGCGTGAAGAGCGCGGGCCGGTTGGCTCTCGCGTTCGTCGCCGCCCTCGCCGTGTTGCGGGCTCAGGATCCACAATACGACTTCATCATCCGAAACGCGCGAGTGGTCGACGGTACAGGCAGTCCCTGGTTTCGCGGAGAGATCGGCATACGCGGCGATCAGATTGCTGCGATGGCGAGACGCATCGACGCGCCGGCGGGCCGGATCATAGACGCCGCGAACCAGGTCGTCGTTCCCGGCTTCATTGACATCCACGTTCACGCGCTGGGCGGCGCGGGCCAGCCGCCCAACGTCTTTCCTATCGTCGAGGTCCCCACCGCGGACAACTACGTGCGGCAGGGTGTGACGACGCTCATCACGGGGCCGGACGGGTTTTCACCTATTCCGCTGCGTCCGGCGCTCGAGCGTATCGCGACGACCGGAATCTCCCCGAACATCGGGTCATTTATCGGACATGGTTCCGTTCGCGATGCGGTGTTCGGCAGCGTCAACCGCGCACCAAGCGCGGACGAGCTCGAGCGCATGCGCGCGGTCGTGCGCGAAGGAATGCGCGACGGCGCATTCGGCGTGAGCACAGGCCTCTTCTACGTGCCTGCGACGTTCAGCAAGACGGACGAGGTGATTGAGCTTGCAAAAGTAGCCGGCGCGATGGGCGGAATGCACATTTCCCATGTCCGCGACGAAGAGCTGGACGTGGAGGGTAGCGTTCGCGAGACGATCGCCATCGGAGAACAAGGTGGGTTGCCGACTCAGGTCACGCACCACAAGACGATCGGAAAATCGGCCTGGGGCAAGACGGCTGCCACGCTTCGACTGATTGACGAAGCGAGGCACCGCGGTGTGGATGTCACGGTGGATGTGTACCCGTACCCTGCGTCCGCCACGACGATCTCGGCAGCACTGATGCCGACATGGGCGCAGGAAGGCACCCGCGCTGACGTCTTGAATCGCCTGCGCGATCCCGTGATCCGCCGCCGGATCATGGTGGAGACGATTCGGATCCTTCTCGAAGGACGCGGCGGCGGTGACGCTCGAAATGTGATGGTGTCGCGATGCGATTGGAATGCCTCGCTGGCCGGTCTGCGGCTAGACGCCGTGGCGGTGACGCGAGGCAAGTCGAGCTCGGTCGAGGATGCGGCCGACACTGCGTTGTGGCTTGTGGAGAATGGCGACTGTGGCGGAATTTATTTCGCCATCAGTGAAGACGACATACAGCGTGTGCTCAGGCACCCGGCATCGATGATTGCGTCGGATGGCCAGGTCGTAATGTTCGGCCGCGCCAGCCCGCACCCACGCAGCTACGGCACCTTCGCCCGTGTCCTCGGCCGTTACGTGCGCGAGCTCAAGGTTCTCGCGCTCGAAGACGCGGTTCGCAAAATGTCCTCGTACCCGGCGCAGCGCATCGGCCTCACCGATCGCGGCACTCTCCGCGTGGGGATGAAAGCCGACCTCGCGATCTTCGATCCGGAAACGGTCCGCGACCTGTCGACCTTCGATCAGCCTCACCAATACGCCCAGGGAGTCTCCACCGTCTTGATCAATGGACAAGTTGTGTTTGAGAACGGAATGATGACAGCCGCGCGGCCTGGCCGCGTGCTGTATGGACCCGCGTACGCGCGATAACGTGCTCTTCCAATCTCACCGCAGCGACGCGATGGCGCTGGCGGACGATGGTAGGATCGTTACTCCCAAGGGCAGTCAGTCCGAACCAGCTTGGCAATTCCACCGCGACGCGAGAGACGAACCTGTGCATGAAAGATCATGCAGTCCATTGATCTCATACGCGACAACTTGACGAAGAGCAAAGACCGCGTCCTGGCACGAGTCGAGGACATGCGAGAGCATTGCACCATATTTCCGACTCCCAAAGGAGGCGGCCACACGCTATGGGTACTCGGGCATCTGGCTTACATCGAAGCTGTGGTCATCCGCCGATTCATGCTTGGCGAAGATGATCCGATGGCTGAATGGGCTGAGGTCTTCGACGGAGCAGATGTCAGCGGCGACATCAGCCGCTATCCTCCATTCGATCAGGTGCTTGCCAAATGCCGTGAGGTGCGCGACTCGACGGTGGTGCTTATCGACTCACTGTCCGAGGACGATCTCGACCGATCGAGCGCGAAAGCGCCAGCCGGCTTCGAAGACACCTTCGGCACCTATCGGCTGTGCCTGCAGTACGTGGCCGATCACTGGTACATGCATCGCGGGCACTTGGCCGACGCGCGGCGGGCCGCTGGTGTGGAACGAATGTGGGTGTGAGGTTTGGAAGACGCTCTCGACCTCTAGGACAACGTGATCATTCGACCAGCCACGGCAAAAGACGCGGAGTTCCTTGAAGCCATGCTGTTCGAAGCATTCTTCTGGAATCCTGCGGTCCCTCGGCCGCCACTCTCCGAGTTTCGAGGTCACCCCGAGTTTGTAAAGCTGCTTTCCAATTGGGGCCGCCAGGGGGATTGGGCGGCAATCGCTGATGACGACAGCAGGCCCATTGGGGCAGCCTGGTTTCGGTTATGGACGCGAGCGCTGCGCTCCTACGGGTTTGTCGACGCCGAGACTCCGGAAATCGGTCTCGCTGTTTCGTCGAATCATCGAAGACACGGAGTGGGCCGTGCCTTGTTGCACGCGCTCATCGACGTCGCGCGAGCGGACGGATACCCGGCGCTGAGCTTGAGTGTTGACCCAACGAATCCCTCGCGTGTGTTGTACGAGTCGGTAGGCTTTCAGAGGGTCGGCACCTCTGGTACATCCTGGACTTTCCGTCTTCCGTTGCGAGAGCCATGACACTCGGCGACCCGCCTCCGCTGCCGGGTCCGAAGGACCCGGCCTACATCAACTACAGCGAAATCGAAAACGCTAGCGTTTCGTGGACCTCTTTCCGCCGGACGTATTAAGAGCGACCGCCGCGCGGATGAGTGCCTTGAACGCGTTCGCGTCAATCTCTTCACCCTCGTGAATGTCGATGGCCCGCCTGACGTTCCCCTCAAGGCTCGAGTTGAAGAGCCTGGCAGGATCTTTCAATGAGGCGCCTTTGAAGAAAGTCAGCTTGACGATCGCCTTGTACGACTCTCCCGTGCAGATGCCCCTGCCGTGGGCCCATACGGGGGTGCCCATCCACTTCCACTCTTCCACGACATCAGGGTCGGCCTCTTTGATGAGGCCGCGCATCCTGGTGAGAGTCTCACCTCGCCAGTCACCCAACTCGGCAATCTTTTCGCTGATGAGTGTGGATGCAGCGTCGCCGGCTGCCTTTGGTTGACTCTTCCTCATCCCTTTTCTTGTCCTTACACGACCGCCACCTTGACGCAGTGAATCGGCGGCAGTCCATCGAACGCGCACTCCCACTTTTCGCCGCCGTCCTTGCCGACCCACAGCTGACCGGTCGTCGTCCCGAAGTACAGCGCCGGCGATTTCAGGTCGTCGATGTCCATCGCGTCGCGCAGCACGGTGAAATACGTTTCCTTCTTCGGCAGCCCGCGCGTGAGACGGTTCCACGAATCTCCGCCGTTCTCGCTCCGCCAAACGGCCGGGGCTCCGCCCGGGCACGTCCGCGTCGAGGGATCGAGCGGGACGACGTAGACCGTATCGGCGTCGTGCGGGTGGACGACGATCGGGAAGCCGAAATCAGACGGCAGACCCTTCGCGATCGAGCGCCAGGTCTGACCGCTGTCGTCGCTGCGCAACACGCCGATGTCGGGCCGCGGTCCGCCTGGTCCGGTCCACTCCGCCCAACCGCCGTGATTTTGCATGTACAGGCGGCCAGGCGCGGCGTCGTGGCGCGCGATCTTGTGGACGCACTGGCCGAATTCTGGATACGGATCCGGATTGAAGCCGGCGCCGACCCCGGTGTTGGCCGCGTTGAACGTCTCGCCGCCGTCCTCGCTCACATAGTGCCCGCCGGTCGAAATGCCGAGATGCACACGCTGACGGTCGCGGATGATGGTGTGCATGCACAACCCGCCGGCGCCCGGCTGCCACTTGCGCGCGTGCTCGTGATTGCTGATACCGGGCACCATCTGCCACGAATCGCCGCCATCGTCGCTTCGGAAGAGCGCGGCGGGCTCGACGCCGCACAGCAACTGGTTCTTGCGGGCGCCCGGCTCGATCGCCCAGATGTTGACGAGTGCGCGCCCGTCGTCTTTGGGAAAGGACGGCGCCGACTTCGTTTCTTTGAAGCTCTTGCCCATATCGGTCGAGCGCAGCACTTTCATCCCGAAGAACGGGTTGCAGCTCGAGGCGTACAGCCGCGGCGTCCCACGCGCGTCGATGAGCGTCGAATACACGGGCACGCCAGGCCCGAACGGCCCCCGCAGCGAAAACCTGCCGCGCGATTTAGAGGTCTCGGCAACGAAGGCGCCTTTCCTGGTTCCAATCATCAGCACAACTCGCTCGGCCACGGGTTATCCTCCAGACACAGCTGGGAGAAACGTCACGACATCTCCCACGGCGAGCGTCGTATCGACGCCGACGAGGTTTCGCACGTTCTCAGTGTTGACGAAGACATTCAGGTGACGGCGAACTTTGCCCGTTTCGTCGCAGATATTGCGATACAGCAGCGGCTCGTTTCGCTCCAACTGCTCGAGCGCGGCCCGCACGGTGTGCGCTGATATCGACAACTCCACGGCGCCCCGGCAGTATTCCCGCAGCTGACCGAAGACATGAATGGTGATGCTCGGTGCGGGCGCCGACACAATCCGTCAAACATACCGCAACGAGTCGAATTCGCAAACTGCATCGCGGCTGGGCGCAACCGCGGTGACGCGGCGGCGCAAAGTAACCAATACTTTCGTAGTGCTGACCTTTACTTTCGTAGTGCTGACCTTCACTTTCGTAGTGCTGACCTTCAGGTCAGCCTGCGGAGCCTGAGTTTCAGGTTCTCTCCCGTGTTACCCTCCGCTATCTCTCACCCGTTTTCTTATGGTATTCACGAAGCGCCTTCGAGAGGGAGTTCGACGCGGCCGTATTAGATGCAGCGTTCGTATCTGGACGCGGCCTCACGTCAGAGTGGGCGGTCGCTATCGCATGGACGACGGTCAGATTGTCGTGGACTCCATCGTGCCGATTCGCCTGCGAGACATCACGGGCGAACTGGCGCGGGAATCCGGCTTTCGCAGCGTGACCGATTTGCTCGGGACCGCGAAACACGGCCGTGGCAACAAGGTCTACCTCATCCGATTCCACTATCTCCGACCAGGTGCGTGGGATGTACCCCCGTGACGCAGGACCTTCGCAGAGTCATCGGCTTCTCGAGCGGAACAGCGCTCGTCGTCGGCATCACCATCGGCAGCGGCATCTTCCGCACGCCGCCGACGATTGCGGACCTTGTGCCGAGCGCCCCCATCATCATGGCGCTGTGGGTGGCGTTCGGCATCATCAGTATCTGCGGCGCGCTGACCGTGGCCGAGCTCAGCTCGATGCTCCCTCGGACGGGCGGGGTGTACGTGTTTCTGCGCGAGGCGTACGGCGATTCCGCGGCTTTCGTATTCGGCTGGATCTTTGTGCTCGTTACAACGCCGGCAACGATGGCGGCACTGGCTACAGTATTTGCGGAATTCGCGCTCAACCTGCTTCGCGTGCCCTCGACTGTCTTCACCGTGCAGGCGATCGGAATCTCCGCGATCGTCACGCTCACGTTCGCCAACGTACTCGGCGCACGCGTCGGAGCGGCGGTCAGCGAAGCGACCACGGTCGTCAAAGTCGCGGCGCTCGCCGCGATCATTCTCGGAGCGTTCCTGCTTGGACAGGGAAGCGCGGCGAATCTGCTGGAGGGCGGACCCGTGAAAGGCAACGGACTAGCCCGTGCCGTGGCGTCGGTCATCTGGACCTACGACGGGTGGATTGCCGTGAGCATCATCGCCGGCGAGGTCGTCGCGCCCGAGCGCCTGATGAAGCGCATCATCATCGCCGGCATGCTGACGATCGTGATCCTCTATGTCGGAGCCAATCTTGCCTACCTGTACATGATGCCGATCGGCGCCCTGTCGCAGCAGAGAGAAGCCATCGCGCGGACGGTGATGGAGTCGATAGCCGGTCCGGCCGGCGGGATGGCGATCATGCTCGCGGTCACGGTGAGCGTGTTTGGCGCGCTCAACGGCAATTGCCTTGCCCGTCCGCGCGTGGCCTTTGCGATGGCGCGCGACGGTCTCACGTTTTCTTTTCTTGGAAAGGTGCATCCGCGGTTCGCCACGCCATGGCTCGCCATGGTTATACAGAGCGCCGGCGCGATCGGCATGGTGCTGGTGCTGAGAGATTTCGACAGGCTCACCACGTACTTCGTCGTCGTCGAATGGGCTGCGCTTATCGTCGCGGTCGCGGCGGTGTTCGTGTTAAGGCGGACGATGCCCGATGCGCCGCGTCCGTTTCGCACACCCGGATATCCGTGGGTGCCCATCTGTTTCGTGCTGGGCACCGTGATTGGCGTGACGGCAATCGTGGGGGGAGAGATTCAGGCAGGAAATTACTCGCCGATCTACGGCTTGTGTATTGCGGCGGCAGGCTTTCCTGTCCACCACGTGTGGAAACGATGGCTCTAGTCGTCCTTCTCAGAGGCGTCAACGTGGGCGGACACAGGACGTTCCGTCCCAGCGTACTGGCAAAGACGCTGGGCTTTGATGCCGTCAGCATCGGCGCCGCGGGAACCTTCGTCATTTGGAAGCCCATCGCCCGCATGAAGATCCGCGCGGAATTCGCGCGCCTGCTGCCGTTCGACGCCGACGTCATGATTTGCGACGGCAGTGAGATCCTTCGGCTGGCATCGTCAGATCCCTTCGCGTGGCAGCCGTCCGGGCCGGCGATTTTGCAGTTCGCCGGCGTGATGGCGAAGCGCACGCATTTGCCTTCGGTGCCTCTTGTCATGCCGACGGCCGGCGCCTGGCGTCTTAAAATCGTCAGTGTCCACGGCCGGATTATTCTGGGCGTGTGCCGGCGCGAAATCAAAGCGATCGCGCACCTCGGGCAGCTCGAGAAGATTATCGGTGTGCCCGTCACCACGCGGAGCTGGAACACAATTCTCACGATCGCGCGGACCCTGAGGGGCGGAGCTACAATGGCGCCGGAGGGCGACGATGGCGACGGTTCCGCTCGTTCGATATGAAGACGCGCCGCGCGAGGTGCAGGAAGTCTTCGACGACATCAAGCGCACGCGCAACGTCGACGACGTGAACAACTTCTGGAAGGCGCTGGCGAATCATCCCGAAACGCTGAAGCGAACCTGGGCGCTGGTGCGCGAGGTCATGCAGCCGGGCGCACTGGACGAAATGACGAAAGAAATGATCTATGCCGCGGTGTCCATGACGAACAACTGCGACTATTGCATCCACTCGCACACGACTGCGGCCTTCAACCAGGGGATGACGGAGTCTCAGTACCAGGAGCTCCTGGCCGTGGTCTCGACGGCGCACTTGACCAATGCGCTTGCGAACGGCTTCAAGGTTCCTGTGGACGAGCGCTTCAAGCGAAGCTAAACACGATGGCAGAAGAAGGGCGCGTATCTGACGCGACCTTGGAGTGCAGCTGTATAGGAGGTCTCGATGAAAGCTCATGTTCCAACTGGCGCGCTGGCGCTGGCCGCGTTCACCGCAGTCACATTCGCGCAACAACCGGCCGACACGCGAGAGGCGCATTGCGCCGCGGCGCGGGCCGCCGCCGGGACCGAGTATCTGGCGCTGTACAACCGGTTTGCCGAGATCTGTAATCCTGGCAATCAGCCCGAGCGGGGCCGCGGCGCAGGCGCCGGTGCGAGGGAGGTGCCGGGACGCGAGACGTGGTACCAACCGCCCGCAAAGGTGTTCGACAACCTGTACTTCGTCGGCACGAAGCTTCACAGCGCATGGGCGCTCCAGACCTCCGACGGTCTCATCGTCATCGACGCGCTGTTCGACTACGCCGTGAAGGATTCAGTCGTCGAAGGGCTGCGCAAGCTCGGCCTGAATCCGGCAACGATGAAATATCTAGTCATCAGCCACGGGCACGGGGATCACCATGGAGGAGCAAAGTATCTGCAGGACGAGTTCGGACCTCGAGTGGTGATGGGCGCGCCCGATTGGGATCTCGTGGAGAAGAACCCGCGAGACCCGATTCCGCGCCGCGACGTTGCCGCAACCGATGGACAGAAAATTACGCTCGGCGACACGACCGTCACGCTGTATTCGACACCGGGACACACATCCGGAACGTTCTCGCTCATCATCCCGGTCAAAGACGGCGGCCGCCCGCATCTCCTCGCGACCTGGGGAGGCACGGCGGTGGGGAGCAACACACCCGCCGCAGGAGTGAAACAGTACGTGGACTCCACCGTCCGATACCGCGCGTTGCTCGCGAAGCTTGGCGTCGAGGGGATCATCTCCAACCACACCGACTACGACAGCTCGATTGCGAAGCTGCAGAAGCTCTCCACGCGAAAGCCCGGCGAGCCGCATCCGTTTCTGACCGGCGTCGAGTCCGTGCGGCGCTATCTGACCGTCGCGGAGGAGGTCGGCAGGGCAGCGCTCGCCGCGACAGCCGGAAAATGACCGAGGCCGTCGCTCTGGACACTGTGTGGGCGGTGGCGGAGCGGGCGCGCAAGAGGTCGCCGCTGTCACCAGGCGACGTCTCGTTCGTCCGGAACGTCGCGCCCGATCAATTTGACGACTATCCACGATGGAAGTTGCCGGCGACCGTCCGGCACCCGGCAGGATTCTCCGTCTCTGGAGCGTCTGTGGGGACGTTCCTTCGCAGCGCGCTGCTCATCGCAGGGCAGAAAGCGCTGGGCCGGAGGTGTGGCGGGAAGGAGTTCTACGAGCGCGTGGAAAGGGATCTGGCCTTCGGCATCATGCGGTCGCATTTTCACAATGGATATCCGAAAGGCATGCACTGCTGCGTGCAGTGCACGCTTGCAGTGATTCCTGTGCTCGACGCGGGCGCGATTCGGTACTTCGACTGCCGCGAGCTGTCCCGGGCGGTCAAGCTTCTTGTCGTTCAGCGCAAGTGGCGCTTTGCCAGACGCGTTGATCCTCGAATGGTGAACTGGGCCTTGGGTGACGCGACAGAATGAGAATCGCAACCCTCCAACCATGCTACTCTCTGCCGTCTCGGCAAGGCTGAAGCCACAGGCTCGCGACGAAGATCAGGAGGACGCCGATGATGGATCCGATCAGACGCAAGATGCTGAAAACGGGCGCCGCGGCGACGGTGATGGCTGCCGCGCCGCGCGTGCTTGCGCAGCAGGCGGGGCAACGCGGAGCGTCACCCTCTTTCTACGAAAAAGGGCCGGTTCGCATCCATTATCAGGAGATCGGCTCCGGGTTTCCGTTGCTGCTCATCGCGGGCGGAGGCCTGAACTCGACGATCGCCGGTCTCACGAGCCCGTTCAACGCGGTCGAGGAATTCAAGGGCGAGTACCGTTGTGTCGCGTCGGATCTGCGCAACGCGAACACCGGCCAGTCCTCGGGTCCGCTGGAGATCGACAGGCCGTGGGATGCTTACACCGATGACCATCTTGGCGTGATGGATCACCTTGGCATCGACAAGTTCATGGTGATGGGCTTTTGTATCGGGGGCCCGTTCATCTGGAACCTGCTTCGGCGTGCGCCGAACCGTATTGTTGCGGCGGTGCTGGCGCAGCCCAGCGGATCGCGCCCGGAAATGCGCGATCTGTTCTACGAGAACAACATGAAGGGCTGGGGACCTGAGCTGGTAAAACGCCGCCCCGAGATCACGATGGAGACGGTCGACAAGTTCCTCACGAAAATGTACCGGACGAACGCCGACTTCGTTTTCACCGTCACGCGCGACTTCGTGCGCACGTGCCAGACGCCGGTTCTCATTCTGCCTGACGACATTCCGTCGCATCCCTATGCGGTCGCCATGGAGGCCGCCATGCTTGCGCCGAACGCGGAAGTGAGCATGTTCCCGTGGAAGGAACCCAAAGAACGGATTCCGCTGGCGGTGCGCCAGATCCGTTCGTTCCTCCGCGCGCATCGGCCGCATCAGGCTTAGGCGTTGCAGGTTCACTCACAGGGAAGATGGGGGATTGGACATGTCGCAACAGAACAAGGATTCTGTTCGGCGCTGGTTCGAAGAGATTTGGAACAAGGGTCGTGCGTCGGCAGTCGACGAAATGCTGGCCGCGAACGGCGTGATCCACGGCCTGCAGGGCGCCATGCGCGGGCCGGCGGCGTTCCAGTCCTTTCATGCCGCGTATCGAGAGGCGTTTCCGGACGTCAAGATTCAAATCGACGACATGGTCGCTGAGGGTGATGTCGTCGCCGTGAGATGGAGTGGGACCGCTACCCACAATGGAAATGCCCTGGGATTCGTGGCAACACAGAAGCGCATCCAATTTACCGGGATGGGCTTTGTCCGCATCGTCGATGGCAAGCTCGTCGAAGCGTGGAACAACTTCGATCAGCTCGGTATGTTTCAGCAGCTTGGTGTGGTCAACCTCCCGCAGGCAGGATGAGACGCTTTCTGCCAGACAAGTAGACCCGGCCAGCCATCAGCGAAAAACGAGAGGAAAAGGAACAGGCATCATGCATCGCACTCTGCGGGTACTCGGTGGGCTCATCCTGATTCTGGCGGCATCGTCTGGATTTGGCCAGGACCGCGCGTCTCTTCTTTCTGTCGACCATTTCGTGCCGGTGAAGTCGACGGCGCCGGCGATGGCCGGCCAGACCTCGCAAATCTACGTGCGCGAAGTCGTTGTCCCGGGTGTCGCGCTCCGCGGGCGTCAGGCCCCGGACAACGTCGTGCTGTTCGTGCACGGCGCAGGCACGCCCGCGGAGGTGTCGTTCGATGTGCCGTACAAGGACTACAGCTGGATGGCGTATCTCGCGCACGCGGGATTCGATGTGTTCTCGATGGACATGACAGGCTACGGCCGGTCGACACGCCCGACGGCGATGAACGATCCGTGCAACCTGTCGAAGGAGCAACAGGCGCGATTCGTGCCGCAGTTGATCGCGGCGCCGTGTGCGCCCTCGCATGCGACCGCGATTACGACCATGGGTTCTGACTGGAACGACATTGGCGCGGTCGTGGATCATCTGCGCGGGTTGCGTGGTGTCGACAAGGTATCGATCGTCGCGTGGTCGCAAGGTGGGCCGCGATCGGCCGGGTATGGCGCTAAACATCCCGACAAGGTCGCTCGACTGGTCGTGCTGGCGCCGGCCTACAACCGTGGGGGCCCGCTCGACGCGCCAAACCCGCTGCCGCCCGTCAATGCGGCGATGAACGTGCAGTCTCACTCGGACTTCACCGCCAACTGGGATCGGCAGGTCGGCTGTCCCGATCAATACGAACCGGCTGCGAGCGCGGCCGTCTGGCGCGAGATGCTGGCCTCCGATCCAGTCGGCTCCACCTGGGGCACGGGTGTGCGCCGCGCGCCGCAGGTGCCGACATGGGGTTTCAATCAGGCGATTGTGTCGAAAATGCAGACGCCTTTCTTGATGGTCGCGGGCGTGCATGACAAACAAGTCGCCCCCGAGCGCGTGCGCGAGCTCTATGTCGATCTGGCGTCGAAACAAAAAGTGTTCGTCGATCTGGCGTGCTCATCGCACAACGCGATGTGGGAGAAAAACCACCTGCTGCTGTTCAAGGCATCGCTCGAGTGGCTGAGAGAAGGCAAGGTGAACGGCATGTCAGAAGGCGAGCTGAAGCTCGGCTATTAGCTGGGCCCAGATCTCAACGCCAAGACGATGTCGGCGTGTACCAGGTACACGGCGATTTTGAAAGCCGTTGCTGCAACGCGGGGTTCTTTCAATCCGCATGTGCGATTAGGACAGGCGCCTCGCTGAATCTAATGGATTTCACGCTGAACGAAGGCATTTCCGTGCTCGAGCGTACGCCCGCCACCTTGCGCGCCATGCTCGGCGGGCTTGCGCCGGCCTGGACCGATGCGAACGAGGGCCTGCAGACCTGGAGCCCCTACGTCATCGTCGGCCATCTGATCCACGGCGAGCGGACAGACTGGATTCCTCGCGCCCAAATCATCCTTGCTCAGGCGCCGGAACGACGGTTCGAGCCGTACGATCGGTTCGCCCAGTTTCGGGAGAGCGAAGGGAAGTCCCTCAGTGAGCTGCTCGACGAGTTTGCCCGGCTTCGGGCCCGGAACGTGGCCACACTTATAGGGTGGGATCTCACGGACTCGCAGCTTCAACTGGAGGGAGAGCATCCCGAGTTCGGCCGTGTGACATTGCGCCAGTTGCTCGCCACCTGGGTCGCGCACGATTTGTCGCACGTGGCGCAGGCGGCTCGTGTGATGGCGAAGCAGTACCGCGACGCGGTCGGCCCGTGGCGGGCGTATCTGCCGATCATGGACCGTTGAAGCTTCACATGGTCATCGACATTCGCGAAGAGAGGGCTGCTGACATCGAGTCTATTCGAGAGGTGAACCGGTGCGCGTTCGGGCAAGATCACGAAGGCAGTATCGTCGATGCCCTGCGCTCGAACGGAGGGGCGCTGCTGTCGTTGGTCGCGACGCTGAACGGCCAAGTGGTAGGTCACATCATGTACAGCCCGATCGTCGTGGGCGGCACCGCCGACGGGGCGGCGTTAGGCCCTGTGGCGGTGCTTAAAGAGTATCAACGCCAAGGTATCGGGAGCAGTTTGATCCTGGCGGGGAATCAGAGGCTGAAAGATATTGGTTGCCCGTTCATCATGGTGATTGGACACCCGCATTACTATCCACGGTTCGGGTTCATGTCCGCCAGTTCACAGGGCATCACATGCGAATGGGATGTACCGGACGAAGCGTTCATGCTTCTTGTGCTGGACGAGCCAAGAGGGAAAGTCGTGTCTGGACAGGCCAAATATCGGCGTGAATTCTCGAGCGTCTCTTAAGTGAAGCCAACCGACGTGCTACGCTGTGCCGCTCCAGGGGTATGCCCGTACGTAGCAGACATCGAACTCAATCATTGCGGAAGGTTGCGGAGGAGGCTCTCGCTCACCGCCGCTGCCAGCCGCGCATAGCCTTCGGGCGTGTAATGCGTCCCGTCACTGTTCATCAAGGTTTGCTTGCCTCCGCTTTCGATCACTTCGTGCAGGTCGTTGATGGGTATACCGGCCTGTTTCATGACCGCGACCGCCGCGACGTTGTACTTCTGCACATCGGCCTCGAAGCGCTCAAAGCCCGCTTTGCGCCTGGCATGGAGATCGTCGACGATCGGAGTGGTCGTCGCGAAGATGATCTTCGCCTTCGTTTCCTTCTGAATGCGGTCCAGGATGGTCGTCAAGTTTTTCTGGTACTCGCCCAGCGGCACCTGGTAGGTCCCGTCCTTGAGTTTGAGGTCGTGTAAACCAGCATTGATGTGAACGACGTCGGGCTTTTCCTTGATCACCCACTCGTCGAAGTGCCTGAGCACGTTGCCACTGTCCTCGCCGTTTGTCGACTGACTAACGACGATCGCCTTGCCATCGAGCAGCTTCGCCACCAGCGGCGCGTAACCCATTCGGATGGAATCGCCGATGAGCACGACTTTCGGCAGGCGCTCCTCCTGCGCGGCGGAGCTCGAAACCAGAACTACACAGAACAGCACGGACCAGTAACGGCTTGGCATAGACGGCATCCCGCTAGGCGTCAGGCTCGCAGCCCACGGCTGCAGCAGCTTACAATGATCCGCGCGTCCTTGAGACGCTATACGGGAGACATTACATGAGATTGCTCGCACCTGGTATCGGCGCCGCCCTCGCGGTGGCAGCCGGCATGGTCATCGCATCGGCGCAGACGGCTCCGCCCACTGTGGACGGCCTGGTTTCCGCGGCGAAAGTTGCTGCGGGCACGGACTGGTCAGGCACCTTCATGCGCCTCTGCATTCCTCCTCCAGCAACCGGAGGCGGGCGAGGTCGCGGGGGAGCCAATGCCGGACGGATATCCCCGCCGCCAAGGGAAACATGGCACGTCGAACCAGCCAAGGTTGCGGACAACCTCTACTTCCTCGGTGAGAAAGCCCACCACTCATGGGCGATCGTCGGCAGCGAAGGAATCATTCTTATCGAAGCGCTGTACGACTACATGGTGGCGGATGAGGTTGCGGGCGGCCTCAGGAAGCTCGGCCTCGACATGAACAAGGTGAAGTACGCGGTCATGTCGCATGCGCATGGTGATCACGACGGCGGCGCGGCGTTTCTTCAGGACTCGATCCCGGGCGTGCGTCTCGTGTATGGCGCCGAGGATTGGGACGCGGTCGATAAGTCGACCAATCGCCCTGGCGGCAAGCCCAAGCGTGACATGGTCGGGACGGATGGCCAGAAACTCTCTGTCGGCGATGCGTCGATTCAGATCGTCACGATGCCTGGTCACACACCCGGCACGCTCTCGTATCTGTTCGAGGTGAAGGACAACGGCAAGCCGCTCCGCGTCGCGTACGTGGGAGGCACGGCCATCCCGTTCGATGGCACGGCCGCATACTACGATCAGTACCTGGCATCTTCGGCGAAGTTTGCAAAAGCTGCCGCCGACTACCGCGCGACCGTTCTGCTGTCGAATCACACCGAGTTCGACAACGGTTACTACAAAGCGCACACCGCCGCCTTTCGGAAGCCCGGGGAATCCAATCCGTTCGACGTCGGTCAGGACGGCGTCGCCCGCTACTTCACCGTCGTTCAGAACTGCGCGACAGCGGCCAAGCTGCGCGCCGCCAAAATATGACGACCGAGGATTTGCAGGCGTTCGCCGAGGCACACGCGGAGGTACATGGTTGCGATCTGTTGACGTTTCGAGACGGCAAGATTGCTTTGAAGAATGCCTACCGCAAGAACCGCCAACCGTGAGGTAACCCCATGACCGACTTGCGCGCCGTGTCGCTGTTGCCATTCGTGCCGAGCGGAAGTGACTACGACGCGAGGCACGTTGGCGCGGCATGAGCGTCCGACGCCCATGAAGAAAATGATTCCGGCAGCCAACCCTGACGCGTATGTAGACGCGCTGGACGGTTGGCGTCGTAGCGTAGTGGAAAGCCTGCGATCAACCGTGCGGGCCGCTTCGGTTCTCGAAGAAGTCGTGAAGTGGGGGCATCTCGTCTATTTCGCGAACGGACCGGTACTGCTTATTCGTGCCGAGGACGAGCGCGTGCTGTTCGGTTTCTGGAGAGGCCAACGCCTGAGAAGCATCGAGCCTCGACTAAAACCTGCCGGCAAGTACGAGATGGCTACCCTCGAGCTTCGAGAGGGAATGTCCGTTGGCCCAGCGACCGTACGTCGTCTGACGGGCGAAGCGGTGGCGCTGAACGGGAAGCACGGCGATCCCAGAAGCGCAGCAAGGTCGGCAAGCAAACGCCAGTGATCGCTCTCGGAAACCCCACACGAGGGAGTGTCGATGCGAAACGTGCTCGCCCTGATTGTGGCCGGAATGGCTCTCGCCGGATCGTGGCGGATGCAGGCGCAGGGCGCGCCGAGCCTGGAAGAACGCTACCGCCAAATCGTCGACGCCGCCACGATCGGCCGCTACATGGAGCGGCTCAGCGCGCGTCCTCATCACGTCGGGGCGCCCTACACGAAGGACATCGCCGAGTGGATGCTCGGCCGGTTCCGCGAATGGGGCTGGGAGGCGCGCATCGAAACCTACGATGTGCTGTTCCCGACGCCGAAAGAACGACTGCTCGAGATGACCGGGCCGACACGATTCAGGGCAACGCTCGAAGAACCGGCGGTTGCTGTGGATCCAACCTCGGGCCAGAAGGATGAGCAGCTTCCGACGTACAACATCTACTCCATCGACGGCGATGTGACCGCACCGCTGGTCTACGTGAACTACGGCCGCCCCGAAGACTACGACGAGCTGGACGCGCTCGGCATCTCGGTCCGCGGCGCCATCGTCATTGCGCGGTACGGCGGGTCTTTTCGCGGGACGAAGCCGAAGATCGCGGCAGAGCATGGCGCCATCGGCTGCTTGATCTACTCTGATCCAAGAGACGACGGGTACTACGCTGACGCGGTGTTTCCCGCCGGCCCCATGCGCAACAAGGATGGCGTCCAGCGAGGCAGCGTCATGGATCTGCCGACCTACTCGGGCGATCCGCTCACTCCAGGCATCGCGGCCGTACCGGGAGCAAGGCGACTCTCGATCAGTGAGGCGGCCACGATTACGAAGATACCGGTCCTGCCGATTTCCTACGGCGACGCACAGCCGCTGCTCGCGGCGATGAGTGGACCGATAGCGCCCGCCGCCTGGCGGGGAGCCCTTCCGATCACCTATCGGCTTGGCCCAGGTCCGGCGCAGGTGCATCTGAAGGTGTCGTTCAACTGGGAAACGAAGCCGCTCTACAACGTCGTTGCGACGATTCCCGGTTCCACGTTTCCCGACGAGTGGATTGTGAGAGGCAACCATCACGACGCATGGGTGAACGGCACAGCCGATCCGGTCAGCGGCATGGCCCCGGAACTCGAGGAGGCCCGGGCGCTCGGGCAGCTCGTGAAGGAGGGATGGCGCCCGAAGCGGACGATTGTCTACGCCGCCTGGGACGGCGAAGAGCCGGGGCTGATCGGATCGACCGAGTACGTCGAGCAGCACCACGAGGAGCTGCGCCGCAAGGCGGTTGTCTACATCAACAGCGACGGCAACGGACGTGGGTTTCTCCAAGCATCGGGATCGCACACGCTCGAGCAGTTCGTCAACGACGTGGCACGCAGCATCGAGGATCCGGAAACGAAAGGCACCGTCTGGGCGCGCTGGAAGGCGCGCCGCATTGCCGACGGCCCGGCGGACCGCCGTGCCGAAGCCCGCTCGAGGGCCAATCTGCGAATTGGCGCGCTCGGATCCGGATCCGACTACACGCCCTTTCTCCAGCATCACGGCGTCGCCTCGCTGAACCTGTCCTTCGGCGGGTTTGACGACGACGGGATCTATCACTCCATCTACGACGACTTCTATCACTTTACGAAGTTCTCCGATCCCGGTTTCCTGTACGGCCGGGCGCTCGCGCAGTTTGTCGGCACCGCGACGCTGCGCCTTGCCGACGCCGACATCCTGCCCTACGAGTTCACCGGTCTTGCCGACACGGTGCAAGCCTATGTGCACGAGCTGCAGGCGCTCCTCAAGCAGCGGCGGGACGAGGCGCAGGAGCGGAATCGTCAGGTAACCGATGGCGTGTTTGCCGCTGTGCGCGACCCGAAGCGGCCGCGTCCGATTCCCTCACTGGAAGAGGTGCCCCCGGCGCTCAACTTCGCGCCGCTCGAGAACGCCGCGTCGGCGCTCACGCGCGCGGCTGACCGCTATCACAAGGCCGTGGCTGCCGCCCGACAGGGGGTTGTCACCGACCCCGCGCAGCTTCAGGCGATCAATACCCGGCTGATCCAGAGCGAGCGGCAATTCATCGACGAACAGGGGTTGTCGCGCCGCAACTGGTACCGGCATCTCCTCTACGCGCCCGGGTACTACACCGGCTACGGCGTGAAGACGATGCCGGGTGTGCGGGAGGCCATTGAAGACAAGCGGTACGGGGAAGTGGAACGAGAAGTGTTGCGCGTGGCCGTGGCGCTGACGCGTGAAATCACATTGCTCGAGGCGATGGCCGACGATCTGGAGCGGCTGATTAGGTGACGCAGCTATGCGAGGTCTGTGACGAGCTTCAGGCCGGCGAACGCGGCGAACGAGTGAAAATCGCCATCTCGCGTGATGAGCGCGAGGTCGTGATCGAGGCAGGTCTGAGCGATCAGCGAGTCTGCGAGGCGGGCGCGCCGCTTTCGCGCGATGATCTTTGATCGCAACCGACCGGCTCGGTCCCAGTAGCCCTGAGTGAATCGCCACAGACAACCGCCCGTGCCGCGTGTTCGCGAGCGCGGCGCCGACCGAGGCAGGCGCGCCATATCCGATCCCGCCTCCGCCGGCGTCGCCGAGCCAGTGGCAGGGCTTGCTGAAGTCCCACAACCGCCTGTACACCGGCACGCGATCGCACCATGCGTTGTAGATCGCCATGGGCGCGTGCGCAGGCCGACGGTGCCGTGCGCCATGACGGCCAGCGGTTTGCCTTCCCGGAGTCAACAGAAGTGGGACAATGACCACCGCCCAGACGTAGATAGGAGACATCACCTGAAATTGCATGCACTCGTCGCGCAGATCTCGACTGTCGTGCTGATCGTCGGCACAGTCGTGGAGCCTGCTGCAGCTCAGCCCGCCTATCAGCACCTGCGGATCATCGCGCCCGCGGCTCCGGGCGGAGGATGGGATCAGACCGCCCGCGTCATGCAACAGGTACTGCAGCGCGCAGGGCGTCGCTCGCATCTCCTCGGTTGAAAACATCCCCGGAGCGGCAGGCACGATCGGCCTTGCACGATTCATCGGCGCCGAGCGCGGGAACGGCGACGTCGTGATGGTCTCAGGCCTCATCATGCTCGGCGCCATCGTCACGCACGCGTCTCCGGTGACGCTCCGCGAGGTGACGCCCATCGCGCGGCTGACGGGGGAATACGAAGTCATCGTGGTCCCTGCCGCCTCACCTTTCCAATCGCTCGATGATCTCGTCCGTGCGTTTCGTGACAAACCTGAATCGATCTCGTGGGGAGGAGGATCTGCGGGCGGCACTGATCAAATGCTGGCCGGCCTCCTGGCCGATGCCGTCGGCGTGCCGCCAAGACGGGTCAACTACATCGCCTTCTCCGGGGGTGGGGAATCGATGTCTGCGATTCTCGGCGGGCAGGTGTCAGCGGGAATCAACGGCTTGGCGGAGCTCGCTCCGCAGATTGACGCCGGTACCGTGCGCGCCCTGGGCATCTCGAGCGCCGAACGGTTGCCCGGCGTCTCAATCCCGACGCTCCGCGAGCAGGGTCTGGATGTCGAGTTAGAGAACTGGCGGTCCCTCGTTGCGCCTCCCGGCATCAGCCCCGTCGACAGGGACCGTCTCGAGAAGGCCGTCGACGCCATGGTCCGATCCGCCGAATGGCGCGAGGCTCTTCAGCGCTACAGGTGGATCGATCGCTACCTGACGGGTGGCGAGTTCACGAGATTCGCTCAGGCTGAAGATCAGCGCGTGCGCGCCATCCTGACCAAGCTTGGATTGGGACCGGAACAAGCGACAAACAACGCCTCCGGCATGTATTCGCTAGTGGTGCTCGCCGGTCTCCTGTTCTTTGCCTCTGCAGCGGTGATCGAACGCGTGCGCGCCCGCGCGGCCTCATCGAGCAGCGTCGACGCTGGGCGATCGACGATGACCGATGGACGATGGCGCCCGGCAGCGCTGATTGCTCTCGGTATGGCGCTCGACCTGGCGCTGATGGAGCAGGCCGGATTCGTGCTCGCGTCAACGGCGCTCTTCTGGCTGACGGCACGGGCTTTCGACCGTCAGCACCCCGGGCGCGACGCGTTGTTCGCGCTCGGCGTCTCGGCGGGCGCATACCTGCTATTTGTTCGCGTGCTCAACGTGACGCTGCCTGCCGGATTTCTCGCGCGCTGGCTCTAGCGGCATGGACACTCTGCGTGCGCTCAGTCTTGGGTTTGCCGGCGCCCTCACATTGCCACACCTCGCGTGCGCACTGGCCGGAGTCACACTCGGCACCGCGGTGGGTGTGCTCCCGGGCATCGGTCCTGCTCTCACTGTTGCGCTTTTGCTTCCCGCGACATTTACGCTCGAACCGACGAGCGCGTTCATCATGTTCGCGGGCATTTACTACGGGGCCATGTATGGCGGGTCCACCACCAGCATCCTGCTGAATACTCCGGGCGAGACGGCGTCGATCGTCACTGCCATCGACGGCCACATGATGGCGCGCCAGGGCCGAGGTGCGGCAGCGCTGACGACCGCGGCTATCGGATCGTTCGTGGCAGGCACGCTTGGAACGCTGGCGCTGGCATTCTTCGCGCCGCTTCTGGCATCGGTCGCGCTGCGTTTCGGCCCGGCCGAGTATTTCGCGCTGACCGTCGTCGCGTTCACTACTGTGTCGGTGCTCCTGGGCTCGTCGATCGCCAGAGGGCTTTTCAGCCTCTTCCTTGGTCTCGCGCTTGGACTGGTCGGCATCGATCAGCTGACCGGCGAGGCGCGGTTGTCGTTCGGGATTTCGCAACTGCTCGACGGCATCGACGTTGTCATTTTCGTCATCGGATTGTTTGCCGTGGGCGAGACGCTGTTTCAGGCGTGGCGCCACGGGCGCGATCAAATACAGGTGTTGACGCTTCACGACTTTACGGGCATGAGCCGCGACGACTGGAAGCGATCGTGGAAGCCCTGGCTGCGCGGAACAGCCATCGGCTTCCCGTTGGGCGTGCTGCCGTGCGGCGGTTCGGTGATTCCGACGTTTCTTTCCTACATGGTCGAAAAACGCCTGAGTCGCGAGCCCGAACGGTTCGGGCGCGGTGCCATCGAAGGCGTCGCTGGTCCTGAGGCTGCCAACAACGCATCGGCCGCCGGCGTACTCGTGCCGCTACTCACGCTCGGTCTTCCTTCTTCAGCCACGGCGGCGATCATGCTTGCCGCGTTTCAGCAGTACGGCCTCCAGCCAGGTCCCCTGCTCTTTGCTTCGCGCCCCGACCTTGTCTGGACTCTCGTTGCCAGCCTGTTCATCGGCAACGTGATGCTCCTGGTTCTGAATCTGCCGCTCGCGGGGGTCTGGGCGCGCGTCATGCTCGTGCCCAGGCGCCTGCTCTTCGGTGTCATCCTTGTGCTGGCATCGCTTGGTGCGTACAGCCTCAACCGATCGATGCTCGATCTGGTCATGTTGTTCGTGATCGGCGTCTTCGGCTGTGCGATGCGATCCAATGACGTGCCGCTGGCGCCGGCGGTGATCGGTCTGATCCTTGGACCGATGTCGGAGCAGCAGTTCCGCCGCGCTCTGGCGATCAGCGAAGGCGACCTCTCGGTCTTCGTCACACGGCCGATCAGCGCCGCACTTCTGGTCGTCGCCCTCGGGGTACTTGCAGCGCCTCGCCTTCTCACTCGGTGGATGCCGCCGCGAGGCGAGTTGTAGTTCGTAGGCCGGGTCTGGAAACAGACCCGGCCTACAATTGGCTTCCGTGGAAGACACCTACGACGTCGCAGTGCTCGGCGGCGGCAACGCCGGTTTGTGCGCAGCGCTGACGGCGTGCGAAGCCGGCGCCCGCGTCATCGTCGTCGAGCGTGCGCCTCGCCACTTCCGAGGGGGAAACAGCCGCCATACTCGTAACCTTCGGTGCACGCACACCGTGCCTGGTCAGTTCCTGGCTGACCTGTACACCGAGGATGAATTTCTCTCGGACCTGTTGCGGGTCAGCGGACACGAGACCGACGAAGCGCTGGCGCGTCTGGCTGTTCGCAAGTCGGCAGGCTGCCCCGAGTGGATGCGGCGTTGCGGTGTCCGTTTTCAATCACCCCTGCGAGGCACGCTGCATCTGGCTCGCACCAATGCGTTCTTTCTGGGCGGCGGCAAGGCGCTCATGAACAGCTATTACGCCGCGGCTGAGCGCCTTGGGATTCGGGTCGTCTACGACGCCGAGGTTGTGAACCTCGATCTGCTCGAAGGGCAGTTCCGCGCCGCGATCGTGCGGGCAGACGGCCGGGATCGATCGATCCGCGCCAAGGCCGCCGTGATGGCAACAGGAGGGTTCGAATCCAACATCGAGTGGCTGCGCGAGATCTGGGGTGACGCGGCGGACAACTTCATCGTTCGCGGAACACCGTATAACACAGGCACCTTACTGAGACTGATGTTCGAGGCTGGTGCGCAGCCGGTCGGCGATGCACACGAATGTCACGCCGTCGCCGTCGATGCGCGCGCGCCGAAGTTCGACGGCGGCATCGTGACTCGGCTCGACTGCCTCTCGCTCGGAATCGTCGTCAATCAGCACGCCGAGCGCTTTTATGACGAGGGGGAGGACTTCTGGCCGAAGCGCTACGCCATCTGGGGAACTCTCGTGGCTCGACAGCCGGACCAGATCGCGTTTTCGATCGTTGATGGCAAGGCGATCGGCCGATTCATGCCCTCGATGTTTCCACCCAAAGCAGCGGGCTCTATCAGGGAGCTTGCGACGCAGCTGAATCTGTCGCCAGAGAAGCTGGACGCGACCGTCGAGACCTACAATCGAGCCGTTCGCCCGGGAACGTTCGACCACACGGTCCTCGACGGCTGCCGAACCGTCGGCCTGCACCCTGAGAAGTCGCACTGGGCTCAACGCATCGACACACCTCCGTACTGGGGGTATCCGCTCCGCCCCGGGATCACGTTCACCTACCTAAGTTTGAAGGTTAACGAGCGTGCGCAGGTGCTGATGACCGGAGGAGAGCCCGCGCGCAATATCTATGCGGCGGGGGAGATCATGGCGGGGAATATTCTGCGGAAGGGCTACATCGCCGGCGTTGGCATGACCATCGGCACCGTATTCGGCCGTATCGCCGGCGAGGAGGCTGCGCGGCATGCCGCACGCTGACCCAATCGTACGTGGCGAGTACGTGATGACCGTGTGCAATGCGTGCCGTTACTGCGAGCAGTTCTGCCCCGTATTTCCGGCGATGGAGAACCGCCTCACATTTGCGGCGGGGGATCTCGCGTATCTCGCCAACCTGTGCCATAACTGCGGCGAGTGTCTTTACGCCTGCCAGTATGCACCGCCGCACGAGTTCGGCATCAACGTCCCAAGGACGCTGGCGGAGATTCGCGCGAAATCGTACGAGGCGTATTGCTGGCCGGTGTTCTTGTCGAGCGCTTTCAGGCATCACAACCTGGGAACCGGTCTCGTTCTCGCCGCCGGATTGATCGCGGCGATGGTCGCCGCCGTTCTGATCGTCAACGAAGGTGTGTTCCCGCGGCCGGTTGGACCGGGCGATTTCTATGGCGTGGTTCCGCACAACATCATGGTTGCGCTCTTCGGCGGCGTTTTCGTGTTCGCGTTCGCGGCGATCGGCGTCGGCGTCGTTCGGTTCTGGCGCGACATGGGCCGCGGCGACACGTATGCCCTGACTGCTGCCGATTTAACCGGCGCGTTCCGTGATGTGATGACGCTTCGTCACCTGCACGCCAGCGGTGTCGATTGCACTTCGGCAGAAGAGGAACGCACGCCGCTGCGACGCTGGTTCCACCACTGCACGTTCTATGGATTCCTGCTGTGTTTTGCGTCGACCTCGGTAGCGGCTCTTTACCATGTTGTATTTGGATGGCTGGCGCCGTACCCCTATGGGAGTTTTCCTGTTCTTCTCGGGATAGCGGGCGGAGCGGGGCTGCTGATCGGGCCGGCCGGGCTCCTGATGTTGCGAGAACGGAGAGACCCGGAACTCGGCGATCCCAAGCAGCGCGGCCTGGACGAGTCGTTCATTGCGCTCTTGTTCGTCACCAGTCTGACTGGGTTTCTGCTGCTGGCGCTTCGCGAACGGGCGATCATGAGCGCGGTCCTCGTGGTGCATCTGGGGGCGGTGCTTGCGCTCTTCGTGACGCTGCCGTATGGCAAGTTCGTGCACGGCATCTACAGAACCGCCGCGCTCATTCACTACGCGATAGAGAGCCGGCGCAGTTCCCCATAGTACGTAGTGCCCCGCGGCTTTAGCCGGGCCATCGGTCGGTCCGTGCCGCGCACGTTCTCTGCTGCCCGCGCACAACCAGGCTGCAACTCGCAGCTAAACGGGCAGCGCGATGCCTAGCCCGCAAGATCTCGCGGGCGAAGTCCATACGGTGGGGTTGGTTCGGACAGCCTAAACACGGTTAGCCAGATCAAGGATTCATCAATCCGAAGGAGTTGACCGATGGCGACGTCAGCAGTTCAGAAAGCTGCGGCCACTCGGAAGCGTCGAACGGCGGCTCGGAAAAGCGGCTACCACGCGGAAGCGTCGGGCCGCGGGCAAGAGCGCGGCGCTCACGCGCAGGCGGCTGAGCTACGACGCGAGTCGCCGGCTCTTCGCCGATCCTGGTTTCGAGGAGCTCTGGGAGAACAGCGGCTATGCGGGGCTCAGGAACGGCGATGCGCAGTTCATCCTGCAGAAGTACCGATGTCAAAAGCGTTCGCCAAGTACCCGCGTTCCGCATCAACCCACCGAAAGAATTTCCCTGGGGCAGGGAAGTCAACTTCATCGATCGGGCTGGAGTGTGCGGCAGGTTGGCGCGGCATGATCGTCTGGTCTGGGCGGACCCGGACTTTCCGATTGACCCAGACCCCTCGCGGCCAGAAGAATGGCCGTCCACGGAAGGAGTACGGGCGATGAAGAGGGGCTGGACGAAGTGGGTTCTGCTTTCGGCAACCGTTGGCGGCTTGATGGCCGTCGTGGCGGACGGTCACGCTGTCGTTGCGCAGGAGAAGGGCGGCGGCGACGTCACTGGACCGTACGAGTACGTCGAGAACTGGCCGCTGCCGGTACATACCGACGGATGGACCTGGGGTTCGATACCTGCCGTGTGGGCCGAGTCGGAAGATCGCGTGCTCGTCTTCATGCGCGGGGAGAAGCCGGCGATGCGCGAAGTGCCCGCACGAGGCGACATCAAAGGACGGGCGCTCGGGCTCCTGGAAGGTGTCCGCGCCCAGGTTGACCAGCAGAGCCGATTCGACGAGCATGCGCTGATGATCTTCGATCGCCGCGGCAAGCTGATCGATTCCTGGGGCCAGCACAAGAATCTCTTAACGGACGGAGGGGCCCATCGCATTCAGATCAGTCCCTACGATCCCGAGAAGCACGTGTGGCTGGTCGAGCACCTCAGCCACCAGATCCTGAAATTCACCAACGATGGATCGAAGCTCGTCATGCGGTTGGGGGAAAAGGGCGTTCCCGGCAATGACAAGACCCACTTCAATCAGCCGTCGGACATGCTGTTCATGCCCAACGGCGATTTTTACGTGACCGACGGCTATCGCAACACGCGCGTCGTGAAGTTTTCGAAGGACGGGAAGTACTTGATGGAGTGGGGCAAGCCCGGGTCGGGGCCGGGGGAGTTCCAGACCGTCCACGGGATTGCCATCGACGCGAAGCGACGCATCTATGTCGGTGATCGCGAAAACGCGCGGATTCAGATCTTCGACGAGCACGGCAAGTACCTCGACGAGTGGCCGAACATTCCTCATCCCTATTTTCTGTACATGGCCAGGGATCAGCACTTGTGGGTCGGCGACGGGCTCGTACACAAGATTATGAAATTCGATTTGAGCGGCCGCCTGCTGTACTCGTGGGGCACGTTCGGCCGGATGCCGGGGTTCCTGTGGGGACCGCATCAGCTGAACGTGGACAACGCCGGGAATCTCTATGTCGCCAACGCGCAGGGCAACAACGTGGCGAAGTTCCGGCCGAGAAAGAACGCCGATCCGGCCAGGCTGGTCGGGCCTCCATTTGTGCTGCCGGCGGCGGGCCGGTAGGCCGCGTTTACGACAGACGATTGAGGCAGCGTCGACGTCGAATCCGAGCTTGGTTAAGGAGCTTGCAACAATTGTTTGAACATGCCGTCCAAATGCGCGCTGCACCCGACGCCGCCCGCGTCGTTCGCGCGCCGCGTGCCGGCGCGGGTGAGTCGGACCGTTAGGCCGCCACAGAAGACGGCATTATTGCAACTGCGTCTTGTTTTGGGGGGACGAGCGCATGAAGTGTCTGCACTGCGACTTGTTGAATCCGCCCTCTGCACTCAGGTGTGATTGCGGGTACGATTTCCAGTCCGGCCAGTTCCAGCATCGGGACACCACCCCAGGCACCGGCGCCGGTGATGCGTCGCGACGGTCCAGCGAACTAACGGCCTTCCTGATTGTCCCGTTGGTCGCGACAATCAGTTGGTACGTTCTGATGTTGTGTGCTCTGGCGGTCGGCAACGGCCGACTTCGTTGGCGAACAGACGTTCTGGCGATGGCCTTGGGAGCGATGATCGTGGGGTTGCCAACAGCCGTAGCGATCACCCTTATTCTGGCGATTCCGGTCTATTTGCTGGTCCGCCGGACGGTCGGGATTACGCTTGCGAGAGTCGTTGCTGGTGGGGGTGGCATCGGACTCTGTGCAGCGTTGGCTTTCTGGATGCTGGCACGCGAATGGACGGTGCTGTCCCCGGTTCGAGGTGTCTTAGTCGGCGTGACGACTGCGGTCGGCTGGTGGTACGTGGCGGGAAGGCCGAACCAAGTATCGGACAAGGCGGCCTAACAGGCGCTGCACCCGACGATCCGCGCATTGAAGTGGCTCAACGGTTCGAGTGCCCGTTGGCGCGCGCCTCATTTCGAAACGCTGAACGAAGTGAAATGATCCTGCGTCAGTTGACCGGAGCTGGCCGGAAGCGGCCCACCGTCGCCGCTGACACTCGGCTGAGCCACGCCCTCGCGCGTGCCCCGACGAGCGCACGCTCGAGCTCGTCGAATTTCACATACGCCACTGGAACGAGCAGGAGAGTAAGCAGGAGGCAGAGCGACTGTCCTCCGATGATCGTCACCGCGATAGCGGCTCGTCCTGTTCCGCCGATGCCGATCCCAAGCGACGTCGGGATGAGCCCCGCGATGATGGCGGTCGTCGTCATGAGAATCGGCCGCAGCCGGGTACGGCACGACTCCGTGATGGCTTCGCGTAAAGGCAGCCCGCGGGCACGCAAGACGTTGGCGTAGTCCACCTGGAGGATCGAATTCTTCTTGACGATTCCGAGCAGCAGCAGCATGCCGAGCGCGCTCCACAGGTTCAGGGTGCGCCCGGTCGCCCATAGCGTGAAGAGCGCGAACGGCACGGCAATGGGCAACGCCAGCATGATGACGATGGGCTGGAGGAAGCTCTCGAACTGCGAGGCCAGCACCATGTATACAAAAATCATCGCGAGGCAGATCGCCATGATCAGATTGGCAGTCGTTTCGTCGAGAATCCTCGACTGTCCCTGCAGCCGGTATGACATCGTCGCGGGCAGGTCGAGCCCGGCCAGCATCCGGCGCACGTCGGCGGCGGCTTCATCGAGTGCGTGGCCCTGGGCGATATCGGCGATGAGCATGACGGTGAACTGACGGTTCGAACGCGAGAGCGTCGTCGGTCCCAGGCCGCGCTGCAGCGTGGCGATGTTGTCGATGCGCACGGGCCCCACGGCCGACGGCACGGTAAGCCGCCCGATTTCTTCGATGTCGCGGCGTTGCTCTTCGCGCACGCGCATCTTGACCGGATACTGCTCCGCGGCTTCTTTGTAGAACGAGATCTGATCGTCGCCAGACACGGCCAGCCGCAGCGTGTTGCCGACGGTGGACATCCGCACGCCGAGGTCGGCGGCGCGCTTGCGGTCCACGGCGACGTGCACCTCGGGGTTCGCGAGGCTGAGGTTGATCTTGACGTCGGTGAGGCTCGGCAACTTCTGCGCCTCAGCGAGCGCGCGGGTCGAGTACGTCGCGATCTGATGGAGGTCGGGCCCGAGGATGTTCGCGGAGATTGCAAATCCGCCGGTGCCTTCGCCGCTGCCGAGCGCATTGCGCGAGGTGATACTCGGCCGATAGCCCGGAAATGCGGAAAGCCGGCGCCGCATCTCGTCGATCATCTCGGCCTGCGTGTTCTCGCGCTGCCCGAGCGGCAGGGCCTGACACAGCAAATGGATGTGGCTTGACGCGCCGGATCCGCCAGAGGTGCCGATTGACGGCTCGATGTGCGCTACCCCCTCGATACCGGTGACGGCCTTGAGCAGCTTGAACGCCACTTCGGTCGATCCCTCGAGCGATGTGCCTTCGGGAGCGTCGAGGTGCACGATCCACTCGCCCATGTCCTCGTTCGGCACGAACTCGCGTCCCACCATGTAATTTATCGGGATGGTCAAGAGCACGGTCAGGACCGAGATCGCGAAGATGGCGCGCGGACGGTCGAGCGCCCAGTTCAGCATTCCCATGTAACGCTGGTCGAGCCAGTGGAAGAAACCCGATTCCTTCGACTTGTGATCGGCCACGCCGTCGGACGGCCGGAGGAATCGGGAACTGAGCATCGGCGTCAACGTGAAGCTGACGAGCATCGACACGAGAATGGCAAACGCCATCGTCCAGCCGAACGGATAGATGAACCGCTTGGCGTACCCCTCCATGAAGGCGATCGGCAGGAAGATGACCACGAGCGACAGCGTCGTCGCCATCACCGGCAGCGCCACCTCACGCGTGCCCTGTATGGCCGCGTCGAACGGCGAGCAGTTCTTTTCCTCGATGTACCGGAAGATGTTTTCGAGCACGACGATCGCGTCGTCGATGACGATGCCCACAGCGAGCGTGATCGCCAGCAGCGTCATGTTGTTCAGCGTGAACCCCATGATGCGCATCAGGGTGAACGTGGCGATGATCGACGCCGGAATGGCGAGAGCCGAAATGATGACCGCCCGAAGGTTCCGGATGAAGAACATCACGACGATGGCGGCAAACAGCGCGCCGAACACCAGGTGCTCCTCGAGAGAGGCGACCGAGGCGTAGATGAACCGCGAGTCGTCCCTCACGATGGTGACGTCGACGCCGGGCGGCAGCGTGCGCTCGATTCTCTCCAGCGCCCCACGTACGCCTTCGATAACGGCAACGGTGTTCTCTCCCATCGCGCGGCGGATGTCGATCATCACGGACGGCGCGTCGCCGAGCCACACCGCGCTGGTGGGCCGCTCGAACGTATCTTCGGCGCGCCCGATGTCGGCGATGCGAATGGGCGTCCCTTCTTTGGTGGCGACGACGATGTTGTTGAAGTCGTCCGACGCGTCCACGCGGCCGAGAGTGCGCAACAGCAACTGCCCCTTGCCCTGCTCGATAGTGCCGCCGGGAATCTCGACGTTCTCCGAGACAACGGCCTCACGCACCTGGTTCATCGACAGGCCGTACGAGTTGAGCTTCTCGATATCGACGACGACGTGAATTTCGCGCGCGCGTCCGCCTGTCAGGCTCACTTCGCCCACGCCGTTGATCGTCTGGATGCCGCGGGCGATCTGCTTGTCGGCGAGCTCGGTCAGCGTTCGCAGGCTCATCGACTTGGACGACACGATGAGCGACATGACCGGATCGGCATCGGGATCGATCTTCGTGATGACCGGCGGAAGCAACGTCGGCGGAACGGTGCGAAGGGCGCCGGCCACTTTTTCGCGAACGTCGTTCACCGCCTCGTTGAGATCGCGCTCGAGGACGAAGCGCACGATGATGCGCGCTGTCCCTTCTGCTATGCGCGCTTGAATCTCGTCGATGCCCGAGACGCCGCTGATCGCCTGTTCCATCGGCTCGACGACCGAGGTCGACATTTCGTCGGGGCTGGCGCCGGGCAGCGACAGGGCGACGCTGACCGTCGCCGGATCCGCCCTCGGGAACAAGTCCACGCCCAGCCCCTGGAACGAGAACGTGCCGAGCACCACGAGCGACATCACCAGCATCGTCGCCGAGACGGGCCGGCGGACGCAGAATTCAGATAGCATGGAAATCTCCCTAACTGGTCACGGCGACGAGTTCGCCGCCGT
Organism: Vicinamibacterales bacterium; assembly: GCA_963784045.1. Lineage (GTDB taxonomy): Bacteria > Acidobacteriota > Vicinamibacteria > Vicinamibacterales > JAMQPK01 > JAMQPK01. The sequence goes on from CAWAPZ010000012.1 coordinate 355,014, forward strand.
TCAACGTCTCGACGTCGGACACGACGACGCGCTCGCCGGGCTTGACGCCGCTGGTCACTTCGATTCTGTCGCCGAGTCGCTCGCCGACCTGCAGCTCGCGCATCTCAAGTCGATCGCCGCTGACGACGAACGCGCGGTTTACGCCATATCGGTATTGCAGCGCGGCGAACGGCAAGGTGAGCACCTCGTCAACCTTCCCGCTTTCGACGTGCACGCGGGCGAACGTCCCGGGTTTGAGGACACCGTCTGAATTCGGCACGACCGCTTCGAAGGGAAACGCGCGCGTGCCGGTGTTCACAGCCGGACTGATCCGCGTCACCTTTCCGATGAATGTGCGGGTGGGATAGGCGTCCACGTGCATTTCCACCGGACGGCCGTTGTCAATCCAGGGCGCCATCCGCTCTGGAATCTCGGCGGTCACCTTTAACGGATCGAGCCGCACGATGGCCATCACCGGCATCTGGCCCTTGACGAGCTCGCCCAGATTGATCAGCCGGCGCTCGATATATCCGTCGAAGGGTGCGCGAATCTCGGTGTCGCGAAGCTGGCGATCCGCCAGCTTCATCGCCGCTTCTGAGGCCTGAATGCTGGCCCTCAGGTTCCGGGAATTCTGCAATGCCACTTCGTGGCCGGCCTGCTTGCTCTGCAGCTCGGTCTGGGCGTCGTCGAAGGCCTGCTGCGAGACGAGCTCTCGCCTGAGGAGCTCCTTGGCACGGTCGAACGCGCTGCGCGCTTGCGCGAGCTCGGCGCTCGCTCTTCGCACATCGGGCGTATTGTCCGGCTCCGGGAGATGCTGCGGATCGGTCGCGCCGTACTGCGCGAGCGTGCGGGCCAGCGCCGCCTGCTGCTGCTGAAACGCGTATTGCTGCCTTTCGTTGTCCAGCCGGACGAGCACCTGGCCGGTCTGCACACGATCGCCGAGATCGGCCAGGATGGCGCGTACGGTGCCGTCGGCTTCAGACGACACTGTGACCTGGTCGACGGCTGTAAGGGTACCGACCACGTCCACCGATCTGCGAACGGGGTCGCGTTTGACGGGCACGACCGTCACTTGCTTAGCCTGGCCATCGGCCGCGCCGGCAAGGGCCGAGTCGGCTTTCGTGCAACCAGCGGCGGTCGCGGCACCGATAAGGACAAAAAGAGCGAGCGGAAGTCGGCACATGGTGATCTCGGATTATCTCCTTGAGTATACGATCCGGGCGTCAGATGAGGTCGATGCGAAACACATAGCAGCCCGAGGGGCTGATCAGCGGCGGGCAGCCGGCATGCTCACAAGCATCAACGCCGGACGGCTGGCTTTTGTTTACCGTGACGTGGTAGATGTTGCCACCTGTCCTGTTTTGATGTCGGAGCACACCAGGCCAATGCGCGATGGCCTGCAATCGCGCTCAGTTTTTTCACCTTGCAATCGACTTTGCGCATGGCTAGTATGCGGCCCATCACTGACACATCGGCGGTGCGCACCGTGCACCTCCGCCGTTGCTTCGTAGACTCCTTCATCCACCCGCCTGTCGAGGCGAAGCGTTCCGTTCCTCGCAAACGGATTCGACGAAGGGAGTTCAGCCATGCGCCGTCCCCGCGTGCTTTCACGTCTCGCGGCTCTTCTGTTTCTCGGTGGCTTGGCGTTTCCGACGGCGTCGTTCGCGCAGACCACCGCCGACATCGTCGGCCGTGTCCACGACGCCAGCGGCGCGGTGCTGCCAGGCGCCACAGTTACACTCGAGAACGTCGGCACTCGCGACCTTCGAACGACAGTCACCAGCGACACGGGCGATTACCTCTTTACGCTGCTGCCTATCGGCACGTACACCGTGAAGATCGAAATGCAAGGCTTCCAGACCCAGACCGCCCGCGTGGTGCTCACGAGCGGGGACCGCACGCGGATCGATGGGCGGCTCTCAGTAGGGAGTGTGTCCGAGTCCATTATGGTGACCGGCGAGTCGCCACTGCTGCAGACCGACACCTCGACGCTCAGTTCCCTCGTCAGTGAGCAGGCGGTTCAAGATCTGCCGGTCAACGGGCGCAATTTCATGCGGCTCGTCCAACTAGTCCCCGGGGCCACCGAAGGCGCCGCCAACGCGATCAACAGCGGCAGCCGGCCGGACGATCGGCGTCAGACCTCGTCGGTGTCAATCAATGGGGAGAGCGAGAATCGCAACAACCAGATGATCGACGGCATGGATAACAACGAACGCTCTATCGGTACGGTGGGCGTCAAACCGTCGATGGATGCGATCGCGGAAGTCCGCGTGCAGACGAATCTGTACTCAGCCGAGGCCGGCCGCGCCAGCGGCGGCATCATCAACATCCTGACCAAGTCCGGGAGCAACCAGATCCATGGCACGGCGTATGAGTTCGTGCGCAACGACCGCTTCGATTCCCGGGACTTCTTCGCGAGGGTCGATCCGATCCTGAAGCAGCACCAGTTCGGCGGAAGCCTGGGCGGCCCGCTGGTGTCGAACAGGACATTTTTCTTCGCTGACTACGAAGGTCTGCGGAATACCAAGGGGCAGGTGAACAACCTCACGCTTCCGACGTTGAAGATGCGGCAAGGGGACTTTTCGGAACTGCTGCCGACGCAGATTTTCGATCCGACGAACTCCGCGCGCGTGGCGTTCCCTGGCAACATCATCCCTCGGGAACGGCTCAATTCGGTCGCGCTGCAATACATGGCCCTGTTGCCGGAGCCCACCAACGGCGGCCTGGCGAACAACGCCCAGACCACCACGATTGGCTGGCAACGAAGTCACACGGCCGACGGCCGCGTGGACCATCGATTCGATAGCGAGAATTCGATGTTCGTGCGTTACTCGTATAACCGCTTGAACATGTTGGCCCCCGCCGGCTGCGATGCCGCGGCGAACGGCATCACCGCGGTCTGCCGCGGACCGGAAACCGGCGGGTTCCCCGGGCCGAACACGACCACCGCCAGTGCTATTCAAACGAACTATGTCCGCGTGTTCAGCCCGACGCTGATCGGCGAATTCAAGGGCGGCTACGTCAAGCTCGATCTGGCGTCGTTGCCGAACAACCACGGGACGAACGCGAGCGAGTCCTTCGGCCTGAAGAATACAAACATCGACGAGTTCGCGTCCGGCCTGGGGACCGTCACCATTAACGGGTACACGCCGCTCGGCGACTCGAACGCCGTTCCGCTCATCATTCACAACCGCACGCAGCAATACAACGCCTCGGTTACCAAAACGGCGGGCGCGCACAGCGTCAAGATTGGCGGCGGCGTCATCCTGCGCCGGTTCGGCGTGATTCAGAGTATCGACCTCCAAGGGACCTGGACGTTCGATACCACTCTCACACGCAGCTCGGCGAACGTGGGCGGAAATTCCGCTGCGTCGTTCATGCTGGGCTATCCCACCACTGCGGCGCGAATACGAACTCCATTCAAGCCGCAGATGCACACGAACGAACCGAGCGTGTTCGTGCAGGACGACTGGCGAGCCACCTCATGGCTCACGGTGAACCTCGGGGTCCGCTACGATGTCTTCACGCCATTCAGCGAGGAGGCCAATAACATGGCCAACATCGACCTGTCTGGGCCGGTGCCGGTGGTGCTCGTCGCGGGTGAGAACGGCGTCTCGCGATACGCGGGCATCAAGACCGACTACACGGACCTTGCGCCGCGCCTTGGATTCGCGGCGACGTTGCCGCACGCCATCGTGCTGCGGGGAGGCTATGGTCTCTCGTTCTTCCCGGCCAACACCGGTGCGAGCTACTACTTGAAGAACCCGCCGGTGATTGATACCTACGGCCCGGTGACGAGCGCCGGCACCAGCGGTGGCGTGCCGACTGTATTTTTCGATGGGCTGCCGCCGCCCGCCACCCAAAGGCCCAGCACCGATCCAGCTCAACTCGCGGGAGCACTTCGAGCCGTGGCGCTGGATTTCAAGTCGACGCGGATGCAGCAGTTCAACGTCCAAGCGGAAAAGGAACTAGGCGCCAACAACGTGGTGACCATCGGTTATGTCGGCTCGCGCGGGTCGCGCACCACCGGTCTGCCGAACGTGGCGCTCGCACCCCCAGGCCCGGGGGCTATCCAGCAGCGGCGGGCCACTTACGGCGTCCTGCCCAATGTGAGTTCGCTCACGGTGGGGTCGAGCATCTATACGAACCGCTACGACGCCCTGCAGCTGGTGTTCCAGCGCCGGCTTCATCAGGGGCTGACGGTCTATACGCATTTCCGGTTGGCGCACGGCTCGCTGACCACGTTCGCCCCCTGGGATCCCAAGGTCATCGAGCACCTCGATGCGGCTCAGGACGCCCGCCGAGCGTGGGTGTTCCAGGCCAACTACGAATTGCCGTGGGCGCGGACGGCGACAGGGTGGGTTGGAGGTGTGCTCGGAGGATGGCAACTCAACGCTGTGGCGAACTGGCAGACCGGCGTCCCCTTTGGCGTCACCAACTCGACGGCGCTTGCAAATACCGGCGGTACCGACAGGCCCAATCTCGTTGGCGATCCGGAGTTGCCGAAGAGCGAGCGCACACCCCAGCGATGGTTCAACACGGCGGCCTTTCAGGCGCAGCCTGCCTTTACCGTGGGCAACTCGCCGCCGACTGTGCTGCACGGTCCGTCGCAGCGGCGCTTGGACTTGGCGGTGTTCAAGGATCTGAAGCTGCACGCCTCGACCACGCTGCAATTGCGCTATGAGGTGTACAACGTCACCAATACGCCGAGCTTCCAGAACCCGATCAACACACTCGGGAGCGCGAACTTCGGATCGCTCACGACCACCGGCCTTGCGATACCGCGACAGATGCAGTTCGCGGCGAAGCTATTATTCTAAAAAGGATTGTTCGATGGGCTGAAAGCCGGTGGGATGGAAAGGCGGCGCACGAGGATCTGATATAAGCATCCTGCATATGCGTCCGATCCTTGCCGTCCTGCTGCTGTTGGTTTCGACCGCTGGCGCGATCTACGCGCAGATCACCGCCAACCCCATTTCGGCGCCGGTCGAGAAGCGCGGCCTGATGGTCGAGATCCGCGACCTTGCACGCCTTCCGGAGACCCGCGGACTTCGTCCGCCCGAACAGGACGTGGTGCCCTCCGGCTGGGCGCGCGTCAGCTACATTCGCGACCTGCCGGACGGCCGCCGGTTCGTCAACGACTCGCGGGGCTTCCTGTACCTGCTCGACCGTAACAACCAGCCGTCGGTGTACGCAGACGTGGCCTCGGCGTTCCCGTTCGCCATCTACAATCGCCTCGAAAGCGGGTTCATCGGATTCACGTTCCACCCCGAGTTCGCGCGCAATGGCCTGTTCTACACCGTGCACGGCGAACGCGCGGCGGCCAATCACGCGACGCTCAACTTCATCTCGCCTGGATTCACGCTGAAGGATGTGACTCACCACAACGTCATCACCGAGTGGCATGCCGCCAACCCGGCAGCGAACACGTTCGCCGGGACACGGCGCGAGCTGCTGCGCGTTGCGCATGTCGTCAACAACCTGACCCACCCGATGGGTGCCGTCGAGTTCAATCCGACAGCCAGACCCGGCTCTCCCGATTACGGTCTGCTGTATACGAGCGGCAGCGACCTCGGATTCAGCAACGGTGGTGGGCCGAATGCGATCAACCCCGGCCAGACTCAGCGGCTCGATTCCGTCATCACCGCGATCCTGCGGATCGACCCACGCAGTCCCTCGGTGACGGGCGGCGTGAAAGGGCTTGGCGACTACACGATCCCGGCGATCAACAAGTTCGCGGCCGATGGAGATCCCGCGACGCTTGGCGAAATCTTCGCGTACGGCTTTCGGAACGCCCACAGGCTCTCGTGGGATCTTACCGATGGAACGATGTTCGCCTCGGACATCGGAATGAATCACATCGAAGAGATCAACATCGTCCACGAAGGCCGCAACTACGGTTGGATGAAGCGGGAGGCGTACTTCGAGAACGGAATCACGCGCCCGGGCGGCGCCCTCAACCAGCTGTATCCCTTGCCGGCAGAGGTGCTGGATGGGCGGCAGAAGGACGAGTTCACGTATCCGGTCGCAATCTACGACCACGACGAGGGACGGGCGGTGAGCGGCGGGTTCGCGTACTACGGACGCATCGCGGCGCTTCGCGGCAAGTTCGTATTCGGCGATGTCCATGGCGGTCGACTGTTTGCGGCCGACCTGGCGGCGATGAAGAAGGCAGACGACGGCATTCCGCAGACGGTCGCGCCAGTCGAAGAGATCCAGCTTTACGTGCGCGACGCGGACGGCAAGCGCGTCGATGTCACTCTGCCGCAACTCATCGAGCGGACAATGGGGCAGCCCGTGCCTCGCGCGGACCTCCATATCGGTCGCAGCGGCGACGGCGAGCTGTTCATTACGTCGAGGCAGGACGGCACGATCCGAATGCTCGTGGAGTAGAACCGCTATGAGAGCACGTATTTCCAGAAGAGCAGCGCTGCTCGTTGCATGCACGCTGGTTTTCGTCCGCATCGCAGCAGCGGACGACATCAGGGTCATGACGTCCGGCGCCTTCACGGCAGCGTATCTTGAGCTCCGCCCTCAGCTCGAACGCAGTCTCAAGGTCAAAATCGTAACGACCGCGACATCCATGGGAGTGGGATCAGAGTCCATCCCCAGCCGCCTCGAGCGCGGTGAAGCCGTCGACGTCGTGATCGTCGCGGACGACTCACTGCGTGCGTTGATCAAGAACGGCAGGGTTCTGGCCGACAGCCGGGTTGAGCTTGCGCGTTCGGGCATCGGTATGGCCGTACGAAAAGGCGCCCCGAAGCCGGACATCAGCTCTGTGGATGCCCTGAAACGCGCGCTCCTGCAGGCAAAATCCATCGCGTACTCCGCCAGCGTCAGCGGGCAATATCTCACCACTGAGTTGTTCCAGCGCCTCGGCATCGCCGATCAGGTCATGGGCAAGAGCCGAAGAATCGACCGCGAGCGAGTCGGCGCCGTAGTGGCGCGTGGCGAAGCGGAGATCGGCTTCCAGCAGATCAGCGAGCTCCTCCCGGAGCCCGGCGTCGACGTCGTGGGACCGCTGCCGCCAGAGGTCCAGCGAGTGACAGTGTTCTCCGCCGGCGTTGCGGCAAGTTCGACGAATGCGGATGCTGCCCGCGCGCTCATCAGATTTCTGGGCTCATCGGAAGCGGCAGGTACCGTGAAAGCGAGCGGGTTGGAGCCCTTGGCGTCCATGGGCGCACCGCAATCGACACGTGCGGCCGCGTCAAACGCAACCGCTGCGATCGACAAAGTGCTGACAGATGCGGTGGCCCGCGGGGACATTCCAGGCGTGGTCGCGATGGTCACTGATCGTCGCGGCATCGTGTATCAGGGCGCCTTCGGATTGGCAGACGCCGGCAGCGGCAGGCCGATGACCGTCGACACCATTTTCCGCGTTGCGTCGATGACCAAGCCGGTCGCGTCGCTGGCGGTGATGCAACTGGTCGAACAGGGGCGGCTCAGTCTCGACGATCCTGCCGAGAAGTACCTCCCACAACTGGCAAACCTCAAAGTGCTCGACAGCTTCGACGCCAAAACCGGGGCCTACACACTGCGGCCGGCAAAACCGGCGCCGACCGTGCGGCACATGCTCACTCACACGGCCGGGCTCGGGTACAACTTTACCAGCGCGATCGTGCGCGACTTCAAGCCGCGCGCGGGCGACACGTTTGTGGCGGGCCCTCTGCTCTTCGATCCGGGTGAGCAATGGCTGTACAGCCCGGGCATCGATTGGGGCGGCCGCATTGTCGAGACCCTTTCGGGCAAGAAGCTCGAGACATATTTCCGCGATCACATCTTCACACCGTTAGGGATGACCGATACGGCCTATAACCTGCCGGACGATCGACGGCGCCGGCTCACCGTCGTGCATCGGCGTCGCCCGGACGGGACGTTCGAAGCGGATCCGGTTCAGCCGGCGTGGACCGTGCCGCAGCCAAGTGGTGGAGGAGGGCTTGCCTCGACGGCGTCGGACTACATCCGGTTCATGCAGATGCTGCTCAATCAGGGCGCCTTGAACGGCGCCCGCATCGTCTCCCCTGAAACCGTCGCGACGATGGGCCGCAATCACATCGGCAGCGTCGGCGTGCGCGCGGTGAAGACGGCGATGCCCGAGCGCAGCAGCGACTTTACGTTTGTCGGAGACGGCCGAGACAAGTGGGGAATCGGGTTCATGATCACCGCCGATGGCAAACCGGGCCGGCGGAGCGCCGGAAGCCTGAGCTGGGGCGGGATCAACAACACTTATTTCTGGATCGATCCTGCGCGGGGCATCGCCGGTGTGATTCTGATGCAGCTTCTGCCGTTCGCTGATCGCAAGGCGCTCGCGGTGTACGACGCGTTCGAGCGGGCGGTCTACGAGTGAAAGCATTCGAGCTCCATCCCGAAGAGGGCTTCGACGCGTTGAGGTTGGTGGACCGCCAACCGCCGGCCATTGGGCCCGGCGATGTGCGTGTCCGCGTGCGCGCGGTATCGTTGAACTATCGCGACATCATGGTCGCCCGCGGATCGAAGAAGCGGGCGAAACGAATCGTACCGGCATCGGACGGCGCCGGCGACGTGATCGAAATCGGCAGCGGCGTGACGCGCCTGATGATCGGTGATCGCGTCGCGGCGGCCTTCTTCCCGTCGTGGATCGACGGCCCGTTTGCGGAAGAGCACCATGCCAGCGCCCTTGGCGGTTCGCTCGACGGCATGCTGGCTGAAGAAGTCGTGCTGCCCGAACGGGCGTGGGTGAAGATTCCGTCGCGCTACTCGTTCGAGCAGGCGTCGGCGCTGCCCTGTGCGGGCGTTACCGCCTGGCACGCGCTGTTCGAAGCGGCCGACGTCGGACCCGGCGAGACCGTGCTGGTGCAAGGCGGTGGAGGCGTCTCGACGTTCGCCCTCCAGCTTGCGCGAGCGGCCGGCGCGAGGGTAATCGCGACGTCGAGCTCGCCGGAGAAACGTGCGCGCCTCTCGCAGATGGGTGCGTGTTCGACAATCGATTACACAGCGGACGCGAAGTGGGGAGAGACCGCGAGAGCTGCCGCCGGTGGCGGCGTCGATCTCGTGGTGGAGGTGGGCGGAGCAGGCACGTTCGATCAAAGCGTCGCGTCGCTGCGCTATGGCGGACACATGAGCCTTCTCGGCATCCTCGCGGGCACGCAGGGGCCCATCAACACCTACGCCATCTTCCACAAGAACATCCGCATTCGCGGCGTCTATGTAGGATCGGTCGCGATGTTCGAGCGATTAGTTCGCGCGCTGGAGCACTCGAACGTCGATCCCGTCATCGATCGGGTCTTTGCGTTCGAGGATACTCGCGCCGCATACGAGCATCTGGCGAGCGGCGCGCATTTCGGTAAAGTGGTGATTCGTCTCGACTGAGAGCGATCGCTGTTCTCGACGCGGAGGCGCAGAGCCGCAGAGAATTGGATCGGTAGTCAAGATTCCGATCCGAAGAGCATAATGATTCCGTTCACAGTGCGAGCAGCGGCTGGTCACTGACGATTCCTGAACCGATGGCAAAACTAAATCGTGGTGGGTGGAAAACCTGCAGTCGCGGGCACAAATACCGGGGCGATGGCCCGTGCGCGGTATGCTGGCCTGGCCGCACGAAGAAGAAGGACAAAGGATGAAGACGAGCTTCCTCTTCACCGTGGGTTTGACCGCAGTGGTCGTGGCGCAGGCCCCGATGCCTGATCCGAAGACAGCGATGGTTCCACGGATGGACGCGCAGGTAAGGATCGACGGCGTTCTGGATGAGCAGCCGTGGCAGAAGGCAGCGCGCCTGACGCCGTTCGATCGGAACGATGCGACGACCCCGGCGCGCGTCCAAACGGAAGTGCGCGTGTGGTACGACCAGGCGGCGTTGTATCTGGGCTGGATCTGCCAGGACGATGACATCCAGGCTACGTTCACGCAGCACGACAGCCGGTTCTGGGAAGAAGAAGTCGTGGAGTTCTTCGTCACGACTGGACCGCTCGACCGCTATTTTGAGCTGCAGTGGAATCCGCTGGGCGGCACGTTCGATGCGATCATCGCGAACGACCTCGGCCCTGACGGCAGCTCGCGACAGTTCAAGGGGGACTGGTCGTACACGGCCGAGAGCATGACGTCTGCCGTGAAGGTGGACGGGTCGGTACAGGACTCGAGCGATCGCGACATCCGTTGGACCGTCGAAGCACGCATTCCGTTCGCCGATCTCAAGGCCCGCCCGCCCGCGCCGGGAGACGTGTGGCGTGGCAGCTTCTACCGGTTCAACCGCGATCGCGGCGTCGAGCCGGAACCTCTCAGCTGGTCACCTACCATTTTGCCGGGTTTTCATCAGCCGGCGCGATTCGGCTATCTGCGGTTTTGACCATGACTGAGTTGAGAACGGTGTGCGCAGTTGCTGTGCTCGTTGCCTGTGTCGCGTGTGGCGGGCGACAGCCGCCGGGACTCGTGAGGCTCTACGTTCTCGACGGCGGCACATTGCACGTTGCCGATCCGTCGCGGTTTCAGTTGAAGAAGGACGAAGTCGCCGAACTGAACTTCTCCGTCGGATGCTATCTGATCACCCATCCCAGAGGCGTGCTGCTATGGGATACGTGTGCCATTCCTGACTCTGAATGGACCTACGCTGGATCTCCAGTGAAACACCATCTGGTGCTGCCCGATAAGCAGGAACGCGATTTCACTCTGGTAAAGCCATTGACAATGCAGCTCGCCGACGCCGGTCACTCGCGGGCGACGATCACACACCTGGCCCTGTCTCACTATCACTACGATCACACGGCCAACGCCAATCTGTTTCCGAAGGCCGCCTGGCTCGTGACCGACGTCGAGCGTGAGGCGATGTTCGCAGCGCCTCCGCCAAGTGTCACGACGCGCCCTTCGACGTATGACGAGCTTCGCACCCGCGGCATTATCCGGATCACGGGCGACGACCACGACGTGTTCGGTGACGGGACTGTGGTCATCAAGGCTGCTCGAGGACACACGGAAGGCCACCAGGTTTTGTACGTAAAGCTGGGGAGGACTGGCGGCGTAGTGCTGGCGGGCGACTTGTACCACTACCCCGAAGAACGGACCCTCGATCGCGTTCCGACGTTCGAGGTCGACGCGCAACAGACCCGGGCCGCGAGGAAGTCGCTCGATCGATTCTTGAGCGAAACGAAAGCTCAGCTGTGGATTCAGCACGACTTCAACGCCCACGCGAAGCTCAAGAAAGCACCGGAGTACTACGACTAGGAAGCATCGACGGAGGTGTCATGGGATCGTACAAGCCTGAGGGCTACACCACTGTGTCTCCGTACCTGATCGTGGACGGCGCGAGCGCCACGATCGACTTTCTGCAACGCGCCTTTGGGGCCGACGAGATTCGCCGGTTCGCCGACCCGGCGGGAAGGGTCATGCACGCAGAGGTCCGTATCGACGATACCGTCGTGATGATCGCGGATGGTGTCGACGGCTGGCCGCCCGTGCCGTCCTACGTCCATGTCTACGTGCGCGACGTCGATGCGACCTACAGGCGCGCGCTGGAGGCGGGGGCCACGTCGGTGCAGGAACCGATCAAGAAAGAAGATCCTGACAAGCGGGGCGGTGTGAAGGATGCAGGCGGCACGACGTGGTGGATAGGCACGAAGATCGATTGAGAGAGGCGTGGCTCCGCGGGCCGATCGAGGGAGTGCCCGGCCCGCTTCAGCCGATCGGTCACGCGTTGATACAAGCCCGCGAAGAAGCTCGCGATGCGCTTCGCGATTTTCCCGCCGAGTTGCTCTGGACGCGTCCGGCCGGACTCGCCTCGGTCGGTTTTCACCTGCAGCATATCGCCGGCGTAATCGACAGGCTCTTCACCTATGCTCGCGGTGAGGCGTTGTCTGACGAGCAGCGAGCGACGCTCGAGAAGGAAGCGGCGCCGCCGAATTCGGCCGTCCCCGTCGATGAGCTCCTCGATGCGCTCGACGCCCAGGTCGACCGTGCGCTCAATCAGTTGCGTGCGATACAGCCCCAGGCATTGTCCGAGACTCGACTTGTCGGACTCAGGCAACTCCCAGCGACGATGCAGGGCCTGTTGTTTCACGCGGCCGAGCATGCACAGCGTCACATCGGCCAGATGTTGGTGACTGCACGGGTGCAGCGGTGATTCGCGTTCTCACGGCGCTCACGGTCGTGCTCGCGGGCGCTGCGCTTCACGCACAGCAGAGCGAGCTTCGGATCCGTGCGGCGCGCGTGCTCGATGGAACGGGGCAGGTGCTTGCGAACGCGACGATCGTCGTGAGCGGCTCACGCATCACTGATATCGACACTGCGGGCTCCAAACCTGCCGACATCGACCTCGGACAGTCGACGCTGCTGCCGGGATTGATCGACGTCCATTCGCACATCGGCTGGCATTTCGGTTCGAACGGACGATACGAGCCGCGCGCGGCGACGTCGGCACAGGACGTGCTCTACGCTGCGGAAAACGCCTACGTGACCCTGATGGCCGGGTTCACCACGATTCAAAGTCCCGGACAACCGGGAGACGTCGATTTGCGAGATGCGATCGCCCGGGGCGTGCTCCCTGGACCGCGCGTGCTGACGTCGATCGTGCAGATCGTGCCCACGACCGGCACACCGGTCGAGTTGCGCCAGACGGTCCGCGAGCTGAAACGCCTGCGCGCCGACGTCGTCAAAATCATCGACGCCGTGGGTGGGCGAGGTGGCGTCGAACAGACGATGTCGGGCGAACAATGGCAGGCGCTTTGCGGCGAAGCACGAGCTCAGGGGTTACGGACGATGGTGCACGCACAGACGACGGAGTCGGTGAGGGCCGCGATCGGCGCAGGGTGCATGCAGATCGAGCACGGCGTCGGAGTCGATGCCTCGGGTTTGGCGCTGATGGCAGAGCGCGGCGTGTATTTCGATCCGAATGTTGGTCTCGTAATGCAGAACTATCTTCGAAACAGGGCCAGATTTCTCGGCGTGGGCGACTACACCGAGGAGAGCTTCGCGTCGATGGAGCGCGCCATGACGCTCAACGCCACGCTCATCAAGAGGGCCGTGTCGACGCCAGGCCTGAAACTCGTGTTGGGATCCGATGCCGTCGCCGGCGGTCACGGACGCAATGCCGACGAGCTTGTGGAACGTGTGCGGCAGGGCGGACAAACGCCGATGGACGCGATTGTGTCTGCGACTTCGCGCGCCGCCGAGTCGCTGGGCCTGGAAAAGACGATCGGCAGGATTGCGGGCGGCTACCAAGCCGACATCATCGCAGTCGATGGCGATCCGACGAAGGATATCAAGGCCTTGACGCGCGTGACCTTCGTCATGCGGGACGGAACGATCTACAGGCGCTGGTGATGGACTTGTTTGGAGATGGGAGATCACACAATGAGGAGCGTTTATCTGTTGGCGCTTGGTGCGCTCGTGCTCATGGCATCGCCCGCCTTTACCCAGGCGCCCTCGCTGCCGCAACCCGGCAGTGTGTTCCTCGAAGAGCTGACCTGGATTGAAGCTCGAGACGCGATCGCCGCCGGCAAGACGACCATCATCATTCCGACGGGCGGCACTGAGCAGAACGGACCCCACATGGTGCTCGGCAAGCACAATTTCCTGGTGAAGCACAAAGCCGGCGAAATCGCCAAGAACCTCGGCAATGCGCTCGTCGCCCCGGTGGTGGCGTACGTCCCCGAAGGCGATGTGGATCCCCCGACCGGCCACATGCGCTTCGCCGGCACGATCACGACGCCGCAGGACGTGTTCGTCAAGGTTCTCGAGTATGCGGCGAGAAGCTTCAAGCAGCATGGATTCGTCGACATCGCGCTCGTCGGAGACAGCGGCGGCAACCAGGAAGGGCAGAGGCTCGTGGCGGCCGCTCTGAACAAGGAATGGGCGGATACACCCGCCCGCGTCCATCACATCACCTCCTACTATCCGGGCCGCGGCGATGATTGGGTGGTCAGTCAGGGAATAAGCGCCGCCGACGTGGGGTCGCACGCGGGCACGCACGACACGTCCAGCCTGATGTACATCAATCCGTCCATGCTGCGATTCGACAAGCTCGGCCCGGGAAAACAAGGAGACGGCCAGGGGCATACCGGCAATCCCGCGAAAGCCACGGCGCTTTTCGGCAAGCGCATTCTCGAGATGCAAATCGAGGACGCGACCGCGCAGATTCGAGACCTGCGCGTCAGCAGCCGGCGGCGGTAGGCGCAGTGTCCCGCCGTGTTAGCATCTCCGGTCGATGCGTACTCTGGCTCGTGCCGCTCGTGTTGTCAGCGCCGGCGCCGCGTGTGTGACGCTTGCGTTCGGTTACGGCTGCGCGGGAAAAGCGCAGCCCGAGGTGGCGCCTGTCGAGCCTGCGCCCTCGCCCGTGGCCCAGTTCGTCGCCGCTGACGTGATCGCCGAAGTGAAGGACTTCGCCGTCACGCTCGGCGGCGACGCGACCGGGAACTTCGTGCGGTCGTCGGACCGCCGCATCTCCGACACACGCTGCTATTTTACCGGCAAGCTGGAGCTCCCGGCGTTCTACAGCACGCTCCGCATGGTGCGCGAGGACGAAGACCGCTGCACCGCCCGCAGCGGCGAGAACGATGTGTTTTTTTACCCCGTGCAGGCTGTGGCAAGCGGCGAGGAGACGATCACGGTCTCGCTAGCCGAGGCATCGACCGAGCGTTTGCTCGTGGTCGTACCCCATGAAGATTTCCATACGCAGAACGAGGCGCGAAAGGCGCCGACGGAGGTGGCCGAAGCGGCGGCCACGCTGGTCGGGTTTCTGACCGCCCGCGAATTTGCCAAGGATCGATTCGGCGCGGAATCGTCCGCAGCCCGCACCCTCGCTCTCGACGCTGACTTGTTCCTACGGAAGTCGGTCCTGGTGAACGAGTATTACGAGAAGGTCAGCCGTCTCTATCGTGATTTCCGGGCCGGGTCGCTCACATCCGCGCAGACGCTCGAACAAAAGAGCGTGATCTTCGCGGAGCTGCAGCGTGCCTGCGCCGCTATCTCTCCGGAACCCGTGTCCTTCAACAAGTGCCCGGCGGCGATAAACAATGCCGGCCTCGCGTTCGACCGCACATATACCACGCACTACCCGATGCTTCACGATCTCTATGCGTTGCTCGGCGGCGACACACCCGCGCTTGTCTCTACGCTCAAGCGCTTGATGGCCGATTGGCCGGTCAGTGCCGCGAACGCCGTTGATCTCATTCACCGACAATAGGGGGAGCCGATGGTCCTGACCAAATCCGAGTTGCTGGCCGCTCTACAGAACGAATCACGCATTCTCATGCATCTGACCGGCAAAGTCGATCGCTCGGCGATCGACTATCGACCAACGCCGAAGCAGCGCAGCACGCTCGACGTTCTGCGATATCTCAGCTTCATGGGGCCGACGCTGCTTCGCATGGCGAACAATCAGGCCGACTTTGAGACATGGAAAGCGGAGAGCGAAGCAGCGAACGCGCGGAACTTCGATCAGACGGTTGCCGTGATCGCTGAACAGAAGCAGGCATACGAGACGCTGCTGAGCGGCATGTCGGATGAGACGTTTCGCGCCGAGATCGACAACTTCGACGGCAGCAAGACGTCTCGGGGCGTCTTCATCATCAAATACGTGCTCCAGGGCCATGCGGCGTACCGGACGCAGCTGTTTCTCTATCTGAAGTCGTGTGGACGCGAGGAATTGAGCACGCGCAATCTGTGGGGCGGAGTCGACGCGCCGGCGACCGTGTAATCCGCCTCCGGCCACAGGCGCGAAGGAGTAGCCGATGAGCGACGGGTTCACGCCGCGAGCCGTGCTGATCGTCGTCATGCTGCTGCTCCTGCCCATCGGCATCTACCACCGAGTCAAGTCGCAATCGACGCGAGAGGCGCTGGATCGACGGCAGGAGGGCATTGTCATTCTGGCGACGCTGCGTCCGCTCGGCGCGGCGCTCTGGCTCGGGGTCATCGCCTGGATGATCAACCCGGCCTGGATGGCCTGGTCATCTGTGCGGGTTCCGCTCTGGTCGAGGTGGGTCGGTGTTCCCATCCTTCTGGTGGGAGCTGCGGTGCTGGTGTGGACGTTCCGCTCGCTCGGAAGAAACCTCACCGACACGGTGGTCACGCGGAAGCAGCACACGCTGGTGCAGCACGGACCCTATCGCTTTATCCGGCATCCGTTGTACTCCTCTGCGGCGTTGCTCGTCATCGCGCTGACGCTGGTCGCGGCGAACTGGTTTTTCTTCGTGACCGGTGTGCTGCTGGTGTGTGCGCTTGTCGTTCGAACGCGGATCGAGGAAGCAAACCTGGTGGCCCGCTTCGGTGACAGTTACCGCCTTTACATGGAACGAACGGGGCGCTTCGTTCCGAGAGTCTTCCTCACCTGGTTCGTGGCGTGTGTGGGGCTAATGGGCTACTTTGTTGGTTGATTCGATGGAATCCGCACGTGCTAGTGAATCGCTGCGAAGGATTCTGAATGTCGGGCTGCCAATCATTCAGGCGCCGATGGCGGGTGTGCAGGGAAGCGCGCTCGCGGCCGCGGTGTCGAATGCAGGCGGACTGGGATCGCTTCCGTGCGCGATTCTGGACGTCGACGCGATGCGCGTCGAGTTGACGAAGCTGGGGTCGGCCACGGCGGCGCCATTCAACGTCAATTTCTTCTGTCACAGGCCGCCGCGGGTGGATGTGCAGCGCGAGGCAGTCTGGCGTGCGACGCTCGCGCCGTATTACAGAGAGCTTGGCTTCGAGCAGGATCCGGCGCCGGCGGAAGCTGGCCGCATCGCATTCAACTCGGCGGCTGCCGATGTGGTCGCCGAATTCAAGCCGCGGGTCGTGAGTTTTCATTTCGGACTGCCTTCGGCCGAGCTCGTGGCACGGGTCAAAGACTGGGGCGCGAAGGTTTTGTCTACGGCGACAACCGTGGAGGAGGCACTGTGGCTCGAAGCGCATGGAGCGGATGCGATTGTTGCGCAGGGCGTCGAGGCCGGTGGCCACCGCGGGATGTTCCTGTCCGATGACGTCAGCACGCAAGTCGGGACGCTTGCGCTCGTGCCACAGATTGTCCGAGCCGTGCGGGTGCCGGTCGTGGCCGCGGGAGGCATCGCCGACGCGCGTGGCGTGGCGGCTGCACTCGAGCTCGGCGCAGCCGGCGTCCAGGTTGGCACGACGTACCTCCTTTGCCCCGAAACGACGACGGGCGCCGCCTATCGCGCGGCGTTGAAGAGCGAATCCGTCCGACATACGGCGTTGACGAACCTTTTCACCGGCCGTCCGGCGCGCGCCATCGTGAATCGGCTCGTTCGCGAGATCGGTCCGATGAATCCTGCGGCTCCGGAGTTTCCACTCGCCTCGTCCGCCGTCATGCCGCTGCGTGTCAAGGCCGAGGCTCAGGGCAAAACTGACTTTTCCTGGTTCTGGTCGGGTCAAAATGCCAGCGGATGCAAGGAGGTGCCTGCTGCCGAGCTGACCGGGCAACTGGCGGAAGGCATCACGTGAGTCTCCATCTGCATGAGTTCACCCATCGGCTCGCGACGCTGGCAGAGCTGCCGAAGCTGGAGCGGCTGATGGACGCGTCCATCCGCACGTTCATTGGCGCACGTCTGGACGCCGCGCGCGTCGAGGCGTCGTTCGATATCATGGGCGTCGACACGCAGCTCGTCGAGGACGGCACCTACTTCGTCGTCGAGTGCGGCGATCGGACTGCGGGCTGTGGCGGCTGGAGCCGCCGCGGCACGATGTTCGGTGGAGACCACTCGGCGGGCCGTGACGCGCGCCTGCTCGATCCCGCGGTCGAGCCTGCGCGCGTGCGCGCGATGTACACGCACCCGGATTTTGCGCGGCGTGGTGTTGGAAGACTCGTCCTGTCGCTGTGCGAGGCCGCTGCGGCTCGAGAGGGATTTCGGTCGCTCGAACTGGTTGCGACGGTGGCCGGCGAGCCGCTGTACCTCGCGTGCGGCTATGTCCTCGTTGAGCGAATCGATGTTCCGACGTCCAAGGGCGTGACTGTCCCATTGGCTCGCATGACGAGGTCAATTGCGCGGCAGGAAGGTGTATGAAGAGAGCGATCCCTGGTGGTGCACTCGTGCTCCTCGCGGCTGTTTTCGTCGGCCAGATGAGTTTGAGCAGCCGCCAGCAGAAGCCGTCGACGCCGCCGAATGTGCTGCTCATTCAGGCCGACGACCTCGGATACGGCGATCTCAGCGCATACGGACAGGCGCGATTTGCGACGCCTTCACTCGATCGACTCGCGCGCGAAGGCATCCGCTTCACCGAGTACTACGCAGGCACGACAGTCTGCGCCCCGTCGCGGACGACGCTGATGACCGGGCTGCACACCGGTCACGCGTGGATTCGCGGAAACGGCGACATCCCGTTGCGCCCGGAAGACGTCACCATCGCCGAGGTGCTGCGCGGCGCCGGCTACCGAACGGCGGTAATCGGGAAATGGGGGCTTGGATCGCCAGGCACGACCGGGATGCCCGATCGACAGGGGTTCGACCACGCATTCGGCTTCCTGGATCACCGGCACGCTCATCGGCAGTACACCGATCACCTCTGGCGGAATGGTGAACGCGCCGCGACCGATCTCGAACGCGACTACGTCAACGACCTTTTCACGAAAGAGACGACGGAGTTCATCGAGCGCGGCGACGCTCGTCCGTTTTTCGTCTACCTCAACTACACCGTCCCGCACGCCGAGCTGCGCGCGCCCGAGGACTCGATGAGCGCGGTGCGCGGCCGGTTCCCCGAGAAACCGTTTGAGAACCCGAAAGCCGATGCCAGGCCTGTCGGCGCCAGCCCTGAACTGCCCACGCTCGGCTACCGGTCGCAGCCGGAACCGCATGCCGCGTTCGCCGCGATGATCACGCGCATGGATCGCGACATCGGGCGGCTCGCCGATCTCCTGCGCTCGCGAGGAATCGAGCGCAACACTCTGATGATGTTCATCAGCGACAACGGCCCGCATCAAGAGGGAGGCGGCGACCCCGTGTTTTTCAAGAGCGCTGGGCCGCTGCGCGGCATCAAGCGCGATCTCTATGAAGGCGGCATTCGTGTGCCGATGATCGCGAGTTGGCCGGGTACCATACCCGCAGGCCGCGTGAGCAGCCATCCATGGGCACACTGGGATATGCTCCCCACGCTGGGCGAGATTGCCGGCGCGGCGATCCCTTCAGGAATCGACGGCCTGTCGATGACGCGTGCGCTGCGTGGGCAGGAGCAGCCGGCACACGGGTTCCTGTACTGGGAATTTCACGAGCGCGGATTTCAGCAGGCGGTGCGGATGGGATCGTGGAAAGCGATTCGCCTGAAAAAGGATGCTCCGCTCGAGCTGTACAACCTGGCGGCGGATCCAGGCGAGCAGCGGGACGTCGCGGCGAATAACCCAACGGTGGTGGCGCGAATCGAGGAGTATCTGAAAACCGCGAGAACGGACTCTGCGCGCTGGCCGATAAAGTGATGCCGACGAGACGCGACTTTCTCATCGGCGCGGCGTCGCTGGCGACCGCCGCCATGACGTTGATACGGTGTCGGCTGCCCAACGTCCTTCCGGCCAGGCCTGGGACAGCGGCGACGTCGTGCATTTGCTGCCGGCGGCATCCCACGAACGATTCCTGATAAAAGCATCATTCATAGGACCGCATCAGGCGCCGCCGGTCCTGCTTGCAGGCTCCAGAAGAATTGCAGGACGCGCGGGTGACACACTTGGATTCTTCTGGACGTTCGACGCGACCGGCCTCGAGCCGAGTCGCCCATACACGCTGCAGATCCTCGAGGCGCGAGGACGTCCGCTCTGCGCTCCATGGCAGCTGTCAACGCTGCCGTCGCCCGGCGACAGTCCAAAGAGCGTCCGGCTGCTGATCTATTCCTGTGCAGGCGGTCACGACGTCCTGCCCGACCACAGGCCGACCGATGTCAGCACGCACCGGTTCCTCACGCTGGCGGTCAGGCGGCGCATGCTCGAGCGCGCGATGTCGTTCGCCCCCGATGCTGTCGTCGCGAACGGTGACCACATCTATTGGGACCTGCGTACGGAGCGTGCTGACTTGCTCGGTTCGTCGCCGGCCGCAAAGTCCTTCGCGGGTGTCTTCAATCGCGCCGAGCGCGTGCTGGGTACGGCAAACGAGCAGGTCATGAAGAAAGCGGTCGGCCCGCAGGTCGCAGAGTTGTACGGGACGATGATGCGGTCGACGCCTGTGTTCTTCCTGCAGGACGATCACGACTATTTCGAGAACGACGAGGCCGATGAGAAGTTGGTGACCTTCCCACCGGACCGGTTCATGCTCGATCTGGCGCGCGCCTCGCAATCGCTGTACTACCCGGAGTTCTTGCCGGACGCACATCGCACCCAAAAGCTGCCGTCAGTGGCGGCGGCGGATCGCTCTGCCGGCCTTTCCGAGAGCTTCGGCACGCTGAGGTACGGCAAGCTGCTCGAGTTGCTGATGTACGACTGCCGGCGCTACATGACGTTGACGGGGTCCGGTGCGACGTTCATCCCGCCGGCCGTCGAGCAGTGGCTCGAGGAACGCATGGCGGGTTCCGATGCGACGCATGTCGTCAACATGCCGTCGACACCACCAGGCTGGAGCGCCGGCAAGTGGGGCGAGTGGTATGCGGACATGGACAACGGCAACCAGGGTTTGACGACGAAGATTCCCAAGGCGTATTGGCAATCCGGCTGGCGGCTTCAGCACGACCGACTGCTGCGCGCAGCATCCAAGATGCGCGGCCGAATCCCGCTATTCATCAGTGGCGACCTTCACGCACTTGGCGAAGCGCGCATCCTTGAAACCTCCAGCATCGATTTGCGATCGAATCCGGTCATTACCGTGCTGCCTGGCCCGGTTGGAACAGGACGGCCGGGATGGGCATCCCTCGTGCGAGGTCTCCGCCCCGTTCCGCCCGCAGGGCCTCGAAGTGGAGGAGGGGCTGCCCGCGCTGGAGGAAAACGGGTTCACGATTGCCGACTTCACCCCGGAGCGCGTGACGTTGCGCTACTTTCGCTGGACGCTCGGGCGGCCCGAGGCCGCATTGGATACGCTCGAGCCATTTCGCGTGACGAACCTGGTCCCGCGCGGGTGATCTGCATGAATCGACGATCGCTGTTCGCGATTGGTGCGAAGGCTGCCGCAGCCGCTGTATTGTGTCCGCGCGTCCTCGAAGCCGCGCCGAAATTGCGCGTGACCACGCTCGAGCTGCTGCCGATGAGGGCGACCGAGCGAACCGTCTGGCTCTTCGTCCGTCTCGGCACGGACGCCGGGTTGACTGGACTCGGTGAAGCGTCCGACGCCTTCGGGTTCGCGAACACCTCGCAGAAGAACGCAGCGCAGATGGAGGCCGAGCTGCGCACGTTCTTCGGTCTCGTGCAGGGTAAGTCGCCTCTCGAGGTCGCTGCCTACCGGCGAGACGGAGAGCGGCTCGCGACGGGACGAGGCTTGATACCGGCGACCGCCTATAGCGCGATCGAGCAGGCGCTATGGGACCTGTCCGGTAAAGCGCTCGATGTGCCGACGTATAGCCTCTTTGGCGGAAAGCTTCGAGACACCCTGCCTGTGTACGCGAACGTGAATCGCGCGACGCGGCCACGCACTCCAGAAGGATTCGCGGCCACTGCACTCAGGGCTGTGAAAGAGGGCTTCCGGGCCGTGAAGGCCGCGCCATGGGATGGCTTCCCACCGCCCACGTCGCCGGCGGATGCGATAGAGGCAGCCGTCGAGACCGGCATCGCGAGTGTCGTTGCCATGCGCGAGGCCATCGGACCGGATGTCGAGCTGATGGTCGACTGTCACAGCTTCTTCGACGTCCCGCTGGCCGAGCGCGTTGCGCGCAGGCTCGAGCCGCAGAAGCTGTCGTGGTACGAAGAGCCTGTTCCGCCGGAGCGTGTCGAGGAGACGCTCGAGATTCGCAAGCGCATTCCGCAGCCGATGGCTGGGGGAGAGATCCTCTTCGGAGTGGCCGGCTTCGCGCCGCTTTGCCGCATGCGTGCCGTGCACGTGATCATGCCCGATGTCAAGCACTGTGGCGGTCTGCTCGAGCTGACGCGTATCGCGGCGATGGCCGAAGCGGACGGCATCGAGGTGGCGCCGCACAATCCGAGCGGCCCAGTATCGACGGCCGCGAGCGTCCAGGTCTGCGCGGTGCTGAAAAATTTCCGCTTGCTCGAGCTTCAGTGGGGAGAAGTGGACTGGAGGTCGGAAGTCCTTCAGCCGCACGAGTTGTTCGTCAAGGGATCGATCGCCGTTCCCGACCGTCCAGGCTTCGGCGTCGAGCTGAACGACAAGGTCGTCCGGGCACATCCTGTGTAGCACCATTCACACGGAGGAGATCGCGTATGCGCATCGCATTCGTTTTTGCGGCAGCTTTGGGCGTGACAACCGCGCTGCTGGCGCAGGCCAGGGTGAATCCCACCGACCCGCAACCGAGCTGCAACATGTGCCCGGGCACCTATATCCCGCTCGCCGAGCTCGACGCCTACACGAAAAAAGCGATGGCGGAGAAACTGACCGACCAGCAGATGAGAGACATTGACATCGGTAAAGCCCACGTCGGCATCGGGATGGTGTATCGCGGCAAGCTCGACAAGCCGCTGCCGAACTCGGTGGCCGAACACGATCTGGTGAGCGAGGTCTATCACATCATCTCGGGATCCGCGACGCTCGTGCTCGGGCCCGACATCGTCAATCGGCAGCGCCGCCCGGCGACGCTCCGCACCGTAATCGAGTACAACGGGCCGGGCAACAACGGATCGGAGATTCGAAATGGGGTGGCGCACAACATCAAGGCGGGCGATGTCGTCGTGATTCCAGCCGGCACAGGTCACTGGTTTACGAAAATTGACGATCACGTCAACTATCTGATGATTCGCGTCGATCCAGACGAGGTGACGCCGCTCAAGAGCGAGTCGCAGTCGAAGGAATATTTGAGCAAGCCGGCGCCGGCGGACAAATAGTCGATGGAGCCGGGTCCTGAGCCGACGCTCACGCTCCGACGCGAGCTCGGGAAATGGGATCTGACCGCAATCGGTATCAACCAGACGATCGGCAGCGCCATTTTCATCCTGCCGTCGCAGGTCGCCGCGCAGATCGGAAACTGGAGCCCGATCGCGTTTGTGGCGATCGGGCTCGCGTCGCTGCTCGTCGCGCTCTGCTTCGCCGAAGTCGGCAGCCGGTTCGAAAGGACCGGCGGACCGTATCTCTATACCCGCGCAGCCTTCGGCCGATTCGTCGGATTCGAGGTCGGATGGATGCAGTGGGTGACGCGCGTGACCAGCCAGGCCGGCGTCGCGAATGGCATCGTGCTCGCCCTCGGTTTCTACTGGCCGGGCTTTACGAGCGGCGCTGGCCGCGCGATCACGCTTGCAGCCATCACTCTCGCCATGGGATGGATTAACCTGCGCGGCATCCGCCTCAGCGCATTTGCGATTGACTTCTTCACGATTGCCAAACTGCTGCCGCTCACGCTCTTCATCCTCGTCGGACTCTGGTTCGTGGACGCCAGCCGCCTCTGGCCGTCGGGCGCGGTCTCGCTGACGCAAATCTCAACGGCGGCGCTCCTGTTGATTTTCGCGTTTGGCGGCTACGACGTCATCGGCGTACCGGCAGGTGAGGCCGCGGATCCGCGCAAGCACCTGCCATTCGCGTTCGTCGGCACGATTCTTACCGTGACCGCGGTCATGACAATGGCGCAAATCGTGGCGCTCGGCACGCTGCCAAATCTGCTGTTGTCGAAGACACCGCTCGCCGATGCGTCGATGCTGTTCGTCGGCGCCGCCGGCGCGCTGATCATCAGTGCGGGATCGGTCGCGTCGATGACGGGCAACAACCTCGGCGGCGTGCTCACCGGTTCGCGCATGCTCTTTGCGCTCGCCGAGAACGGCGAGCTGCCGCGTTTCTTTGCAAAGATTCACCCGCGCTACCGTACGCCGTCCAATGCTGTCATCTTCACGACGCTCGTGGCGCTGGCCCTTGCGTTGTCTGGATCGTTCGTCATACTGGCGGTGGCCAGTGCGGTCGCTCGGCTTATCACGTATACCGGCGCCTGTGCGGCGACGCTCCGGCTGCGATCCGGGCGGTTCGAAGGGAGTGTCAGGCCAGCGACGTTCGTGATTCCGTTGGGACCGACCGTTCCGCTGCTGGCGATTGCCGTGTCGCTGCTGATACTCGCGGGCGCCACAAGCGCTCAGCTGCTCGGCGGCGCGGCAGGGCTGGCAGCGGGAGCGGCGCTGTTTTTTGTGAATGACAGATTGCGGGGACCGCGATGAAAGATAAGACCACTGTGTTTACGGCGAACGGTGAAATTCATGCGCAGCAGATTCACGGATTTCTGGAAGCTGCTGGTATATCGAGCGAGTTGAAAGGCGAATCGCTGCGAAAGACGCACGGGCTCACCATCGATGGGCTGGGGATGGTCGAGGTCGTTGTGTCGAGCGAGGATGAAGAACGCGCCCGGGCGCTGCTCGCCTCGGCGGAACAGGGGACGTTCCGTCTCGAAGACGATGCCCCAGTGTAGGCTTCATCAGCCAGAGTTCCGGTCGGCGAGGATCATCGCCGCGCCGTTTTCCGCGATCATGTAGGCCGGCGCGTTCGTGTTGCCGGAGGTGATTCTCGGCATGATCGACGCGTCAACCACCCTCAGGCGTGCTACGCCGCGGACGCGGAGGCGATTGTCGACGACGGCCATTTCGTCGCGCCCCATCTTGCATGTTCCTACCGGGTGAAAGATGGTCGTGCCCAACTCGCCCGCGGCTCTCGCCAGCTCGTCGTCTGTTTCGGCGGTATTGCCGGGACGGAACTCCTCCGGCTCAAATCGCGCAAGCGCTCTGGCCGCCATGATTCGGCGTGTGTACCGCATGGCATCGACCGCGATGCGGCGATCACCGGGATCGCAGAGATAGTTCAGCTTGATGTGGGGATATTCAGCCGGATCGGGCGATGTGATGCGGACCCATCCGCGCGATAAGGGTCTCAAATTGCAGACGCTCGGTGTGATTGCGGGAAACGAATGAAGCGGGTCGCCGAACTTGTCGAGCGAGAGCGGCTGCACGTGCCACTCTATATTTGGGGTGGGCTGGCTCGGATCGCTTTTGCCGAACGCGCCAAGCTGGGACGGAGGCATCGTGAGCGGCCCGGTCTTGAATAGCGCGTACTCCAGCGCCATGGCTGCTTTGCCCACCAGGCTGTTCGCACGCTCGTTCAGCGTCGACGTGTTCTTGACCTTGTATTGCATGCGGATCTGCAGATGATCGTGCAGGTTTGCGCCGACGCCGGCGAGATCGTGGACGGGCGTCACGCCGCGCTCAGCGAGGAGTGCAGGGGGTCCGATACCGGAGAGCTGCAGCACTTGCGGCGATCCAATGCTGCCCGCCGCCAGAATGATCTCGGTAGTCGCCTGAGCGAAGCACCGTCCCTCGCGCTGGTGCGAGAACTCGATCCCTTCGGCGCGCAGCTGCCCCGTGCCGCCGCCGATCCTGACGCGTTCGACGAGCGCGTGGGTCATCACCGTGAGGTTCGGACGCGACAGTGCGGGCCGGAGGAACGCCTTTGTGGCGTGCCAGCGCACGCCGCGTTTCTGGTTCATCTGAAAGAACGCGCTGCCGGCATTGTCGCCGCGGTTGAATTCGCGAATCTTCGGGATGCCGCATTCTTCGGCCGCGTCGCGCCAGGCCTCGAGAATCTCCCAACGCAGCCGCGACTCTTCCACGCGGAGCTCGCCGCCGGCGCCGTGCATGTCGTCGGCGCCATGCTGATAGTCCTCCACCTTTTTGAACAGCGGCAGCACATCGGCCCATGACCATCCCTCGTTGCCGAGCGATGCCCAGTAGTCGTAGTCCTCTTTCTGACCGCGCATGTAGATCATCGCGTTGATCGTCGAGCAGCCGCCGAGCACCTTGCCTCGCGCATAGTGAATCGATCGATTCGCGAGGTGCTCGTCGGGCTGGGTCTTGTAACACCAGTCCGTGCGTGGATTCGCGATCGTGTAGAGGTAGCCGACGGGGATGTCGATCCAGAACCAGTCGTCCTGTCCCCCGGCTTCGAGAAGGAGCACCTTCGTCGCGGGATCTGCCGAGAGCCTGTTCGCGAGGACGCATCCGGCGCTCCCGGCGCCGACGATGATGTAGTCGAACGAGCCGATGGGTTGTCGTGACACGCGCGTATGGTAACCTCTGCGGTCTTCAACCCAGGCACCTCAAGGAGAACGATTATGAAAACGCTGCGAAGAGTCATTGTGCTGCTTCTTTTCGTGGTCGTGGCTACTCTCATTACGGTCAGCCAGGCTCGTGCCGCAGTCTCGTGCCACAAGATTAATGCCAAGGGTGTGGGACAAGATCTTGGCGGTGGTGTGACAGAGGCTGACATTATTGGCGGTGGGCTGTTACAGGGAACTACAGCGGGGAACTTCGTGATCGGCGATCTTTCTGGCACGGTCGCCTCGATCGAAGGCACGGTGGTGTTCACGACCAACCAGGCAACCCTGACGGTCACCGTTACAGGGGTCTTTGACGTCGCAACCGGGGAGTTCAGTGCGTTTGGCCCAGTCACGGGTGCGACGGGAAAGCTTGCCGGCGCGAGCGGCACCCTCCTGTTGGAGGGGATCGAGAACTTGTCCGACGGCAGCTTCCTCGAGGACGTTACTGGAACAATCTGCGTGGATCTTGCGCCGTAGGCCGCTCCGCGCTTTTGTGTCGAACACATGCTGAGAGTGCGAAAGCAAGCTGCACGGACATGACTCGACACAATGCTCCCGCACTCGTTTTTGGCACCCGTTCAGGCGGGACCACGATTGATCGAGACGCCTTCGGCGGTAATCCGTTCGCAACAGCGCTGATTCAAGTCACAGGCGAGCATTCGCTCCCGTTTCGGCAATTCCGGGCGGTTGCGGGCGCTGACAGTTGCAGGGAGTCAGCGGCACCCGGTGCCTCAGTGGACGAGGTGGCCCGAGGGGCTTCGTTGGAGCTTTCGGCTCGAACCAGGTTCGCGGCAGGAACGCCGGTGTGCGGCTTTACGGCGAAGGCGGAGAGTTTCACGGCGCCTAGGGATGGCGCAATCTTCACAGCCGTGTCGCTGGATGTGGAGCGAGGACAAACGACGATGAAGATAAACCCATATCTAAGCTTTAGAGGAGATTGCGAAGCTGCGTTCAAGTTGTACGAGCGCTGTTTCGGCGGCGAGCCTGGCTCGATCTTTCGTTACGCCGGGTCGCCGATGGCCGATCAGGTCCCACCTGACTGGCAGGATAAGGTGATGCACGGCACTCTGACGATCGGCGAGCAGGTGCTGATGGGCGGCGACGTCGCGCCTGGCAGCTACGAGCAACCCAGAGGCTTCTCGCTCTCGCTCGCGGTCGAGAGTACCAGCGACGCCGAACGGATTTTTCACGAGCTGGCAGAGGGCGGCAGCGTGACGCTCCCCCTCGAGCCTACGTTCTGGGCCGCGCGGTTCGGCATGGTCGTCGATCGGTTCGGGATCCCGTGGATGATCAACTGTGACGGCGGCGGGGAAAGTAGAAAGTGATGATCCTTACAAGGTGTCCAGTGCTCCTTATCGGCGCGGCGCTGGCGATGTTCGCGAGCTTCGGCGTCGCGACGGTGGAGGCGTGGGGCGCGCAGGGACATCGTCTGGTGGCTCTGATCGCGGCTGACCATCTCACGTCGGCAGCGAGGCAGAACACTGCGTGGTTGCTGCCTGATTCGAGTCTCGCCAACATTGCGGTCTGGGCCGATCAGCAGGTCGCCGACAACACGCAGACGGGCCCGTGGCACTACGTCAACCTTCGCCAGGACGCGACCGCGTACAACCGCGATCGCGATTGCCCACGGCAGCCTGGCGGGGCCGCAGGCACTCGGAACGATCAATGGCGCGATTGCGTCGTGGATCGGATCCTGTACCATCAGTCGCGCGTGGCCGATACGTCGCTCGACCGGGCTGACCGGGCGACCGCGCTCAAGTTCCTGGTCCATTTCGTCGGCGACTTGCACCAGCCGTTTCATGCTCTCGACGTTGCGCGCGGCGGCAACGACATTCCCGTCGTCGCATTCGGTTCCCCCACTTGTCGACGTTCGGACGGCTCGGCGTCGCCGTGCAACCTCCATGGCATCTGGGATACGGTGCTCATCGCTCATCGGAAGTTGAGCGAGCGGCAATATCGCGACGAGCTTTCAGGCCTGATTACGCGCGGTCGGCTGGCGACCCGCCCCGAAGGCTCGCCGGCAGATTGGGCCATGGAGTCGCATGCCGTTGCGCGGCGCGCGCTTCTTCCTCGACAGGGAATCGTCGACGACGCGTATTACCGTACGTATATCGCGGCAATCGACGAACGCCTGGCGCTGGGCGGAGTACGGCTGGCCGCGATGTTGAATCGAATCCTCCCTGCGCCGCCTGAGCACTGATTCCGGCCGCGCTCCATCACGTGCAAATCGCCGGCAGGACCTCGCCGATTCGCTGCTGAATGACAACGTCGGCGATGTCGTCGAAATGCGTCGGTTCGGCATTGACGATGACGATGCGAGCGCCGGCCGCTTTCGCCCGGGGCACAGCCGCAGCCACGGGATAGACCTGCAGCGTGCTGCCAATCGCCAGCAGCAAATCAGCCTCGCCGGCCGCCTGCATGGCGCGATCGATTACTTCAGGCACGAGCTGCTGGCCGAACGAGATCGTCGCGCTCTTGAGAATGCCGCCGCAATCACGGCAGGGCGGATCCTCTTCGCCGGCGCGCACGCGCTCGAGCACGACGGGCATCGGCCCGCGGATTCCGCAGCTCATGCAGACGAACTCGCGCACCGTGCCGTGCACTTCGATCACCTTCGCCGGTGAATTCCCGGCCTTCTGGTGCAGCCCGTCGATGTTCTGCGTGATGAGCGCGTGGAGCTGCCGCGTGCGTTCCAGGTTTGCCAAGGCGCGGTGACCGGCGTTCGGCTCGGCGTGAAAGGCCGGGTGATTCAGTCGCTGCTGCCACGCAAGCCGCCTCACCTCGGGGTCGGACATGTAGGAGTGGATGTTCGAGAGCTTTTCGGCTTTGGGATTTTTCGTCCAGATTCCCTGCGGGCCGCGAAAATCCGGAATGCCGGATTCGGTGGAAATCCCCGCGCCCGTCAACGCAACGATGCGGATGGAAGAAGCGACCCAGATTCTCGCACGCTCGATCGGCTCCGCCACTTCGTCAGTCTATACTCGACTTGGCATGACGATGTCCGGCCGGTTCATTGCCTTGCTAGCGACGATCGCGTGCGCGATCTCATGCGCGTCATCCGGTCCGCCGTCTACCACCGCGAGCGCGGAGTCCGGAAACCAGGCGTTCGACGAGCTCTCGCGTGCATTCCTCGAAGACCTGTACGAGCGCCAGCCCACGTGGGCAACCACTCTCGGCATCCACAAGTACGACGATCGTCTGGACGACTACTCGCGGAACGGGGTCGATCGCGGTATCGCATCGGCGCGGTCATTTCGCGCGCGGGTCGCCGCGGTAGACGCCGCGTCCCTCTCGCTCGACAGACAGCTCGATCGCGAGCAGGTGCTGCACGCGATCGATTCGCAGTTGCTCACTCTCGAGGTTGTCCGGCCCTGGGCCACCGACGCGGACATCTACAGTAGCGGCCTTGCGCGGACCGCCTACATCATGATCAAGCGCAACTTTGCGCCGCCTGAGGAGCGCCTCCGGCGGCTGATTGCGCGCGAGAAGGCG
Source organism: Vicinamibacterales bacterium (assembly GCA_963784045.1). GTDB lineage: Bacteria > Acidobacteriota > Vicinamibacteria > Vicinamibacterales > JAMQPK01 > JAMQPK01. The sequence continues at coordinate 384,576 of CAWAPZ010000012.1, forward strand.
ATGCCGGCGGCGTTGGCCGAGGCGAGGGCGAATCTTCAGAATCCGCCGCGCGTCTACACCGAGATCGCCATCGAGCAGGTGGATGGAAATCGCGAGTTCTTCGAGACCGCCGTGGCATCGGCGTTTCCCACCGTGACCGACAAAGCGCTGCTGGCAGAGTTCACGAAGGCCAACGGCGCCGTCATCGCGGCGCTGGCCGAATACAAAACATGGCTCGAGCACGATTTGTTGCCGCGGTCGAACGGGAGCTTCGCGTTCGGGGAGGACACATACCGGAGGAAGCTTGCCGCCGACGAGATGATCGAGTCGCCTCTCGATGAGCTGCTGCAAATCGCCGAGCGCGATTTGCGGCAGAACCAGTTGGCGTTTGCGGAGACGGCCCGGAGAATCGATTCGGCCCGCGCGCCGCGCGACGTGCAGAAAACTCTTGAGGCCGATCATCCAGCGCCCGAGAAACTCCTCTCGACGACCCAGGCCGAGCTGGATTCGCTGGGCCGATTCATGACAGAAAAGCGGATTGTCACGATTCCGAAGGCAGCGCCCGCCAGGGTCGAGGAGACTCCACCCTTCCTGCGGGCGACCACGTCGGCGTCGATCGAAATTCCCGGTCCGTTCGAACGGGTTGCGACCGAGACGTATTACAACATGACGCTCCCGGATCCGAAGGCGACGGCCGCGGCGAAGAACGAGTTCATGACGCAATGGTATTACCCGATGATTACCAACGTGTCGGTGCATGAGGTCTGGCCCGGACACTATCTGCAGTATTTGTACGCGCGCGACTTTCCATCCGACATTCGAAAAGTGCTCGGCGCTGCGAGCAACAGCGAAGGGTGGGCGCACTACTGCGAGCAGATGGTGATCGACGAGGGATTTCACGCAGACGATCCGCGTTATCGGCTGGCGCAGGTGCAGGACGCGCTTCTGCGTGACGCGCGGTTCATCGTCGGCATCCGCCTGCACACGAAAGGCATGACGGTCGCCCAGGCGGAGGAGTTCTTCGTGACGGAAGGTTACCAGTCGCGACCCGTTGCGCGCTCAGAAAGCAAGCGCGGCACGTCCGACGCGACGTACGGCTACTACACGATGGGCAAGCTGATGATCCTGAAACTGCGCGAGGACTACAGGGTGAAGATGGGCGGGCGATTTTCGCTGCAGGATTTCCACGACTCCTTCATCAAGATCGGCCCGCTGCCGTTGCCGCTCGTGCGCAGGGCGATGCTGGGTGAAGTTGGCTCGCCGTTTTGATGGCGCTCTCGGCAACCCTCTACAACTTCGAGACCGAGCTCGCCGACATCGATCGCGGCGTTTATCGGTCGCTTGCCCTGCGCATGGCGCGGCATCCGTCGGAAACGTCCGAGTTCATGCTGACGCGACTGCTTGCGTACTGCCTTGAGTACACCGAAGGCATCGAGTTCACCGAGGGCGTCTCGGCCGGCGACGATCCGGCTGTGCTGGTGCGCGATATGACCGGCCGCGTCACGGCATGGATCGAAGTCGGGATGCCGGACGCGCCACGGCTCCATCGCGGCAGCAAGCTGGCCGGGCGGGCTGCTGTGTACACACACCGCAACGTCGCGAAGGTGCTGGACAGCCTGAATGGAAAGCAGGTGCATCGCGCCGTAGAAATTCCGGTGTATGAGTTCGGGACAGGTTTCGTCGACGAGGTTGCGGCAGTGCTGCAACGGCGCGACAAAGTGTCTGTATCGATCACCGAACGCCAGTTGTACCTCGATGTCAGCGGACGTACATTCAGCACAACGGTCGTGGAGCACAGATTCGCCTAGCGCCCGCCTCTGAGTTCGTTATCCTAAGGTAGAGAACAAGATAACGCGAAGGAGGCCTATGAAGACGAATGGCGTTGTGCATTTTGAAATCTATGCCCGCGACGCAGAAGAGCTCGCCAGGTTCTACTCCACCCTGTTCGACTGGACGATCGAAGCCATGCCTGGAATGGATTATCGCTACGTCAAGACCGTCGAGACAGACGCGCAGGGTATGCCGACGAAGCCCGGCGGCATCAACGGCGGCCTCATCGTACGGCCGGCGGGTTTTGAGGATCGAGGCTGGGTCAACTACGTCAATGTCGAGTCGCTCGATCCGGCCGTCAAGCGTGCGCAGGATTTGGGCGCAAAAGTGATGAAGCCGCGCGCGCCGGTTCCTGGGATGGGCTGGTTTGCGATGCTGGTCGATCCGCAAGGTAATTCGTTTGCGATGTGGGAACGGGATCCCGACGCCAAGTAGGAGAAAGGAAGGGTATGCTGTTGGCGCTTCACACACATCCCTTATTTGGCTCTGGCCTCGGAGGTAGCGTCATGCGCGCGATTCACGTAGGTGTCGTCGCCGGAGCGGTTCTCGTGAGCAATTCAGCGGTCACCAGCGCGCACTTCAAACTGCTCGAGCCGGCGTCGTGGCTCGTGGCGAACGATCGCGGCGATCCGCAGAAAGCCGCGCCGTGCGGCGGCGACGCGAAAGACAAGGGCACGCCGAGCAATATCGTCGGGAAGGCCGTCGGCGGTTCTAAGGTGCACATCCGTGTGCTGGAGACGGTTTATCATCCGGGCCACTATCGCGTCGCGCTTGCCGTGAACTCGCGCGACGAGCTGCCGCCCGATCCCGTCACGACGACGAGGGACACCGAAAAGGGACCGCGTTCGGTGTGGGCGGTTGTGCAGAGCCCACCGCAGAAGCCCGTCCTTGTCGACGGACTTTTCCCGCACTACACGCGCCCGAGCACGCCGCAAACGTATGAGGCGGACGTCGAGCTGCCGAACATCAACTGCGCGAAATGCACACTGCAGATTGTTCAGTGGATGGCCGAGCACGGGTTGAACGTTCCCGGCGAGTACACCTATCACCACTGCGCAGACCTGCAGATCACCGCCGATCCGGCAAAGCCACTCTCCGAAGGTTGGAGGTAGCGCATGCGCACGGTCTCCATCTTTGCCGCCGGTGTACTTGTGGGCCTGGCGATTGAGTCGGGCTTCGCACAGCAGGGGCGTATCGTCGGGCTCAATCACGTGGCAGTGAGCGTCGCCGACTACGCGGGCGCCACGGACTTCTACGGCAAACAGATGGGTTTTCGCCAGGCGTTTTCCTTTCGAGAGCCTGATGGCTCTCCCTATCTGACGTATTTTCAGGTGAACCGCGATACGTTCGTCGAAGTGATGCAGGCTACGCCGGAGCGTCCCGCCGGGTGCCCGCATTTCGGGCTGGAAGTCGAGCATCTTGACGCGGCCATCGAGCAGTTGAAAGGGCGCGGCGTGCAGATCCGCCCGCCCTCGCTGAGCCCGCGGACTGGTTCGCGGATCGCGGTCGCGTCGGGCCCGGGCGGCATCAATATCGAGCTTCTCGAGTTTGGCCCGCAGTCTTTGCATCGAAAGGTCATCGACTCCTGGAAGTGAAGACGGGGAGTAAACTCGGATCGTGGCGCGTGGGTGGGAAAGCAAGGCCGTGGAAGATCAAATCGCCGCGTCCGAGGAGCGCAGATCGGCTGCCAAAGAGGTCCGATCGCCTGCCGAGCTCGAGCGCGAGTCGCGAAGACAGGGATTGCTGCTGTCGCGTGCGAAGGTTGCGGGCGACCTCGAGCGGGCGCGGGACGAGCGTCACCGTGCGGCGCTGCAACACGCCATCGACTACATCGACAGCCAGATAGACAGCCTGTGAAGACCTACCTTCTTTCCCTTCCCGAGCGGATTGTGCGCTCCACGCTCGGACTGGGCGCGGGCGCGGCGCGCGAGGTCGGCGAGGTCGTGCTTCCCGATGCTCTGCGCAACACTCAGCTCTATAAGAACCTTGTCGACGCGACGCTGCGCTTCGTCATCGAGCAGGTCGGTGGTGTCGAAGGCGTGTACGGCAATGGCGATGCGCTCCCGACCAATTTTCTCGCGCGACGCACGGCTGGCAATGCCGTCGAGATTCTGGGCATCGTCGCGTTTCGCGCGTCACCCGTGTGGGTGCTGGCCGCTCTGGCCGATGTCTGCGGAGCCGGCCGTCAGCTCATCCCCGAAATGGCCGACGCGCTGAAAGTGCAGGGCCTTCTCGAGCCGGAGGCCCAGTTCACCAGCGTCGATCAGATCCTCGACGGTCTCGAGCGAACGTCGTCGCGGCTTGCCGCCGCGATTAACACGCCGCCTCTCGATGTCGCCGGGCTTCGAGCAGAGTGGGACGCCATTCGGAACGAGGCCAGGACGATTCAGCCGGGGAGCCTTCCCACGAGCGAGACAATTAGCGCGATGTGGACGCAGCTGAAGACCGAATCGGCCCGGCAGAATCGATCGATCTTCGAGACGTCCTCGATGATGGCGCTCTCGGCGCTGCGCTCCTTTCCCGGAACCGCGCGCTGGTTCTACGCGTCGACGGTCGCGGGAGCGACGCGGACCGGTGAGATCGTCGCCGGTGGATTGCTCGATCACTACAAAGAAACGCTCGCTGAGATGCGACAAACCGGCTATGCAGCCTTCGCGGCACGGCAGTTCGGCCCGTACGTTCGGGCGGCAGTCGATCAGTTCTCTCCGAAGAGAGACACGCTGACACAGCGTTGGCTCAAGAAACTCCGCCATGTTCAAAGTCCAGCAGATTGATCACGTCGAGTTGTTCGTGCCAGACCGGTACGAGGCTGCGCGGTGGTACGAGCGTACGCTGGGTCTGCAGGTCGTTCCCGAGTGCGAGCCGTGGGCCGTCGACGGCGGGCCGCTGATGATCTCGAGCGACGACGGCAGCACGAAGCTCGCGCTCTTCACGGGACAACCTGGACCCGGCGGCTCGAAAGATGCGTTTTACCGCGTGGCGTTCCGCGTCACCGGCGGCGGGTTTGCGGAGTTCCTGCGGCGGCTTCCGGAGCTCGGCCTCACGAACTCACGTAAAGAACCGGTTACCGCCGACTCGGTCGTCGATCATCAACAGGCATACTCGATCTATTTCGACGATCCGTGGGGGCATCTCCTCGAGGTGACGACCTACGACTACGACGAGATAGCGTCTCTGCTGGCATCGAAATGAGCGGCACGAGGAAGGATGTCCGGGAACACAACCGCATCGCCTGGGATGCGCTTGTGGAGCAGGGCAGCGAATGGACCGTGGCGGTTTTACCAGACGCAAATAGATGCCGCGCGCAAAGGATGGTGGGAGATTGTGCTCACACCGACCAGGCCCGTTTCCGCGTGAGTGGCTGGAGGTGGCGGCGCGCCAGGTCCTCTGCCTGGCATCTGGAGGACAGCAGGCACTGATCCTCGCGGCCGCCGGAGCCACTGTTAGCGTCCTCGACAATTCGCCGAAGCAGCTGGACCGCGGTGCGAAGATGGCCGAGCGGCACGGCAGGGGAGGCGACAGCGACGTGCTGAACAAGTACATGCCGATGTTCATAGCGACACGCGCGCTGAAAGTTGGATGACCGTGTCCGGCAGCACAGCGTTCATCTACGGCAGTGTGTTGGCGGCCGTATTTGGCATCGTGTGCCTGCCGGTTCTGATGTCTCAGCCCAGGGCGTTCGTCTCGCCGTATGCGAAGGCGGACCTGCGCAAGCGGGCATCCGCGGCGCTTGCGGACGCCCTGATCGTGGCGTCGAGCCTGATGCTCGCCAGGACCCGGGACTCGGTCCTCTTGCTCGCCATCGGCGCCCTGTATCTGCTTCTTCGCGATGCGCTCTTCATTCCTGGCCAGAGCATCGGCAAGTTTCTGTTCGGCCTTCGGGTCATCAGCCTGGGAGACGGCCGCCCGTGTAGCCGCTTGCATTCCGCACAGCGAAACTTCATCCTGCTCGTGCCGGGGCTGAACGTGGTGGCGGTGGTTCTCGAGAGCCTTGCGATTCGGCGCGATTCCCAGGGACAGCGGCTTGGCGATACCCTTGCGAACACTCAGGTGGTGGAGGGATTGGGCGCCAGGGAGCTGGTGACGTCGCTGCAGCGTGGGCTGCAGGAGATTCCGATGGGACGGCAGCGTGACGAGGAACCAGTCGAGGTGAAATGATCGGAATGAGATATCTATTCGTATTCGCCGCGCTGTTGATGGCCGCGCCGGTCACTGTGGTTGCGATCGAACCGGAGATGGTGGAGTTCATCTTCGAATCTGCGCCCTTTGCCAGCGCGCACGCGTCGACCATCGTGGAGACACGCAGCGGTCTCGTCGCTGCCTGGTTCGGCGGGACCCGCGAAGGCGCCGACGATGTCGGCATCTGGCTGTCGCGGCGCGTCAGCGGCAAGTGGACCCCACCGGTAGAAGTTGCGACCGGCGTGCAGAACGATGGGCGGCGATTCCCGACGTGGAATCCGGTTCTCTTCGAGCTGCGCGCGGGCGAGCTGGCGCTCTTCTATAAAGTGGGTCCCAATCCTCGCGCGTGGTGGGGCATGGTCCGCACATCGTCTGACGAGGGGCGGACGTGGAGCGATGGCCGGCGGCTGCCCGATGGCATCCTGGGGCCGATCAAGAACAAACCCGTCCGTCTGCAGGACGGATCGATCATCGCGCCGAGTAGCACAGAGTCGCCTGACTCGCCGAGCGCCTGGCGCGTGCACTTCGAACGCACGCGCGACGCGGGCAAGACATGGAGTGTGTCGCGCCCGCCGGGCGCGGCCGCGGCCGCGGGCAGCGCGATTGACGCCATTCAGCCGAGCATTCTGACCCACGGCGGCGGGAAATTGCAGGCCATCGGCCGCACCCGTTCCGGGCGCGTGTTCGAGACATGGTCGGATGACTCGGGACAGACGTGGTCGCCCGTCACGTTGCTGGACTTGCCGAATCCCAGCGCGGGCACAGACGCCCTGACACTGAAGGACGGACGCCACCTGCTCGTTTACAATCACACGCCGAAGGGCAGAACGCCGCTGAACGTCGCCGTCTCGCGCGATGGCCGCGGTTGGACTACCGTGCACGTTCTCGAAAACGAGCCCGGTGAGTATTCGTATCCAGCAGTCATTCAGACGGCGGACGGGCTCGTGCACATTACCTACACGTGGCGGCGCGAACGCATCAAGCACGTCGTGCTCGATCCCGCGACGCTCAAGAACTGAGGTCACCCATGGCGGAGCACGTGAAGCGCGTTCAAGCTTACGAAACTCCCGACGTCACAGTGACATTCGACCCGAACCTGTGTCAGCACACCGGCATCTGTCTGCGAGGGCTGCCCAAGGTGTTCGATATCCGCGAGAAGAGGTGGGTGCGCCCCGAGCTTGCGCCCGCCGATGAAGTGATCGCGCAGGTCGGCCGCTGCCCATCCGGTGCCCTGAAAATTCGCCCCCAAGGAGCGCGCATATGAGAAGGCCATTCATTCTGCGGGTCCTCGCCGTCGCGCTGCCGGCGCTATGCGGTGCGCGTCCGGAGGTCTCGTTCGCCCAGTCGAAGCCGATCGTCGCGGAGGTTTACTACAACACGTTCTCCCGCGCACACAAGCCGCTCGCGCGCATCCGTCCGGGCGAGACCGTGGTCACGAAAACGATCGATGCGAGCGGCCACGACGACACCGGCACCGTTCGTGGCGTGCGACCGAACCCGCTGACGGGGCCGTTCTATGTCGAAGGCGCCGAACCCGGCGACGCGCTCATCGTGCGGTTTACGCGCATGCGCATGAATCGCAACTGGGGATTCAGCTCCTATCGCCTCGGGCTCTACTCGTTGACGCCTGAATCGATCGAAGGGATTTATCCGAACCGCTACAAGCCGGGTGAAATCATCAAGGACCGCGACAACGTGGTTCCGTGGGATCTCGACTTGACGCGTCAGACGGTGCGGCTGAGAGAGCCATCGAGCGCGGTGCACAAGCTGGAGTTTCCCGCGAAGCCGATGCTCGGCTGCGTCGGCGTTGCGCCGGCAGGTGATTTCGCGCCCACGTCGAGCCCGTCAGGCTCGTATGGCGGCAATCTCGACTACAACGAGATCGGCGAGGGATCGATTGTGATCCTGCCCGTCTCTCATCCTGGCGCGCTGTTGTTCATCGGCGATGGCCATGCGCTGCAAGGCGACGGCGAGCCGACGGGCACTGGCATCGAAACGTCGATGGCCGTCGAGTTCGTGGTCGAGGTGCGCAAGAAAGTCAGCCTTACCGGACCGCGCGTGGAAACCAGCGAGCACATCATCAGTATCGGCAGCCAGCCGGAGTTTGCGAGCTCGACCAATCGAGGGCTGCAGATGGCGACGAGCGACATGGTGAACTGGCTGACGTCCGAGTACAAGATGGAGCCATGGGCCGCGCATCTCCTGATTGGCTATCAGGGACAGTACGACATCGTCACCGTCGCGGGCTCGGTCGGACTGAAACTTCCGAAGACGCAGCTGCCGCCTCGCCAGCAATAGGCAGCGTGAGCTTCTTGCATTGGCAGATTGGAGGATGGAAAATTGGAAGATTGTTTTCAGATTGGAGAGTAATCGATTGGGGGATTAGAGATACTCCACCTATTCGTCCAATCTTCGTTCTTCAAGTCTGGCAACATTCTGCCAATCCCCCAATCCTCCAATCTGCCAATGCAAGAAGAACCAAGGACCAGAAACGGGGCGAAGCGGAGTCAATCCGCAATGCAAACGGCCTGGCTGCTCGCCGGAGCGATTGCGTTCTCCATCATTGCGCCGGGAACGATTGCCGGCTTTATTCCCTACGCGATCACCAGATGGCGCGTGCAATCGCACTGGCTTGGTCTGCCCGGACAAATCGCCGGCGGCTTGATGTTGGCTGCGGGCGTGCTTGTCCTTGTGGAGTCATTCCTGCGATTCGTGTTTGTCGGCCGAGGTACACCCGCGCCGGTTGCGCCACCTGAGGGGTTGGTCGTGTCGGGGTTTTATCGCTACACCCGGAATCCCATGTACGTCGCGGTCGTGTCCGCGATTGTGGGGCAGGCCCTGATCTTCGAAAGCTCAAATCTGCTCGCGTATGCGGTTTTCATCTTGCTGCTCGTCTCGGGCTTCGTCATGGTCTACGAGGAGCCCATACTTCGGCGAAAGTTCGGCCGGTCGTATGACGTATATCGCGAAAACGTGCCGCGATGGTGGCCGCGCTCGAGTCCTTGGCGCGGCTAAACATCCGAGCCAGGTGAACCCCGGAACTCGAACTCAGAACTCCAGAATCGGCACCTCAGAACCCAGCACCCAGAACCGAGAACCGGTGTGATTTTTGACGTGCCTCGTTGTAAGGTAGAAGTATGTGCAGGAACATCAAGACGCTGGCCAATTTCGAGCCCCCGGCGACCGGAGACGAGATCCGCGCGTCGGCGCTGCAGTTCGTTCGGAAGCTCAGCGGCATGAACAAGCCGTCGCGGGCGAACGAAGCAGCGTTCAACCGCGCCGTGGACGAAGTGACCGACGCCGCGCACCGGTTGATTGCGTCGATCTCCACAAGCGCGCCGCCACGCAATCGCGAGGAGGAAGCGCGCAAAGCGCAGGAGCGCGCGCGCGAGCGATTCGCCTGACCTTGCGAGGGGAGAGGGTCGGCGATGTCTCATCGCGATCTTCCCGTCAGGCCGCGGCTCGACCAACTGCAGCAGCAAGCGACAGATCTCCTTCGCGCCTTTGCATTGAGACATGTCCGGTCTTCTAATCTTCTGATCTTGTAAGAAGATCGCGCGCCATGGCCGGAAAACAATCGTTTCGCGCCAGGATCAAGATTCGCGACGGCAATCCGTACGTCGATGTCGGCCGCTCGCGGGCGCAGGCATTGAAACCGGGCTGGCGCCGGCCGTTGCCCGTGCTCGTCAGGGTAAATGGCCAGCCTGTGACGAAGCCGTGGCGCATCAACCTGATGCCGACGGGCACAGGGGCTTTCTACCTCTATCTGCACGGCGATCTTCGCCGCGCCTCGCAGACGACCGTGGGCGATCTCGTCTCGGTCGACGTCGAGTTCGACACGGCGTATCGCAATGGACCGATGCATCGGATGCCTGCCTGGTTTCGCGGCCCGCTTGCCAGAAACCCGAAGGCGGCGAAAGCGTGGGACGCGATGATTCCAAGCCGCAAGAAAGAAATCCTTCGATATTTCTCGTGGCTGAAATCGCCCGAGGCGCGCGAGCGCAACGTGGAGCGAGCGATTCACGTGTTATCGGGCAAGAAGGGCCGGTTCATGGCCCGATCGTGGTGAAGGAGTCGAGCACGTGGACGGCCGCCGCGCTCCGCGCTAGACTTCGCGCACACTTTCACCGACTCGGAGGCCGAATGAGAGCTCCACGCTCGGGTTTGACAGTTGCCGGCGGCGTGCTGGCCGCCGTTCTACTGGCAACACCACGAGTTATTGAAGGTCAGGCGGGCGGATTGGGTCAGGCCGGCCCAGGTCACGGCCCGAACGGCGCGCCGGGCAAGGCCACGCCGATCGCTGTCGACCCCGGTCGCCCATGGGGATGGGCAGTTCGCGCGTTCATGGACGACCCGTCGCCGCCTTTGTACAACACCACGAAGCAGAAACTGCTCGAGGGAAAGCAGGTGTTCAGCCAGACGATCACGTCATTCGACGTCAAGGCGTACTGTGACGGCGCGGCGAAATTCGACTTCTCACGATTCGAGATGCAGCACGCGACGATCCGATTCGACGAGATCGAAAAAATGATCGCGGCGTGCCCGCGCGTAGCCGCCACGCCAATCATCCGCATTCCGGACGCCACAGAGACGAACGTGCAGAGAGCCGTCGACGTCGGCGCCCTCGGCATCATCGTGCCCACGGTTGACGACGCGATCGAGTCGCGTTCGGCGGCGATGTTCGCGCGTTTTCCGCCGATCGCGCGGCGGAGCACTGGCGGGGGCCAGGCCGGCAGCATCTGGGGCCCGGTCATTCAGAAGCCGAAGACGTTCCGCTCCACGATCAACGACAACATGCTCGTCATCGTCATGATCGAGACACAAGAGGGCGTGAAGAACGCGCTCGAGATTGCCTCGCAGCCGGGCGTCGACGTCGTCATCATCGGCAACGCCGATTTCGAGTCGTTCTCGGGATTTGCGCCGACCAGCGAGGGCTATCTCGATTTGCAGACGCGCGTGCGCAACGCGACCTATCTGGCAGGAAAGTTCTGGGGCAACGCCAATCCGAGTTTTTCGAGGAGCAACCCGATCGCCGCGGACTCACGGTTTCATCTGGGCGTGCCGCCGGCAAAGTAAGGCGGAGGAATATGAACACGGCGGAGATCTCGAGCGCGCTCGGCGCGCTTCTCTCAGAACTTGTTGACGGCGCGTCGAAGGAGGGTGGCTACATGCTGAACCCCGGCGACGAAGGGCTGATCCGCTCGGTCGAGAAGCTCTCGGCGGCGGACGCATCGGCTCTCACCGCAACGGGTTCCTCCATTGCGGCACATGTCGACCACATCCGGTACGGCCTGTCGCTCATGAACCGGTGGAGCCAGGGGGAGAATCCGTTCGTTAGCGCTGACTGGAAAGAAAGCTGGAAGAAGACGGGCGTCTCCGAGCCAGGGTGGCGGCAGCGGATCGCCGAGCTGCGTGGCGAAGCGGTGCGCTGGCTGGGCGTCGTTCGCGCGCCGCGACACGTTGACGAGGACGAGTTGAAAGGCCTGATCGGGAGCATCGCGCATCTCGCGTATCACCTCGGCGCGATCCGGCAGATCAAACAGGCGACGCGCGGGCCGGTTGATGGATCGGAAAGTAAAAGTAGAAAGTGAAAAGTAGAAAGTGAAAAGTGGAGGTCACCATGATGAGAGCGAAGCTCGCATCGGTCGTCGTGGCACTGTTATGGATCGGATCGGCGGCGGTCGCGCAGACTCCGGGCACGCCGGCTGCTCTCGTCCTTAACCCGATTGCGGCGACGTCGGGCACGGGTGTGAGCAACGCGGTGCTCATCAATCGTGACGAGATTCGCGTGCTTCGCGTGGACGTCGCGCCGGCGGGCGTTCGGAACGTACACACGCACGACGACATGCAGTATCACCTTTTTATCCCGACGTCGGCTGGGATGCAGTTCCAGACCGAGTCCGAACAGCCCACGCCGATGGCCGCTTGGCAAGCGCAGTTCGTCAAGGGCGGGACGAAACACGGCTTCACGAACACGGGCACCTCACCGGTGACGATCGTGGAGATTTTCGTGAAGAAGTGAACCACGAAGAGGCGAGGCGCACGAAGGCTAGAGCTTGGGAATTCTGAGCGTCGCGCTGATCATGGCGCTTCCACTCAGGCCATATATCAGCACGAGCGGATGCAGCAGCGCAGGGCCGATGTGATACACACCGAACCAGAGCCGTTCGTCTATCCGGCCGAGGTATGACGCGATACCGAGCATCAGGACGATCGCGATGCTCGTCGGAATCGGCGTGCCTTCGAAATACTTTACCTTGCCGGTTTCGCTATCGGACAGCGCCGCGGCGGTCACGTTGAAGCGCGCGAGCCGGCTGACGCCGCAGATGACGAAGTAGGTGAGGATGAGCATGTCCCACCCGCCACGCAACCCAAGCGTGAACCCCAGCACAGCGGGCGCGACGCCGAACGAGATGACGTCGGCCAGCGAGTCGAGATCGGCGCCGAGCGCCGACTGCCGCGTCCGATTCAGTCGCGCCACATAGCCGTCGAGCACGTCACACACGAGCGCGAGCGGCAACAGCAGGAATGCCGTCCACAGGAACCGCCGGTTGTCCGCCGCGATGTAGTCGAGGCACAGAAAAATCGCGATTGTGCCGCACGCGGCGTTCGCGATCGTCAGCGCGTCTGCGGGCGTGTAGGACCGCAGCATTGACATGTGGCGCCGCTCTGCATGCATAGAATCTATGTGTCCGTCCGAGCCGGACTGTTACAGTATGTCCCATCGATGAGCGGCCGCGAGCAGGCGGGTGCGATTCCGTTTCGCTGGAAAAAAGGTGCCGTCGAGGTCTGCCTGATCCGGAACAAGGGCCGCAAGAAGTGGAAGATTCCCAAAGGGTTCGTCGATCCCGGCGAGACGCCCGAACAGGCCGCGCTGAAAGAAGCATGGGAAGAGGCGGGACTCACCGGCCGTCTCGTTGGTGGTCGGATCGGATCGTACGAGTATGAAAAGTGGGGGTACACCCTGACGGTGTCGGTGTTTCTCATGGAGGTCACCGGCGAGGAAGATCGTTGGGAAGAATCGCGGCTTCGCGACCGCGGCTGGTCGTCCGTGGACACGGCGTTCTCGATGTTGAGAAAGCATCCGGTGAAACCGCTGCTGAATGCCGCCGCGACGAAGCTGGAACGGAGAAGGAAGCCGAGATGAGAGCAACCTTGTCTCTCGCGGTCGCGTTGCTGCCACTCGTCGCGGCGGCGCAGCAGCCGCCTGCTGCGGACCGTGCATTGGCGCGTGAAATTCTCAAGGAGCTCGTCGAGATTCGGAGTACCCAGGCAGACGGCACGATGCGCGCCGCACAGGCGGTCACTGCCCGGCTCGTCGCCGCGCGTTTTCCAAGAGAAGACGTGCAGATCATCACGTCTGATGGGAACGTCGCCAACGTGGTGGCGCGGTTTCGAGGGCGGAACCCAGAAGCAGCCGGCGTTCTTCTCATGGCTCACATTGACGTCGTGCCGGCGCGGCGCGACGACTGGTCGATGGATCCCTGGACCCTCGTCGAACGCGACGGTTGGTTCTACGGCCGCGGCTCGACAGACAATAAGGCCGGCGTGGCGATGCTGGTCGCCAACTTCGTCACCTTGAAGCGTGCTGGGTGGCAGCCGGCCCGCAATCTCATCCTCGTCCTGACCGGAGACGAAGAGACAGCACAGAAGGGCATTCAGACACTGCTTGCCAAGCATCGCCAACTACTCAATGCCGACCTGGCGTTCAATACCGACGGCGGCGGTGTAAGGCTCAGCGACGGCCGTCGCGTGGTGTTCGAGCTTCAGGCCAGTGAAAAGATTTACGCGGACTATCAGCTTGAAGTGACCGATGCCGGCGGACACAGTTCATTGGTCAGATCCGAGAACCCGATCTACACGCTAGCGACAGCGCTCACACGAATAGGCGAGCACCAGTTTCCGCTGCACCTGAGCGACGTGACGCGGATGTTCCTTCAGCGCTCGGCGCCGACCGAGAGCGCTGAGACTGGTATCGACATGCGTGCGGTCGCGGCGGTGCCGCCCGATCAGGCAGCCGCGGCGAGGTTGTCGCGCACGCCATATTTCAACGCGCAGCTTCGGACGACCTGCGTCGCCACGACGATGCAGGCCGGCCACGCGAACAACGCACTGCCGCAGCTTGCGCGCGCGGTGGTCAATTGCCGTATTCTGCCCGGGTTGCCCAGTGCAGATGTGGAGGCGGTTATCCGCAAGCTGGCCGGCGACAAGGTGAAAGTCACCGTCATCGAGGCGCCTGTGGTCAGCCCGCCGTCGACGCCCACACCGGTGCTGCTGTCGCGGATCGAAGAGCTCGCAATGAAGCAGTGGCCGGGCATTCCTGTGATTCCGGTGATGGCAACGGGCGCGACCGATGGTATGTACACGCGGAGCAGCGGAATCCTGACGTTCGGCGTCTCGGCACTCGATTCGAATCCCGATGACGATCGCGCGCACGGAAGAGACGAGCGGGTCGGCATCGAATCGTTCTACAAGGCCACTCAGTTCTGGCTCGAACTGATGAAGGGATCTGGCGATGACACGCATTAACTTCGTCATCTACGTCGCGCTCGCCCTTACAATCGCGGTATCCGGCCAGCAGGCGCCGATCGGCTACGACGACACGCCGATGCAGCCGAAGGGCAAATGGCGCGTGCACGACGGGACGAGGCCCTACCCACCGATCGTCACCGCGCCCGCGGATGACACCCCTGCTCCCGCTCCGTCGGATGCCACCGTGCTGCTCGGGACAGGTGACGATCTCAGCGCCTGGCAGATGAACGACGGAACGCCCGCTACGTGGGCGATGAAGGGCGGCGTGCTGCTGACCGGCAAGGGTGTGCTGCGAACCAGGCGGGAATTTACCGACGTGCAGCTGCACGTCGAGTTCGCCACGCCGTCCGAAGTGAAAGGAGACAGCCAGGGACGCGGCAACAGCGGGGTGTTTCTGCTCGGTTTCTTCGAGATTCAGGTGCTCGATAGCTACCGCAACATCACGTACCCGGACGGTCAGGCCGCCGCAATGTACGGACAGTACCCGCCGCTCGTAAATGTTTCGCGAGCACCAGGACAGTGGCAGGCCTACGACATCATTTTCACCGCACCGCGGTTCGCGGGCGACGGAAAACTCGAGAAGCCAGCGATCGTCACCGCGTTGCACAACGGTGTCGTCGTCCACCACGCCACGTCGTTCTGGGGCCCTACTCGGCATAAGAGCGTGCTGCCGTACACGCCCGACATGGCAAAAGGCGCGCTCGTCCTGCAGGACCACGGCAATCCTGTGCGCTACCGGAATATCTGGATTCGGGAGTTGAAGGACTATGACGCGCGGTAGGTGGTGGGTAGTAAGTGGTGGTGGTAGGTGGTAGGTGGGAGAAAAGCCACGCGTTTCGCGATCTCCAACTGGACCTCGACCTCTCCCTGAGAACCGAGCGCGACCTCGAGGTGATTCAAATACACAAGTCGGTGCAATCTGCGTGCTACATCTGACGTGCGGCAAGAACAAGCGACGTTCGCGCATAGCTCGCAGGATCTGCGCTGTGGGTTTCTGCAAAGTGTCGCAATTTCAGCAACCCCCCACCCTCACCACCACCACCTACCACCTACCACCTAGAACATGTAAAGTAACCCTCCGGAGGACAGCTATGAAATCGTTATTGATTGCGTCCGCGCTCCTGATTGCGCAACCCGCATACGCGCAACTGGCGCCGTTCAACGAGGCGGGCGTCACGTTCGGGCACGTGCATCTGAGCGTAGCCGATCCGAAAGTGCACCACCAGCTGTGGGTTGAGCAGTTCGGCGGTGTCGTATCGACCGGCCCGTCCCAAGGCAAGTTCACGATCGTCAAGCTGCCCAACATGATGATCGCGTTCCGGGCCACGAAGCCGACCGGTGGCACCGAAACGACGGCGCTGAATCACTTCGGGCTGAAAGTGCCGAACATGGCCAACGCAATAGCGAAGTGGAAGGCTGCCGGCTACGAGGTGCAACGCGAGTTCAAGGGCAGCGAAGGATTTCCGAACGCGTTTCTGATCGGACCAGACGGCCTGCGGTTCGAGCTGCAGGAAGACACGACGCTGAAAGCGCCGGCGGTCGCATATCACCTGCACTTCCAGGTGCCGGAGCCCGCCAAGCTGCGCGATTGGTACGTTGAGACCTACGGCCTGAAGGCAAGCAAGCAGGGCAATTTCGAAGTCGCCGAGGCGCCGGGCATGCGTCTGCTGTTCGCGCCATCGAAAGAAGCACCGACCATGGGCACGCGGGGGACGACGGTCGATCACATCGGCTTCGAGATCCGCAATCTCGCCGAGTTCCTCAAGAAGCTCGAAGCGAAGGGCATCAAGCTGGAAACCGCGTACCGCGAAGTGCCGGCGATCGGCCTCAACATCTCGTACGTATACGATCCGCTGAACGTCTACATCGAGATGACGGAGGGGTATACGGGATACTGAAAGTGGAAAGTGGGAAGTAAAAAGTAAAAAGTAGAAAGTTCAGGAGTGAGAACACTTGCGCTGCTGGTTGTTTGGATGTCCTTGGGCGCGCCTGCGGCGGCGGAGGTGATCGATAGCAGCGTCAACGGATTTGCCGTGCGCAATGTGGCGCAGATTGCGGCTCACCCGTCGCGTGTGTACAACACCGCGGCCAGTTTGCTGAGCCGATGGTGGAATCCCGCCCACACGGTCTCGAACAACAGCGCCAACCTCTCGCTCGACGCCAGGCCGGGGGGTGTCTCTGCGAGATCGTGGCGAACGGCGGTGTTGTGCATCTGACGGTCGTGTATGTCGTGGCGCAGCAGGAGATTCGGTTCAGCGGCGGCCTCGGCCCGCTGCAACAGACGGGCGTCGCCGGCAGCATGATGTGGAAGCTGATCGACGCAGCGGGAGGCACACAGTTCGAGTGGACCTACACCGTTGGCGGCTACATGCCCGGCGGTCTCGCGGCTATCGCGCCGGCCGTCGACGCCGTCCTGGCTGATCAACTCACCCGGCTGAAGCGCTTCGTCGAGACCGGGCGGCCCGAGTAGCTCTCATGGGCGGGCCCATCGACGTGCGAAAGTGGAAGCGGCGCGATCACTACCGCTGGTTCCGCAAGTACGAGCAACCTTTCTTCAGCATCACCGCCGACGTCGACGTCACCGCGGTGTGGACCGCGTCGCACCGGCGGGCCGCACCGTCATTCTTTCTGACCTCGCTGTTCCTGATGCTGAACGCGGCCAACGCCGTCGAGGCCTTCCGGCTGCGCTTGCGGCCGCGCGGCGTGTGGCGACACGACCGCCTCGCCGTAGGACCGGCTATTATGCGGCCCGACGAGACATTTGGCTTCGTGCGGCTGGAGCCTGCGGGCACGCTGCGTCAGTTCGCGTCCCGAGGACGTGCTGTCATCGCAGCGGCTGAGGGCCAGTCAGGGCTGGTGTCGAATAGTCTCGCAGGCGATGACATCATCTTTCACTCCGTTCTGCCATGGCTGCGATTCACCTCCGTCACCAACGCGCTGCCCGGCAAGGGCGACTCGATTCCGCGCATCCTTTTCGGCCGGTGCGTGCGCGAAGGCAAGCGCATGAAAATGCCCGTGTCAGTCGAGGTGCATCATGCGCTCGTCGACGGGCTCGACGTCGCCCGGTTCTTCGAACGGTTCGCCGCCAATCTCGACCGCGCTTGACCCCGTGAAGGTCGGCACTACGATGCGGATAGGCCGACCTGAAGGTCGGCACGACGAATGGGCGATATGAAGATCGGCGCGACGACAGCATTCCACTCGACGCGCGTTCGTAGTGCTGACCTTCAGGTCAGCCCGTGACACGTGTAGGAGATAACCGATGAAATATGCCGCGCTCCTCGCCCTGCTTTGCTCGGCTGCCATCGCCGCGCAATCGACGACCCTCGATATCTACATCCTCGACGTCGAAGGCGGAAACGCCACGTTGTTCGTCACTCCGTCACGCGAAGCGGTGCTGATCGACACGGGCAACGGCGGCCCGGCCGCCGCCCGCGATGCCGAGCGCATCATGGCCGCGATCAAGGAGGCGGGGATCACGCAGATCGACGCGCTCGTCACGTCGCACTGGCACGGCGATCACATGGGCGCCATGGCTGAGCTCGCCAACCGTATCCCGATTCGCCACTTCCTCGATCACGGAGGGAACGTTCAACCGGCCGACGCTGTCGATGCGTTCCTTCAGGGCATATATCCGGGCCTCGTCGCGAAGTCGAAGCATACGGTGGTGAAGGCCGGTGCCGTCCTGCCGCTCAAGGGCGTGGATTGGCGGTTTGTCACGTCAGCCCGCGAAACGATCACGAACGCGTTGCCGGGCGCGGGTCACCCGAATCCGTATTGCGCAGGATTCGCGCCGCACACCGTGAATCCCGTATCGGGCGGGCCAATCGGCAACACGGAAGACGAGCACTCGGTCGGCTCGCACGTCACCTTCGGCAAGTTCCGCGCGCTCTACCTCGCCGATTTTCCATGGAACAAGGAGTTCGAGCTGATGTGCCCGAACAATCGTCTGGGCACGGTGGATTTCCTGCTCGTGTCACGCCACGGGCAGCACAGTTCGAATTCTGCGGCGCTGGTCCATGCGCTGCGCCCGCGTGTAGCCGCTATCAACAACGGCATCCGCAAGGGCGGTCAGCCAGAAACGATGCGCGTGCTGTATGCGGCGCCCGGGCTCGAGGATGTATGGCAGGCGCACGTCGCCCAGTTGAGCGGAGCTGAATACGCGGTGCCCGGCGTGTTCGTCGCCAATACGGGCGACGATCCGCAGCACAGTCCGGCTCACTGGATAAAAGTGTCGGCGCGGTCCGACGGCTCATTCACCGTGACGAACAGCCGCAATGGATTCAGTAAGACCTACGTCTTGCCCTGAGCGAGCGCAGCGAGTCAAGGGTTATGGCAGGGACGCCGCGTGTCCTGTGCGCGAACAAGAAAGTTGCACCGTTGTAAGCAGTACTCTACCGTTACGGAATGCGAAACATTGCTGCCGCCGCCGCGGTCTTCGCCGCAGCGGCTGTAACCCTGGCGGCCCAGGACTCCACGCCAATCTTTCGTGCCGGTACGACGCTGGTCGAATTCACGATAGTTGCGACCGATCACAACGGTCAGCCTGTGGCCGATCTCACCCAGAACGACATCACCATCGTGCAGAACGGAAAGCCGCAGCCGGTGGCCTTTTTCAGATTCGAAGGTAGCGCGTTTGGCCCCGGCGCCGCCGAGGCGAAACACGAGCCGATCGCAGCAGGCATCTTCACCAATCGGTCAGAGTACTTCCCCGGACCTGCGCGGAACGTCACCGCGATCGTCATCGACACGCTCAACACGCTGCCCGAAGACCAGGTGGCGGTGAAGGCGCACGTCATGCAGTACCTGCGCGCGCTCGCGCCAAACACGCGCGTCGCTATATATGCACTGGGTTCGAGCCTGCGAATTCTTCACGATTTCACCGGCGATCTCGAGTCGCTTCGTGCGCGCCTTGCCAAGCACAACATCGAGCTCAATGTTCAGCCGATCTCGGCCGACGACCTGGTTCGCCGCCAGCTGATGGAAGCCGAGCACTTCAATGACGCCGTCGATGAGTACATCGATGACCAGTGGGACGAAGAAGCGAAGAACCAGGCCGAAGCGGAGGCGGAGCTGAACCGGGTGCGCGGCAAACTTGCGAAGACGGAAGAATATTTTCAGGAACAGCTCCACATGCGCCGCATCAGCCAGACGATTGCGTCGCTCCAGGCGCTCGGCAATCATCTGGCCGGCATCCCCGGACGGAAGAGCATGGTCTGGATCACCGGCGGCATCGCGATGCTGACTCAGGGTGCGCAAGATCGCTGGGTGAACAGCTATGCCACGCAGGTGCGAGGTTTGGCGCAACGACTTGCCACGCAGGGCATCACCGTGTATCCCGTGCAAGCGACGGGGTTACAGGTCAGCATGCTTGGAACGACGACGACTGAGCAGGGTACGAGCCGGGGCCAAACGAGTAGCGCCCAGCTGCGCCCGATGGCTCGGGAAAACGATCTGCGTATCTGGGGAACGATGGACCTGATTGCCGATGTGACAGGCGGGCGGTCTTTCAAGAACACGAACGACCTGGCGGCCGGCGCGCGGGCGGCGGCCAGTGATATGCGCGGCTCCTACTCGGTCGGTTTCTATGTTCCCGACAACTCCGACCAGCGATGGCGCGAGTTCGACGTTCGTGTGAGCCGTCCCGGTGTCCGCGCGTTGCATCGCAAAGGATATATGGCGCTGGCGCCGGTGAAGCAGTCGGTGAACTGGACGCAGGACGAGTGGCAGGCCGCCATGCAGAACCCGCTTGGGTCGACAGGCATTCGCCTTGACGCGCGCGCCGACGCAGCGGCAGGCGGTCTCAACGTGCTCATCCAGATTGCCGCAGACGACCTCTATTACAAGCGCGTCAATGGCGCGCCGGTCACCGATCTCGAGATTGGGTTCGGCGAGCGGAACGCCAAGGAATGGACCCGCGTCCGCCGCGACGGCGCAACCATTACGATTAAAGAGAATCCGCAACAGGCGATGAAGCCGACCATCGTAAGATTTTCCAAGATGTGGACGGTCGATCCGGACACGACACAGGTACGATTGATTGTTCGCGATCGCATGACCGGGCGTTTCGGCGCCCTTGATATGCCACTCGGAGAGATTCGGAAATGAGCGATGACGAACGTCGATCGGGAGGCGAAGATGGGACGCACGCTTGATATTCTGGTGGGAGCGCTGCGCTGACGCTGAGAAAACGAAGAACAAAGAACGAAAAACGAATAATGTTCAACGACGTAGGGGCGCGGCTCCTGGCTGCGGCTCTCTTTTCGTTTTTCCTTGTTCCATTTTCGTTTTCTGCGCAGTCCCTCCCCGTCTTCCGCGCTACCACCGACGTGGTCGCCGTGCCGGTGACGGTCAAGGATCGCGCGGGACGTTTTGTCATCGGATTGACCGCCGATCAGTTCGAGCTGACCGACGCCGGAGAGCGCCGGCCGATTACGCAGTTCACCACGGAGCGCGTGCCGGTGAGCCTTGGCATTCTGCTCGACATCAGCGGCAGCATGGCGACCGATCCGAAAGCGCGTGCGGCAGACGATGCGCGGTGGGCTGACACGCGGCGTGCGCTCGAGCTTCTCGTCCAGCGCCTCGATCCGCGCGACGAAGTGTTCTTCGCCGCCTTCGCGGACAAGGTATGGTTGGTGGTCCCGTGGACCCGCGATCACCAGCAGGTGCCGCGCGCGTTCAACACGCTGAAACCCAATGGCTATACGGCGATGTTCGACGCGGTAAGGCTCATCGGGCCGGCGTTCCAGCGCGCGGAGCAGAGCCGCAAGGTGCTGCTCGTCATTACCGACGGCCGCGACAGCCTCGTACCGCGGCTTCGTGGCAACCCGCCTGCTGTTTCCCGACCCGCGTCGCGCGCGGAGCAGGTGCAGTCGGAGATCTACTTCCGCCAGAAGACGCTGCGCGACGCAGCGGTCGGCGCCGCACAGCGCGCGGTGGCGGGCTCTGGTGCGGCGGTATATGCCATCGGCATGGGCACCGGCAAGGGTGCCTATGTCGATCTGGAAAATCTCGAAATGCTGACCGCCGATTCCGGAGGATACGTCGAAGACATCAACGATCCGGCCGAGATCTCGGCGGCCGTCGCGCGCGTCTTCGACGAGTTGCAGTCGCAATATGTACTGGCCTTCGAGTCGGCGCACGCAGACGGGAAGTACCACGAGATCGCCGTAACCCACCGTAACCGCGATTCCGCCGACATCGCGAGCGGAACAGGTGCAGATCGAGGTCTACACCAGGCAGAAGGCATTGCGCGATCTCGCCGTCGGCGCCGCACAGCTCGCGGTTACCAACTCCGCTGCTGCGGTGTATGCCATCGGCATGGGCACTGGCAAAGGCGCCTATGTCGACCTGGAGAATCTCGAGTTGCTGACCGCCAATTCCGGTGGATACGTCGAAGAGATCAGCGATTCTGCCGAGATCTCGGCGGCCGTCGCGCGGGTCTTCGACGAACTGCAATCGCAATATGTGCTGGCGTTCGAGCCGGCGCATGCCGACGGCAAGTACACACGAGATCGCGGTGACGCACACAAACCGCGATTGCACGTGCGCGCGCGTGCGGGCTATACGGCAGCCGAGCGCAGGAAATAACGAAAGACGAGGAGCCTCGTTTTTTCGTTTCATTGCGCTATCCCAGCCTTTACCGGTAAAGTGACCCCGACAGGAAACTCATGTCCTCGATCACCCGAGCCGTTCTGGGCTTGCCGCGCCGTAGCCGCGCAGCGCGAAGGTGGGGCTTGCTTGCCGGAGCCGCCGTGGTTGCGACGTTCGCGCTGACCCAGCGGACCTCGCTTGCGCAGCAGCCACAGCCGTACTCGAATTGGGATCAATACGGCGGCGCGTCCGACTCGATGCAGTACTCCGCGCTCGCGCAAATCAACACATCGAACGTCATGCAGCTGCGGCGCGCCTGGTTTTATCCGGTGCCGGGCGAACCCGATCAGTTGGTCTTCAACCCGCTCATCGTCGACAACGTCATGTACGTCGCGGGCGTCAGGAACGTCATCGTGGCTCTCGATGCGACGACAGGCAAGGAACTGTGGATGTCGACGCTGCGGGCCACCGAGCGCGGACTGGCGTACTGGGAGAGCAAGGACAGGTCGGACAGGCGGCTGATCGTGACCGCGAACAACGGAATCCGCGAGGTGGACGCGCGCAACGGCCAGCAGGTCATGACCTTCGGGAATAACGGATTCGTCGACATGCGGGTCGGCGCGCCGCGCCGCAACGGTGGCCCGAACAACAGCCCGGGCCGCGTCTTCGAAAATCTCATCATCGTCGGATCGAATGTCGGCGAAGGCTATGGTTCGCCGCCCGGCGACATTCGAGCGTACGACGTGCTCACCGGCAAGCTTGTGTGGACGTTTCACACAATTCCGCGGCCCGGCGAGTACGGATATGAGACGTGGCCCGAGGACGCCTTCAGGTATGCCGGGGGCGCGAACACCTGGGGCGATTTGACGCTCGACGAGAAGAACGGCATCGTCTTCTTGCCGACCGGTTCACCGACCCACGACTTGTACGGCGGCGACAGGAAGGGCGACAACCTGTTCGGCAACTGCCTTCTCGCGCTCGACGCGCGCACGGGAAAGCGGTTGTGGCATTTCCAGGTCGTCCACCACGATTTGTGGGACTACGACAACACATCGTCGCCGAAGCTCCTGACGGTGCGGCACAACGGAAAGCCGATCGACATCGTGGTGCAGGCAGGGAAGACCGGGTTCCTGTACGTGTTCGAGCGAAAGACGGGCACGCCGCTCTGGCCCATCGAAGAGCGTCCGGTGCCGAAGAGCGAAGTGCCGGGCGAGTTCTCGTCGCCGACACAACCCGTACCCACGAAGCCGCCGCCGTTCGCGCGCCAGTCGATGACACCGGACGAAGTGAATCCATTTGTCAGTCCGGAAGAGCAGGAGAAGCTGAAGCAGCTCGTCCGCGAGGCGGCAAACGAAGGCGTGTTCACGCCGTCCAGCCATCTGCGTCCGCACATCCAGTTCCCCGGAGCATGGGGAGGCGCCAATTGGGGCAGCACGGCCGGCGATCCGGAGACGGGCATGCTCTATGTGCGCAGCCTCGAGATGATCAGCTACCGCAAGATGTCGCTGGTCGAACCGGGACGGGGAGAAGGCGCGGGCGGTGGACGCGGTCAGGGGGCGGCTCCACTCGGCCCACGCGCGCAGGAAGGCCAGAACGTCTACATGCAACGGTGCTCCGGGTGCCACGGCCCCGGCCAGATGCCGATGCGATCGCTGAAGGTGATTGGTACGGAGGGGTTCCGATCCGTCGTGCGCAAGGGCATCAGCCAGATGCCGCCATTTCCACCGGCGATGATCTCGAACGGCGCGCTCGACGCGCTCGAGTCGTACTTGTTGATGCTGCCGACAAGCGAAGAGCAGGCGGGCAACCCTGCGGAGATCCGGCTTCCGCAGAATCCGAACCGCTATCAAGGGCCTCCGACGCGCTATGGCGGATCGTTTTCTGCCGGGTGGTACACGAGCAACGGCTATCCCGTCAGCGGCCCGCCGTGGTCGCAGCTCGTCGCCTACGATCTGAACGAGGGCACGATCAAGTGGCGCGTCGCCGACGGTGTGGCTCCCGGGCTCGTGGACAAAGGCGTCAAGAACACTGGCACAGTCAGGCCGCGTAACGGCCCGGTCGTGACAGCTGGAGGCCTTGTGTTCCTTGCGAACTCGCAGGATTGTTTCCTGCGCGCGTTCGATAAGGAAACCGGCGCGCTCGTGTGGGAGCACGAGCTCGAGGGAAATCCGGAGGGGATTCCGGCGGTGTATCAAGTGAATGGACGGCAGTACATCGCGTTCGCTGTCGGCGCATCGTGGGGCACCGGCGGCGATCCGGTGTGGAGAAATCCACTGCACCGTAAGCAGGGAAAGATTGAAGCGCAGGGCTATCATGTGTTTGCGCTGCCGGAGAGAAGATAACGAGAAACGAAAAGCGAAGAACGAAAAGCGCCTGCGGCCCGAGCGAGGCGCAGGAGGGAAGCGCGTCGCGGACCCGCCGCCGAGCGAGAGCGAGCGGGGGTGGGGCCCGCGAGCATTGAATGAAGCAGACAAGCAGACAGCATTCGAGGACACTGACATGAGAATGAGAATCACGCTTGCGGCACTCTTCGGCGTCTGTATGGCGACGCTCGTGGCGCAGCAGAATCAGGCGCCGGAGTTTCCGCGCGCGTCGGATGCGCTCGAGCGCGTGACGTGGCGGACGCGCACGCTGGTCGCCAACGATCGCTTTACCAACTGGGATTTCGCGATACCCGGCTTGGGTCTCACGTTCCTCGAATCGGTCGTGAGAGCGGACGCCGCGCTCGTCCCGTTCGTCGAGGCCTCGAGCACGCAGCGCGTGAGTCCGCAGGTTCAGAAGAGCCTCGACTACAACTTGACGGACGCCGAGGTCGCGTCGGTAAAAACCGGCATGGGGCAGAACGTTCGCGTCAGTGCGTACCGCGTCGACGGCGTCCCCGCCGATGCAGCCACGCGGCGCCGCCTGTTCGAGTTCGCACAGAAGATCGGCGCGACGACGCTCGTTGTTCCGGGCACGGCGTCAATCGATGGGCTTGATGCGCTCGCCGAGGAATTCAAGATAAACGTGGCCGTGCTGAACAGCTCGACGGAGACCGTGAAAGCGATGGAAGGCCGGAGCCGCCGGCTCGGCGTGGGCGTCGATACCGGGCAGTGGGCGCAGGACGGCACGAACGTGCGCGACGGCGTCGCGCGCGTGAAGGATCGGCTGCTCTACGTGCTGGTGCGGGACCGTTCGGCGCGCGGCGCCAACGCGCAGAACGTGCCGCTCGGCAAAGGAGTGGCCAATCTCCGTGAGTTCTTCGCAGAGCTCGAGCGGCAGGACGATCGCGAGATCTCCACGCGGCTTGGCGGCGACGGCAGCCCGGTCGTGACGACGAGAGTGCCCATCGCGATGACGCTTGATACGACCGGGGTCGTCAAGGCGCCTGGCGATATCTTCGCGGCCGTGTCGGCATTCGAGGATGTCGTGCAGCCTGCATATGCGTCGAACTTCCTCGAGTTCTCGCGTACCCGGCCGATTCGCTTCGACGTAGTGACGCCGGCCCGCGGCGAGACGTTGTCGCCCGCCGAGATCGAGAAACGGGGGGTGGAGACCCGCGCAAGAATTGACGCCGCGATTCCGAACAAGCCGATCGCAGCGCCGAAGAAAGCCCGCAAGCTCCTCGTGGTCGAGAGCCTCGAGGGCATGTCGCACAACACCATCCCGTTAACCAACGTGATGATTCAGCGGATGGGCGAGAAGACCGGAGCGTGGACGACTGTCTTCAGCAACGACCTCAGCAACCTTCGTTACCCGAAGGTCAAGGAATACGACGCGATTTTCCTGAACAGCATCGTCGGCGAGTTCATGCCGGACCCGGCCATGCGCGCCGACCTTGTTCGGTACGTGAACGAAGGCGGCGGCCTCGGCGGCATCCACGGCACGCCGTGGGCATCGCGCAACTGGGATGAGTTCGCTGAAATGATTGGCGCGCAGAGCGCACCTCACCGGATCGAAAACGGCGTGCTGAGGGTCTACGACAAGGACAATCCAATCGTGCGGCCGTTCAACTACGAGGACCTGCCATTCCGCGAGGAGTACCTACCGGTTCGAGGATCAGGGTAATGGCCGGCTGCGCTGGGACAAGGTGCGCGTGCTCTTAATCGTCGACCTGGACGAGAAGGTGCCGGCGTCGACCGACAAACCGTGGACGGGATACCAGCGTCCCGACAAGGTTTACCCTGTGGCATGGATTCGTGAGTATGGCAAGGGTCGCGTCTTCTACAACTCGATGGGCCACATGAACGAGACCTTCATGAAGCCGGAGATCGTGGGGCACTTCCTTGCGGGCATGCAATACATACTGGGCGATATCGAAGCGAACGCCACACCGAATCCCCTGCGGTAGGGTGCGACTGTAGTTGCGCCGGCTCCGAATAACGAAAAACGAAGAACGAAAAGCGAATAAATCGTGGTAAGAAGGGCGGCGATGGATAGCAATCATCGCCGCCCTTTGTGCTTTCCGCTGCTTCTCGCGCTCGTGGCCGGCACCGTTACTTTGGTCGCTCAGGCACCGGCCATCGACTGGTCGCGCGTCGAGACTGAAAGCATGGAGCACTTTCAGGCGGTGCTCAGGTTCGATACGAGCGATCCGCCAGGGAACGAGCGGCCGGCGGCCGAGTATGTCAAGCAGGTCCTCGAACGCGAGGGCATCGCCACGAAGGTCTTCGAGCTCGAGCCGAACCGGCTGAATGTCGTCGCCCGGCTCAAAGGGAACGGCAAGAAGAGACCGCTGCTCTTGATGGGGCACACCGACACGGTGAACGTCGACCCCGCGAAATGGACGTTCCCGCCGTTCAGCGCGACGCGCGACGGCGGCTACGTCTATGGCCGCGGCACCGTAGACGACAAAGACAATGTCACCGCGGCGCTGATGACGATGCTCCTCTTGAAGCGCTCGGGCGTGGCGCTCGACCGCGATGTGATTTTTCTTGCTGAGGCGGGAGAAGAGGGCACGACGAGGGTCGGCATCCAGTTCATGGTGCAGCAACATTTCGACGAAATCGACGCGGAGTACTGTCTGGCCGAAGGGGGCAGCGTGGTGCGCAGCGATGGGCGCGTCCGCTATGCGGCGGTCGAGACCGCGGAGAAGATTCCGCATGGAATCCTCTTGACGGCGACCGGCACCGCCGGCCACGGCTCCGTGCCGCTTCAGACGAATTCAATTCTCAAGCTCGCGAAGGCGGTGCAGGCCGTCGCCGAATGGAAGCCGCCAATCCAGCTCAACGACACGACGCGGACCTATTTCACGCGCCTCGCCGCCATTTCGCAGCCGGCCGACGCGGCGCGGTATCGCGCGGTGATCGGCAGCGACCCCAAGGCTGCGCAGGACGCCGTGGACTATTTCGCCAGGGCGACTCCGGCGTTGGCGTCGAGCGTCAGAAGCTCGATTTCGCCCAACATCATTCAGGGCGGGTATCGCATCAACGTGATCCCGTCTGAAGCGAAAGCGTCGCTCGACGTGAGGCTGATATCGGGTCAGGACCCTGAAGCGTTCCTCAACGAGGTTCGCAAGATCGTGAATGATCCGGCGATTCGTGTCGAATGGATCCCGCGGGACGTGCGACCGGGGACACCGAGTGCCCGTCTCGACTCGGAGGCCTTCAAAGTGCTTGAGTCGGCGTTCGCGCGCCACTACGACACGGCCGTGCTGCCGACGCTGAGTACCGGGGCGACCGACATGGCGTATCTCCGCGCGCGCGGCATGCAGTGCTATGGGGTCGGCCCCGCGCTCGATACCGAAGATGGTCCTAAGGGGTTCGGCGCGCACAGCGATCAGGAGCGCATTCTCGAGAGCGAGCTGCACAAGTTCATCCGCTTTCATTACGAAGTCGTGCGCGATCTCGCCCGTGCGCAGTGACTCGCTGTTGTGTTACAAAACGAAGCTTCCCGCGGAGCAACCCGAAGCGTAGCGGGGGTCGACGTGGAGATCGCGGGGCCGACCTTGAAGGTCGGCACGACGTGCGTCGTCTCGCTACGGACGTCGTGATGGCCACGTAGGTCGTGCCTGCCACCTGCATCGTCATCGCCATGTACGTAGGGCTCGTACCTACGTGGGAAGCGCCGGTCCTCGTACGAAGGTGCCCGTACGTTAGTGGTTTGCCACGTACGTAGTGCTGGCCTTCAGGCCAGCCGGTACTGGACGACGGCTTCGGTACAACTCGTGCGCGCACCAAGCCTCACGACTGTTCGCTCTGCAGCCGGGACGGCCCAATCAATGGAATTCATGTTTTCGTATATCGCGGAAAAATCCCGCTGGCCGCACAAATCAGACGGTCAATGCTATGAAAACTGACCTGTTATTCGTTCGAGCGTGTTCTCGCTTGCGTTCGATCGCCCCGCGCTTTGGGTGCCGACCTGAAGGTCGGCACTACGTGCGTGCACTGGATGGCGTGATCCGAAGTCTTCTTGTCCGCCCGCCGTGGCTTTGGATCCAGGAGATCGAGCTATAGCGGTAAAGTAAAGTTACTTTACCGGTCAAGTTTGCCAAATTTTCTTGACACGCCTTCCCTGATCTGTAAGTTTATGCCCCACAAAGTTGCTCACCCACACACATACCGCAAGAAAGGGGAGGGTATGAGGTATTTCAGGCCGATGATCGTTGTGGTCCTGCTGCTGTTTGCCGGCAATGCGGCGGCACAAACCACATCAGGTTCCATTTCAGGAAGCGTCGTCGACTCGCAGAACCAGGTGGTTCCGGGCGCCGACATCAGCGTCACGAACCAGCAAACGCAGGAAGTGCGGCGGACCGTCAGCAACGAGGTCGGTCTTTTCGCGTTCCCCGCATTGCAACCAGGTCCGTACACCATTCGCGCCGAGCTCACCGGCTTCAGGCCGATCGAGATTCGCGACAACATGGTGCTGGCGAACAACCGGCTCGCGATTCCGCCGCTGAGACTCGAAGTCGGCTCGCTCACCGAAGCCGTTACCGTCAGCGCCGTTGGCGAAGTTGTCGCGACCACGCAGACGACCCACCAGGCGGTGCTCGACGTCGGACAGGTCGAGAATCTGTCGATTCGCGGCCGCGACCCGATGTCGCTGCTGAAGATTCTCCCGGGGGTCCAGTTGCTCGCGAACGACAACGAAACGGTCGGCGGCGGCTTCAATTCGCCCGTGCCGAGCCTGCAGGGCGGCCAGGGTCAGACCGTCTACATCGACGGCATCAACGGCGGTGACGGCGGCGGCGGCGGCGCGCTCAGCGGCACGACCGTCATCGATGCGATTGCCGAAGTGAACGTGCAGATGAGCGCGTACACCGCGGAGTACGGCTTGAAAGGCGGCTCGCAGGTCAACGTCATCACGAAGCACGGCGGCGCGGAATATCACGGGACCGCGTATTGGTACAAGCGCCACGAGAGGTGGAACTCGACCAACTACTTCAACAAGATCAACAACCGGCCGAAACCCGAATATCGCTACTCGAACCTCGGCGGCACGATCGGCGGTCCGATCCCGAAGATCAAGGGAATCAACTCCGATGGTAACAAGCTGTTCTTTTTCTACGTCCTCGACGACACGCAGGCGCAGCGTTTACAGACGTTGAAGTTCTATCAGATGCCTACGGCGCTCGAACGTGCCGGCGATTTCTCGCAGTCGGTCACGCCGAGCGGCGCGCTGATTTCGGTCAGGGATCCGCTCACGAACGCACAGTTTCCGGGCAACAGGATTCCCTCGAATCGCCTCGATCCACGGGGCCAGGCGCTTCTCAATCTGTACCCGATGCCCAACACAACCGGCGTCAACGGCTACAACTACGTTACGCAGGAGCCAAGCATCGACTGGCCGCGCAGACAGCACATGCTTCGCGGCGACTATCGGCCGACCGACAAAGACTCGATTGCCGTCAAGTACCAGACGTTCTACACGCGGTCCGTGGGCATCAACGTCGACGGCGCCTCTGCGCGGTGGGGTCTTGTCCGCCAGCGCTACGACTTCGACGTCGACATCGGCAAGATCGACTACACGCGCATTCTGAATACGTCGACGATCCTCGAGTTCTCGACAGGCTTCTTCAACAGCATCGAGAACGGACCTCCGGAAGACGACATCGCCCTGGCCGGCATCCAGCGCGCGACGTATCCGCAACTCGCGCGGCTCGGCCAGTTTGCCGGCCAGCACAACCCGCTCGGTCTCATTCCGCAGGCGGTGTTCGGCAATATCCAGAGCGCGGATCGGACGCAGAGCAACGATGGCGGCACAGCGTGGATCACGTACGACGGACGCTGGCCGATCTACGGCAACGACATCGCGATCAACGCGGCGATCAACCTGACACACACGCGCGGCCGGCACACCTACAAGATGGGCGTCATGCGCGAAGACGAGCTCTTCAGCCAGGCGCGCTCGGGAACCTTCGGCGGGCAGTTCAACTTCGCAGACGACGCCCTGCATCCCAACCGGACCGGATACGCCTGGGCGAACGCCGTGCTGGGGCAGGTCGCGCGCTACACGGAATCCATGGGGCGTGTGCCCGACGATCGCCGTCAGAAGACTTGGGCGTGGTATGTCCAGGACACCTGGAAACCCACGACCAAGATCACGCTGGACCTCGGTCTGCGCATGTACAAATGGGGGCCGGCACTCGCACAGGGCGGCGAATCGTCCGTCTTCAGCGACGAACGATTCGACCCGCAGTGGGGCGGCAACCCGCCTGTGTTTTATCAGCCAGTCCTTCAGGGCACGACACGCGTGGCGCGAAATCCGCAAAATGGTCAGGTACTGCCCGCTACGTTCATCGGCTTGATGGTGCCAGGCACCGGTTACAACTGCACGCAGGTGATCACGGCGGACACGCCGTGCGCGATCAACGGCATCGTGACGCAACGGGATGGTAATTATCTCGACGGGGGCGGCGAGGGCTTCATCGAGCCCATGCCGATTCAATTCGATCCACGAATCGGCATGGCGTGGGCGATCAATCCGAAGACGGTCATTCGCGTCGCGGGTGGATCGTTCCACGATGGGACGGGCGGGGCGTTCGGGCAGCAAGGTGACGCGAACGTCGCATACCGTTTGAACAGGACGATCTTCTACACCGACTACGATTCGTATCTGAACGCCGGAAGCGCGGCATCTCCGGTGCCGAATACGAACGGTCCTGTGCGGACGGACAACCGGCGGCCCAATAACCTGCGGTTCACGTCGGCGATCCAGCGGGAAATCGGAAAGAACATCGTCGTCGATGCCGCGTATGTCGGCATGAGAAGCAAGTACCAGGCGCGCGGGACCAACATCAACCAGATCCCGTACCTGCGCCGGTTCGATCCGGCATATAAAGATCCGACAGTCGCCGCGACCGCCACGAATCCAGGAGCGCTGCCCGACGCGTTCCTGCGCCCGACCCTGGGCTACAGCGACATCCTGCGTATCGAGACGAACGGATGGCAGACCTACGATTCCCTCCAGCTTCAGGTGACGCGCCGCTTCACGGGCCGCTTCGAAATGGCGGGCAGCTACACGTGGGCGCGCGGATACGAAGACACCTACGGACAGCTGAATGGCGTTGACGCGCTTCGCATCGGCGACCCGCTTCCGAATGTTGACCAGCGGCGAGACCTGCAGGAGCACGTACTCGTCGCGAGTTACCAGTACGAAATCCCGCGCGCGAGCAGCCTGTTGGGTGACAACAAGGTGGTCGCCGCGGTTCTCGACAATTGGCGCATTTCGGGTATCAGCACCTTCGGCACGGGTGGTCGTGGCCGTGTCGGCGTGACGTATAGTCCCGCTGCGGAGTTTACCGGCGGAGGAGAGTTTTGTGCGGGCACCAATCCTACCGGCGCAGGACCGTTCAATATCGTTGGAGATCTTCAGCTCTCAGGCAGTGACCAGAATATTGATCGATGGTTCGCAACAGAGAACGTGCGGCCTGCGACAGGTCTGGGAGACACAGGCAATGAAGCCGCCTGCAACAACTGGCAGTTCGTATTGCCAGGCTGGCATAACCACGACCTCACCTTTTTCAAAGATATCCGTCTGAAGGGCAACCAGCAGTTCCAGTTCCGCTGGGAGATTTACAACCTCTTCGACCAGGTGCAGTTCCAGGACATCAACACGACGGCGACATTCAATCCCACGACAGGTGCGCAGACGAACGCGAACTTCGGCAAGGTGACGGCTGCGCGAACCGAGCGTCGTATGCAGATGTCGCTCAGGTACACCTTCTGAAAGTGGAAAGTAGAAAGTAGAAAGTAGAAAGTGAGCGGCGGTTCATCGCCGATCGCATTGGAGGTCAGCACTACGACACTGCAGGCTGACCTGAAGGTCAGCACTACGAATGCGACAAGCACCACCAGGAGCACACGCCGCGACAGTCGTAGTGCCGACCTTCAGGGCGGCCGGCTACTGGAAAAACGTGAGAAGTCGCGCCGTCGATGCCTGTGCGGTTGCGTGAATCGGGGCGATGTACAGGTCGAAATCATTCCGCTTGTCCGACGCGTCCGTCGGATGGCGTGACGAGAAGGCGACGACCGAGCCGGTCGCGTCGATGGACGGCCCGCTGCTCGGTTCCATCCACGCCTGCTCGCCATCACCGCTCAGTCGGGTTATGGCGTTGGTCGTGCGGTCCAGGACGAATACGTCCCACAGCAGATTGAAGTCCTCAACGGCGACGAGATCGCTGGCCTCCGACTGAAACGCCACGAAGCGTCCGTTGGACGACATCACCGGCCGTGCACTGTTGCCGTTCGCGAGGCCTCCACGCACGCTCTTGGTGATGATGCGGCGTGCGCCGGTGTGCAGGTCTGCAACAAAGATGTGCGGAACCCGGTGAGACAGTCCGACGAACGCGACCAAGCGTCCATCGCCGCTCAACGAAGGACTCCATCCAGCGCCGATCAGCCTGGTGATCTGAAGTGCCGTATCGCGCACGAAGACGAACGGCGAATCTCCCCGCCCGCCGGAGGGTTGACGCCTCGATGAAAATGCCACATATCGGCCGTCGCTGCTCGCGCTCGGTTCGCTGCTCGACGCCATCTGCGGATCCAACCCCTGCATCCCGACACTAACGCGGTGTGCCTGACCGCCGGCGAGATCGACGGAATAGATGTCCCTGAACTGGCCGTTCGCGTCGTTGCCGGCCCTACGATTGAAACCTGCCGCGGCGAAGACCGCGACGCGGCCATTCTCAGTGATAAATGGCTGAAGCCCCTCCCCGAGAATTGTTGTCACGTCCATTATGCGGTCGTGGAGCACGATGGCGTTGGAGCGCTCGAAGATGATGAGCCGTCCGTCGCCGCTGATGCCTGGGTGACTGCTGTCTCCCTGGTACTCGGCAGTGCGCGGGCTTTCAAGCGTGACCTGCTGACTGGTCCTGTCGAGCACGTACACGTCGCTCGAATGGTCCTCGTCTGCAGGCACGAGCTGCGAATACGTCGCGAAGGCGACAAAGCGGCCGTCGGCGCTCACCGCGGAAGACGAGCGATCGTGGCTCGACCGATGGGCATCTCGTTGCTCGACGGTGAGCATCGCGCCGACAGCCAGCACGACGGCCATAGCCTTCATCGCCCCAGCTCGGAAACAACTTTCAGGCCCGCGCGCTTCGCGCGCATGGTCTCGAAGATGTCGCGGCTATTTCCGATGGCGATGACGCCCGTGTGCCGCTGCGCCGCATGCGCGCCGAGATCCACTCCGTCGAGCTGCTCGATGATGTGCTCGAACTCGTGCGCGATGAGCTCTTCCACGTCGTGGAGAGGCGTGATCTGGATGGCTGCGGAGAGATCCCCCCTTTCGTCGCGGGTGATACGCGTCGTCGCACGGACGTCATAGCCTGGAGACGGCTTCGTGATCGCGAGATGAACGGTCAGCGACCGCTCAGCGGCAATCCGCACGCACTGTCGGCGGAACGTCGGCGATTGGCGCAGCATCGACTCGACGAGCGGGCGATACATCGACGACACGACGAGATTCGGAGGCGTTGCGAGCTGTCTCGGAATGGCTTCAGCAGCGACGTACTGATGTACCGACGTGAAGGAGACGCGCGGGCGGCCGAGTGCAGAGCCCGATTGCGCGATTATGGGATCTGCGGTCGCGAGACACGCGCAGGACACGAGGGCGAACGTCGCCAATCCTCGCAAGGTCACGCTCCGAGACATTAGACGCCCCCTTTTGCGCGATCGTTGCCCGTCGCTTCATCTCTACTACGCGCACGCGGCCGCGCGGTTATCGCATGTAGAATGCAGACGATCTCATCAGGCAAATGGTTGCAGCGAACAAACCGGTAGGGGTCTTCGACTCCGGTGTCGGCGGGCTGTCAGTGCTGCGGGCGCTTCGTCAGGAACTGCCGCATGAGCACTTTCTGTACGTCGGCGACTCGGGCTGCGCGCCCTACGGCGACCGCTCACCTGAATTCGTGACCGCACGCGCGATCGCGATCAGTGAATTTCTTGTCAGCCAGGACGCCAAGGCGATCGTGGTGGCATGCAATACCGCGACCGGAGTCGCGGTCGAGTCTCTGCGCGCGCGTTTCGCGCTGCCCATTGTCGCGATGGAGCCGGCAGTCAAGGCTGCCGCTTCCCGCACACGCTCCCGCGTGGTCGGCGTGCTGGCGACGACGGGCACGTTAGCGAGCCCGAACGTCGGGAAGTTGCTCGCGAGCTACGGATCCGATGTGGAATTTATCATTCAGCCGTGTCCCGGCCTCGCCGATCAGGTTGAAAAAGGGGAGCTCGCATCGAACGAGACGCGCGCGCTCGTGGGGCGGTACGTGCGGCCGATTGTCGACAAAGGCGCGGACATTCTCGTGCTGGGATGCACCCACTATCCGTTCATACGCTCGATGATCCAGGAAGCCGCCGGACCGGGGGTCGACATCATCGACCCGGCGGCGCCGGTTGCGCGCGAGCTTCGGCGCCGGCTCGAGTTCGCGCGTCTCTTGAACGATGCAGCCGTCACCGGGACCGAGCAATTCCGGACGACCGGCACAGTAGAAATAGTAGGACCGATTGTGAGACAACTGTGGGGGCCAACAGCAGAGGTTGCCGGCCTAAAGGCCGGCACTACGACAGTCGAGCAGCGGTCGCCAGCCTGAAGGTCGGCACTACGACTGGCGGCGCGTAGCGATGCGGCTCAGGCAATAGTACGTAGTGCTGGCCTTTAGGCCAGCCCAGGAGAAAACCATGCGCGGTAGGGATATTGGCATAGGCGTCGTGCTCGCGTTGCTCGCACCGGCCCAGGGCCGGCCGTCGGCCGCACCCGCATCGTGCGAGAGCTTGACGTCGCTGCGATTGCCGAATGTGACTATGACGTCCGCGGAAGCGGTCGCCGCCGGCGCATTCACGCCGCCGACTGTTGCGCCGGGACGCGGCGTGCCCCCTGCGCTCGCTCGCGCGATCGCGTCAGCGCCGGCGTTCTGCCGTGTCGCGCTGGCGAGCAAGCCCACCGCCGATTCGGACATTAAAATTGAAGTATGGCTGCCGGCATCCGGTTGGAACGGCAAACTGCAGGCAGTCGGCAACGGCGGGTGGGCCGGCACGATCAGCTACCAGCCGCTCGCTGTCGCCGTCGCGCTCGGCTACGCGGCGGCGAGCACGGACAGCGGCCACACGACGCCCGGCGCTTCGTTCGCGGTCGGGCATCCGGAAAAACTTGTCGACTACGCGCATCGATCGCTGCACGAGCTGGCGATTCACGCAAAAGCTGTCATCGGCGCGTATTACGGTAAAGCGCCTGCTGCATCGCTGTGGAACGGCTGTTCCACGGGGGGCAATCAAGGATTGACGCTCGCGTCGATGTACCCCCGAGACTTCGACGCGATCGTCGCGGGTGCGCCACCGGACATCCGATCTCGCGTGCATGCCGTGCGCATGGTGCTGCATCGAATCGTGCATCGCTCGGCCGGAAGCTACATTCCTCCAGAGAAGTACCCCGCGATCCATGCTGCGGTGATGGAGACGTGCGATCTGAAGGACGGAGTGAAGGACGGCGTCATCGAGAACCCTCCCGCATGCCGTTTCGATCCGAAGGTGCTCGAGTGCAAGGGCGCGGACGGCCCTTCGTGCCTGACCGTCGAGCAGGTCGAAACCGCGCGCGCGCTGTACTCCGACATCAAGCATCCAAAAACGGGCGAGGTGCTCTACACGCCGTTGCTGCAGCCAGGATCTGAGCTGTTGTGGGGAACACTGGCCGGTCCGGAGCCGTTCTCCAATGCCTCGGAGACATATAAGTACCTCGTGGCCAAGGACGCAGCGTGGGACCCGGCTCGATTCGATCCCGCGATTGACGTGGAGAAAATGGATACCGCGGCCGCCGTGCTCAACACCGCAGGCCACAACCTCAAACCGTTCTTTGCGCGCGGCGGCAAACTCCTGATGTATCACGGGTGGAGCGACCAGCAGAACCCGGCATCGACCAGCGTCGGCTATTTCGGCCGGGTCGTGAAGGATGCCGGCAACAGCGCAGTGGGCAAGTCCATTCAGCTCTACATGGTTCCCGGCATGACGCATTGCCAAGGCGGGCTGGGCACCGACACATTCGACAAGGTCGCTGCGATCGAGCAGTGGATGGCGAAGGGCACGGCGCCGGCGCAGATCGTCGCGTCGCATGTCACAGACGGGAAAGTGGATCGCACGCGGCCGTTGTGCCCCTACCCGCAAGTCGCGATGTATAAGGGCTCTGGCAGCACAAACGAAGCGTCCAATTTCGCCTGCAGGGTTCCGGAATGAGAAGGAAGTCCGCGGAGGTTCTCTCGGGATTGCTGATTGCCGGCGCCATCACGGTGTGGCTGCAGCGCGACGCCGCTGACATCGGCGTCCATGCGCAGGCGCCGCAGCCCTATGACCTCGTCATCCGCAATGGCCGCATCATCGATGGAACGGGCAGTCCGTGGTATCGCGCAGACGTGGCCGTGCGCGGCGATACGATCGCGCTCATCGCTCCCGCCATTACCGATCCGGCCGCTCAAGTGATCGACGCAAACGGACAGGTCGTCTCTCCCGGCTTCATCGACATCCACAATCACGCCCGCGAGACGATTTTCCAGCTGCCGAGCGCGGACAACTACATCAGGCAGGGGGTCACGACGCTGATCGAGGGCCCTGATGGCGGATCGCCGGTGCCGCTCGGCCCGTTTCTCGACAAGCTCGAGGCCACGCAGAAATCGATCAACGTCGGGACGTTCATCGGTCAGGGATCGGTGCGCGAGGCTGTCATCGGCCGCGCGAACAGGCGGCCGACGCCGGCCGAGCTCGACAAGATGCGCGCGTTCGTCGAGGATGGCATGAAGGCCGGCGCGTACGGCATGAGCACCGGATTGTTCTACGTGCCGGGAGCGTTCACGCCGATCGAGGAAGTGATCGAGCTGGCGAAGGTCGCGGCCAAGTATGGCGGCATCCACATCTCCCATATGCGCGACGAGGCCTTCGGCGTGCTCGACAGTGTGCGCGAGACGATTCGCATCGGCGAAGAGGGCGGGCTGCCCACGCAGGTGACGCATCATAAGATTGTCGGTCCGCAAAACTACGGCAAGAGCGTCGAGACGCTGAAGCTGATTGACGCGGCCCGCGTGCGGGGCGTCGACGCCACGAGCGATCAGTATCCCTACACGGCGTCGAGCAACGCGTTTACGGCGTCGATGATTCCGCAGTGGGGCCAGGAGGGCGGGCGTGAACAGATGCTCGCACGCCTGAAGAATCCGGCGACCCGGAAAGAAATCGGCGCCGAGACCGTGCGCATCATTCGCGAAGAGCGCGGCGGCGGCGACCCGAAGAACGTCTTTCTCGCGCACTGCGATTTCGACGCGGCGATGGCCGGGAAAAACCTGGCTGACGTCGCACGGATGCGCGGCATGGAGCCGACGATTGAAAACGGCGCCGAAGCGGCGATGTGGATCGTCGAACAGGGCAACTGCCAGGGCGTCTACCATGCGATGAGCGAACAGGATCTCGAGCGCGTCATGCGCCATCCCGCGACGATGGTCGCGTCGGACGGGTGGGTGCAGATTCTGGGACAAGGGGTGCCGCACCCGAGAAGCTACGGCACGTTCCCGCGCGTGCTTGGCGTATACGTGCGCGAGCGGAACGTGATCTCGCTGGAAGACGCCATCCGGAAAATGACGTCGTTCCCCGCCCAGCGGTTGCGCATGACCGATCGCGGCGTGCTGAAGCCGGGAATGAAGGCCGACATCACCGTGTTCGATCCCGCGCGCGTGCGCGACACGGCGACGTTCGAAAAGCCGCATCAGTACGCAGAAGGGTTCGTATCGGTCATCGTGAACGGGAAAGTGGTGTTCGACGGCAAAGCCATGACGGCGGCGCGACCCGGAAACGTACTTCGCAGGAAATGAACAGGAGGCCACGAGAATAGGAGAATTCTTTTGAAAAGAAACTCCTATCCTCCTAATCTGCTCCTGTGTAGATCGTAAAAGGAGGGCTTATGAGACGGCTGCATCTGGCGTGGGTGTTTCTCGCGGTGCTCGGCGTCGGACTTCTCCTCGTCTCGCGCAGCCCGATGCGCGCGCAGGCGGGCGGCGCGATTCCCATCGACAACGACGACCTCGGCGGCGTCGTCACCGGGCCGAAAGGGCCGGAAGCGGGGGTGTGGGTGATCGCCGAAACCTCCGACCTCCCGACGAAGTTCGCAAAGATTGTCGTCACGAACGATCGCGGCCAGTACCTGCTTCCGGATTTGCCGAAAGCGAACTACACCGTCTGGGTGCGCGGATACGGCCTCGTCGATTCACCCAAAACGCAGACGACTGCCGGCAAGCTGCTGAATCTGACCGCGGTGCCCGCGCCGAACCCGCGCGCGGCCGCTGAGTACTACCCGGCCGGTTACTGGTACTCGCTCATGAAGGTACCCGACAAGAGCGAGTTCCCGGGCACGGGAGACACCGGAAACGGGATTTCGCCGTCCATGCAGTCGCAGGCGCAGTGGATTCGCGCGGCCAAGTCGGGCGGCTGCACCGCGTGCCATCAGATTGGCACCAAGGGCATGCGGGAGATTCCCAAGGCTCTCGGCACCTTTGCGTCGTCTGTTGCGGCGTGGGACCGTCGCATTCAGTCCGGCCAGGCGGGCGGGCAGATGAGCGCGGGACTCAACACGTTCGGCCGCCGGCGCGCGCTCGAGATGTTCGCGGACTGGACCGACCGTATTGCGGCAGGCGAGGTGCCGCCGTCGCCGCCGCGCCCGCGCGGCATCGAGCGCAACCTCGTGATCACGCAGTGGGACTGGGCCGATCCGAAATCGTACATGCACGATTCGGTGACCACGGATCGCCGCAACCCGCGGCTCAATCCGTACGGGCCGATTTACGGCTCGCTCGAGCTAAGCTCGGATTACGTGCCGGTGCTCGATCCGGTGAATCACACGGCGACCCGCATTCCGCTGTCGGTGCGCGATCCGAACACCCCGCCGACCAGCCCGAAGATGCCGCACTCGTCGCCCTACTGGGGTGAAGAAGTTATCTGGACGAGCAAGAACAACGTACACAATCCCATGCTCGACGAGAAGAGCCGGCTCTGGCTGACGTCGGCAGTGCGTCCGCCGGAGAATCCTGATGTCTGCAAGGCGGGATCGAGCCATCCTTCGGCGAAGCTGTTCCCGTTGAACACCGCAGGGCGGCATTTACAGATGTACGACCCGCAGACGAAAAAGCTCACGCACATCGGCACGTGCTTCGCGACCCACCATCTGATGTTCGCCGAAGACGCGAACAGGACGTTGTGGACGAGCGGCGGCGGCCCGGTGATCGGCTGGCTGAACACCAAGAAGTTCGAGGAGACCGGCGACGAAATGGCGTCGCAGGGATGGACAGCGCTGATCGTCGATACGAACGGCAACGGCCGGCGCGACGAATATGTCGAGCCCGATCAGCAGGTCGATCCGGCGAAGGACAAGCGCATCAACGCGCCGTTCTACGCGGCGTCACCGGCTCCGGACGGTTCCGTGTGGGGTTCGATGCTCGGTTTCCCCGGCGCCATCATGCGGCTGGTTCCGGGATCGAACCCGCCGGAAACCGCGCTCACAGAAATCTACGAGTTGCCGGCGTCAACGGACCCCAAGGCGGACGTGCTCGGGTTCTCGCCACGCGGAATGGATGTCGATCGCAATGGCGTCGCATGGGTCGCGCTCGCGAGCGGACATATGGCGAGCTTCGATCGCCGCAAGTGCAAGTCGCCGCTCAATGGCCCAAAGGCGACGGGCCAGCACTGCCGCGAAGGATGGACGTTTTACGCGGAGCCGCTCCCGCAGATGAAGGGTGTGACCGACGTCGGCAGCGCGGAGGCCAGCTACTACACGTGGGTCGATCAGTTCGACACGTCGGGCCTGGGCGCGAATACGCCGATCAACACCGGCAACGCCTCGGAGGCGCTGCTCGCGCTGAAAGACGGCAACTGGGTCGTGATGCGCGTGCCTTATCCAACGGGGTTCTACACGAAGTGGATGGACGGCCGTATTGACGATCCCTCGAAAGGCTGGAAGGGCAAGGGACTGTGGGCGACGATCAGCACGCGCACGCCGTTCCATATGGAAACCGGCAAAGGGACGACCAGCAAAGTGATGCAGTTCCAGATGAGGCCGGATCCGCTCGCGAAGTAACGGCCGCTCACAGAAGATCAGAAGATTAGGAGATCAGAAGTTTCTCGATTCCTGATCTCCTGATCTTCTGATCTTTTTGACCTTCTGTAATCCGCCCCTCGCCTTTTGACTGTCCACTTTCCACTTTCCACTTTCGACTAGAATCCCCCCAGTGCTCTGGTGGCATTGGCTGGTGATCGGCGTCATTCTGGTCGCCCTCGAAATGGCGGCGTCCGGCGGGTTCTACGTCATCTTCTTCGGCGTCGCCGCGCTCGCGATCGCCGCACTTCACGTGCTCGATTGGGCGGGGCCGGTCTGGGTGCAGCTCGTGCTCTTTTCCAGCATTTCAATTGTGTCGCTGCTCGTGTTTCGCGGTCCCCTGTTGAGGCGGATGCAGCTCGACGGTCCCGGCAGGGACGTCGACAGCCTGGTCGGGGATATCGCGATACCGCTCGAAGACATCCCTGCCGGCGCGGTCGGGCGCGCTGAGCTGCGAGGCACCGTGTGGTCCGCGCGCAACCAGGACGCGGCAACCCTCGCGCGCGGCCAGCGATGTAAGGTGGTCGAGGTCGATCGGCTGATGATTTTTCTCAAGCCAGAAAGAGAGCGCTCATGACCGGCGGGTTACTGGCGTTGCTGATCCTCACCTTCCTCGTGCTCATCATCGTCGCGAAGACGGCGGTCGTCGTTCCACAGCAGAGCGCCTACGTCGTCGAGCGGCTGGGGCGATTTCACGGCATCCTGAACGCGGGATTTCACGTGCTGCTGCCTTTCGTCGACGTCATCCGGTACCGGCACTCGCTCAAGGAGACCGCCATCGACATTCCCGCGCAGGTCTGCATCACGAGAGACAACGTGCAGGTGGGGGTCGATGGCGTGCTCTATCTGAAGGTCCTGAACCCGGAGCGAGCCTCGTACGGCATCTCCGACTACCTTTTCGCCATCACCCAGCTGGCCCAGACGACGCTCCGCAGCGAAGTGGGCAAGATCGATCTCGACAGGACGTTCGAGGAGCGCACGAACATTAACACGCAGGTCGTTAGCGAGCTCGACAAGGCGTCGGAGGCATGGGGCGTCAAGGTGCTGCGCTACGAGATCAAGAACATCACGCCGCCCGCCGACATTCTCGCGGCAATGGAAAAGCAGATGCGCGCTGAACGCGAGAAGCGCGCGGTGATTCTCACGTCCGAAGGCACGCGTGATGCGGCGATCAATACCGCTGAAGGCATGAAACAGGAAGTGATCAAGCAGTCGGAGGCCCGGAAGCAGCAGCAGATCAACGAAGCTGAGGGAGAGGCCGCCGCCATCACGTCGGTCGCGACCGCGACGGCGGCGGGGATCCGCAGCGTTGCCGAGGCGATCAAGCTGCCTGGCGGGCAGGAAGCGGTGCAGCTGCGGGTCGCCGAGCAGTACATCGGGCAGTTCGGCGAGCTGGCGAAGAAGGGCAACACCATCGTGCTGCCGGCAAATGTCGCGGACGTGGGGGCTATGATCGCTCTGGCGATGAAGCTGGCCCAGAAGGACAACTGAAAGTCGAAAGTCTAAAGTCTAAAGTCCAGGAGTCACGAAAATGGCGAGCGAACGGACAGTGTTGATTACCGGCGCGACTGGCAAACAGGGCGGCGCGACGGCACGGGCGCTGGCGGGCAAAGGGTTCGCGCTGCGGGCGATGACGCGCCATCCCGAGAGCGACGCCGCGAAAGCGATCGCATCGGCGACCGGCGCGGAGGTCGTACACGGCGACTTGAATGACGCGGACTCGCTAAAGGACGCGCTGAAGGGGATCTGGGGTGTGTTCGCCGTGCAGAACACCTGGGAGGCCGGTGTCGCCGGTGAGGAAGAGCAGGGCAAGCGCATCGCGACGCTCGCGCGTGAGGCCGGTGTGCAGCACTTCGTCTACTCGTCGGTCGGATCGGCTCACCGCAAGACCGGCATCCCGCATTTCGACAACAAGTATCGAGTGGAGGACACCATTCGACGACTGGGCTTTCCGTCGCACGTGATCCTCCGGCCCGTGTTCTTCATGGAGAATCTGCCGTCGCCCTGGTTCGTGAACGGCGACAACTTGTATGCGGCTATGCCGCCCGGCCTCAAGCTGCAGATGATCGCGGTCAGCGACATCGGCCGTCACGCCGCGAGGGCATTCACGGACGCCGGAACGCTGAACCGCCGCGAGATCGACCTCGCGGGCGACGCGGCGACGATGCCCGAAGCGGCGGCGGCGCTGAGCAGCGGACTTGGGAGGACGATTACGTTCGTGCAGATTCCGATATCGGAAGTGCGTAAGAACAGCGAGGACTTCGCGCTGATGCTCGAGTGGTTCGAGCGTGTGGGTTATGACGTCGACATCGCCGCGCTTGCTCGCGAGTCCGGGATCCGTCCGACGACGCTCGTCGAGTGGGCAACTACACAACGAGCCTAGAGCCCAGAGCCCAGAGTCGATGAATCCCGAAGTCGCGCAGCTTCTCGCCATCATTGAGCAGGCGTACAACAAGCCATCGTGGCACGGGACCAATCTGCGCGGATCGGTGCGGCGCGTCACTGCGGCGCAAGCGGCGTGGCGCGCATCGGCTGGGCGCCACAACATCTGGGAGATCGTGGTCCATGCGGCGTACTGGAAGTACGCCGTGGCACGCCGGTTCACCGGCCACACTCGCGGGTCGTTTCCACTGAAAGGCTCGAACTGGTTTCAACGTCCGTCCACTGAGGCTGCTGGTGGGTCCTCCGCCACAGCGTGGAAGGCCGATCGTGATTTGCTGGACGACATGCACGCGTCGCTGCGGGACGCCGTGATGCGGCTGACCGGCAGGGAGCTCCCTCTGACCCCGCCAGGAAAGAAAGTCACCAACTTCGCCCTGCTGTCAGGCGCCGCCGCCCACGACGTCTATCATGCCGGGCAGATTCAGCTGCTCAAGCGCCTGAGCGGGCCTCTTTAGCCGTAAACTAGGCCGGTTTCACCGACAACTCGCTCAGAAGAGGACATCACATGAGAAGACATGTTTCTGCAGCGATCTTCGTTCTGGCCACGGCATTTCCGGGCGTGAATGCGCAGCAGGGGCCCGCGGCGCCGCAGGTGCCCTCCGTATCCAGGCGGCCGAATGGCGGCGGTCTCGCGACGATCCGCATGGGGGCGGCCGACAACACGATGTGGTTCGGCTGGCGAGTTTCGGCCCCGATGGCATCGCTGAAGGGTCTGACGTTCTCCGATGCGCTCGCCAAAGCGGATGTGTGGCCCGTCGCAAGCGTCGAAGCGTCGAGCACGCAGATCACCAGCTTCGAGGTGCCGAAGCCGCTCGATCAGCGGCTGCAGGCGAACGAGCGCGCGGCTGTCGTGTATCGTCTGCGCGAGATCGCCGAATCGATCGCGGCCTATCGCGTCGACAGCATCGTGGCCGACGCCGCGGCGCGCCGGCGCGTGTTCGAATTCGCCAAGGCGATCAACGCGCCGCTCATCATCACCGGCGCGGATGCAGCGAATCCGGCCGAGTTGGACAAGCTGGCCGAGGAGTTCGGCATCAATGTTGCGCTCGAGAGCAAGCACGATCCGAAGACAGTCATGGCGGCACTCGAAGGGCGGGGCAAACGCATGGGTGTCAGCGCGCATCTGGGCGGCTGGGCGCAGTCCGGCGTCAAGGCGAGCGATGGCCTGGCAATCGTCAAGGACAAGCTGCTCCACGTCACCGCGGCTGACCGCAGCGCGCTGAACCCGCGCGCTCGAGCCGTGGCGCTTGGCGACGGCGCCGCGGGAATCGGCGACTTCTTTCTCGCGATCTACAAGGCGGGCCTCAAGCCGCTCTCGATTACGATCGAGTCGCTGGGCACGACCGAGGCCGACATGGTGAAGAACCTGCAGGCGTTCGAGCGTGTCATGTGGCCGGCGATGTCAGCGCGCGTCAACGACATGCTGAGGACCGCCGCGGGGCAGATCCGCGGCGGTGACCGTCTCGACGCGGCGATGCGCGCGGAGATCGACGCGGCGATTCCGCGGCAGGCAATCGCGAAGCCGGCACGTTCACGCAAACTGCTCGTCACCGACATCCAGATGTATTCGGGACACAGCACCATTCCGCACGGCAACTACATGATCGAGCTGATGGCGAAATACACGGGCGCGTTCGAGGCGACGTTCAGCAACGACCCCGAGCTCCTGAAATACCCCAGGATCAAGGAATTCG
This sequence comes from Vicinamibacterales bacterium, assembly GCA_963784045.1. Lineage (GTDB taxonomy): Bacteria > Acidobacteriota > Vicinamibacteria > Vicinamibacterales > JAMQPK01 > JAMQPK01. The sequence continues at coordinate 429,356 of CAWAPZ010000012.1, forward strand.
ACGCGGTCTTCTTCAACAATGTCTGCGGCATGGTGCACAACGATTCCGAGGTGCGCGACGGCATCATGCGCTTCGTCCGCGAAGGCGGCGGTCTCGGCGGCAATCACGCGGTGACCTACGCAAACCTCAACTGGCCCGAATTCGCCGACATGATGGGCGGATGGGCAGGGCAGCACCGCGTCGAAGAACAGGTAATCAAGATCGACGATCCGTCGAGCCCGCTCATGAAGCCATTCGGCAGCGAGCCCTTCACGCACACCGACGAGTTCTACATCTTCCCGCCCTCCTCGCCGTACTCGCGCGAGAAGCAGCGTGTGCTGATGAGCATCGACGTGGAGAAATCGGATCGCGGATTCGGCGGACGTTTCAGCGAGCTCAGCACGCGCCCCGATCAGGATTACGGCGTCGCGTGGGTGAAGGGCTACGGGAAGGGACGGACGTACTTCACACCGCTCGGCCACACGACCATCATGTACACCGACAAACGTTGGACGGGGCACCTGTTGGCGGCGATCCAGTATCTGCTCGGTGACATCAGCGTCGACGAGACGCCAAGCGCGAAGGCGAGGCGCACGAACTGACGCGCAATGCCGCGCGATGAATCGCGCGGCATTGCCGGATTGGCAGATCGCAAGGATTGGAAGAATTTCATGATGCATCTCCTGACCGTCATCTCTAGTGCTCTCATCGTATTGCTCGCATCGCAGGCGAGCGCGCAGTCGTGGCAGGCGCCGGCCGACTCCCAGCGCTGCCCGTCGAAATGGGGCGCCGCCGACCAGCGCGGTGCCGGCAATCACATGAAGCCTGACACGGTGCTGAGGGCGACGCGATTGATACGCACCGGCGAGGTGTTCGAGCTCGGGCGCGCGCTCCGGTCCGACATGCCGTTTTCAGTGGGCAGGCGCTTCCAGATGGAAACGAAGCGCACCACCATGAATGCCGGGTCGAACCGCCGTGGCAGCAACGAGGAGGTCGTTTTCACCGAAATCGGCCAGGTTGGCACGCAATTCGACGGGTTTACGCATCAGACAATCGGCGACAGCCTGTACAACTGCGTCAAGGTCGGCGATGTGGCAACGCGAACAGGCTTCACCAGGCTGGGCGTCGAGCACGTCGGAACGCTCATCACGCGCGGGGTGTTGATTGACGTCGCGGCGCTCAAGGGTGTCGCGATGCTGCCGGACACGTATGCCATCACCGCCGGCGATCTCCAGCAGGCGCTGCAACGGCAGAAGCTGACGCTGCAGCCCGGAGACGCCGTCATCGTCAACACAGGCTGGGGACGCCTGTGGGACACCGAGGGCGCGCGATATCTGAAGACAAATCCCGGGCTCACCACCGACGCCGCAGAGTGGCTGGCGAAGCAGGATCCGATGCTGATCGGCGCCGACAACGGCCCCGTCGGCGTGACGCCGGATCCCGATCCGAACCTGAGCAACCCTGTTCATCAGATTGCGCTCGTCGTGAACGGCATCCACCTGCTCGAAAACCTGAAGCTCGACGAGCTCGCAGGCAAGCAGGTGTACGAGTTCGCGCTGATCATCCAGCCGCTGAAGATCCAGGGCGGTACGGGCTCGACGGTGGCACCAACGGCAGTGCGTTGAGTTCTTCAACGCACTGCCGAGGCGCAAAGACCGGCATCCGGGCAGTGTACGAGGTGAACGGGCGGCAGTTCGTGGCCTTCTACGGCAGCAGCGTCGATCGGCCTGGCGACGGTAACATTGCATGGGAAGGCGGGGAACAGGGTTCACAGGGGTATGACGTGTTTGCGCCGCCGCAGAGGTAGTAACGAACAACGAAAAGCGAAGAACGGAAAACGAATAATGTCACGGGGTCACGCCAAGCGTTCGCGCATTGCTTTGTTCGTTCTTCCTTTTTCGTTCTTCGTTTTCTGCGTCACCATGCGCCTCGCGGGCCAGCCGCAAGGAGAATGGCCAGAGTTTCGAGGTCCAGGCGGGCAAGGACATGCGCCGGCTGGTCACGTTCCCCTCGAGTGGAGCGAGACACGGAATGTGGTTTGGAAGACCCCTATTCGCGGCCGCGGATGGTCGTCGCCGGTCATCAGCAACGGACGGGTCTGGGTCACCACCTCCGTTACCGACGCCCGCGGCGCGTCGCTTCGCGCGCTGGCCCTGGATGTCGAGAGCGGCCGCGAGCTCGTGAACGTGGAAGTGTTCCGGCTCGCGAGCCCCAATCTCAAGAACGAGAAAAACAGCCACGCATCCCCGACGCCGATCATCGAAGGCGATCGCGTGTATGTGCATTTCGGCGGCGAAGGGACCGCGGCGTTGGACGCGATGTCCGGGGCCACGCTCTGGGCAAAGAAATTTCCGTATGCGTCGCAGCACGGCGCCGGAGGCTCTGCAACGCTGCACGGCGATCTGCTGATCTTCAGCGGAGACGGCCATTATGAGGCGTGGGTCATCGCGCTCGACAAGCGCACCGGCGACGTGAAGTGGAAGACCGAGCGCCGCAAGCCTTTCGATCAGGCATACACGACGCCGCTCGTCATCTCGGTGAACGGCCGCGAGCAGGTGGTCAGTGTCGGTGCGTATCGCGCCGCCGCCTACGATGTGGAGACCGGCAAGGAAATCTGGATGGTGCGTTACGACGAAGGGTTCTCGAACGTCCCTCGGCCGGTGTTCGCGCATGGTCTGGTCTACATTGCGACCGGCTTCTTTCAGCCGGCGGTTCTCGCCGTCCGGGCGGATGGGCGTGGGGACGTCACAAACACGCACATCGCGTGGTCGGCGACCCGTGGCGCGCCATTCACTCCTTCCCCAATCGCCGTCGGCGACGAGCTCTACGTCATCAGCGATCTCGGCGTCCTGTCGTGCCTCGACGCAAAAACCGGCAAGCTTCACTGGCAGCAGCGCCTCGGCGGCAACCACTCCGCATCGCCTGTCTTCGCCGATGGCCGGATGTATTTCCTGAGCGAAGAAGGGGTCGCGACGGTCATTGCGCCCGGCACTACCTTCCGCAAGCTCGCCGTCAACGAGCTCGACGGCGCGACACTCGCGTCGATGGCTGTTGCCAATGGTTCGATCTTCATTCGCAGCCTCACACACCTGTACCGGATTGCGGAAAAGAAGTAGGCTGCAACCGCGCCGCTCGTGGCTCCGCCCGCTGCTGCTAGAATGCGCCACTGGAGATCAGGAGGACATCTGCAATGAAGCGTCTGCCAATGCTCGCGCTGTTAGCGTTGATCCCGAACATCCTCTACGCGCAAGGGGAAGCGCCGCCTACGCCTACGGACGTGAAGGCCGGCAGCATCACATGTGAGGATGTGCCGTATCCACATCCCGTGTCGTACATGCCCTTGACGCTCTACGGGCAGGACATCCGAATGGCTTACATGGATGTGCCGGCGCAAGGCCAGCCAAACGGCCGGACCGTCGTGCTTTTTCATGGCATGAACTTCGCCGGATTCTATTGGGGCGGTCCAGTCGACGCGCTTCGAAAGGAAGGTTTCCGCGTCGTCGTCCCGGATCAAATCGGGTTCGGGCGCTCGTCGAAACCGATTATTCCGTACAACTTCCACGACATGGCGCGCAACACACGCACGCTGCTTCAGCAGCTGAAGATCGACAAGGCGTTCATCGTCGGCCACTCGATGGGCGGCATGCTGGCAGCCCGGTTCGCCACTCAGTATCCCGACGTGGCCGAGCGCGTCGTCATCTACAATCCGATCGGCCTCCTCGACCCGCGCTACGAACGGCCGTGGGGCAGCATCGACGAAGCCTACAAACGCAACCTTGGCACGACCTATCAGCAGATTCACGCCGGCATCTTCAGGTACTTTTCGCACAATCCATCGGCGTGGAAACCGGAGTTCGACAAATACCCGAAGATACGCTATGCATGGACGCTGAGCGCCGACTGGCCGCGGTACGCGATGGTGCAGGCGCTTCTCGGGCAGATGACGTACCTCGACCCGGTGATTAATGACTGGGAGCACATCAAGGCGCCAACCCTCGTGTTCGGCGGCGCGGAAGACAGTCTGGCAGGCCCGGCGAGCGTTTTCCAGGCACGCATGAAGTTCATCGCCGACACCATTCCCAACGGCAACGGCCGCCTCCTCCTCATACCGGGTCTGGGCCACGTGCCGCACTTCGAGGCACCGGAAAAAACGTATCCGCCGCTCGTCGCTTATCTCAAGGAAGGACTGACGTCGAAATGAATCTCACGGATGCAACCGCGCTCATTACCGGAGGATCGAGCGGAATCGGCCGAGCCATCGCAAAAACGCTGGCCGATGCAGGGGCGCGTGTCGCGATTACCGGCCGTAACCAGAAAAAGTTACACGAGGCCGCAAAGGCCCTCAACGTCCATCCAATCACGGCCGACGTCAGCAGCGAAGAAGACGTCAAGCGGACGTACCGGGAATTTTTTGATCGATTCGGGCATCTCGACATCCTGGTGAATAACGCCGCGTTCGGCGAGCTGCGCGCGCTGGTCGACATGGACCGCGCACGGTTCGACGCCCTACTTCAGACGAACGTCGTGGGGACGATGCTGATGTCGAGGGAGGCGGCCAGGCATTTCGTCGAGCGCAAGAGCGGCAATTTGATCAATATCGGTTCGACGGCGGGTGTGCGCGGAGCGGCAAACGGGACATCCTACTACGCAAGCAAATTCGCTCTGCGCGGAATGACGGAGTGCTGGCGCGGCGAGCTGCGGCAGCACAACGTCCGGGTGATTCTCATCAACCCGAGTGAAGTGCTCACGAACTTCGCGGCCACAGCCGGTTTGTCGCAGAACGACGACAACCCGACGAAATTGCGGCCCGAAGACATCGCGCACGTGGTGAAGGCGGCGCTCGAGATGAACGATCGCGGTTTCACCACCGAATTGACGGTGTTTGCGACGAACCCGAAAGACTAGTCGTTGGCGGCCGATCTGTCGATCCACCAGGCGCACATGCGCGAAGTGTTTGCCATCGCTCGCCGCGCGCGCGCACACGGCAACCGCCCTTTCGGTGCGCTGCTGGTTGGCGGCAACGGCGCCGTCCTTTCTGCCGCCGAGAACAGCCAGATCACCGACGAGCAGGTGTTGGCGCACGCCGAAATGAACCTGCTGCAGCGAGCCGTCAGGGATTTCACCCCTGATGTGCTCGCCAGCTCAACGCTCTACACCAGCGCCGAGCCGTGCGCGATGTGCGCGGGCGCGATTTTCTGGAGCGGGATCAGCCGGCTCGTGTTCGGCATGCGGGGCGATCGCCTTCACGAGTTGTCCGGGTTCTCGCCGCACATGCTGGTTGCCAGCGCGCGTGACATCCTGGCGCGCGCCGGTCGCCAGGTCGAGGTCATCGGCCCGGTGTTCGAACCCGAAGCCGAGTCGATTTTCAGAGAAGGCGAGTTCTAGAACCGCTCCAGATATAATCGAACGCCTAAGGAGACCGCCGTGCTAATCAGCCCAGAGCTCGCGAAAGCCTTCAACGAACAGATCGGTCACGAATTCGGCGCCAGCATGCAATACGTTGCCATCGCCGCGCATTTCTATCAGCGGTCCCTCACGCTGCTCGCCAAGATGTTCGAACAGCAGGCGGAAGAAGAGAAGCAGCACGCGATGAAGTTCGTGAAGTATCTACAGGATACCAAGGGTGGGCTGCATATTCCGGCGATCCCCGCGCCACAGCCGTCCTTCGGCACTGCGGTGGAAGCCGTGCAGGCCGCGCTGACGTGGGAACGGGACGTGACCAAGCAGATCACCTCGCTGATGGCGCTCGCCAACAAGGAAAACGACTACCTGGCGCAAAGCTTCCTGCAGTGGTTCATCGACGAGCAGCTTGAAGAAGTCGTCAAGATGGAGCGCATGCTGTCAGTGGTGAAACAATCCGGCGAGAGGAACCTGCTGATGGTCGAGGCGTACCTGGTCCACATCGAAAAAGCACATTGATCGAACAGCACTACCTCGATGATTGCCTGTTCCAGCTCCGCAAGCTGAAGACCCAGGCCGACAAGGCGATCGCGCAGGTCGACGATCGGCAGTTCTTTGCGATGATCGACCCGGATGCAAACAGCATTGCGCTCATCGTCAAGCACATGTCGGGCAACATGCGGTCGCGGTGGACCGATTTCCTCACGAGCGACGGTGAAAAACCCGAGCGCGATCGCGACACCGAGTTCGAGTGCGGCAGCGCCGATACGCGCGAGGCGATCTTCGCGCGGTGGGAAGACGGCTGGGAGCTTCTGTTCAAGACCATCGCGGCGCTCGGGCCTGACGATCTCGGACGAACGGTGACTATCCGCACTGAGCCGCACACGATCGTGCAGGCCATCAACCGCCAGACGTCCCATTATTCGGCTCATGTGGGGCAGATCGTGCTGCTCGCAAAGCACTTTGCCGGTCCGAACTGGCAGACGCTAAGTATTCCGAAAAGACGAATACGAACGGAAGGAGATCAAGATCCGCCCCGAGCGTCAGTCGAGGGGCGCCGCATTTTGTCGTAAGCTAACCCCTGATTGATGGCTGGCATTCTTCTCGGCAAAGGCGAAAGCCCCGTCTACCTTCACGCAAAATACGGCAACAGACACGGTTTGGTGGCCGGCGCGACCGGCACCGGCAAGACCGTGTCTCTGATGGTGCTCGCCGAAGGATTCTCGCGGCTTGGTGTGCCTGTCTTCATGGCCGACGTCAAAGGGGATGTCGCCGGCCTGGCGATGCCGGGAAGCGGCAGCGAGAAGATCCTCGAGCGCGCGCGAACTGTGGGCGTAGAAGGATACTCCCAGGACGCCAATCCAGTTGTGTTCTGGGACCTGTACGGAAAAGTCGGCCATCCGGTTCGTACTACTGTCTCGGAGATCGGGCCGGCTCTCCTCGGCAGGATCCTCGAACTCAGCGATGCGCAGCTCGGCGCGCTGGAAGTCGCATTCACGCTGGCCGATGACCGCGGGCTGCTGTTGCTCGACCTCGACGACCTTCGCGGGCTGCTCACGTTCGTTGCGGAGAATCGCAAGGAGGTGTCAGCGAAGTACGGGCTCGTCAGCGCGCAGTCCGTGGCGGCGATCCAGCGCGGATTGCTGAGCCTCGAGCGCGAGGGCGGCGAAGCACTGTTCGGGGAGCCGGCGCTCGAGCTGGCCGACCTGCTCCGTACGGACCTCAGCGGCCGCGGCATCGTCAACGTGCTTGCCGCCGATCAACTGGTGCTCAAGCCGCGCCTGTTTTCGAGCTTCCTGCTGTGGCTCCTGTCCGAGCTGTTCGAGGGCCTGCCAGAAGTCGGGGATCTCGACAAGCCAAAACTCGTGTTCATGTTCGACGAAGCGCACCTGCTGTTTGACGATGCCCCGCCGGCGCTGCAGGATCGGGTCGAGCAGGTCGTTCGCCTGATTCGTTCGAAGGGCGTCGGCGTCTATTTCTGCTCGCAGTTTCCCGACGATGTCCCCGGAGAAATTCTCGGGCAGCTCGGTAACCGGGTGCAGCACGCGTTGAGGGCTTTCACGCCGCGCGATCAGAAGGCCGTCCGCACGGCCGCCGAGACCTTCGTCGCAAACCCGAAGATCGACGTTCGCCAAGGTCATTTCCACACTGGCAGTCGGCGAAGCGTTGGTGTCGACGCTGCAGGAAGGCGGCGTGCCGATGCCGGTCCAGCGCACGATGATCGCGCCGCCCCGGAGCCGCATCGGGGCGATCACGGCCGAGGAGCGCGCGAGTGTGCGTGCCCGCAGCCCTATCGGCGGGAAGTACGACACGGCGGTGAACCGGGAATCCGCGTATGAAATTCTGCGCGGCGCGATGGGTACAGCGGGTGCGACAGGTGCGACGCCTGCATCGGGTGCGAAGGGTGCGGGAAGTATGACCTCGGCGCCGACAACTCCGGTCGAACCACCGTCGAAGGTCGACGAGTTCCTCTGGGGAACGAAGCGTCGTCAGGGGATGGTCGAAACGATGGCCAAGCAAACAGCCAGGACCGTCGGGAGCCAACTTGGGCGGCAGATTCTGCGCGGGCTCCTCGGAGGGATTCTCGGTTCGAAGCGGACCCGATGACGCAGATTCTGGTGTATGGCGATTCGCTGTCGTGGGGGATCATTCCGGGCACGCGGCGCCGCCTGCCATTTACCCAGCGATGGCCCGCCATTCTCGAAAGCGGCCTGATCAGGGCGGGACATCCGGTACGCGTGATCGAAGACTGCCTGAACGGCCGGCGCACCGTGTGGGACGATCCGTTCAAACCGGGACGGAACGCCCTCGCGGGAGTCGAGCAGCGCATTGAAATCAATTCGCCGCTGTCTCTTCTGATTCTCATGCTCGGCACGAACGATTTTCAGTCCGTCCACCAGCACAATGCCTCGCACTCGGCTCAGGGCGTTGCATCCATCGTCCGGGCGATTCGCCGCGCGCCGATCGAGCCGGATATGCCCGTGCCCGCGATCCTTATCGTCGCTCCTCCGCTGAGCGAGACTCCGGCCGGCACGATGGCGGACAAGTTCGCCGGTGCGCGCGAGGCGGCTCAAGGCCTGAGCGCGGCTTACGAGGGCATCGCGGCTGAACTCAGCTGCGCGTTTTTCGATGCGGGGCGACTCATCACGGCCAGCAAGGTCGACGGCGTCCACCTCGACGCCGATCAGCACGAGATTCTCGGCAGAGCGCTCGTCGATCCGGCAAGGAGGTTATTGTGAGCTACGACGAGCTCGATACCGATCGGTTGAAGCTGCGGATGTGGCGCGAGAGCGATCTTGACGACTACGCCGCGCTCACCGCCGATCCACTGGTCATGCGGTATCTGCAGCCCGGTAAGCCTCCGTTCACGCGAGCCGACGCGTGGCGCAGCATCGCGTTCTTCATGGGGCACTGGCAGATGCGCGGGTACGGGCACTGGGCCGTCGAGGAGAAGTCGAGCGGGCGGATGATTGGACGAATCGGTTTTCTGCAACCAGAAGGATGGCCCGGATTCGAGATCGGGTGGACGCTGGCCCGGGATTCGTGGGGAAAGGGCTACGCCACCGAAGGCGCGCGCAGGGCACTCGATTATGCGTTCAAGGACCTCGATCAACCCCATGTCATCAGCCTCATTCATCCCGACAATGCGGCGTCCATCAAGGTGGCCGAACGTCTCGGGGAGACAATGGAAGGAAAGACCCGGCTCGCTGAATGGGACGTGCTGATATACGGAGTGGATCGAGCATGACGGAGCGCTCGTTGCTGGCGGCCGGAGTCCTTGCTGCGGGAATTGCCATCGGCGGAGGCCTCATCGGCTGGGGTTTTGTGCGTGGACGCTCGGCGGACCGCTACGTTGAGGTGAAGGGGCTTGCCGAACGAGAGGTCACTGCCGATCTGGCGCTGTGGCCGCTGCGATTCGTCGCGGCCGGCAACGATCTCGCGACAGCGCAGGCGCAGATTACCCGCAGCTACGAACAAGTGCTCGCATTCCTCAAGCGCCATGGCATCGAGGAGTCGGCGACGCATCTTCAGAACCTCCAGGTGTCGGACGCCGCGACCAATCAGTATCAGCGCCAAGGCACGGGTCCGCGCTTCGTGATCGATCAAACGATCATCGTGCGCATGAACAAACCGGAAGTGGTTCGCGATGCCAGCCAGCGCGTCGGCGAGCTCATTGCCTCCGGGGTCGTGCTCTCCCAGGGAGGCGAATACGGGTCGAGCGGTCCGACGTATGTGTTTACCCGCCTGAACGATCTGAAGCCTCCGATGATCGCGGAGGCGACCGCCAATGCCCGCTCCGCCGCGGAGCAGTTCGCTCGCGACTCGGCCAGCGCGGTCAGTGGCATTCGCCAGGCCAATCAGGGCGTATTCGTGATTCTTCCGCGCGACCAGGCGCCGGGAATCAACGAAAGCAGCCAGCTTCAGAAAATCGTTCGGGTCGTGTCGACAGTGCAGTACCTACTAGACTAAGACTATTCTTTGCGCCGCTGCGGTGAGATAACAAAGAGAGGAGATTGTCGTGACAAATGCCCGCCAGGAGCTTATTGACGGACTCAACGAGGATCTGAAGGGAGAATTTCAAGCCATCATCATGTACCGCCTCTACGCGAGCATGGTGCAGGGCCCGTACCGCCAGGAGCTCCGCACGTTCTTCGCGAACGAGATTCCCGAAGAGCTGGCTCACGCGCAGATGCTGGCCGACAAGATCTCCGCGTTGGGGGGCACGCCCGCGTCGTCTCCAGCGCCAGTAAAGGTCGTCGCGGATGCGAAAGCGATGCTCGAGGCTGCTCTTCAAGCCGAGCTGGAGACAATCGAGCGTTACATCAAGCGCCGCAAGCAGGCCGAGGAAGTGGGTGAGCCTGGACTCGCCGCCGAGTTCGATACGCTCTTATCGGACGAGTCGAACCATCGCGACGAACTGCGGCAAATGTTGGCTCGCTGGCCATAACGCGAACAGGGGAAACACGAAAAACGAAAAACGAAAAACGAAAAACGAACAAGGAACAAGGAACAAGGAAAAACGAACACAACGAACAACGAACAACGAACAACCAAAAAGGGAATAGAGATGGTGTTGGCGACCGTTCTGTTCATGCTCGGGTTTGCGGCGCCACCACAGCAGGCGGGCATCAGATTGCCCGCCGGAGTCAAAGGCGTGTCATTCGGCCAGGCGCAGCGATACAACGGTCCGGGGAAGGAAATGTGCGCCATCGTTCGCCCTCTCGCGAGCCCGCCGGTCTTTGAGCGCGGCGCCAAGGAGATTTCGTACGCGGTCGAGCTGGAGCCGCGAGTCGTGAAGAGCGCTGCGGCTCGCGTGGTCGCGCCGGCGGGACAGGAGTTGCGTGCGGCGGGTTGCAATGTCTTTACGCCGATCAAGGGCGGCTTCAGCCAGACGCAGGTTGGAAGCACGCTTTCGCGCACCGATAACGCACCGCTGTTGCCGGGCCGGTACACGTTACACATTGCTGTCGATGGACAGACGGCGGAAATTCCATTTGAAATTGGGCGATAGGCGACAGGCCATAGGCGACACCCGAATGCCATCCGCGGTCCTGCTCGACCTCGACGACACCATCCTCAACGACAGCGGTTCGGTCGACGAGAGTTGGCGTCATGCGTGCGTCAGTCATGCCGATCGGCTTGCTCCGTTCGATGCGGCTGTTGTCGTTGATGCCATACGGAAGACGTCCAAGTGGTACTGGGACGATCCCGATCGCCATCGTGAGGGGCGCCTTCAGCTCGACGCCGCGCGCCGCGAAGTCGTGAGGCTGGCCCTGCGCGATCTCGGCGTCGAGAACCCCGGGCTTGCTGACTGCATCGGCGATGCTTACAGCGACCGGAGAGACCTCGCCATGGCACCGCTGCCGGATGCGATCGAGACCGTGCGATGGCTTCGCGAGTCGGGCCGGCGCCTCGCGCTGTTGACCAACGGCGCCGCCGCCGCCCAGCGACGAAAGATCGCGCGATTCGAGATTGCCGATCTGTTCGACGCCATTCTTGTCGAAGGCGAGTTAGGGTTTGGAAAGCCCGACGAGCGCGTCTACCATCGAGCGCTGAGCACGCTCGGCGTGACACCAGCCGAGGCGTGGATGGTGGGTGACAACCTCGACTTCGATGTGGCGGCGCCGCAGAGGCTCGGGTTGTCAGCCGTCTGGATCGACGTGCGAGGGTCCGGTTTGCCCGGCACGAGCGCGGTGAAGCCTGACTATATCGTCCGCTCCCTGGCGGAGCTCCGCACGCTGTTCGGGACAGCGGGTTGAAGTCCGGCGGCTACAGGCTTCGGAGGAAAGCAAGCAGTGCCGTCCGGTCTTTCTCATTCAGCGTCATGCCGAAGACATGGCCTGGAACCGCTCGCGTTTTCTGTCCCGGCGGCATGAAACCGGTCGGCGCGTAGTCGTCTCGCAACCGGGCAGGGTCGAACATCTCTTCGAGCGTTGTCAGCGAACCGTCGTGGAGATAGCGTCCGCGGTACCAGACGCCCTTCAGCGACGGCACCTTGTAGTAGCCGGTGCCCTTTCTCGTCTTCAACGCGAGGTTCGGATCGGTCCCCACTGACACGCGCATGATGTCGAGGAAACTGAAGTGCTCCGGCGGTGGCGTGAAACCTGACGCAAGCGTCAGCCGGTTGTTCGTGTAGAGCGGAGGAGTGTGACAGCCGCCGCACCCTTCCCGTTGGAACACGCCCTGTCCGTCCGCGATGCCGGGCTTGTCCCTGTTCGGGTTCGCGGGTGGCTCCAACGAGTAGATGAACATCGCCAGCGCGTACAGCGTTTCGTCGGGTGCGCGAAAGGGCACGTGGCGCTGCTCGTCGGTAAGCATGCGATAGGGGCCGAAATCCGACGAATCGCTGAAGGTGACGAGCGCCGCGTATCGCATCAGATCGCCGGGGCCGCGATGCTGGTGCGTCGCCGTGTGATCGATGTATTTGCGATCCTTGATGCCGATGAGATCAGGAATTTTCGTCGGATAGAATGCGCTGCCATTCCAGCGAGGGAAGAGACCAGGTGCCACGGCGGCGCCAAAGAGCGGACCAATCTGCCCGGGGCTTGCCGTCTTGAGAGATTCGTGGATGTCGTCCTTGATCCAGGGAACAGCCCATGAACGCCAGACCGACATGGGCGGCACGTCGCCGGCGAGCTCGACCGCCGATGCGCCCCACCGCCCCATTCTGAATCGTCCAATTGGAGAAGGTGTTTCGTTGAAAGGCGCACCTCGCAGAAGCGTCCCATCGGGCATCAGTCTGGTGTGGCACGGCGCGCAGTTCGAAAGACCAAGCGCAACGCCGCGCGATGTCGGAATCCATCGCAGATCCGGCAGCGCGCCGTCCGCGCGCGGTTTCACCGGCGAGCTCGCGAATCCCTGCGGCAGGCGGGCGAACGCAACGACCTGGGGATCGAAGACGCGAAACGCTGCAATGTCGAACTCGTCGAATACGCGCTGCCCGGCCCTCACCCAATCGGCCTCGGTAGTGAGAGTGGACGGCTCGATCAGCGGCTTGGGCCCGACCGACTGCAGCATCTCCCAGTAGCCTGCCGGCTCACGTCCCGGGTAATACACGGGGTATGTACGAAGATTGTCGACGCGCGCCTTGTGATACTCCTCGGCGGAAAAATGCCCCGGCCTCACGTCGAGCCCGGCAATCGGGGTTGCCCATTCGCGTAACGCAGTTTCGTCCCAGGTGGCCGGCGGCGGCGGCGTTACTTGCGCTGCGAGCAGCGCACCTGTAAGGATGAAGATGGACAGCAGGATATTTCGCAAGCGTCCTCCTTGGGTGGCTACATCCTACGTTATGATGCTGCCACCTCAACAGGCACCAGGAGATGAACATGAACCGTCCCGCAGGGCCTCTTCTTATCGTCGCCGCCATCTTCCTCGGATTCAGCATCGTATCCCTCGGCGGCCAGCAGGCACAGCCTGCCGCCGGCGGTGTGTTCACCACTGCACAGGCGCAGGCCGGCCTGGGCGCGTATGCGCAACAGTGCGCGGGGTGTCACGGCCAGGATTTTCGCGGCTCCGCCGACGCGCCATCGCTCCAGGGCGAAGACTTCCGCACCAAGTGGGGTCCGCGCGCGGTCAACGAGCTTTTCACGACGCTCGTCCAGACGATGCCCCCAACGAACCCTGGTGCGCTGGGTGAGGAGGGCACACTTGCGGTCACGGCCTTGCTGTTGCAGATCAACGGCGCTCGACCCGGTCAACAGGCGCTGACCGCACGCGTCGAAACGCCTATCAACACGCTGCTGGTCGGGCCCGCTCAGGCGCCGGTGCCCGCAGCAGGTGGTCGCGGCGGCGGGCGTGGCGGCGGCGCGGCGGCCCCGCCGGTCGTCGGCGCAGGAACGGCGGCGCGCGGTGGCCGTGGAGGTGAAACGAATCGCGGCGTCACCGTGCCGGGCGAAGTGAAGAACTACGTTCCCGTGACGCCAGAAATGCTCAAGAACCCGCCACCGGGAGACTGGCTGATTTTCCGGCGCAATTACCAAGGCCAGAGCCACAGCCCGCTGAATCAGATCACCCCTGCCAACGTGAAGAACCTGCAATTGCAGTGGGTGTGGGCGATGAACGATTCGGGCGCGAATCAGACCACCCCGATCGTGCACAACGGCATCATCTATCTCGCAACGCCGAGCAACATCGTCCAGGCGCTCGACGGAAAGACGGGCAGTCTCATCTGGGAGACGCGTGCGGGCCCGGACCAGGCGCCCGGCTACGGTGGCATCCGCAGCATCGCGATTGCCGACGACAAGATCTTCCTGCCTGCGAGCCACGCTCACATGGTGGCGTTGAGCGCGCGCAACGGCGAGATCTTGTGGGACACCAATGCCTCGCCGGAGGCGAGTCGCGTCAACACGAGCGGCGCGATCGTCATCGGCAATAAAGTGCTGCAAGGGCTGACGGGCTGCACGCGCTTCGATGGCGTCGGCTGCTTCATCAGTGCCTACGACATCAACACAGGCAAGCAGGCGTGGCGGTTCTACACGGTGCCGCGCGAGGGAGAGCCGGGCAGCGAGACATGGGGCAAGCTGCCGATGACGTTCCGTGGCGGTGGCGACACCTGGATCGCCGGAAGCTACGATCCCGATCTCAATCTCACCTACTGGGGCGTGTCGCAGGCCAAGCCGTGGAACTTCCTGAGCCGGAAGCTGACGCTCCTTGACAAGACGCTCTTCGCGAACACGACGGTCGCGCTCAACCCCGACACGGGCAAGCTTGCGTGGCACTACCAGCACGCGCCGGCCGAGTCGTTCGATCTCGACGAAGTGTTCGAGCGCGTGCTCGTCGATATCGGCGATCAGAAAGTCTCGTTCAGCGCCGGGAAAGCCGGCGTCCTGTGGAAGCTCGATCGCCGCACCGGCCAGTTCCTCGGCTACAAGGAAATGGTCTATCAGAACGTCTACGATCGCATCGATCCGAAAACTGGCGTCCCGAGCTATCGCGCGGAGATTCTCGAGATGCAGATCGGCAAGCCCATCTTCATCTGCCCGAGCACCGCGGGCGGCAAGAACTGGCAGGCGATGAGCTACTACCCGCCGGCGGGGTTGTTGATTGCGCCGCTCAGCCAGTCGTGCATGGACTTCACGGCCCAGAACGTCGCGATGACCGAAGGAGGCGGCGGCTCGGGCGCCGACCGCGTGTTCAAGCACTCGCCGAACAGCAAAGAGCAGACGGGCAAGCTCGCGGCCTACGACGTGAGGACGATGGAGGAGGTGTGGAAGTTCGAGCAGCGCGCGCCTTTCTTGACCGCGGCGTTGTCTACGGCCGGCGGGCTCGTGTTCATCGGCGATCTCGATCGATACGTACGCGCGTTGGATGCAAAGTCAGGGCAGGTGCTATGGCAGACGCGCCTGGGCACGTCGGCACAGGGATATCCCGTGAGCTTCAGCGTTGACGGCCGGCAGTACATTGCCGTGATGGCCGGCCTCGGCGGCGGCAGCCCGCGCAACGTGCCGGCGGCAATCGTTCCGGACATCAAGATTCCGCAAAACGGACAAGCGCTGTACGTCTTCGCGCTGCCTCAGTAGAGTCCGGCTTTCGCTGGACGTGACTTCGGCGGCGCTCGCTGACAGAGCACCGAGACCTGAGAGCATACGAGCCGAGAGCCGAGAGTAGAGCATTTTGCTCTTTGCTCTCGGCTCTTTGCTCTCTCTGGGAGGCACCACCATGAGCATCAGGACACTCTTCTGCGGCGTCGTCATGTGCAGCGCCGTCATCTACGGTCAATCAGGTTCGACGGTGACACCAGCCGATTACTTAAGATGGCGCACGGAGCTGCGCAACTGGGGACGCTGGGGACCGAACGATCAGAAAGGTACGGCCAACCTCATCACGCCGCAGAAGGTCCAGAGCGCCGCCCGGCTGGTGCGCAGCGGCGACGTCGTGTCGCTCGCCGGTGCCGTGCCCCAACAGGAGGCGGCGGATGTCGGCCCCAATCAGGTATTCCGCCGCACGACGAACGCCATCGGCCCGAATACGACGACCGATACGTATCAGGTGAGCTATCACGGGTTGTCGCTCGGGCACACCGATGCGTTCTGCCACTTCTTCATGGACGGCCAGATGTACAACGGCTACTCCGTGAAGGAGAACATCACACCGGAGACCGGATGCAAGCAGGGCAGCATCATGGGGCGCCGCGACGGCATCGTCACGCGCGGGGTGTTGTACGACATGCCGCAGCTGAAGGGCGTCGAGTGGATCGAACCGGGCACGCCCATCACTCGGGCCGATCTTGAAGCGTGGGAGAAGAGATCTGGGGTCCGCGTCGGGCCGGGAGACGTGATCGTGCTGTACGTGGGCCGTTGGAAGCGCCGCGCCGCGCAGGGCCCATGGTCCGGCCAGGTAGCCGGCTACTTCGCCGATACGATTCCTTTTTTCAAGGAACGCGATATCTCGTTCGCCGCGCACGACATGAACATGGATTGGAACCCTCGCCCTGGATGGGGCGCAGAGCAGGGGATTC
Source organism: Vicinamibacterales bacterium (assembly GCA_963784045.1). GTDB lineage: Bacteria > Acidobacteriota > Vicinamibacteria > Vicinamibacterales > JAMQPK01 > JAMQPK01. The sequence goes on from CAWAPZ010000012.1 coordinate 445,692, forward strand.
CCGGCAACCCCATTCACCACGCGCTGCTCGGCTGGCTGGGCGCGGGGATTGTGGAGAACCTCGATCTCGAGAATCTCGCGGCGACCGCTCGCCGGCTGAAGCGGTACGAGTTCATGCTGACGTTCGCGCCGATTCCCGTCGAAGGAGGAAGTGGATCGCCGGTGAATCCGATCGCTGTCTTCTGACGCGGCGCGGTTTTTTGACGCAGAGGCATAGATGCCTCTGTGTCACGTGTACAGATCCCGGTGGGACCGGGAGCGGCTCACCGGTGAATCCTTTGGCGATCTTTCTGATTTTTCGTGCAGATCGCGGAAAAGCGCCTTGAAATAGGCAGCTCACAGACGGCGCAACGTGTCAGACAGATTGCGAACGGCCCGGCGCCGTTGTACACCTGTTTCTAACGCTTTCTAAATTGAAGACGGGACAACACCGCCGAGGTGGTGGCATGCTTTCGTTTCTCCAGGCCCTGAATGAGGAACATCGGAAGGGTTTAACAGCCCCGGGAAGAGGAGTGGAATCGGTATGCGAACAGTGACACGAATGATAGCCGTCGTCATGGGAGCGGGTTTGTTATTGGCGCTGCCGGGTCAAGAAGCGAGCGTGCATGGACAGCAGCAGCCTCAGCGCGAGGGCGGTGGCGGGCGCGGTGCAGGTGGCGGTGGCCGCGGGCAGATGGAAATCTGGTCTCCGATGCCGGTAAAGGCCAACCCCTTCGTGCCGCCGAACAAAGCGCTGACTCGAATCTCGGACCTGCTCGCCAAACACAAGGGTCAACCAAACTGGACCGAGGTCGTCGTGCACGATCATCTCTTCCACGGCGAGTACATCTCCATGGCGCCTGGGGCGAAGACACCGCGACGATTCCATCAGGACCATCGCGTGTGGTGGGTCGTTCAGGACGGGCAGATTCGCTTCACGATCGAAGGACAGGAGCCGTTCGTTGCATCGAAGGGGTTTCTCGTACAGGTGCCGAAACGATTGATCTACAGCCTTGAAACCGTGGGCGATCGCCCTTCGTTGCGGTTCGAGGTCACCAACCCTGCGTCGATCGTCATGTATCCGGCCGATGAGACACCGACCCCTCTCCCCGGCATCAAGTACGAGCGGGCGCGCGTCGCGAGCGCGAAGGGCTCATACGACGACGCCAACGTTCCCTATATCGATTACAACCTGACAATTGCTGGAACGCAGAAGCCAAAGCGGAATCAAAATCAGTTTCTCGGCGACCCGAGTGCGGGCGGATTTGTCAACGTGGGGATCGTCAACATTATTAGAGGCGATCCGGCCACGCAGAAGCCGGCGCTGCCCGACGATCGCGGCCACTATCACCTGACCGGCCCCGAGGCGTGGTTCATTCTCGAAGGGCAGAACGAATTTCTGATTGGCGACGTCCCGCTTTTCGTCGCGAATCAAGGCGACATCGTGTACGCACCGGCACAGACCTGGCATCGCCCACGCCACGTGGGGACCGGGATGGCGACGAGGTTGGCGATCGTGGGTTACGCGAATTCACACGTCTATTCAGCTTCCGGCGGCGCCGCTGAGTAGCCGACCGATCGGGCCCTCGACCTGCCTGAGGGTCGAGGGGCGGAGCGGGAGGACACGTGGTATCCCGCGCGAGAAGGAAGAAGGTGCTCGAAGGCCATCGCTTGTCATCCGAACTGGGACATCCAGACGCTGTTTCGTGGGAGCCAGGGGTCGTTGTCCCGCATGCCGGGATGCCCTTGAAAGGAGGCTTCATGTCACGGTTGGACCGCGCCACGCAGTTGACGATCGCGAGAGCGATCGCCCGACTTCTCATTCTCGCCTCGATTGCCCTGTCGCCAACGCCAGCTTCGGGTCAAGCCACGCAGGCGAGTATCAGCGGCGTCGTCACGGACACGTCGAATGCCGTGCTTCCCGGTGTCACCATCGCGGCCACCGGACCTGCATTGCAAAGGCAGGTCGTAGCCGTGAGCAACGAAGGCGGCGAGTACAGATTGAGTCCTTTGCCTCCGGGCACCTACACGATCACATTCGAGCTTCCCGGGTTTCAGTCCGTCAAGCGCGAAGGCGTGCGACTGGCGGTGGGTTTCACTGCGACGATCGACCAGAGCCTCAGCCTTGGATCGGTGGAGGAGACGATCACCGTGTCCGGAGTGTCGCCGTTGGTTGACGTGACCAATCCTTCGACGAGCGTCGATCTTTCGTCAGACGGGCTGGAAGTTCTCCCTACGACGCGTGACGGGCTGAAAGCGTTCATGGGTCAGGTGCCTGGCATGCGCACGAATCTCGACGTCGGCGCATCCAGCATGACCGACACCATCGTGATTCGCGCCTACGGTCAGCAGGGCGCACCCTGGCAGATGCTGGAGGGAATCATGTTTGCCTCGTCCGGAGGCAACGGTGTGCAGGGTGCCCACGTGGATTTCAATGCGATCGAATCGACTCGCCTTCAGACGGTCGGCAGCAGCGCCGAAATGCCAAGACGCGGTCCCTTCATCGACTCGGTCGCGAAATCAGGCGGCAACCAGATGCACGGTGAGCTTGTGGCGTACGGATCGTCGGATGCGCTCGAGGCCGAAAACGTGGACGAAGAGCTGACAGCCGCCGGTGTCAGGAATGTGCCCACGCTGCACGGCATGTGGGATTACAGCGGTGCGTTTGGCGGCAAGATCATCCGCGACAAGTTGTGGTTCTTCCTGTCTGCCCGAAGCGAAGGATACAACCGCGAGATTCTGAACGCCTTCTACGACGACGGCAGTCCAATCCTTGTCGAAACCGACCAACTCTTCCACACTGAGAAGCTTCAGTGGCAGGTCTCGCAGCAGAATAAAGTCACGGTCTTCTATCATGGTGCCCTCGACGTCCAGCGGAGGGGCGCGAGCCAGTTTCGTCCCGCGGAATCGATGGAGATCCATCGTGGGCCGGTCTCGATGTACAAGGGCGAATGGCAGCACGTGAGAGGCGGCTCGATGGTCGCATCGCTCCAGTACGGCAACTGGTACAAGCACGCGTTCTACTACTCCCTGCCGATCTACGAAGGAACGGGAACCGCCAAAACCTCGACCATCGATACGGCAACCCAGTACGTGACGGGGACTCACCTCAGCGACAACCGTGTCGAAGACTACTTCCGGAACCATGCGAAAGGTTCCGTGAGCTTCTTCGGTTCGAACTTCATCAAAGGCACACATCAGCTCAAGACAGGCTTCGACTATCTCTTCGGCGGGTATCCGCACAAGCAAGGCGACAAAGGGGCTGGAAACTACCAGCTCCGTTTCAACGCCGGCGCGCCTTTTGAAATCGAGACGTACAACTACCCCGTGTGGCCGACCAACAGTAACCACTATCTCGGGCTGTACGCGCAGGACTCGTGGAGCTTCAATCGCCGGCTGACGCTCAGTCTTGGCCTTCGCTACGCCTACGACAATGCCTACGCGCCGGAACAGTGCAACATGCCGTCGCAGTTTGGCGCCGCGCAGTGCTGGGAGAAGATCCAGATGCGGGTCTGGAATTCCTGGGTGCCGCGTGTGCATCTGGCGTACGACCTGCTCGGTGACGGCAAGTCGGTGATTAAGGGAGGATATGGCCGCTTCGTGAATCTTCGCGAAGTGAACCCCGAAGTCGTGGCCGCCAATCGAAACAATCGCGCGACGTCCACGTGGGTCTGGCACGACAACAACAACAACCGTGACTACGATCCCGGTGAAGTGAACCTCGATCCGAACGAAGGGGACTTTCGATCGATCGCTGGTGTCACTGACGCGGTGCCGAATCCTGTCGAGCCGCAACCGAAGAGCGATGAATGGTCGCTCACATTCGAGCGGGAACTGTTGCGGAACGTGGGTCTCCGAACGACGGCCGTGTACGCCAGGAATTTCAACTTGCGGAGGTTGCAGGAGCTCTATCGACCCTATGAGATCTACAACATCCCCATTACCGGCATGGATCCAGGCGAGGATGGAAGCGTCGGCACAGGAGACGACCCGAACCGCTCCATCACGTACTGGGAATATCCATCGGCATTGAGCGGGCGACAGTTCGCCGGCACCATGCTCGTAGGCTGGCCGGGAGATCAGACGTACAAGACCTTCGAAGTCGCCGCCACCAGGCGAATGTCCGGAGGATGGCAGGCCAATGCCTCCCTCTCGTTCACCAAAACCGATTCTCAATTCGACGACCGGCAAGCGCTGAATCCCAACTCCGAGATCAACACGGTCGCAAATTTCTGGGAGTACACGACGAAGGTATCCGGCGGCTATATTCTCCCGTTCGAGATTGTGGCGTCGGCGAACTGGGAGCGCCGTCAGGGAACCCCGCAGGCACGCCAGCACCAGTTTACCGGCGGCACGACAATCCGGTCGATCGTCCTCAACGTCGATCCACTTGGAACCATTCGACTTCCGGACACGCATCTGGTCGACTTCCGCTTTGCGAAGCGCATACGTCTCGGAGGGAGCCACACGTTGGAGGGCCGGTTCGACTTCTTCAACGTGTTCAACACGAACTTCGTGACGGGCAGGAATCTGCGGTCGGGCTCGACATATCTCGTCCCGTCGAGCATCATCCTGCCGCGTATTCTTCAAATGGGTGCGACGTACAATTTCTGACTATGACCCGACTCAACATGCGGATTTCTTTCCGTCTTGTCACCGCTGTCACTCTCGGCGGATTCCTTGCCGTGCCGCTGGCATCTCAATCCCCCGACGCGCCGTCTGGCCAGTCACCGACATTCAAGGCGGAAATCGAATATGTCGAGGTCGACGCCCTGGTGACCGACCAGAGTGGCGCGGTTGTGCGAGACCTTCGGAAGGAGGATTTCCAGATTTTCGAGGACGGCAAATCGCAATCAATTTCCGGTTTCGCGCTCGTCGAGATTCCGATAGAGACACCTGACCCGCTCGCCAGCGCTCCCCTGGAGCCCGATGTTCGAAGCAACGAGCGTCCATTTGCCGGCCGGGTCTATGTCCTCGTCCTCGATGATCTGCATACAGCACCGCACCGCACGCAGCGGGTGAAGCGTGGAGCGCAGCAGTTCATAGACCGCCATCTCGCCGCAAACGATCTGATGGCGGTTGTGCATATTGGAGGCCCCTCGAACGGATCTCAGGAATTCACTGGCAACAAGCGTCTGCTTTCGGCCGCTGTCGACCGCTTCATGGGACAGAAGCTTGAATCTGCGACCATGGCGCGCAACGACCAGTTTTTCAGCGGCGCATCTGTGGCGACGGGCGCCGTCGCTGATCCCTTCGATGCGGAACGAACCTCTAACGCTCTTGCAACGACGCGCGCGCTGACTGAGTGTTGCAGAACGCTTGAGCACGATTCGGGGCCGCCGGAAGACGATCGTCTTCGTCAGCGAGGGCCTGGACTATGACATCACCGACGTGATGAACAACCGCGGTGCTTCGTCTATTCTGGACGGTATTCGCGATGCCATTGCGGCGGCGACCCGCTCGAATGCCAGCATCTACTCGGTCGATCCGCGAGGCCTGACCGGAATAGCCGACGAGGCGATCGAGACCGGCATTTTCGCGGACCAGCGGCCGAGGACGGCTCAGGACGATCCGGACGCAACGCCGGCGGGACGGCCCGGTATCGGCACGAGCTCGCTTCGCACGGAGCTGCAGCTGTCGCAGGACAGCCTCAGGATCCTTGCCGAGGAAACCAACGGGTTTGCTGCCGTCAACACCAACGACTTCGTTTCCGCATTCGAGCGGATTGTCAGCACAAACAGCGTCTACTACGTGCTTGCTTACAATCCTCCGTCGAGCAAAAGAGACGGCAAGTTCCATCGGATCGAAGTCCGGACGTCCCGGCCAGGTCTCACCATCCGTGCTCGTCGAGGTTATGTCGTACCCAAGACGAACGCAAAAGCGGATCGCCGGCGGGAGAACGATGTCTCGCCCGCTCTGCAGAGAGCGCTCAACAGCGCCGTGCCCACGAGCGGCCTGAAGGTGCGTCTGTTTGCAGCGCCGTTCATCGGCACAGGCACGAACGCATCGGTCGTCATGGGCATCGAGCTGCGAGGTGGCGATCTTGCGCTTGCCGATAACCAGCGTCTCGAGCTCGCGTATGTCGCAGTCGATGCATCTGGCGAGACGCGGGTCGATACCGATGCCTTCACCTTCAAGCTTCCTGCGGAGACGAAGGCGCGGGTCAAGCAAACGGGGATACGTTTCCTGAAACGGCTGAATATCCCAGCCGGTCGCTATCACTTCCGGGTCGGCGCGCACGATACGGCGACTGGATCGATCGGCACCGTCAGCTACGACCTCGATGTTCCGGACTTCCGAAAGCTGCCGCTGGCCATCAGCGGCCTGCTCGTCACGTCGAGAGAGGCGTCCTCGACGGTCACCGCGCGCGGGGACCCCGATCTGCAGAAGATCATGAACGCTCCACCGGTATCGCTGCGAACGTTCCCGCAGAACGACGACGTCTCGGTCGTGTCGGAGGTTTACGACTATTCCGGCCCGGCACCGCACACCGTCGACATCGCGACCACGATCGCGTCGCGCGAAGGAAAAGTCGTCTTCGAGCACAACGACCAGCGCGCATCGAGCGAGCTGCAGGGCGCGAACGGAGCGTACGTGCACACCATCGCTGTCCCTGTCCGTGAATTGGCGCCGGGGCGCTACGTCTTGACCGTGCAGGCACGGTCGAGACTCGGGCAGGTTGCCAGCCGTCAGATCGCGTTCGATGTCACCGCAGCGCCTTGAGCCTTAGAACGTAAAACGCGTCTCAATCTGGAAAATCCGCGGCGGTGTCAGGCCGGTTCCGTTCTGACCGCCGTCCGCCGACGCCGTAGCGTTTCCGAACGTCGGGCCCGCGCGCGTGACGATTGACGTCACGGGGTTCACGTTCAGCACGTTGTAGCAGTCGAGGCGCAATTCGAGCGACTTTCCCAGCCCGAGCCCGAATCGCTTCGCCACTCGAAGGTCGAACAGGCCCACGTTTTCCAGGCTCAGACTACCGATCGGCTCGGCATTCACTACCAAGTTCGAGATGGATGCACCCGCCGGAGCGATGATCTGCACCTGCCGGGCTAGCCGCGCCCCATTGCGGATGCTGTAACTGCCCCCGCTCAAGATTCCCCAGGGGAACGTGTACGAACCGGACAACTTGCCGATCCAGGTCCAGGTGTCATCGGCGATATTGATTTCAGCGTTCGGCGTCAATGCCGAACCGTCGACAAATGGAATATGTCTCTTCGTCGCTGAGTACGACCCCAGGAACTGCCAGCCGCTCGAGAGCCGTTTGGTCGCGGCAACTTCGATCGTCTTGTAGGTAGAGTCGTTCTTCGGGTCGTCGTTGACGAGCTTGGTTCCCTCGAAGCTTGCCCCGCGGTACGAAGCCGGGTAGTCCCAATACGTCAGTGTCTGACCGGTGTCGTCAGACGTATTGTTGACTCCATCGGGACCCGGATCCGGCCTGGAGATCGGAATGGTGTAGACCTCATACGGTCTCAGTGGGTTGAGATTCCGGTTGATGTTGTAGTTCTTGAGATAGACGCCGCCAACGCGAACCGCCACGGTTTGCGTAAGCTGGCGCTCAAACGCGATGGAGTATTCTTCAGCGCCCGGGATGTTCTCGTCAGGGTTCAGAAACGCATTGAGCTGCGTGCCACCGGACCTGAAGTCGACCCCGTCCGGATCCAGGTTGACCTCGCCCGGATCGTAGTCTCGATCGCCGTTGAGATCATGCCAGTCGTAGGTCATCGTCCGCTGGCCGTTCTTGTTGAAGTTGTTGAGCTCCGCTCCGGTCGAGCGGAGATGCACGTATTGCCCGTAGCCGCCTTTGATCACCGAACGGCCATCGCCCGTCACGTCGAAGGCCGCATGCACGCGGGGCGTGAAGGAATTGAAGGTATTTGGATGAACTTCCTCGTTGCAGTTCTCGGGAAATGCCTCGACGAACGTGCCGAGCCTCTGACACTGTGCCGGGACCCATCCGTGGTCGCTCTGCCCGCGGAGGCCGATGCTCAGGGTCAACCGCCGGTTGATCGTCCATGAATCCTGGATGTACCCGGCGAAATAGCGCGTCCGCAGTTCGGGCGCATTCGGCAGGTTGTAAATATCGATCTGGAAGGGCACGGTGTTGTTGAATCGAAGCCGATAGTCGCCGCTGCGTCGCGGCGGATTGGTCGCGCCGTTCCCGCCGTCAATGAAGTCGATCCCGAATGTGAAGGCATGGTTCCCCGCCAGGAGATCCGGCCTGTACCACGACAATACGGCCCGGTCGTGGATCTGACCGTTGGTGCTGTACCGGCCATCCGACACCGCGTCGCCATCCTCCTGCAACGTCGTGATGTCGATGCTTCTCGGCACGCCAGGAGCGAACCCGGTGTATTGGTTCACGTGTTCGAAGCGCCCGTGCTGCGCCGACAAAGTGAGGGACTGGCCGATCGTCGCCTGCCACTCGAGCTTCCAGGTTTCTCCCCAGGCATTGTTCTGCTCCATCGCGCGCTCCGGCACGAACTGGCTGGCGGATCGCTTTTCGTGGTCGCCGTATCGATGCCAGAACGCAATGAGCTTGTTTGTTTGATTGAGCTGTCCTGAGACCTTGTACGCCTGGAAAAACTGATGCTGAGGCCTGGGGATGACCGAGCCGTCAGGGCGGAAGGCAAATGGAATTTCCCTGCTCACCTGCCGATAGCGCAAGTCGGCAAAGAACCACAGCTTGTCCTGAATGATCTTTCCGCCAAGCTGCCCGCCGCCGTCCTTCCGGGTGATGAGCTTCGGCGCCGACACGACACCCTGCCGGCGCAGCTCGTCTGTGATGTTGTCGCTTTCAAAGCCATGGTTCGTGAAGTTGTATTCGGCAGCGCCATGAAAGGCGTTGCCGCCTGACTTGGTGATGAGGTTGACGCTCATGCCGCGCTTCGGCGTGTCGGCGCCGTTTGCGCTCGTTTGCACCCTCGCCTCTTCGATCGCGTTGAAGTTGTAGTGCGTGCCGCTTGCGCTGGTCTGACTTGCGGCGGCAAAGACGCCCTCGAGCAGCGACCACAGCTCGCCGCCTTGTCCGTTCGACACGAAGATGTTCGTGTCGGTGATGGCCGAGCCGCCGACTTCGATGTTCGCCTGAGCTCCAGGAACGAAGGCCAGGAAGCCCACGATGCCGTTCGTCCCGGAGGGGATCAATTCGAGGGCTTCTGTTTCAAGGGTGGTGGCTGTCGACGCTTGCGTGACGTCCACCAACGGCGTCTGGCCCGACACGGTGACCGTCTCGGCCAGCGCGCCGATTTTCATCGACTGGTCCAGCTTCGCCGAAAATCCCGCGGTCAAGCGGATCTCACTCAATCGGAGTGTCTGAAACCCTGACAGCTCGTAGTCTATGGTGTACATGCCGATCGGCAGCGGCGTGACGCGGTATTCGCCCCGTTCGTCACTGACGACGGACATCTGCGGCACCTGCAGCGCGGGACTTCGGAGCGTAATCGTCACCCCCGGGAGTGACGCACCGCTCTCGTCGGTCACCTGTCCGTGAATCGTCGCCGTTGCCGCCGCAACCTGCGCCGACGCTGAAACCGCGCTCACCAAGGTGGCAATGAAGCCGACAAGGAGCGCCACCAGCAACCTGATAAGAATCGTTCGAGGCAGCATCATGTGAGTTCTCCCTATTCCGTTCGTTCGGCGTGAAGTCCCCTGGCCGGCCCGGCTATTTCATGGGGGTCAGAGAGGCGTGCAGGGTTTCGACGAGGTACTTGCGGTGCGCGGCCATGTCCTGCTCGATGGTCACACCCGGCAGCATGTCGACGTAGTTGAAGTCGAGGCTGATCCAGCCGTCGTAGCGACGGTCCCGAAGGACCTGGATGAGCGCAGGGAAGTCCACGCCGCCGGTTCCGAGCCGCTGATAGATTGCGTCCGGCGTCGGTGGCAGACCGAGTTTCTTCGCCATCGCGGCCTCCTCTTCCTTGGTCGGCGCCGGACCGCGCCATCCTTTTCCGGCGCTCCAGACCGGCAGCGTGTCCTTGAAATGGAAATGCGCGATTCGTGAGTAGTGCGCCCTGGCGAACGTCACCGGATCGAAGCCGCCCACCGACGCATGGCACGTGTCGAGGGTGACAAACACCAGATCGGGATCGGTCATCTCCAGGATCATCTCGACTTCGGCCTTCCGCTCGGCCATCGTCCAGGCGTGCGGATGAAACGCGAACTTGACTCCGTGTTCGAGCGTGCGCTTACCGACCTCGTTGAGGTTCCTGGCGAGAATCCTCGCGTTTCCGGAGCTGAGATCTTCCTGGCCGAGGCGGCGGCTGAGGTTGGCCTTCAGTGCCTTGACGCCGAAATACGCGCCGAATTTCGCGTTGGCGCTGTGGCTGTCGAACGTCGCCTGCAGCTTCGACGAGTCGAAATATTCACCGCCGCTTGCCACTGATGAAATCCCGATCCCTGCCTCGTCGAGCACCTTCTTGAAGACCTGAGGCGGCTGTGTGAGATACAGCTGCAGTTCGTTCGCCCAGGGTTCGATTCCGTGGAAGCCGAACCGGGCCGCGACGTGGATGCCGGCTTCAGGATGCGGTTTCAACGGCGTGAACATGTGGCTGCTCATCGCCCATCTGAACTGGTCGGAAGGTAAGGCCGTGGCCCTCGAAGCCAGCGCGACACCGCAAGCTGCACCGATGAACTCCCGGCGATTCAGCATGGAACCTCCCCTGAAGAGCCCACAGTTTTCGGTCGATTCTTCGAATTCTGCACACGAGGTAGGTCAAGTCAAGGTATCTCATGATGGAAGACTATTTTGTGCGCAAGGCGCGAGGTTCCTCGTTCCTGTTCCGATTCCTCGTGGGGGGTGTGGGCATGAATTCAGTGCGCCACTGATTTTGAAAAAAGACGCGCGGCGTCTCTTCCACGATTGATGATCAGCCCGGCGAATACTCCGGAAACGTGATAGAAATCCATTTATCTGTAGTCGGTCCTTCGGAGGTGTGTATGAAACGAAGCTTCTGCACCTGGTGCATCGGGCTGCTGGTGCTGGCGAGCGTTCAAGCTCAGCAAGCGCAGCCGGGCACTTCGCCCGTCGCGGTGCAAGGTGCGCGACCAAATAACGTTCTGAAACCTGTACCCGCCGAGGGCGCCAACTTCCGCCACGCGCTCGCGTCTCCGACAGCGCCGCAGATTCCGTGGACGTCGGACCCGAACTTCCTGAAGATACCCGAAGGGATGTACTTCGGCGAGACAATGGGAATCGCGCGCAATTCACGCGGACAGATGTACATCTTCACGCGTCTCGGAGACGGATCGCACTTGTACCAGTTCGATCAAAGCGGCACGTTCATGCGGGAGATCGGACGGAATTCATATGCCTTCACGATGGCGCATGGTGTGTACGTCGACGCGCAGGACGACGTCTGGACCGTCGACGAGGGCACGAACACAGTCATCAAGTGGAACCCCAATACGGCGCGGCCCGAAATGATCCTCGGCCGTCGTCACGAATCCCTCGAAGGTCTCGGGCCGGCGTTTGAGCCAATGCCGCCGCCGCATCCTTATGCGTTCAACCGGCCGAACGATGTCGTGACCGACGCGCAGGGCAATATCTTCGTCGCAGACGGATATAACAACAGCCGCGCGATCAAGTACGACAAGAACGGCCGATTCGTGGCATCCACCATTGGCACGCGCGGTCGGGAGCCCGGCGAGATGCACCTTCCGCATTCGATCACGGCGGACAGGGAGGGAAATATTTACGTCGGCGATCGTAACAACGGTCGCATTCAGGTCTTCAGCAACGATCTGACGCTGCGGGCGATGTACGAGCACGTCGGCGCACCGTGGGCGGTGTGCATCACTCCCGGACCCCATCAGTATCTCTTCAGCTCGAACACGAACCCTGACCAGAACCTGGCGTCGGTGAATGCGGTGACGGGCGAGATTTTCAAGATGGAGCTCGACGGCACAGTCGTCGGCAAGTTCGGCAAATCCGGCAAGGCGCTCGGCGAGCTGTCGACCGTGCACGACATGGACTGCCGGAACGAAAACGAGATTCTGGTCGGCGAAATCGTGGCGTGGCGTGCGCAGAAGTTCATCCTTGGTGCGACGGGTCCAGCGCGGACGTCGAATGTCAAATGAGCGCTCCGGAGGATTCAATGAGACGATGTTTCCAGCGTGTGGTTCTGACGGCGGCCGTTCTGGCGATCGGCAGCTCCCTCGCCGCGCAGCTTCGTATCGTTGAAATTCCCTATGACTCCGCCGACCCATTGAAAGGGCTTCCCGACGATATCTACATCGGCGAAGCAGCAGGCGTCGCGACCAATTCCCGGGGACATCTGTTCGTGTACACGCGAACCGGATCGCCTGAGCTGACGCTCGGCACCGAACGTCATTTTCACAGAGGCAACGGCGCCGCGAGGCTCTTCGAGTTCGACCAGACCGGCAAATATCTGCGCGAGATCGGCCGGGGACTGTACGGGTTCGTGTTCGCGCATACCGTTCGCGTTGATCCGCAGGACAACATCTGGACGGTCGACGAGGGGGCCGGCACTGTCGTCAAGTTCAACCCGCAAGGCAAGGTTCAGATGGTGCTCGGCCGCACGCCTGAATATCTGCCGATGCCCAACATGGATCGCGTCAACAGCATGGGCACCGTTGCGAAGCCGACGGGCCCGGTCGGCATCGGTGTCGAGGGGGACGAGTTCGACCGGCCGACCGACGTCGCATGGGATAAGCAAGGCAACATCTTTATCGCGGATGGTCACGTCAACTCGCGCATCGCGAAGTTCGACTCGAACGGCAGGTTCGTCAAGTCGTGGGGGTCGCAGGGCACCGCACCGGGTCAGTTCAACGTTCCGCACTCGCTGGCGACCGATGCGCAAGGCAATCTGTACGTGGCTGATCGCGACAACCGGCGCATTCAGGTGTTCGACAACAACGGCATGTTCAAGACGCAGTTCATCAACGTCGGCACACCGTGGACGTTGTGCATCACGCCGGGTTCCCACCAATATCTGTACAGCTCGAATTCGAACGGCCCGCGCGAGTTCGACAAGGACGGCGAGATCTACAAGATGGAGCTCGACGGCCGTGTGATCGGCAGGTTTGGGCGCGCCGGCCGGCTGGTGAAAGAGTTCAGCACGGTGCACGGCATCGATTGCAGAAATGAAAACGAGCTGTATGTCGGCGAGCTCACGAGCTGGCGTGTGCAGAAACTGACCCTGCGGCCGAACCAGGCCAAGTAGGGCGAAAGGAGCGCTGTGATGAATCGTCGACTTTTCGGCATGTCGGTGCTGGGAATGGCAGCGTCCGCTCGAGCCGCGTTTGCCCAGGCGCCTCCGAGCTGGAGCCAGTTCAAGCCGGCTCCCGGTTCGCTGAAGGAGAAGATGCACACGGGGCAGCAGATCCGATCGGCCGCCGCGACGCTCGAGACGACACGCGCCCAGATGCAGGAGATGATCAAGAAGAACGGCGGCGTCGACCTTTTCAGCCTCGACGCGCAACACCGGCCGAATTCAGATGAGCGCGAGCTCGTCCGCTTTTGCAAGGTAGCGGAGGAATTGGGAGCCGGGGTGCAGCTTCGGATCCAGCATCCCAAGCTGGCGTACCTCACGGGCCGCTACGCGGACCTGGGCGTACTTGCCGTCATGGTTCCGTTGGTCGAAGAGGTCGCGACAGCAGACGAGGCCCTCAGCAATTTTTACTACCCGCCCATTGGCAACCGCAGCTGGGGCGGAGAGTTTAGATTCCGCGAGAAACCGCCGGCCGACCGTCTGCAGTATTCACAGTGGTGGAACGCGAACGGGCTTCTCGGTTTTCAGATTGAGACGCTGCGCGGCGCGCTCAACGCCCGCAACATCGTCAAGCCGGGTATCGACTGGATCTCATGGGGCCCCGGTGACATGGCGTTCGACCTCGAGCGGCATTCCAACAGCCCGTTCAAGACGTTGGAGGAGGTTCACGGCTACGTGATTCAGCAGTTGAAGGGATACGACGTGCGCCTTCCGGGAGCCGGTGGCGGCGGCGACTGACGGAAGCGCAGCGTTCCAGCATGAGACTCACCGCTACGACGCTGCGACGCGACGTGATTTCTTCTAGAGAGATAAAGTTTTTAGCGTCGTTGCGCCGTGGCGGTGAGATACACCTACTCCAGGATTGCCCCGAGGAACTTTGAGCCCACGTTCAGGCAGTCGAATACGTGAAGGCCCAGCCGTGACGCAAGCTCCGAGCACACTTCGATGCCGCGGCGGCTGTTGCCGTAGGAATCAAGCCTCGGTGAGTAGGTCGCGATGCCAATCTGCCGGTTCACAACCGCCATGACGCCACCGCCGACACCGCTTTTCGCCGGTATTCCGACGCGATATGCCCATTGTCCCGAGTAGTCGTACATACCGCACGTGAACATCACTGACAGCATGCGCTTGACGCTCTGAATGTCGAACGTGAACGCTCCGGTCAACGGATTCCGGCCCATGTTGGCCAGAGTCGCTCCGATCGATGCGAGATCGCGGCACGTGACGAGAATCGAGCACTGCCTGAAGTAGACATCGAGTGCGGCTTCGGCGTCCGCCGGCATGAGGTCGAAGTTGAGCAACAGGTGCGCTATCGCGCGGTTGCGATGACCCGTCCGGCGCTCGGACTGATAAACCGCCTCATCCATCTCGAGCGGACGGCCGGCGGCAACGCTGAAACGATCGAGGACGGCCTGGAAAGTCTCCGGACCGTACCGCTCGTGAAGCAGCGCGGTCACGGTGATGGCACCGGAATTTACCATGGGATTGTGCGGGCGATTCGTCCCATTCTGCAGCTCGATGGAGTTGAAGGCGTCACCGCTCGGTTCCACGTCGACGTGCCGGCACACACGGTCCTGCCCGAATTCTTCGAGGGCCATCCCGTAGGTGAGGGGCTTGGAGATCGACTGGATGGTGAAGGGCTGGTCGCAGTCACCCGCTTCGAAAACACGTCCATCCGCTGTGACCACGCAGACGCCGAAGTGCTCTGGGTTCGCCCGTCCCAACTCCGGGATGTAGCTAGCGACCTTGCCTTCGGTCAGAGACTTGTATTCGACGTGCAGGTTGTCAATGAGGCTTTGCAGCTCGTGCGCCACGTGAAAGATGCTGGAGCAAGAGAGTACTCCATGGGCCTGGAGTTCGAGGCACGTACGGCGTGACACCTCACTTGTGGGGCCAACTGGCCATGAAGGGTTACAAGCCATCAGCGCGCTCATCAGACGGCAATGTGGGATACCGGATATTTCCAGACATTTATGTCCATGCGTCTGTGGTGCGGCGGTCGACAGCGACGGCGTGGGCGAATTGGTCCAAGGCTCACTCCCTCATCAGGAACGCCGGCGGCTCCCTCAGACTGTTCAATCCGACCGAGCGGCACCTGTAGGTCGTGACCGACCTCGCGAAGCCGTTCCCGAATTACGACGACGAGGCGCAGGCCCTCGCCTCCTTCATTCAGTAACCTGCAATATCTAACACAATTGTCGCTGTTTCGTGAGCCTCAGACAACCGTGACGGAGATTATGGTCATCCAGGGCAGGAGGCTCACGCCTCCTGCCCCTTCGAGTCTCTTCGTGGTGTTCTGTTCGTGACGTCGTGCCTTCGTGGTCAGAATCTGTAGTTCACCGCCAGCCGCGGGAAGCGCCCCGTCATGATCGTCGTGGCGTTGCCGAGACTCGCGCCAACGGAGTTGTTGGCCTGGCGAATGGCGTTGGCGTTCAGGACGTTGAAGATGTCGATCTGGAACGTCAGCACGTTGTTGTTGTGCCGGATGTTCTTCTTCACGTTGATGTCGAGCTGGTTCCAGCGATCGTAGAAGACCGATCCGGGTGGCGACAGGATGAACGTCTGCGCCTGCGTGCGCTGGTTGTTCGGGAACCGTGCCTGTTCGGGCGCCCATGTGATCACCCGTTCCTGGCCGCCATAGCTCTGCATGACGGCACCGACGTCGATCGAGTACGGGAATGAGTAGTTTCCCGCGAATTTAATCTCCTGGATGAACGGGTAGTCGAACTGCGTCTGGTCGCAGTAGCGGCCTCCCAACGGAGCATCCACGCCCGTCGTGGCGGCCGTCGGGTTGAATTGTCCGGTCGTCGTTGGCCCGTTCGGGTCGTCGTCGTTATCGCACCACCGCTGGAGGGTGTGCTCTGCCGTCCAGCTGCCAAACAGCATCGCGCCGCCCGGAAGTCTCACGTTGAATGACGCCTCGAAACCGGTATAGAGCGTGTCGTTGGTCGTATCGCTGCGATCGACCACGCCCACATTGAAGACGCCCAGCTTGGCCGGATTCAGGTTGTAGACCGGAACCATCTCGCCCGCCTTCAGGACCGCGGCGACGTCTGGATCCCTCGAGACGTCCGGCATCGGCGTCTCGAACCGTGTGTAGTCGGTTTCGGCGATGTTCAACCGATCCTGGAACGCCAGGTCGGCGATCTTGCGCTTGTAGAACATCGCGCCGACTGCAAGGCGCTGAGATACCTGGTGTTGCACACCGGCCGTGAACTCGTTGTTGTACTGGCGCTCGAGATTCAGCGGTTTGCGATCGGGTCTGTCAGGGTTCGCGAACGCGCCGTTGCTCGGACTCAGTCCGATCTCGTTGTCCTGCGCAACGCCGTCGCAATCGGTCGGCAGGACTTTGATCCCGGGACAAAGGCCCGCAGCCCCTGATGGGTTATTGCTGTCGGAGACGAGGTTCCGGTCGAGCCATGTGCGCATCTCGCTGCGCTCGCCGGCGCGGCCGTAGGCGTTGGCTGCGATATCGCCGTCGTAGTTGCGGTAGTACTTGCTCCAGCTGGTTTTCAACGCCGTGCGGCCGTCGCCGAAGAGGTCGTAAACCGCGCTGAAACGCGGCGAGTAGTCAGTCCCGAAGTCGATGAGCCCTTTCTCTTCTTCGATGAAGCGGGCGGGTGCGAACCGCCCTGCCGCCATGCTACTTTCGTACATGCCCGTCTCGACCCACTGCACGCGCAGGCCCGGGTTGATCGTCAGGCGCTTCATCGTCCAGCTGTCTTGCACGAAGATGCCGATGTCGTACGCGACATAAGCGGGCTGGATGACCGGATTGTTGAAGACCTCGACCGTCGTCGGCTGATTGTTGACATAGCGCTGTTGCAAATGGCCGTTGCGCGTGTTCTTGCGCTGTCGGCCGGGACCCCAGTCGTTCTCGATACCGAACTTGAGGTTGTGAGAGCCGGTGACGTACGAGGCCATGAACTTCGCCTCGTTGTGGACGCTCTCCTGGCGCTGCTCCCGTGTGGCGTTCCAGCCTGTGCAGCCGTTCGGCGGCGGGAGGAGCGCGTAGATGCACTTGTCCGGGAAGGATCGGTTTAGCGCCGTATCGGTGGTGGGCGCGGTCGCATACCATTCCGGTGTGAACGGGAAGTCGTGTGCGGTTCCGGCCGGCGTGCCGGACGGGCTGCCGCCCCTCCAGTAGAACTCGGCAAAGGACCAACCGGCCTCGACGAGCCAGTTGCCGCTGACCGGTGCGGTCAACTTCATGTTGCCGATCGCGTGGTGCGCATTGCGCGGGTCGCGTTGTTCTCCGGCGCGAGGGTCGACGCCGGCGCCAATCGAATGGCCCTTCTTGTGCCACCACCGCTCGAGGAATCCGGCCACCTTGTATTTTTCCGATGCCTGCCACGTCAGCCGCGTCGACAGGCTACGCACGTACAGGTCGTTCGTCGCTTTGTACTGCGTGCCGTCTGCCGCTGTCACGAACTTCGGCACGTTCGCGACCGTCGTCTCGGTTGACTGATGGCGGGCCGAGAGGATCCACCACAGCTTGTCTCTCAATATAGGACCACCGAGCGATCCGGTGAACGCCTCGAGGTGATCGATGCCGTTAGCGACATTCAAGCCGCGCGAGCGCAACCGGTCGTCGATGTTGTCCTTCACCCACGTTCCCTTGGTGCCGCCCATGAACGCGGATCCGCTGAACTGGTTGCCGCCGTCCTTGAGGATGCTGTTCAAGCGGATGCCGCCGCCGCGCGGTGTCGGCCGGAATCGCGGCCGTGCTGACCGTCATTTCCGACTGTAGGGTGTCGTCCAGAAAGCTCAACGACGTGCCTTCATAGCTCTGGATCGACATGCCCTCGACGAGCTGATCGCCGTCCAGGCCTCCGAGCCCGCGCGCACGCAACCCCACTTGTTCGGTCGTCTGGATGCCGCCCATGTCTGGAGTGTTTGGCCGCACGCCGGGAACAACCACCGCGAGCCCCATGACGTTGCGCGAAATCGGCAGCCCGTCGATGACGTCGCGCGCGAGCGTGGTCGTGCGGGTAGCCTGCTGCACGTCAACCTGTGACGCCGTGCCGGAGACGTTGATCGTCTCCTCGAGCGAGCCGACTTTCATCTCGGCGTTCACAGTAGCCGTGAAGTTCGACGGGAGATCCACTCCTTCACGCACCACTGTGCCGAAGCCGGTGAGCGAGAAGGTCAGCTTGTAAGCGCCAGGCCGCATTGCCTCGAAACGGTAGCGACCCTGGCTGTCGGTGACGACGGTTCTCGAGCCTTCAATCATCGCGGGGCTGGATGCTTCGACCGACACGCCGGGAAGCACGCCGCCGGAGTCGTCTGTCAACAAGCCAACGATCGCGCTCTGAGCCGAAGACACTGTCGGGACCATCAACAGCACGGCCAGACCGAGCAGGATCCCCAGACCGAGTCTCTGCTTCATACTCCATACCTCCGTAAGTCGACCTGCTTGTGGAAGGGTTGTGGGGGAATTCTAGCGCGTCGACTTTTGAAGTCAAACCTATACGGCGGTTTTCTTGTAACTTTACCGGTAACGGGAATTTTGGATTTTCTTCAAAAAATTGGCGAACCTGTACAACCACTACGTCCTTCCGCGGCTCATTCACTACGCCATGAAGCGCGACGACATGACCCGCCTGCGGGCCGCCCACATACCGGCGGCGCGCGGCGTCGTTCTGGACGTCGGCATCGGGTCCGGCCTGAACCTGCCGTTCTATACAGGCGCTGTTACCAAGCTGTACGGCGTCGACCGGTCTCCAGAGTTACTGAAACGTGCGGGCTCGATGACGGCCGCGGCGCCGTTTCCCGTCGACCTGCTCAATCAGGAGGCCGATCGGCTTTCTCTCGCGGACGCGTGCGTCGACACGGTCGTGGTCACATGGTCGCTGTGCTCGATCGCCAATACGACCGGTGCGCTCAGCGAAATGGGTCGCGTGCTGAAACCAGGAGGCGCGGTGATTTTCATCGAACATGGGCTGTCTCCCGACGCCGGCGTCAGGAAGTGGCAAAATCGGCTGACGCCGGTCTGGCGTCGATGCGCGGGCGGCTGTCATTTGAATCGGAAGACGGATGATCTGTTGCGAGACGCGGGGTTCACGATCGAGAGCCTGCAGACCGGCTATCTGGCAGGCCCACGTGCGCTCACGTTCATGTACCAAGGCAGGGCGAGAAGGAACTGAAACGAAAAACGAAGAACGAAAAAAGCTATATGGCGAATATTCGAGCGGCGAACGCTGCGGATGCGGGCGCGATTGCGGCCATCTACGGGCCGTACCTGTGACGGGACCGTCATTTCATTCGAAGAGACGGCGCCGACCGCTGATGAGATGGCGCGGCGCATCGCGTCGATCGGCGCGGCCCGGCCGTGGATTGTGCTCGAACGCGCCTGTGGCCCGAGCGAGGCCCGAAGCGGCCGAGCGAGCGCGAGTGGGGGTGGGGACCCGCGGGCAGAAGATGATGGCACGGTTATCGGATACGCCTATGCCTCGGCACACAACGAGCGTGCGGCGTATCGCTGGTCGGTGAGTACGGCCATCTACGTAAGCCGCGATCACCATCGCCGCGGAGCAGGGCGGGCCCTCTACACGACGTTGTTCGCGCTGCTGCGTGCGCTCGGCTACCGGCAGGCAACAGCCGGAATAACACTGCCAAACCCGGCGAGCGTGGGCCTTCACGAGGCCTTTGGTTTCGCACCGGTCGGCGTTTATCGTCAGATCGGCTACAAGATGGGCGAGTGGCACGACGTGGGGTGGTACCAGGCAGAGATACAGCCAGGGGCCGTGGCGCCCGCGGAGCCGCTCTCGGTGCGCGAACTTGCCGGGACGTCCGCGTGGGATGAGGCGGTGCAGCGGGGGTTGGGGTTGTATCGCGGAGTCAACGAAAAAGGAAAAGCGAACAACGAATAGAGGCATGATGCCGCGACCAAAATCGTCCCTGCGCTCTTCGTTTTTCGCTCTTCGTTTTTCGTTACTGTTCCTCGTGCTTGCCGGTGTGGAATACGCAGAGCCAGCCCAACAGGTCCCGTTCTCCGTAGTGGAAGCGACGATTGGCGAGATGCAGACCGCGATGCGCTCCGGCCGCATCACCTCGCGTGCCATCGTGCAGCAGTATCTCGATCGCATTACGAAGTACGAGTCTCGGCTCAATGCCGTGATGACGCTGAACCCACGCGCGCTGGACGAGGCCGATGCGCGGGACCGGGAGCGCGCGCAGGGCAAGCTTCGCGGACCGCTCCATGGCATTCCAATCGCGCTCAAGGACAACATTCACACGACCGCGTTACCCACGACGGGGGGTGCGCTGGCGTTCAAGGGGTTCGTTCCGCCATACGAGGCGACGATTACGGCGAACCTTCGCGAGGCGGGCGCTGTTGTGATCGCGAAGACGAACATGACCGAGCTGGCCAATTGGATCGCCACCGGGATGCCGGGGAACTACAACGCGATCGCCGGCTATGGATTCAATCCCTACGATCCGCGCGCCGATCCGAGAGAAGACACGAGAGACGGCAGGCCCGCATTGAACGCCGGCGGCTCGAGCTCGGGCGCAGGCACTGCCGCGAATTTCTGGGCGGCGAATGTGGGCACGGAGACATCGGGTTCCATCCTTACTCCCGCTAACCAGACGATGCTCGTCGGGATCAAGCCGACGGTCGGGCGCGTCAGCCGCTACGGGATCATTCCAATCACAGCCGATCAGGACACGGCAGGGCCGATGGCCAAAACCGTGGGAGATGCAGCACTGCTGCTCGGTGTCCTTGAAGGCAGCGCGCCGGATCGTCACGATCCTGCGCCGAGAGCGTGTCCGCGTGTCCCGAACGGCGACTACACGCGCTTTCTCAATCCGCAAGCGCTCGCGGGCGCTCGTCTAGGACTGGCTCGTTCCGGCTTCGTCGACGAAGCGCGCCACGGCGAGGTGGTGAGCGAGGCGATCGCGGTGCTTCGGCAGCACGGCGCCATTGTTATCGACCCGGTGGATGTTCCGCCGGCGCCGCCGGTGTGTCGCGATCAAGCCGGCGCCAGGGGGAAGGACACCGACTGTTCGATCGTCTTCAAGTATGGGATGAAGCGCGACTTCAACCGATGGCTGGTTTCGCTCGGCCCGGGCTCGCCGGTGAAAACGCTGACGGAGCTGCGCGAGTGGAACCTTGCGCACCGCGCAGAAGGCGCAATCAAATATGGTCAGGCTCAGCTCGATATTTCCGACGAGGTCGATCTCGAGCGCGATCGTGCTCGTTATCTCGCGGACCGCGCGGCCGACGTACGGCAGACCGGCGCTGAGGGGATCGACGACGCGATCAAGCGCCACCGCCTGGATGCGATCGTCTTCGTCGGATCGACGGGCGCCGCGGTGGCGGCCAAGCCGGGTTATCCGACTGTGATTGTGCCGTTCGCTCTCGTGCCGAACATCGCATCGCCGCCGTTTCCATCCGGGTTTGACGCGAAGCGTTCGCCGCTTGGCATCAGCTTCACTGGCAGCGCGTGCAGTGAACCGAAGCTCATCGAAATCGCCTATGCATTCGAGCAGGCGACGAAGCGACGGACCACGCCGTGGGAGTTTCCGTAGGAAACTGGAACTGGAACTGGAACTGGAACTGGAATCTAGAATCTCAAATCTAGAATCTAAAATCTAAAAACTGGGTCGAACGTCCAAAGTCCAGGAGTCCGAAGGAGATGCCGAGAGTTATCAGTGTTGACGTCGAACAGGTTGGGCCGTCCACGGGCCGAGCTGGGGCGCGAACGCACACGGTGTTCGTCGATCGTCCTCTCGACAAGGGTGGCAGCGATCGAGGCTTGCGCGGTGGGGAGTACTTGCTCATCTCCCTTGGAGGCTGCTTTCTGAGCACGCTGCTTGCCGCGGTGAAAACACGTGACGCGGAGGTGTCGAACGTGCGGGTGTCAGTGGTCGGGACGATCGACGGTTCGCCTGAACGTTTCGTGTCGATGGCGATGCACGTCAGCGCGACGTACGCCGATGACGACCTGATGCGCAAGTTGATCGAGATCGCGGAGCGAGGTTGCCTCGTCAGCAATACGCTGAAAGACGCAGTACGGCTGTCCGTGGCCGTCGAAAGGACGACATGATCCGTACGTGATGACCGTCAGGCGATTCTTCGGATCAGCGAATGCCCGGGCGTCTTCGTTCGCCTGGATTGGAATTGCAGGACCTGCCGCCGCGAGTCGATCGTCCACCCAGGCGACTCGTGGCCGCAGGCGACACATTCCAGATACACCCGATTCTTCTCGAAGTGCAGGTACTCCTCATGCCCGCGGAGAGCGCAGATAAGCCGTTTCAACGAGCCCATAAGTTGTCCCGCTCTATAGGACGCAAGCAGGGCCATCATCGGTTCCCCTCAGTGGATCCAACGCCGAAGGCCTGCAAATTGAACAAATTAGGGGAAATGACCGTGAGGGAGGCTGCCGGCCCGGAAGCGGCAGCGATTCTGGACCTGGTGCGGGCCGCGTTTGCCGACGTACGAAGGGCTTCTCCATCCACCCTCGGGCGCGCACGAAGAAAGATTCCAGTTTTCAGATTCTAGTTTCTAGATTTCATTTTCCAGGGAGGTTTCATGTGCGCTCCGTTTGTGATGTCGAGAGTGCGCGAGGGATTGTCGCGCCGCGGGTTCCTCGGCGCCGCTGTGGGATGCGCGGCGGTCGCCTCCGCCAATGCCCAGCAACAGCCTGTGCGCCTGCCGAAAGGATTTCGCAACGTGATCGATCTGACGCACCCGTTTTTGCCGGCGCTGCCTGTGTACCCCGGATACAAGCCGGTGCAGGTTCGAGCACGATTTTCGATCCCGCAGGACGGATTCGCGGCAAATGAGGTGACGCTCGACGAGCACACAGGCACACACGTCGATGCGCCGGCGCATTTCGTGGCCGGGGGAGTCCCAGCCGGGCGGCTTTCAATCGATCGGCTTGTTGCCCCGCTCGTTGTCGTCCGTATCAGCGAACGCGCCGCCAAGGATCCCGATACGCTCGTGACGGCAAATGACATCCTCGAGTGGGAGAAACGCTACGGGCGTATCCCGGCCGGTGCACTCGTGGCGATGCATGCCGGATGGGACGCGCGTGTCGGCAACGTCGATCGATTTCTCAACCGCGATGCGAAAGGGACGATGCATGCGCCCGGTTTCAGCGAAGAGTCGGCGCGCTTTCTCGTCACCGAGCGCGATATCTGCGCAGTGGGGGTGGATACCTTGAGCCTTGACGCCGCCTCCGCGCAGAAGTTCGTCGCGCACGTCACATTGCTCGGCGCCGGGAAGTACGGCGTGGAGATGATGGCGAATCTCGCCGCGGTGCCTCCATCCGGCGCAACCGTCGTCGTCGGCGCGCCCACTCATGAAGATGCCACAGGAGGTCCGGCGAGGGTGCTGGCACTGGTGTAGACGTGCTAGCATCCCGGTCCGCATGAAGATCATTTCTGTTGCAGCCGTCGTCACGCTGGCCGTCGTTGCCGTCGGTGCGCGGCAGGCTGTGCCGCAGGCTACCGGCCCAAACGTCGCGCGGGATTTGCGTGGCGCGATCGACATCCACGTTCACGCGAACCCCGATAACGTTCCGCGATCCCTCGACGGTCTCGAGGCTGCGCGGTTCGCCAAAGACACAGGGATGCGCGCCATCGTGCTGAAGAGCCACTTCGACCCGACAGCCGGACTGGCGATGCTGGCGCGCAAGGCGGTGCCCGGAATCGAGGTGTTCGGCGGCATCGATCTCAATCTGCCCGTCGGCGGTATGAATGTGCACGCGGTCGAACACATGGTGCGTGTGAACGGCGGCTGGGGCCGCATGGTGTGGATGTCGACGTTCGACGCCGAGAACCAGATACGGGTGAATAAATCGAAGGCGCAGTTCGTCAGGGTGTCGGAAAACGGGGCGCTGCTGCCAGAAACGAAAGCTGTCATTGCGGCAATCGCGAAGCACAGCCTCGTGCTGGCCAGCGGTCACGTATCGGCCCAGGAAGCGCTGTTGATGTTCGAGGAAGGACGCCGCGTTGGCGTCCGCGCCATGGTAGCGACGCACGGCATGTCGGCGCCGACATCCCTCACGGTCGAGCAGGCGCGGCAGGCCGCGGCGCTGGGCGCCTTCATCGAGTTCACAAGCGGCACGCTGGCGACGGCAAACGCGCAGGCCAAGGTCGATCGGCTTACCAGCGACATTCGTGCGGTCGGTATCGAACACGCCATCCTGTCATCCGATCTCGGGCAGGCAGGCAATCCACTACCGGCCGACGGCTACGCGACATATATGGAGGCGTTACGCAGGAAGGGGTTCACCGATCAGGAGCTCGATCGGATGGCAAAGCAAAATCCGGCTCGGCTCCTTGGTCTTCAATAGGAGATCGCATGAGACGCTTGTTCCTCGCGGTCTTCAGTCTTGCAGCTGTTCTGGTCGGCGCGGCACAGAGCTCATTGCCGAATCCGCCGCTGTTTCTTTATGCCGCCGTTGGTCCGGAGCTGTCCACCTATGCCGTCAGTGCGTCACGAGGGTCGCTGACAAGAACATCGAGTGCGATCCTGCCGTTCGCCGTGCAGTATGTCTGGCCTCACCCGTCGACGCGGTTTGTCTACGTCGCGTGGAGCAACGGCATGCAGGGGGATCGCCATGGCGTGACCGCGTACCGAGTCGACAAGGCGACCGGCGCACTGTCACCGCATGGGCAGCCGATAGAGATTCGTCACAGGCCGGTCCACCTCACGCTCGACGTCAACGCGACACACGTGCTGGTGGCCTATAACAATCCAAGCGGTTTGAGCGTGCACAATCTGCATGCCGACGGCACGCTCGGCAGCGAAGTGACGCAGCCCGCGCCGCTCGACGGCGGGATTTACGCGCATCAGATTCGCGTGCATCCGTCGAACAAGCTGGTCGTGATGGTCACGCGCGGCAACGGGCCGGGGCCGAACCGGCCCGAGGATCCGGGCGCACTCAAGATCTTCAGCTACACGGACGGCGTCCTGACCAACCGCCAATCGATCGCCCCGAATGGCGGATTCGGATATCAGCCCCGGCACATCGACTTCCATCCGACGCAGCCGTACATGTTCCTCAACCTCGAGCGGCAGAACCAGCTTCAGGTCTATCGCATCGTCAATGGCGAGTCCGTCGAGATGAAGGCGGTGTTCACCAAGAACACGCTCGACAACCAGGCGGCGAGCAAACCCTCACAGATGACCGGCGCCATTCACATTCATCCGAGCGGCCGGTTCGTCTATATCAGCAACCGCGCGAGCGGTACGACTGCCGCCGACGGCAAGGCGGTGTGGGAAGGCGGCGAAAACACAATTGGCGTATATGCGATCGATGAGAAGACCGGCGAGCCGGTTCGCATTCAAAACATTGACAGCGGGGGCATGCACGCGCGAACGTTTACGCTTGATGCGGAATCGGCGCTGCTTGTTGCTGCCAATCAGAACGCAGTGACCAAACCGGACGGGACGCGCGTCCCGGCGTCGCTGGCCGTGTTCCGTGTGGCCGGCGATGGGAAGCTCGAGTTTCTGCGGAAGTACGATGTCGAGACGAGGCAGGGAAGTGGGCTGATGTGGGCGGGGTTTATCAGCACCAAGTAAGTCGAAAGTCCAAAGTCGAAAGTCCAAATCAGAGCCCAGAGCCCAGAGCCCAGAGCCCAGAGCCCAGAGCCAAGGAGAGTTATGACACGCTTCGTGCTGGTGGCCGTTCTCTTGTTATTTGTTACGATGCCGGGAATGGCACAAGATCGCTTGCCGCCAATCCCCGCCGAGAAGCAGACGGCGGAGCAACGGAAAGCCGCCGAGGCTTTTCGCGCCAATCGCAAACAGGATGTCTTCGGGCCGTTCGTGCCGTTGCATCGCAGCCCCGAAGTCATGCTGCGAGCGATGGCGTTGGGCGATTTCCTCCGCTATCGCACCGTCTTCCCGACGAGATTGAACGAGTTCATCATCCTGATTACGTCACGCCACTTCACGCAGCAGTACGAGTGGTATGTGCACTATCCGATTGCGCTCAAGGAAGGTCTGAGCCGCGACGTCGCCGACGCGATCGCCGACGGCCGGCGGCCGTCAGGCATGACTGCGGATGAAGAGCTGATTCACGACTTCTGTACCGAGCTGCTGAGGAACAATAGCGTCAGCGACCCGACGTACGCGCGAGCAGTCGCGCGCTTCGGCGAGCAGGGAACGATCGAGATGGTAGGCGTGGTCGCGTACTACACATTTCAGTCGATGGTGCTGAACACCGCCCGCACGCCCGTGCCACAAGGCGCGCCAGTGCTCAAACCTTTCCCGAAATAAGGCTCAGCGGGAGACCAGAAGACCAGAAGAATTCTCTTGAAAAGAATCCTTCTGAACTCCTGATCTGTTCGAATTCAGACGAGCTTGCAGATCCAACCTGTCCCGGCGTCGCAATACCAGAGCACACCGTCCCGATCCATGTCGAGGCCGTGAGGAACGGGATCGTCCTTGCTGATCTGGATCTTCGCCAGTACCGCGCCGTCCTTCGCGTCGATCTTGAAAATCGAGCGGTCGTCCGAGTTGATGACCCACAGGGCGCCCTTGTCGAGCGCGATGCCGTGCGTACGCGGCGTGCTGCCCGGACCGGGAATGCTGCGCACGATCTCGCCCGTCTCGGGCTCCATCAGGAACACCTTGTTCGCCGCCGGAACTGCCATCCAGTACTTGCCGTCGACCCATTTCAGGCCGTGTGCGCCGGACGGCGTGTCGCCGCGTTCGAGGCTCATGCGTCCGTAGAGTCCCGCGCCGGGCGTGTTCCATTGCTTCAGCGTTTTGCCGGTCTTCGGATCGACCTTCATGGTCTTTGGCGGGTCCTGTGCGTTCTTGCCCTTCGTCGACCCGATCCACAGTGCCCCGTTGCCGTACGTGATGCCGCTCGCGTGCAGCGCCTCTGTCAGAATTTCTCGAATCACCGTGCCGTCTTCAGGCTTCACGAGAAACGCCTTGTTTGTCGGCTGGTCGAGCTGATCGAGCACCCACAGTCCCTCGGGCACGAACTGGAGATCGTTGGGCTGTGTCGATCCTGTCACCTTGTAAAGCTTCTGCACCCGTTTTGTAGTCGTGGGCGCTTCCTGAGCGTGCGTAAGTCGCGACGCCGCCACTGCGCCCGCCACGCCTGTAATGAACACGCGCCGCGAGACTGCTCGATCCATAACGGCCTCCTCACTTCAACGATTAGGCGCGGTCCCACGCCACGCTCCGGCGACAAGCTCGTGGGGGCCTGTCGCCCCACTCCGCTCGTCGCTTCTTGTCACACGTCGGATTTCGGGGCAGTATAGCTCTGAAATGACCCGAACGAGCGTTCTTGCGCTGTGTATGTCTGCGGCCGTTCTCGCCGTCGCGGGCGGCTGCGCGAACGAGGACGATCCTGCATCGAATCCGCCGGCGGAGCCGCCCAAAGCGGCCGCGCCGGCCGATCCGTATATCGCCGAGATCACGAAGTTTCGACAGGACCGCGAGGCGAACCTCACGGGAAATGCGGGTTGGTTCACTATTGCCGGCCTCTGGTTCCTCACCCAGCCCCACACCACGTTCGGCTCAGACCCGTTGAGCGATATCGTCTTTCCCGCGAGCGCCCCGCCGCGCGCGGGCGCGTTCGACGTGCGCGACGGCAAGGTGACCGTGACGGCGGCGCCGGGCGTGACGTTTCAGCTCGACGGCAAGCCCGTGACGACGATGCAGGTGAAGTCCGACGTCCCTGGCCCGGCAGACCGCCTGATGCTCGGAAAGGATCTGCAGTTCTGGGTGCACAACAGCGGCGATCGTCTGTCGATTCGTTTGCGCGATCAGAACAGCGCCTTACGAAAAAACTTCGCCGGCTTGAGATGGTTTCCCATCGATCCGGCCTATCGCGTCGAGGCGACCTACACACCCTTCGACAAGCCGAAGATCGTGGACGTCGCGAGCCTGGTGGGCGACAGCGACAAGACGCCGATTCCCGGGCTGGTGAAATTCACCTTGAAGGGCCAGGAATACGCGCTCGAGCCGTTCGCCGAGCCGGACGATCCGCAGTTCTGGTTCGTGTTGCGCGATCTGACGAGTCAGAGTGAGACCTATCCCGCCGCGCGTTTTCTCTATACGGACGCGCCCGTCAACGGCAAGTTGACCCTCGACTTCAACAAAACGGTAAACCCTCCGTGCGCGTACAACCCATACACGACGTGCCCGCTGCCGACCGAGCAGAACAGACTCCGCACGCGCATCGAAGCCGGCGAGAAGAACTACGGCGAATCTGGCGGGAAAAAGTAGACTGTCTCAACGCAAAGCCGCAAAGCCGCTAAGGAACTTCTCTTCAAAGAAGAAAAATTCTTTGCGTCTTGGCGTCGTCGCGTTGAGACGAGAATTCACCCGCATATGCACGAGCTCCTGAACGCTTTCCTCATTCTGCTGGGCATCCTTTCAGCCGGCCTTGGCCTGAAGGGATTCCTGCTGCCGAGCGGGTTCATCGATGGTGGTGTGACGGGTGTGTCGCTGCTGCTCGCCGGCGTCACGAGTTTGCCGCTCGCGTTCTGGCTTCCGGTCATCAACGGGCCGTTCGTCATCCTCGGGCACCGATACCTCGGAGCGGCGTTTGCCATCCGCAGCGCGCTGGCGATTTGCGCGCTTGCTACCGTCCTCGCGCTCGTGCAGTACCCGACCGTGACGCAGGATCGCCTGCTCGACGCCGTATTTGGCGGATTCTTTCTCGGCGCGGGCATCGGCCTCGCCGTGCGCGGCGGGGCGGTGCTCGATGGCACCGAGATCGCAGCTCTTTTGATTAGCAAGCGCAGCACGGTGCTGCGGGTTGGCGACTCCATCCTCGCGTTCAACGTCGTCTTGTTCGTCGTCGCGATGGCGGTGCTCGGTGTCGAAGCGGCTCTCTATTCCATCCTTACGTATCTGACCGCGGCGCGAACGCTCGACTTCGTGATCCACGGGATCGAGGAGTACACGGCCATGACGATCGTGTCGGGGAAGAGCGCGGAGATTCGCGACGCCATTACCGGCATCCTGGGCCGCGGCGTGACCGTTTATCGCGGGAGGGGCGGGCTGACCAACGTCGAGCAGGACATCCTCTACTGCGTCGTCACGCGGCTCGAAATTGGCAAGATCAAAGCGATCGCTCGCGGCATCGACTCGGCGGCATTCATCGTGTCGCACGCGCTCTCGGACGTCGAAGGCGGTGTCGTCAAAAAGACGCCGCTCCACATGAACGATCGAGGCCACTAGAGCGACGACGCGTGGAGGTGTTTTTCAATCCGGTTGTCGGGTACCAGCCACATGAGGGCGACACCCACGTAGATCGCGATGGCGAGCCACTGATTGACGAACGCGAGAGCAATCCCCAAAGCCCAGAGAATCACCGACAGCTTTCCTTTGTAGTCACGTCCCATCGCACGCGCGAGCCTCGAGTTGACGCCCTGCGCCGCGACCAGCGTGTGAGCGAGCACGTAATAGGCCATCCCACAGAACAGCATGACGATCCCGTAGGCGGCGCAGGGGATGGGCTCGAAGTGGTTCTGTCCCATCCAGCCGGTCACGAAGGGGATGAGGGAAAGCCAGAACAGCAGATGCAGGTTGGCCCAGAGCACCTTGCCGTTGATGCGATCGGCTGCGTGAAGCATGTGGTGATGGTTGTTCCAATAGATGCCGACGAATACGAAGCTGAGCACGTAGGTCAGGAATATCGGAACCAGCGGTCCCAGCGCCTCCCACGTCACCTCGTGCGGGACGTGGAGCTCGAGCACCATGATCGTGATGAGGATGGCGATAACGCCGTCGCTGAACGCCTCGAGACGGGTCTTTGTCATCGGTAGATAAGGTATTAGAATCCTTGAACTCAAGCCAGTTTCACGCGTCCGGCGCTCCGGACGCGAAAAGGGGAATGCCGCGTGATCGAACGTGAGGTCGCCCAGCGCCGTGAAGCCCAGTCCGCGACGGTTCCGGCTGGACGAACATTACTCGACATGAACGCTTACCAGTGGACGGTGCTGTTTGCTGCCTGGCTGGGTTGGGGATTCGACATTTTTGACAGCTTGCTATTCAACTACGTCGCGCCGAACGCCGTCCCCGTGCTGCTCGATATCCCGCTCGGCACTCCCGCCGCGCGATCCGCGACGCTGCAGTGGACCGGGATCCTGACGTCGCTGCTGCTCATCGGATGGGCAGTCGGTGGGATCATATTCGGCCGTGTCGCCGATCGCCTGGGCCGTACACGCACGCTGCTGTTGACGATGATGATGTACGCGATTGGAACGGCCGCGTGTGCGTTCGCGCCGAACATGGCGACGCTCGTATTCTTTCGCATCATCGCGTCGCTCGGCATCGGCGGCGAGTGGGCGGCGGGTGCGGCCATGGTTGCCGAGGTCGTTCCCGAACATCGCCGGGTCGAAGCGGGCGCGCTCTTGTACACCGCTGCGCCCGTCGGACTGTTCCTTGCGACCATCGTCACCTATCAGGTTCAGGGGGTCTATTTCGCCGGCAGTCCTGAAGTGGCGTGGCGGTATGTGTTTCTCTTTGGCCTGTTGCCTGCGGCCGTGGCATTCATCGTGCGATTGTTCGTGAAGGAGCCCGAGCGTTGGAAGAACGCGGCCATTCATGCGGCGCCTCCCCGACTCGCGGAGCTCTTCGCGCCGCAATATCGGGCGATCACGATCAGCGGTCTCCTGATGGCAGTGGTGGCGTTGATCACCTGGTGGAGCTGCAACGCGTTCATCTCGGTCGTGGCAACCGGCCTTGCGTCGGAAGCGGCAGCGGGGTTGCCGCCGGTTCAGGCTACCGCGCTCGTCGAAAGCTGGAAGCAGACCGCAGGCAACTGGTTCAACATCGGCGGGCTTATCGGCACACTGCTCACCGTGCCGGCTTCGAAGTATTTGGGACGCCGGATGATGTTCGCCATCTATTTCCTGGCCTCCGGCCTGTCCGTGCTTGCGGCGTTCGGGCTTCCGATGGAGCCTCGCGCGCGGTTGTTCATGTATTTCCCGATCGGCTTGTCGGTCTTCGGCGTGTTCGGGGCGTTCACCTACTATCTCCCCGAGTTGTATCCGACGCGCTTGCGCGGAACGGGCGCGGGTTTCTGCTACAACGCCGGCCGCCTGATTGCGGCCCCGGGTCCGTTCCTTGTGGGCGCGATCGCGTCGCGCGGCGCCGGCGCGTTGGGCGGGGCGGTCGAGGTATTGTTTTATGTCGGCTTCGTCCCGCTTCTTGGGCTGCTTGTCATGCCGTGGGTCATGGAAACGAAGGGGAAGGCGCTCGCAGATTAACCGCTCGCCCGTGTAACGAAGGATCTGGAGATCTCAGGATCTCTAGATCTATAGTTCAGTAGTTCACTCGTTCAGTAGATACAGGAGGTCACGATGGATCGCCGCGAATTCGTACGGCTTGCGGGCAGCGGAATTTCCGCCGGCGCACTTGCTGAAACGCTCGTCTCCGCGCAGGTCGCGCGAACGCCGGCCGCTGCGGCAAAACCGGCCGCGCCGGCGTCGAAGGTGAAGTTCAAGGTCGGGACGCAGCACGGCGATTCGGACGCCATCCTCAAGGCGATGGCCGCCTTTGGCTGCAACAACATCTGCGGCGAGATGCCATCTGCAAAGCTCGACGAAAAATGGTCCGTCGAGGCGTTGACCAAGCACCGCGAGCGCGTCGAGTCGTACGGTATTTCGCTCGACATGATGCCGATTACGATGACGTCTGCGTCGATCGATCGCGCGCAGATGCCGGCGATCATGCTCGGGCAGAGCCCGGAACGCGATCGCAACATCGAAGACATCTGCACGCAGATTCGCAACTGCGCCAAGGCCGGGATTTTCGCTGTGAAGTACAACTTCACGATTCTCGGAATTCCGCGCTCAGGCCGCGTGAAGGGACGGGGCCCGTCGACGTACAGCGAATTCGTGCTGGCGAAGGACGAGAACAAAGACAAGCCGACGATCGCCGGCAACGTCAGTGCCGACGCCTACTGGGAGCGCATCACCTACTTCCTCGAGCGCGTCGTGCCGGTTGCCGAGGAGTACAAGGTGAGGATGGGCTGCCATCCGCAGGATCCAGGTGTGCCGAAGGGTTACCGCGGCATTGCCGAAGTACCCCTTGCGACACCGGCAGGGTTGAAGCGGTTCGTGTCGATCAAGGAAAGCCTCTATCACGGCCTGAACTTCTGCCAGGGCACCGTGTCCGAGCAACTGGAGAAGCCCGGTGAGCAGATTTACGACGTGATCCGCAGTCTGAAGGGCAAGATCTTCAGCGTGCACTTCCGGAACATCGAAGGCGGCTACCTGAACTTCCGCGAGACCTTCATCGACAACGGCAGCGTCGACATGCTGAAAGCCGCGCGCACCTACAAAGAAATCGGCTTCGACGGCATGCTCATGCCGGATCACGTGCCGAATGTCGACGGCGATCCCGATCACATGCAGGGCTTCGCGTTCGCAATTGGTTACATCAAAGCGACTATTGCCGCGGTGAGTGCAGAGGCATAACAACGAAAAACGAGAAACGAAAAGCGAAGACCCAACGCAGAGACGCGGAGACGCGGAGAAATACGTTCGCTTCTGTGATTTTTGACGTTGCGGGCTTCACCTTGCCATTTCGTATGCCGACTTTTAACCCTCCCATTCGTAGTGCCGACCTTTAGATCGGCACTACGAGAGCGTTGTGCCCACTCTGCGGCTTTGCGCCTCTGCGTCGAGACGACGTGCTTTATTCGTTTTTCGCTCTTCGATTTTCGTTACTGAGCGCAAGCTGCATGACTTCCGCCAGGTGCAGCGCCTTGCGTCCCGTTCCCTGCTGAATCTGCTCCCGGCAGCTGAAACCGTCTGACACGATGAGCGTGTCGGGCGCGGCGGTGCGTACGGCCGGCAACAGGACGCGTTCGCCGATCGCCTTCGATACTTCGTACTTGCCGGCGTCGAAGCCAAACGGCCCAGCCATGCCGCAGCAGCCGGCATCGGGCGACGTCACCTTGGCGCCCATTTTCCTCAGCAACGACTCCTCGTCGGTCAACTTCATGAGCGCCTTGTGATGGCAGTGGCCGTGGAGAAGCACGCTCCGCTCGAGGCGCGGCACCTGGAAGCCAGGAGCCTGCCGCTCGAGAAATTCACTCAGCAGGAACGTCTGTTTGCGCAACGTGTCGGCGCGCCGGTCGCCTGGAAATAGATTTCTGAGCTCATCGCGAAACACCGACGCACAGCTTGGCTCGAGCACGACCAGCGGCACGCCGGCATCAATCTGTGGCGCGAGATGATCCATCACGCGCTGCAGGTACGCCTTTGCGCGATCGAGCATGCCGAAATCGTAGAGTGGGCGCCCGCAACACAGCCGCTCGCGTGGAACGGTCACGCGCGCACCTGCCGCTTTCAGCACCTCGAGCGCGGCGCGGCTCGTGGCCGGGTGGAAGTAGTTGTTGAAAGTGTCGGCCCAGAGAATGACATCGCGGCCGCCGCCTTGCTGTCCCGGCATCGGCACGTTCGCGGAGCGCGCCCATTTCGAGAAGCTTTGGCGGGCGAGCCTGGGCATCTCTCTCTGCGGCGCAAGATGAAGCGTGCGCTTCACGATGGTGGTGACGCCCGGAAGGCTCATCGCGAGATTCGCAAGCGCGGGCGTCGCGGATCCGAGCGCGGCCCACTTGTCGATGAGCCCGAACGCGTATGCTTCGAGCGGACGGCGGCGCCCTTGATAGTAGTGGGCCAGGAATTCCGCGCGGTAGGTCGCGAGGTCGACGTTGGTTGGGCATTCCGACTTGCAGGCCTTACACGACAGGCAGAGGTCGAGCGCCTCTTTCACCTCTTCGCTCTTCCACGAGTCCTCGAGAACCTCGTTCTGCAGCAGCTCCCACAAGAGGCGCGCTCGGCCGCGCGTGCTGTGGCGCTCTTCGAGCGTCGCCATGTAGCTCGGGCACATGGTTCCGTAATCGTGCTTGCGGCATTCGCCAAGGCCGATGCATCTCATCGTCGCCTTGGTGAACGAACCCTTGTCGTCGGCAAACGAGAAAAACGTCGCAGGCTGGGCCGGATGATAGTCCGCGCCGAGACGCAAATTCTCTGTCGGTTGATAGGCGTCGATCAGCTTGTGCGGGTTCATCCGGTTTGCCGGGTCCCACGCGGCCTTGAATGCTCCGAAGGCCGCCATGAGCTCGGGGCCGAACATCTTCGGCAGCAGCGCCCCGCGCGACTGCCCATCGCCGTGCTCCCCCGACAGCGATCCGCCGTAGCGGATGACGAGATCGGCGCCGCGATTGATGAATTCCTCGTATCGTCGAATCCCGTGCTCGGTCTCGAAGTCGAAGCTCACCTGCATGTGAATGCAGCCGTGGCCGAAGTGTCCGTAGAACGCCGCCTGATACCCATATTCGTCCAGCAATCCGCGTAGCTCACGCAGATACGGTGCAAGCTTCTCCGGCGCGACTGAGGCGTCATCCCACCCTTCCCAACGGGGGAGCGATCCCGGGACCGCAGACGCCATGCGGGGCCCGGACTCTCTAATCTTCCACACGGCTTTGGCTTCCGCAGCGCTATAGATGCGGCTCAATGGAGCACCTGGCAAATTCGACAGCCGTTCAACGAGCTGCCGGGCGGCCTCGCAACCGTCAGAAGCATTGTTCGACCCGTACTCGACGAGCAGAATGCCGCGGCCGGTGGGGAGCAATTCGAGGTTTGGCGCGTTCTTGTGCTGAAGGCCGTCGATGATGCCGCCTTCGAAGCCTTCGAGTCCAATTGGCGACGATTCGAGAATCGCCGGCACGTGATCCGCGGCAGCGAAGGAATCGGGATAGCCGAGGCCGACCAGCGTGCGATGCTGCGGGCTGTCGATCAGCCGAAGCGTCGCGCCAAGCACAATCGCGCACGTGCCCTCGGATCCGACCAGCGCGCGCGCGACGTGAAAGCCATTCTCGGGCAGGAGCTGATCGAGGTTGTAGCCCGATACGCGTCGCGGGATTTGTGGGAACCCGGCCCGTATGCGCTCCGCATACTGGTCTCGAATCGCCCGAAGCGCGGCGTAAACGGTCCCGCGACGCCCGCCTTCCCTCACGATCGCTTCCAGTTCCTCTTCGGACGTCGCGCCGACCGTCAGCTCTGTTCCGTCGTACAGCAGGATCGTCAGATCGTGCACGTTGTCGACGGTCTTGCCGGCGAGCAACGAGTGCGTGCCGCACGAGTTGTTGCCGATCATCCCGCCGAGGCTGCAGCGGCTGTGTGTCGACGGGTCCGGGCCGAATGTCAGCTGGTGGCGCTCTGCCTGTGCTCGAAGCGTGTCCAGGATCACGCCGGGCTGGACGCGGGCAATGCGCTTCTCGATATTCACCTCGAGAATCCGATTCATGTACTTGGTGAAGTCGAGCACGACTGCGACGTTGCAGCTCTGGCCGGCCAGGCTTGTGCCGGCACCGCGGGCGAGTATCGGCGCTTCGAACGATCTGCAGACGGCGACCGCGGCGCGCACGTCGTCTTCGTCGCGTGGCACGACAACGCCGATCGGTACCTGCCGGTAGTTCGAGGCGTCGGTGGCGTACAGCGCCCGGCTGCCGCGATCGAAGCGCACTTCGCCGCGCACGGCGCGCCGGAGCTCGCTGGCGAGCTCGGCGGCGCGTCCGAAAGTGTCGATCGGTTTTCCGTGAGAACTGAGCGGAAGCGTTCTCACCGCCCGGCTGGCGCCGCGTTGATCAATCCGGGGGTCCCTACGCTCTGCGCCGCTTCGCTCGGGACAGCCGCCGGCGCCGTCAGCGATTCCATCGCAGCCTGCACGCCACCGGCTTTGTGGGGCACATCTGCGAGCCGGAGACCCATCTCGACGCCGCTGAGCGTTCCCGCCAGCATCAGATCGTTGAACGATCCCAGATGTCCGATGCGGAAGACGCGCCCGGCCAGCTTCCCGAGTCCTGTCCCGAGCGACATGTCGAAATGCTCGAGGATGATCTGGCGCAGCCGATCGGCGTTATGGCCTTCAGGGGTGTAGACCGCCGTCAACGATCCGGAGTACTCCGATGGATCCTCAGGGACGATATCGAATCCCCAGGCGCGCACCGCGGCGCGCGTCGCCGCCCCATGCCGCGTGTGGCGGGCGAGAACGTTCTCGAAACCTTCCTCGTGAAGCATCCGCAGCGCCTCTCGCAGGCCGTACAGGAGGTTGGTCGCCGGGGTATAGGGGAAGAATCCCGATGTGTTCGCCTTCAGCATCTCGTCCCAGTTCCAATAGGACTTCGGGAGCGTCGACTTTGCGTTTGCCGCGAGCGCCTTTTCAGAGATCGCGTTGAAGCTGAGTCCCGGGGGCACCATGAGGCCCTTCTGCGATCCGCAGACGGTGACGTCGATCTCCCACTCGTCGTGTCGGAGATCGACCGAGGCCAGCGATGAAATGGCGTCGACGATCAACAGCGCGGGATGCCCGGTGCGGTTCATCACTCGTCTAAGATCGGCGATGCGGCTGACGACTCCGGTCGACGTCTCGTTGTGCACGACGACGACCGCTTTCAATTCGCGCGCAGTGTCATCTTTCAATCGCTGCTCGAGAATCTCCGGCGACGCGCCGCGCCGCCACGTGCCTGGCACGTACTCCACGTTCAAGCCGAGGCG
Organism: Vicinamibacterales bacterium; assembly: GCA_963784045.1. GTDB lineage: Bacteria > Acidobacteriota > Vicinamibacteria > Vicinamibacterales > JAMQPK01 > JAMQPK01. The sequence continues at coordinate 482,395 of CAWAPZ010000012.1, forward strand.
CTCCGCGACCTGCCGCCATGCGACGTGCGAGAACCATCCGGTCTCGAAAATGAGAACCCGATCGCCGGGCGACAACGTGTTCACGAGCGCCGCTTCGGCGGCGCCGGTGCCGGATGCGGGGAACACGACGACAGGCCCGCGCGTGCGAAAAATGCCCTTCAGCCCGTCGAGCACCTCGAGACCGAGCTCGGCGAATTCGGGCCCGCGGTGATCGATGGTCGGCTGCGCGATCTCCTTGAGCACGCGATCGGGGACGTTCGTTGGTCCGGGAATCTGCAAGAAATGACGCCCTGTGTGTGTCATAAGCCCTCTGTTACGAACCACTAACCACCAATTACAAGCCGGATCTTAATTCGTCTTTGCCGCCGGGCCCAACGCCGTCATGAATGTGCTCCACGGCACGGGTTTACCATGGACGGGCGCCACGGTGGCAATGTCAAGCTTCATGCGCTGAACCTGTGTGTAGAAACTGCGCATGGACGGAATCTGTGCCGCCTTGGGCGGCTCGTGCGTGTCGAACAAATCCGCTTCGAACGCGATGCGTTCCGCCGGGAGGTACGCCATCAGCATGCCCGCGACGTGCTGCAGCGGTTGCACGTAGTACACGCGGAGGATGCGGCTGTTGTCGGTGATGACGTAGTTTTCCTGTATCGCTTCGTAGTTATAGCCCTCGGCTACCTCGGTGGGGGGCCACAGCGCGAGGATATCGGGCTTTACCGTGCGCGCCTTGTAGGTCAGCACGTCACGGTTGATGAACTTCAGGTTGAACATGTGCATCACGATGGTGGCGCCGATGTGGTTGTAGGTCCGCAGCCCGCCGATGTGATCGAAATGCGGATGCGAGCTGATCAACCACCGGATGGGCTTGTTGGGCGCCAGCTTGGCGATCTGCTCGATGACGGCGAGACTGCGTTCCTCGCTGCCCGGCGCCTCGAACACCGCCACGAAATCCCGGAACTCGACCATGTAACTGTTGGCGGGGCCTCCGCCGAGCATGTACACGCCGTCGGACATTTTCTCAACGGTCACGAGCGCAGGATTCGGTGCCTGTGCCTGCTTGACCGACTCGGGCACCGCCATCGGATCGTCGCAGGCGTTGGCTTGGACAGTGGGGAACTTGCCGCCGTAGGCATTGTGACCGGTGCTCTCGGAGTAGAACTGCCAGTTGTCGTCCCAGCCTTGGTGCGAGTGCCAGTTAATCGGCCACCGCGACGGCCCGGCCGGCACGAACTCGGTCGACTCGTGCTCGATATTGAAGTCGCCGAGGACGTTTTCGTTTACGGTCGCCTTGAGCCGCGTAATCATGTTCTGGCTGTTGATGGTCGCGTCGACGCGATACTTGCCGAGCATCGTGATAGCGACGACGTGCACGCGTTCGGGCGTGACGACGTTGCCGTCACGGCCTTTTTCGATTTGCTCCCATCGCCACAACGCTTTCGGGTTCGCGCCAGGCAACCGCGCCGCCTTCAGAAACCCGTGCGGGTTCAGCCACAGATCGAGCTGATAGATCTCGGCCATGTCCGGCGGCACTGCGACCGGCGCGCCTGTTCCATCGACGTGCCACGCGTACCGCCCATTCACGACATGCGTTTGGCGGAGGTCCGCCTGCGTCGGTGTCCCACCGACCCAGCCCAGGCCGTACTTCCACGACGCAGGATTGTTGCCGGGTTTCCTGTCGAATGTCTCCTTGCTCGTGCCGGTTTCCCAGTTGATGGTCCGGGTGTAGTTCGCCATTTCGCTGCGCGGCCAGTCGATGTTCACGGCATTCTCGAACGTTTGTCCGACCGGGCCGCTGTAGCCCACGCCGGAAAACGTGATGCAGCGAAGACTTTGTTCATTAATCGCCTTGGAGGCGGCGGCCAGCACGGGTCCGGGATCGACGTAACCGGGCGGAAGCTGCTGGGCCGGCATCTGTCCGCCCGCAGCCACGACGAGGGCGAACAGCACACACAATCGTTTGGCCATTGCCAGCCTCCTGGAAAGTCTCACAGGAGCGTGGGAGATTAGGAGGGACTCTTCTTAGAAGAATTTCTCCTAGTCTCGTAATCTCCTGTTCGTATAGAACTCGCATAATAATGGGTCTCCTCACCTATGTCCAAAGTCCCGATTAACCGATCCCAGGGCCGCTCGGTGGTCGTGTCCACGGGCGGCATTGTCGCGTCTGAACATCCTCTTGCGTCACAGGCCGGCGCTATGGCGCTGGCACAAGGAGGGCACGCGGTCGACGCGGCCATTGCCGCCAATGGAGTGATGGGCGTCGTCTGTCCCATGATGTGCGGCATCGGCGGCGATTTGTTCGCGATCGTGTACGAGCGCGACGGAACGCTGCATGGCGTGAACGCCAGCGGGTGGGCGCCGGCGGGGCTGACGCTCGATTTTCTCGAGAGCCGCCGCGAGAGCGGCATGCCGCAAAGCGGCGTTCATTCGGTCACTGTCCCTGGTGCGGTCGCGGGATGGTCGCTTCTTCTCGATCGGTTTGGCCAGGTGCCGCTCGCGCGTCTGCTCGAGCCATCCATCGCGCTAGCGGAGAACGGGTTTCCAGTGGCCGAGATCACGAGCGAGGAGTGGCACATCCAGGAGGCGTTCCTGCGCGGCGATCCGGAATCGGCGAGGACGTTCCTGCCCACCGGGGGGCCCCCTGCCGTGGGTGCGGTTTTCCGGAACGTCGACCTTGCGTGGGCGTATCGCCGAATCGCGGCTGGCGGCGCCGAGGCGTTCTATCGTGGCGATATTGCGCGCCGGCTTGTCTCCGGCCTGGAGCGGCGCGGCTCGACGATCGACGCAGCCGACCTGGCTGAGTTCCGCGCGCAGTGGGCCGATCCGGTGTCGACGACCTACCGTGGCTGGCAGGTCTACGAATTGCCGCCGAACGGCGCCGGGATTGCCGCGCTGATGATGTTGAACATCCTGGAGGCGCTGCCCGCGTTCGCTGAAGCGCCCCACAATTCGGCGGCCGCGCTGCACCTGCTCATCGAAGCGAAGAAGCTGGCCTACGCCGACATGCTGAGCCATGTCGCCGATCCGGTTTTTTGGCCGTGCCGGTTGCGGAGATGCTGAGAAAAGATAGCGCGCGAGCGCGCGGCGCTGATTGACCGCAGAGCACAGGTGTCGCGTCGGCCCCGGCTCGCTGAAGCTGGCGAGGTAGTCTCGCAAGCGAAGGTGGCGACACGATATATCTCGCTGTCGTCGACGCGTCGGGCAACATGGTGTCGCTCATTCAAAGCAACTTCGTCAGCTTCGGTTCGGGCATCGTCGCCGAAGGGACGGGTTTTCCGCTGCAGAACCGTGGCGCGCTGTTCACCCTCGATCGGAGGCCATCCGAACGTCCTTGCGCCGGCAAGCGCCCGCTGCACACGATCATTCCCGGCGCTGATGCAGCTGCCAGGAGCTGCGAGCGGCGCGGGGAGATGGGGCCCCGCAAGCGAGCGGCGAGGAGCGGGGCGAAGGACTCCCGCGACCAAGGTCGATCGCGTTCGGCATCATGGGCGGATGGAATCAGTCGCAGGCGCACGCGCAGTTCGTTTCGAACGTCGTCGATCAGCGGGATGAACATCCAGGCGGCGCTCGAGGCGCCCCGCTTCACGAAGCTGTCGTTCGATGGCAACGATGTCGCGATCGAGCGGCGGATTTCGGCGGAGGCGCAGCGCGATCTCCGCGTCGCGCGGGCACGAGCTGCAGGTCGAAGGGGACTACTGCAGTCTGATGGGTGGAGGCCAAGC
>CAWAPZ010000013.1:0-374035 GCA_963784045.1 Vicinamibacterales bacterium
ATCGCTCCACCTATCGTGAGCCCGGTCTTCCCCCAGCCGGCATGCGGCACGTCATCGTCAGTGGTGTGCCGGTGGTCACAAATGGGCAGGTAGTCGAAGGAATTACCCCGGGCCAGGCTGTTCGGGCGCGGTAGAGCGGACTCTCGACTAATTCAAGATATCGACAAGCCGGCTGTACTTGATCGTAAAACTTCGATCCGGGCGCATCAGTGTCGAATCGTAAAGCCCCTGAGTGTCGTTGTAGACGACGAACAGCCCGGTGTTCGCTTGATTGAGCCAACCAAAGCGGACGTTGCTCGACCACAGATTCGCTCTGTCGTTGTATTGCACCAATGCCTGAACATAGATACGCGGATTGAACGAGTACCAGACCCGCGTGCTCATCAGGTTGGTCACGAACGCGCCGCCGGTGAGCTCGACGTCGTTGCGCGTATACATGACCTCGGTGTTGAAAACGTCGCTGATTCTGAGCAGAAGCTGCGGAGCGGTCACGACTCGCGAGCCGTCAAAGAACCCGCCGACCGTCAATCTCATGCGGACGGACAGGGGCGCGCCCTGGTTCGTAAACGCCACCAGCTGCGCCTCGCTGTTCTCGTAATTTCCGACCGGCACGAAGATATCCGGGTAGATCTCGAACGGGGTTGTCACGCCCTCGCGGGTGATGTTCATGCCGGTATGAAACTCGTGGCCTGCCCTGAACTGCCAATGTTGATCGAGGTGCAATCGAGAGGATTCGAGAAGACCGTCGAAGTTCCAGTACGAGTCGTACCCGGCGTGCGGGCGCAGCTCGAGGAACTTCCAGAAGGTACCCGGCTGCAGGCGAATGTTGCGATTGACCGACGCTTCGACCTTGCGGAAACCATTCTCGCGCGCGAGAAACCCGACCTCAGGATTGAAGCTGTCTCCAACCTCCGCGTATCCCGCGCCCAGGCGCCACTTTTCCGTGTTATGTGACGTGCCCAGGTTGAAAGCGTACTGGCGGCCCGTCAGGCCTGGTGTCTGCGTACGCGCGACGAATCCGCTGACGAGACCGTTCTGTCCGAATCCCACACGGCCATCGGCGGCGAAGCTGCGGTTGTAGTCAAGCTCGCCGGAGAGGTCGCCTGTCCCCTGCCGGTTCACGAACATCGCGCCGACGGCCGAACGGTTGGGCAGCTCGTGCTGCACGCGCATGACACTGAAGTTGTTGGCAGGGATGCCGCGAACCTCCTCTTCGGCCGTCTGCATGTTCATGATGCCGATGCTGGTCCGCGGCGATACGCGTCCTTGCAAGCGCGCGCCTCCGACGATGGGGATGGCGAGTCCGTCTGGGCCGATGCCGATCGCGCGGCTGAAAAACACTTCGGCCTCGCCGCCGATGCCGACTGAAAAGAGCCCGGCATTCTCGAGGAAGAATGGACGCTTCTCGGGAAAGAACAGGTTGAAGCGATCGAGGTTGATTTGCTGTGTGTCCACCTCGACCTGCGCGAAGTCCGTGTTGTAGGTCGCATCGAGCGTGAGGCTGGGCGTGAGGCTGTACTTCACGTCCATTCCGAATTCCCCGTTGCGGTCAGGACTGCCCTCCGAGAAATTGCCGTCCTGCCTGCTCGATCCGAGGAGATACGGCGTCAGTTGAAGGTTACGCTGCGCCGGAATCGCAAGACCCGACAACGTGCCCGCCAGCGAGACGCGGTTCAGGTCGTACTGCCGCGGAAGCGGCGCCCAGTAAGCCGTCTCGTTCCGGCGCCGGATGTTTCGCTGAAAGTTGATGCCCCACTCCTGCACGTCGGCCACGGGATAGCGAAGGGTGCGGAATGGAATCGCGAACTCCGCGCTCCATCCGCCCTCGAACATTTTCGATTCAACCTGCCAGGACCCATCCCAGTTGATGTTGAACCCTCCGCCCGAGCCGCCGGTCCCACCTCCGCCGCCACCACCACCACCACCACCACCACCGCCACCACCGCCACCGCCGCCGCCACCACCGCCTCCTCCACCGCCGCCCCCGCCTTGTCCCTCGCCGATCACCTGACCGTCGGTACTCGATGCCCGCAGGGCTGGTCCCGAAGACAAACCCGTTCTGGCGATCGCGGAAGGTATCGAGGATGACGAGAAAGCTATCCGTATTGGTAAGCGATGCGTCACGGCGGCTTTCGGAGCTGATGATGAGATCCGGTGAGCGGTCGTAGTTGATGACGCCAATATAGAGCGCGGTCTCGGTAAACAACACACGCACTTCGGTGTTTTCCGAAGCCGGCTGTCCTTCGTCTGGAGTCGTCTGCCAGAAACCGGTGATGACCTTCGCGGCGTCCCACGCCTTGTCGTCGATCACGCTGCCGTCGACGACGGGCGCGACCGGGGCAGGCGCGGCATGTGCGCTGACCGAGCCAGCTGCCGGCGCCTCAGCTGGAGGAGCCGCTAGGGCGGGGTCGCCAAGGATGACGAACACGGTGCATAGGACCAAGGCGACAAAACGCATGGCGGCCAAGATAACCCTCACCAGATATTTACGTCCAGAGTCGCGGCCGACGTAACTCGTTTCGACTTACGTAATCCGGCGAAATGGAACGCTTGAGATCCGGCGCCATTATCGTCGAAGTTGCGTGGCACCGCCATTGCCGTGCTGTCCGTTGGACAACATGACATTGAATACTGACCAGGGGTTCGCTTTGATTACCGCGCTCGGACTGACGCTCTCGGCTTGCGGTGAGCACGCGGGGATGTCTCCCACATCGCCGTCAGTTACCGGGTCGCCTCAGACTCAGCGGGCGCAACGGGCAGCCACACCGCTGGCACGACGAGCGGTCGACTCCGACGGTGATGGATACGAGGACCCGGACCCTGCTATGCCGTCGGATCCGGAAACGTCTCCGATGCCGAATCCGGAAGGTGTTCCCCCGCCGGAGGGTTTTCCTCCACCTGAAGGTATGCCCGCGCCCGTCCAGCTGACGATCGGGATCGTTGGATTGTTCGGACCGCTGTCGTTCGTCCCGAACCCTCTGCAAGCGGCGATCGGCAACACGATTGTCTGGACGAACAACGACATGTTCCAGCACAACCTCGTCCTCGACGATGGGACGCCAATCGGAAATCTAGCCCCAGGCCAATCGAGCGCGCCGATACCACTGGCCACCGAAACGGCGAGTTTCCATTGCACGCTTCATCCGTCGATGACCGGCCAGATAACGCCGCCGGCCCCGATAGTGGATGGCATTCCACCGGATGCATCGCAGACCCCGATGCCCGATCCATCGAGCTACCCCTCGCCCGATCCGCACGGCGACTATGACGATGGGTACGAGGACGACTACTACTAACCAGTTCTTAACGTGGTGTCGACCTTTAGGTCGGCCTACGTCGCGCCGCGCAATCCGCTCACCGGTCGTGGTACCGACCTTCAGGTCGGCTTTTGCACCGCACGGCAAATCAGGCTTGCTTCCGCGAACCAGCTCGACGACCGCTATTGCGGCTTAGTTCTTTTCGATGACGTGCACTTCGAACATTTGCCGGGTGCCGTCTTTCGCCAGCGCCGGGAATGCGAAGCGGTCTCCGGCGCGGTTCCACGTCGGAGCCGGATCGATGCGCAGGTCGCCGCCTTCGTAGCCAGTGCGGTTGAAATTTTCCGTCTTGATGAATACCTTGTCCGCGCGCCGCAGAATCGTGTAGTGCATCGTCGCGCCCGTTGTTGCGCCGTTGACGATCCATTTACCGTCGCGCGAGAGAGCGGTGTCTCCCTCGGGATCGCGGAACATCTCGGGACCGCCGATCGTTTCGACGATTTCCTGCTTCAGGGTGTCGTACAGCACGAGCTTGTCCTCGACGCGGCCGAGCATCCGCGACTGGAAATCCCATTCGGGATGCCCGCCGATGAAGATCCGCTGCTCGACCAGCTCGGTTCCATCCGGCTTCACGGTCATCGGCACATTTACTCGGCGCTTCGGGTCGTTGAAGTCGGCGCGCACGAAGAAAAAGATGCGATCGCCTTCGCGATTCCAGAGCGTGTGGTTGAGGAACAGCGCGCGGTCGTCGATGTAGGGATATTTCTTGATGAGCGCATCCCGCATCTGGCGAAAAGACACGATCAGTTTTCGCGCGCCGGTCTTGACATCCACCACGAACAGCCCGTCGTCTTGCGGATTGTTCACACCTTCGGTCCAGTCCCACGTACCGGGATAACCCGTCACCGGCCGCAGCCGCGCCATCCGCGCGTAGTTGATGGCCGAAAACATTCCGCCGTCCTGCTTCACGCCGCCGTTGGCGGCCGGCGTGGCGTCGAAGCGGAATTCTTTCACGCGCTTCCTATCGACGATGTCGTAGAGAGCCGTGAACACCTTGCCTGTTCCCGGATCGCGGTCGTTGAAGAAGAACTGCCTCGAGGGCTGCTCGGGGTTCCAGTAGATCATCGCGCCCTGCTGTGGGTTCCAGCCTCGCGTGCCTTCGACTCTGGTCTCGGCGTATTTCTTGTCGACGTCGAGCAGCACGATGTCCGCGACGTCCTGCGGCCCTGGCATGCGGTCTTGAAAGGTGGTCCGCAGCGCGACGAGATATTTCCCATCAGCGCTGTACGGCGAGTTGCCGACATGGCCGATGTATCCGTAGAAGTGATGTGATGGCCCGCTGGTCAGCTGGCGGACTTCGTAGCTGAAGGCGGGCGCCTGCGAAGACATCGGCGCCGAGTTGAGCACACACAGCAGCGCGGCAACGGCACAGGCGATTCGGGTTTTCATCGAGGCCTCACTATTTCTTTATCGACGGATGCACGTAACCCGCCGTCAACACACCTACCGAGGGCCGAAAACTCAAATAATCGACGTGATCGGGAATCGTCACCCAGCCATGCACCGTGTTGGGCGGAATGATGATGATGTCACCGACTTTCACGTCGCGTATCACCATGTCCGGACCGATCACCGGACCGCTGCACGATGGCCCGTTGAGCTCTCGCGTAACGGCGGAATCGGCCGCCGAGCGTCGGCCGTTCACGATACGCCCGCCGGTCACCATCGTTCCGCCACCTGACACGATGTAATAGCCCTCGGTCTGGCTGTCATGGGTCAGACCGTTCGGTGCGCCGGCAGGAGGCGCTGTCGCGCTCTTCTCGCCGCACGGTTCCGGTGCCGGCGTGTTTGCGCGCGCAGCTGTGCCGCCAGCGCCGCCCGCCGCAGCCGCTCCTGTTGCGCCGCGATGCACTACGCCAATCGCGAAGTTTTCGTGACCGATGTCAACAACTTTGATCTGGCGGTCGACGCCGGGCTGCTTGTTGACGATGTCGATTTCCTCCTTAGTGATGTAGGTCGCCGGCTTTGAGGATGCCGATTGTCCGACGACCGAGCGAACTGCAATCAGGACGAAACACGCCACGACGGCCAGTATGGAAGTTCGCATGATCTGCCTCCTTCACGCGTCGATCTACTGTTCGATATTCACCGCGTAATACCCTACCGATCCCGTCTTCGACGTGTCCTTCCACCAGTGCGGCGTGTTGGCGGGGATCGTAATCACGTCGCCTTTGCTCAGGTGATGCGATTGTCCACCCTCGATTCCGTCGGCGCGCGTCTGACCTGGCGAAATCTCTTTTGCGTTGGTCAGCGTTCCCCCGGTGACAAACGTCGCCTCACCCTCGACGATGATGAAGATGTGGTTGGTTTTGTCGTGCATCTCAGCACCGCGCTGCACCGCGCGGTTCGCCAATACAACCAGCCCGTTGTCGCCGATGATCTGCCCGCCCTTCACCATCGTCGACGCCACATGTTCATGGCCGATGTAATGAACCTTCATGGGAACGCCGGCAGCGGTGACGAGCACGCCAAGGGTAAACGACGCCACAATCGCGAGCAGATATCTCATATGCACTCCTGCCTGAGGGTTATGGATGGCATCTTAGACGAATCGAGCGGCGATCGTAGTGCCGACGTTTAGTCGGCTATTCGCAGTGCGGGGTGTGCGCGATGGCGCGTCAGGCCGCTGGCAGGGCCGGCGGCCGAAGACGCAAAGAACCCTTTCGAAAGGATTCTTTGCGTCTCAGCGTCGCTGCGGTGAAGACAACCCGAAAACAATATCCTCTAGAAAACGAACTTCAACCCGAACTGCAGCTGCCGCATCGGCACCGTGCCGCGAATCGAATTGATCGTGCCAAACGTGCCGCTGCCGGCTGTCGGTATCGAGTTATTCCCGGCGGCGGCCCAATTGCTTTGAGCCATGTTCGTGTTGGGATCGCCAAAGTTCGGCGTATTCAGCAGGTTGAACGCTTCGATCCGAAACTGAATGTACTTGCTGCCGCCAAACTGGAAGTTCTTGAGCGCCGAGAAATCGATCGTAAACACGCCCGGCCCGGTGAGCGTGGCGCGCCCGAGATTGCCGAAGGTTCCGAGCGGGGGCATTTGATACGCAGAGACGTTGAACCAGGCGGATGGGCTGGGTTCGTCCACGTCCGTGCTGACGCCGGCGACTGCGCTCGGACGATCGTAGCCGTGCGCCGTATTCGATCGATCGACGCCGCTGGTTACGGTGAGCGGGAACCCGGTCGAGGCCCGTAGCATGCCGCCAAGCTGCCATCCGCCTGCGATGACGTCGAGCACACCGCCCTGCGACAAGTACTTGCGCCCAGTGCCGAAAGGCAACTCATACATGAACGACGTTGTTATCCGGTGCCTGACGTCGAAAACGGACCGCCCGTATTCGCACTCCCAACAATCACCCTGTTGTGGCTTCAGCGGTTCGCCCGGCGCGCGAAGCCCGCTGCCGTTGTCCATCGACTTCGACAAGGTATAGGACACCAGACCAGCCAGCCCGTTCGACATCCGGCGGGTAACCTTCACAGCCAGCCCGTTGTAGGTCGAATGACCTACCCCGGCTATCAACTGCCAGTTTCCCAGCTCAGGCGCCGGAGCACGACCAAGGATGGGAGTGCTCGTGCCGGGCACCGGCTGATTCAGGGTGACGAACCGCTGCAGGTGGTGCCCTCGGCTGCCGAAATATCCGATCTCCACGGCCGTGCTGCCACCGACTTCACGCTGGAAGTTGACGAGGTACTGCTCGACGTAAGGCGTCTGGCGGTCGTATTCGTTGCCCAGAACCTGCGGCGCCGTTACGCACACCTGCGGCGGCATCTGAACACCGCACGGGTTCGTGGCACCTCCATCGTAAGGCTGCGCCAGCGTCAGCGATGTACTCTGCGCTGTAATGCGCCCCTGGATATTGCGGCTCATGTCGAAGACCGGGTTGGTCGAATCCTGCGCGTAGAAAATGCCGTAACCGGTTCGCACGGTCGTTTTCGGCGATGGGCTCCACACCACGCCGATGCGCGGCGCAAAGTTCGTTTTATCGGGTTTGATCAGCCGATCTCCGAGCCGTCCATCACGGGCAACGCATATCGCCGGGTCGAACCGGGTCGCCACGCCTTCATACGGATCGCCTTCGCCGACACGGATAAAGCAGGGTTTCCCCTGCTGAGAAGGCGTTCCGAAACCCGGAGGGATCCAGATGTTCATCATTTCCTGTTTCTCATCCGTCCATGGCGGTGTGTACTCGTAACGCAGTCCCAGATCGAGCGTGACCGTCGGCCGTATCCTCCACGTATCTTGAACGAAGTACGCCTGGCTGGTGGCCCGGTACCATCCTTCTCCGAGCGCCCCGGCGCTCCGCGTCCCGGAGATCATGCCGAGCATATAGTCGGCGAAGCTGTAACCGGTGACAGGCCGGTCGACGTTCAGCGAACCGCGGATTTCCTGTGTACCGATCATGTTGTACCCGTCACGGCGGATTTCCGCGCCCATCCTCATGGAATGGTTGCCCTTGATCCACGAGATGTTGTCGATGAACTGAAACACGTCGTTGTTGCCGGTGAATGGCAGCGAGGGATTGTCGCCGAAGCCACTGAACCCGGAGATGGTCATATTGGGAAGACCCCAGCCGACCGGCGGCGGGATGAACAGACCGAGTCCGACCTCCTCGTGGACGTTGCGCTTGTACTGCAGTTCCTGTGCGAGGTTGTTGTAGAACTTGGTCGCGCCAAAGCGGAACTCGTTGACAAGAGTGGGCGTCAGCGTTCGCGTGTTGGACACCATGTACTGCTTGACGTTCGTCTCGACGACCTGGCCGTTGTCCTTCAGGTTCGGCGCGAGCACGTATTCATCGGTCCAGCTGAAGCGGCCGAACCAGAACGACTTTGAACTTTCGACAAAATCGACGCGCTGGGTGAACTGATCCTTATCGGTCACGTGGTGCTGCAGGGCGAGATGATTTGCGGACAGTCCAGCACCGGGAATATTCGGTTCGGGATACCACTCCAGCAGCTTGATGGCGATGGGATCCAACCGGTTCCGCGGAATCTGGTTGCCGGGAAAGGGCTGACCTGTCTGGGGATCGCGAATCGCGACGTTGGCGCCGGAGAAGTCTCCGTTGCGCATCGCCACTGTCGGCGTGCTGAACACGACCTCCTGTTGGTTGCGGAGCCGGAAACCCTCGAAGTTCGACATGAAGAACAACTTATTCGTGCCGTTGAACAAGCCGGGAATCTGAATCGGTCCTCCCAGCGTGAAGCCGGTACTGATTCCATTTGAACGGTGATGTCTGGGGTTTAACAGAAGTGAACTGATATGGCCCCGCGTCGAACGCGTCGTTGCGGATGAACTCGAAGATCGTCCCGTGATACGCGTTCGTGCCGCTCTTGGTGGAGACGTTGACCTGCGCTACCTCGCGCCCAAATTCGGCCGAGTAGACGCCGGTCTGTACCTTGAACTCCTCGACGCTGTCGATTGAGGGCAGGAAAGCATACGTATTGAAATTCACATCCTGATTGACGATGCCGTCGAGCGTGTACTGGTTGTATTCGCGACGCTGCCCGGCGATGGAGAAATTCTGGGTCGAGCGGTCGCCACCCTGCCTGCCGCTGGCTCCCCCGCCGGCACCGCCTGCGTAGTCTGAGCTGACGTTCGGACTCAGCGACACTAGGTTGATGAAGTTGCGGCCATTGAGCGGCAACTCCAGGATCTGCTTGTTCTCGATGACGGTGCCCACTGTCGCATCCGTGGCGTTGATCATCGGCGCGCTGCCGGTCACCTCGACCGCCACCTCGACCGAGCCAAGCTCCAGCGAGAAATCGAGACGGGCTGTTTGCTGCACTTGCAGCTCGATGCCGCTCCGGATCTTGCTCTGAAAGCCCTGCAAGTCGACTTTGACGTTGTATATGCCGGGGAGCAGGTTCGGAAACACATAGCTGCCCGAGGTGTTGGTCTGTGCCTCGCGCACGGCGTTGGTCCCGGTGTTGGTGACCGTGACCGACGCCCCGACGAGCACGGCGCCGCTCGTGTCGGTGACCGCCCCGGTGATTTGTCCGAAGGTCTGAGCCGAAGCCGGCGCTGCCAAAACAAGCAACAGGCCGAGAACGAACATCCCGTCGAAGACTCTGCGCATGGGGTCCCTCCTCCCCGGGTAAGACCAAGGCCGTTTCCGATTGTCGGGACGCGCTATTCCGAGTGATTCGAGTGCGGTGAGTGTGGCGGGACGTTACCGTGTGGCCAAAAAGATGTCAACGCCATTCGCGTGTCACAGGCGTAGTGCCGACCTTTAGGTCGGCACTCTCGCGCTACGCGCGTACCGAGGTGGCTGACTACGGCGCGACCGATGGAGTGCCTAGACCGGTATAGGTGAACTTCTGCAAGCGCTTGCCTTCGTAGGTTTCGCCGACGAAAAGGTCGCCCTTCGAGTTCACGGCCAGCACGTGCGCGCCGTAGAACTGGCCCGCCTGATGGCCGCCGCCGCCGAAAGTGCTCACAACCTGCAGCGTCTGCCGATCGAGGACGTAGATCAGCTGGTTGGTCCCGTCATTTATATAGAGGAAGGCTTGCGCCGGATCCGTGGAGAAGCCGACGTCCCACACTGAGCCGCTGCCGAGCGTCTCTTTGCTGATGACGACCTCGCGCAGAAAGCCGCCGGTCTTCGTAAACACCTGGAGTCGATCGTTGGTCCTGTCGCACACGTAGACGAGGCCGTCCTTCGAGATGCGCACCGCATGGACGATGCGGAATTGCGGAGCCGGCGGGCCGTTCGGATCGTATTGGCTCGGGCGATTTTCGTTCTGCACGACGCCGCGGAACGGACCAGGGAGTGTCTCCCCTGCGCGCGTAAACCAACCGTCGTCCGGCGTCTTACCGTATGCGCCCCAGTGGCGTTTATATGCACCGGTCGTCGCATCGAACACGATGACGCGGTGATTCACATACCCGTCCGCCACATAGAGCTCGTTCGCTGCGCTGTCGACGACAATGTTTGCCGGCGCGCCCAGATTCGCCGTGTCGTTGCTCCCTTTGCTTTGCCCCGGCTTCCCGATCTGCATCAGGAATTTCCCGTCGCGCGAGAACTTCAGGATGTGCGCGTCCTTTTCGCCGCCGGCGCCGAGCCACACGTTGTCTTTGTCGTCGATATGGATGCCGTGTTCGAGCTGCGGCCAATCGTATCCATTGCCCGGGCCGCCCCACGACGAGACGAGCGTCCCGTTCCCATCGAACTCGAGCACCGGCGGCGCCGCTTTCCAGATCGATCGCGTTTCGTTCGGTTGCAGCGTCGACGGACGATGCGTCATCCATACGTGATCGCGCGAGTCGACCGCCACGCCAGCTACTGCGCCGAGGATCCACCTGTTGGGCAGTGTTTTCGGCCAGAACGGATCGACGCGGAACGTGGGAACTTGACGTGACACGCTGGCTCGGTTCTGCGCAGATGAACCTGCGCCCGCCGCCCACATTGCGGCAACGACAAGGATGGCGGACGGAAGGAGGCGGCGCATCAGGCGCTGAGTTTACTGCGGGCGCCTCTTCAGGAGAATGCCGATCCCTTCGCGGACGATCGCTATGTCTCTTTCCATCTTCGCAAACCGCGGACTCCATCTCTTGTCGAGTTGCTCGAATCGGTAGGCGAAAAGCTTGTCGATGAGCTCCGCCTGTTGACGGAATTCGTCATCGAAGCGGCGGTCGATCAACTCGGCCTGCTCGCGAAATTGTGCGTCGATTGATTTGCCGGCCACCTTTGCCTCGAGTGCCGCTATGCGATCTGCGAACGACTGTCCTGCCATGCCGGAGACTTCTGCGAGATGCGTACCGAGACCGCTTGCCCGCCATAGCTCCCATGGATCTCAAGCGAGCGCAGGAGGGAAGGTAGCATCGTCGACAGGGAAAAACAACGAGGGCATCGCTTGCCTTGCAGAAACTGATCTGCACATACGAGGGCACGGGTGAAATTAGTGCGCACTCTTGACGCGCGCGTCGCGACGTGCGCTGAAACTGCGCGCTACGGGCCGACTCCCTCAGACTGCAGATTCCGTCTCCTGAAAGAGTTCGACGAACCGCGTGCCGCGTGGATTCTTGGCATCGCAGACGATAAGCCGCGGTCCGATTCGCAATCACCAAAAAATCTGATTCGTCGCGGTGACGTGTCTTCACCGTACGCGTGGCCGCTGCCGACCTGAAGGTCGGCACTACGCCTGCGCCAAAAATGGCGAGACCCCAACGCGGCGGGCGCGTTGGGGTGTGGGTGGAGTGTTCTGGTGGGTCTGTCGTGTGCCGGGACGTTAGTCGACCGGCTTGTACTCGGGCACGTGGTTCACGATTGGCTTGATGGTGCGGAGATATGCGTAGACCGATTTCAAATCTTCATCGGTCGCGTTTCGATAAGCCGGCCAGGGCATCGGTGGGTTGATCGGCCGCGACACGCCCATGTGCCTGCCGGTGCGAATCGTCTGCATGAACATCTCTTCCGTCCAGATGCCGAGACCCGTGTTCTGCTCGGGCGTCAGGTTGAACGCGTAGCTCACGCCCCACGGTCCACTGAACGCGGTGTTCGTTGGGAATCCAGACCAGCGGAACGGTTCTGGCGTTTTCGTCTCGGGCGATGGACCAATCTGCTCTGGGTGACCCGACAGGAACCGCGTCATATCCGGCTCCGGACCTTGCGGGCCCATCTTCCAAGGCGTGTGGCAGTCGTTGCAGCCCATGATCTTCACCAGGTATTCGCCACGCTGCACCCGCTCGCTTTGATGCGGATTCGCGGTGTCCTGCGCTTCCCCCCTGCTTAATGTTGCGAGGCCGACGGCGGCGATGAAAATGGTGGCGGTCGAGGCGATCAGAACAGTTCGTGTCACGGCTCTCTCCTTTGTTCCTTGTCTCTGGCTATTAACGCGACAAAGACAGACAAACCCCGCAACGGGAGAGCCGGCACATTCCGAAACGCGGTGGTAGAATTTCTCAAACATATGAATCTCAAGGACTTCGCAACTTTGGCTGTACTGGGCGCCGGCGCTGTGTGGGGCGTGGGCGTCGCTGCGCAATCAACTCCCGAGACCTTTCCGGGGCTGACAATCCAGCTCGAGGATTCGATTACGATGCCGGTGCTGGGCAAGCTCGAAGGGGCGACGACCCCGAACGAGTCGGCTATCGCCAGGGTCAACGGAATCAAAGAAGAGACCGGAGGGTCGCACCGCCTGTTTCTGCCCGTGGTTTCAGGGCCCATCCTGATCTACGACAAGCAGACGAAGACATTCACGACCTATCTCGACTTCAACGGCTTCGGTGAGAGCCGCGGGCTCTTCAAGAAGTTCTTCACCATCAGCGGCTATGGAAACGGGGTCAACGGCTTCACGCTCGATCCCGATTACGCGAAGAACGGCAAGTTCTACACGACGCACATGGAAGATCCCAGCGTCGAGGCGCCGGGCGGCCCGCAGAACACGATGTTCCCGGGGTTGCAAACGTCCGGCTACACAATCACCGCGCCGATTACGACGCCCGGACCGGTGATGCACCAGGGCGTTCTCGTCGAGTGGACCGACACAAACCCGTCGAACAACTCCTTCGAAGGCACCGCACGCGAGATTTTCCGCGTGTGGCTCAACACGCGCAGCCATCAGCTCGGCGAGGTGATCTTCAACCAGACAGCGCGCCCGGGCAACGCCGACTGGCGCGTGCTCTACGTCGACGTCGGCGACGGCGCCTCGGGCGAATCGAAAAACCCGGCGGTGCGTCCGAACCCGCAGCGGCTCGACACGATGGTCGGCAAGATCGTGCGCATCATTCCCGATCTCAACGAGCACACGAAGACAAGCACGGTGAGCGAGAACGGCCGCTATCGCATTCCGAATGACAACCCGTTCGTTAAAACACCCGGCGCACGCAAGGAAATCTGGGCCTATGGCCTGCGAAACCCGCACAGGCTCACGTTCGCGGTCGATCCCTCGAACGTCGCGAACAACCGGCTGGTCGCGAGCATCTGCGGCCTGAATACGTGGGAGATGATCACGATCATCCACAAGGGCGCGAACTACGGCTTCCCGCTGCGCGAAGGCAATCAGGCGGTGCGCCTCGACAACACCACGATGCCGCTGCCGGCCGACGACAGGATTCCTGTGTTGGTCAGCGATACCGTGACGGCTGGTACGACGACCCCGATCTATCCCGTCGTCATCTGGGCGCACGACGAGCGCGGCGGCGACTGCGCCGGCAGTGGTTATCTCTACAACGGCAAGACCGTTCCCGCGCTTCGCGGCAAGTTCGTCTACAACGACATCACGACCGGGCGCATCTGGTATTCCGACTACAAGGAGATGCTCGCGGCCGACGATGGGAATCCGCAGACGATGGCGAAGATGTACGAAGTGAAGATTGCGTGGGATGATCCGGCCGATAGCGAGGGGCAACGGGTGTATGACACGATGATGCCGATCGTGCGTTCGACGTTCGTCCGGCGCGGAAGCAAGGCCGAGAACATGAACGGGCGGTCGAAGGTGTCCGGCACGCAGCGTGCCGACGTGCGCCTCACTGTCGATCAGGCCGGCGAGATGTATGTGTATAGCAAGAGCGATGGAATGATTCGCCGCATCATCGCCGCCACGCCAACGAACACGCCACAGAAGTAGTGTCCGGCTTTAGCCGGACCTTAACCGGACACTACCGCCGCGGGCGCAACTTAATCTGCGTCGACGACGAGCTCGTTTTCGACCGCAAAGACGCCGGTCACTTCGCGCGCGCGGACTTCGGCGAGTCGTTTGTCCATCTCGCTGCCGACAACCCCCATCAGCGTCGTCCGGCCGTTCTTGACGATGATGTGAACCGGGTAGTCGCCGAACGGCTGCATCCCAGGGAAACGGCGCGCCTGGCGAAGCTCGTAGCGAGCACCCATCTCGCCGCCGGGCGCGTATCTCGACAGGAAGCTGTCATTGTAGATGTTGTAGAAGGTCGCCCAACGGATGCGATCGTCGTTCGTAGAGGCGGGCAGCAACTCGATCTTGTTGTCGACGTTGTCGACGCCAGGCACTCGCTTCACCGCGTTCTCGGCATGCGATTTCAAGCCTTGATACGCGTAGCCGACCAGGGTCACCTTGCCTCGGTCGTAGTCGAAGCCGATAAAGTCGAACACACCGTACGTGGGCAGCCGCTCGAGCTCGTTCTGGATGTCGAATTGCCGCTGCTGTTGAGACACCGACTGCGCACTGGGAACCGCCGCCGCAAACACTAGAAGAATAAGTATTAAAAAGGCGCGACGCATAAGTCCTCCTTCGCCCCGGCATCTGCGATGTCGCGTGCGGCCGGGCGAATCTATAGATTTAGACGGCAGACGACACAGGAAGGTTCTCGACGTGTCGGACTCATTCGTCGTGTTCGCCTTTAGGCGGACCTGTACCCGTGTCATAAGATTGGTCCCGCGATTCGTGGGATTCCCCTTTCACCTTTTCCTCCCCCTCTTCGCCGCCATCGTCTATGTCGTTGCGGCGTTGTTGTTGAAACGCGCGTCCGATCTCGGCGCCGACGTGTGGCGCTCGACCCGCATCATTAATTACACGCAAGCCTTGATGGCCGTCCCGTTCTGGCTGCTCGGCGGAACGATTCCAGGATTCCCTTTGTGGTGGCAGCCTGTCGTTGCTGGGGCGCTTTTCTTTGCGGGGCAAGTTTTCACATTGCTTGCACTGACCACCGGCGACGTGTCCGTAGCCACTCCGGTTCTGGGGGTGAAGATCGTCCTCGTCGCGCTGTTAAGCGTTGTGCTCATCGGCGATCCTATTGGCGCGCGCCTCTGGACGGCGGCGGCGTTGAGCAGCGTCGCCATCACGCTGTTGAATCTCAGTCCCGGCCATTCACACAGGCGGGTTGCGAGAACCATCGTCCTTGCCGCGCTTGGTGCGGCCGCATACGCATCGTTCGATGTGCTCGTGCAGAAGTTCTCTCCCGTGTGGGGCACAGGACGATTCCTGCCGTTGGCTATGGCCTGTGGGGCGGCGTATTCACTCGCGCTACCGACGGGTCGTCCCGCGATCCGCCGTGAATCGCGTCCCTATGCTCCCTGGCTGGCGGCCGGCGCCATGTGTTTCGCGATGCAGGGCCTGATGTTCATGTCCGCCGTATCCATTTACAGGCAAGTCACGAGTGCGAATGTGCTCTACAGTTCGCGGGGCCTTTGGAGCGTCGTCGGCGTGTGGGCGGTCGGCCACTGGTTCACCAACCGCGAGCAACATCTGGGAACGCGAGTGCTGGTTTGGCGATTGATCGGGGCGATCTTGCTGCTGGCGGCGATTGTGATGGTGCTGCTGAACTCCCGCTAACAAGACTCTTCGGAATGGGTCGTTATTCTAGGCGCTCAGTTTCTTCAAGAGCAGCCCAAGATCGCGGCGAATGAAGCCAATCTCGTGGTCGAGTCGATTGAACCGCTCGTCCAATGCCTCAAATCTTGCGTGAACCGCTACAAACTGCGCGTCGATTGCGACGAACCGAGCCTCGATAGCCACGAACCGAGCATCTATCGCGACGAATCGAGTATCCATGGCGACGAATCGGGTATCTATGGCGTCGAATCGGGCATCCATGGCGTCGAATCGGGCATCCATGGCGACGAATCGAGCATCCATGGCGTCGAATCGGGCATCCATGGCGACGAATCGAGCATCCATGGCGTCGAATCGGGCATCCATGGCCACGAATCGAGCATCAATGGCGTCGAATCGGGCATCCATGGCGACGAATCGAGCATCAATGGCGTCGAACCGCTTGTCCTGCGCAGCGAATCGGGCATGCACCTCCCCAAATCGGCGGTCAAGCAATTCGGCGTGCTCGCGAAAGTGTTCTTCGAGGGTTTTACCGCCCATAGACGACTCCAAAGATGCCACGCGTTCGTCGAGCGATCTGTTTGCCATTCCCGGCAACGGTGCTCGAACTGTGCCAACCATTCGATCCGCCATGAGCGCTGCTGACGAGTGACGCCGTAACTCTTGGGGTTCCCGCAGGTAGAGGCAGGACGACGGTAACATCGTCGACGAGCAGAACACAATAGCCACGGTCATTGGCGGTCGTTGGTTTGCCGATTCTTCTCTTCAGTAGATGGATCGAGTACGCAGATAATGAATGTGTGAACCGCTTTCCTCGCTATCTCTGGGCCGGCCCGGCGACGCTGATCGGTCTCGTGATTGCGCTCGCGCTCATCCGCCGCGGCAGAGTCGCGTGTGTTGACGGCGTCGTCGAGGCACACAGTCCATTGCTCGAGCGAGCGTTGGCTTTATTCACCCCGCTGGCGCGCGGCGCCGACGCGATGACACTGGGACATGTGGTGCTCGCACGAAACGCGCGAACGCTCGAGGTAACGCGCGCGCACGAGCGCGTGCACGTGCGGCAGTACCGAATCGTGGGGACCGTTTTTCCTGCCAGCCTACTTCCTCGCCGGCGCGTATGCGCTGGCCATGGGACGCCATCCATATTTCGATAATAGATTCGAATGTGAAGCCAGGCAGGCCGAGATGCTGATGAAACAAAAAACGTAAAAGGAACCTTCCAATCCTCCAATCTTCCAATTCTCCGTCAGCCCCCCAGCTCTTCTTGCGACGGGTACCCATGCTGCTCACGTCCCTCTTCTCCATCATGCTCGGCCGTCGTCTTGTACAGCTCAAATCTTCCATCGGGCGCATCTTCCGCGACACTGTGCTCGTATGCAGTCCGTTCTTCCGCCGTCATTGGTGAGAACGTTCGCGCGATTTTCAGGTTCTGCCGCAGCACCTTCATGGAGTCGATTCCCGATACCGTCGTGCATACCGGCAGGCTCATCGCGTAACGCAGAGCCTCACCCACTCGAGCTCGCTTCTTCTTGATCACGCGGCCGTCGCCGCCGAGGCTCTTCATGCCGATCGCGGCGATCTGTCGGCGCACCAACTCCGGCAGCACGCGCTTCTGAAAGCTGCGGAAGTGCGCGTCGAAGCCGTTCAGTGGA
Organism: Vicinamibacterales bacterium; assembly: GCA_963784045.1. GTDB lineage: Bacteria > Acidobacteriota > Vicinamibacteria > Vicinamibacterales > JAMQPK01 > JAMQPK01. The sequence goes on from CAWAPZ010000013.1 coordinate 17,218, forward strand.
AGCTGACAGGCGTCGAACGGATAGTCGAACGAAAGCATCCTCAAATGGATATCCGGATCCTTATGACCGGTGAAGCCCACGTAGCGGACCTTTCCCTCCTGTTTTGCGCGATCGAGCGCCTCGATCACGCCGCCCGCCTCGAAGTGATGCTCCGGATCGTTATCGTAGACGCATTCGTGAACCTGCCAGAGATCGAGATAATCCGTGCGCAGCCTTCGCAGCGATTGCTCGAGCTGTCGCATCGCCACTTTCGCGTCGCGCCCGTGCGTGCAGACCTTCGTCATCAGGAAGACCGCGTCACGGCGATCTTCGATCGCGCGACCCATCCGCTTCTCGCTTTCCCCTTCGTGATATTCCCAGGCGTTATCCAGGAAGTTGATGCCCGCATCGATTGCAGCGTGAATAATCCGCACCGACTCGGTCATCGTCTTTGGCTTTCCGAGGTGATATCCACCCAGGCCGATGATCGAGACGAGGTCTGAATGGCGTCCGAACGGGCGGCGATCGATCGGCTGCATTTTCACAATATATCGCTCATCAGTCGGTCGCGGCGTTCGTTGGCGTACCGTGGTGGCGTCTCAGGCTCGGCGGATCGTAGGCGTGAAGGAGCAGCATGCGGGCCAACCCGGCGCGCTCCCGCTTATCTGTCATCGATGATTGCGCCTGCTGGCGGCTATCATGGTGAGCGCTTCGCCAAGACACAATGAAGTTTCTTCCGAGCCAGCTCGCGTATCTCACGTCAGTCCCTGAAGCACGCGGGAATCTTCGCGCGCTCGCCAAATACCTCGCCTTCCTGGCGATTCTCGTAACGGTGTACGCGTTCCTCTTTCATGTGATCAAGCTGAGCGTTGAGAACGAACCGCATTCCTGGATCACTGGCTTCTACTGGACGCTTGTCGTGATGACCACGCTCGGTTTCGGCGACATCACGTTCACCAGCGACGTCGGCCGCATCTTCAGCATCGTCGTGCTGTTGTCGGGCGTCGTGTTTCTGCTGGTGATGTTGCCTTTCCTCTTCATCCGCCTGTTTTACGCGCCATGGCTCGAGGCCCGTGTCCGCCTGCGCGCGCCGCGCTTCGTGTCGCCGACGCTGCGGGGCCACGTCATTATCGCGGAGCACGACGCGATTGCCGCCGGATTCGCCGACAGGCTGACCGACGAAGGTATTCCGTACGTGATTCTCGAGCGCGATCCAATTCGTGCCGGCCAGCTCTACGCTGATCGCCTGTCGGTGCTGACGGGCGAAAACGACAGTCGGCTCACCTACGAGCGCGCGGCGGCCGCGTCGGCACGGATGATCCTCGCGAATTGCGAAGATACCGCCAACACGAACATCACGTTGACGGTGCGCGAAGTCGCCCGCGACGTGCCGATCGTCGCAATCGTCGAAGAAGAGGATTCAATCGAAATACTGCAGTTGAGCGGCGCGACGACGGTGTTGGCGCTAAAGCACCAGCTCGGCGCGTACCTCGCCAGTCGAGTGGATGCGGGCCGCCGGCAGGCGCACGTCGTCGGCGAATTCCGCGAGCTGCAGATCGCGGAGCTGCCTGCGCGCGACACGCCGTTTCTCGGCAAGACCGTGCGCGACACCAGACTGCGGCAGCAGACCGGCGTGAGCGTGGTCGGCCTCTGGCAGCGCGGACAACTGAAGCCGGCGTTTCCACAGACCGAGATCCGGGCCGATAGCGTCCTCGTCGTCGCGGGGACGTCGGCGCAGATCGGCGCCCTGAATGAGCTCATACCCGACCGCGGAGACGATCCGATGCCCGTGCTCGTCATTGGCGCCGGAAAGGTCGGCCGTGCCGTGACGAAGGAGCTCAAGAGAAAGGGTTTCTCAGTGCACGCGATCGATCGCACGGAGGCGGCGCTCGCTCCGCTTCGTGAGTACGTCGACGGTGTGTTCGCCGGAGACGCGGCCGATCGCCAGCTGCTCGAGCGGGCCGGGATTCTGCGCGCGCGGTCGGTGCTGCTCACGACCAATGACGATGCGATGAATATCTATCTCGCGGTGTATTGCCGCCGGCTGAATCGAGACCTTCGCATCGTGAGCCGCATCACGCACGAGCGGAACCTCGAAGCGATTCACCGCGCGGGAGCGGACTTCGTGCTCAGCTACACGACGCTCGGCATCGAAGCTGCGATGTCGGCGCTCCGCGGTCACCCGCCCGTGTTGTTGGGCGAAGGTGTGGAGCTATTCTTCGTGCCAGTGCCCGCCTCGCTCGCCGGCAAGCCGCTGCGCGAAACGGGTATCGGATCGCGGACTGGTTTGAGCGTCGTGGCGGTGCGGCAAGGCGATGACCTCAACGGCACGCTGACATCCGAGACAGTGTTGCCTGACGGCGCGGAGCTTCTACTGCTCGGAAGTCAGGGACAGCGGGAGACGTTCGAGAGCCAGTACGGCGGGCCTGCACGCCGTCCCTAGCATCGACCGCAAACCCAAGACCATGCCCCTAGACCAGCGAGACGCGCGCGATGGTCCATAATCAAGAGTGCGTCACCGACAACTCCTGATTCTCCTGCTGACGCTCGCGGTCTGCGCGTCGATCACGCGGCTCATACCGAGCGTCTCTGCGCAAGGCGAGCAGCTGTCTACAATCCTCATCTCGCGCCAACTCGCGACAGCCGAACAGCTTCGCGTCGGCGATGGGGTCTGGCTGTCGAGCAAGCGCGACGGCACTGCTCCCCGCCAATTCCGCGTTGCCGGCATCTATGAGCCGGTTGCCGATCCGATGCGTCTTGCCGTCAGGCGGCACGAAGCGCGTCTCCATCTTCCCGATCTCCTGTCACTCACCGCGGACCTATCCGATCCTCTGGCGGCGGAATCGGTGACATCGATTAACGTCAAATTGACAGATCCGCGCGATGCCGAGTCATTCGCCCGCGACGTGTCCGCGCGAATTCCGATTGCTCAACTCACCGCTCGCGCTACCCAGGCCGGCGAAGGTTCAGCCACAGTTTTCGTCGTACTCGATCGCTTCCACTTCGCCATCGCCATCGTCACTATGGTCGCCAGCACCGTGTTCTTGCTCGCGCTGATGCTCATGCTGGTCGACGAGCGGCGCGGAACGGTGGGAATCCTGCGGCTCATCGGCCTGCGGAAGAGTCGAATCCTGCTGCAAGTGTTCGCCGAGGGTCTGCTGATTGCGGTCGCTGGTGCGGCGTTCGGCATTCTGTTCGCGGCTGCGCTTCAGGGCGCCGTGAACGCGTTCTTTCAATGGAGGTACGACACTTCTCTTGTTTTCGTCCGCATTACGCCTCGCATCGCGCTTCGATGTGTGCTCCTGGCTGTGCCGCTCGGTGTGCTCGCGAGCGTGATCTCCTCGTGGACGCTGCTCCGCAGCAACGTCCTCGAGCTCGCCAGACGATGAACCCTTTCGCCTTCGCAGTCCGCGGCCTCATACGTCAGCCTGGCCGTGCGATTCTCGGTATTCTGGGAATCGCAGCCACGGGTGCGCTGCTCTTCGACATGCTCATGCTTTCGCGCGGCCTTGTCGTGTCGATGGAACAACTGCTCTCCGGCGTCGGATTCGATATCCGCGTCTCCGCAACGCAGGCCTCGCCCTTGAGCGGTCCGCCGATCACGAACATGGCCGACACTGTTGCCGCTCTTGCCGCACTTGCAGAAATCGAAGATGTGGTTCCGCTTCGCCTTGGACAGGCGCAGGTCGACATCCGACAACGTTCACATGAAGTCAGTTTCATGGGAGCCGATGTGAAGACGCGCCGACCGTGGACCCTCGTCGACGGGCGCGACCTATCCGTCGAACCGCCTTCGCGATCGTCGATCCTGATAAACCGGAACCTGGCGCAGCGTCTTAATCTCCAGCCAGGTTCGCGCCTTACACTCCATGGATCCTGCACGGACAACTCGAGCGTCCCTCCCGTCACCTTTCACGTGAACGGCATCGTCGAATTTCCTTTTGATCAGGCTCGTCAGTTGACGGCGATCACCAGCCTCGAGGATTTCTCGCGCACCTGCGCCGACACGGCACAGAACGAAGCCGACGTTCTGATGATCGCGTCGCGACAGGCAGCTGGCGTGGAAGCGGCCGCTGACGCCATCGGACGTGCTCGCCCCGATCTGGCGGCGGTGACGAACGAGGAACTCGTTGCGCGGTTTCAGCAAGTCGAGTTTTCCTACTTCCGGCAGATCTCGGTCGTGCTTGCGACAATCACCATGTTTTTCGGCCTCCTTCTCATAACGGTGCTTCTTTCGGTGTCGACCAACCAGCGCCTCGGCGAGATTGCGGCACTGCGCGCGCTCGGGTTCTCGCAGAAGCGGATGGTCAGCGACGTGCTGTGCCGCTCGGCGCTTCTCGTCGGATGCGGCGGCCTCGTCGCGCTTCCTCTGGGCCTCGCGCTTTCGATCTGGCTCGATCGGCTACTTCAAGCAATGCCTGGGATTCCGGCGAACTTGCGTTTTTTCGTGTTCGAGCCACGAGCGCTGATCGTGTACATCGCGCTGCTCGCAGTGACGATAGCTGTGGCCGCCGTGTATCCGATGTGGACGGTCGCGCGGCTGCCGATTTCGGCGACGCTGAGGGCCGAGGTGATCGGGTGATTGTCGAAGCTCGCGACATCAGCAAGGTATTTCCGATGGCCGCTGGTCCGGTGACCGCGGTGCGCGACGTCTCGCTTGCGATCGAACCCGCGGATTACGTGGCCATCTGGGGACCGTCGGGCTGCGGAAAGTCGACGCTGATGCACATCCTCGGCTGTGTAGATACGCCGTCGAGCGGCGCGTTGCTCTTTGAAGGCCGGGATGTCAGCTCGCTGCCCGATGCCGCTCGCAGCGACATGCGGCTGGCAAAAATTGGCTTTGTCTTTCAGCGATTCTTTCTGCTTCCGATGCTCACCGCCTGGGAGAACGTCGAGCTTCCTCAAGCCGAAGCTCGTATTGGCGCTGACGCACGGCGTGCGCGCACTACCGAACTATTGAAGTACGTCGGCTTGTCCCACCGTGCGCATCATCGTCCTGCGCAACTCTCCGGCGGCGAGATGCAGCGAGTGGCCATTGCCCGCGCGCTCGCCAACCGGCCTGTGCTTCTGCTGGCCGACGAGCCGACCGGGGAGCTCGATCAAACCACAGGCGAACAAATCGCCGAGCTTTTCGACCGCGTGCACCAGGACGGCACGGCCATCGTCATCGTCACGCACGACCAGGCGATGGCGGCGCGCGCCCGCCGGACGCTCGTGATGCGCGACGGCCGGATTGAGCACGTCCGATGATCCTCAGGCTCGCGCTTCGATCACTGCTGACGCATCCCATTCGCACCCTCGTGCTGGCGTGCGGTTTCGGACTCGGCGTCGGCGTGATGGCGATGCTGCTTGGCGTCGGCGAAGTCATCCTCGATCAGGCTCGCTCCCCCGCCGTCAGCGGCGGCGGAGACGTGGTGATTGCGAGCTCGACCGGCAATCTGCCATCTGCGCGTTGGATTCTGTCAAGCGGTCTTGAAACCGGTGGCTTTCAAAATCGAGTCGCGGCGGCGTCACCATCACGCCGCGCAACGCTGTATCTGGTTCGAGATCCCAAGGCACAGACACCGAATGTAGAGTCCGGCGTTCTTGTCCGCCCTGGCGCGGAGCGCGAAGGCGGAAGCCCTGTCCTGTCCATTCGCGTCAGGGGCGGCATTCCCAGCCTCGAGCGCGCGATCGACGATCCCGAGACCTCTTTAATCAGCTCATGGGCCGACGCCCCCTCCGATGCGCCGTGGTCCTCTCTCGATGCAGGAGCCGCGCTTGCGGCGCTCGATCGATTTCACTCCATTCCCGATGTCCCAGCTCGCGCGGAGTCGTGGGCCGAATGGCTCTATTTCAACGGCCACGCGGGAAACACCCGTTTTTACCTGACGTTTCTTGTGGGACCGAAGCGATCCGGCGGCAGGCGTATCGCCGGCGTTCGACTTCAACTCGATCGCGCCGGCCAGCGTTCGTCGTATTCGCAGTCGCAGGAAGTGAACGAAGCGGACGTTCTCAGCAACGCTCCGAATCTGACGATTGGCTCGAACCGTGTCAGGCTGGACGGGATGCAGTATCGCGTCACGCTTGATCTCCCGGGGGAAAATCGTAGGTCGCGCGTTGGCGGCAACATCGTTATCGAGGCCTCTCCCGGGCGTGCGTTGCCGCCCCTGGAAATTCGAGGTGCCGGCGGCTGGATATCGGGCTACGTCGTTCCGGTCATGTCGGGGCGTCTCTCCGGCAGCCTCATGGTCAACGGAACGCCGGTCGTTCTCGAAAATGGCTCCGGCTATCACGATCACAACTGGGGATTCTGGAAGGATGTGTCGTGGCGCTGGGGGCAGGTTCATCATGGCGATCTCTCGCTTGTATATGGCCGCATTCATCCCCCGGCGGATGCGGCAGACCCTGAACGCATTCCTGGATTTCTCGCCGCGATCGGACCCGATGGTCCAGTCGGATACGCGACGAACGTCTCGATAGAGGAATCCAATGATCCGGCGACAGGTCACCCGCGCAGCATCAAGGTAAGCGGACGCAGTTCGTCGCTGGATATAGCGATGGAGCTCGCCATAGACGAAGCGATCGTGACAAGGAGAGGCGGCGGCTTGTTCGGCGGCGAGCAGGACTTTCTCCAGCTTCGAGCGCGCTATCGCGTTCGGGGCCGCGCAGGAGAGCGGTCGATCGATTTCACAGCTGCTGGCGCAGCAGAGACGTTTCGCGGGCAATGATGAACGTCCTTGTCCTCGATCACGATTCCTACTTCATCCGCATTGCGACGAAGCTGTGAAACGGCTTCAGTGCATCCAGGCGCTGTTCCGGCTCGTCCATTTTCCAGCTGAACATCTGCCCCTCGATCCGGTCCTCGGTAAAGTCGATGATGGAGAAGCCGTTCTTTTCGAGAGGATTCAGCCCGGCATCGACTTCGATGCCGCTGGGCGTTCGGGGCGGCGTTCCGCGCCACGCCGATGGCCAGGCTTTCGGGCCCGTGCTGATCGGCCCGGTCAGCACCGACACAACGGGATTGCGGCGGAGGTCGAGATTTCCGTAGCGCAGAATCCGCCCTTCGGCGAGCGCATGCAGATCGCCGCTCAGGAACAATGGAATGCCGTCCATAGCGGACGCGGCCTGCAGCAGACGGTTGTGCTGCAGGTTCCAGCCCGTTTGCCAGAGATACTTCGGCTTGGCGGTGCCAAGGGTTCCGTCCGGTTGGAGAAGATCCGGATACCACTCGCCCCATTTGCCCGCGCTCCAACCGACCGGCGTCGACGGCAGATTGACCACGTGCCGCGTCTCCTTCGCGGCCATTCTCCGCATCACCCATGCCTCTGCCATCTCGGGTAGAAATCCGCCGACCGGTCCTGCGAGCGACATGTAGCGCCGGCAGTCGTACATCAGAATCTCCAGCAACGTGCCATAGCGCAGCGTGCCAAACGACTCCGACACACCAGCCGCACGATCTGCAGCTCCACTCGACGGCAATCCGATTGGGCGACTACTGTCGGGCAGAAATTCCGGGTAGTACATCCGTTGCGTTGCGCGCGCCAGGCGCAGCATGAAGTCATCAGGCGGAAACGTGACCATCTGCTCGGTGGCCTCGTCGTTCTCGAAATAGTCGTGGTCGTCCTGGACGAAGAAAACGGGCGTCGAGCGAAAATCGGTTCCGTACAGATCGCAAATCTGCGGAGTGGCGACGAGCTTGAGCTTTCGCTCGTTGTCGGTGCCGAAAACCGGCATATCGCGTGTGAACTCGCCCACCAGCTTTTGCGCTTCGGGAGCGTTGCCGAGCATCACTGATCCGACCGGAGAGCGCAGATCCCAGTAGACGTGATCGCCGATCGCGATCATCGCATCCGGTCTGTACGACAACCCTGTCAGAAGAAGTTTTCTCCGGTTGGCAATAGACACCCAGTACGGACTGTTCGTGTCGGGGTTGATGGTCGCGGGATGCCCGCCTGCGCAGGTATATACGAACAGCCGGAATCGTTTCGGCGTCGCTCGAGGGCCGGGAAATGTCGAAATGGGCCACGGGTCGCAGAGAGATCGACCCGCGGCATCTTCGAGAACCAGCTGATAGGTATGTTCGGGCTCCAGCCCCGAGAGGTCGAACGAGAAGAACTCGCCCGCCGCATCAAGACGCACACCTGGTGCTTTCTTCGTCCCAGCTCGAAGCGTTGGCGGTACGGTCATCGGGCGCACGAAGCTGGCCTTGAGCAGCACGCGATCGTGACTGACGCCGGGAAGCAAGTGCCGCACAACGCCCGCTTGCCAGTTCTTTTCCTGCGCGCGCCCTGAGAGGGCGACGGCAGCCGCTCCGGAGATCGTGGCTGTGAGAAGCTGCCGGCGCGAAAGAGGTGGGGACATGGCAGGCTGAGTGTAACTGACACTTACGTTGACGCAGCGCCCCGCAACGCGCGGCTGCCCGTCCGAAATGTCATTCAGCTCTGCCGACGCGGTGCATCTCGCCGAGCTCAGGCGTCGAGCCGGTCATCCAGCCTTTGACGAGCTCGAAGAGCACGATCGGCTGCGGCTTGTTCACTTCGAGAAACACCGCGGCGTGCACGTCGACGCCGATCAACACCATCCGCGGATCATCGGCCGTTCCATGCCTCGGATCGTCTCCCTTCGGGAACCACACCTGCCAGTCCGGCGCCCACAACTCGCGAATCTTTTGCCGATCGCGCGAGATCGTGGCTATGCCCGATACCGACACCCATTCCCGCGTGCGGTCTTTGTAATAGGAGAGGTTCACGTGCGGGTCGAACGCGATCTCCCCGAGCTTACTCGAATCGTCGAGTGTGACGAACCATACGTCCGCACCTGCCGCGCGTTTCTGCGTCGCCATCGCACGCGAGCAGAGATGGCCGTCCGGCCGCCGGGTTGTCAGCATTGCTATCTCGATGTCGTCGATGTGTTCAAAAAGCTTATCCATTTCGGCCATGAGAATCCTCCAGGCGCTCACGATGCAATTCCAGCGCCCGTGCGGACATCTCAACCGGTCACGACGATCGCGCTACAGGTCCGCCCGCCGCTCCGCCTGTAGCCGTGCGGCACGCTCGAATCGAAATACATCGAGTCACCCGCCTCGAGCGTGTGCTCTTCCCCGCCGATCTGCACGCTCAGCGTGCCCTGCAGAGCATAGATGAGCTCGACGCCGGGATGATCGTGCAGCCGCAGCGCCGCGCGTGAAACGGGAAGAAAATCCGCGTAGTACGAATTGAATTTGCGTTCGCTCACCGGATAGTCGAGCGACTCGAATTTATAGGCGCTATCGGTGCCCTGCCGCTCGGCTAACCGCACGCGATGTGCTTTCCGGACGACGGCGACGACAGGTTTCTCGCGCGCGCCGGCGAAGAAGAACCCCAGGTCGACGCTGAAGACCAGCGCGATGCGCAGAAGCGTCGGCAGCGTGGGGAACAGGCGGTTGCGCTCGATCTTCGAGAGGAGCGCCGGCGACAGGCCGGTGTGCTTGCCCAGCTGCACCAGCCCCATCTTTTTCTTGAGCCGTAGTGACCGAATTGTGGTGCCGATCGCGTACTCGCTGAGCCCCTTCTCCAACGTCGCTGACAGCATCTTGCCCTCTGATTTTTCCTGAGAGTCACATTCGGCGCGTTTCTTGTCGTGACGCTCACACGACTTTTAGGATCGTGCTGATTTTACTTTCCGGCACATTAAATTGCATTAAATTCAAATAGTCGCGGTCGGAACACACCGGCGCCGACACACAAGGAGTGAAGAAGAGATGTTGAAGAACTTCGCAATCGGAACCATGACGGCACTGGCGCTGACGTTCGTCACGCCCACTACTGCGGGAGCACAGACCAAGGACATCGTGGATACGGCGGTCGCGGCAGGATCGTTCAAGACGCTCGCGAAGGCGCTCGCAGCCGCCGACCTGGTCACCACCCTCAAAGGGGCGGGACCGTTCACCGTGTTCGCGCCGACCGACGAAGCGTTCGCGAAATTGCCGGCTGGCACGCTCGAGATGCTGCTCGAGCCCGAGAACAAGGCAAAGCTGGCGCGCATCCTCACCTATCACGTCGTGGCCGGCAAGGTGATGGCCGCGGACGTCACGAAGATGAGCTCGGCAAAGACGGCCAGCGGCGACACGCTGACAATCGCGACGCACGACGGCATGGTGATGACGGACGCCTCGCGTGTCGTCAAGACCGACATCGCGGCAAACAACGGCGTCATCCACGTGATCGACACGGTCATGATGCCGAAAGGCAACTAGGCAATCGCCGATGAGCGCCATTCTGCTCACCGGAGCCACGGGATACATTGGCGGCCTTCTTCTTCGACAACTCGAAGAGGGCCGCCGCGCCGTGCGCTGCCTCGCGAGGCATCCGGAAAACCGATCCACGACTGGTCCCAACACTGAGGTGGTCAAGGGAGATTGCCTCGACGAAGCGTCGCTCGACCGAGCGCTCGCCGGCGTGCACTCCGCGTATTACCTGGTGCACTCAATGGGCGGCCGATCCGACTTCGCAGACGTCGATCGCCGCGCCGCCGACAACTTCGGACGCGCGGCAGCGCGCGCCGGCGTTCAGCGGATTGTCTATCTGGGCGGATTGACCGGCAGCTCACGGTCGCTCTCGACCCACCTCAAGAGCCGTGTGGAAACGGGTGACGTACTGCGAGCGAGTGGTGTCCCCGTCATCGAGTTTCGCGCCTCCATCGTCATCGGCGCCGGCAGCCTGTCGTTTGAAATGATTCAGGCGCTTGTTGAACGGCTGCCGGTGATGATCTGCCCGCGCTGGGTCGCGACGCTCACGCAGCCCATCGCCATCGCCGACGTGCTCGCGTACCTCGAAGCGGCACTCGACCTGCCGGACAACGGCGACAGCCCGATCTTCGAAATCGGCGGACCGGAAATTGTCTCCTACGGCGGGATGATGCGCGAGTACGCACGGCTCCGCGGCCTGCGACGCCTGCTGGTGCCGGTGCCTCTGCTGACGCCGCACTTGTCCGGGCTGTGGCTCGCCCTGGTCACGCCCGCGCAGGCCCGCGTCGGGCGCGCTCTCGTCGAAGGCCTGAAGAATGCCACGGTGGTCCGGTCGAGGACGGCGCGCGATGTCTTTCGAATCGAGCCCATTTCATTGAGCGAAGCGTTGAGACAGGCGATCGAAGCTGGATCGCGGGCGCGGCAGAAGGTCGACACGCGCATAACGGAGGTCGATGTGCCGCCAGCCCAGGCGTTCGCGCCGATCCGCCGCATCGGTGGCGCCACTGGCTGGTACTTCGGGACATGGCTGTGGAGTTTGCGCAGCGCGCTTGATCGGCTTTTCGGAGGCTCCGGCATGCCGCGCGGCCGCCGCGATCCCGAGCACTGCGTCGAGAAAGATGTCATCGATGGATGGACGGTCGAAACATGGGAGACCGATCGGCGGCTTCGGCTCGCGGCCGGACTCAAGCTGCCTGGGCGCGGCTGGCTCGACTTCGAGGTGACGCCGCTCGACGCTGGGCGGCGATCGAGGATCCGTCAGACGGCTATATTCGATCCCCGCGGCATCCTGGGGCGCGCGTACTGGTACGCCGTACTTCCGATTCACGGCCTGATGTTCCGCGGAATGCTTCGACGGATCGCCGAACGTGCCGAGCGTGGCGATCGGCCATCAGGAGTCTCCCTGTTCACTTACCGTTCTCTCGTCAACGTCAGCGCCGAGGCGCTGTTCCGATGGCACGAACGGCCGGAAGCGATTCTCGATCTCATCCCGTTCCCCCGACTCGTCCGGATGGAAAGCCAGACCGGCGGTTTGCGGGACGACGGCCGTGTGAAGTTTTCAATCGGCGCTGGACCGCTGCGGCTCTGGTGGGAGGCGCGCCACTATGGATACGTGCGCGGCGAGCAGTTCTGCGACGAACAGGTGCGCGGGCCATTCAAGATCTGGAGGCACACGCACGGGATCGAAGCGGTCGACGAGAACCAGAGCCTCTATGAAGATCGCATTGAATACGCGCTACCTGGCGGACGATGGGTGCAGCGATTGACCGGGCGACTGCTGGCACCCTTTCTTGCCTGGGCATTCGCCCGGCGTCACGACATTGTCCGTGCGAAGGTTAGCGGCGCCCAGAAGATCAGAAGCTCGGAAGATCAAAGAGTTTCTTCAGAAAGAGCCTCTGAACTCCTGAACTTCTGATCTCGTGTCTTGACCGCCACAATTCTCAGGTGTATGAAGCGCAAAGTGATCGTCAACGACAAGATGCAGTGCGGCTACGTCTATTGGCGGACCGAACCCGTCGGTCGATCGTTCGCGCTCGGGTTTACGCCGGAGCTGACGCCGAAAGCCATGCTGCGCCTTGGTGTCTTCGGCGGAAAGTACATGACCGACTGCCGCGGCGAGTTTCCCGACGGCTGGTTTCGGTCGGCAAAGCTGTGCGCCGAACGCCACGACGCGAAACTGAATTATTTCCGCATCAACGCATCGCAGTCGCTCGCCGCATGGCGTCGGAACGGGTGGATTCGCCCTCAGGATCCGCGAGGATGGTTTCAGTGGTACTGCCGCTACTACATGGGGCGCCGCAGTAAAGACGACGAGCGGCAGATCAGGCGATGGCGGGCGATGGTGCGCCACGCGTCGGCGATACGGAAGCACTGCGAGCCTGGCGACTTCGAGTGCCGCCCAAGGCAAAGACAGGCATTACTGCATTGGGCCTACGACAGCAGGAAGATGTGACACCAGCCATTCGCATCGGCATCTCATCGTGCCTCCTCGGCGAAGGCGTACGCTTCGACGGCGGACATAAGCGCGACGTGTATCTCATCGAGACCTTCGGCCGTTTCGTGGAGTGGGTGCGGGTGTGCCCTGAGGTGGAATGCGGGCTCGGCACACCGCGCGAATCGATGCGCCTCATCGGCGCTTGCGATGGCGTCAGGCTGCTGACCGGCAAGACGGGCATCGATCACACCGATCGGATGGCGCGATACTCCGAGCGTCGCGTGGATGAACTAGCGTCCGAGGAGTTGTGCGGCTACGTCCTGAAGAAGGATTCGCCGAGCTGCGGACTCGATCGGGTCAGGGTCTACGGCGCGCACGGTGTTCCGACGAAATCGGGCCGGGGCATCTTCGCCACCTGGCTCGTCGATCGCTTCCCGAGTCTTCCGGTTGAAGAAGAAGGACGGCTGTCAGATCCGCGGCTGCGCGAGAACTTCGTCGAGCGCGTGTTCGCGTACTCGAGGCTCCGCAATCTGTTCCGGAAGAAGTGGAACATCGGCGCGCTCGTCGCCTTTCATACGGCGCACAAGCTGATTCTCATGGCGCACTCGCCAGACGCCTATCGGCGCCTCGGCCGACTTGTCGCTGCCGCGCGCGGGATTCCGGCGAAGGAGCTCGAGCGCACATATACCGAACAGTTTATGACCGCGCTCACGGCGATCGCTACAGCTCGCCGTCACACGAACGTGCTTCAGCATATGGTTGGCTACTTCAAGGACCGCCTCGACCGCGCGTGCAAGGCCGAATTGCTTGCCGCCATCGACGACTACCGCACCGGTCTCGTGCCGCTCATCGTCCCGATCACGCTGCTGAGGCACTACGTCCGCGTACACGACGTCTCCTACCTCGCCGGCCAGTTGTATCTCGAGCCTCACCCGAAGGAACTGATGCTCCGCAATCACGTCTGACACTTGCGGGAAGGCAGCATGGCGCAACTGCCCAGAAAGTGCTAGGCCAGTACACGAATTAATCTTCCTTCTGCCAATCTGCGAATCTGACAACAATCGACCAATCTCGCAATCTTCCAATCTTCCAATCTTCCAATTCCCCGGGCTACCCATTCGGGTGATCCGCAGCTCGACTCGTTCTGACATGCTCGCAGCATGACAACCGAACAACTGACTCAGTTCTCTGAATCTCTCGCAGACTCCGTCGCAGCGGCCGCACCGTCGGTCGTGCAGATCCACGGCGCCGGCCGCCCGGCGAGCGGGCTCATTTTTGCACCTGACATCGTCATCACAACGGCGCGTGCGCTCGGTCGTGAGGACGGACTGCAGGTACGTGGCCACGATGGCTCGACCCTCGAAGCTCAGCTCGCCGGCTGGGATCCGACGACGACTCTTGCACTGTTGCGTGTGGCCGGACTTGCCGGCGCCCCCATCACGCCCGCAACTGCACAGCCGCGCGTCGGTCACCTGGCGGTAGCAGTCGGACGATCGTGGAGCAACGCTCTCAGCGCCAGCGCTGGCATCGTCTCGGTCATCGGCGGTCCGCTGCGCACAGGCCGGCGCCGCGCGATCGATCAGGTGCTTCGCACCACCGCGCCGATGCACGATGGGTTCGCCGGCGGTGCGCTCGTCGATACGACCGGTGCGCTGCTGGGGGTCATCACATCCACGCGCATTCGCGGGACGACGGTCGTGATTCCCGCGTCGATCGCCTGGAAAACAGCTTCGTCCGTACTCGAGCACGGTGGCCTGAAGCGTGGTTACCTGGGCATTGCCGGCCAGCCGGTTCGTCTGGACAGTCGTACTGCCGGCGTTCAGGCTAACAGTCGTAGTGCAGACGTTCAGGCTAACAATCGTGGTGCAGACGTTCAGGGTAACAGTAGCGCCGACCTTCAGGTCGGCCGGCAGGTCGGCCCTAACGCCGGTCTGCTCGTCGCCGCCGTTACGCCGGAGAGTCCGGCCGCTGCCGCCGGTCTTCTCGTGGGCGACATCATTCTGGCGTTGGATGCGAACCCGATCGAGTCGCCGGAGGATCTCTTCGACCTGTTATGGGGAAACCGCGTTGGATTTGAGGTCCGGCTCGACGTCCTGCGAGGCGGCGTCGCCAGACAGGTACCGATTACCGTGGGAGAGCGTCCAAAGGATTGATGAAAGTCGTCCTCGTCGGTCCGCCGGACGCGCGCGCACGTTTACGGACCCAAATGAACGGATCGACGACCATCGTCGGCGAGTTCGCGTCGCTTGGCTATGCACAGGCGGCGAGGCTCGATGCGGACGCGCTCGTGATGGCGACCGGTAATGCGGACGACCAGGACATTCTCGAAGCGCTCACATCACGCGAGATTCAGGTGTTGGAGCTCCTGGCAGAAGGGCGATCGAACAAGGCAATCGGCCAGCGGCTCGGCATCAGCGACCAGACCGTGAAACTTTCACGTCGCGGCGATCGCTGGAAAACTCGGCGCCGTGAATCGCACCGACGCGGTCCGTCGAGCGATTCGCCGCGGCATTGTGTCGGTGTGAGGATAGCGATCGCCGAGCTTTGTTAACGCGGTCGTGAATGTCGGTCCCGGTAACGCGCCGAAACGATCCGTCGTCCTGCCGGCCGGAACTAACGGTGCACGAACACGTCCGGCTGGCCGACGGATCGTCTCGACGCATGGTGAGCCGACCTCGATTGTCCCAATACGACCACGCACTTGCGTGCCGGCCGAGGAATGGGGCTTGACATTGGTTTCCTGTTTGTATAACCATATGGTTATTAAACCGAACGGCTATGAACAGCAGCACCTCCGAACGCCTCGATGCCACGTTTCTCGCGCTTGCCGATCCGACGCGGCGGGCCATTCTGGCTCGTCTCGCACGAGGCGAAGCGTCGGTGACCGAGCTCGCGGAGCCGTTTGCGATCAGTCAGCCCGCGATTTCCAAACACCTGAAAGTCCTGGAACGAGCGGGATTGATCACGGTGGGTCAGGATGCTCAGCGGCGGCCCCGACGTCTCGAAGGACAGCCGCTTGCCGATGCAAATGCCTGGCTCGAGCGGTATCGCGCAATCTGGGAAGCGAACTTCGAGCGCCTCGATGGTCTTCTCGAGGAGCTGCAGCGCAGGCCGTCCGCGTCGCCGCGCGCGCGGAGGCGGACAAAACGGTAGCGCGGAGATATGGGAAGGAGGCGACATGGCGATGACGATGGAAAAGGCACAGGTCACGCTGCCCAGCGATCGTGAAATCAAGGTCACGCGATCGTTCAAAGCGGCCCGGCCGCTTGTGTACAGGGCATACACAGAACCAGCACTGGTGCAGCGCTGGCTTCTCGGTCCGCCCGGATGGTCGATGCCGGTGTGCGAGATGGACGTGCGCGTCGGCGGCCGTTACCGGTGGCGCTGGCGGAGTGACAAGGACGCCAGCGAGTTCGGCTTCGCCGGCACGTTTCGCGAGGTACAGCCACTGTCGAGGCTTGTGCACACCGAGACGTACGATCCTGGGACCGTCGGCGACGCACACCCCCAGAACGAAGCGCTCGTGTCGGTGACATTCGCGGAGGATAGCGGCATCACGACGGTGACCACGCTGATCGACTTCGGGTCGAAGGAGGCGCGGGACGCGGCGGTGGCAACTGGCATGACCGACGGCATGGAGCAGAGCTATCAGCTGCTCGACGCGCTGCTCAGCGAGCGCGGGTAGCGGGCTGCAGAAAGCATTCGACGGCGGCTCGCGCATGGAACTGGCGAGCTGACGTCGCTCGAGGCACTCAGAACGGCCATCAAGGACGCGAGGCACCTTCTCACTGGATAGGGTTCAATGAGGAGGTGCCTCAGCCAGACTATCTGGAGGATGTCATGGCTCGAATGATTGCGTACTGGGGTAGCACCGCCCTCGTCGCGGTGCTGCTGCTCGGGTCCCTGAGCTATCTCACGGGCAGCGAGCAGGTCGTGTCGGGATTCGCGAAGGCCGGCTATCCCCAACACTTACGGATCGTGCTTGGCTTGGCCAAGCCGGTGGCGGCCATCGTCCTGTTGGTGCCGGGACTGGCGTTGCTGAAGGAATGGGCCTACGCGGCGCAACATTCGCCTGGATCATGGCCTTCATATCGGCAAGGGCGTCCGGAGAGCCGGTGCAGGTCTGGATCGTGCCGCCGGTCCTCCTGATTCTCCTGGCGATCTCCTACGCAACGAGACCACCCAGCCGACGATTGACCGGCGCGGTGCAAGCCGCCAGAGGAATGTGAAAACCGTAGAGCGCGCGAGCTACTCGGTCGGCGGCCTGCTGTTTCTGAGCGGCGTGATCCATCTTGCCATACTGCTCATCAGCGGCGGCACTTGGGAAGGCCCGGTATCGCTGCGCAAGGCCGCCACGTTCGGCCTTTCGTTCGGCCTGACGCTGGTCAACGTCACGTACATCGCTTCGTTCGTGCCCCTCAAGGATCGAACGCGGACAACGCTCCTCAGCATCTTCGCTCTGGCGTGCGTCGTCGAAACATTCCTCGTGTCGCTGCAGGCATGGCGAGGCGTCCCGTCGCATTTCAACGTCGAAACGCCGTTCGACGCGGCGGTCGCTCAAACGCTGGCAGTCGGTGGGTTCACGCTTGTGGCAATCATCGTGGCACTGACCGCCGCGGCATTTCGCGCCGGCACTGCGTTGCCGCCAGGCCTCCGCCTGGCGATTCGGGCCGGGTTCGTGGCACTGGTGGGCGCGCAGATCGTCGGTGGCGTGATGATCGCAACCGGCGTACAGACTTGTGTTCGGTGGCGATCCGCAACGCGCGTACGCGACGGGCGGATGGCTGAAGCCTGTCCACGCCGTGCTGATGCACGCAATTCTTGTCCTGCCGTTGCTGGCGCGGCAGATCTCGAGGACGGACTGGGAGGCGCGCACTCAGGATCGGGCGCTGCGCATGGGCATAGTCCTCTATGCGTTCGTTGTCGTCGCGACGGTGGTTGCGAGCGTGCGCTAGCGGTGCCGGGCCGCTGTGACAAGGCTAGTGTATTTCTTGGCTTCCCTACGGTAGATGCTTATGCGGAACCGCCGGATAGTGCCCCGCGCTTCGCGACGGTTTCCGGCGCGCCGAGAGGCGCGCAAGTAGCGCCTTCCACTGACTCTCGCTCAACCAGAGCTGGTGCCAGAACCGATGTCGCGCCAGGAGTGCGGGGGAAAGGCGGCCGAGCGGGCACCATCGGAGGCGCACTTTGTGCGATCGCGCCAGCGCGTGGATGCGCGCGCTCGGCACGTACTGGCTGTAATAGACGAACGGCTTCCCTTCGCAGAGCGTAAAAATTACCCCCAGCCAGTCGTACACGTCGTTCCGCCCACGGTCCTGGAGATCCAGAAGGGGCTCGATGACGCGATCCCAGAAAGTGCCCGTGCCCGGACCGACATCGAACGTGGGATGGTCGAGCGTCACGAACGACCACTCGCGTGGCCGGCGTGTCACTGACGACTCTCCCTGTTGGGAGATTGTCTCGTGCCCAATCACACGGGACACGGCGCCGATGACGGTCGAATCCGGATCGTTCCACCCAGCCCCACTTCCTCCGCGGCCGCGGAGAATCTTGGAGTCCTCCGCGCGACTTGTCCAGTCGATCACGCCGTTCCGGATAATTTCGGATCGTTGCGGATGCCTGCGGACGTACACCTGGTCCTCTTGCCAGAATCGAATGGTCGTCCGCACATCCAACCCGCCCTCGAGTCCACTCACAAACGGCAACGACGAACTGTCGAGCGGATCGTTTTGACCGGCTTCGCGCAGTGCGTACCGGACGAATTCTTCATAGGCTTCCTGATCCGGCGGATACGCGTGCCAATGGAACTCTTCCTTTGGCCGCGCGTCCGGCAGCTTGTCGTATTCGGCGTCATGCGCCTCGCGCGTCAGCTGTTCCATGTCGGGCGGATCGAAAATCGGCCAGGGCACCGGGAACCACGGCTCGGCCGACAGCCGCCGACCGCGAAAGCAGAGACCGGCCTCGACCTGATCCGACTCCGTCGTGTGCGGGTCGACCTCGAAGGTCAGCGCGTCGAGCGACTTGGCGGGCGCGGACACATATTCGGCGGTGGCCAGTTCGAATAACCGCGCCGCATAGCGGGGACCGATAGTTGCGCTGGCCGCGAGCACGAGCTCCGACAGTTGCGGCTGCTCGCTGATGCGGGCGGTCGCCGCCAGGTTCCTTGCATACAACCCGGTGCGGGCCAGGTCGACGGCCGTTGCAGGCTCCGAGGGCAGTCTCTTTCGCGCATCACTCCGGTGCGCTTTCCGCTGGCCATCCGGCACGGGCTTCGCACCCTCGTGCAACAACATCCGCATGGCGTCGAACGGATCGAATTCCTGAGGCGCTCGCGCAAACGCGGCGACCGTCCAAGGGTACACACCGGTGAGACGGATCAGGGCCGATGAACCGAGACGGCCATGTGTAAACCGACGCTGCGGGGTGAGGACGATGTCTGGCGCAGCGAAATCGCGGTTTCGCAGCCGTTCGACGATCCGCGACCAGTGGGCGAAGCCGCCCACCCACAGCACAGACACGTGTTCTGCCATCAGGGCCGCCAGCGCCGAGGCCATCGCCGCCTCGCGCACAAGATCGGTGACGAGAGGCGCCTCCCGACTGTTCAGCGCATCCGCTGCGCGGAAGAAGCCTTCGCCAGGTCTCGAGGCAAACTCGGGACCGAGGACGAGCGTGGACGCCGGACGTTGTTCGCCCGGCACATCCACGTCGACGTCGATCAGCGCGACTTCGATGCCGGCCTGCGTAGCCACTCGAAAGGTCTCGAAGATCGAGTCGCCCGGCACGAATGGCATCACCTCACCCATCGCGGGTCGTTGGGCACGCTCGAAAGCCGCCACCGGCGTCGGCCAGCAGCCCGCGGCCCATTCGAGCGCCGGCCGGAACGACACGGGCAGTTCCAGCGCAACCACGGAAGGCCTCGCCGAGGCGAACTGCTCGTGGACAATCCGACCGAAGGACGCGTCGTAGTGATATGACGGCACGCCGGTCAGGTTGCGGAACGTCTGAACGAACGCCGATTCGGTAAGAGCGTGGCGCTCAGGCAACGGCATCCTCCAGCACCTGCTCGGCTGCGCGAGCGAGCGGCGTGTCCACGCCGAGCTGCTTCAGCTTCTGCGCGTACTGTGCGAGCGAGAGCATGTCGCGCGTGCTGTCGTGCCGGCCTTTCTTGACCCGCTTCTTCAGCAGCGTGAACACGTCGTTGAGCAGTTGATCGTCTACCGCCGGGCACTTCGCGCGCAGGATCTGTTCCTGCAGTGCCCACGGTGGGGCGACGATGTCGATGCGCGGCTTGAGCCGGCTTTGAATGTAGCCAGGCAGCTCGAACACGCTCGCGTCTGCGTTCATCGTCACGCACAAGCGGAAGTACGGGTGCGCCTTCACTTTGATGGACGTGACCGCGCTCTCGACGTAACGGCGATCGTCCATCAGCGGAGCCAGCGACGCCCACGCCCGTTCGGGCATGCGATTACCTTCGTCCAGTACGGCGATGCCCCCTCGCACCATCGCCGAGACGACGCTTGAAGCATGGTAATCCACACGGCGATCCGGGGTCAGTACTGGCGTGATGACGAGATCCTCCGGACGCGTATCCATCGTGCACTGGAACAGATACACGGGACGACCCAGGCGACGGGCTGCAGCGCAGGCGAGCGTGGTCTTTCCCAGCCCTGGCTCGCCGACGATGCGCGGGTTGAGCGGCGGTTCGTTAGGCGAGAGTCGAAGCCAGGCGGCTTCGAGGCGTTGCAGGGAATACCCGAAATCGATCCACTCGGATTCGTGGTCGTCGGGCGGGGAAAGTACGAGATCCACGCCACTAATCGTCACGCGTTCGTTCATCGTCCTCCTTGGCTCGAGGTCATTGCTCGTTATGGGATCTCCGTTCAGGCTCTTCTTCACTGTGTTCCTTTCGACAAGACCATCGTACGGGAGAGGGCTGACAGGCCAGGTCATAGGCTGACCGTTTCGCTGCCGGTGCCTGGGCGTTCTCGGGGTCAAAGGGACCGCACGTAGAGGCACTGAATCCGCAGGAACGCCCAGTTCCTGACTACCCATGCTTCGCCGCGTTCGGCGACGAGCCGCGTGGTCGTCACGCGCTCCTCGCTATTCAGCGAAGCGAAGATCTCGGCGTAACTCGCGCCTTCAGGCGCCACATCAGTGGAGTCCTCGAATTGAGATCGCCACAACAGGAACTCGTAGCACTTGCGTGTCTGTGGATGCATCGCGAGGTGACCTCCAATCGGAAGACACCCAGAAGCCCGAGGGCTACTCGGGTGGACCGAACGTGTTGCCCTGTCCGAGGGCCACATCCGCGCCGGGAAGCGCGCGAGCACCGTGCGAGGTCCGTCGCCGGTTGCTGGGGTTCACGCGAAGGTGAACCCGCTCTGGATGCCGTGTCTATGATATCGAGCGATCCGCTCAAGCAGCAAACAGGCTGCGAGAACGTAGGGTCAGCTTCTGAACTTCGCTCGTCCCCGTTTGAGCACCTCGTCGTAGAGCTTCTCGAGCGGGGGGTTCGTTCCCCGGCAGCCGGCCACAACCTTCTCCGTCCAATCCAGGTAGTCGATCCGCCGCGCAAGATCCCACGTCGCAGGTGGAGCGTCGGTGACGTCTTGCACGTTGGCGATCTTGTCGGCCAGTTTGATGGCTTTCGCAGGCTTTGAGAGCTTGGGCGCGTGGTCGATCTGCCTCTGCTTGCGCTCGGCTTTCTCGAGCTTCTTGTTGTCCGTCATTTCCTCGACCACCTTCCGTACGGTTCGTCCGAACTGCGCCTCGAGTTCCTCAGCTGTGGTCTCCGTATCCTCGATGGTGTCGTGAAGCACGGCGGCCATCAGCGTTACGAGGTCGGTGATGCCCCCGGTGTCGGCCAACAGATGCGCGACCTTGATAGGATGGTTGATATAGGGCGAAGCATCTTCGCCCTTGCGCCGCTGTGTGGAGTGCTTACGCGACGCAAACTCGATCGCCTTCAGTAGATTCGCTGTATCGGCCCGTTCCTCGGACATTGTCACCTCCTGTTGAGTCGCCCGCCTCCCGGCGGCGTCTGCTTGGGATGCTTCCCAAGTCAAGACCAGCGTACCCGACCAGGCTGACAGGTCCGGTCATACGCCCACTCGCTTCCTTTTCGGTTGACTCCTGGTGGTAGCAGCTGACTCATCGAGAACGAACCCCATCTCCGCCAGACAGAGCTTGCGTTCCGTGTCCAGGTCCCGCAACGGCATCGCATTCCACCAGCGGTATCGGCGCGGTGCCCGACCGCGGCGAACTCTCCCGGCTTCGTCCCAGTGACTGAACGCCTCAGTCAGCATCTCCTGTTCAACCCAGTCTTCGGCCTCCTCGTCGGGGTCGTCTCCGGGCAGTTTGAATTTCTTCTTCGCGCGTTCCCAATAAACGTCTAGCCGGCGGTCAGGGAGCCTCAACTTTGCTCCCTTCGCCCGTGTAAGCGATAGCTCTCAACACTCGGTTCATCGACGCACAGCGTCGACAACGTGAAAGTCAGTCTGGGCAGCGCACGCGCGAGTGGTCGGAGGAAATCAATCAACTTCAAATTACGTGTGTGCATTTGGTAGCGTATCTCGGCACGCTCACCCTCCACCGTGCGCACAGGCCAGGCCGATAGATCATACGGGTCGTCCGGGATCTCCCGCTCAATCCGTCGTGCAGCAGGCGCCAGCTCGTATAACCCAGCAAATGAGAATGGGGCGATCTCCGTCCACGTTTCACCAGCGATCGTGCGCGGGTACGCGCGATAGATGGCATCCCGAAAGGCACGCACGCCAGCCGGTTTCCCTGAGACGAGCAGGCGGTGGATGTAGTCGACCATTGAACGACCATTCCTTAGCCGACGGTCAGTGAATGACTTCAGCGTGCGGTGATGGGCCTTGATGCTTCGCCGGCGCGGCGGCGCGCCGGAGCTGTCGTTCGCATTCGCGCCAGCTGTGCATCCAGTGATGCAAAGACTTCTCGAGCCACGCAGCCGTCACGCCCCCATCCAGCACGAGCGGCATACAAATGCGAACCGTGCGCGCGTCGGTGCGCCAGACCTTGACGAACTGGAGCCTCGAATTGACCTGCGCGATCACCTCTTCCGACACTCTCTGCGTGAGCTTCACATCCGCCTGTAAGGCGACGAGCGAGTACAGATTCTGCTTCGCTACGCGCCAGTCCATGACCGCGAGGAATTTGCGTCGCCCGCGTGTCAAGGTCACGAGCCGCGTATCGCCGCTAATCGTGACCGCTGCCTCGTACCCGGCACGGGCCGCAATCTTGGCGAGGTCCTCGGGCGTCACGCTCACGAAGACCGGACGGTGGTCGGCACGCTCGCCCCGGTGTCGCTCGACACTGAGTCGCCACTGGCCGCGGTACGCGAAAACCTCGAAGAAGATAAGCAGCACCTCCAGCGCAGCGGCTTCAGCCGCCGCTGCCGAGTCGATGACGAGCTCCTTCTCGTAGTTCCCCGCGCGCCCGCCACGCGCATAGCCGCGCGCCTCGATTGCGTTCCGCTGCGACGAACCGATGTATCGAATCGCACCAGGACACGATTCGCCCGAACCGATCTCCATGACGACTCGCTCGCGTGGCTCGGCCCAGAACTGCACGTACAGGCTCGAATCCGTATCCGGCTCGACGGAAACGACGAGATAGTTGTAGTCGCCGATCTTCCAGTTCGAGCCGCCTTCAGACCAGCGGCACGTCATCCACAGCTGTGCACTCAGCGCGCGGTGGCACTGCGCGACGAGCTCGTCAATCGACGTGATCGGTTTGCTGCCCACGTCGAGCAAGACTTCCTGCCGCGTCTCATTTCTCTTGTCCATCAGGTCTCTCCCTCTCAACACAATCAAGAGTAAGCGGCCCCTATGACAGGACTGGGCAGGCTGGAATGCAACGCCGCGAGGCGAACGCATAGCGAAGGACGCGACGTCTTCGATCAGGATCGATAAGATTCGTGCAATCAGGACGTCAGAGGGGAGTTCCTTAATGGGGCGCAACAGCGAATTGATTCGACAGTGGACGATCCTGCAAAGGATCGCTACCGCGAGAGGGCAGACGATTCCAAAGCTCGCGAATGAGTTGTCGGTCAGCACGCGCACAATCCGTCGGGATCTCGAGGCGCTTCAGGTGGCGGGTTTCCCCGTGTACGACGAAGTCGCCCACGGATCTAAGCACTGGCGATTGAATCCGCGGGCGATGGGCGCCTTGGCACGCACCGGCCTGACATTGTCGGAACTGGCCGCCCTGTATTTCAGCCGCGCTTTGATCGAATGCTTCGCCGGGACGGCGCTGCGAAAGGACATCACGAGCGTATTCGACAAGCTCGAGGCGGTGCTGTCACCGGCAATGAAGAAGTTCCTGGATAGGTTGCCGCGCGTCATCACTGCGAAGAACGAACATGCCAAACGCCAGGGGGCGCACACCTACGAGATCACTGCTCGCCTTCTCGACGCCATTCTCGGCCAACGCGTGATCGCGATGCAGTATCACTCCCACGAAAGCCGGCGCGAGAAACCGTACACCGTGCATCCGTCACGTTTGATTCACGCGCAGGGGGGCCTGTATCTCATCGCCTTCGTGCCGGCGTACGCCGAAGTACGAACGTTCGCCGTCGAGCGCATCAAAAAAGTCACGGTGCAAGAGGAGACGTTCGAACCGCTTGCGGAACTCGATACCGATCCCTTCAAGCACTCACTGGGCGTCCACCGCGGTGGTACGACGTGCAAAGTACGGCTCCGATTTCATCAGCAAATCGCGCCGCTCGTGAAAGAGCGCACATGGCACACATCGCAGCAGTTCAACGAAGGGGCCGATGGATCTCTCGTTATGACACTCGACGTCACCGACGATTACGCGTTGAGGAACTGGATCCTTGGCTTCGGGCGATTTGTCAAAGTGCTGGCGCCTGCGCAGCTGGTCACGTGGACCGAAGACGAGTTGGACGTGGCACGGCAGCAGTACGGGGCGGGCGGGATCCCGGTCGACAACGATGTCCAGCCGCCGCTGCCGTTTCAGTTGCCACGTCTTACGAACACGTGAGGGCGGTCGCCACAGCGTGAGACACCGCTCCATCAGGTAGAAGCACTACCCCACAACGAAAACAAGGCGTATGACCAGTTCTGTCAGACGCTCGCATTACAGTCGACTGCAGACCGGGGCCGATGACCGCCCGGCGAAAGAGGTTCCCATGGCCGACCAGTCGATCTCGTGCCCTTCGTGTGGAAAAAAGATCCCACTGACACGCGCCTTACGCGCCGACATCGAGGCGTCGCTCAAGCAGCAGTTCGACGAAATGCTGCAAGGGCGCGAGCGAGAGCTGCGCGCGACGTATGAGTGCCGGCTGGAAGAGGATCTGCAGCGCGCACAGGCAGATGCTGCCAAGAAGGCGGAGAAGAGAGTCGCGCAGGAACTCGTTGGCCTGAAAAACCAGGTGAAGGATCAGGCGAAGGATCTCGAAGAGGCTCGACGCCTCGAACTCTCGATGCGCAAGAAGGAGCGAGAGCTCGAACGAAAGCAGCAGGAGCTGGAGCTGACTGTCGCACGAGAGATCGACAAAGAACGCGCCAGGCTCGTCACCGAGACCCAAGAACGTCTTTCGGACGAGCACCGGCTGAAGGACGCAGAAAAGGAACGGCAGCTTGGTGACATGCGCCGCCAGATCGAAGATCTTAAGCGGAAGGCCGAGCAGGGCTCGCAGCAACTGCAGGGTGAAGCTGGAGAAGGAGAACTGGAATCGCTCCTGCGGGCCAACTTCCCATCAGACGAGATTAGCGCAATCGGCCAGGGCATCCGTGGGGCCGACGTGCACCAGGTTGTCATCGACCCCCGCGGCAGGAAGAGCGGCACGATCCTGTGGGAATGCAAGAACACCAAGAACTGGAGTGACGGGTGGATCGCGAAGCTGAAACAGGATCAGCGATCGCTGCGCGCTGACGTCGCCGTTCTCGTGACGGCAGCCTTGCCCAAGGGGTGCACCAGGTTCGCGCTCATCGACGGCGTTCTGGTTACTGATTTCGCCTGTGCCGCCGGCCTGGCGGCGGTCTTGCGGGCAAACCTGTGTCAGCTCGCGCAGACGCGGAGCGCAGCGATCAGCAAAGAAGCCAGCCTGGAGCTCTTGTACCGATATTTGTCTGGTGTGGAATTCCGGCATCGCGTCGAGGCCATCGTGGAGGCGTTCTCCGCCATGCGACTTGAACTCGACCAGGAGCGCCGGGCTGCCGAGCGGCAGTGGGCGCGTCGTACGCGTCAGATTGACGCGGTGACGTTCAACGTTTCCGGGATGTACGGCGACCTGCAAGGGTTGCTGCCTGCCCTGCCGCCGATCGCGCTCCTTGAACTGCCCGAGGCGGATGAGCCGATCTCGCCGGCAACCTAGTGGCGCTCGAAATGCGCCGGTCGCGGTTGGGCGCGAGCTAGGTCCTTCGGCCAATCTGCCAATCTGGCAACAATCCACAATCGTCCAATCTTCCAATCTTCCAATCTTCCAATTCCCTACCCTACCCAATCGGGTGATCCGCAGCTCCACTCGCTCTGCCATGCTCGCAGCATGACAACCGAATCTCTCACTCAGTTCTCGGAATCTCTCGCAAACTCCGTCTCAAACGCGGCATCGTCCGTCGTGCAGGTCCATGGCGCCGGACAACCGGCGAGCGGGCTTGTCTTCGCACCGGATACCGTCATTACGACCATGCGCGCGC
Organism: Vicinamibacterales bacterium; assembly: GCA_963784045.1. Classification (GTDB taxonomy): domain Bacteria; phylum Acidobacteriota; class Vicinamibacteria; order Vicinamibacterales; family JAMQPK01; genus JAMQPK01. Next base: position 43,523 of record CAWAPZ010000013.1, read on the forward strand.
TGGGCCGTGAGGACGGACTTCACGTGCGAGGTCATGAAGGTCCTGCGATGGAGGCCCAACTCGCCGGCTGGGATCCGACGACCAGCCTTGCGCTGCTGCGCGTGAGCGGACTTGGCGGCGCGCCCATCACGCCTGCAACAACACAACCGCGCGTCGGCCATCTGACGCTCGCCGTCGGGCGATCGTGGAGCAACGCACTCAGCGCCAGCGCTGGCATCGTCTCGGTTATCGGAGGTCCGCTGCGCACAGGCCGGCGCCGCGCGATCGATCAGGTGCTTCGCACCACGGCGCCGATGCACGGCGGATTCGCCGGCGGTGCACTTGTCGATACGACCGGCGCGCTGCTGGGCGTCATCACATCAACGCGCATTCGCGGGACGACGGTCGCGATTCCGGCGTCGATCGCATGGAAAGCCGCTTCGACCGTTCTCGAGCACGGTGGTCTGAAGCGGGGCTATCTCGGCATCGCCGGCCAGCCGGTTCGCCTGCCCGGAAACCTTTCGCGTCCGGCCGGCTTGCCCACCGGAGCCTTGGCGGAGTTGGGCTTGCTCATCGCCGCCGTGACGCCGCAGAGCCCGGCCGCAGCCGGTGGTCTCCTCGTTGGGGACATCATTCTGGCTCTGGATGGAAATCCAATTGAGGCGCCGGAGGATCTCTTCGATTTGTTATGGGGAAACCGCATCGGATCTGAAGTTCGCCTCGACATCATGCGAGGCGGCGTCGCGAAACAGGTACCCATAACCGTAGGAGTGCGTCCAAAGGAGTGATGAAAGTCGTCCTCGTCGGTCCGCCAGTGATGCGCGCTCGTTTACGAAGGCAAATGAACGTCCTGGCGACCATCGTCGGCGAGTTCGCATCGCTTGCCTCGGCACGGGCAGCGAGGGTTGAGGCGGACGCGTTCGTGATGGCGGCCGCCAATGCGGACGACGAGGGCATCCTCGAAACACTCACATCTCGCGAGATTCAGGTGCTGGAGCTCCTTGCTGAAGGGCGATCGAACAAAGCGATCGGCGAGCGGCTGGGCATCAGCGATCAGACCGTCAAATATCACGTGGCAGCGATCGCAGGAAAGCTGGGCGCGGTGAATCGGACTGACGCGGTCCGCCGGGCAATTCGGCGCGGCATCGTGTCGGTTTGAACCCGTGATGTTCATCGATAGCGGTGCCGGGTTCGGCTTCGGGCCGACAGACACGTGTACGTGGGACGGCCCTGCGGGGCGGACAAAGAAAAATCGGCGCCACCCGTCGCAAACCGGGTCGCCGACACACGTCGGCTTACCATGCGTCGAGACGATCCGTCGGCCAGCCGGACGTGTTCGTGCACCGTTAGTTTCGGCCGGCAGGACGACGGATCGTTTCGGCGCGTTAGCGATGCCGACGAAATTCGATACCGCAAGGTAATGTTAGGGGAATGAGGTTTGTTCCCAGCCAGCTTGCGTATCTCACCTCAGACCCTGAGGCGCGCGGGAATTTCGAACGCTCGTCCGCTTGAGCTCCTTTGTCGCTGCCTGACCGACCGTTCCCGCGCCGATGACGAGCACGGGCGCATGATCGTCCCGCCGATCGGGGATCAGCTCACTCATCGCGCCAATCTGCGCCGACGTGCCACCTAATCGAATCCCTGCTCCTCCCACCGCGCGCGCTGCGCCGCGCGCTGCTGGCGTCGCCTGATAATCGCGTAAATGCCGACGATGGTCACGATCATCCACAGCGCCGTCTGGGTCGTCAAAAACGGGCCGATGCTCGTCCAGAAGCGATGGCCATTCCAGAAGGCGATCTCGGCCGCCGATACCGATTTGCCGGTTACCTGTGCGAAGGCGCGCTCGAACGTGTCGCCGCCGCCGACGCGGCGGAGGATGCGTGCCGCCGCATCTGCGCCGTGTCGTCTGTTGATGTCGCGCACGAAGGCCGCTGCTAGCGTATAGGCGCGGGCACGCGACGCCCCGTCTGCCGCGAAGAGCTCATCGACGCGACCCAGCGAGATCGGCGACACGAGCACCAGCTCGCGCAACAGCCGCGCGTCATCTTCAAAGCGCCACGTTCGCTCCGCCACCACCGCGAGACCTTCGTGAAACCACAGCGGCACCGGCGCCCCGCGCGCGGCGCGCCAGATCAGTATGTGCGCCACCTCGTGGTGCAGTACGTCTTCGAGCGTGTCGTGAGGGTATGCCGGCGAGCGTGCGGGAAACAGCACGATGAGGTTCTCGTCCAGCGACGCGAACCCCGCGACTGGCTGCGGCGCCTGACGAGCCAGCGGCGAGCCCTCCGGCGCGAGGACCACGCGAATCGGATCTCTTGCGGCGTCTAGCCCGACGAGCTGCATCACCCCGCGAAGCCGGCCCGTATCGAACGACTCGAGACGAATGCGCGCGCCTGCGAGCTGTGCGGGCGCTTCGATTGTCAGTTCAGGGGTGTCATTACCGGCACGCTGCACGTGAGTAGATTACTCATGATGGGCGAACGGGCAACCATCGTTCGGCGCGGGTGTGTTCTTCGCCGGCTACGCGCTCCTCGAATTGCCGAGCAACCTCATCATGCACAGAGTCGGCGCCCGCATCTGGATGGCCCGCATCATGGTGACCTGGGGTCTCGTCTCGGCGGCCATGATGTTTGCGCACACGCCGACGACGTTCTATGTGCTCCGGCTTCATCGCCGTCCAGCCGCTGTTCTGGACCTTCCCCACCGGCTACTTGTCGGGCGCCGCGCAGCGGGCGGCATCGCCTCCACGGCGGCAACCTTCGATACATCGGGCGGACGGACGACGTACTAGAACCCATGTCAGGAACAGAGAGATTAGAAGCTCACGAGGGGCAGCAGACTGGAGGGTCGGAGCGTGAGTCCGGTCGGCCCATCACGTTGCCCCGCTGAACATCAATCTTCTGGCCTTCTGAACTTCTGTTTTTTCTCTATCACTCGTTCTCTCTTGTTTATGAGATGGCGGTGAGCACATTCGATATACTTGCCCACACTCTTCGAGGTGGACGCATGAAAACAGATCGACGCTCCTTCCTGCGTGCGGCGGGCAGTTCGCTCGTCGTCGGCGCCGGCAGCATGTGGAGCGTGGCAGCCCAGGCCCCGAGCTCGCCGGTTTCCTTTCCCGGCATTCCCAATCCACTGGAAGGCAGCGTCGAGGTCATCGCGACCGGCTACATATGGACCGAGGGTCCCGTGTGGGTCGGCGGCGAGGACGGACATCTGCTGTTCTCGGACGTGCCGGGCAACGCCATCTTCAGCTGGGATGGCAAGCGGACGGCCGTGTTCCTCGCGCCGTCGGGCTACCAGAACTTCCCGATTCCCTCCTCGCTCCGCGAGGCAGGCTCGAACGGCTTAGCACTTGGACGCGGTGGATTGCTGATCGCCGACAGCGGAACACGAGTGGTGGCACGTGTAGACCTGGCCACGCGCCAGAAGGTGGTGCTCGCCGAATCCTACCAGGGCAAACGCTTCAACAGTCCGAACGATCTCGTCGTCGCCCGCAACGGCGATGTCTACTTCACCGACCCGCCGTTCGGCCTGGCAGGAGCGCAGAAGTCGCCGCTTCGTGAATTGACCTACACCGGCGTCTTCCGTTTGACGCCGGACAATCAGGTGCATCTGATTTCCGACAAGCTGTCCCCGAACGGCATTGCGTTGTCGCCGGACAACCGTGCTCTCTACGTCACCGACAGTTCGGGCTGGATGGCGATCGAACTCGACGGTTCCGGCATGCCGGCAGGGCAGAGGCAGTTCGTCGCCAGCGAGAAGGTCGGCGGCGCGCGCGGCGACGGCATGAAAGCCGATTCGGCCGGGAACATCTGGACGAGCGGTCGTGGCGGGATCTACGTCTTTTCACCGAAAGGTGAACACATCGGCTTCGCCCCAATCGCGGGCCGCGTCTCGAACTGCGCGTTCGGGCCCGGCCGGTATCTCTACGTCAGCAACGACACACAGATGGTGCGCGGCCGCATTCGCCCGGACTTTCCCGGAGGATCTCCGATCCAGTACTGACGTCGCACGTAATCGAGGCTAATCCACGCGTAGCGCCGCCCACGGGTCGACCCTTGTCGCGCGGCGCGCGGGCAGCCACGCCGCCATCACTCCCACCGCTAAGAGCAACAGCGTGACTGCCGCGAACACCAGCGGATCCGTAGGTGTCACACCGAACAGGAACGTTTGCAGCACGCGAGTCACGCCAACCGCGCCGACGAGGCCGACGATCAGGCCGGCAAAGACGATGCGGAGGGCGCGCGTGAGGACGAGGCGGAGCACGTTGCGGCGGTCGGCGCCGAGCGCCATGCGCACGGCGATCTCGCGGCGGCGCTGCGTTACGGTGTAAGCCATCAATCCGTAGAGCCCGCACGCCGCGATCAGCATCGCGGTGGTCGCGAACAGCACCACCAGCACCGTCCGGAAACGCGGCTGCGCTACCGACGCGTCCAGCGCGTCGTCCATCGTTACCGTGCTCTCGATCGGCAGGTCCGGCGCGGCGCGGCGAATTTCCGCGCGGATGCCTTCGGCCACGCTCGCGGGTGTGGTCGTGCGCGCGACGAACGACACGAACCGCACGAACCCGCTGCGGTCCTGCTGGAACGGCGCGTAGATCATCGGCTGTAACCCCCGATCGAGTCCTCTCTGCCGAATCTCGGCGGCCACGCCCACCACCGTCAGCCACTCGCCATCGTCCAGCCGCACGCGTCGGCCGAGCGCCTCGCCAGGCCTTCCCGGAACGTCTTGTCCGCCGTCTTGTCCGCCGTAGCCTTGGCGAAGGCGGAAGCCTTGGCGAAGGCGGAATTCGCGCGCGATACGCTCACTGATAATCGCTACTTTCGGAGCGCCCGCGGTGTCTCGTGCGGTGAACTCTCTTCCCGCCAGCAGAGGAATCCCCATCGTCTTGAAATAGCCGGCGTCGATCTTCGGCGTCCCTGCCAACAGCGTCGGCTTCGGCTGACCCTCGATGTAGAAGTCACCCTGAATGAACATCATGCCGAACGGGACCGAGTTGATCAGGCTGGCGGACTTCACGCCCGGCAGGTAATGAATGCGATCGAGGACGCCGCGCGCGAACGCGTGGATCCGTTCGGGCTCGTCGTAGAGGTGCGGAGGCAGTCTCACCTTGACGATCTGCAGGACGCCCTCGCGCCCCGCCGATTCGAAGCCGGGAGACACCGACGCGAGACGCACGAAGCTGTGCACCAGCAGGCCCGCGCCGATCAGGAGAACCAGCGTCATCGCGATCTGCGTTCCGACGAGCAGCGCCCGCAGCCGTTCGCCCTTACGGTCGTTTGTCGTGCGAGTTTCGCCGGCGTGCAGCGCGGGGCCGGCACCAAACGCGCCGCTGACGCGTAGTGCCGGCATGAGGCCTACGAGCAGAGTGGAGACGAGCGACAAGCCCAGGCAGAACGCCATCACGCGCGCGTCGATCGCGATGCCGCCGAGCCTTGGAAGTGCGGATTGCGGCACGAGCGGCAGCGTGACGACGATCGCGATCTGCGCCAGTATGACGCCGAGCAGCGCGCCGGCGAGCGACAACACGATCGCTTCGGCCAGCAGCTGACGTACGATCCGCCCGCGGCCGGCGCCGAGCGCCATCCGTACCGACAGCTCGCCGCGCCGCGCGCTGAGGCGCGCCATCTGCAGGTTCGCGACGTTGACGCAGGCGATCAGCAGCACGAACGACACCGCCCCAAGCAGGATCAACAGCAGCGCGCGCACCGAGTCCGCGCCGTACTCCTGCAAGCTGGTCGTGCGCGCGAGCGTCGGGACGTTCGGCGCGCGTGCGCCGGCCCCTTGCGCGAATGCTCCGGCGGGCACGATCGACGAGTCGTTCACCAGAGGGGTCAATTCCGCTTCGAGACGTTCCTCCGTCACGCCCGACTTCATGCGGCCGAGCAGCCAGAGAAACGCGCTCCTGCCGGTGTCGCCGGGCCAGCGATTGAGCAGAAAGACGTCCGCTTCCGGCAACGCGCCGAGCCGCGGGACCACCGGCCTGAAGCTGAAGTCCGGCGGCAGCACGCCGACGACGGTACGGGCCACGCCGTCGACGGTGATGGACTGTCCGACGATCGCCGGATCGGCCTCGAGCGACGTGCGCCACAGCCGATCGGTGACGATCGCGCCGCGATCCGCCTTCGCCAAGGCTGCGGCGGACCAGTCTGCGCGCGGCCGCTCGTTCTTTACCGGCGCCGCCGCGCCAGACGCCGTATTGACGCCGAGCGTGGCGAAGAAATTCGGACTCACCTCCAGCGCACGCACCTGCAGCGGCTCGCCGCGTCCGGTGAGATGCGCGTCGATCGACGCGTACGCCGCAAGATCGTCGAGCGCGCCGACGTGCGAGCGCAGCGCTCTCGTACGTCACGGGCGCCCAGGTTGAGAAGGTCCTGCCGCCCCTCTCGGTCTGCTGCGCCGACCAGATGATGACGAGGCGATCGGGATCGGGATACGGCAGCGGTCGCCAGAGTACGCCGTAGGCGACGGAAAAAATCGCGGTGTTGAGGCCGATGCCGAGCGCAAGCGTGGCGAGAGCCGTGAACGTGAACGCCGGATTGCGCCACATCAACCGAAGCGCGTGACGCACGTCCTGCGTGAAGGCTTCAGACAGCACGAGCTATTAAACGCCTTATTGATGGCGTTGATGGGGCTTAGATGTGAAAAGACAGTGACCGGCCGCCCGAGTCCGCCTAAAGGCGGAACTACTTTCTTTCAGCCGGCCCGTGCGGTCGATTCACGGAAAACCGGCGACAGTCGGTCCCACATCCGCTGAGCCGTTGCGACCGGGTCGTAGCCGGGCTGGCTGAACACGTCGGTGCTCACCTCCACCACAATCGGTCCCTGATATCCCACCTCGGCGATCGTCTTCAGGAAGCGAGCGTGATCAACGCCGCCATCTCCAGGGAGAACGAAGCGGTGATCCGGCGCCTTGCCAACGGCGTCCTTGATATGGGTGAAGCCGGCGCGAGGGGCGACCTGGCGGATCGTCTCTTCGAGTCCGAGTCCGAAAGCCATGAAATGGCCGTAGTCGTAGACGCCCTTCATACGTGGATGATTCACCCGGTCCAGCATCCAGAGCAGCTGTTCGGGCCGGCCCATGACCTGTTTGGAATGCGGCTTGATGCAGAAGGTGACATCGAGCTCATCGAGTTTGCCCGCCCACTTCGCGAGTTCGTCAGCCATGGCTTCGCGCCGCTCCATCCAGGTGCCCGGGCGGCCGCCAATGGGCGACTGGATCAGGGCGGGTGCTCCGGGTGAGCACTCGTGCGCCATCTCCGCGGCGGCACGGAGCCGCTCGAGATTCTGCTCGATCGTGACGTTCGAGGCCGGCTGCATCCCCTCCATGACATCGACGAGCGTGAGCCCTAGATCGCCGATCCGTTTCCGTATCTCGGTGCGGTTCGCACGCGTCAGCAGCTTGGGCTCGGTATTCCAGCCCGGACGCAGGGTAAGTTCAACGTGTTTGTACCCGATGCGGGCAAGTTGTCCGAGGCCCTCCATGTAGGGAAGATCGCGCATGCCGTAAAGGCCGTAGCCGACCTCGTACCGCTTCGGTTGAGCTACGGCGATCGCCGGATTCACCGTCAGCGCCGCAAGCGCCGCGCCCGCACTCCCCAGACCCTTGATCGCGTCCCGCCGCGTGATCGATCGCGCGTCCTGAAACATGCTTCCCTCCCGGCGGGATCGTACGCCGATTTTCTGCCAGAGTCCCGGTGAATGTTACGCGCGCTAAGATGGCTTCGATAGCTCCATGCATAGGCGCTTCTTAGTGGTTGCCGCGGTCGTTTTCGGCGGGATCGCCGCCCTGGCTGTGCTGCTGGCCATCCGCGGCTCGCTTATCGCCGGCTTCGTGCGGGAGATAGCAGAGTCGCGTCTTTCGACCGCCATCGGTCAGCCGGTCGCTATCGGGCAGCTTGGCTTCTCGCTGTTCCCGAGACCGGCATTCACGGGGTCGGACATCCGAGTTGGCGACACCGCGCAGCAGGCGCCTGCCGTCAGCCTCGATCGCGTCGAAGTCTTCCCCGTGCTGCGATCATTCCTTCGCGGACCGATCCACATCACGGAAGTGAGTCTCGACGGTTTTACCGTATCGCTCATCCGCGGCGCGGACGGCAGGTGGCGAGCTCCGGCCGTATTCCCGGCGCCAACTCGCAGCGCGGGTGGCGGTATCGATATCGATCGAGTGCGCGTCGCCGAGGGGCGACTCCTCATTTTCGATGTGGGCGTGGACGGCGCGATACGTGAGAGATCACGGATCGACGATATGCGCACGGAGTTGGTGGTGACTCCGGCGGGAGTCCGTCTCGCACCGCTGACGGGCCGTGTGGGCGGCGCCGCCATAAGCGGCGAGGCGGAGACCGATTCCCAATCAGTGCGACTCACCTTCTCCGCGCCCGCGATTCGCGATGTTGATTTACCGGCATTATTTGGGCTCCTCGCTGCCTCGCGTCCAGCGGTGGTTCGCGTGGAAGAACCGGCAGCGGCATCGGTGAGCGTCAGGATCGACCGCGCGACCTCCCGCCTCACGGGTAGCGGAACGCTTCGGGCACCCGCGCTCACGATCGAGCCGCTGCGGCTGCAGCAACTCAACGCGCCCTTTCTCATCCAGGGAGCCCAGCTTACGTTCGCGCCAACAACTTTCACCATCAACGGAGGCTCGCATCAAGGCCGCTTCACGTTGATGCTCGGTGACGTGCCGGCGTGGGCGATGGATGGCGTCGTGCGCGATCTCGATGTCGGCGCGCTTCTGGACACGGTCGCAGGTCGCGACGCGAAGCTGGACGGCCGAGGGCGTATCGACGCGAAGCTCAACGGCCGTTTCGAGCCGGGATTCCTCACGCGTTCGGATGGTGCGGCGCGCCTGGTGGTTTCAGATGGAGTACTTCATGACTTCCCGCTGCTCGCTGCGGTCAACCGAGCGCTCCGCCTTTCTGAAGGCGACGGACAGGACACGCGATTCGAGGAGCTCAGCGCCTCTCTGGTGATCGCGCGCGGCACGGCCACAACAGACGACCTCGTTATCCAGGCTGGTCACTTGCGCGTCGTCCTGAGCGGCCGGATCGGCTTCGATCGATCGGTGGATCTGCGGGGGCGCGCGATCGTCGCTGCAGAGCGGGTGGCGGCGGGTGTCGACAGCGTCCACGAGCTTGCCCGCCTTCGCAAGGCGAGCGGCGAAATCGTAGTGCCGCTGACCATTACCGGCTCGCTCGATGCACCAAAATTCGATATCGATGTGGGAAGCATCATCCGCGAGGGTGTCGTAGACGAGTTGAAGAGGCGCCTGCGGCGGCTGTTCAAGTAGGATGCCCGAGCTTCCAGAAGTCGAAGCGGTCCGGCGTCGCCTCGAACGGGCGATGCGAGGGACGACAATTGCGCGCGTCCTGCTCCGGCGCGCCAACCTCCGTCGCCCGTTTCCTGAGGGCTTTGCCTCGCATCTCGAAAGACAGACGATCCGATCGCTCCGCCGGCGCGGGAAATATCTCTTGCTTGATCTGAGCTCCGGCGACGTGCTCCTCATCCACCTCGGCATGTCCGGCTCGTTCCGCATCGACGAGGACGGCTCTCCCAACGCTCACGACCACGTCGTGTTCCAGCTCTCGAACGGTTCGGTCGTCACCTTCAACGATCCGAGACGATTTGGCCTGATGGACGTCATCCAGAGGGGAAGGGGAGATGAACATCGCGCGCTCCGGTCGATGGGCGCCGAACCGCTCGACGCATCCTTCGACGCTGTCACATTGGCGCGCGCGTGTGCCAACCGCAGGACGACGCTCAAAGTCGCTCTCCTCGATCAACGCATCGTCGCCGGACTGGGAAATATCTACGCGAGCGAGGCGCTGCACCGCGCCGGACTGTCGCCGCGGCGCCGGGCGTCGACGATCGCCACCACACACGGACGGCCGCGCCCGGCTGCGTTCCGATTGACCAGCGCGATCAAAGCGGTCCTGCGCAGCGCGATCGCACGGCAAGAGCGCCCGTATCGATCCGGGGACTTTCGCGTGTACGACCGGGACGGCGAGAGATGCTCCCGGCTGGGATGCGGTGGAACCGTTCGTCGCATCCAGCAGGCGGGACGCTCGACGTTCTTCTGTCCGAAATGTCAGCGCTGAATGGGACAGTTCATTTACGCACCTCGCACCTTTCCGTTCAGCGTGACCAGACGCGCTGCAGCAACCGCCTCGCGCGCTTCGGCGATGGATGCAAAGCGCCTGTTCGCAACCACGCCCGCCGCGATGTCGATGTCGATGGATCGGCCCTCCAACGGATCCGGCGTGATCGTCAGCATGGTCCCCTCCAAGTGCATCGAATAGCCGCAGCCGTCATCTTCCGTATCCGTCCACTGGTTACAAAACACCAGCGACGCGAGATCGCCGGCACGCACAAAGCGGTAATCGCGCAGCAACTCGTCTAACGAACGTACGCCAGCCGCACGGAGGTACGTATCCCGCATTGACATGACCTCCGCAAAGAACGCCTCCCACGCGGGATCCTCTCTGTATCGACGATAAATGTGCACGCGATGCTGAGCCGCGAGTGCGGCGGCATGCGGGTCGGATGCCAGCGGCGGGATGCCGCGAGAAGACGTCGCACGTTTCACGTCGTCAGGAACTTCGGTGAAATCGAGGAGCTGTCCGGTCGCCTCATCAATTACGAGCGTCTTATCGAACTCAGCCCACCCGCAGTCGTGCTGCTCGATCGCATGGAGGATCGACGCCTTCCGCGGCGTTTCAGGAAAGTGATCGCTTCCCCACTCCCGCATGATGCGTGCGGACAACGCGGCGTGCGCCGGCTGTGTAATGAGATGCAGTGTTGAATCGGAGCGTCGGATGATCATGACGGGCGCGGAAGCGCTCTATATTTTACTAAAAAAGCGGCGCTCACTGACGCGCTCAACATCCGGCTCTATCAAAGATTCACGTAGAACACCGGAGCTTGCGCCCCCCGCGAAAAGTAGTGGGCGACCGATTCACCAACGTAGCGTCGTCTGATATCCGAATTCGCGACACTGCCGGTGAACTCCCACCGACCTGGGATCGCAACGTCTTCGAGCCTTCGGAATGCGTATTCGGTTGAGCCAGCAGGGTGCCATTCATCAATTTCGTAGACTTCGCGCACCAACCCGGATTCCACTGCAACGCAAGATGTGCGTTATCGCTGCCGACCTTCATGGGCAAGTTTCCGATTGTTGGCGCCGTCGGGCGGTTAAATCTTCATCAACACCACCGCCGCTTTCTGTCCCGTCGCAGCCTCGATCGCTCTTGCATACAACTCCACCTGCGCCGCGTAGTTCGAAAAACGCGTCAGCTCTTCGTCCGTCTTGAAATCGACAACGGTCCACTTGTCATCAACTTCAAAGGCCAAATCGACGACCCCTTCGATGAGGTTGTCGCCGTCCCGCCAGGCGACCGGTGTGTCGCGCCGGCAGCGATTCGCCTTTGAAGCTTGCTGCGCGCGCTGCAGAAGCGGCTGCGACAGAACGGTCTGCACGACCTTAGCGGCCGATTCTGCTTCCTCATCGGTCGCGCCAAGCGTGCGCGCCTGAACCGTTGTGAGGCGATGGATCACATCCGCACCTCCATCCAGCGGCACCGTCGCGAGCACTCCGTGAACTAGCGCGCCGAATCGGCGTCCACCCGGCCGGTCGGGCTCGCGCGGGACCTCGATCACTTCCACAGGCGGCAACTCCATGCTGAGCGGCGCAGCATTCTTCGCCCACTGGGTCACGGTCTGGGTGGCAATCGAAGGACGTGATCCCTCAGCGACTGCGCGATCCACGCCTTCACGCCATGACTTGTAGGTTGACAGACCTTCGGCGACTGTCTGCGGCGCCACATCCTTGACGATCAATTCGGACCGGCGAATGCCCAGCGGAGGCTCGGCGTGGAGCTTCAGATCGTGCGGATCCCACCAGGCGACGGAGTGGCTCGAGTCGAGCGCGTGCAAGCCCGGACAGACCGTGTTCGAAGAAGCGGGATCCCCGTTCGGACGCGTCAGGACTGAGTCCTTCGTCTTGAACGCGGGACACCCCGGCGCAGCGGTCTGCTGCCGTCTCGCTTCCATTGGCGGATAGATCCCACGATTGAGCGGTTCGATCCACCCTTCCCGCTCCTCATCTCCCACCGCCGGCACCACCAGCAAGTCTCTCGCCCGCGTCGCGGCAACGTATGCCAGACGCACGCCTTCGGCCTCGTCGCGGGCCAGCTCTTCAGCCTCGTGCTGGATCAGATCAGATGGCGAACAGCCCGCAATCCGGACCGCGCACGTGCTCTTTCCCGAATCGAGATACCGGCTGGCGGATGCAGGGCGCAGCTTCGCCGTAATGTCCGCGAGTATCACCACAGGGAATTCGAGCCCCTTCGCCTTGTGCACGGTCATCATTCGGACGCCGTCACTCCCCTCTTCGAGAATCGGCGCCTCTCCGGCCTGACCGTCTTCAGCCTGCTCGCGCAGCTCCTCGATGAAGCCTCTGAACGAAATTCCTCCATCGGCCTCGTACCGCCTTGCGAGCTCCGCAACGTGCAGCACATTGGCCAGCACCTGCTCTCCGCCGTGCTCCAGCGCGAACCGCACGTGCACGCGCGTCGCGTCGAGCAGCGTAGAAATCGTCGTCGCAACAGGAACGTGATTGCGCGAACGGTGCAGCTTCTGCAGCAGCGCCAGAGCCGCGACGATGGGTGCGCAGCTCGCCGGAGCGCCTTCGGAACGATTGAAAGGATGGAAGCGTTTGAACTGATGGCGATACTCGAGCAGCTCCTCATCCCCTACCGCGAACAGCGTCCCCCTCAACGTCGCAAACACCGACAGCTCATCGTCAGGCCACTCGATCGCTGCGAGCGCGGCGCGCAGCGTCTCGATTTCGCCGCGGTTATGGAACGACCTGCCTCCGACCAGCAGGTGCTGGATGCCGCGCGCTTCGAGCGCGCGCACGTAAGGCCGCGTCATGTCCTCACCGAAGCTGACGAATCGCCGGAACAGCAGGCAAATGTGCCTCGCCTGAATCGGAACCAGATGCTCCTTCTCGCCCGGCTTGAAGCCAATCGCAGCCGAGGCCGACGCTTCAGACGGACGTTCGGCAACCTTCCAGTTGCTCTCGTGGATTAGCCAGTCGACGAACGCACCCACGGCGTCGGGAAGAGACTTCTCCACTGACGTATTGGCGATCCGCTGTTTGCCGTACGGCTCCGGCACCGGAAGCACGACAACCGACGGCTGCTCCGTTGAATCAGCTCGGAACGGCTCGAGCGATACGTAGCTCGCCTGGCACGACTCGAGATCCCCCGTCATCACGGGCTCGAACGACGCGTTGATCGTGCGCTGGATGTTCGGCCTCGCCCGGAAGCTGGTGCGCAGCGTGACCGGCTTCGCTCCCGCCGCGTGGAGCATCTCGTACACGCTGCGATAGATTCCGACGTCCGCGCGCCTGAAGCGATAGATGGATTGCTTCGGATCGCCGACGATGAAGAGCTTGCCGGGGAGCGGGCGGACTGTGCGCCAGTGCGTGACGTGAGGATCGTCCGCGGCAAGAAGCAGCAGGATTTCGGCCTGCAGCGGATCGGTATCCTGAAACTCGTCTACGAACAGTCGCTTGAAGCGCTGCTGAAAGCTGCGCCGCACATCCTCATCGTCTCGCACCAGATTGCGGGCTTTCAGGAGCAGATCAAGGAAGTCGAGCGCTCCGGCAGCGGCCTTTGCGTGTTCGTATTTGTCCGCACACGGGCGCAGCTCTTCGCGCAGCAGAACAGCGAGGTCCGCGTTCGCGTCGATCTCGAAGCGGGTCAGCTCGGCCTGCAGTTCGTCCCGCGCGTGCGTGACGTCCTCTCTGGGAACGTTGGGCCGATAGAACTTTCCGCTGCCTTTGCGCGCCTGCCGGAACTGGCGGTTCCTGGCGAGGTCGATGAGCATCCCCTCTTGCCTGCTGTAATCCCGCGGCGCGACCTTTTCGGTGCGGCCGATGTCTTCGCTGAGCTGACGCGCAGGGCGAGTATCCAGGCAGAAGCTGTCGTACTGATAGGCAGGGCTCGCCGACAGATCAGCAAAGTCGCGCAGCTGCTGCACCAAGGCGTCAATGCGGCTCTGACGATCAAACGGAGGACGATGCCAGTCGCCTTCGAAGTCGCGCCATTGGATCAGCTCCCATCCGGCGTTCTGCAGCCGCTCGACAGGGCCGTCCTCGTTGTCGCTGACGCCGAAACCCGCAAAGCTCGGCCGCCGAAGCGAACGCTGCACCCCCTCGGAAGGATTCGACAGCTGCTCCTGAAACCAGGAATGAAACGCCGCGTCATACAGCCGGCGGGCCTGCGCCTCGGTGAGGACCGTGAACAGCGGATCTACGCGCGCCTCCACAGGGCGTTCGCGCAGCAGGTCGGCGCAAAAACCGTGGATGGTGCTGATTTGCGCTTCTTCCAGCCGTCGAAGCGCGTTGTCGAGCCGATCGCGTTCCGTCGAGCCAGCTGCGGCTTTGGTGCGTGATCCTTCGAGCTCCTCGCGCAGCCTGAGCTTCAGCTCGCCCGCAGCTTTCTCCGTGAACGTGACGGAAACAATCTGGTCAACCTCCGCGCGCCCGGTTTCGATCACCCGGACGATACGGTTGACCAGCTCGGTGGTTTTGCCTGTGCCTGCGGCAGCTTCGACGATCAGCGTATCGTCCAGGGCCGTCGCGATGGCCTCCCTGGCTTCGTGATCGGCCAGGACGCGACGACCGCCGGGATTAGGGACTTGGGATTGGGGATTGGTTTTTGTCACGGACGCCCCCTGAGCTCGACGAGATCGGCGATTTCCTTTTTCGATTTGCGATTCGCGCGCCGCTCCTGGTCGGGACCGCACACAGAAAGGAAGTCGCAGAAGCTACAGGCCCTCTCGTTGGGAGCCGGTGGCAGCATGCCAAGCTCCACTGCGCGATCGACGATTTCGAGTACCTCGATGCCCATCCGTCGGGTGTTCTCGTTGATCGGGACGGAATGCTCCGTGAATCCGCCTGACGTCGTGCAGTACGAGAAGCGCGCGCTCTGCACGGTCACGCCGGTGGCTTGCCCTGAGCCGAGTCGAAGGGCTTCTTCAACCGCGAGGCTGTAGATGATCGGCTGAAGCTGTGCTCCGCCGCCGACGATGGCGCCTTTCGCTGAGCGGTTCTTGCCTGTCTTGTGGTCCGTCACCCGCAGAACGGTCGTCTTTGGTTTGCGCTCGACTAGATCGATCGATCCCCGAAGCTTGAACTTGCCGTTGATCGTGACCGGGTCTTTCAGGCTGGCCGGATCGTGTCCCGGCTGGTCAGGTAGTCCGAACGCGAATTCGAACAGGTACGGCTCCCATTCGTTGCCCGACGCCAGCTGATCGACCCACATGCGAAGGTCGGTTCGGAGGCTCGCGATTTCGTCCTGCCAGACGCGATCGATTGCTGGCGCAAGACGCTCGGAGTATTCCCGCGCAATGCGCGCGAGTGTGTCGTCGAGCACCTTCAGTACGGCATCTCTTTGAGTCGAGTTGATGGACAGCTTCGCTTTCTGCAGTGCGCGGAAGAACTCTGCCTGGACCTGATGGAACAGGCTTCCCTTCGTCAGCGGGTCCATGCGCTGCAACGGCTCCGGCTCTTCGAGCGGGGCCAGACGATACGCGGCCGAAAGAAAGAAACGATACGGACATGCCGAGTATTGCTGCAACGCGGAAACCGAATACGGCCGCACGTTGAGGCGCTGGCTCTGCAGGTAACCCCGTGTCGCGTCGGTCACGCGAACGAGACCGTCGAATTGCGACCACTCTTTTCTTGCGCGTGCCCAGCGTTCCGTGACCGATCGCTTCAGGCAATCGTTCAACGTCAGCATGTAATGCGCGCGGCCTTTGACGTCGTCGCCGGTGAACATCAATCTCCGCAGCACCGCGAGGTCGTGCTCGAAGTCGTCGATGGCGTCTGCCGCATCCGGCGGCGCCGGCCAGGCGAGGCTGGCTCTCGACTCGTGCGCCGCCGTTCGCTCGAGCGTCTGGTGATCGGGCACCCGTCCGGTCACTGCGCGCATCACTTCGAGCGCGTAGAACGACGGCACGCGGGCGCGCGCTTCAGACGACTCGATGCGCGGGAAGGATGCGTAGAGGCGATCCGTCGCTGCTCCGACCGCCAGACGCAGCAAAAGCCGTTCGTGCTCGGCGCGATCGCTCCGGAGCGAGAGACTGCCATCCGTAGGGCGGGTCCTATCGGACCCGCCTATCTCGCGCCGCAGATCATCAAGCAGTAATGGGTCTTCGCGAAGCTTCTGCGGAAACAGACGCTCCGCCAGGCCCGGCACGAACACGACTTTGAAGGAACGGCCTCTCGCCTGATGTGGACTGCCGACGAACACCCGACCATATCGATTCGCGGGCGGCTCCACTTCGAGCGACAGCAGCCGATCGGCAAGGACGTCGCGGACTTCGGTGAGCGACACGGGTCCGATTGCAGCCATCGGCCGCAAGTCGGCCAGCACGCGCAGCACGTGCTCGGGTCTTCGCAGGATGCGCGGCGCGAAGCCCTCGAGGCGCTTCAGCCAGTCGCCCCACGTCGCTTCGTCCGGCCACTCGGACATTGCGTCGACAAGCGGGAGCACGAACGCGCGCAGGTGTTCGAGATTCTGCAGCTCGCGCTCGAAGTGAGGGATGCGAGGTGAATCCGGATCGTCTTCCCGCAACTCGGCGATCCGCAGGCGATATTCTTCGGCCAGGCCGTTCAAGCGCCGCGTCCAGCGGTCACTGCCTCCGATTACGGCTGACTCGACAAGCAGCGCTTCCCATTTCCACGGCGCGCGCAGCGTGCCCGCGAGGATGGCGCATCGTCCGTCGTCGATCGTGCCATCGTCGATCGTCGGGTCGCAGGATCGTGGGGTCGTCATCTCTCGTCGGGCTGCGGCTCTGAAACGCACTCCAAGGCTTTCGTCGTTTGACGGCACCCATGAATCGCGTCGCCTTTGCGTTCTCTCTCGCTCCCAGCGATGGAACTTGACCGAGCGACAGATATTCGGCGAAGCGTTTCGCCGAGAAGTTCTCCGACGGCACAGCTGAGCATCGCCAGGAAGGCCGGCCCTGCCGGATGTGGGCGCCTGATGCCGCGATCGAAATACGCTCGGGATCTTCGCCCGGGCCAGCGCGTGTTCGAGCACGCCCACGTACTGCTGAGGCGAGCGGAGCAGGATCGCAATTTCGTCAAACCGGACGCCGCAGGCGCTCAGAATCCGCCGCGCAATTTCGACGCATTCGCGTCCCTCACCCGGCGCGGAAAACCATACCAGCTCACCGCTGCGCTCGCGTTCGGATGGCGGCTCGGCGGAAAAGAGGTGACGCGAAAGCCGCGTGAGATCCGTGTCGCCGTCCGGATGGAGTGTCTCGACCGTGATGCCGCGTTTCTCGAGGTGTTCGACCGTCCGCACGTCTCCGCTCGGAACAGTGACAAGCGCCTTAGGCGACTTGTCGACCAACGTCCACAAAAACCGCGCTTCCGCATCGGACTCGAACGGCACATCGAGCAGCAGCACCGGTATTGACGCCCTGTGTTTTTCGTTTGCGGTCAACGCCCTCGTCGCCGTGGCGAACAAAGACGCGCGGTCGCTTGCGCCGGCCTCGCTCATGAGGATTTCGACTCGATCGAGCAGATCGGCTAGATCCGGTCCGCTGCGAAGCAAACCGCCGAGCGAACTTGCGCCGACCCCGGCTAAACGCACTTCCTGCAGCGTGCGCGCGAGGGCTTTCGGAAATCCTGGAGTGTTCGAGACTGGCGAGAAGTAATCCAGCGCGTCATCTTTCGCTGCTTCGAACGCCGCCCGCGCCGCGACCGCCTCATATCCGAGCGCCGACGCCGGTGCTTGTCCGCCAGCCGCCAGATCCGATGCCGCCAGCCGCGCCGCCAATTGTGTGAACGACAGACGATGGAGGCCGAAGGTTGCCCCTTTCTCCATCGCGATTCCGCGCGCAAGATCATCGACCGCGCCGCGCGACGCGCCGAGGAGCAGGACTTCCGTTCCGGCGGGAAATTGAGAGACGAATTGGTGGGCTTGACGCAGCCGGATGCGCGCTGATCCGGATTGAATAGCGCGATAGGACCCAGGCAACGTGGATCTCACGCTGTCTAAGACTTGTGGTCGTTTAGTGCAAGTGGAAGTATGCCTACGGCGCGGGCTTTCGTCATCGTCACATCCTTCCCGGACTCCATGCCGGGAACCTCGGCTTATCGTGGCGCGTGGCCACCTAGAGAGTATGGAGCATAGCACGCACGATGGTGTGCCGTGAATTTCCGCGGTCGCTTACCTCATAGGACTCGCCAATAAACAAGTCCGGCGTTTCGCTTTGGATAAGACCAGACCATCTATTTACTTGATAGATTAAACGTCTAGCGCACTTGAGCGGTTTCTTTTCTTCGCGCTGGCCCCCGGCTTCCTTCGATCGGAATGGAGCACTCGCGAAAGGCGCCTTGCGACATCGGCTGAATGAGCAAGCTCATGTTGCCAGACGGCGCACGAGGTCTCGCACCGAGAGGGCTTGAATCGTGTCACTCATCGCTGGCTGTGCCGTGTCCAAGTCTTCAGAGCTGACATACATCTACCTTGTGGAAACTAGCTCAGCCGACACATCACCTCCCGCCAGACCGCTCCATGCTTCGGCGTACGCATCGACCTGCTGTTGATAGCGCGCCTTCAACTCGTCCTGCGTCGCATTGGTATCCGTCTTGTAATCAAGCAACCGCCAATCGGCTGGTTCTCTTGAAAACAAGATCGATAGTGCCGCTCAGAACTTGTACGGGACCGTCCCCAACGCGACGCACGAATGGAACCTCCTCGTGCCGCTCCAGAGATGCCCTCGCTTCCTGCCAGAACGACGCGCGCGCGACAGTCTCGACCGTGTCTAGCGCCGTCTCAATCACTGCACGGAGTTGCGGCTCCTCCACCGTCAGCCACATCGCAAGACGACGGAGATCGTCGCGGCTCGCTGTCGTGTGCCGCATCGCATGCTCCAGCAGACCGTGAATCAGCGTGCCCCATGCCTGGCCCGCGTCTGCTCGATGCGACGGCGTGTCGGCCACCACGACCTTCGATGGATCATCAGCCGCGGCATCGACTGAACGGGTCATCCGCGCAATGTGTCGCGCCTCCTCCGTGACCGATGTAATGGCCCAGGACGATTGGTTCACACGGGCGTGCGCCTGGGCGCGATGCTCCTCGGCTGCGGTCTGCGCAGGCGTAGTGCAGTCGAGCGGCCTTAAAGCCTTCACTGACACGCTGGCAGGCACGGACAGCTCGCGCGCCTTTCCTAGAAACGCATTGAGCTTGCCCCACGCGCCTTCGCCGGGCTTGTCCGCCCGCCGGCTCACCACAAGCATTTCGCGCGCGCGAGTGGCCGCCACATAGAGCAGGCGGTCCTCCTGCGCTACAACATAGGGCAGTTCGGCTTGCTCGTGGGTGTCCCAGTCCGCATGCTGCCCGAACAGTCGTTTCCGTCCAGGACTTGTCGCTCTTCCTGACGATCTTCAGCCAGCCTCGCGCCTGAAGCCCGTCGCGCTCGATGCGGACATCTACCCACGGCTGCACTGATCCGGCCGGGTCAGCCAAGAACACGACGTTCGCTTCGAGTCCCTTGGCCTTGTGCAAGTTCATCAGCCGCACGACGTCCGCACGCCCGGGCTCGAGTGGGAGCGACTCGACTTCACTTGTCGCCTCGCGGTCCGCTTCGAGCGCATCAGCAGCATCCGCGAGACTGCCGCCGGTTTCGACGACTTGACGCACACGGTCAACGGCATGAAGCACGTCACCCGCGTCCACCCCACCAGGCGTTGTGGCCGCGAGAGCGAGGCATCCGCTGGCTTCGAGGATCCGTTCGAGCGCGCCGGCCGCAGGGAGCACACGGGTCCAGCGGTAGTAGCAGTTCAAGGCGTCGAGCGCCATACGCACACGGTCGGACGGTTGCGCTCCTTCGTCGTCGGATTGAAAAATGCTGAACCGGCCGCCGGACTGCTTGAACGCGAACAGCTCAGGATCGCTGATACCAAATAGCGGACCACGCAGCACAGCTACGAGCGCCACTGCATCCTGCGGGTCCGCGAGCGCGCGCAACAGCTTCGTGAGCGCTTCTACGTCGCGCGATTCGCCAAACGCGCCGGCGCCGCTCACTTCCGCTGGAATGTTCAGCTGTTCGAGCGCGGTGGCGTACGGAGCGATACGGTCCTTCTTCTTTCGCGTCAGGATCAGGAAGTCGCTGTAGCGCCGGCGCCCGGCATCCACCTCTGCCCGGATGAACGCAGCAATCCGCTCCGCGTCCGTTTCCATCAACTCGTTCCTGTCGCAGTGGTGCGTCAACGTGCACACCTCGCCGCGAACGGGCTGCTTCGGTTTCGGGTCGAGCGGCGCAAACTGTGGAGCGTGCTCCGTAGGCTTCTTCGGGAAGCACGTCTCGAATACTGTGTTGGCCCACGTGCACAGGTCGGGGCCCGACCTGAAGTTCATGGTGAGTGGCAGAACGATGCCCACACCCTTCTCGCTGAACCGCCCGCGGACGATGTTGTAGATGTCGATGTCGGCGCGACGGAACCGGTAGATCGACTGCTTTGGATCCCCGACGACGAAGAGCGCCCCTGGGCGAAGCGCCACCTTCCGCCAGTCTGGCTGACTCGCCTTTTTCGACGTCGACGCGACGTTGCTATCCTCTGCCAGCCAGAAGACGATCTCGGCCTGCACGGGATCGGTGTCCTGGAACTCGTCGACCAACAAGTACCTGGTACTTCTGCTGAAGCGCCCGTCGTACGCCGACGTTCTCGCGCAGCACGCGTGCGGTGAGATTGAGCAGGTCGCCGTAATTCAGCGAGTTCAGGCGATATCGCTCTTTGGAGGCGGCACTTCGCGCGCGGGTGAGGAGGCGAATCGAAAGCCGGTAGATGTATTGCCGCCACGTCGCGAGGTAGGGCTCGACCACATCCTCACGAAATCTCCCGTGCAGGGCGGCAATTGCCGCACGGATCTTCTTTTTCTCGGCATTGTCGTCCGACCACCAAGTCATCGTGATCTCAGACTTGCGGTCCCACGTTGCGAGCAGCGTAGCCATGACAGCCGGCCTATGTAGACGCTTCTGCGACACCCGCCACTGCCCCGAGAATTGCTGCGCCGCCAGAAGCATCTTGCACTTGGTGTCTTCGTCGATCGACGCCGGCATGTGCTTCTGAAACCTTTTCCAGAACTCTTCCAGCGCTTTCGCCGCACGCTTCGGGTCCGGACACTCTGCTTCGCCCGATGGAAACTCCACATCGTCGTTGTCGCAAACTGTAGCAAACGCGTCGTCGAGATCCTTCAGCTTGATGTCGGCCTCGAGCAGTGCCGCTACATCAGGGTCGCCCTCCTCGCGTGCGTCAGCGATGAACTCGCGCCACACGCGTTTGCGCAGCTCGAGGTCCTGCACCTCGTCCAGTTCGGTGAAGCCGGGCGACACGCCGGACTCCACCGGCCGCTCGCGCAGTAAGCGCGCACAGAACGAGTGAATCGTGCCGGCGAAAAACCGCTCGAGATTCGAGAGCGCCGCCTGCAACCGCCGGACCTCTACCTCCGGCGCCTTGGCTTTGTACGCGGACTCGAGCCTTGCTTCGAGCGCCAGATGGAAACGGCCGCGCAGCTCGGAGGCCGCCTTACGCGTGAACGTGACGGCCGCCATGTGCTCGATCTGGTACACGCCTTGGGCAACACCGGCAGCCATGCGCGCGGCCAGCATCTGCGTCTTGCCGGAGCCGGCGCCGGCCTCGACCAGGATGTTGGTGAGCAGGTCCTCGCGAATGATGCGACGCGACTGCTCGTCTGTGTTTCGCGAATCAGGCATGGTTCGCAAGCCTCCTGAACGCCTCACCCTTCGCGTCGTCCAGCTTGTCGTGCGCCTGGGCGTTGGCCCGGCCGTCACACGCGGCGACAAAATCGCAATACTTGCAGTCGTCCTCGTCCCCGGTCCTGGTGAAATGCCCGCTGGTAATCACTTCGCGCAGGTCGGCCAGCACCGCGCCGACCAGCGCGAGCGCCGGGGCCCCGAATCGGACGCGCTCGCCTCGCCCTTTGTGGCTGGAGTGGTAATACACTCCGCCGCGCACCTTCGGCTTCTCGTGGCTGGCCCTGAGCAGCTCGACCGCAGCCAGTCCATAGAGCGCGTGCTGCAGACGACGTCCGCCGTCGAAGACGCCCTTCCAACTATCGCGCCAGTAGCCGCCGGTCTTGTAGTCCAAGACCTCGAACGCGGCTTCGCCGACTTCGTTGATGCGATCGATCCGTCCTGCGACTCGGAGGGTCAAGCCGTTACCCAGACTGATCGACGACCGGTTCCGGACGCGCGAGCGGCTCTTCATCACCATTCAACGGCCGGCCGAACGACACTTCGAGGCCGACGGCTTTCGTTGTTCCATCCTTGACTTCCGCCTCGAGGAACAACCGCACATCGTCCAGGAAGTCATTCGTCTCGCGCGTCGAGAATTTCCGGCGTAGACGCAGGCATCTCTTCCTGGATCTGCGCCAAGCGATCCTGCGCGTACTTCATCAGCCAGTCGGCATCTTTCAGAGTTGGCCGACGATTTTCGTTCCGCACTTTGCGAAGGAAGGCGGCGTAGATGTCGTGCAGCTCGGATCCGCGGTTGAGCGGATCGAGCCAGACGTCGCGGTCGCGCTCGCGCTCGTGAACGGGGCGCAGCCCGAGCCCGCGTTTGAGGAAGAACCGGAACGGGCACTCGGCTGCCTTCTCGAGCTCCGTTACCGAGAACACGTTACCGGGAGCGCACGGATCGAGTGCAGGTCCCGCCTCTGGCACGTAGCCGTCGAACTCGCTGAACGTCGTCCCCTCGCGCGCCCCTTCAGCCACGCGCCCTCGCGCAACGTTCGGGAACGCCGCATCGACGACCCCCGCCCCGTTGCTGCCGGTACCGGCGACCGAGCGAAGCCACCACGAGGACGAGGAAAGAGCGGCGTTGCGATCGACGGGCACCGCTGACCTGGGTTCGCCGAGCGCCTGCTTCATGTGCTGATACGACAGGGAATCGTTTCCCTGCTGCAGCCGGTACGCCTGCAGCATCAGCCACGAGGCGAATGTCTCGCGGAACTCGCGCGTGTCGCGGCACGAGTAACTGAACGTGACGTGCGCGTTCGATACCGCGAGCCTGCTGAGCACGCCATACACCGCCTCGTCGATCCGATCGGTCGAGCGTCTCAAATCGTCCGAAACTCTTGCGCGCTCCTCATCCAGCAGCACCGAATCTTCAGTGGAACCGGCGAAGACGCGTCCTTCCTCAAGACCGGCGACGAAGAGATGAGCACGACCGGCATAGCCTGACTGCGTCAGGCTGCACGCGTAGAGATGGCCGGGGCGCGGGCGTTCAGGCGCGACCGTGAGCGACTGCACGCGCTCCCGCACGAAGCGCAACGCTTCGGGGAGCGCACAGGAGAAGTCGCCAAGCGCCCGCAGTTCGCCGATATGTTCCGCGAGCGCCGCTTCCGCCCGGTGGTCCAACGCGTTGTGGCGCGCCGTGCGGCGTTCGAGGAACGCTAATGCCGCTTCGACGACGACCTGCAGCGCAACGCGTCCATCCTTGGCGGGCGCGGGGATCGAATCCACGAGCGACGTCAGCCACGCACGAACCCTCTTCGCCTGCTCCGCACGTTCTGACGCGTATGCACGATCGTCCTCGGACGCATCGGCGTCGGCCGCCCGCGCCTCGTAACTCTTGGCCAGGCGCGTGAACGACAAGGCGTACGTGGCGCGCCCCCATCCGGCCCCAGCCCGCGCGAGCGCGCGCGCAGCCTGCCCCACGGTGAATCCTTCCTGCTTCTCCACGCTGATATCGCCGGACTCCAGCAAGTGGCGGAAGTGTCCCGCTGCAAAGTCGGTTTCGATCCAGTCGCACAGGCCGAGGAGCGCCCGTCCCGGCCGCGTGAACGTTGCGGGAATACCGGCGCCGAGCGTGACCGGCCAGTTGTGGCGCAGCGCCTTTTCCCACACGAGCGCGATGTGCGCATCTGAGGCGCACGCGATCTCGACCTGGTCGAGCGGCGCTCCAGCAGAAAGAATCCGTCGGAAGACTTCTTCGATCTCCGCTTCGCGACCTCCGGCATGGAACAGGTCGATGCGTGCCTTCGTTGGAGCCGACGAAGGCGGCGTCATCAGAAACGCAAGCGCGTTGGTTTCAACATCAGGGCTGATCCGCAGCATCGGCCGCGGCTTCAGACGCCGTGGGATGTCGATGCCAGGGAGCGCGAGCGCACGAGGATGAAGCCGCTCGCCCGGCAACGAGTCGAGGAGCCGGCGCTGGAGCGGATTCCAGTTGGCGTCGGGCAGTTCGGTCCAGCAGTCCTGTGACTGGATAGGGCACCAGTCCTGATGCCGCACGGCCTCTTGATACACCGTCGCCATGTCGGCACGTCTGTTGTCGGAAAGGAACCGCTCGTACGCGCGCAGCAGTGCGACAAGCTCGGTGTGCTTGGCTGGCGATGCAAACGCGGCGGGGATGAGGGCGTCTGCTTCGAGACCCGCCATCCGCAGTTCGCGCACAGTAGTCCAGAGGGCTTGCGCAAGTGTGGGATGCACGGCGAGCGGCCGGAAGTAGCCCCCTTCGAGCGGCAGATCGAGGAGCAAGCGCATCATCAGCGCCGGGCCGAGGTCTTCTTCGGACGGATCGATGCCGCGCTCGACGAGAAACGGCGCGCCCATGCGCAGCGCGACGTCGAGTGGCGTCACGAACCGCAGATTCAGCCAGCTTGTGCCCTCGAGCGCGATCCGCTCTCCGAGCGTTCGTCCGATGGCATGCGTGGGTACAAAGACCCATTTCGCGCGCGTGGGGTGCGCGCGGCACAAGGCCGCCAGCTGATCGACGAAGGGATCAGGCACTGATGCGTCTACTTTTCGCCGAAGCGGCGATGCCGATCGCAAATAGGAGACCAGGAATTCAAAGTCGCCAGGCTCCGGAAGGCTCAGGAAACTGGTCCAGTGGTTGTCTTTACTACGACGCTCCTCCGGAATACCGGAGGTTAAGACTTCCGTGAAATAAACGGTCGCCATGCCTCCGGAAAACTCAGGACATCTATTGCGGCGCCCTCGTTTATCTCCACCTCGCGCCGGGCTGGCGCGAAGTGGAGAATCCTGGAACCCAAATTCCCAGGTCTCACCTGAGGCCGACGTTGCGAGTCAGGGTTCGCCTGAAATGCGAGGATCCTGGCCGCCTTCCTCATGCATGACCCAGATCGAACGCGGCCAGATGGACGACCGCACCGTCGAGTACAAGTGCTGCTGCAGCACCCGTCCCGCCATCAACGCGCATCGTCTCACCGAGCCCGACAGTCGGAAAGACTCTTGCGTTGCCTTGAGCCGCGCTAGCGACGCTGATGACGAACGCCTTGGCCGCGTTTCGGCGACCGGCGGTCCGGATTCGCTTCGGCACGGGTGCGGCGGAGGTATCGAGCGCATCCAAAGCGTGGCTGCGAATCAGCTTCGGCATCAGCTTGCGCAGTACGACATCGCTCTGGAAGAGGTCGAGCCCCACCGGGATGCCGTCGAGCAGAAAGACCGCCCCGCGCTGGCCGTCGACCGGGCCAAAAGCCGCGACGTACTCGTCTATTGACAGCTGGTGTGCCTCGAATAGGTTCGACATCGCAGACGTGTCCGAGCTGACCTCCAGCCGCGCGGCCGTCGCGTCAATGTCGGCCCAAATCCATTGTTGGTCGCTTCGGGCCTCCCCCGTTTGAGCGAGCGAGTGGGACACCTGCGCCATCTTCCGGGCGCGGGCGTGCGCTTGGTGCGCGTGACCGGACGAGGTAAAGCCTCGGCTGCGATGCCGCCAGCGCCCCGCTTCGACGCACGTCACGGGAATCGGCAGGTTCGTCTTCGCGGGCACCAGAATCGTCAGATTGACGATGCGGTTCTGCTTGGCACCGATAAGCTCTTCGCCATCGAGCATGAGAATCGGTTGATTGCTCTTGTTGAACACGTGCAGCTCGGGAACCCGCCCATCCTCGGAAATTTCGGTGACTTCGAACTGGCCACCGGCGAACGCTTCGTCCAGCGTGACGTAGGGCGGAGCCGCCGGCGGAACGGCGGACATCAGGGGAACGACAGATAACCGGTTGAACGAGGTTTCACGGCCGACAAGTACATCAGTCAGCGCGGCAGTAATCGGATTCGGCAGGTCAGCCTGCGCGGCAGTATTTGGATTAGGCACTCAGCACACTCCTCTTTTCATTCAACTGTAAGGGGGGGCTATGACAGGGAAGGTCACGGGTTCATAAGCTCAGGGAATGGGAGACCTTGTGCTCGCCGCAGGGGCGCCCGAGATATGCTGTTGGGCGTTTTGTTAGTTGGGCCGCAACTCCCGTAGAAGTGAGAAGACAAATCCGCAAAATGCCTCACGTAGTCCTGATCGGCGATTCCATTTTTGACAACGCTGCTTATACGCGAGGGGGACCCGATGTGGTGTCACAGGTGAGAGCGCTGTTGCCGCGGGGCTGGGAAGCCACGCTCCTGGCCGTCGATGGGGCGACCACCGATCAGGTTGTCGGTCAGCTCGGCCGGCTACCAAAAGATGCGACGCGCCTCGTGCTCAGCGTCGGTGGCAACAACGCCTTACACCACCTGGGAATTCTGGAGGCTCCCTCAACGTCGATATCGAAGTCCGTCGAAGTGCTGGCCGACATTACATCAGATTTCGAAAGGCGTTACCGTGTCGCCATCGCAGCCTGCCTCGACACTGCCCGGCACTTGGCCGTGTGCACGATTTACAACGGGTACTTCGATGACCCGTCTTTCCAGCGCATCGCATCCGCGACACTCACCCTGTTCAATGACGCCATCATTCGAGTGGCTATCGAGCATTCCCTTCCGGTAATAGACCTGCGATCGGTGTGTGTGAACGCAGAAGACTACGCCAACCCGATTGAACCATCGTCGGTGGGTGGGCAGAAGATTGCACGAGTTATCGTCGGACTTGTGTGCGGAACCAGCGCTAGCGCGCCCGCCACGCGGATTCTAATCTCGTGAGGCTGCGCGTCACATTTGTAGATTGCCTGCGTTTTGCAGCAGCCGATCGGCAAAGCTCTCGATCATCTCTCGACGAGCCAATTTCAATCGCCAGCGTTCCGGAATACCCTCAACCCCGTAGTAGGCTCCGGCGATCTGGCCGTAAACCGCTCCGGTCGTGTCTGCATCCCGGCCGAGGTTGACGGCGAGAAGCGCCCCGTGCTCGAACGATGTGCTTTTGCCGAACGCCCACAGCGCTGCTTCGAGCGATTCGACGACGTAGCCGGATCCGCGGATGTCCGGCGGTTCTCTTCTGTGGAATGAACCCTCGGCGACGGCATGAACTTTCGGCGCGAGCGGCTCGCGTCCCCAGAGACCTGGGACCGGAGTGAACAGCGGCGCGAGCAATCTTTCTTTCGATTTTCCCTGCAAGGCGCCGATGATCAATCCCGCCGTGTAGCGGCAGGCGTCTACCGCCT
Source organism: Vicinamibacterales bacterium (assembly GCA_963784045.1). Taxonomy (GTDB): domain Bacteria; phylum Acidobacteriota; class Vicinamibacteria; order Vicinamibacterales; family JAMQPK01; genus JAMQPK01. Next base: position 70,939 of record CAWAPZ010000013.1, read on the forward strand.
CCTTCGCTCCGTGCGTGGTGCGGGAACTGTCGGCGCTTCGCGCGATCGCAGTCTCCGGTGCGTGCGCGAAAAACAGCGGCACGGGCGCAAGCCGCATGATGGAGCCGTTGCCGGCTGAGCGCTCGTCGGTGCTGCCACACCACGGATCACCGGATCGTTCGAATCTGTCGAGCGCTGCGTGGACGGTTCCGCCGATATCGAAGCAGACGCCGTTGCTGCTGAGGTAGCCCTCGCGCTTCCAGCGTACGGTACCGCGTCAGCTGGTCGACAGGATCAAAGTCTCCACACTCGATCAGGCTTTCGGCCAGGCACAGCGCCATCGACGTGTCATCGGTCCAATCGCCGGGCTGAAGCCTGAATGGCCCGCCGCCTTCCATGTCATCGATCGGGTCGAACGCGCCAGGCGTAGAGAATTCCAGCGTTGTTCCAAGTGCATCGCCCGTAGCAAGGCCGAGCAGCGCGCCTCGATAGCGGTCCAGCATGTCCATTGTGTTTCTACTGCTCCATGGCGCGCCGAAGAACGTCACGTCGCTCAATGTCACCGCGTGGGACTGATGATGGAGAACGTCATAGAAACGGTGCCAGTTAATAGCGTTCGTGTTGCAACGGAGTGACGGCAGCGTGACGAACGTGAAACATCGTCAAGAGCGCGGCGTCGCAACATCGAAGCTCGCAAGGGGGCCCGCTGACGTGAGGCTGAACTTGATCGGATAGTGTCTACTTCCCGCTGGTCATGCGCGCTCTAATGGCCGCGCGATCGACGGCGGCACCACGCAGATAAACCGCGGAGATCTTTCGCGTGTTCGTGATGTCGTCGAGCGGATTAGCATCGAGCACGATGAAGTCGGCGCTCTTGCCTGGCTCAACGGTGCCGAGATCGTCGAGGCGCAGCAACTGCGCAGCGTTCCGCGTTGAGGTGGTGATGACCTGGGCCGGCGTCATCCCGGCCGCCACCATGTCGGCCATCTCGAGGTGATGCGCCCACGGCACTCCGCCGTCGGTTCCCATCGCGATGAAGAAGCCTTCCTTGTTCATCCGCGCAAGATTCCGCGCCTGAATCGCGAACAGCTTCTGCACATCGGGCCGATCGGTTGACGCGCCGGCCTGAAGCTTCGTGAGCTCCTGCGCGCTGACGGAGTCGCTCAACCAGCCGAGGTCAGTTTTGACGCCGGAATCGGGCAGATTCGGCACGTAGAACAGGCCCTTTTGCTTCTTCGCCAACCCGACGAACTCATCATCAATATCTTTGTCGCGCACGGTATGCGCGAAGCCGTCGAGACCAGCCCGCAAAAGGCCTTTCGCGTCGTCCAGCGTGTAGATATGGGCCGTGACGCGAAGCTTGTGCTTATGCGCTTCGTCGATGATGGCGCCGTAGAGCTCGGGCGTCAGCTTCTTGTACTTCCCATCGCGATCGTCGACCCAGATCTTCACCATGTCGACTTTCTTCGACGCGAGCTCCTGCACAGCCTTCCGCGCCTCTGCCTCGGTCGTCACCCAGTACGGCGCTTCGGTTCGCCCAGGCTCTGGAGCTGTGATGCCACGGCCCACCGTTCTCAAGAGGGCTGCGCCCGGAACCGGATCCTGCCGCAGCTGAAATGCAACGTCGTTGTTGTCCTGCCCCATGCTGATGACGGCCGCAACGCCGAAGGAGGCCTTGCGCTGCAGCAGATCCACGAGCGCCTGCCGCTCGGTGGGCATGTGCGTATGGGCATCGACGATAGCCGGCATCACCGTCTTGCCGGTCAGGTCCACGCGCGACGCGCCCGCTGGAACCTTTGTCTGACCTCGAGCCCCAACCTGAGAAATGCGGCCGTTCTCGACGACGAACGCGGAGCTCTCGATGGTCTTGCCGTCGCCGACAATGAGCCGCGCGCCCTCGTAGACAACGGCACCACCCGGCTGTTGAGCCTGAGCACCGGCGATTGTGAGAAACGCAGGCACAGCCAACGCTGCGCAACCGATCCAGCGCCGGATAGTCATACTGACCATGGGAGCCTCCCGATTTGCGAAGGATACCAGAAGCCGCACGTTGCGCAACGCCGACCTAACCGCCTTCGCCAAGGCTTTCCCTTAACCGCCTCTCCAAGAAATCTTTTCTCCGGCTCCTGCTTTACCAATGCCAGCGCGCGCTGATATGCCGCGTGTGCATCGTCGAAACGTCCCAGCCGCCGACACAGATCAGCGCGGGCGGAATGCGCGAGGTGATAGCCGTCGAGATCGCCGCGCGCAAGGATGGCGTCGACGATGGCAAGGCCCGCCGATGGGCCGTCGCGCATCGCGATCGCGGCGGCGCGGTTCAGCTCGATGACGGGAGAGGGATCGGCGCGCTCGAGGACGTCGTACAAGGCGACAATCTGCTCCCAGTCGGTGGCGTCCGCGGTCGTCGCTTCGGCGTGAACGGCCGCGATCGCAGCCTGCAGCGTGTAGGGACCAAAGCGCCGCAAAGAAATGGCGCGCTCGACCAACGAGACGCCTTCAGCGATCAGCGCCCGCTCCCACAACGTCCGATCCTGATCGGCGAGGAGCACCAACTCTCCCTCCTGCGTCGACCGGGCGGCGCGACGCGATTCATGCAGCAGCATCAGCGCGAGCAGGCCGACAGCTTCGGGTTCGGGCAGGAGTTCGACGAGCAGACGCCCCAGGCGAATGGCTTCGGCCGACAAGTCGCAGCGCGTCAGCGAAGTTCCGGAAGACGCAGAGTACCCTTCATTGAAAACGAGATAGACGACCTGGAGGACCGCGTCGAGCCGGGTGGGCAGTTCGTCGCGCGAGGGCACCTGATACGGGATGCGGGCCTCGCGAATCTTCGCCTTCGCCCGGACGATGCGTTGCGCGATGGTGGGAGGGTTGACGAGAAACGCCCTTCCAATCTCTTCCGTCGTCAACGCGCATACTTCGCGAAGCGTGAGTGCGACCTGCGCGTCGAGCGTGAGCGCGGGATGGCAGCAGGTGAAGATCAACCGCAGGCGATCGTCTTCGACGATGTCGTCGATCGACTCCGAAGGCTCGGCGGCGCCTGCGGCGCTCCGCTCGGCGAGCTCAGTCAGCGACGCGTCGAAGCGCGCACGCCGCCGCATGGCGTCGATTGCCTTGAAGCGCCCCGCAGAGACGAGCCACGCACGGGGGTTGTCGGGCAGCCCCTCACGCGGCCACTGCTCGACGGCCGCCGCAAAGGCGTCGTGCATCGCCTCTTCGGCGCGATCGAAATCGCCGAGCAGGCGGATCAGCGTCGCCAGCACACGCCGCGAGTCCGCGCGGTAGACGGCATCCACCATCTCCCGCGCGCGCTCGCCTGAAATGTCTGTCACGGGTATCTCACCGCCAAGACGCTACGACGCCACGAACCCTTTGGAAAGATCTTCGCGTCTTGGCGTTGAGACACGAAACTACCCGAACACCTCAATCGGCCGCACTTCGACGCTGCCGGTCTTGGCCGACGGTATCTTCGCGGCGACCTGAAGCGCTTCGTTCAGATCCTTGGCTTCGATCAGGTAATACCCTCCGAGTTGCTCCTTCGTCTCGGCGAACGGACCGTCGGTCGTCGACATCTTGCCGTTCCGCACGCGAACGGTCGTGGCCGTGTGCACCGGCTTGAGCGCCTCGCCGCCCACGTATTGGCCCGACTTCTTGATGCCCTCGGTAAAGGCGAAATACTCGCCCATGAACGCGTCGCCCTCGGCCTTCGACATGCCGGCCGTCGTCTTCTCGTCGTCGTAAATCAGGCACAGATACTTCATAACCGCCTCCTCCAAAAAGATGTCAATAACGCGTCGAACACCAGATAGTCGTTGGCCGGGCACCGGATCGACAACCTGATGAAAATATTTCAGTGGCTGAGAATTATCACATTTGCCCGCCACCTGGTTGCGGCTCACGTATTTCACAAAATCCTTGCCACTTCGACGCCACTGCCACGTTAGGGAGGTGACTTCTGCTAATCTCGCACCGTCGGATCTGTCCCGTCACGTCAGGAGGACATATGCTCGCGACGAAAGGTTTTGCCGCGCATTCGGCCGGCACTGCATTGGCGCCGTTCAGTTTCGAACGGCGCGACCCTGGCCCCCACGATGTCGCAATCGACATCACGCATTGTGGCGTGTGCCACACCGACATCCATTTCATCAACAACGACTTCGGCATGTCGATCTATCCGATGGTTCCAGGCCACGAGATCGTGGGAAGGGTCACTGCTGTCGGTTCCGCCGTAAAGAAATTCAAGACCGGCGATATGGCCGGCGTGGGGTGTCTCGTCGACTCATGTCGTACCTGTGATTCGTGCGCGCAGGGCCTCGAGCAGGTACTGCTCAGGCGGATGGGTCCTCACCTACAGCAGCCTCGAGAAGGATGGCAAGACAGTAACGCAAGGAGGTTACTCGACGCGGATTGTGGTGGACGAAGCGTACACGTTGAAGCTTGCCCCGGGCATGGCGCCCGATTCGGCGGCACCACTGCTCTGTGCGGGCATCACGACCTACTCGCCGATGCGGCACTGGAACGTGCGCAAAGGCCAGAAGGTGGCCATCGTCGGCCTGGGCGGTCTCGGGCATATGGGCGTGAAGTTCGCCGCCGCCCTCGGGGCCGAGGTGACGATCCTTAGCACATCGCCATCAAAAAAACCGGATAGCATTCGGCTGGGTGCGCACGACTTCATCCTGACGACCGACAGCGCACAGGTTCAGAAGGCCGCCAATAGCTTCGACTTCATTCTCAACACTCTCTCCGCCTCGCACGATTACAACATGTACCTCGGCATGCTGAAGCCCAGCGGCACGATGGTTTGCGTCGGCCTTCCGTCAGAACCGATGCACATCCCGGCGCCCAATCTCGTCTTTGCGAGAAAGTGCATCGCCGGCTCGTTGATCGGCGGCCTGCCCGAGACACAGGAAATGCTGGACTTCTGCGCTGCGCAGAACATCAAGGCCGACGTCGAAGTCATCCCGATCCACCAGATCAACGACGCGTTCAAGCGGATGCTGAAGAACGACGTCAAATACCGGTTCGTCATCGACACGGCTTCGATCACATAAAGGTCGGCATTACGCACCATCTGCAGGCAGGCACCATTTCCGGGCCGATCTGACCGCCTTCGCCGAGGCTAGGGCGGTCAAGAAGGTCAGCACTGCGTCGCGCGCGATTCGGTGTAGTCTTCCGGGTCGATGCTGGTCTTCAAGCAGTTCTATCTCGGATGCCTCGCCCACGCGTCGTATCTCGTCGGCGACAGCGAGACCAGAACCGCTGCCATCGTCGATCCGCAGCGCGACGTGAGGCAGTATCTCGAGGAAGCACGCGCGCCGGCCTCGAGATTCGGCATGTCATCCTCACCCACCTGCATGCGGATTTCCTGGCGGGTCACCTCGAGCTTCGTAACCAGGCCGGCGCGGCGATCTATTTGGGCGCGCAGGCAAAAGCCGAATACACGTTCACGCCGCTGAAAACCGGCGACAGAATCGAGCTCGGCCGCGTGACTCTGGAAGCCCGCGAAACGCCGGGACACACGCCCGAGTCGATTTCGATCCTGGTGTACGAGGATCGCGAAGCGCCGGCGCCGTGGGGCGTGCTCACTGGAGATGCGCTCTTCGTCGGCGACGTGGGGCGTCCCGATCTACGCGCGTCTCTGGGCTGGGCCGCTGAAGACCTGGGGAAAATGCTCTATCGGTCGCTGCGCGAGGAGCTGATGGCGCTGCCCGACGAAACCCTCGTGTATCCTGCACACGGCGCGGGATCGTTGTGCGGCAAAAAGATCAGCAAGGAGACGATGAGCACAATCGGAGAGCAGCGGGCGACGAACTACGCGCTGCAGCCGATGAGCGAGAGTGAATTTACTGCGCTGGTCACCGCCGATCAGCCGGACGCGCCCGCATATTTCACCTACGACGCCGTGCTCAATTCGAAAGAGCACGAGACGCTCGACAATGTGCTCGAGGCAGAACTGCAGCCGCTCTCGCTCGACGTCGCCCTCGAGTTGATGGCTAACGGCGCGCAAGCGCTCGATGTGCGCGAGCCACGCGATTTCGCTCCAGGGCACCTGAGAGGCAGCATCAACATCGGGCTTGGCGGTCAATACGCCACGTGGGCAGGCACGCTTCTCGACCACACACGCCCCATCTTCATCGTCGCAACGCCGGGAAGAGAACTGGAGGCGGCGATACGGCTCGGCCGCATCGGTTTCGACAACGTGGCCGGCTACCTTGACGGGGGGATGCAAGCGCTGAAGAACCGCGACGATCTCGTCGCCTATACGCTGCAGACGTCTGGGCCAGCGGTGACGCGTTGGATTGGCGAACCTGATGCGCCGTTCGTGCTGGACGTGCGCACGCCCGGTGAATGGCAGCAGCGGCACATCGACGGCAGCACGAACATCCCGTTGAGCCGGCTCGCCGAACGACTCAACGACGTTCCGCGTAACCGGCCGGTTATCGCGATGTGTGCCGGAGGCTATCGCTCGTCGATCGCTGCCAGCCTGCTTCTGCGCGCCGGGTTCACGCGCGTGAGCGAGCTGACGGGCGGGATAGCGGCGGTGCCGCCGCAGTTCTGAGCAGGAGTTCAGGAGGTTAGGAGAATTCTTTTCAAAAACGAAAGAAAACTCCTACTCTCCTATTCTCGTGTGTATAACCTGTCCTATGCCAATGAACGCCATCAATAAAAGAACCACCGTCCTCGCCGCCATTGTCGTCTTCGGCACACTCTCGATCGTCGTCTCGGCGCGCCAGGCGACGCCACAACAGCCGACAGCAGCAGCGCTGAAAGCCACGACGATGGAGAAGGTGAAAGACAACTTGTATGTCATCACTGGCTCGAGCATCTCTAATATGGACGAGTTCAGCGGCGGCAACACGGCCGTGCTCGTCACCGATAACGGTGTGCTGCTCGTGGACACGAAGCTTCCCGGCTGGGGCCAGCCAATCGTCGATCGAATCAAGACGGTGACCGACAAGCCGATCACCACGATTATCAATACCCACACCCACGACGACCACATGGGCAGCAACGACTTCTTCGGCGCCTCGGTCGAGACCATCGTCCATGAGAACACCAGGACGAGTATGACGCGGATGGACGCCTTCACGGGCGAGAAGGCGAAGTTCCTGCCGAAGAGAACCTATAAAGACAAGTTGTCGATCGGGAGCGGCAAGGATCAGGTCGATCTCTATCACCTCGGCATCGGACATACCAACGGCGATACGTTCGTGGTGTTCCCGGCGCTTCGCGCCATGCACGCCGGCGACATGTTCGCGTGGAAAGCGCTCCCCTACATCGACACCTCCAACGGCGGCAGTGTCGTCTCCCATGCAGAGACGCTCCGCAAGGCGGTCTCGACAATTCAGAACGTCGACACCGTCATCACTGGCCATACCCCGGTGCTGACGTGGAACGATCTGAGCGAGTACGCCGATTTCAACAGCGATTTCGTCTCGTGGGCTCGGGAGCAGATAAAGGCTGGGAAATCGGTCGGCGACGCCGCCGCGGAGTACCGGGTGCCCGCGAAGTACAAGGGTTACAGCGTTTTCGGCGATGCGAAGGCAAATGTCGAAATTGTGTATAAGGAGCTCAAAAAGTAGCGCAACCAGCGTGTCTCACCGCGACGACGCGGCGGCGCAACCAACTCACGCGAAAAACAAACAGAAGGATAGGAGATTAGGAGGAATGGGGTTCAAAGATAGGGTCATGCCACCGCAAGGACGCGGCGGCGCAATGGGTGTACCGGTGTAAACCAGACACTTGTACGGCCGACCTCAAGGTCGGCACTACGCACAGGGGGACTCCTTCACTTTCTACTTTTCACTTTCTACTTTCTCTCACTTTCCACTTTCCACTTTCACCGCGCCAGCTTCATAAAGCGCATTGAACAACACCTTGAACGTGCCGTACGTTTGGGCGCGGTTCTGCGCGCGGAAGCCGATCATCGCGATGTGTCCTTTGCCGTAGCCGACGTCCATGAGCGCGGGCCGGCCGGCCAGGTACTTCTCGCCGTCGAGCCAGCCGCCGCGCAGGAGGTCGCGATCGTGATAGCGCGCGACCATCGAAATGCGATCGTTTGCGTTCGAGTTGTTGATGTCGAACGCGGTGCTTTCGAAAAACACGACGGTGGTTTCCTTCGGCATTCCGTAGCCGAGCGGCTGCGTCGGATCCACGTGCACGCGCAGGCTCGAGCCGGGCGCGAAAAATTCCTTTTCCGATAAACCGGCAAGCGGGTTTCTGACGGGCACGCCAAGGCGCTCCGTGGCGAGGGTCGTGGCGTTGTCGATCAGCACTAGCGAACCGCCGCCTCGAACGAATTCCTTCAACGCCTCCACGCCGGCCGTGCCAAGTGTCTTCGTGTACTCAGCCGGAAGCGGGGCCGCAGAGAACTCTTCGACTCCGCTCGGGGCAGGCGGTTGCCCGCCACCGCTCGCGCCGACGATCGCGCGCAGAGTGTCGTCGGCGATCAGAACCGCGTCGTAGTTCGCGCTCAAACCGCCATTTTTGATCTCATCCGCATCGACGCGCGTGTACGGAAACTCCCACTGGTCGAAGAGGAACCGCGTCCATCCCTCGTCCATGTTGCCGCCCGCATAGCGCCGATAGAGCGCGACGCGCAGCGGCTTCAGCCTGGACATCGTCCCGGTAGGCGCAGATGCCATCGCCGTGAACGGCAGCCCGAACTCCGTCGCAAGCGCCTGAACGGCCGCGGTATCGATCGAGCCGGCAGCCGGAATCCAGAACGTGCCGGGCGCCCAGGGCGTCGGCGGATTCGGAAGCCGGTAGACCACGCCGCCATTCTTGAGTACGCGATTGACCGCGCGAAAGCTGTAGTTCCACGTCGGCGTCAGCAGCCAGCCCGCAGATCCTGTGCCTGTGATCTTCCCCGCCGGCTTCGGCTGCCGCCGCCAGCTTCTCGAGCTTCACAGGGATCTTTTCAGACAACGGAAACGACTCGACGCCCATGTGATCGGCAAGCGTGAACGACGCCATGTCGTACGGCGGCAGCGGCGATCCATCGCGCCGCCGAGTCCATTCGTTATCCGGATACACCGCCGGCTCGATCATCGTCTTGATGAACGCTCGCGATGGTTGATCGAGCCTGATGATCAGATCGCCGGGCTCGATAATGCGCGAACCAGACGTAAATCGCTCTGCAGCGCGATGCACCTCGACGCCGTTCATCATCATTGTCGAGACGAACTTCAATGCAGTCCCCGGGTCGTGCTGGTTCATCGGAATGACATGGCCGAACTCGGCAGCGCCTCGTTCGATCTGGCGCGACGCCGCGAGCGCGCGGTTCTTCAGGAAATTCTGACGATACCGCCCCATCGTTTCGACCAGCGCGAGCGTCTCGATTTCCTGCTGGCGCGCGATGTCGGACATGCGCCACCAGCCGCCCGGCCAGGGGTGCGGGAATGTGATCTGCGGTTTGTTCTCGGGACGCCCGCGCGAGCCAGGCTGAATCTGCTCCGGATGGATATAGAGCGGCCAAATCAACCGAGCGCTGGCGCTCTCGGTGTGAAAGCTCGTGATGTTCGACAGATTCGCGACCCCGTGGAACGACGCCATGAACCACGCATCGAAATGCACCTGCGATTCGACGCCCGTCACTCCTTCGGCTTCGAGCGCGGTTCCCATCGCGCCGCCAAGCAGCTGCGACGTGCGCCATATCAACGGATCGACGTGCGGATTGACGGGGTCGTACTTGGGCGGGATCATGATCCGCGAGCCATAGCTTCCCATCTGATGCGTGTCTTTATAAACCTGCGGGAACCAGTCGTGATACACCACCTTCGCCCAGTGTTGCGACTCGACCAGCGACAGCATGTAGCCGTCGCGATTGTTGTCGTGGCCGACGTATGCGCCATACAACTCCGGCGGCCCTGCGCCTTCGTACGGCGTGCCGGCCGACTTCTTGAGCCAGTCGCCGACTATGTCCAGACCGTCGGGGTTGAAGCCGGGAATGAGCAGGAAAATCGTGTTGTCGAGGATCGTGCGGACCTGATCGTCGTTGCGCGTCGCCAGCCGATGCGCCATCCGCGGCCCCATCTGCGCTGACGCTACCTCGGTGGAATGCTGGCCGAGCGTCACGAGCACGACCGCGCGGCCTTCGGCTGCGAGCGCGTCGATTTGCTGAGGCGTAAGGCCGCGCGGATCGGCCATCTGCCTGGAGATCTCTTTGTAACGATCCAGTTTCGCCAGATTCTCCGGTGACGAGATCGTCAGCATGATGAACGGGCGGCCCAGCGTGCTTGTGCCGAGCACCTGCAGCTCGATCCGATCCGACTCTTTGGCAAGCTTTTCGTAGTACGCGACCTCCTGATCCCACATCGCGTACTTGCCGTCGGCCGCAAGCTCGAAGCCGAAATGCGCAGCGGGTGCGGTAATTCCGCTCTGGGCCTGGACAAACGAAGCCAGCGCCAGCGCGAGACAGACCGATACATGAACGGTTCGCATGCGGGTGAGACTAGTGGAATTCGCGGCGGATTTCCATGTTTCAACGCAGAGACGCCAAGGCGCAAAGAAATTCATTCAAAGAAAAGGATACTTCGCCTCTTGGCGTCTTTGCGTTGAGACTCCCTATGCCACTCTCCACTTTCACTCTCGTTCGTGCAAAAATCTGCGGGTCATGATTCCGCCGGCCGTCTTCGACGTCCTCCGTTCGTATCTCGAAGGCCGAGCGGACTTCAGCGACGAGGATTTTGGCCGAGTCCGGGAGGCCTTCCTCTATAAACCGCTTGACGCCGGGGATTTCCTGCAGCGCGCCGGCGATGTCACCCGCTACGCGGCATTCGTCGCGACCGGCTGCCTGCGGAACTACATCATCGACGCCAAAGGCAAAGAGCACATCGTGCAGTTCGCTCCGGAAACCTGGTGGCTCGCAGACTCGATCAGCCTCGGCAGCGGCACGCCGTCCCAGTATTTCATCGATGCCATCGAGGATTCACAGCTGCTGCTGATCGACGCCCCATCGCACAAAGGGCTCGTGGAGGGCGTTCCCAGCTACGCCGCCGCCTTTCGTACGGGCCTGCAGCGCCATACCGCCGCGAAAGATCAGCGCATCGTCACGGCATTGAGCGCGTCAGCGGAGGAGCGCTACCTCGAGTTCCTGCGCGTCTATCCCTCGATTGCGCTCCGCGTTCCGCAAACGATGCTCGCTTCCTACCTCGGCATGACGCCGGAAACCCTCAGCCGCATCCGCAAGAACCTGTCGCGACGACGAGGTTGAACGAGCGCCGCGATCGCACTTTCGCGCCACCATGATCAGGCGCGGAGAGGCCTCGACGTCGAACGGCGACAAATCATAGTCGCCGTACGCCTGCACGAGAGTCAGTCCGCAGAGCTCGAACATGAACCGGAATTCTGCCAGAGTTAACTTTGCCACACGCTCGGTGTACTCCACGGGATGCGCACCGGGAGGGTTCACGAGGATCTGTTTGAACATGTGATCCCCATCGGCCCACCGCCTGATGTGGTACGTCGCGCCGTCGCGCTCTGTCGTCTCTTCGCGCACGAGGCGGTTCTCCGCGCGAGCAACGTTCAGGTAGTCGAGGACGAAGCGACCGCCAGGCTTGAGCGACTGCGCGACGTTGTGAACCACTGTCAGGTGTTCCCCGAGATCAGCGAAGTACCCAAAGCTCGTGAACAGATTGAAGACGCAGTCGAACACCCTGTTGCCAAACGGAAGCCTCATGTCCTGGCGGCGGAACCACAGGTTTCGGTCTTCGCTCTTCTTTGCCGCGCTGATACTTTCGGCCGACAAGTCGATGCCCAGGACACGACATCCGTGCGAGGCCAGCTGCCTCGCGTGACGTCCGGTTCCACACGCCAGATCGAGCACGGTAGCGCCTGCATTGAGGTGGAACCGGTCGATCAACGCATCGACGAAGCGGGCTGCCTCCGCCTCGTCGCGGTGCGAATAGAGCTTCTGGTAATGGGTGGAGTTGAACCAGGGAATAAACCACTCTGCGTCCGGGTGGGTTCGACAAGCCGTCTGCGCCGATCTCATGTGCACGCACCTCCTGCGGCGATGAATTCGCCACGCAAGTGCACAGTAGCAACCGGCTCAGACAGGCCAATTGATCTGGATCAAGAAGTGTTGGCGGTGGGTTCCTGTCTCAACGCAAAGACGCGAAGACACAATGCTATCTCTTTGAAAAGACATTCTTTGCGGCTTTCTGCGTTGAGAATGTCCTATGTGTCCTTTCTCTCGAACACCGCGACGTTATGCACCTTCTGCCCCAGCGAATCAGTGCCGGTCGTCGTGACCGTCCGCGTCTTGCCGTCGGCTGAGAGGGTGTTGCGCTGCGTGATGGTGACCTTGCCGCCCTTCTTGCTGACGACCTCGAGAGTGCGGGCACCGATACGTCTTACGTCAACCGTATCCGCATTTGGGTTGTTGCCGGTCACCTTCGAGTCTTTCCCGTCGAGGCTGGTTGTGTAGGTGTACTGAACGGTGCCGCCGCCGGTGTCGTTCTTCACAGTCACCTTGTATCCCTTGCCCGCGGCTTCATAAATCGACGTGATACTCTTCGGCGCAGGCCCGGGTGTGTACTTGCTCTTCGCTGCGTTCAACGTCCAGGTGCCGACAAACGGATCCTTCGATTGCGCATGGACCGCCAACACCGCCGCAATCACCGCCGCCAAAACCATCGTCGTGAGGCGCGCAAGCTTCATATGCCCTCCTTTTGTGGTCGACGAATAGGATGACGAGTAGACGAAGTCTCGGTCACAAACCTGGAATTACCTGGGCGAAGACGACTGGCGCTCGATAAACCGTTCGCCGTTGAGCATGTTCGGCAACGCGTAGTTCCCTTCGTGGCACGCGAATTCGTACATCGGGCCGGTTGACCGGGTCATCGTCAGCTCCCCCTTCCACGGTTGCGTGAAGGCGGTCGGGTTGTCGACCTCGAATCGGTACAGCAGTGTGTCTTTGTCGAGAAGGCTGAACCGCTCGACCAGATGGAGATTTCGATCCCAGCCGAAGTTGCCGCCGGCGTCGCCATAGAAACCGCCGCCATCGTTGAAGTTCGTCGTGTCCACCACAAGCGTGTCGGCTTCCCAGCGGCCGACCGAATCGCCTTTCCACAACCTGATGCTGGACGGCAGATGCGGACGGCCGCCGAGACGGATGATTCTGGTGTCGTGGATCATCTCGACGTGAATCACGATTGAATCAGCAGACTGGATGATTTGGTAGTTGCTGTTGTATGAGTACGGCAGCATTGGCGGCCCGGCCGTGACCATCGCGAGACAACGATCCTGAAGGCCGGTCTCCTGCGCGCTCGCAGGATTCTTGATTCCTGCAAGACGACGCCGCTTCACCTCAGCTGCCGCAGGCGTCAGAGCGGGAATGCGTCCATCGGGAGGGTCGGTGATGATTGACGTCCTGAGCGTCCTGACGGTGCGGGTGCCGAACTCGCGAAAGAATGTGTTGTAGGTGCCGGTGCCGGTCGATTTCGTAGCGGCGGCCGGCGAGGGCTCCTGATTGCGCCCAGTGACCTGCCGTTCCCACGCCGCGGCTTCCTCAGGCGTAAAGAACGCCTTGTCCTTCAATTGCGCGGGCCGTTCGAGCGGAGTGGTCGTGGCGGAGTTCCAGATGCCGTCGAAATTGGGGCGAACTACAGGTTTCGCGCTTTGCCGAGCCTGCTGGGCAATGGCCGACCTAAAGGTCGGCACTACGAGTGTTTTCCCAGAGGGGAACGACTGCACCATTGCAAGCGCACCGAGAACAAGCGTGAGCCGGAACAGGAACCGGAGCCCGGAACCCATCTCCTATTTCGCTCCCCCCGCTTTTTCCTGTGCTCGCGCCCCCTTGAGCAGGTTCACTATCCCGTAGTTCCCCTCGTGACACGCGTACTCGTAGATCTGCTCGTCGGTGCGTGCCATTGGAATCGCCGCAGTCCACTTCTTCGTGAACGTCGTCGGATCGTCGATCGTGAATTTGTACTTCACCGTGTCCGCATCGACGCGTGTGAAACGCTCGATGAGATGAAGGCCGTCAGTTGATCCTCGGTAGTTCGCCTTGTCCGTGAAATTCGTTGTGTCGACGACGAGGGTGTTGCCCTCCCATCGGCCCCGTGAGTCGCCGAACCACTGCCGGATGTTCTGGCCGACGTGCGGACGTCCGTCGAGAGGCACGATGCGGGCGTCGTGAATCATCTCGTGGAGGATCACGACGTTATCGGGCGTCTGAAGAATCTGGTAATTGTTGTTGTAAGGACCGGGGATCATCGGGAGCCCCCGGGTGATGCAGCGCTCCCACAGGCTTCGGTCCTGCCACGAGTCGTAGCCACGCGCCGCACGCGCAGTCGCGCGCGCCCGTCCTTCAGCGGTCAGCGCCGGCACTCGGCCGTCCGGCGGATCGACGACGAGCGACGACTGGCGCGTCGACACGACTTTCGTTCCACGATCCCACCAGAAATCGTTGTAGGCGAGAGCGACATCGGCATCGGTGCCGGCGCCGTCGCGGCGATCCTGATTCTGGGTCGCTAGAAACGTCTTCTCCGCTTCAGCCGCTTCCTGCTCGGTCAACTCGGCCTTGCCGGCGAGCGCGGACGGCCGCTCGAACGGCGTGATCGTCGCGATCGACCAGATACCCTGCAGGTCGGGATCGCCCCACGGCGTGCGCGGCTGCGGGGTCTTCTCCTGGCCGGCGACGGTCGCGACCGCCAACAGCACCATGGCCATAGCTGACGGCAGTACCTTGGCGTTACTCCGTTTTTTTTCGAAGATTTCCATACATCAACTCTTCGACAAACTCTACGCATTTATATTCGAGGAGCTGCGCGTTTTTCTCCGCGCGGCGATAGAGCGGCATGCTCATCTTCCAAGGGCGCGTAAAGACCTTCGGATCCTCGATGGTGACGTCGTACTGGAGCACGTCGCGGCTGACAGGCGTATAGCGCTCGACCACATGGAGCGCTTCACTGTGAAAGTTTCCGGCACGATCGAACCACGTCTGATCGTTGAACGCATTTACATCGACGACGAGCGTATCTCCCTCCCACCGGCCACGCGACCAGCCCATCCAGGTGTCAGCAGGGCTCTCCTCTTTGCTATTCATATAAATAGTCCGGCTCGCGCTGGCGAACTCATACGCCATCAGGATGTGCGTGGGCGTCTGCACGATCTGAAATGGATACGGCATGTAGTTGGCGCGCGGCACGCCCGGCATGTAACACTTGATCTCGGGATCGAGCGTGAGCCAGTTCGCGGCGTTTTCTTTCTTTTTCGCCGCGGCCCACGGCTGATACGGGATCTCGTCGCCTTCGACGATGCCCAGGCCGGCGGGGACGCTGAACGCGGCGCCGAGCTCGAGAATCGGTCCCTGCCGCGCAGCTTGCCCCTGGATATTCCAGTTCGCCGTGTTGTTCGCCTGCCAGATACCGCTCAGATCGGGCTTGCCGTCCTTGAACGGCGAACGCGGTGCCTTGTAGGTTGACGGCGTCTGGCCCGCGGCCGGCAGGATGAACAACGCGAAAAGCGCGAGACCAACCATCCAGTGTCGCATGAGGTCTCCAAGGCTCGGCTGAAGCCGAGCACTACGTACTTTCAGGCCAAGCATTACGTACTTCTCGAGGCTCTTCGCTCTACGCCCTTCGCTCTACGCTCTCGGCTCTTGGCTCATTTCGGCGTTGGCTGCGGATCGCCAGGCGCACCGGTGCCGGTCGAGCCGATGAACAGTTTGCGCCCGTCCGGGAACGTGATGTCCCTGCCGTTCGCCTTCATCGTCCCATCTTTAGCCTGATAGCCGTCAACGAGGATCTCCGTGCCCGGGGGCAGCGAGTTCTTGTTGACGCCCCGCCGGAACAGCGTGTTCGGCGTGCCGCCTTCGATCATCCACTGCTCGGCGGTCCCGTCGGACTTCTTCACCTCTATATGGATCCAGGCGTGAGGGTTAATCCACTCGACCTTGGTGACGATACCCCGCAGCTTGAGCGGCTTCGTCGCGTCGAATTCCGCCGCAAACGCATGATGGGCCGGCACCGGACGGACGGCACACACGAAGATCGCCGTGACAAGTAGCAATACCAACGCCTCGTGCCTTCGCGCCATCGTGGATCGTCTTCGGGCCTTCGTGGTTGTCATGGAGGGAAAATAGACCTGTTGAATCGGTGTGTCAATTCGTTCCGGAAGGTTTAGACTTCCGCCCTATGAGGCATGTTTTCCCTGCATTGGCCTTCGCCTGCGTCATGAGCGCCGCGTTGGCCGCGCAAACGGGCGGCGCGGCACAGGCGCAAATGGCGGAGACCGTCTTCAAGAACATCCAGGTGCTCAAGGGTATCCCGGTGGACGATTTCCTCGACACCATGGGCATCATGTCGGCGGCGCTCGGCTTCGATTGCGCGGAATGCCATATGGACGCCGGCACCGATGCCGTCAAATGGGAAGCCGACACGGACAGGAAGCGCGTGGCGCGGCGGATGACGCTGATGGTCGCCGCCATCAACCGCACCAATTTTGGCAATCGTCAGGTCGTCACCTGCTGGACGTGCCATCGTGGCCGCGACATTCCGGTCACCATGCCGACGATCGACATGATGTATGGCGAGCCCATCCTGGAAGCTGACGAGATCATCAAACCCGACGCTGGCGGGCCGTCTGCCGTCCAGATTCTCGACAAGTATCTCGTGGCGCTCGGCGGTGTCGAGCGGCTGGCGAAGGTTACCAGCTACGTTGCAACCGGAACGAGCGAAGGCTTTCGCGGATTTGGCGGTGGCGGCACCGTTCAAATTTTCGCGAAGGCGCCGGATCAGCGCGCGACAATTATCAAGTTCGACCCCAGCATCGGGCGGCAAGACGCCATCCGCAGCTTCGACGGCAGAACCGGCTGGGTGTCGGCGCCGCTGTCGGTCGTGCCGCAATACGTGCTTGGAGGCAGCGAGCTCGACGGCGCCAGGATAGACGCGCAGTTGTCCTTTCCGGTGCAAATACAGAAAGTGCTGACACAACTTCGCGTCGGCCATCCCGATTACCTCGACGGCCGCGAAGTGGATGTCGTGCAAGGAAACGGCACGCGAGGGCTGGTCGCGACCCTCTACTTCGACAAGCAGACGGGCCTGCTCGTGCGGATGGTGCGCTTCGCGGGTACACCGATCGGCCGCGCGCCTACACAGGTGGACTTCGCTGACTACCGTGACGTGCCCGGCGCCGGCATCAAGATGCCCTACCGGTGGACCTTCGGATGGCTCGACGGCAGGGATACGTTCACGATAAAGGACATACAGGTCAACGTGCCGCTTGATGCTGGGGTGTTCGCTCCGAGTGGAAGTAAAAAGTAGAAAGTAGAAAGGGAAGGTGGAAAGTGGAACCTCATCTGAACGGTAGGGCTCGATTCTCCTTTCTACCTTTCACTTTCTACTCTTTACTTTTCACTTTCCACTTTCTACTTTCTCCCTCGCTTGTCGCACAGGCGACGTGGATCCCGCCCCTGACTCCGGACGGCAAGCCCGATCTCCAGGGCATGTGGTTGAACCAGAGCGCCACGCCGCTGGAACGCCCGCAGGAATTCGCCGGGCGGCCGCTGCTGACAGACGAGGAAGTCGCCGAATTCAAACGGCGGGCGGCGAGGATCTTTCACGTCAACACCGACAGCGATTTCCCGGGCGGCGACAATTTCTTTCAGGCCCTGATGGCCAATCCAGATCGGTACGCGAGCCCGACAGCGACCGGGAGCGCAACGGTCATGATCGAACGCACGATCGAGCATCGAACGTCGCTCATCATGGATCCGCCGGACGGGAAGATTCCTGCGATGACGCCGGATGGGCGGGCGCGATTCGAGAGAACCCCGCCGCCGACAGCGGCAGGAATGAAGCGCCCTCCGGCCGGACCCCAAGACCTGAGCAATGCGCTGCGCTGCATCACGTACGGCACACCGCGGGTCGGCTTGCAGAACATCAACGCGGCGGGGCCGATGGGCTATTACCAGATTCTGCAGACGCCCGACTACGTGACGCTGACCCTCGAGGCGATTCACGAAACCCGCATCATCCCGCTCGACGGTCGCCCACATCTGCCGCAGGGCGTGCGGCTGTGGAGCGGTGATTCGCGCGGCCGTTGGGATGGAAACACGCTGGTCGTTGACACCACTAACTTCTCGCAGAAAAGCAATTTCATGGGCGCGGCTGAAGACCTTCACATCGTCGAGCGGTTCACGCGCGTGGCCGAGGACACGCTCCAGTACGAAGTGACGGTGGACGATGCGACGACCTGGACCAGGCCGTGGACGGTCATGATTCGCATGAAGCGCACGCAGGACAAGATCTACGAATACGCCTGCCACGAAGGGAACTATCACACGATGGAAGGGATCCTCGGTGCGGCCCGCGCGGACGAGGCCGCAGGGAAATAGCCTCGCGAACCACCGGGCGGTCACCCACACGCCCTGGCCGCTCGATGCGCGTCGGCGCCAGCCCGGCGAAGCAGGGTTGCTGAAGCGAACCATCGCGAGCGATGCGACGTACTCCGTGACCGGAAACTGCATCGATAGCTGGGGGACGGCTGCGAGCTGGGCGAAAAAGGCTCGCATTGCGTACGCGGTCGCGGGGCGATAGATGCAGTTTCCCGCATCGTCGAGCTGGTTCGCGGAAGCAACTCTGCTTTGCCGGGCTGTGGAGTAACCGATGCGCCCGGTAGCCTGCGCTGTGAATGTGATGTCGACGGCGGCTATATCCCGGACCCCGCCGTATACATGAACTCCACTCTCGTCGTTGCCCCTTCCGTCACTCGTACAGTTTGCGTGACAACCCCGAACAGTTCGTGCCATGCCTGTATCGTGTGAGTGCCGGCGGGGACGTTGGCGATCGTGAACGTGCCACCAACTCCGCTCGTCGCGAAGTACGGATGATTGACGACCCCGACGAAGGCGGTCATCCACCGGTGCACATCACACGTGACACGCAGCATGATCTCCGGATCCTTCAGACGAAGCTCCTGCACGATTCCAGCCTTGGGTTGCCCGAAGTTGAAGGCGTTACCGTGCGTCGACGTGCCGTGCACGTTATGCAACAGCTCGTCGCTGTTCCGCACCTGCACCGTTTGCCCGACCTGCGCGCCGATGACTCGAGGCACGTACATGCAGCCGCGCTGATCGATCGTCACGGCTTGCGCCGAGACCGGCGCGGCGGGAAACGATCCCTGCAGGCTGAGGAAGACGTTGGCGAGGCTTCCGTCGGCGCTGGCGGCGACGACCTCCTGAACCGGACGTTTTCCGGCATTGAGCTGCGCGCAACCGGGATCCATCCCCATCCGGATGACCTGATTGCCGGGCACCTTACCCTTCACAGCAATGTGCCCTGTGATCGTTCCGCCCTTTGCTGCTGCCGCCACGCTGGGAACGGGTGAGGCTGAATTGTCGATGTGTCCTTCGGGCTCATGCTTCCAGGCCGCCGCTTCCTTCGGAGGATACCAATACTGCTGGTGGCAGGCTTCGCAAGCGTGCTCCATGTGCTCCCCGGCGTCAAACAGCCCCTGAGCGTTTCTGGCATCGATCGCGGTCAAGGCCGGCACCGCAGCATCGTGGAGGCCATTGACGAGCCTGGTCCATGTCGCAGGGTCGTCGGCGATCATCCTCTGAATAGTTTCGGGCTGCAGCTCGATGCGGGGGTTCTCGGACTTCTCGCCATGCCTCGCGACGAGACGTCCGGGAATCCGCAGCAGGTTCGTGGCTTCCACCAACTGCACGGCGCTGCGTCGCACGGCCGCCCACTCCTCATCCGTTTTGGGCTCGCGCTCTTCGGTGCCGGTCAACGAGACGATCGTCGCTACTGCGTTCCAGAGGACGTCGGACTCGGGGTCGACAATCGACGTCATGATGTCTTTGACCGTCGCGGTGGGCCTGAACTGGGGCTGCGGGGCGGGGTCCTCGCGTCGGCTGCAGCCGCCGGCAGCCAGGACGAAAACAACAAGGACGGCCGCTGCTGGTAATCGCGACATGGCTGGAAAGGATAGCAGGATAAGCCCAACCATGGAGTGGAAGCGCGAGCCGACCTGAAGGTCGGCACTACTGATGCGCTATCCTCTGCCGCCTCCTGTGGCGTATCCTTTTGCTCAACCGTCAATCAGACCTTCTGGAGGCTCCGATGCTGTCGCGAATTCTCGCCGCAATCCTGTTCGTGTCAATCACGTGGTCGTCGGCCGCTGCCGAGGTCGTGCGGATCGACGTCAAGACCCGGGCGGATGTGGCCGGCGGGAAGGCATTCGGCGCGATCGGGCCGTACGAAAAGATCGCGGGCCGCATCTACTTTGAGGTCGATCCGTCCCTGGCGCCGAATAAGATCATCACCGACATCGACAAGGCACCAAGGAATGCCAGCGGGCGCGTGGAGTTCTCGTCGGACTTCTTTTTGCTCAAGCCAAAACAGGTCGAGCGCGGGAACGGCACCGTGCTGTACGAGGTCTCGAACCGCGGCGGCAAAGGGATGCTGGGGTTCTACAACCAGGCAGCCGGCAGCCTCGATCCGACCACCGACGCACAGATGGGCGACGGCTTCCTGATGACGCAGGGCTTCACCCTCCTCTGGGTCGGCTGGCAGTTTGATCCGCCGCATCGCGAAGGCCTCGTCCGCGTCTTTGCGCCGATCGCCACAGACAACGGCAAGCCGATCACGGGCATCGTTCGGAGCGAGGTGATTGTCGCGCGCGTCACGCCGGACTCATCGCTCGCCGATCGCGATCACATCGCCTATACGGTTGCGAACCCGAACGATCCCGCGAACACGTTGACCGTGCGCGACACGATCGAAGGAACGCGGCGCTTCATCCCGAAGAGCGAATGGAGACTGGACGGCGGCCGCGTGTATCTGACCGGCGGCTTCCAGCCGGGGAAGATTTACGAGGTCGTCTACCGCGCGCAGGATCCGCCGGTCGCCGGCGTTGGCGCCGCGGCGGTCCGCGACACGATCGCGTACCTGAAATTTGCGCCGCCTCTTGATGGTGACCCGTTGTCGATTCCCGCCGGCTCGATTCAGCGCGCGATTGCGTTCGGCGTATCGCAGAGCGGACGCTTTCTGCGGACCTACCTCTATTACGGATTCAATGAAGACGAGCAGCACCGGAAAGTCTTCGACGGGGTGATGGCACACGTCGCCGGCGGCGGACGCGGCAGCTTCAACCTGCGCTTCTCGCAGCCGTCGCGTGACGGCCATCCGTTTCTCAACAAGTTCTACCCGACCGACATCTTCCCATTCACGGACACTGCGCAGACCGACCCGGAGACCGGCGAAAAGGACGGACTGCTGTCGCGCGTCAAGCCGGAGCACACGCCGAGAATTTTCTACACGAACTCGTCTTACGAATACTGGGGCCGCGCGGCGTCGCTGATCCATATGACTATCGACGGCCGGACCGATGTCGCGCCTCCAGACCACACGCGCATTTACATGTTCGCCGGCGGCCAGCACGGGCCTGCCGCGTTCCCGCCGCGGCGAAGCATCGGGCAGCTGCCAAACAACCCGAACGATTACCGCTGGTCGATGCGAGCGCTTCTGGTCGCCATGAATCGCTGGCTCGAAGACGGGACCGTGCCACCGGTAAATCGCTATCCACGGATCAACGACAACTCCCTCGTCCAGATCGACGCGCTGAAGTTTCCATCGATCGCAGGCGTCGAAAAGCCGACGGAGGCGCACAAGGCCTATCGGGTGTTCTACGGGCTCGACTTCGCGACGAAAGGCATCATCAGCGTCGATCCGCCCGAAACGAACAAGGCTTTTCCTATCCTCGTTCCGCAAGTCGACAACGACGGCAACGAGCTGGCCGGTGTGAAGATGCCGGAGATTTCAGTGCCGCTGGCAACCTACACGGGCTGGAATCTCTTCAACGCCGAAGCGGGACCGACGTCATTGCTGTCCAGCATGCAGGGGTCCTACATCCCTCTGCCCCGCACGCGCGCCGATCGCGAGCGCAACAAGGATCCGCGGATGTCAGTCGAAGAGCGCTACCAGAGTCGCGAACGCTACCTCGCTCTCGTCACGGCGGCCGCACAGGACCTGGTGAAACAGCGCTACCTGCTCGAAGACGACGTGGACAACGTCGTCAAACGGGCAGACGAGCATTGGAGTCTTCTGTTCTCGAACGGAGAGAAGTAGCGGCGTGAGTTCACCGCTGCGACGCGGTCCGCAGCGCGGTCTGATTTGTTGTCCTTTTGGTCGCTGTCTTGGGCTGACTAAAGGTCAGCACTACGAGTGAGTCGCCGCCCTGTCAGGTCTCAACGCAACGAGGTGCGACAACGGACGCCATCCCCGCCAGCGCCATCGCTTCAGAAGTCTTCATTGCGTCCCCTCGTTTCTTCGCGCGTATTCGCGGCGTGCCTGGAAGGTTACAAATCTGCACACAGGTGTTCGATTCGGCGCTGTTTAACGCCTTCTAGGGCCGCCGCGTCGATTTTTCAGTTCCTCGTCACGCCGTCAGGGACGAAGATCGCGCTCGGCCTCGACGACCTGGCGGAATACGCCAAGCTCGAGAGCGACGAGATTAAGCCGTTGCTCGTGCGCCTCTCCGCCGGCGAGAACCGTATCCTGACCCCGGTCGCTCGGATCGAAGGCCGATGCGCTGGGAGACAAGCTGGGAGGATTGGCGACAGCGATGCCCGCTCCCGCTCCGCCAATCGCCAACACCACTGTCGCTACTCCGCCGAGCAACCCGCCGCCGAACGAGCCGCCGGTGAACGAACCACCTGTCGACGCTGCTCCCACAAAGCCGCCGATCGGCACGCCGCAAGCGCCGGCCGCAGGTGTCAGCACCAGCGTCACACCCGCGACACCGGACAGCCGGTATCGCGATACCTACAAACGCGCAATAGACGCCAAGAATCGAAGACGCTGGACGGACGCGCGAAAGCTGTTCGAAGAAACGCTTGCACAGAACAGCGTCGAATCGACAGAGCGGATTTCGATATCAGGATTCGGCAATTACGAGCCTTACGTGCCGCGCTACTACCTCGGACTCGCGCTCAGCAACCTGGGCGACTGTCCCGGTGCGCTCGAGAACTGGCAGAAATCTGAAGCTGATGGTGTTGTCACGCAGACGAACCTGTATTCGACTCTCAGGTCCGAGCGGGCGAAGTGCACCGAAAAGGCAAAGTAGCTATCTGATCGCTTCCCAGAACTGACGTTGATTCGGCACGTTCGGAAATACCAGCTGGCCCTCGTGGAACGTAAACGGCTGGCCCCATTGACGTCCGTCTTCCCACTCAACACTCAAACTCGTCCCTTTCGTGCTCCACCGTCCGGGCGTTACAGGCGTGCGGCCGGACGCCGTGACAATCCACGTTTCAGCGGTGCCGTCTCCGCGCACCACGAAATGCTCGTCGCGCGGGCTGCCGAGCGAGATCGTCGTGCTGCGCCAATGTCCCACGAGCGTCGGCGTGCCGCCCGGAGGGGGTTTCGGTCCCGGATCTGTATTCGGATTCGGAATCTCGTTTGCCGCAGCGGCCATTTTCGTCGCCGCTTCCAGCGCTCCGAGCGTGGGCCAGTCGCGCGCGAGTTGTTCCATCAAAGGAAGCAACGGCTTCGGCCAGGTGTTGCCTGGCGTATTGAGCGCCTGCCCCACGAGATCGACGGTTATCACGCTGGCGAGCGGCGAGAACTTTTCAAGAACAGTCGCGAACTGCTGCGGCGTATCCGCCTGAATCGCGAATCCCGCGATAGCGCGGACGGCGAGCAACCTAATGGCAGCCGCGGCGCCGAGCACGCGGCAATCGATCGACAGCTGGCGTTCGAGCAGAAGCACGCGGCGTTGCGCGTCGTTCAGCGCAGCATTCTGAAGCGCCGCGTCCACGAGCTCGACGACTCTGGGGCTGCTGATGATCGCGGCATATTTCTCCGTCGTTGCGAGAACATCGGCGTAACTATCTGCCTGCTCGATAGCCGTGACGGCTTGCTGGATTTCCAGATCGCTTGGGACGGCCTGTTGACCTGGCGGCAGGGCTACCTGCCCCTGGATGGCTGCCAACATCAGCGTCACACATCCGGCAGTGATGACGGTGAATTGCGCAAGTGGTGTCATATGCGGCCGTACGGATGATACACCGGAGAGGATCGCGTGCTACGGGTGCAACAGGTGCCAGGGGGTGCTACGGGGGGCGTGGGGATGGTAGGATTTGCGATGGAGGTTTCGATGATTCGTTCTCTCCTCTTCGCTACATCGCTGCTGATGGT
The DNA here is from genome assembly GCA_963784045.1 of Vicinamibacterales bacterium. Classification (GTDB taxonomy): domain Bacteria; phylum Acidobacteriota; class Vicinamibacteria; order Vicinamibacterales; family JAMQPK01; genus JAMQPK01. The sequence continues at coordinate 95,064 of CAWAPZ010000013.1, forward strand.
CGTCACGTCCGTTGCGACGCGGGGTGCTGAAACATTCGGCGCGGCTCCGACCGTGAAAGATGCGACCCCCATCGCTCAGCTGATCGCCAAGCCGGCGGACTTTCAGGGCAAGACCGTGCGCGTCGAAGGCATCGTGACCGACGTCTGTACGATGATGGGATGCTGGATGGGTATTGCGCCCACCGATACGCCGAAAGGGCCGGCGGTTCTCATCAAAGTCGACGACGGCGTCATCGTGTTTCCGACGAGCGCTCGCGGTAAGCGCGCCACGGCGCAGGGCGTGATGGAACGGGTCGGCGCAGCGGACAAGGAAGGCCAGGAAGCTGCCCGCGAACACGCGGAACACGCCGGACATGCCGAGCATGGCGCCGGTGCCAAGACGGAAGAAACGACGAGCTGGCAGATTAAGGCGACCGGCGCGATCGTGTACTAGTGTTGGCGATGGGCTTCAGGCTGCGGGCTCCCGGCTGCAGGATTTACCGAAGCCCGAAGTCTGAAGCCGGTCGCCTATTTCCGGTCCGGTAACGTAAACACGTACAGCGCCTGTCCCGCTTGCGGGATCTTGATCTCCGGTGCGACGGCTGCCGGCACGTTGCGCGGGCTGCCGCCTCCCAATCCCGCCGCGATGGCGACGTACTGCTTGCCATCGACGCTGTAGGTGACCGGAAAACCCTGCACCGACGTGCCGAGCCTCGTCTCCCACAGCACCTTCCCCGTTTTCACATCGTGCGCACGCACGGTGCGATCGATGTCGCCCACAAACGCGACACCACCCGCCGTCGACACCACGCCCGTGAGATATCCCGCTCGCTGCGTATGGCTCCACACCTCCTGCATGCTCTTGACGTCGTACGCGGCCAGCTTGCCGAGGTGGTTGCTTGTGTCGGGCATCGACAGGAACCGGCGCACGACGCCGTTGCCTCCCTGCTCGGTCTTGCGCACGGTGAAGTCCATGCACGACTGGCTCAACGGCACCACGAGGACGCCGGTCGGTTGGTGGTAGCTCATGGCGCCCCAGTTCTTTCCACCGGCGGTGCTGGGACACACGTTCAATGTCTGATCGAATTGCATCTCGAGAATGTCCGGCCGATAGCTCGGCACGCCGGTCTTAGGATCGATGCGCTCCCAGATGGTCTGCTTGACCATCTCCTTGTGGCCGAGAAACTGACCGGTGCGGCGATCGAGCTTCCACAACACGCCCGCCTTCCCGGCGCTGAACGATACCTTCTGCGTGCCGATATCAACCAGCACGCGCTCGAACACCTCGTCGAGATCGAACGATTCTCCCGGTGCGTGCTGGAAGTACCACGCAAGCTTTCCGGTGTCTGCATTCAGCGCCAGCGTCGAGCTCGAGTAGAGCGTCTTGTCCAGCGGCGTTGTGCCGCGATTGAGAAACGACCACGGCTTCGACTGCGCCGTTCCCCAATAGGTGAGGTTCAAATCGGGATCGTACGACCCCGCAATCCACGTTTCGACGCCGGAGCGCTGTTCTTTCGGAAGCTTGCCCCATGTGTCGAAGCCTGGCTCGCCTTCGCGCGGAATCGTGTAGAACCGCCACACCCGCTTGCCAGAGTTGATGTCGATGGCGCTGATGTAGCACCCGTCGGCTGAGGTGTTTCGGCCGCATCCGGTGATTCCCTGCAGCACCTTGTCGTTGATGACGATGGCCCCGCTCGTGGAGGGATGATTCACATCGGACAATGGCGTATCCCAGAGGATATCGCCCGTGCGCGCGCTGAGGGCGACCATGTGGGCATTGCTCGTCGGAAGAAAGACTTTGTCCTGCGCGATCGCGATGCTGCGAATGCCGCCATACCCCGGCGCCTGATCTGGTCCCACGCGCGTTTCCCAGATGAGGTTGCCGCTCTTTGCGTCGAGCGCCTGGACGATGTTGCTGGGGCTTGCGAGATACATCACGCCGTTGTGCACGATGGGCGTCGTTTGATTTGCGCCCGAGTCGTTCATCGCCCACACCCATGCGAGCTTGAGATCCTGCACGTTATTACTGGTGATCTGATCGAGCGGGCTGTAGCTCCAGCCGTGATAGTTGCGGCGGAATATGAGCCAGTCGCCCGGAGGCGGATTCTTCAGCATCTCCGGTGTGACGGGGACGTAGTTCTTCACCTCGCCTCTCACGGTTACCCCGCGTACGGCCGCAGCGCCGCCGCGACCTTGTCCGCTGCCGGTGCCCGCGCCCAGCGCCATCGAAGACGGACCGCTTCCGCGAGCCGCTGCAGCCGCGTTGACCGTCGTCGCCGTTTTGATCGTGAGGTCCTGTGGACCCGCCGCGCCTCCCGACCGTTGGATGATGTACGCCAGTACGCTCAGCGTCATCTCCTCACCGAGCGATCCCGGCGCCTGTGGTGGCATCGTCTCCATCACATGGCGGAAGAGCTCGTTGATCGGCCGTCCACCCCACGCACCAGTGAAGTTGGGGCCAATGAGTGCCGGCGCGTCGCTGCCTCCGGTCAGATCGGGCGCATGACACCCGGCGCAGCTGACGTCGTACGCCGTGCGGCCGGCCTCCGCCTGGCGTTGGGTGTACGCACCAGCGGGTTGTTGTTGTGCTGTCGGGATGGCGACGACGATCGCCACGAGAACGGCAGCGGCTGACGCAGGAACGATAAGCCTCATTCCTCTCCTCCGCGCGGGTTACGAGTGTGGCGGGAAAGTACTGCCTCAGCGATGGGAAGTCAACCAATAGGGGTCACCCGTGCAAGGTTTTCAGCCTCCTCCGTTCTAAGGGTAGGAGGTTGCATGAATTACACGTTTGCCAGTCTGATCATTGCCAGTCTCGCTCTGTCGGCGGGCCCTCACGGTGTCGTGTCTGCTCAGCCGGGACGTGTCGAGGCCGTAGAGGTAGAGGTCCTCGTAAATGGCGTGCCTCAAAGACGTTACGCGCATGACGGGCGCTGGTATGTCGAGGCATTGAATGGGCGGGAATATGCGATTCGGATGCGAAACCCATACCCCGTCCGGGTCGCAGTGGCGCTGTCGGTCGATGGCCTGAACACGATCGACGCGCGACACACGGCTGCGGCCGACGGCCGTAAGTGGGTCATCGATCCGTTCCAGACCATCACGATCAGCGGCTGGCAGGTGAACCGCGCGGAAGCGCGCCGATTTGAATTCACTACGGAGGCGCGATCCTACGGTCAAGCCCTCGGCCTGACCGACAATCTCGGGGTGATCTCAGCCGTCTTCTTCAAGGAACGCGCACCGGTGATGACGCGCGAGTCACACGAACGGAGCGAGGAGAGCGGGCGCCTCGCCCGAACCGCGCCCGAGGCTCCAGCTGCTGCGGAGGGCCAGGCAGCCGATTCAAGCACGGCCGCGGATGCGAGGAAGAAACTGTCCGCAGCCGAGGAGTACGCCGCCACGGGGATGGGCCAGCGAACCGGCCACGCTGTGAGACAGGTGTATCTGGACTTGGAAGCGTCGCCCGTGAAGACCGTGAATATTCGCTACGAGTTTCGTCCGCAACTTGTCAGGCTTGGAATTCTTCCCGCCGCGCCGGTGGTCGATCCGTTGCAGCGCCGAGAGCGTTCGCGGGGGTTCGAGACCGGCTTCAGCCCGGAAGTGCCGCGCCGGTAGAGAGCACATATCTCGCCGCCACGACGCAACGACGCAACCTTATTGGGGATCAGAAATCATGAGCTGCGTCGCCGCGCCGCCGGGGTGTGTAGTCCGAAGAATCACTCTGGCCGCTGCACGAGCTCGATGCGCACGCCGTCGGGCGCTTCGGCGAACGCCAGGCGCACAGTGACGCCATTCGGGAACGACAGCGGCCGCGGCTCGGTAGTGATTTTCACGTTCCGCGTCTTGAGCTCTGCAACCGCCGCGTCGACGTCGAGGGGTCGGAATCCGATGTGATCGATTGAGTGCCCCTGCGTCGGCACGGCGTCGCCGCGCTGAACCAACAGCCACACACCGCTCAAGTCGATGCCGTCGATACGATCCTTCAGCTTGGCCACGCGGCCGCCGAACTGCGCCGAATACCACGCGAGCATCGCCGCCGGGTCGGCGCCGCGCAGATGAAGATGGTGCACGCCGAGCTTCGCCGAGTCCTGCACGACTTCGATGCGGGTACCCCAGGGATCTTCTATGAATGCGAGGGGGAACAGCCCTGGCACGTCTCGCGCCGGAGTCACGATCTTCACGCCGTCAGCCTGAAACGCCTTCATCGCCTCATCAAGGTTCGCAACCGAGAAGCCGATGTGATCGACGGCGCTGCCCTGGCTCGGTAGCGTGCTCTCTCGTTTGGAAAAGATGACGCGGACGTCACCGAGCAGAAACCGATCAGTTCCTTCGGCCATTGTCTGCCCGCCAAAGTATCTCTGGTACCACTTCACCGCCGCCGGCGGATCCGGTGCGGCAAGGTGGATGTGGTCCACGATCGGGCGATAACCCTGGGCGGACGCCACAGATCCGTAAGCCATCGCCAGCAGTAGAAGCCACGCGCACCGTCCAGGTCTTGGATTCATACGCATCATTAAATGTCTCCGCGTGAAAGAATGCCATATCGCCTACGCCCTGTGAGATGGTGTTTTGGCAAGGATCCCGCAAGGATCTTTCGGATGACTGTTGGGACGGTGCTGAAACAGGCCCGCGAGCAGGTTGGGCTGTCTCTCGAGCAAATCAGCGAACTGTACGAAAATCCAATTGTACAGAATCGAGGCACTAGAAGAAGACGACTTCAGCCGCCTGCCGGAGGGAATCTATCTCGACGGCATCATCCGAGCCTATTCCCGCGAAGTCGGGATTAACTCCGAGGCGATGGTGGCGCGGGCGCGGATCGAGCGCGGCAAGCGACCTGGCGACTGGGAAGTGCCGTTTTCAGCGCCCATTGATCTCCGCGGCACGTCTCGTCCGAGCGATCCTGGTCGCATCGACGTTCCCGAGTCAGGCGATCCGTTAGGTGCTTTCGTGACCGAGCGCCAACCCTCCGATACGCCGTCGGCGCTACAGGAGCCGCCGATCGTCGAGCAGCCGGCATGGGCCAATCAAGCGCCGGCATGGGCCAATCAAGCGATCGACGCGCCGCCACTGCCCGAGCGACATGACCCGGTGATCCTGCAAGCGCCGGTGCCTTCTCCACATCGTCGGCGTCGGCGACCCGTACTCGCGCTGGTCGCACTCTTTGCAGCAGCGTTTCTAGGTGCGTACCTCTACGAATCGAATCGGGCACTCGAATGGTATGACACGCCTGCCTCCGCTCCGAGCACAGCGACCGAGGTCGAAATCGTCGCGCCAAAAACCGAGCCACGCCCGTCTGCGGATGTGAACGATGAGGCTTTGAGCGCCGCATCCCAAGACTCCGCAGTCATTCGAAGCCCCGGACCGTCGCAGAATCGCTCTGCTGAGGAGAACCCCACGACTTCGTCCCCGAACATCCCGGCCGAACCGTCGAGCGCCGCGTCGACAGCGCCGTCGGGAAACGTCGCCACAAGCGGCACTTTGCCGAACGTGGCCGGCTCGTGGGCGCTGACCACGCGGGTCGAGTCGAGCAGCTACCCACGCTACGCAGGCTTGCAGCTCGGATACGAGATTCGCCTCGACCAGAAAGGCGATCACGTAACCGGCTCAGGAAAAAAAATCACCGAAAACGGCAGCGAGATATCGCCGCGTGGGCAAACGCCGCTCACGATCAGCGGCACGATTTCCGGTGATCGTCTAACGCTCAACTTCGTCGAGCGCGGTACACGGCGCTCAACCCAAGGGAAGTTTGTGCTGATTCTGGACGAGGCTGGCAGGCTGCGGGGACGATTCTCGAGTAGTGCTGCGCAGTCTTCCGGTCTGGTCGAGGCCGATCGCGTACCTACGCCGTAACTCGCCCACGCTTGCCCGGATTTGCCGGCGGCAGATCAGCCGGCAGCTCGATTGTCTTCGTCTCGCCAGTCCGCCAGTAGGTCACACGCACCGGGGCGCGCGGCTTCGTCGCGCGAACGGCGTCGAAAAACTCCGCCGGCTCCTCGACTGCCTTGCCGTTGATGCCCGTAATGAGATCTCCGCGGCGCAGCCCCTTGTCCCTCGCCGCGCCGTACGCGCTCGTCACGACAATGCCAGGAAGATCACCAAGCTTGAACTGCCTGCGTAGCGACGGTGTAGCGAGAACAACCGTCATGCCCATCGCCTGCACGACCTGGTTCGGGCCGTCAGGGGCAATGAACTCGAACTCAGGAGCAATGGCGAGGATTCTTCTTACTATGCGAATCGGCGCGCCGGTCCGCACCGCCAGCGCAAGCGCGTCGCTGGGCCTGCTGTCGACGTCGCGAATCTTCCGTTCGCCCGCAACCTTCAGCCGGACCATTCCGAAATAGGTGTTGTTGCGCAGATCGGTGACGACCACTTCGTCGACTTCTGCGCGCAGTTCGGCGATAAGGCTTGCCATCAAATCGTGGGTCATCGGACGCGGCGTGACGACCCCATGCAGCGCAAGCGCAATGGCTTGCGCTTCCATCACGCCGACCCAGATTGGCAGCACGCCGCCCGACACGGGCTCGCGCAAGACGACGATCGGCGTGCCCGTTCGGCCGTCGAGCCCGACGGTAGACAGCTCGACAAGGACCGTCTCGCCGCCGGCGCCGGTCTGCGCGAGGATGCCGGCGATGCTCGTACAGAAAATGATGAGGACGATTGCGTTTCGTTGCGTGATGGTCACTTTGCCGCCGCGTTTATTCATTTGGCCGACCTGAAGGTCGGCACTACGACGAACCGCTGACTCGTTTTGGCCGACCCTGAAGGTCGGCACTACTCAAGCCGCAGCAACCCCCTTGGCTTCCACACCTTGTTCGACTCCGGCCGCAGCAGATGCCGGATGAGCGCCTTCGCGTCGTCGGGATGCGTGGCCCTCGCGGAGACCGCCACCATCGTGTCAATCCACGCGCCCAGTTCTTTCGGCAGCGGTCCTACGAGCTCGATCTCCTTGTAAGGCAAAATCTGGCTGATCGTCTGAATCGCCATATCTCCTTCGCCGCGAGCCAGCGCTTGGCCGCCCTCGCCCTTCGTGCTGGCCGGCGCGTTCACACCCGCGAACTCCGGCCGTTTCAGCACATCGTCAATCAGCGTCGCCACCATCGTGCGTGACGCGGGATTCGACCGCATTACCGCTTTCGCACCCTTGATCGCGACGGCGAATTTCTCGACCGTCGAGATGTCCGGCTTCGGCGCGCCCGCTCGCACGGCGAGACCCATGGGGTGGCGGCCAAACGGCAACATCGTCCCCGGCATGACGCCTCCGTCGAGCGCCAGCGTGTTCATCAACTGAAACGGCAGGAAGATGATGTCGGGCGGCGGAGTCTTCTTTCCTATTTCCTCCACGATGGTGCCCATGCCGACCGTGACCATACCGACCGACTTGCCGGTCTGCTTCGTGAACTCGGCCGACACGATGTCCAATCCTGAGCTGAACACGACACCAGGCGTGATAATCCTGATGTCTGCGGTCGCGTAGTCGCCGGCGTTCGGCGTGAAAACGGCCGCCGCCGGTTTTCCCTGGCCGCGTACACTCGAAGAGATCCCGACGGCCGCGACCAGCGCGATGGCGAGGGCGGTCAAATGAATGGTGCGCACGTGCGTGTCCTTTCGTTAGAGGGGCGTATCGGGTAAATTACACGATCTGAAGGGAAATACATATGAAGAGTGTGATCCGTTGCGTCCTGGGTGGCTTATTGTGCGGGTTCGCGGCCTGGCTTTTGACGAGCGGCGATGCGTCCATTCGAGTTGACGCCGCAGGCTCGTGCGAGGGGCTGTCAGCGCTGACGTTGCCGGCCACCACGATCACGGCCGCGAAAACCGAGGCCGAATCGTGCCGCGTCGCGGCAACGTTGAAGCCGTCTTCCGACTCTGAGATCAAGATGGAAGTCTGGATGCCGGTGTCGAACTGGAACGGAAAGTACCAAGCGGTAGGCAACGGAGCGTTCAACGGCAATATCAATACGGGCGCCATGACGACGGCACTCGCGCGCGGGTATGCGGTCAGCTCGACCGACACCGGGCACACTGGCGGCAGCGCGAGCTTCGGCCTCGGTCATCCCGAAAAGGTGACCGACTTCGGATGGCGCGCGGTGCACGAGACCGCCGCAGCGTCCAAGGCCATCATCGCGGCGTACTACGGCGGCGCGCCGAAGTTCTCGGTACTTCAACGGCTGCTCGGCGGGCGGACGGCAGGCGATGAAAGAGGCGCAGCGCTTTCCTGCCGATTTCAACGGCATCATCGCGGGCGCGCCGGGCCTCGACTGGACGGGGCGCGCGGCTTCGGCGGTACGCGTTGCGCAGCGGCTCGAACAGAACGAGGCGGCGCGGCTCGGTCAGGCGCAGCGGCAGCTGCTCCACGCCGCCGTCGTCGAATCGTGCGATCTGCTGGACGGCGTGAAGGATGGAGTCCTCGAAAATCCGAAACGATGCACATTCGATCCGGGCGTACTCGAATGCAAGGGATCGGAGGGAGGGTCCTCGTGCCTCACCACCGCGCAAGTGGAGACGGCGCGGATGATCTATGCAGGTGCGGTGAACCCAAAAACCAAGCGCGCGATCACTGGCCTCGCGCACGGCAGCGAGCTTGGATGGACGGATCTTGGATGGACGCCATCTGCTCGAGCAACGGGGCTGGATCAATTCCGATTTCTCGTCTTTGGCGATCCGAGCTGGACCATACAGAAGTTCAACTGGGATGCCGACATCGTTCTCGCCGAAGAACGGGACAACAACACGCTGAACGCGCTCGATCCGAATCTCGAGCCGTTCATCAGCCGCGGCGGCAAGCTGATTCAGTACCACGGCTGGAGCGACCCGCAAATCTCGCCGTCCGGCACGACGCAGTACTACGAGCGCGTGGCGCAGACACTCGGCGGACGCGACAAAGTGCACGAAGGCTATCGACTCTTCATGGCGCCGGGAATGGGACACTGCAGCGGCGGAGAAGGCCCGAATACGTTCGATATGGTCGCCGCGCTCGAGCGATGGGTCGAGACCGGCGTGGCGCCGAATCAGGTGCCGGCATCGATCACCAGGCAGTCACCGGCGATCAATCGGTCGCGGCCGTTGTGTCCATTCCCCGAAGTTGCCGTCTACAAAGGCACCGGGAGCACAGATGAGGGAGCCAATTTTGCATGTCGGCCAAGCTAATGGCCAAGACTCCAAAACGAAAAACCCCGAAACCCAGCACTCGTAACATTCGCGGCACTGCAACAGTTCAAGGCAAGTCAGGCAACGGAGGAGAGACTCATCAGGTAGCATCGCCGGGCACCGCCACACTGACGACAAACCAGGGCACGCCTATATCGGACAACCAGAACTCGCTGCGTGCGGGCAACCGGGGTCCTACGCTGCTCGAGGACTTCATCTTCCGCGAGAAGATCACCCACTTCGATCACGAACGTATTCCCGAACGCATCGTCCACGCGCGAGGATCGGGCGCGCATGGATTTTTTCAACCCTATCGGTCGATGGCAAAGCTGACCCGGGCGGCCTTTCTGCAGGATCCGACAATCAAAACGCCCGTATTTGTGCGTTTTTCCACAGTTGCCGGCGGCGCCGGTTCCGGGGACACGCCGCGGGATGTCCGTGGGTTCGCGGTGAAGTTTTACACGTCCGAAGGCAATTTCGACCTGGTGGGCAACAACATCCCGGTTTTCTTTATTCAGGACGCGATCAAGTTTCCCGATCTCATCCACGCGGTCAAGATGGAGCCAGACCGGGGGTTTCCGCAGGCCGCCTCGGCGCACGACACGTTCTGGGACTTCGCTACGCTCATGCCAGAAAGCATGCACATGCTGATGTGGGCGATGTCAGATCGTACAATCCCGCGCTCGTTCCGGATGATGGAAGGGTTCGGCGTCCACACATTCCGCTTCGTTGACGCCCACGGCAAGTCGACGTTCATCAAGTTCCACTGGCGCCCGAAGATCGGGTCTGCCTCGCTCATCTGGGACGAATCGGTGAAACTGTACGGTGCCGATCCTGATTCGCAGCGTCGCGATCTTTTTGACGCCATCGCGATGGGTGATTTTCCAGAGTTTGAACTATCCGTGCAGGCCTTCGACGAGAAGACCGCGGCGACGTTCCCGTTCGACATCCTCGACGCCACCAAGATCATTCCCGAGGAAATGATCCCGCTTCAGCCCATCGGACGCATGGTGCTCGACAGAAACCCCGATAACTTTTTCGCGGAGACCGAGCAGGTCGCGTTCCATCCTGGCCACGTAGTACCAGGGATTGATTTCACCGACGATCCGTTGCTCCAAGGGCGCCTGTTCTCGTACACCGACACGCAGCTCATACGGCTGGGCGGAGCGAACTTCCACGAGATTCCCATCAACCGGCCGAAGTGCCCGATGATGAACTTCCAGCGCGACGGCGTGCGGAGGATGGACATCCCGAAGGGACAGGTCGCATACGAGCCGAACAGCATCGCGCCCGAAGGCCCGCGCGAAGACCCCGAACGCGGATTCGCCTCGGTGCGTGCGCTCGATCCTGGCGATAAGGTCCGCGTGCGTTCGGAAACGTTTGCCGATCACTACAGTCAGCCTCGCCTGTTCTATCGTTCGATGTCCGAGCCCGAGCAGCGGCACATCGTCAATGCCTTTACGTTCGAGCTAAGCAAGGTCTCGCGGCCGGCGATTCGTCGGCGGATGCTCGGACACCTCAAGCTGATCGATGCCGAGCTGTGCTCGCGGGTCGAGGACGGCCTCGGCATGGAGGGGCAGGCCGAAAGCATCACACCCGCACGGCCTCCCATCGACATGAAACCGTCGGCGGCCCTGAGCATCATTCTCAAAGCGCCGAAGACCCTCGAGGGACGCAAGATCGGCGTGCTCGTCACCGACGGGACCGACCCGGCGTTCGTCACTGCGCTGCGAACAGCGGTGGAGAAAGCCGGCGCGAGGCTGCAGGTCGTCGCGCCAAAGATCGGTGGCGCGCGCGGCAAAGGCGGGACGATCATCGAAGCGGACCATCAGCTTGCCGGGGGACCATCGATCTTTTTCGACGCCGTGGTTGTCGCGACATCCAAGGAAGGCTCCGCGATGCTCGAAACGGAAGCGGCGGCGGTCGACTGGATCCGCGACGCGTTCGGTCATCTCAAGGTGATTGGCGTTCTCGAATCGGCGCTTGGACTTGCCGAGGAAGCCGGCGTCGAAGAGGACCAGGGCGTCGTCGAGATGGACGGCTCGAAAGACATCGCGGCGTTCATCACCGCGGCTCAGAATGGCCGCGTGTGGGAGCGGGAGCCGCGACTGCGGACACCTAAGTAATTCGATATCTCACCGCCAAGACGCTGCAGCGCGGCGCCTTTACGGTGAAACATCGGCCTGAGAGTCAGCGAGCGATGCACGCACCAGCGGTGCGACCTTTGTGCCGTAGAGCTCAATGCTCCTCATGGCGAGCTCGTGCGGCAACGTGCCGTTGCTATATTTGAGATCGAACCGCGCGAGGCCGAGATCCTTCACCGTCCGGAGGATTTTGGCCGCGACCGATTCGGGCGAGCCGACGTACATCGCGCCGTCCGGACCTGCTTCGCGTTCGAAGTCGTCCCGGCCTCGTGGAGGCCAGCCGCGCTCGCGGCCGATGCGAGTCATCATCGCGAGGTAGTGCGGCGCTACCTCGGCCTTCGCCTGCTCATCTGTTTCCGCAACGTGGCCTGGCGAGTGCACGCCGATGGGCTGGGGATCTTTTCCGAACTCCTTCAACGCCCGCTTGTACAAGTCGACGTACGACAGAAAGCGCTTCGCGCTGCCGCCGATGACGGCGAGCGTCAGCGGAAGTCCATACCGCGCGGCGCGCACCACCGACTCCGGGCTGCCGCCGACGCCGACCCATGTGCGCAGACGCCCGTTCTCTATCTGCGGATAGACAACGGGCTGCTGGTCGAGAAGCTTGACGAAGGCAGCCAGCTTCTCTTCGAACAACTCGTTGTATTTCGAAAGATCGTAGCCGAACAACGGATACGACTCCGTGAAGGACCCCCTGCCAAGGATGACTTCGGCACGCCCGCCCGACACTGCGTTGAGCGTCGAGAATCGCTGAAACACCCGGATCGGATCGTCGGTACTGAGCACGGTCACCGCCGAACCGAGACGAATCCGATCGGTCTTGCCTGCAATGGCTGACAGCACGACTTCCGGCGCCGACACGGCAAAATCGGGACGATGATGCTCGCCCACGCCGAACGCATCGACGCCAACCGCCTCGGCGTGCAGGCCTTCGGTCACAACATTCCGCAGCGCCTGCGCTTGCGAGACGAGGCGGCCGCCGGTGTCGAAAACCACGTCACCAAAAGTATCAAGGCCCAGTTCGATCATCGTTTCAGTAGGACGCACCGGCGTGGGGTGTGGGTTCATGAAGGACGGCGCCCGTGCTGCGGGATGGCCGACCTAAAGTCGGCACTACGCCTGCGCAGTCGATGTGGCAAGAGCCGCTTGCTCCGCGAACCAGCTCGACGATGGGAGCCGCCAGGAAAGTCTGAATCGGCGCCAGGATTCATGTTGGAGTAGATTATGCGGACGCAACTAAATTACCGTCCGCACGGAAGCGGATGCGGTCGAGGATGTATGAAAAAAATAACGCTGTTTGCTCTGCTGTTGTTGACCATTGGGGTCGTGGCGCAGGCGCCCCTTCCGCAGGGTGCACCCGGACCCAACATTCCGAAAGGCAAGGCGCCCGAGCAAGGCTACGTGCCAGATGGCTGGCCTGCGCATCCGGGAGCGCTCATGAAGTACAGCGTCGAGATTCGCTTCGGCGAAGAGCCGGAAACCATGCCCGAAGGGATGAAGTTCGGGCGCGTGTCGGCGGTCACGACAGACGCGCAGGGCAACGTGTACGTGTTCAAGCGCGACCCGAAAACCGATCAACTGGTCGTCTTCGACGCCAGCGGCAAGTACCTGCGGTCGTGGGGGAAGGGCATGTTCACGCGGCCGCACGGGCTCCGAATCGATCGCGATCAGAATGTCTGGGCGTTGGACGATGCAGGCCACCAGATTTTCAAGTTCACGCGCGAAGGCAAACTGCTGCAGACCTGGGGTATCAAAGACAAGCCTGGCAATGACGCGAAAACGTTCAACCGGCCGACCGACATCGCGTGGGATTCGCAAGGTAATTCCTATATCTCCGACGGCTACGGCAACCGCCGAGTCGTCAAACTGGACAAAGCCGGCAACTTCCTCGCGACGTGGGGCACCGAGGGAGATGGCCCTGGGCAGTTCCGGCTGCCGCATTCGATTGCGGTGGACTCGAAGGATCGCGTGTATGTGAGCGACCGCGAGAACAACCGCATCCAGATCTTCGACACTGCCGGCAAGCTGCTGAAAACCTGGACGCATTTAGGCTGCACGCAGGGCATGTACATCTCGCCGAAAGACGAGATGTGGATCGTGACGCATCGCAACAACACGGAGAACGTGACCTACGATACGCTCGCCGGCCAGGTCATGAAACTCGATGTCGAGAGCGGCAAGATTCTCGGCTCGTTCGAATCGCCCGGCCACATGCTGACCGCGATGCCGAATGGCGTCGTTTTCGTGGCGAGCCTGACGGGTAACGTCTTCAAGTGGCAGCCGGATCCATGGTGGCCCGCTAGAGCACACGAAGCAATCGCGCGCGGAGTGCCGCCCCCGAAGTAGCTAGCTGGTTTAAACAGAGATCAAAAGATCAGAAGATCAAAAGAATTTCGTTTTTTTCTTCTGATCTCCTGATCTTCTGCAACAAGAGGCACACGATGACTTCCTTCATTCGTTTCGCTGCCGCAGTCGCAACCGTGGCGTTTACTTCCCCGCTCGTTGCTCAGGACGGATGGATATCGCTCTTCGACGGAAAGACGACGAACGGCTGGACGACGATCGGTGGCGTCCGCTGGACGGTCGTCGACGGCGCCCTGTCGGCTGAGCCGAAATCGCAGCCGATCGCCCCGACCGGTGATTCAAAGCAGACGTGGCCGCAAGGCTTTCTTCGGAGCGTTGCCACGTTCGCCGACTTCGAGATGACCGCGGAGTTCTGGAGCGAAGAGGACACTAACAGCGGGCTGTTCATCCGGTGCGGCGTACCTGCGAATCCAGGCAGCCTCGGCGGGTGCTACGAGATTAACATCAGCGATCCGCACGCGACGACTCCCACCGGTGGCATTGTCGGCGTCCATTCCCCGCTGCCACATCGCGTGAAGAGCGCTGGAAAGTGGAGCCGATTCGATGTGCTCGCCGACGGCCCGCACCTGGTCGTGAAGGTCAACGGCGAGACGCTGACCGACGCGCGCGACGAAAAACTGCGCGAGGGCGCCATCGGGTTGCAGGCGGGCGGTCCTACCGGGTCTGGTCCGATCAAGTTCCGCAACATCAGGATTCGGCCACTACGGCAGGCCAAATAGAAGGAGTCAGAATATGAGGCCCATCGCAAGACACCCGCGGCTCGTCGCCTGTCTCTCTATCGCGTTCGCAACAGGTGTGTTCGCGCAGCAGGACTTCAGCAAAGTCGAAGTCAAGACGACGAAGCTGGCCGGCAATCTCTATTCGCTCGAGGGACAAGGCGGCGCGATCGGCGTGCTGATTGGCCCTGACGGCATTCTGATGGTCGACAGTCAGTTCGCACCGCTGACCGAAAAAATCGTGGCGGCGATCAAGGCGATCGATCCCGGGCCGATCCGGTATCTCATCAACACGCACGTGCACGGCGACCACACCGGCGGCAATGCAAATCTCGGCGCAATGGGAGTAACCATCATCGCGCGTCCGCAGCTGCGGGCTCGGCTCGAGAAGCCTGGTCCCACGGCCACTGGCGCGCCGGGAACGCCGGCGCCCACGGCTGCGCTGCCGCGCCTCACCTACGATGCGCCGATGACGTTCCACATGAACGGCGAGCAGGTCCAGCTGATTCCCATCCCTGGCGCGCACACGGACGGCGATACGCTCGTGAAGTTCGTCAACGCCGACGTCATCATGACGGGCGACTTCTACCGTTCAACAGGCTACCCGAACATCGACCGCGCGAATGGCGGAACGCTGTCCGGTATGCTCGCAGGCCTCAACAAGATCATTGAGCTCGCCGGACCCTCAACAAAAATCCTCCCCGGACACGGCGCGATCGTCGACAAGTCCGCGGTTGCCGCCCATCGCGACCTGATCATCGCCGTGCGCGACAAGATCGCGCCGATGGTGAAGAAAGGCATGACAGTTGAGCAGGTTACCGCGGCAAAACCGACGTCGGACTACGACGCGAAGTTGGGAGACACCGGCACAACCGGCCCGCGTTTCGTCGGGCAGTTGTATGCCGAGCTTGGCGGGAAATAAATCGGTAGAGGAACGGTCAGCGACGTCTCACCGCAACGACTCATAGAAGATCAGGAGATCAAAAGACCAAGGTATTTCCCTTGATCTCCTGACCTTCTGTTGAGCGTCGGTCGAACACTCACCAAATCAGTTTCGCGGCCAGCTGCACGACGCGGCCAGGACCTGCGCCCGTGATGCGCCCGAAGGTCGTCGACGAGATGTTAGTCACCGGGCTGTTGAAGTTCACTTCGTCGAACGTGTTGAATACCTCACCGCGCAGCTGCAGGCTCAAGTCGGGACCCAGGCGCAGGTACCGCAGGATCGCGATGTCCCTGGTCGAGTCGCCCGGTCCGTACAGGAGTTCTCGTGTTGCGTCCCGTATTCTCCGCGCACCTGGCTGTTGAGCGGCACGAACGCGGCCGTATTGAAGTACATCGCGACCATGTCCTCGGTGCTCGAATAATCCCGCCGCAAGTCGTCGGCTGTTGCACCGGGCATCAGCGCGGCGTACTGCGCCCCAGAATTGAGCGTGCCGTTCTGCGCGACATCGACGCCCGTCGTAAACACCAGGGGACTGCCCGACTGGAAGCGATGGAAGCTGTCAGCGTGCGGAGATTAGCGAACAACGCCGTTTCCATTTTACCGGCTAGTGCCTAAAACATGAAGCAAAAGCCAATGCGCGCAATGCGCGGCGGCACGACGGGCATTGGCAGAGCGGAATGTCCACCTACACGCGAAATTCGCTGTAATCGGCGCAGAACTGCTTACTTTTCCGATTACCGACTTCAGGTCGGCCGTGAACGACCTGCTCTCAGCGCCGAGCGTCAACGGACTGCTTGATCCGCTCGGGCGAGAACGGAACTTGTCGAAGCCGCATCCCCGTGGCGTCGAAGATGGCGTTGCCGATCGCCGCTGCCGTGACGGTGATCGACGTCTCCCCTGCTCCACACGCCTCCGCTTCGAGCGAATTGATGAGCACGGTCTCGAGCCTGGGAATCTTGAATCCGACGGGGAAAGTACGATACGTGCGCCAATCCACCGAGGTCACCTTCTCGGCGTCCCACGTCACCTCTTCGAACAGCGCGCGGCTCATGCCGTGGAGCGCGCCGCCTTCTGCTTGATTGCGGAGGCCGTCAGGATTCGAAATCGGTCCGGAATCGAGCGCCATCACGAGATGCTTGACGTCGACCACGCCGGTGTCGAGATGGACATCGACGTCCGCAACCATGGCGCAGTAGCCGTTGTCCCCCTCATACAGAACACACGCCAGGCCACGACCTTGCGAAACCTGGTTGGTGGTTGGTGGTTGGCGGGGCGACGGCCGGGCCTGCCATTTCGCGGCTTTCGCGGCGGCCTGCACGACGGCGCGAAGTCGCGGATCGCGCAAGTGTCGCAGCCGGTACTCGACAGGATCGGCTTTCGCCGCGGCCGCGAGCTCGTCCATCATGCATTCGTGCGCGAATGTATTCTGCAGGCGGCTCGGCGATCTGAGTGGACCTGTCCAGAATGGTGACTCGACGACGCGTGACAGCATGCGCTCGCATTTCACCGTCCCGGTACCTCCGGCGGCGCCATCGACCGTCCCGGTGACGTAGGAGGGCACGACGTTCGAGCCGTTCGCCAACGGACCGGCTGGCGGAGGCGCCGGCGTTCGAGGCGCGAATGGCGCGGGCGGGAAGCCCGCAAGATAGCCGGTGATCTGGTTGCCCGGCTGCGTGTACCCGGGGCGGCCGCCTCGAATCGGAGACCAGCCCTCGTAGTCCCACGCGATGATGTTGCCCGCTGTGTCGAGTCCGACGCGTTGATCGACCACGAACGCGAGGCCGAAGTTTTCATTCGCCATCTCGTCTTTACGTGAAAGCTGCACGCGCACGGGACGTCCGACGGCCTGCGACAGCAGCGCCGCGTCGTAGGAAACCGTGTCGGCGCCGTTGATGCCGTAGCAGCCCGACCCGCGTGCATAAATCACTTTCACCTGTTGCGGCTTCATGCCCAGCACCATCGCACAGCTGTCGCGCTGGGGGTAGACGCCCTGCGTTGGCGACCAGATGGTCGCGCTGTCGGCTTTCACATCCGCGACCGCGCACGAGGCGCCAATCGACCCGTGCATGTGATACGGATGGAGGTAGGTCGAGCGCACCACCTGCGCGGCCTTCGCGAGCGTGGCGTCGACGTCCTTCGAATCCACAAGATACGTGTCGCGGCTCGGAAGCGTGCGCATGTGATCGTAAAAGCTCGCCTGCGGAGGGAGCTTCGGACCGGGCGTCCATTGCACCTTCATTTGATTGGCCGCCTGCACAGCCTGCCATTGCTTCTCGCACACGATGCCAACGAAGTCCTTCTTGACCACGACCTTGATCAACCCTGGCATGGCCTTGACGGAGCTCTCGATATCACTCGCCGCGCTCGCCACCGTGGCGCCGACGGTCGGTGGCCGGACCACGCGCCCATGCACCATCCCCGGCACGCGAACGTTGTGCGCGTATTCGAACCGGCCGGTCACCATCTCGGGCATGTCGAGCCGCTTGATCGGGTTGCCGAGGATGGTCCACTCGCGCGGGGCTTTGCGCTTGGCATTCGGATTCAGCGCGATGTTGAATTTCTTGCCGCCGATCAGCTCACCATAGGAAATCGTGCGCTCCTGGTGCCGCACGACACCGTTCCCCGGCGTGAGTCGATCCGCCGGCACGCCCCACTGCTTCGATGCCATCTGCACGAGCGTTTCCCGCGCGGTTGCCGCGGCGAGCGCGAGGTTTGCGTGGTTGAAGTTTTGCGGATGCGATTGCGCGCCGGAGGTCACCCCCTGATCGGGCGTCGTGCCGGTCACACACTGAATCAGCTTGATGCGATCCATCGGCACGCCGAGCTCTTCGGCGACGAGCTGCGTCTGCGCGGTGTAGAGACCGTGCCCCATCTCGCACTTGCCCGTGAGCGCGGTGACCGTCCCATCGGCCGCGATCGACAACCAACCGTCCAGCTCCTTCGGCGGGTTGCCGACGAGCGTCGCCACCGCCTGCCCGAAGACGTCCGAAGGCGTGAGAGCGAAGGCCACGACAAGCGATCCGCCGGCCTTCAACATCGCACGACGTGAGACGGTCATGCCGCACCTCCGTTCGCATACCGTTTCACCGCCGCAATCATGCGTTGATGAGTAAAACAGCGGCACAGAACATTCGACAGGGCCTGTTGAATTTGGTCGTCCGTCGGCTTCGGCGTGCGATCGACGAGCGCCTTCGCCGTCAGGATGACGCCGCTCAGACAAAAACCGCACTGAGCGGCCTGCTCGTCTATGAATGCCTGTTGAATCGGATGCGGTTTGTCCGGGGTGCCCAGCCCTTCGAGCGTGGTGATGTCGCCGCCGGCGACGGTCTTGACCGGCGTGATGCACGACCGGATCGCCTGGCCCTTGACGATGACCGTACAGGCGCCGCACTGTCCGAGCCCACATCCGAACTTGGGACCGTTCAGTGCCAGCTCGTCCGCGAGCACGTACAGAAGGGGGGTCGCTGGATCGATATCAACGCTGACCGCGCGATTGTTGACCCGCAAGTTGAAGTTCGCCATGTCCAGAACGGTAACTCCGAACGGCTCGAGGGGCAAGTTTTCTCAGGGGTCGATGTGGAAAACCGTACCGGCTTCCGCGGTAGACTGGAGTGCCCCTGACTCGGGAGATTTTCATGAATAACATCGCTAACACCATCGTCCCCCTGGCTATCGTCTGCGGTGTCGCATCGCCGCTGCGGGCAGCCGAGGGAATTCTCATCGTTGAAAAAACGGTTGTGGGATCCGGCACGCGGTCGAGCCAGGTCCAGATAGAGCGCGAGCGCATGCGGGCGGAAATGACAAGCCCCTCGGGCGACGTTCAAGTCGTCGTGTTTGACGGACCTGAGCAGATGCTGCGAATCATCAGCATGCCCCGCAAGTCGTACTCGGAAATGACGAAAGCCGACGCCGATCGCATGGGTGGGCAACTCGCAGCGGCAATGGCGGCCATGAAGGACAAGATCGCGACCATGCCGCCCGAGCAGCGCGCCAAGGTGGAAGCGCTGATGTCGCAGCTCGGCACAGCAGGCCCTGTGGGTAGCGCGGGTGGAAGGCCGGAATATCGCCGCGCAGGGAGCGACAAGGTCGGTAAATGGGCATGTGACAAGTACGAGGGATTCAGGAACGGCAAGAAAGTGTCAGAGCTCTGCACGGTCGAGCCGAAGGCCCTCGGCCTGACGGAGGCGGACTTCGAGGTGACGAAACAGGTAGCGTCGTTTTTTGAGAAGATGCTGCCGCAAGGCGTCGATCAGCTCGTCGGGATCGGAAAAGTCGAAACGCAGGGGTTCGCCGGTATTCCAATCCGCCGGGCCGCCTACGACGGCGACAAGGTGCTTTCAATCAGCGAAGTGACGGATGTCAAACGCGACAACTTCGCCGCCTCAACCTACGAGGTACCTGCGGGATTCCAGAAACAGACGATGGGACGAGGAGCCGGCGCTCCCTAGCGCCTGCGCACCAGCTTTCGCACGTTCGCTCCGTTGACCTCGCCGATATAGATGGCGTCGTTCGCGTCGACGGTCACCGCCGTGGCATTCTTCAGGCCATCGATGCGCTCGAGAATCCTGCCGTCTTTCGTGCTCGCGATGAACAGGCAATTCGCTTCGGTGCCGTCGACGACGTACAGCTTGTCGCCTTTCACGAACACGCCCCATGGCGTGCCCAGGTTGTTCCACTGTGTGAGGAACTTGCCCTTCTGATCGAACACCTGCACCCGCTTGTTGCGGCGGTCGCCGATGTAAAGACGCCCATCTGAATCGATCGCGATGCTGTGCGGCTCGTCGAACTTTCCGGGCTCAGTGCCTTTGCCGCCCCACCACGTGACGAACTTGCCGTCTTTCGAGTACTTGACGACGCGCGTGTTCGTGCTCTCGCCGTCGGCGATGAAGATATCGCCGTTCTTCGCGATGACGAGATCGGCGACACCGTTGAATGCGTCGCGCGATTCATTCTCGCCGACGACCCCTTTTTTGCCCAACGTCATCAGCAGCTTGCCCTCGGGGCTGAACTTGAACACCTGGTGATCGCCGCGATCGGTCACCCACACGTTGCCATCTCGATCGGTCCTCAGGAAATGCGTCGTCTTGAACATCCCCTGGCCCCAGGCCCGCAGGAACTTGCCGTTCTTGTCGAACGCCATGATGGGCATCGACTCGTTGCGGTGGAAGACATAGATGTTGCCATTGCGCGGGTCGATGTCGACGCCGGTGGCGCCACCCCAGGCTTTCACGCCATCCGGGAACGTCGCCCAGTTCTCGACGACCTGATAGTTGCTTTCGGTGCTTTGCGCATGCGCAGCACCGGCAAAGGCCAACAGCACAGCGAGCGCACTTACGATGCGTTTCATAACACTCCTTCTTCCAGCGTCGAGGGGTCTATCGGTGAGGAAATCTTAGCGCAACTTCCCAGGGCCTGACGAATCAGGCTATAGCAGGCGTATGCCGACCTTTAGGTCGGCAGCCTCGCGGTGGGTGTGCACACGGACGACTGATTGAGCAGTCGGCGCCACATAGCCGACTACGGCTACGGGAACGTGGTGAAGTGGCGGTGAGACACGAACGTCACTGATCGCCCTGCTGTGAAACTGGCGACGCTGTCACAATGCCAGGGTGGGCGTCATCCTCACCCCTATCATCACAAAGGACCAGACGACACTGGCCGAGTTGTCGGGGCGAACGGTTGCGGTCGACGGCAACGGAGAGCTGTATCAGTTTCTGGCCCTCATTCGGCTTCGCGACGGGACACCGCTGAAAGACTCAAAGGGGCGCATCACCTCACATCTGTCGGGCCTCTTCTATCGAACCACGAGACTAATAGCCGACCATGCGCTGAAGCTGGTGTTCGTGTTCGACGGCGCGCCGCCGAGGCTCAAGGAAAGGGAGGTCGCGAAGCGGCGCGCGGTCAAGTTGAAATACGAATCCGATCACGCCGCAGCTCTGGCGCGAGGCGATCTCGAGCAAGCCTATTCGAAGGCGACGATGACGTCGCGCCTGACGCGGGAAATGATCGCCGAGGCGCGCGAGCTGCTTCGTCTGATGGGTGTGCCGACCGTGCAGGCCCCCTCGGAAGGAGAAGCGCAAGCCGCCCATATGGCGTTGCGCTCGCCGGATATCTGGGCGGCGAGCAAGGATTACGATTCGCTGCTCTTCGGCGCGCCGCGGCTGGTGCGATTCCTCTCGATATCCGGCAAGGAGTTTCTCCCAAGCAAAGGGACCTTTCGTCCCATCGTGCCGGAGACGATCGTGCTCGATCGCCTCCTGGACGGCTGGGGCATCACGCGCGAGGCGCTCGTCGATCTCGCGATGCTGGTGGGCACAGACTTCAACGAGGGTATCAAGGGCATCGGCCCCAAGAAAGCGCTGGCGCTCGTGCAGCGCTACGGCCGTATCGAAGACATGCCGGCCGAAATCAGGAACGCGATAGGAGACCCCGACATGATTGACGATGTCCGGCGCATCTTCCTGCAGCCAGACGTCAGTGATGAGTTCGACATGAACCAGCGCGAGCCGGACCTCGCCGGCATCGTCCGGTTTCTGTGCGACGAGCGTGAATTCGGTCGCGACCGGGTCAGCGCAGCGCTGGAAAGGACGTTCCGCGAGCGATCGCTTTGGTGAGTGCTTTGTGTCTCAACGCAGAGACGCAAAGTCGCAAAGAATTCTCTTTCTGAGAAGAAATTTCTTGGCGCCTTCGCGTCTTTGCGTTGTGATGCCTTACAGTCTCCGGATCTGCACGTTCCGGAACTTGATGTCCCCGCCCTGATACTGCAGCGCGATGGGGCCGCTCTTCAGTGTGCCGTCATGGGCATCAACCGTCTTCGTTCCGTTCAGGACGACAACGATGTGGTCGCCGCGTACGGTGATTTCGTACGTGTTCCACTTCCCTTCGGCATTGACGATGGCGATCGGCGGCGCGTAGTTCGGTATGCCTCCGGTCCGGCCTGACTGATCCGGACGATTGTCGAAGACGTTCGCTTCGTAGCAGGTCTTGTCGGTAATCTTGGAACCGTCAAGGCAGCGCATGTAGACGCCGCTGTTGCTCTTCGGTCCCGCGTAGAACTCAACCTTAATCTCGAAATCGGTGTAGCTCTCCTTCGAGACAAGGTGCCCGGCTCCCGTGGTGGCCTGGACCACACCGTCGACGATCTTCCAATCGGCGGTGCCGACCTGGTTGAAGTTGTTCAGGTCCTTCCCGTTGAACAGCGTCACCCAGCCGGTGCTGGTTTGCGCGGACAGCGCGAAGAGCGCGAGCGCGATGATGGACAGACGTTTCATGCCTACCTCCGTTTGTGAGCGGTTTTTTTTGGGCTCGCCTGAAGGCGAGTACTACGTGCGGGTTTCTTCTTCGCGCCGGCGGCTTTCTTCGGTGCCGGCTTCGCGTCTTTCGTCTTCGTGTCTTTCGTCTTCGTGTCTTTCGTCTTTGTCGTTTCCTTCCTCGCAGCTTCCTTCTTGGTGGTCACTGGCGCCGCCACACGTTTCTTCGAGTGCACCGCGAACATCGCGCCTTGCGGGTCGATGCCGGTAAACACCCAGTCGCCTCCGGGTACTTCCGATGGCCCATGCGCGGCCGTGGCGCCGTTCTCCTTCGCCGATTCGGCCGTGCGTCGCGCGTCGGCGACCATGACGTACGGAATCCAGAGCGGCCCGCCCGGCGGCAATCCGCCCGGATTGAACATGCCGCCGAGCTGATGGCCGCCAGTACCGAAGATCTGATACATCCCCTGCGGACCCATGTCCATCGATTCCATCTTTTCCCAGCCGAACAACTTCGAGTAGAAATCAAATGCGGTCTGCCCGTTGCTCGTCAAGAGCTCGTGCCACGAAAAATCGCCGAACTGCGGATCCTTGTAGCGTGAGCGCTGCTCCTGCGACGAGACGGCGAACGCCGCGCCCTGCGGATCCTGCAGGTGTGCCATGCGGCCGACCGACGGCACGTTGTACGCCGACACGATCACTTTTCCGCCGAGCTCGACCGTTTGCCGGACCGTCGCGTCGACATCCGGCGTGCCGATGTAACTGAGCCAGCTTGGAGGCGTCGGAACGGCGTTGACGGTTTCGGTGATGAGATAGAGGCCGGCCTTCGGCTCGCGCCTCGCCACGAACAATTTGTAGGAGGGATTCTGGCTCCAGCTTTCCGCTTTCCAGCCGGCGACCTTTGAGTAGAAATCTTCGCCGGCGCGCAAATCGGTGGTGCCTACCTCGTGCCACACAAACAAACCGCGATCAGAGGATGTAGACATGGGCAGAGATTATAATGACCATCTTCGGCGCGATCTGCGTCTAAGGCTACAGGGCTGTGAAGCTGCGCGCCAACCGCAATTGACCGCAATTTGTCCTACATACAATATGACCACGGACAGAAATCGCATCTTTCTCGTTATTTTTCTGCTACTTGCCACCGTTTCGTGCGGAGGCGGGGGCGCTGCCGGCGAAGCCGGGGCGGGACGTGGGGGGGGGATGCCTGCCATGGCCGTCGACATCGCCACCCTCGAAGCGAAGCCGCTCGAGCAGATGACCGAGTTCGTCGGCACGGTGAAGTCGCGCAGATCGACCGAGATACAACCCCAGGTCGAGGGATTCATCACCCGGATTACGGCAAAACCAGGTCAGCGCGTCGCCACCGGCGCATTGTTGATGGAGATCGATTCTCGCGTGCAGCAGGGACAGGTTGCCGGCCTCGACACCATTCGCGCGCAGCGCGAGCTCGACGTCACGTATGCGCGCCAGGAAGCAGAGCGAGCGAGCAAGCTGCTGACGGCCGGCGCCGGGAGTCAGATGGAAGCCGATCGCGCGGCAAATGACCTGAAGGCCGCCGAAGCGCAGTTGCGGACGGTGCAAGAGCAGATTCGCACCGCGCAGACCGACCTTGCGTACTACCGCGTCACGGCGCCAACCGCAGGCATTGTCGGCGACATTCCCGTTCGCGAAGGCGACCGAGTGACGAAGGCCACGAAGCTGACCTCGATTGACGCGAACGCCGGCCTCGAGGTGTATCTGAACGTGCCGGTCCAACAGGCGCCGAAACTTCAGGTCGGTCTTCCGGTGCGCATCGTCGACGACACAGGGACCGTGATTGCCGAAGAAAAAATTGCGTTCATTTCGCCGTCCGTCGACGAGCGGACGCAGACCGTGCTGGTCAAGACTCCTGTGTCTGTGCCCGGCACGTTGCGCACGGATCAATACGTACGCGCGCACGTCATCTGGACGACCGATCCCGGCCTGACCGTGCCGGTGACCGCGGTGACACGCATCAACGGCCAGTGGTTCGCGTTCGTCGCGGAGCCTGGCGAAGGCGGCAAGGGACTCATCGCACATCAGCGCGCGCTCGAGCTCGGACCGGTTGTCGGCAACAACTACACGGTGGTGAGCGGGCTGAAGCAGGGTGAAAAATTGATCGTCGGCGGCATTCAGAAAATTCGTGACGGCGCTCCCGTCTCGCCTACGGCTCCCGCTCCGGCGCGCCAGAGCGGAGGCGCGTAATGGTCACCGACGTCTTTATCAAGCGGCCCGTTCTCGCGACGGTCTGCTCGGTCCTCATTACCCTCGCCGGGGCGATCTCAATCCCGACTCTGCCGATCGGCCGCTACCCCGAGCTTGCGCCGCCGACCGTGACCGTGGGCGCCTTCTACACAGGCGCCAACGCGCAGGCCGTTGAGAGCGCGGTCACCACTCCGCTCGAATCGGTCATCAACGGCGTCGAGGGCATGCTGTACATAAGCTCGGCGTCGACCAACAACGGCTTCTGTCAAATCACGGTGACGTTCGAGGTCGGGCGCGATCCCGATCTCGCCGCGGTCGATGTGCAGAACCGCGTCAACTCCGCCCTTGGCCGGATGCCGCTCGAGGTGCGCACCAACGGCATCACCGTGTCGAAAGGGTCAGCGGGTTTCCTCGCCGGCATCGGCTTCTACTCCGACAACAACCGCTACAGCTCGCTGTTCATCAGCAATTACCTCGATCGATACGTGCGCGACGGCTTGAAGCGCGTGCCGGGCGTCGCGAACGTCATCATTTTTGGCGAGCGCCGCTTTGCGATGCGGCTGTGGCTCGATCCGAACCGTCTCGCCGGACGAGGCCTGACGGCGAGCGACGTCACCAATGCGCTGCGCGAACAGAACGTGCAAGTGGCCGCGGGCTCGGTCGGCGCGGAGCCCTCGTCCGAAGACCAGATGTACCAGCTCAGCGTGCGCGCGGCCGGCCGCCTGACCGAGGTGCGCGAATTCGAAGACATCGTTGTGAACGCGGGTCAGGACGGTGCGCTCGTGCGCGTACGCGACATCGGCCGCGTCGAGCTGGGAGCCGAAGACTATTCGTCGCGGCTGCGATTCGCCGGCGTCGAAGCCTCGGGCATTGGCATCATGCTGCTGCCGACGGCGAACGCGCTCGAAGTGTTCCGCGGCGTCAACGCGGAGATGGAGCGCATCGAGGGTCAGTTTCCACCGGGCCTGAAATGGCAGCTGGCATTCGACAACGTCGTCGTCGTGCGCGAGTCGATTATCGAAGTGCTGAAGACGCTCGGCGAAGCGATCGCCCTCGTCATCCTGGTGATGTTCCTCTTCCTCCAGAACTGGCGCAGCACGCTGATTCCCGCCATCACCATCCCGGTGTCGCTGATCGGCACGTTCGCGTTCGTGAAGCTGCTCGGGTACTCGATCAACACGCTGACGCTCTTCGGCATCGTTCTCGCGACAGGCATCGTGGTCGACGATGCGATCGTCGTGATTGAGAACATCGAACGCCATATGCGCGAGTTCGGCAAGAGCGCGCATGACGCGGCAGTCGACGCGATGCGCGAGGTGTTCTCGGCCGTGGTCGTCATCGGCATCGTGCTGGTCGCGGTGTTTTTGCCGGTCGCATTCTTTCCGGGCACGACCGGGCGGATGTATCAGCAGTTCGCGATGACGATTACCTTTGCGGTGATTCTGTCCGTGTTCAACGCCGTCACCTTCACGCCCGCCCTGTCTGCGCTGCTGCTCGACAAGGAAACCCATACACATGGCCGTTTCTTCACGGGCGTGAACCGCGTCATCGACGGCGGCACGAATCTGTATGTTCGTGCCGTCAGCGGCGCCCTGCGGTGGAAATGGGCGATGGCAGTAGTGTTCGTACTGTCGCTGGGTGCGACGTGGTGGGTGTATCGGGCGGTGCCGGGTGCGTTCGTGCCGGCCGAGGACGAAGGCTACTTCATCACCATCGTGCAGGCCCCGTCCGGCGCGTCGATCGAATACACCACGAACATCATGAAGGACGTCGAGCAGATCTACTTCAAGCAGCCGGAAATCGCCGGCGTGTTCTCGGTCGCCGGCTTCAGCTTCAGCGGTGCAGCGTCGAACAATGGCCTGATGTTCGCGCGTCTGAAGGGGTTCGAAGAACGTGAGGGCGCCGAACACTCCCTCGATGCGGTGCTGAATCGACTGCGCGGAGAGGTGTTCGGCATTCCGGGCGCGATGGTGATTCCGGTCGCCCCGCCGTCGATTCAGGGCGTGTCATCGTTCGGCGGCTTCCAGATGGAAATTCTGGATCTGGCCGGTGGCGATATTACCGAATTAGCGGGAATCACGCAGCAGGTGGCCGGCGCGGGCAATCAATCTGGCCGCGTCGCCGGATTGTTCTCCGCATTTACCGCGAACGACCCGCAGCTCGTTGTCACGATCGATCGCGACAAGGCGCGCTCGCTCGGACTGCCGATCCGCGAGGTGACCGACGCGCTATCGGTGCTGCTGGGTTCCCAGTATGTGAACGACTTCGACTTCAACAACCGCGCGTATCGAGTCTACGTGCAGGGGGACCAGCAGTTCCGCTCGCAGCCGACCGATCTCAGTCAGTACCTACGCACGTGCGTCGAACGGCGACATGGTGCCGCTTTCCGCTGTCGTGCGCACCTCAGAGACGACGGCGCCCGCGGTCATCAATCACTTTAATCTTTTCCGCTCGACAGAAGTGACCGGCGCCGCCCTGCCGGGGGTGAGCTCGGGTCAGGCTCTCCAGCAGATGGAGCAGATCGCCAGGGAGACGTTGCCGCAAGGCTACGACTTCGCGTGGGCAGGTCTTTCGCTCGAAGAGGTGAAGTCGGGCAACCAGGCGGCCTACCTGTTCGGCCTGTCGATCGTGCTCGTGTATCTGGTGCTCGCAGCGCAGTACGAGAGCTGGATTCTGCCGTTCATCATCCTGCTCGGCGTGCCGCTCGCGGTCTTCGGGGCGCTGAGCGCGCAGTTGATTCGAGGATTCTCGAACGACGTGTTCTGCCAGGTCGGTCTCGTCATGCTCATCGGGCTGGCCGCCAAGAACTCGATCCTGATCGTCGAGTTCGCCGAGCAGCTTCGAGGACAGGGTCGGTCGATCGTCGACGCCGCGATTGAAGCCGCGCGCATCAGACTGCGTCCGATTCTGATGACCTCTTTCGCGTTCATCCTTGGCGTGCTTCCGCTGGCGTATGCGACAGGCGCGGGCGCGGGAGCACGCAACTCGGTGGGCACGGCGGTCGCCGGCGGCATGCTCGCTTCGACGTTCCTGTCCATTCTTTTCATTCCGGTGCTCTACGTGATTATTCGAACCATCGCGCCCGGGAAGGTGCGGCACGCGACAGGTGCGATGGGTGCAACGGGTGCGGCTCATGTTTAAGGCTTTGTTTCTTTCGGTCGTCGTCACGCTGTGCTCGGTCACGCTGAATGCTCAAAATGTTCCTTCCGCTCCTCCCATGGAGACCCTCACGCTCGACGAGGCGGTCGAGCGCGCGCTCAAGAACAACCCGACTGTCGCTCAGGCGTCGCAGGACATCCTGCGCGCCGAAGGTTTGCTGCAGCAGGCGCGCGCGGCGACGATGCCCTTCATCACCGCGGGCATGAGCACGCTGTTGAACAGCACTGAGCGGCGATTCGACGATGTCGTGACCAGTCCGCAAACGCAGGCGACGCTGTTCGCGCAATTCGGCATGCCTGTTCTGGCCCCCTCTAGATGGGCCGCGAAGGCGCAGGCGCAGGATCAAGTCGAGATCGCAAATCTTTCCACCGCGGACGCGCGAACCGGGATCGCCGTCTCCACGGCGCAGGCATACCTCGCCATCATCGCGCTGAAACGCGAGGTCGAAGTGACACAGCGAGCGCTCGACACGTCACTCGCGCACCTCGACTACGCGCGGAGACGTCTCGAGGCCGGAGCCGGCACGCGCGTCAACGAGCTGCGCGCCGGCCAGGAAGTGTCCACCAACGAGGCGAGGCTCGAGACCGCGCAATTGGGTGTTCGCCGCGCGCAGGAAGCGCTCGGCGTGCTCATCGTTTCAGACGGTCCGGCGGACACGGCCGGCGACCCGGTGTTCGTCATTCCGCCCATCGCCGACGAAGCCGGGTGGATGGCGTTGCGTCCTGATGTTCGGCTCTTCACCGCAGAGGAACGCGCGGCAGATCGTGTCTGGAAAGACAGCTCGAAGGACTGGTTTCCGACCGCCATCGCGTCGTTCGATCCGCAGGCCATCTTCCCTGCGAGTATCTTCACCTCGCCGCGAAGCTGGCGGTTTGTGGTGAACTTTACACAGCCAATTTTCGACAGCGGAGAGCGGAAAGGGCTGAAGCGCGTGCGCGAAGCCGGCTACAACGTCTCGCGGCTCGCGCTGACCGGGCTGCAGATTCAGGCGCGATCGGAGGTGCGATTGGCGCAGGAAACGATACTTCGCTCGGAGCGCGCACTCGCCCGCCTGCGTTCGGCGGCCGATCAGGCCAATGAAGTGCTGAAGATCACGACGTTCGCCTTCGAAGCAGGCGCTACGACAAATCTTGAAGTGATCGACGCGCAGCGTCAGGCGCGCGATGCGGATACGTCGGCAGTCCTGGCAGAGCACGTGGTGCGCAGGTCTCAGCTCGATCTGCTCACAGCGCTCGGGCGGTTCCCATAGTAAAAAGTCGTGTCTCACCGCCACGACGCTGCGACGCTACGAATCTTTTTCGAGAAATGTCTTCGTGGCGTCATTGCGTCGTCGCGGTGAAGACACCTGCTCAACCAAAATCCTTTGCGTCGTCGCGTCGTGGCGGTGAGATGAGTAATGGCTTATCCGGGTGCCGCGCCCTGCGTGTTCGTGTACACCGCGTAGAGCGACTGCCCCGCCGCCATGAAGAGCCTGTTCCGCTTCCGGCCGCCGAACGCCACGTTCGCGCACACCTCGGGCAAACGGATGCGGCCGATGAGCTTCCCGGCTGGATTCCAGACAGTCACGCCGCTGTAGCCGAGGTTGGCGCCGGCGTTGCTGCTCGCCCACAGATTCCCGAACACGTCGGCGCGGATGCCGTCGGTGCCGCAGCGCGTGCCATCAACCATGAAATCGGCAAACTGCTGCGGCTTGCTCACCTGATGTGCCGGACCGACGACGTCGAGCACCGAGACGAGGCCTCTGTTGACGACGTACAACCGTTTGTAGTCCGGCGAGAAGGCAATCCCGTTCGGGATAGCGCCGAGCGCATCTTCGCTGATGACCATGTCGATGCGCCCGCTCGGATCGACACGATAGACGTTGCAGCTGAGCTCGCGCTTCAGCACTCCCGAGCCAGCCGGCTGCCCGACCTTCGCGTTCAGGCGTCCCTCCTTATTGCTGGGACCACCCGCCGCATCAGGCATCCCCTCGTACACCGATCCGCCGTACGGTGGATCGGTGAACCAGTAGCTGCCATCCGGATGGCACGCGACGTCATTCGGCGAATTCAGCCGCTTGCCCTCGAACGAATCGGCGATCACGGTGACCGATCCATCGTGCTCGTACCGGTACGACACGCCGTCCCGAATGCTCGCACGATAACTGGCGCCCCTGATGATCGAACGTGTTCCCGTTGCTGTTGCCCGAAGGCTGGCGAAACACGGTGACGCGCGCGTCATCTTCGATCCAGCGCATCTGCCGGTTGTTGGGAATGTCGCTCCAGATGAGATATTGCCCCTGGCCATTCCACGCCGGTCCCTCGCACCACATGCCGCCTGTCCACAGCCGCTGGATTGGCGTGTTGCCGACGCGGATCGCGTTGAAGGATGGATCGTGCGTGATGATGTCCGGATCCGGATACGTGACCGGGCCCGCAAAATCGCGCGGCGGATTCGAGATGACGCTTGGCGGCTCTGGTTTCGCGGCGCCCTGCGCACCGGCACTTCGGGGTGTCCAGGCAGCCACACCAGCGGCGCTGCCGATCCTGATTAAAGCCTCACGGCGCGAAAGCATCCTGCCCCCCCTCGTCTTTGTACTTCTGCTGTATCGCAAGAATCTCTTCCAGGCACTCGAAGAACACGTCGACGACGCGCGGATCGAAGTGTTTTCCCTTGCCGTTGCGCAAGATTTCCAGTGCCTCGCTGTTCGGAAACGCTGGCTTGTACGGCCGCTCGCTGGTCACCGCATCGAACACGTCGGCGACGGCGCAGATGCGCCCCCATAACGGGATGTCGCTGCCGGCGAGACCGGCGGGGTACCCGCGCCCATCCCAACGCTCGTGATGATGCAGGGCAATCACCTTACCGGCCTGCAGGATCTGCGACGATGAGTTCTCGAGAATCCGGCCGCCGATCGCCGAATGCTGCCGCATCAGATGCCACTCGTGCGGCTCGAGCTCTGCCGGCTTCCGCAAGATCGCTTCAGGCACGGCGATCTTCCCTACATCGTGCATGCGGCTGGCGTGAAGGATCAACTCGACCTCGGACGGCGGCAATTTGAGGCCCCGAGCGATGACGGCGCTGTATTCGCTCATCCTCTGGATATGCCGTCCAGTCACCTTGTCTTTGTACTCGGCCAGGATGGCCAGCCGTTCGACGGTTTCCAGCTGGGCCTGGTAGGCAACACGCTGCGCTTCGGCCATGTGCTCGAGCGCCGTTCGCAGGCTCGCGGTTCGCTCTTCGCACATCGTCTCGAGGTGCGCCTGATAGCGTTTCACCTCGTCCTGCGCCGCCTTCATCTTCAGCAGCGACGAGGACCGGACGCGTAGCTCAGTTTCGTCGACCGGCTTCGCGATGAAGTCGTTGGCGCCTGCTTCGACCGCATACAGCCGATGCTCGCGCGTCGCGAGCGTCGTGACCATGATGACGGGAATGTCCCGGCCGGCGGGATCCTGACGAATGCGGCGGCAGACGTCAAGCCCGTCGAGTCCCGGCATGACGACATCGAGCAGAACGAGATCGACGCCGAGATGCAGCTTGGCCAGCCCTTCGATGCCGTCGCGCGCGTGCTCGACATCGTGGCCAAGACCCTCAACGAGCATTTGTGTGATCCGTCGTATCCCCTCGTCGTCGTCAATGACAAGCACGCGCTTACGCGCCACGCCCACGGAGTAGGGCGCCTGCTGCGGTGGCAGCGGCGCGCGGTTGGACGCCGCATCGTCCCAGCCGACGAGCGCCTTTCGGATGGCCTCGATGCCCGCCTCGAGCTCCGCCACGATTGGCGCCACATGCTCGAACGAGCCATCGCGCGCGGTCTTGACCAGCTCGGCGCACGCGCGTGCCGTCGACTCGGCGCCAACGATCGCGACGCTGCCCTGGAGCGAGTGCGCGGCGCGGTAGAGGCCTTCGCGATCGCCGCTGGCTGCGGCCTTTCGGACGGCTTCCATCTGTCCGGAGCTCTCGCTCATGAGCGAGTCGATCAGCTGCGCGACGAGTGCCTTCGACCCTCGCGCTTCGAGCCCACGCAAGTGACGGATGACTTCGGCGGCCGCATCGGAGTGCGTGATGTCAGACATTTTTTAACACGGTCCAGTGCCCCTGCAGAAGCCGACGAGCTGCTCTGCGGTCAAATCAGACGCGAACTCTCTTCCGTCATCTGCAGTGTACGCCGTTCCCAGTGGCGCACGACATTCTCATATTCCTGAAGATCGCGTGCAACATCGCCACGCTCGCGATACAGGTTGCCGAGCCAGAAGTGCCCGAGCGCGCGCGAATCGTCCAGGCAAAGCGCGCGACGCAGCGATTGCGCCGCTCGGCGATCGAGATACTCGTCCTCGTTCATGCGGCCGACCAGCTGCATCCGGGCGCCAACCGAGGACGAGCTGTGCGCCTCGTGCGCAGACATTCGCCGGCTGTCGTCGAAGCGAAGCCCGCAGCGCGACTCGATGAGGTCGGGCACGGCGGAGAACGAGGCTAGATCAGCGATCGGACACGCTCCACGTGAAGTGCGTTCAAGCTGCGGATGATGCCGGCCGGTGACAGCACCTGCTGCGCGGCACGCAGCTCGATTGCGGCGCGTGGCATACCGAAAATCGAGCAGCTCTCTTCGTTCTGCGCCATGGTGACGCCGCCCGCGTTTCGGATCGCCAGCAGTCCGTGTGCTCCATCCGAGCCCATACCGGTCAACAACACACCTGCGCAGCGGGCGCCATACACACGGGCCACCGACTGAAATGTCACGTCAACCGACGGCCTGTGGCCGTTGACGGGCGCCGTGTCTGACAGGTGTACGCGGCCGCCGATGCCGACGACCAGATGCGACGTCTCAGGCGTGAAAAGTACGCGGCGGGGAGTAATCGCATCGCCTTCTTCCGCGACTTTGATCGGGAGCGAGCACCGTTCGCGAAGCCATCTCAGCATGCTCGTCGTGAATCCGTCGGACATGTGCTGCACGACGACGATGCCCAGGGCATAGGTCGGCGGCAGACTCGAGAGCAGCGCTTCGATGACGCGCGGGCCGCCCGAAGACGCGCCGATCGCAACGAGGTCGGCCGCCGGGCCAACAAAGGTTTCCGCCTGCAACGCTTCCTGGGCGAGCAGCTTTCGCGCGCCGTGGATGTGCGCGACGACCGGTACTTTGGCAAGCGACTTGACCTTCTGCACGAGCTTGCCAGCCGCGGTATGCCATCGCCAGTCAGGCATGAGGGGCGGCTTTTCGACGACGTCGAGCGCGCCGGCCGCAATCGCATCGGCACGGGAGTACGAACCTTGCTTGTCGAAAAAGGAGCTGAGAAACAGCACAGGCGTCGGGTTCCGCGCCATGATGCGTCGGGTGGCTTCCATCCCGTCCATGCCGGGCATCATCAGGTCCATCGTGACGAGATCCGGACGAAGGGTTGCGGTCAATTCGACCGCTTCCGCGCCGGTCGCGGCCTGGCCGATCACGCTGATCTCGGCATCGGCATTCAGCAACGCGGTCAACACTTCGCGGGTGACCGCGGAGTCGTCTACGACGAGCACGCGCACGGCCGGCTGACGGCCGGCAGTCTGCGCCTGGGCGTCAGACATCGCTGTCCTTCTTCTTTAGTCGCGGGGGCCCCTCGCCCCGCTCCTCCCCGCTCGCTTGCGGGGCCCCACCGCCCCGCGCCGCTCGCGGGTCCTGATCAATGGGCGGGGGTCCGCCGCCCCGCTCCTCCCCGCTCGCTTGCGGGGCCCCACCGCCCCGCGCCGCTCGCGGGTCCTGATCAATGGGCGGGGGTCCGCCGCCCCGCTCCTCCCCGCTCGCTTGCGGGGCCCCACCGCCCCGCGCCGCTCGCGGGTCCTGATCAATGGGCGGGGGTCCGCCGCCCGCTCCTCCCCGCTCGCTTGCGGGGCCCCACCGCCCCGCGCCGCTCGCGGCTCATCGACGCCACGGCCAATCAGGCGCCTGACGGTGTCGAGCAGTTGACTTTGATCGAACTCGCGCTTCAGCACGTACGCGTCCGCCCCAACCTCGAACCCCCGGCGCCGATCGTCGAGGGTGTCGCGCGACGTCACGATGATGACGGGAATATCCCGAAACTGTTCGTCCGCGCGAATCTGCTCGGTCAGCTCGAAGCCGGTCATGCGCGGCATGTCGACATCGGCGACGACGAGGTCGAATTCCTTGCGCTGAAGACATTCGAGCGCCTCGACGCCGTCGCTCGCGATTTCTGATTCGTATCCAGCCGCGAGCAGAATGTTCTTCTGCAGCTCGCCCGCGACGAGCGAGTCGTCTACGACGAGCACCCGGCAGACGCGCGCCGGTGTGCGGCGCGGCAGCGCAGGCGCAGCATCAGCCGACGGTGGCCGCGATGCGAGGTCGAAGAGCGCGTTGACGTCGAGAATCGGCACGATGTCGCCGTTGCCAAGCAGTGCGGCTCCCGTGAACGTCTTTTGATTCCGCAGAGGCCCGCGCAGCTCTTTGAACACGAGCTCCTGCTCTTCGTGAACGGCCTCGACGAGGATCCCGAATCGCCCTTCGCTTCCCTCCGCCACGATAACGGTCTGGCGCGCCGCGGTTGATGAGTCGGGCACCTGCAGCATCGCCGACAATGCCGTGAGCGGAATGCTCTCGCCATCAACGTCGGCGACCGGCCCTTGCGGCAGCTGGCCGATGTCGGCCGAGCCAACCTGCAGAATCCGGCGGACGGCCGCGGTCGGCAACGCGAACAGTTCTTCGCCGGCCTCGAGCAGCACGACGCGCAGCAGCGCGAGCGACAGCGGCAGGTTCAGCGTGACGGTCGTTCCTTTGTCGTTCTCGGATTGAATGCGCACGCCGCCACCCAGACGCTCGACCACGCTCTTGACGACGTCCATGCCAACGCCGCGCCCGGAGACGTCCGTCGCCGACGCGCGAGTGCTGAAGCCTGGCTGGAAGATCAAATCGAGCAGCTTCTCGGGAGACCATCGCTCGAGCTCGCTGGCAGAGGCGACTCCCCGCTGAATAGCCACTGTTCGCAACTTCTCGACATCGATACCGCCGCCGTCGTCTTTCAGCGTGATAAGAATGCGGTTGCCCTGCTGTTCGGTCGAGAGAATCAACTGCCCTTGTCTGGGCTTTCCCAATCGCTCGCGAACGTCCGGCGCTTCGATGCCGTGATCGACGGCGTTGCGGATCAAATGCGTGAGCGGCTCGGCGATGTGGTCGATGATCCTCTTGTCGACTTCGGTCTCGCGGCCGCGAACGGTGAGCTCGATTTCCTTGCTAAACGTGCGCGCGAGGTCGCGGACCGCTCGCGGAAACGCGTCGAACACCGACGCGACCGGCAGCATGGTCAGCTCGATGACGTTCTGGCGCAGCTCTTCGGTGATCAGGTTGAGACGCACGCGGTCGTCGCTGAAGCTGACCAGAAAATCGCGCATGCGCCGGGTCACTGCGTCGAGCGCATCGGCGTGCTCGGCGAACTGCGCGATCCGATCGGCCGCGCCGGTGTCTGGCGTCAGACGAGCTTCGCGCACGCGATCGCGAAGGTGGTTGAGCATCCGTTCGAGGCGCCGCAACTCTGTGTGCCGCTCAAAGGCCTTGAGGCTCTGGACGACCATCTCGGGCGCGAGATGCGCCAGCCTGTCGAGCTTCTCGATCGGCACACGGAGCGACTGGCGTAGCTCAGGCGACTTGGGCGCACTCGCAACGGGGCCTGTGCCGGGGACAGGGCCGCCGTTATTGACTTTTCTTCTGCCGGGGTCCGACCCTGCCTGCAGGACGGACGCGAGCTGGGCGCAGATGTCGCCGACCTCGATTGCGGTCGTGTTGCCGCGCGCGAGCTGCTCGATCCGCATGCTGACCTGGTCGATGGCGGTGAAGATGATGTCGAACGCGTCGCCGTCAAGAAGCGAGGCGTTCGTCTTCGCGGCGACGAACAGGTCTTCGAGCTTGTGCGAGATCTCGGAGATGTCGGTAAATCCCAGCATCAGAGCCGAGCCCTTGATGCTGTGAGATTCACGAAGCGCATGGGCAATGGCGTCGGCGGATCCAGGCGTTTCCTCGAGCTGCAGCAGCGCGGCGCCGAGCGCCTTGAGGCGGTCGCGCGCTTCTTCGACAAACTTGCTGACGAAGACGGACGTGTCGATAGGGTTCATGACGTCAAACCCCGTCTCCGACTTACGATTTTCGTAAAAATGGGGTCTGACCCCATCTCGGAGGCGGTCATACCTTCGTCACCCGCGCAAGGTCGAGCAACCCCATGAGTCCGACCGGCACGTGTGCGGTGCCGATGAAACACGCAGCGCGCTCGGCGGGCCAGGTCGCCGGCGGCGGTTCGATCTCGCTTGGCAGGACCGCATAAATATCCGCGATTGAGTCGACGATAAGGCCTAGCGGATCGCCGAACCCGCGCAGCGCCACGAGGAAGGGCGAGTCGGTTGACGTCTGCGCGGGCAGGCCGAGGATCTCCCGAACGTCGAGCGCACACAGAATCTCGCCGCGCAGATTGACGAGCCCCGCGACGCCCGCGGGCGCGCCCGGTACGCGCCGCAAATGGCTTACGCGCGCGACCTCGCGCAGCTGATCGAGCGGCAGCCCGTACACCTCTTCCCCGAGGTAGAAGCCGAGGTACGGCACCCGCTCTTCTTCTTCGCGGGGCTCCGCCTCGCTGTTTTGCTGCTGCTCGATGGCGGCGAGGATGGCTTCCGGATCCATGGGGTCCCTACAGTTTGAATTCTTTGATTCTCGTCTTGAACTGATCCGCAAGCAGGTTGAGCTCGCCGACGGAATTCGCGGACTGCTTCATACCCGCCGCGGCCTGCCTCGTGACTTCGGCCACCTCGCGCATCGTCTGCACAATCTGTTCGCTCGCGCTCTGCTGCTGCTGCGTGGCAAACGTGATCTGACGGATGGCCTGGGTCGTGCGGTCGACCATTTGAATGATTTGCTCGAGACTGCCGCGCGCGCGCGTGGCCAGCGACACGCCGTTCTCAACTTCCTTCACGCCCTGTTCTGTCGCAAGCACGGACGTGTTCGTCGCCGATTGAATCTCGCCGACAATGCCCTTGATCTCTTCTGCCGACTCGCGAGTGCGCTCCGCCAGTCGGCGCACTTCGCTGGCGACCACGGCGAACCGCCTGCCGTGCTCGCCCGCGGCGGCCGATTCGATTGCGGCGTTGACAGCCAGCAGGTGAATCTCCCCCGCGATGTCCTTGATGAGGTTGAGCACCTCGGAAATTCGCTGCGATCGTTCGCCGAGCAGCAGCGTCTTGCCCGAGATATCCGCCACACGACGGCGAATCTTCTCCATTGCCTCGAGCGCTTCGCCCACCGAGTCGTATCCCGCGTGCGCCGCTTGCGCGCTGTCGTCGGCAATCTTCTCCACCGAGGTTGCGCTCATCGCAATCTGCTTGGCCGTGTTGGTGAGCTCTTCCATCGTCGCAGTCACCTGCGCGATCGATGCCGCCTGCTGGACGGAGCCGGATGCGTGCTCCTCGGCCGTTGTCAGGACCTGGGTTGAAGCGCCGGTGATTTGGATCGAGGCCTGCTGCAAATCCTGCAGCAGCTTCCGGAGCTGGTTGGCCATGTCGTTCGCCGCGTCTGCGAGCATGCCGAGCTCGTCGCCGCGCGCGATGGAGATGCCCTGAGAGAGATCGCCGCCGGCGACCGATTTCAGGAACGGCACCAGCGACATGATCGGGCGCGAGAACTGCGTCGCCCAGTAGAGCGAACCGGCGGCCGCAAGCGTGCCCAGCACGATCGACAGCACGATGATGGTCCACAGCAGGTCGCCGAGCGGTTCGAACGCCACGTCGGTGCGCATCAGCAGAATCGTTCGCCATGCGTCGGGCAGATACGGCCTTTTCTCGGTCGTCGCATAGCCGGCGAGGTAGGTCGAATCGCGTACTTCTAGCTCGCCGCTGCCGGCCGGCGCGCTCATGATCGTGGCGACCGAATCGAGCCCCAGCGCGTTCAATCGCGTGCGGCCCGGCTCCCAACCGGACAAGAACGACGGTGCTGCGAGGAGCACACCCTGCGAGTTCGCCAGCACGAGATAGCCGCGCTCGTCCTGTCCCTCCGGCAGCACCCGAACGGCCTGCAGTGCCGACTGAATCTTCGGCCAGTCGAGCACGGCGACGAGGACACCAACGGGCTTGGAACGATCGAAGCTGGCCAGCAGCGGAAACGCGAGGGGCATGCCCACGCGGCCGGTCAGGTCCTGCATCATCGGCGTACCGACCCACGTTTCACCGCGGCGCGCCGCCTGCAGAAATTCGCGATCGCCTACTTCGCGGCCGCGCAATGTCGGCAGCGTGGACGCGATCACGGTGCCGGCGGCATTGGCCACCCAGAACTCCTGTGCCACGTCGGTATTGCGCTTCGCTTCCAGAAGGAATTGCTGAATGCGTCCGTCGGCGTCGCCGGTCACCGCGTCGTCGCGGATAAAACCGATCTGCGACCAGACCGCGAGATTCTGATGATGATCGAGCAGCAGCCGCTCGAGCTTTTCGTCGCTCTGCACGGCCAGCGTCTCGAGATTGAGGCGGATCCGCTCTTCGAGCGCGCCTCTCGCAATCTGATACGCGAGAACGCCGACGATGGCAATCGGCACCAGCGACAGCGCGACCGATACCAGCGCGAGCTGCCATCGAATGTTGAGTTTCAACGCCACCATGTCTCCCTGTCCGCCGGGTTCGTTACTTGACCGGTACCACGCGGACGGTTTCGTCGACTTCCGACGGAGGCACATACGAAATCGCGCCAGGCACGCCGGCGACGAACCGCAGCACCGCTCGGGCCGATCGCTGCGTCGACGGCGGGGTCAGCCCCTGCGTCATCGACTGCTGTACCCAGTATTCCTGCATTTCACGCACTGAGCGAGCCAGTACCTCCTTCGAGAAAACCGCACGAAGGTGGTGCGTGCTGTCCCAGTCGACCGGCACCATCGGCTCGCCGTGCGGCCACATCCGCGACTGCTTCGTGAAAATCCGGCGCAGCTCCGTCATGCTGAGCGTCGTGACCGGATTGGCATTGTTGACGATGACGACGAACGGAATGATCCCCGTGGACGCGTGTCCCGTCCACAAGAGAACAATCAACGCCGCCGTCAGGAACCTGCGCGCCACCGTCGTTAAAAAAAGAAGACCGCCGCCAGCGCGATTCCATTGAACGGCTTGCTTTCTTCGTCGCCCTCCTCAGCATGAATAAAGTCGCGCTCCAGCGGCAGCGACCGGAACAATTCGCCCTTGAACGCAATCTGCGGGTACGGCCGATAGTTGATCCCCGCCAGGTGACGGCGCTCGGCGCGCTGAATCCTCGGGCTCTCGAGCTGCTCGAGGCGATAGAACGTAATCCAGTCTTCGTCTATACGATAGGCCGGCTGCACGTAGTATCCCGTGCGCGTTTGGTCCAGCGACTTGCCCCGCGCCCATTCCGTCTGAAGGAAGAACTGCGATACCTCGAGCTGAGATTCGAATCCGATGACGTTGTCTTCCGCCAGCGAGTTGTCGGCCAACCCGACATGACCGCGATACACATCGAATGCGGCGTCGAAACGTCTCAGCGCCCCTCCAGTCGGGAGGCGAACCTCGCCGCGCGCTCCCCACGATTTGCCGTCTTGTAAGTCGGCGCGGCTGTTGCCCTCGAAATTGTTGTTGGCAGCATAGAACTTGTAGCCGACGCCGAACTCGGACTGGCCGACGGGCCGCGCCGCCGACCCTTGCACAGTAACCCCGATGAGCTCCGGCGGGAACAGCTCGCGCAGGTAGATCGGAAGAGTGGTCGACAGCGTCAGGTTCGGATAGTGGTTCTGCCACCAGTACTGCGGGGACAGCTGCTTGCCCATCCGAACGCCCAGGAAGCGGTTGTGATTGTATTCCATCCACGCGTTCTCGACCTCGACCGGTCCCTCGCCGCTGAGATCGCTGTCGGTCGTTTCGCCGTTCTCGGCATGGAGCACTTCGCCTTCTTCTGAAACTGCGATCTCAGCGTGGTGGGGCACGTTCTGAAGCTCGAGCTCCATCAGGAAGTTGAACTTGCCGAGCTGCTTCGCCATGATGATGCCCAGGTGATGCTGCTGAAACGACGCCGGCTCCTCGGAGCCGTCGGCGGAGAACCTGAAATTGTAGTAGCCATTCAGGTTCACCTTGCTATTCACCGTCTCGCGCAGCGAGTTGATTGAATCGTCCTGCGCCTGGATGTCGTCCTGCAGGTCCTGCAGCACCGCGGCGGGCGGCGGCGCCTGCTGCTCGAGCGCGTCTATACGCCTCAAGAGCTGCGCGATGACCACCTCTTGTTTCGCGATCTCTGCGCGCAGCACCGCGATATCGTTTTGTTGCGCCCAGAGCGGTCGCGCACTGGCGCCGCACAAAATGATGACTGAAAAGATGGCGCGTTTCATCGATGCTCCTTCACACATTGGCGCAGCGGCTCGCGAAGACACAGGTCCGCTCTGTACCGGTTATCGGCCGGAACGTGTCAAATCGGTACATCTTCGGCATCTGGGGACGGCGAGATTTGAAGGAGAGTCTGGGGAGTCCGGGAGTCTCGGGAGTCCCGGTGAGCTAGTCCCTGTCCTCCGGCGTGCCGGGCTTCTTCTCGCATGCCTCGAACGTCAGCACTCTGAGCCCGCTGGGCACCGTTTTCGGAATGAGGCCGCAGAGGCGGTCTTTATCCGCACGCGGATCGAGCAGGCCGGTCTTGACGAACTGGGTGACGTCGCGAATCTGCGACTCCGACAGACCGATCCCACCGTTCCTGAACATCGGATCCAGAAACGACTCGTCGATGCGCGGTCCCATTCTGCGAATGAGGTCGCGATCGATGCCGGCCCCCGCCGGGTTATATCGTTGCGTCGGATCGATGTGGAAACGAATCGCATCGTCCAGCTGCGCGAACGCGCCGTTATGGAAGAACGCCGGCGCGAGGCCGATGTTTCTCAGGGGAGAGGTGCGGAACTTGTACTTGTCCCTTGGATCGCCGGAGATCTGCATTGCGCCAAAATCCTCGTCTGCGCCCGGGCCGTCATAAATCATGTTGCTCGTCCACTTGCCGAACGGCGGCGCGAGCTGCGGGATGCCCGCGACGTGATTCTCGAAGTCGCTGAACATCTCGTTCGACTTGCCTGTGGTGGCGTGGCATGTGACGCACTTGCCTTCGCCGAAAAACACCAGCGCACCGCGCTTCTCGGCGTCGGTCATCGTATTGTGCTGCCCGCGCGCGAAGCGATCGATGGGCGCGTTCGCGAAGGTCAGCGTGAACTCGAACTCGGCGATGGCGCGGCCGAACATGTCAAATGTTATTGGCGCGCCGCGCTTCACCTCGGGGAATACCTTTCCAAACGCAAGGATGTATCCAGGCATGGCGTTCAGAATCTCGATGGCATCCATGCGGATCGGCTCATTCCGGAAACCGGAGGCATCGGGCAGCGGAACTGGCAAACCCTGGCCGTTGTCGAATATCTCGAACACCGGGCTCAGATCCGTATTCGACGTGCCCGTGAACCCGGCAACTTCGACGAGCTCCGTCGGCGGAATGAATGCCTGCGACTGCAGAAGATGGTCGTGGTAGCCCAGTGATTGCGCTTCGGGAGCCGGGAACGTGAACCCGAACATGTTGTTGAATGGATCGCCGATCTTCTTGCCGGGTGCGGGATTGGCGAAGAACCTGCCGTTCCACATCAGCTTGGGATAGAACGCCGTGTTTATGATGAGAGGCGACCGGCGTTGGTTGCGCGGGCCAACGCGGTTCGGACCGACGAGGCCGTTATTGTCGACGCCGATGGCAATCGACTGCGTGTCGCCAAAGCCGTTCGAGGGCGAGTGGCAACCGCCACAAGTATTGTCGCGGTGCAGCGAATGAACGGTGTCAAACCACAAGAGGCGGCCGAGATTCGCAAGCTGGTTGTCGATTCGACGTCCCAACCTCTCCTCGAGCGTCGATTCAATGCGTCCGGTAAAATCGTGCTGACGAAGCACCTTCTCTAGCTTCGAATCCAGGTACGACGGATGGTCGTCGTGCCCATGGTCGTGTGCATGGACGACAAGCGCGACGGACATGGCGCACATCATCGCGGCGGCGGCGATGAGCGTTCCAGCTTTCATTGATGTGCGTCTCCAGCCTTCCTGCGCGTAGACGAAGGGCGGGTCCAGGCCGGAATCGGCGAGGTCGCCGTGATAGGGCAATCGGTACGCCGCCCGTCCTATGCGTGGAGCGCCGTTAAGCCACTTATTTTCAGATAGTTACAATTCGGGCGCACTTGGCCTCCCGTGCAATTGTGCTTCATTTTGGCACACTCAACCCGCATTCGACCGTAAATCGCAGCATGTCAACAGTTTAGCTGCTGTGTCAACTTGGCACGTAGATCCTCCGAAAAACAAGCCAAGAGCAGAGGTCATTAAACAGTTGTTACGCCCAGTATTTGCGGTGAGATACAGGCGGTGGTGTTCCGAAACAGGAGATCTACGGACAAATGGTTATCGCTGGCGGTGGAGAGCCTCCCTCACTTCGGCCAGCAAAAGCTCCAGGTTTGCTGACTTCTTCACGAACGCGTCAGGCTGCGGGTCTCGCACGACGTGGTCGGGATCATGGGGATCGCCGGAGGTGAGCATGATCACCGGCACCGCCGCGGTCGCCGGATCGGCGCGAAGCGCGTGAAGCAACGAAAAGCCGTCCATGCCAGGCATGATGCTGTCTGTGATGATGAGGTCTGGTAGCGACTGATGTGCTTTGGCTAAGCCCTCATTGCCGTCAGACGCCGTATCGACTTCGTATTTCTGGCTCTCGAGAACCATTCGCAGAAAATTGACGACGGTCTCGCTGTCGTCGACGACGAGGACACGGCTCATGCGCGTTGGAATTATACAGGCGTAGTGCCGACCTTCAGGTCGGCAACCTTTGGTCAATGCGTCATCGAATACAAAAGTATGTTGATCCCGATCGCGTAGCCTTCGACTGAAAACCTGTAGAAGAACTCTGGATCATCCGCTTCGCGCTCGTAGGCGTCGCCGAAGTCGGTGTTGTGCGTGGTCAGCACGACGATGCGGCCGCTCGAGTCGACCAGCGCGTACGCGTGAGGCGTACTGCT
This sequence comes from Vicinamibacterales bacterium, assembly GCA_963784045.1. Taxonomy (GTDB): domain Bacteria; phylum Acidobacteriota; class Vicinamibacteria; order Vicinamibacterales; family JAMQPK01; genus JAMQPK01. The sequence continues at coordinate 138,000 of CAWAPZ010000013.1, forward strand.
GTCTTGCCATCGTTCCGACGTTTGTCCACCAGTACCGCGGAAGAAACCGATGTTGGGAATCTGCGGTATCCGCTTCGCTTCGAATAGCGTGCGAAAAATCGAGTGGTTAATCGGGAGATCTACCAGCGGATAGTCCATGGCCGGCAGAATCTTGCGCAATTCCTCGTGCCAGTGCTCCCATGCCTGGCTTCCCCACGCATCGTCGGCCCACAGAAAACCGCCCTTTTTCAGGTATGCCCGCAACGCCTCGACTTCCTCCGGCGCAAAGAAGGCGCGACCGTGATTCGTCACCATGACGAACGGGCACTTGAAGAGCTCTGGCTCTGTCGCCTGAATCACGACGTAGTTGGGCGTGCCCTGCTTATCGAAGTTCACCGCGGCGTCCGAGAGCTCTGCAAGACGAATCGACAGGTTCTCGTCGGCGCGCGGATAGTCCACGCCCCATCCGCCACCGTACCCGCCGTACGCGGCGCGAAATGCCAGACGGCAGAAATTGAAGTCACCCTTGAAAGTGTCTGCCGTAGGCCGTCGCACGCCGTAATAACCGCTACCTCCCCGCTGAGCGTACGCAACGCTCGACACCAGGACGAGCGCCGCGAGCAACAGCTGGCGGCTGTTTCTGTGAGACATATCGGAAGGAACTATTCTAGCGGACCTTACCGGAGTTTCGCGTAAATGCCGGAGGAAATGCGCTCAACGCCGCAGATTTCGAGAATCGCGCCGCGACGCGCAAGGTATCGCGCGTGCAGTTCGCGATTCTCGGCCTCGATCACCTGTTTCAACCGAGATACCTGGCTCGGGACGTCGGGCTGGTCAGGCGGACACGTTTGAACAAGATGCGCCATGCACGCGATTTGGGAAGTACACGCCCGTCGCATAGGCGATCGCCTCGGTAGTGGCGGTGGCGCGCTCGCGAAGGGTGTAGCCGAGGTCGCGCTTCCATGTTGCGCTTGAGCGGATGGCCCAGGCAAACGGCCCAGCCGCCGAAAGGCGATGCTCGTCGAGCATCTCAATCAAGCGTACGGCCTCGAGCCGCTCCAGCCACTTGATCAGCTTCCGCAGGAGCGTAAGGCGTTCCTGTTCACGCTGTTGCCGAAGGACGACGAGCGCATTTCGGACATAGCGGTGCAACGGGAATGCCGATTTTTGTTTACATCTGTATCAGATTGGCGCGGACATGGGTCCTCTGCTAGATTGTTCGGCCATGAAATTCTTCGCCCTCCCCCTATTGCCATTCATCGTGCTCGGTAACGCTTGCGAATCCAGTCCCGCAGTGCAGTCGCCGGCGCCGGCGAACGCCTCAGCTCCGGCAGCGCCGCCGCCTGCGCCGCTCACGTTCGGCCAGCATCACCATCCAATCCACACATCCAACGCTGATGCCCAGAAAATATTCGACCAGGGTCTTGCACAGGCATTTGGCTTTAATCACGAGGCCGCGATCATGTCGTTCGAACGGGCTGCCGAACTGGACCCGTCGGCAGCGATGCCGCTGTGGGGCAAGGCGTGGGCGCTGGGTCCGAACTACAACCTCGACATTGACGACGCGCGCGCCAAGGCGGCGTACGACGCTCTTGTGAAAGCGCAGTCGCTGGCGGCTGCCGGACTCGAACACGAGAAAGCGTACATTGATGCGCTCGCGGCGCGCTATTCGAACGATCTGAAAGCCGATCGCGCGGCGCTCGCCCGCGCGTTCAGCAAGGCGATGGGCGATCTCTCACGCCGCTATCCTGACGATCTCGACGCCGCGGTCATCTACGCCGAAAGCCTGATGAACCTGACGCCCTGGAAGCTGTGGACCGCCGATGGCGCCCCTGCGACGAACACCCCGCAAATCGTGAGCGTGCTGGAATCTGTGCTGCTGCGCAATCCGAATCACCTCGGCGCGAATCATTACTACATTCACGCGGTCGAGGCGTCACGCATGCCGGCGCGCGCGCTCCCGAGCGCGCAGCGCCTCACAACGCTGTCCGAGTCGTCCGGCCATCTGCTCCACATGCCGGCCCATATCTACGCTCGCACGGGCGACCATGCCGCGGCAGCGAAGGCAAACGCGGACGGCGCCGCGGCAGATCGCCGCTACCTCGTCACAGCGCCGCCGAACGGGATGTACGGAATGATGTACTACCCCCACAACCTGCACTTCCTCGTTGACTCACACATGATGCAAGGGCGATTTGCCGACGCACAGCAGGCGGCGGCTCGCGTCGCCGAGCAGTTGGCCCCGCACGTCGCTATGATGCCAATGGTCGAGTCGATGGTGGTGGTGCCGGTCTCTGTCCTGCTCCGTTTTTCGAAACACGCCGAAGTGCTCGCGCTACAGCCTCCTCCCGAGGAGCGCACCGTCCAGCGTGCATGGCATCACTTCGCGCGCGGCATTGCGCTCGCGAAGACCGGAAAGGCGGAGGAAGCGGCGGCCGAGAAAAAGCGGCTTGCTACAGCAATCGCAGCGGTGCCGGAGACCGCAGCGTTTGGTGGTGGTGGATGGGCGACCGCGGCGAGCGCGCTCCGCGTCACCTCGTCGGCGCTCGATGCGCGCATCGCCACCGCTCGCGGAGAGCACGATCAGGCGATCAAGTTCTGGAAGCAGGCGGTCGCGGCGGCCGATCAACTTCCCTATGACGAGCCGCCGGTGTTTTTCTATCCTGTCCGCGAATCGCTTGGCGCGTCACTGCTGGCAGCAGGCCGCGCCACCGACGCCGAGCGGATATTCCGTGACGACCTCGCAAAGCATCCGCGAAACGCTCGGTCGCTGTTCGGTCTGCAGGCGGCACTCGCTAAGCAGGGCAAGGACTCGGACGCCGCGTGGGTACAGCGCGAGTTCGATGAGGCGTGGAAGAACGCCGACACCAAGCTGACGTTCGAGGATTTCTAAAATCCGATCACAGGTGGAACCACGCCAAGCCAAGAACAGAAAGAACCCCATCGAATCTGTGACGAACGTCAGCAAGACGCTCGATCGCTGCGCCGGATCGCGGCCCATCCGATGAAGGGCAAACGGAACCAGCGCACCCACGGCGGCGGCGATCATCAGATTCGGGATGATGGCGGCCATCATTACAATCCCCAGAGCCACTCGCCGGTAGAACAGACCGGCGGTCATGTCTGCCAAACTCCCCCAAACGAGCCCATTCAACAGACCGACGACCATCTAATTGCGCGGCAGGTGACGGCGTGTGGCGTCCGACAGCTGCGAGCGCAAACCCGCGAATCACCAACGCAACCGTCTGGTTGCCGGTATTGCTTCCGACGCTCGCCACGACTGGCATCAGGGTCGCGAGCGACACGAGCTCCTGAATGTGGCTCTGCTCGAGCATAATGTCGATAAAGGTTTGATGCTGATGACTGACGCCCCAGATCTCTCGGATCCCTCGTTGTACATCAATCGAAAGCTCAGTTGGCTCGCCTTCAACCAGCGCGTGCTGGCACAGGCGCAGTCGGATCCGCATCCCGTCCTCGAGGCCTATCTTTTCGACACCGAGCGCGCCAGTATCCTGCGCGCCGACGGATCGTATGAGCCGGCCACGGCTGGCGCCGCCGCGGTGGATGCTCAGCAACTGCTCGCGTCACGTGCATAGGAAGACGACCGTCGTCGTTTGTGTTCTCGCGCTCGCGGCGGTCGCCGCGGCGCAATCACCCCGTGGCTATCAACCGGGCCGTCGGGTGCTTCTCGACGCGCACAATGCGTATGCGTACCAGGGACAGTGGAGCGACCGCGTCGACCGCGCGCTCTCGACCGGCACTCCGCTCGCCCTTGAACAGGATCTCATCTGGCGGCCTGCCACGCCGACGACCGCCGCGCATTCGATCGTCTCTCACGGCGAACCTTTCACCGGCAACGAGCCGACGCTGCGCGATTTCTTTGAGCGCATTCGCCCGCTCGTAGCACAGGCGCTGACAGGTAGTTCACGCGAGAACTGGCCGTTGATTACATTGAACCTCGATTTCAAGGACAGCGAGCCCGCGCACTTCGACGCGATTCAGGCGCTGCTTAGCAAATATCAGGCCTGGCTCACGACCGCAACACGTACCGCATCGACCGACAAAACAGAGCCGCTCCACCTTGGTCCTGTGCTTGTATTGACCGGCTCCGATCCGGCGCAACAGAAAGCCTTTCACGACGCTGTTCCCGTAGGGGGGCCTCTCCTTCTGTTCGGCGCCGTCGCGACCGCGGCCCCGGCGCAAGCGACAAATTACCGACGCTGGTCGAACAACCCGTGGAACGTAGTCGAGACCGAGGGACAGAACGGCGCCGGCGAGTGGACCGCGGAGGACGCAGACCGACTGGGCAAGACGGTCCGCGCCGCGCATGAAGCTGGATTGTGGATTCGGTTCTATACGCTCAACGGTCATTCGACCGAGCGTGGGGAACACATGGGGTGGTCGCCGGGTTACAACTTCACATCTCTCGAGGCCGCGAAGGTCCGGTGGCGCGCGGCCATCGACGCGGGCGTCGATTTCATCGCCACCGATCAATACGAGGAGTTCGCACAGATTTCATCGCGCTGAGTCCTTGCCGTTACACCTCGGTTGCGGCTGCTGTTTAGGATGGCCACGACTTCACGGAGGTGACCTACGTCCATGCCGAGCGCAGTTATGCGAGCGTGCTCGACGCGCTGCGAAGCGGGCGCGTCTTCGGCGTGGCGGGCGATCTCATCACCGCGCTCGACGTACACGGTTGGGCTGCACGCGAAGGATCACGCCCTTGTCTTCGAAAGGCTTTCCCTGCCATTCGCCCTTCCACACGATAGGACTGCCTTCCTTCCAGTCGGAGCTGACGTCCGCGCCGAACATGTATTCTTTGATAATCGCAGGAATGACCAGCGCGTCCCAGACCGCCGGGACTGGCGCTTCAACCGTCGTTGAAGCGTGCGCGACGAGTTCGTTATCCATACGATGCTCCAGAAGCGCCGGCGCGAAACGGTTAAGCCATCAGACGACGCAGCTTTTCAATCGGCCGCTTCAACGATCGCCCGCGCCGCATGTCGGCCCAGAGATCTCCCACTTTCGCGACGCGAAGGGGCATGTTCCGCAGCGTGAACGTGCCCGGCGCGACATTCCCACGCTCGACCTCGTCCCATGTGCACGGCGCGGACACGGGCGCTCCGCGTTTTGCGCGAATCGTGTACGCCGCCGCGAAGGTGGCGCTGTAGCCGTTACGCCCTGTGTCGACATAGAGGCGGCCGCGGCGATCGGCCTTGTTGAACTCCTGCGTCAGGTGATCGGGCGCATGACTCACCAGCAGCTTCCCCACCCTGTGCGCGAACTGCTCCACTTCTCGCATAGACGCCGCGCCGTCGAGTGGAACGACGATATGAAAGCCCTTCGACCCCGATGTTTTTATCCATGAAGGCAACGTCAGCTCTTTGAGCAGATCCCGCAAGCCAATTGCGGCAGCCCTAACCGCGGCAGGATCGTCAACCGACGGATCGAGATCAAAGACACAAATATCAGGATGGTCAAGATTCGCGACCCGGGACGTCCACACGTGCTGCGTAATGGTGTTCTGGTTTGTAATCCATAACAACGATCGCGTATCGGTAATGATGGGGTGATGGACGACGCCGTCTTTCTTAGGAACCTCCACGCGCTGCAGCCAATCCGGGAAACCCTTTGACACGTCCTTCTGCCAGAAGCCCTTTTTCCCGATACCCGCCGGATACCGTTCCATCGTCACCGGACGGCCACGCAGGTGCGGCAGCATCAGCGGCGCGATTGCTTCGTAATACGCGGCTACGTCGCCCTTCGTAATTCCATCGTCCGGGAATAGGATCTTCTCGGGATGCGTGATCACGGTTGCTCTCTTGTCACATCGCGAGCGTCCTTGTCGAATCGCATGCCCAGTAGACGCGGGTGCCGCAGCTTGCCGTGGACGGTCCATTCGATGAACGCTACCTGCACGACGATTTCAGGACGAACCCAATGCGCGCGCAGGCGTGGCAGCCCTTTCGCTTTTGTGAACGGCGACGCGGCCACCTCGAGGGGGTCCAAACGCGTGCGCAAATCCAGAAGCAGCCTGGTATCGAAACCAGTGCCGACTTTGCCCGCGAAGACGAAATCGCTTCCCTCGCAGTACCCCACCAGCAGCGCGCCGAGGCCCACGCGCGCACCTTGCGGATCCGTAAATCCGCCAACGACCAGCTCCTGCGATGCCTCGCATTTCATCTTGAGCCAGTGTTTCGAGCGGCGATGCTCGTACGGCGACCCTCGGCGTTTCGCAACGACGCCCTCCCATCCCTCGCGGCGGGCACGCTCCCACGGTTCGTCGTCAGTCAGCACGCTCACTCGGCGCAGCGGCGCTTCGAATGGCAGCATCCCCAACAGCGCGCGGCGATCTTCGAGCGGCAGCGATGTCACGGATCGCCCGTCTACCCACAGGATGTCGAACACGTGATAGCCGCTGCGACCATCCCACGTCACCTCGCCGTCGAGAATCGCCTCTTCGACGGGCAGCTTTGCGACGGCTGCGGCGACCTCCGGCAGTTGCTGAGGAAGGCGATTGCGTGAGAACAGCCGGACGTCGCGGCCGCATTTGTACGCGAACAGCCGAATGCCGTCGAACTTGCGTTCGAACAGCCAGTCGGCGCCGCTGAAACGCTCCTGCGTCAGTGTCGCGGCCATCGGCTCGAGCCAATCGGGCATCTGCGCCGCACGTCCCATCAGTCAAATGTTACAGAAGATCAAAAGATCAGGAGATCAAGAGATCAGAACCACAAAAGCTGTCTTCTGAGGTCCCGGTCTTCTGATCTCCTGTTTCGGTTTTCGTGGGCTGAGAGTACATGGATGCAGGACGACACGGGGCGCGAGATTGTGACGGCCGCCGGACATGACGTCGCAATCTCGAACCCCGGTAAAGTGCTCTTTCCTGAGGCTGGCTACACGAAGGTCGATCTCGCTCGATACTATCTCGCCGTTTCCGAGGGCGCCCTGCGTGCGGCCGGCGGCCGGCCCAATGTGCTCGTCCGGTATCCCAATGGCATCCACGGCGAATTTTTCTTTCAGAAGCGCGCCCCGGCATCGCGACCCGATTGGATCGACGCCGTCACGCTGCGTTTTCCATCCGGCCGGGTTGCCGAAGAAATCGTGCCGCGCGACGCGGCAGCGCTCGTCTGGATGGCCAACCTGGCCTGCCTCGAGCTGCATCCGCATCCGGTGCGTGCGGACGATCTCGATCACCCAGACGAGCTCCGCGTCGACCTCGATCCGGTTCGCGGTGTGTCGTTTGCTGACGTTCGCGCTGTGGCGCAGGTCCTGCGGGGCACCCTCGACGATCTCGGTCTCGTCGGATGGCCGAAGACCTCAGGTTCTCGTGGCATGCACGTGAATGTACGCATCGATCAGAAATGGACGTTCGACCAGGTGCGACGCGCGGCGCTGGCGCTCGCGCGCGAAGTCGAGCGCCGCGCGCCTGAATTGGCGACCAGCAAGTGGTGGAAGGAAGAGCGTCACGGCGTGTTTCTCGACTACAACCAGAACGCCAAAGATCGCACCGTGGCCGCCGCGTACTCGGTGCGGCCCACACCCGATGCACGCGTGTCGGCGCCGTTGACGTGGGAAGAAACTGAATTGGCGGAGCCAGGGGATTTCACGCTCGCGTCGATGCCGCAGCGGTTCGCGCGCCTGGGCGATCTTCACGCCGACATCGATCGCCACCCGTGCTCGCTCGACCGGCTGCTCGACCTGTCGGCGCGACACGAACGAGAGGGTCTTGGGGATGCACCGTGGCCGCCGCACTATCGAAAGCAGCCCGATGAGCCCGCACGCGTGCAGCCGTCCCGGCGCCGATCGGTCGCCGGATCGCAGAAGCCGCGCGGTTTGCGGCAACCGCGCCGGCCGCTCGTTGAAATTGGTCGGGCGCAGCGAAAGGAGGACGCGCTCGAAGGTCTCGAGCGCTGGCGCATTCGACATCCAGAGGCCGCCGCGCATCTGCATCCGGCCGACGTGCTCGTCGATGCCATGCGAGGACGGTTCCACACGTGGACCCGTATCCGCGTGAATCTCGAGCATGTGCCGGAAGAGCTGCGCCCGGCACAGGAGCCACTCGATCCGGACGACGCGCCGAAGGGATGGGGCGCGCGGGATCAGGGGTCGAGCGTCATCGAGCGTCGCCCGTCGCGCCGAACACCTTCGCGAGCTCGTAAGGAGTCGTGACCTCGAGCTGATCGTACGTGCAGCCGGCCGGGGGCTTGTCCGGACGCCAGCGCTGAAAGACGGCAGCGTGGCGGAAACGATCGCCCTGCATATGGTCGTATTTCACCTCGCAGACTCGCTCGACCCGCAGCGGTTCCCACGACAGGTCCTTGCCCGCACTCCACCGGCTCTGGCCTCCGGGCATGCGACCGCCTTCGCCAAGGCTACGGCGGTCAGGATTCGGTTCGCTCGCCTTCGCCCACTCACGCCACGGGTGGTCGTCGAGTGCGCCTTTTCGTAGAGGCGCCAGCTCGCGTGCGAGCTGTTCGCGCACGGCCATCGTAAAAGACGAGGCCACGCCGACGTGCTGCAGGGCGCCTTTCTCATCGTAGAGGCCGAGGAGCAGCGAGCCCACCCGCGTGCCAATTCCATTCTTATGCCAGCGAAAACCTGCGACGGCGCAGTCGGCTGTCCGCGAGTGCTTTATTTTGATCATCGCGCGCTTGCCGGGCTCGTAGATCCCGCCCTCGGGTTTCGCGATCACACCATCGAGACCCGCGCCTTCGAACCGCGCGAGCCAGTCCGTTGCGGTGTTCCGATCGCGGGTCATTGGCGTGAGATGGATCGGAGGCGCGACGCCGGCAAGAAGCCGCTCGAGACTGGCGCGCCGCTCGGCAAGGGATGTGGCGCGCAGATCGCGCTTGGCGTCGGCAAGCAGATCGAAGGCGACGAATGAGGCGGGTGTTGCGGCAGCGAGCTTGGCGACGCGCGAGGCGGCGGGATGCAGCCGCATCTGGAGCGCGTCGAAGTCGAGGCCATGCGCCGTGGCGATGACAATCTCGCCGTCAAAGACGCCCTCCGGCAGCGCCGCAACGAGTGCCTCGTGCAGGTCCGGAAAATAGCGATCGAGCGGCCGCAAGTCGCGGCTCTGGATATACACGTCCGAGAGTCCGCGAAACACAATCGCGCGGAAGCCGTCCCATTTGGGTTCGTAGAGCACGCCCTCGCCCCGAGGAAGCTCCTCGGCGAGCTTTGCCAGCATGGGCTCGATCGGAGGGTCGAGGGGGAACGTGGCTTGCACTGCTAATGAATGTAACGCACTTTACATCCGACTCCGGGAACCTCGTATCCCGAATGCGCGTCCAAGAGGTTTATCAGCCTCATGATGCCCTCTACCCTCTCTGAATTGGCACTGCAGGATGGCACAACGGCCCAACGACACAAGGAGCGCGATCGTCTCCGGCTGCTGGCCGAGGTGTCCGAATCCATAGCGTCACATCGTGACCTGAACGAACTCTTTCGCGATCTCGCCCAGCGCCTGCCGCGTATTGTCCCGTTCGACTACATCAACCTCGTTTTGCACGATCCAGTCCGCAACGTGATGCGGCTTCGGCTGCTCATCGCACCAGATGAGTCGACAATCCGTCAGGGAGAAGACTTCCCTGTCGACGGCTCTCCAGGCGGCTACGTATTTCAGACGCAGCAGCCGCTCATCGTTAACGACGTTACTGTCGAGACCCGTTATCCGGTGGTCATCTCACGATTGATTGAGAACGGCGTGCAGTCGTTCTGCTCCGTCCCGCTGACAACGGCGCTGGGCCGGTTGGGAGCCATGGGATTCGGCAGCCTCCAGACGCACATTTACGACGACAGCGAAGTCGCTTTCATGTGCGAAGTGGCCAAGCAAATCGCCGTCGCGGTCGACAACGTGCTGCACGACGAAAGCGCCCGCTCGATGCAGCGCGAGCTCGCACGCGAGCGCGACCGGCTAAAGCTGCTCCTCGACGTCAACAACGCCGTCGTCTCGCACCTGAACATGGACGATGTGTTTGCCTCGGTCAGCGCGTCGCTGCAGAAGGTAATTCAACACGACGGGTGCAGTCTCATGCTGTACGAGCCGGACACCGGGCAGTACCGATGCCACGTGCTGAAAGTGTCGAAGAACGAAAGCTTTGTCGAGGAAGGCCGCGCCGACAAGAATGTGAAATCACCCGGGTGCATTGCGTACTCGACAGGCGCCCCGGCCGTGTTCAACGAACAGAATCTCATCGACCTCGCCGCCGAATCGAAAATCGCCCAGCACCTTCTCGCAGAAGGGGTGAAATCGTTCTGCAGCATCCCGCTGCAGTCGCACGATCGCGTTCTGGGCACCCTGAACATCGGCCGGCTCCACGAAGATGCCTTCAACCACAAAGACGTCGAGCTGCTCAGCCAGGTCGCGCAACAGATCGCGATCGGAGTCGAAAACGGCCTCGCGTACCGTGAGATCGCCGAGCTCAAGGAAAAGCTGAACGAGGAAAAGCTGTACCTCGAACGCGAGATTCGGAGCGAACACAACTTCGAGGAAATCGTCGGCGACAGCCGTTCACTGAAGGACGTGCTGGCGCAAATCGAGATTGTCTCGCCTACCGACTCTACGGTACTGATCCAGGGAGAGACCGGCACGGGCAAAGAGCTCGTCGCGCGAGCGATTCACAACTTGAGCAGCAGGCGATCTCGAACGTTCGTCAAGCTCAACTGCGCGGCGATTCCCACGGGGCTGCTCGAGAGCGAGCTCTTCGGACACGAGAAAGGCGCGTTCACGGGCGCCATCGCGCAGAAAGTCGGTCGTTTCGAGCTGGCGAATGGCGGCACGCTGTTCCTCGACGAAGTCGGCGACATCCCGCTCGAGCTGCAGTCAAAATTCCTGCGTGTGCTCCAGGAACAGGAGTTCGAGCGGTTGGGCAGCACCCGCACCATCCGCGTCGACATCAGACTCGTTGCGGCAACCAACCGCGATCTCGCGCGGATGGTCACCGACAAAGAGTTCCGCAGCGATCTCTACTATCGCCTCAACGTCTTTCCGATTCTCAATCCGCCGCTGCGCGAGCGGGCCAATGACATCCCTGCGCTCGTGCAGTACTTCACGCAGAAGTTTGCGGCGAGGATGAACAGGCGCATCACGAGCATCCCGACGGAGACGATGGCTGCGCTTTCGCTGTATCACTGGCCGGGCAATATCCGCGAACTGGAGAACTTCATCGAGCGCGCCGTGATTCTGACGCGCGGTTCGAGCCTCACCGTCCCGTTGGCCGAGCTCAAATCGCGTCGCGGGGAATCCGGCGACGCTCCGCAGCTTTCGACTCTTGAAGAGGCGGAGCGCGAGCATATTCGCCGTGCTCTGCAGCAAGCCAACTGGCTCGTCGGTGGTCCCGCCGGCGCCGCCGCCCGCCTCGGTATGAAGCGGACGACTCTGCAGTCGAGGATGGTGAAGCTCGGCATAGAGCGCCCCGCCGCCCGCTGAGGCGTTTCTCACCGCAACGACGCAACGGCGCCACGTGAACTCTTCCTGGGAAAAGAGAATTCCATTGCGTCAGACTTTTAGAATCCGGGGGCGGATCCGGGCCGGAATAGTCCGGTCGGCGCACTCGGCCCCAACTGGATGACGTTCGAACCACCCGTGCGGGTCGCCTGTCCGCTGCCGAGTGCTGGCGCTTGTTGAAGCGCCTCGAAGCTGACGAGCGCAGATTGGTGATCGAGTGTGGCCTGCAACAGGTTCACTTCGGTCTGGAGCAGATCGCGCTGCGCCTGCGTGACGAGAAAGCTCGTGGAGAGCCCCACTTCGTATCGCCGCTGCTCGACGTCGAGGCGCTGGCGCGCCACGCCTGCGCCGGCCCGTGCAGCTTGTATACGCTCCGCCGTGCTCTGCACCTGGCGAACCGCCTGACGAAGCGTCTCCGCGATTTCGAGCTGCAGGCTGGCAATCCGTTCGGTGGCCTGCCGTCGCTCAACCTGAGCTCGCGCGAGCCCAGCCTCTTCGAAACTGCGGCCCAGCGCATAATTTACGGTGAGGCCAACGCTCCACGTCGGATAGGAGCTGTCGAACATCTGCCCCAGCACACTGCCATAGCCTCGGCGCGCCGTTCCGACGATGGAGCCTGGAAACTCTCCCGTCCGAAGAAACCGTGTACCTCCGAGACCGCTGCCCCGATATGAGGTTTCCAGGCGCACATCCGGCAGCTTTTGATCGCTGAAGAACTCCACGTTCGTCACGATGTTCTGAAGATCCTTCCGCGCTCTTTCGAGATCGAAGCGGGCGTCGAAGTTGCCTGCGGAAACGGCATCGACGTCCGGCAGCACGCTGCCTAAGGTTGGTTCGTCGGTCGGATCAAGGTGCACTCTCCAGAACGAGGCGTCTGCGGGATCCATGATCAGCCGGCGCAACTGGTCCTCCGCGTCTCCAGCCGTCGACTTTGCCCGGATGAGGTTTTCGCGGCGTTGCGCGACCTCGGCTTCTGCCTGCAGACGATCGAGAGGGGGCATCTGGCCTACATCCACGCGCGCAGTGTTCTGATGCACGAGCTCCTCGGCAAGCTCGAGCGACCGCTGCTGCAGCGTGACATTGGCGAGCGTGGCCTTGAACGTCCAATACGCCTGCTTGACCGCCGCAGTCGTCTGAACCATGGCCTCGCGCACTCTCAGTTCGGAGCTCTCGAGATTGCGCTTCGCCACGATGGTTTGCTGCTTGGCCTGGTCCATCTTGCGATCTCTCAGCAACGGTTGAGATACGGCAATCTGAAAACCTGACTGCAGCGCAGGGTCGAAGCTCGTCAGCGGGCTGTTCGAGGATTGCCGGGACGTGTCCCACGACAGTCGCCAACTTCCCGCTCCCCAGGGCACGCGTTGTCGCACCCCGGTCGAGGTGAACAAATCGTTGGTGTCGACCCCGCGCTCTCCGAACAGAAAGTTCGACGGCGGCGTTACGTTACTCGACGTTCCCAACACCGTCGAGAACACCGGCACGTAGGCGCTCTCGCTCTCCGACAGGCGAGCTTCCTCAACCTGGGTGCCGTAGCGGACGGCAGCCAGATCCGGATTGTGCTCGACTGCGCGACGCACCGCCTCGTCTACGGTCAGCTGCAGGGTTTGGCTGGCCTGAAGGCCAGCACTACGTACTTCGGTCTGTTCGTAGTGCCCACCTACAGGTCGGCCCGACTGTGCCGATGCCACTGAAGCGGGCAGCAACAGACTAAACGCAAGAATCAACGTGAGTTTCATATTCCTGTCTCCGTAACCGGCGTGATCGACGGCACAAAGGCCGGCTCGTGCTCCGCCGCGCGATGTGTGCGCGCCAGCAGCGTGTAAATCGACGGCACGACAAACAATGTGAAGAATGATCCGATGACCATGCCGGTGACGAGCATGATGCCGATGCTGTTGCGCGCACCGGCGCCAGGCCCTGTCGCAAGCACGAGCGGAAAATGGCCGACTACCGTGGCTGCCGTCGTCATCAGGATCGGCCGCAGGCGCGTGCCCGATGCCTCGATGATCGCGGCGAGCTTGTCCTTGCCTGTCTCCTGCAGATGGTTGGCAAACTGCACGATCAAAATGCCGTTCTTGGAGACGAGACCAACGAGCGTGATGAGCCCGACCTGGCTGTAGATGTTGAGGCTCGTGAAACCGAGGAACGAGAACAGGAGCGCGCCGGAGATCGCCAGCGGCACCGAGCCCGCAAGAATGATGAACGGGTCGCGGAAGCTCTCGAACTGCGCGGCCAACACCAGATAAATCAGGATTGCCGATAGCAGGAACGTTCCGAGAAACCTGCCCCCCTCCGTCCGCAGCTGCCTCGACTCTCCCGCGTAGTCGATCGTGAACCCTTGAGGAAGGGTGGCGCGCGCTTCGTCCTCGAGGAAGCGCAGCGCCTGATCGAGCGGAACGGGAGGCGGGATCACACCTTGTATGCGGACCGCGTTGAGCTGCTGAAACTTCTTCAGCTCGCGCGGTTGTGTGGTGGTTTGCAGCGTGGCGAAGGTCGAGAGAGGCACGAGCTGGTCACCCGAGCCTGTGACGTAGATGTCGGTCAGCTGCTCAGGCGAAAGCCGTCCTGCGCGCTTGATTTGCGGAATGACTTTGTAGCTTCGCCCCTGAATGCTGAAGCGATTCACGTAATCGCCGCCGAGCAGCGTCGACAGGTCCATGCCGGCCTGGCTGAGGTTGACACCCTGCGAGCGCACCTTGTCGCGATCGAACACGACCTCTGCCTGCGGCTGATCGAACTTGAGATCGGCATCGGCAAAGATGAACAAGCCGCTCGCGAAGGCTTTCTGAACGAGCTGGTTGGCAACTTCGCTCAACTGCTGAGGCTCTGCGGCCGACGCGATCACGAAGTCGACCGGGAAATCCCCTCCCCCAGGCAACGGAGGCGGCACAATCGGGATGACGCGGATGCCGGGAATCTGCGACAGCGGCCCCATCGTCTCCATGACCAGCTGCTCGGTCGTCTTGCTTCGCTCGCTCCACGGCTTGGTCGTCATGCCGCCGAACCCGCCAGTCGGAAAGGTGATTTGAAAAATGCTGTCGCTTTCCGGGAGCGACCGATACACGTCGTAAATCGACTTGGTGTACAACTTCGTTTGATCGAGCGTCGCGTTTGCCGATGCCTGGACGATGCCGAAGAAGAAGCCCTGGTCTTCTGTCGGCGCCAGCTCGCGCTGCGAGAACATGTAGAACGGCACCGTCAGCAGCGCGACGATCGCCCACAGCGCCAGCACGACGGGTCGATACCGCAGCGTGCCCGCGAGCGTCCGGCTGTACGCACTACGCACGCTCTCGAAGCGCCGATTGACCCACCCTGCATACCCACGCTCGTTGGCACCAGCCCGAAGCAGCTTCGCGCCCATCATCGGAGAGAGGGTCAGCGCGACGACGCCGGAGACGATCACCGCGCCCGCGAGCGTGAACGCGAATTCCCTGAACAGCGCGCCAGTCAAGCCGCCTTGAATCCCGACGGGTGTGTAGACGGCCGCGAGCGTGATCGTCATCGAGATAATCGGACCGACCAGCTCACGCGCGGCGTCTATGGCCGCCTGATACGCAGACTTCCCTTCGTGAAGATGGCGCTCGATATTCTCGACCATCACGATGGCATCGTCGACGACAAGCCCCACGGACAGGACAATCGCGAGGAGCGTGAGAAGGTTGATGGTGAACCCTGCCACCATCATCAGAAAGACCGCGCCCACGAGCGAAATCGGGATCGCGACGACGGGGATGATGACGGCGCGGAAGGATCCGAGGAACAGGAATATGACGACGATGACGATCAGCAACGTTTCGGTCAGCGTCCTGATGACTTCGCTGATGGCGTCCTGGATGTATTCGGTGGAATCGTACGGCACGCCGACTTTCATGCCGGCTGGAAGCTGAGCTCGGATTTCGGGTATTGCGTCCCTCACCTTTCCAACCACGTCGAGAGAGTTCGCCGTTGGCAGCACCCACACGCCCATGAACGTGGCCGCCTCGCCGTTGAATCGGACGTCTTCTTCGTAGTTCTCCGCACCCAACACGACGTCGGCGATTTCGCCAAGCCGGACGACAGTGCCGTGTTCCTCCTTCACGACCAGCTGTCTAAACTCCTCAGGTGTCCGTAAATCGGTGTTGGCGATCAGATTCACCGACACCATCGACCCTTTGGTGCGCCCGAGGGCAGAAAGATAGTTATTGCGCGCGAGCGCTTCCCTCACCGCGGACGGCGAGATGCCGCGCGCCGCCATCCGATCGGGTTTCAGCCAGATCCGCATGGCGAACGTGCGCGCGCCGAGGATGTCGGCGCGCTGAACGCCGCTGATGGCGCTGAGCTTCGGCTGCACAACGCGTGTCAGATAGTCGGTAATCTGATTTGGATCGAGATCGGTCGACGAGAATCCCAGATAGATGGCGGCGAACTGTTGATCGGCCGTCTCGAGCTCGATCTTGGGTGCCTCCGCCTCTGGCGGCAGATCATTCCTTACCTGCGCGACCTTCGCCTGAATCTGCGTGAGCGCGGCGTTCGTGTCGTAGTTGAGGCGGAGGTGGACGGTAATCGTGCTCAGCGTCTGCGCGCTGGACGATTCCATGTAGTCGATCCCGTCGGCGCTTGCGATCACGCGCTCGAGCGGCGTCGTGATGAAGCCTCGCACCAGATCGGCGTTCGCACCGATGTAGGCAGTTGTTACGCGAACGACCGCGATGTCGCTGCGCGGGTACTGCCGGACGCTCAAGGCCCGAATCGACTGCAGGCCCGCAATCAGAATGACGAGACTGACGACGATCGCCAGGACCGGCCGCTTGACGAACAGATCCGTGAGACGCATTAGTTGTCCTCGGGCTTTGGCGCCGGGTTGTTGCCCGGCTGCACCTTGTTATTGACGAGCACGGCGGCGCCGTTGCGCAGCTTGAACACGCCGGACGTAACGATTTCTTCGCCCGCCTTCACGCCAGACGTCACACCGATCTGGTCGCCCCGCGATCCCTCGATCTTCACGAACTGTTGTCGGACGCCGCGATACGACTCGCCGTTCTTCCCTTTCATTTCTCCAACGACGAAGACCGAATCACCGTAGGGTGCGTAGCTGATAGCCGTCGCGGGCAGTGCCATCACGGGGCGGCCGGCTCCCATCACCACTTCCGTCTGGACGAACATGCCGGGCCGCAGCCGTCCTTCGGGATTCGCCAGCGTCGCCTGCACCTGGATGTTGCGCGTCTGGGCATTCACGACCGAGTCGATTGCCGTGATCCGCCCATGAAATTCAACGGCGGTATCTCCATTGCCTTCAGCGCTCGCAATACGCACGTCCCGTCCAACACGCATCTGAGAGGTCGCCTGCTGCGGCACATCGAAGTTGACGTAGATGGGATCGAGGGACTGGAGCTGAACGATCGGATCGCCGCTCGACAAGTACTGGCCGACGTTCACCTGCCGGATGCCGAGAATCCCGGAGAACGGCGCGGTGATGAGCTTGCGCTCAACTGCGGACCGGATCTCGCCAACCCGCGCGGTGGTCTGCTTGTCCTCTGCCGTCGCGCGATCGAATTCGGCACGGGAAATGACGTTGTCTTTGAGCAGCCCCTCCATCCGGTCGAAATTCGTGCGCGCGAGATCGCTCTGGGCTTCTGCAGCCGCCAGCTGCGCGCGCTCCTGGCGCGTGTCGAGCTCGACGAGCACGTCACCTCTCCGCACGGCTTTGCCAGAATCAAATGCAACGCGGTCGACCGTACCGGAGAGATCGGCACTCACGACCACCCCTTGGACCGCGGCGACCGATCCGATGGCGCTGAGCGTCTGAGGCCACTCGACCTGCTGCGCCATGATGGTCGTGACCGCTTCGGGCGGAGGCTGGAATGAAGCGCCCTGTGCGATTGCGGTTTGTATCTGTTGAAATTTCACGAACCCGAGTCCCGCGATAATCAGGACCATCGCCACCAACATCAGAAGCATGCGTTTCATCATGGCGACCCATCTCGCAAGTTCCTTTCCAACTACGGTCAGGCGACACAGCAGAGAGAAAAACGAAGCAAACCGCGCGCTTGTGACGTGCGGGTAACCGGCGTGCCTGCCGACGCGTCGGCGCCGTGCCGAAATGCCGGCGCGGCTTGGTTGGTGGTTGGTGGTGGGTGGTCGGTAGCTAAATGCTTTTGCTACGAGCCACTAACTACCAACCACCAACCACAAACCACCCAAACCATCCACGGCATCTCTCCTGCACTACAGCGGCGCAGGAGGATTCATATGAAACGACTAGCAGCTCTCGGATTTGTGCTCGCATTATTCGGCGGCGTCAGTCACGCATACGCGCAGGAAGGTCCGGCAGGAGCCGGGCGCGCGGAGATCACGTTGATCCCCGTGGGCGGTCTGTTCTTTACCGAGAACAAGGAGACGTCCGCACCAAGTTTTGGCAGCTATCAGTTCGGCGGGGGCGTAACTTACAATATCAATCGTTTTATCGGTGTCGAGGGTGAGGTGGCGAGCTCAATCGGCATCTCGCAAAGCCTGGACTTCGGGTATCCGAGCACCGTGAGAACACCCGACGTCCTCAGTTACTCAGGTAACGTCGTCGTGTCGCTGGCAAACGGTTCGTCGATTGTGCCGTATGTCACCGGCGGCGTCGGCGGTCTCAGTCTCTTCAGTCGCGAAGCGTTCGGTATCGATGAAACCGACACTCTTTTCGCCAGCAACGTCGGCGGCGGCGTGAAGTGGTACGCGGGGCGCTGGGGATTCCGCGGCGACTATCGATTCCTGGCTGTTCCATCCAAGGACGAGGCGTCGGCATTTTTCGGCAACGAGGCGCGTTACGGACATCGCGTGTACGGCGCGGTGATGCTGAACGTCGGCCGCTGATGGTCCAGGCGGCTCTCAACGGCACACGCACACGCGCCGACCATCACGCCATTCCACTGACACCAGCGGAGCAAGCCACGGAGGCGCGTGCCTCCGTGGCGGCGGGTGCGGAGGCGATCCACATCCACGTGCGCGACGTGGATGGACACGAGTCGCTCGCGCCCGAGGACGTCGCACATGCGGTCGACGCCATTCGATTCGCGTGTCCTGGAACGCCGGTGGGCATTGGAACCGGGGCGTGGATAATCCCGGACCTCAGGCGTCGCATTTCCACCATTCAAGCCTGGAAGACGCTGCCCGACTTCGCCTCCGTCAACCTTCATGAAGCCGGCGCCGCACAGGTCATGGAACTGCTGCTGGATATGGGCATCGGCGTCGAAGCCGGTATCTGGAACGCGCCCGCGGCCGCGGCGCTCACAAGGAGCGGCCTTGCCGACAAGTGCCTGCGAATCCTGCTCGAGCCGGCAGAAGCATCGTGCAGCGCGCGGGCCAACCTTCTTCAGATTGAGTCGGTCCTCTCAGGCGTCGCGCCTCCGCGGCTGCTGCATGGAATGGGACATTGCGCGTGGCATCTCGTCGAGCTTGCGGCCCGGCGCCAATACCACACGCGAACCGGATTCGAAGACACTTTAAGGCTCCCTGACGGCTCGTTGGCAGAGAGCAACGCAGAGCTGGTGCGTGCGGCTCGCGCAATCATTCTGAAAACTGACAGTCACACCTGATTGTTTGGTAACGTACTTCTCATGAAGCGCCTCCGCTCTGCGATGGCTTGGCCCGTCAGCGGACTACTGCTGCTTTGTGTCCTGCACGTGCGGACCGTCGCCGCGGAGCTCCAGCCCGAGTCGACCGCTGCATATGAGCGATACATAGCCGATGCGACGAAAGTCTTTCTTGAAGAACACCGGTCGCTGGCCGTGCCGCGCGACGGCGAAGTGATAGTACGTCCGGCCCGGCAAGATGGCATCATCTCGGTTCCTGACGGGCTCGTGCATCACTGGACCGGCGCGACCTTCATCGATCGCGTGACGCTTGCCGACGCATTGGCTATCTCATCTGCGTACGAGAACTATCACGCCGTGTACAGAGCCATTACCTCATCGCGGCTGCTCAGGCGCGACGGCGACACGTATCATGTTCAGCTGCGCATCAAAGAGGGCGCCGCGGGGGTCACCGCTGTCTTGCAGGTGAGCGCGTCGATCAAGTTCTTCTTTCCGACCAGCACGACAGCGTATTCCATCTCGACGTCTGACGAAATCCGCGAGGTCAAAGACGCGGGCGAGACCACCGAACAGCTGTTGCCTGCTGGTCAGGGCAGCGGCTACTTGTGGCGCGCGGCCACTCTGAGCCGGCTCATCGAGCGCGACGGAGGCGTGGCGGTCGAGATGGAGACCATGGGACTGAGCCGTGCCTTTCCGCGGATGCTAACCTGGATCATCGAGCCGATCGCGCGGCGTCTCGGCCGCAAGAGCGTCGAGCTCTCGCTTCAGGAATTCGCCAGCGCTGTCCGGGCGCGCAAAGCACGGTGATGCCGGTGACTACGCGGTGGATGCCTGCACGGGCGTCGACATCGAGACGGTCTGCGACGGCGGAATAATCAGCCACGCGAGCCCATACGCGATGACACCGCCGATAACGGCGCAGCCGAGGATGGAAACAATCACCCAGACGAGGCGCACGACCGTCGGGTCGACAGCGAAGTATTCCGCCAGGCCGCCGCACACGCCGGCGATCCGCTTGTCGGTTGTAGAGCGCGTCAACCGCCGGCCAACCGGCACGCTTGTGGCGTCGGCGCTTTCCGGGATGATGAGCCACGCAGCCAGGTAGGCCAGCACGCCACCGATGATGGCACCGGGAATAATCGAGAACACAACCCACGCAACTCTGACGACGACGACATCGACCTCGAAATACTCCGCCATTCCGGCGCAGACTCCCGCGATGTTTCCATTTACGCGCGATCGGGTCAGACGGCGAATCGGCATACGCACCTCACTAACCGGTAATACGGGGCGCGAAGCGGATGGGTTCCACCTCACCGCGGGCCCGACACGACGCCGGCTGCCAGGGTCGTCCCCGCCAGAATGACTGCGCAACCCAGCACCATACTCGCGGTAATCGGTTCGGCTAGAAACAGATACCCCCACAAGACCCCAAACGCTGGTATCAGGTAGGTCACCGCCAATGCCTTCGACGGTCCAATACGACTGAGGAGCCGGAAGTAGAGAATGTAGGCAATCCCCGTACAAAAAACCGCAAGCAGTGCCGCGCTAACCCAGCCCTCGACGCTCGGCGGGGTCGCCGGCCAGAACGCCCAGGCCAAAGGCAGAAGGAGAACGGTCGCCGCGATGAGGCTGCCGGTCGCAATCACCAGCGGATCGACTGCGCTCAATCGCCTCTTCGTATAGTTGGCGGAAATGCCGTAGAGGATCGACGCCGTGAGTCCGGCGAGTACGGCCCAACCCCCGCCATCGCGCGTGAACGATAGCCGCCCCCACACCAGTACCGAGCACGCCTGCGAATCCGACGATGAGACCCGCGACACGGATCGGCGCGAGCCTCTCTCGAAGCCAGGCGAAGGCGACCAGCGCCCCGAATAGCGGCGCCGTCGAATTGAGCACAGCGGCAAAACCGGCTGTGACCGACAAAACGGCGTACGCAAACAGCGAGAACGGGATCGCCGAATTGATCGCGCCGAGCACGCTCAGACCAGCAGCATTCCTGGGTAAATGCTCCAGTCCGCCACGGCGCGCCAACACCAGGATCAGAAACACCGCGGCGATGCCTACGCGCGCCGCGATCAGCGGAATGGCGCCGAATTCTGGGACGGCGATCCGCATGAGCAGAAAGGAACCTCCCCAAATGGCCCCGAGAAGGATCAACTCCGCCCTGTCGAGGGTGCTCATGCGGCAGTAGAGTACTGCACTCGCGCACGAGCGCGCGCTACCCGCGATCTACCGCTCAGAACCGGTAACGCAGCGACATCTGGTGCGTACCTCCGGCTTGACCGGTCGGCCCGCGGCATCCGTGGGGGCGAATCCGTGCTCGCGGTTATCGCGCTGTCCTGAAAGAACCAGAACCCGGCGCCGTGGAGCTGATTGGTGCCCGCGCGGCTGCACGGGACGCCGGTCTCCAATTCGGTGAAAAGCCCTATACGCACAGTACGCCAGTATGGGAACTGCAGGTAACGGCGAGCGGGCACGCCATACGACGATGGTGTAAACATTCGGGTATAGTCCCTGAAATGGCGCTGCTTTTCTCGTATTTGCGCAAGTACTGGCCGCTCATCTCGCTGGCGCTCGTTCTCGCCACCATCAACCAGGTCTTCTCGCTGCTCGACCCGCTGATCTTCCGATACGTCATCGACAACTACGCGACGCGGTTCGCCGAGTACACGACCCGCGAGTTCTTCCGTGGCGTGACGCTGCTGCTCGCCGCCGCGGTGGGTGTGGCGTTCGTCTCGCGGGTGGCGAAAAACTTCCAGGACTACTACATCAGCCTGATCACGCAGCGCCTTGGCGCCGAGCTCTACTCCGACGGCATCCGCCATTCGCTCGAGCTGCCGTACTCAGTGTTCGAAGATCAGCGCAGCGGCGAGACACTCGGCAAGTTGCAGAAGGTGCGGTCGGACGTCGAGCGTCTTATCTCGGCGTCGATCAACGTCCTCTTCACGTCGCTCGTCGGCATCATCTTCGTCATGGTCTACGCCTTCACGGTGC
Source organism: Vicinamibacterales bacterium (assembly GCA_963784045.1). Classification (GTDB taxonomy): domain Bacteria; phylum Acidobacteriota; class Vicinamibacteria; order Vicinamibacterales; family JAMQPK01; genus JAMQPK01. The sequence goes on from CAWAPZ010000013.1 coordinate 159,981, forward strand.
ACTGGCTCATCGCGCCGGTGTACCTGCTGACGGTGCCGGTCCTCGGCATCATCAGCTCCGTACTGAGCAAGCGGATCAAGACGATTCAGAAACAGATCGTGGCGGAGACGACGGCGCTGGCGGGGTCGACGACCGAATCGCTGCGCAACATCGAGCTGGTCAAGAGCCTCGGATTGGGACAGCAGGAAATCAAACGGCTGAACAGCACTACCGGGAGCATCCTGAAGCTGGAACTGAAGAAGGTGAAGTATCTGCGGAGCTTGAGCTTCATTCAGGGCACTGCGGTGAATTTTCTCCGGACGAGCATCCTGTTCCTGATGCTTTACCTCATTTATACCCGCGATATCACGGTAGGTCAGTTCTTCTCGCTGTGGATCTACTCGTTCTTCATCTTCGGACCGCTGCAGGAGCTCGGCAACATCATCAACATTTACCGCGAGACCGAAGCCTCGCTGAATATGTTCGAGAGCATCCTGCAGATCCCGAAAGAGCCGAAACCTGTCGACCCTCTCCCGCTGGACGATATGCGCACGCTCGACTTCGATCGGGTGACGTTTCAGCACCGATCGGCGGCGTCGCCGGCGATCAGCAACATCACCTTTCACACGCGGCGCGGCGAGACGATCGCCTTTGTCGGCCCGTCCGGTGCGGGAAAAACCACGCTCGTCAAGCTGCTGGTCGGCCTGTATCCGCCAGAATCCGGGCGGATTCTGTACAACGGCATCCCGAGCGACGAAATCGACCTGGATGCCCTGCGCGAGCGCATCGGCTTCGTGACACAAGACACGCAGCTCTTCTCCGGCACGATTCGCGAGAACCTGCTCTTCGTCAACCCGCACGCCACAGACGCCGAATGTCTCGACGTGCTGCGGCGCGCGTCGTGCGACAGCCTGCTGGCGCGCGCGTCGAACGGACTCGACACAGTCATCGGCGAAGGCGGTGTCAAAGTGTCCGGCGGGGAGAAGCAGCGCCTGTCGATCGCGCGGGCGTTGCTGCGGCGGCCACAGCTGCTCGTGTTCGACGAAGCGACGTCATCGCTCGACTCCCTCACCGAGGAGGGCATCGTCGAAACCATCCGCGACGTCGCCAACACCGGCGAGTCGATCACCATTCTCATCGCGCATCGCCTGTCGACCATTCTCCATGCCGACCGCATTTACGTACTCGAACGCGGCCGCATCGTCGAGACGGGGCGCCATGACGATCTCGTCGCCCAGAAGGGGCTGTACTTCGCCATGTGGAGGCAGCAGATCGGCGAGCGCCGATGGTCCGAGGCGGTCCAGACTGCTTCCGCCCGCTAGCTGTCGAATCTGGTGCGGCGAGTTAACATTTGGAACGTACAGGCAGCCGCGCGCCAATCACTCCATGAGCGTGACGACCGAACTGACAGACCCCGAGCTCCTCGACCGCATGGCCGGCGGCGATCGCGAGGCACTGGCCATTATTTTTCGGCGCCACCACGCAACCGTCTACCGGTTCAGCCGGCAGATGCTCGGCTCCATCGAAGCCGCCGAGGATGTGACCCAGGACGTCTTCGTCGCGTTGACGAAGGCCGCGTGTCGATTCGATCCGGCAGTCGCGTCGCTCTCGACCTATCTATATGGCATTGCACGGCATCTGGTGCTGCAGCGATACAAACGCAGCCGGGCGGGGATCGAAGTCAACATCGACGCAATCGCAGGTCAGGACGAGGCGCCATTCGCGATTTCGAGCGACCCGGCAGAGGCAATCGCGCGCGCGCAGGCCTCGCGCGGGTTGCGGCAGGCGATCCTGCGGTTGCCGGTACACTACCGGGAGGTCGTCGTACTCTGCGAGCTGAACGGCCTTTCGTATGAAGATGCGGCGGCGATCGTCAGGTGCCCTGTCGGCACTGTGCGGTCGCGGCTAAGCCGCGCCAGGCAGATGCTGATTGAACGATGCAGAACACTTCTCGATGTAAAAAGCACTGACAGAGCCGAGGGCAGCCGCCTCGCCGAAGCGCGGCCTCGCCGCGTAAAGGCAGGAGCGCATAGGGACGAGGGCAGAGGGAAGAGATGGCTGATACCCACGAAGAACAACTGCTGAGCGAGCTGTTGAGCAGCATCGCGCGCGACGATGAGCGCCTCGAAGCCGCGCATCTCGAGTCGCGTGTCATAGCAACGCTGGACATATCGCCGGCGCCCTGGCTCAGGCCGAGCACCACGCACGTCGTCATCGCCGCGGTGGTTGTGATGGCGGTGCTCGGACCCGGAATCGCATGGGTGGTTCGGGAGGCCCCGCCGGCTGTAAGCGAGACGCGTGTCGAGCAGGTCCAGCAGAAGGCCGTCGACACACAGGTCGCATCTGCTAAGCCGTCCACCCACGCGCAACCCACGATCCGCCCTGCGCTTTCGCGGCCCACGACGCACATGAAACAGACACCCGGCGCGCGTGCGGCCTCTTCTGAACCACCAATCATCCAATCACCAATCACGCCAATCGCCCAATCGCCTATCACTCAATCACCAGATGTGTTCATTCCCTTGATGCCGATGACCGAGCAGGAGTTGACGGGATCGTTCCAACTCGTCCGCGTGCAGATGCCGCGCGCCTCGCTCGGGACTCTGCGATCGCCGCTCGATCACCCGAACGAGCTTGTCGAAGCCGACGTGTTGCTGGGCGAGGACGGAATGGCGCGCGCCATTCGCGTCTCCACCAGCGGATCGATTTATCCCTGGAGGTCTCGATGAACCGCAGATTGTCGCTGATCATGTTGATCGTCTTGTCGTGTGCGCTGAGCGTTCGCGCCCAGGGTCAACCCGACGTGTTTACCTACGCATCGCCGATCAACATCGAGTTCATGTCCGGTCCGATCGCGCTCGACACCGAGCCGGTGACCGGAGCGCCGTACTCGGCGGAAGCCGTGACCGATGTCGTCCAGCACCTCGCAGACGGGAATCGGATCGTCAGGCAGAACAAAGCCCAGATCAGCCGCGACGGTCAGGGACGGACGCGCCGCGAGCAGGGATTTGCGATGTTCGGCCCGCTCATCAACGGCCCCCGCGGCAATGAGATGCGGAATGTGCAGATTTCCGATCCCACGACCGGAACCATGGTGATGCTCGACCTGAACAGCCGAACCGCCCATAAGATGCCCGGCGGGCCGCGCATGATGATGGGGAACACGATCGCCATGGGCGGCCCGAACACCAATGCCGGCGTCAATGTCCAGAAGTTCGAATTCGCAGCACCGCCGCCGCATGAGGCCAGCGGCGGCGTCATGGTCAATCGGGTGGAATCGATATCGGCGATGCCCGGCCAGACACCGGTCGTCGAATCGCTCGGCACTCAGTTCATGGAAGGCGTGGCTGTCGAAGGCACCCGCACAACGCTGACGATCCCGGCGGGACAAATCGGCAACGAGCTGCCGATTCACGTGGTGTCGGAGCGCTGGTTTTCGCCAGACCTGAAGGTGCTGGTGATGAGCCGACAATCCGACCCGCGCTTCGGCGAGACCACCTATCGGCTCACAAATATCACCCGATCCGAGCCGCCGCCGCAGCTGTTCGAAATTCCGGCAGACTTCACCGTGATCGATCCCGGGGCTCAGAGAGAAATGATCTTTGAGCGGAAAATCGTGAAATAGACATTGGAAGATTGGGGACGATTGGTAGATTGGAAGAATGTTGTCAGATTGACGATTTGCGATTGGTAGATTACTGCTGTGTATTGTTCCAATCGACCGTCATCAATCTGACAACAATCTTCAATCTCCGATCTTCCCATCTACCCATTCAGTGAGGACGGGTCCGGCGAGGCCGAAACGGTTTCACTCCGTGCGGCCGTGGACCTGCGGGACGATCGCCCTGGCCGTGGGTTTGTCCCTGCCGCTGTCCCGGGCCCTGACCGTGCGCCTGGGGCTGCCCGTGACCATGTCTCGTGCGCCGATCCGCATTCGCTCTCGCGCGCTGCCGTTCCTCCGCCTTGCGCGTGCGAATCTCCGCGATGCGCTGCGCGTGCGGTACCTCGAGTCGCTGCTCTCCTCGCGCTGTGTAGTCGAAATCGGGCACCGTCACGCGCGGCAGCCGCTTGTTGATGGCGCGCTCGATGTCGCGGACGCTGCCCTCGTCCTCGGGCGCAACCAAAGTAAACGCCGATCCCGTCAGTTCTGCGCGCGCTGTGCGGCCGACGCGGTGAATATAGTCCTCCGGCGCGGCAGGCACGTCGAAGTTGATGACGTGCCCGAGTGCCGTCACGTCGATCCCTCTCGCCGCGATGTCGGTCGCGACGAGCACCCGATATTTGCCGTTCTTGAAGCCGGCAAGCGCCTCGGTGCGCTGCGACTGTGATCGGTTACCGTGGATGCGCTGCACGCTGACCTTGTGGTGCTCGAGGTGCTTCGCCAGACGATCGGCGCGATGCTTCGTGCGCGTGAAGACCAGCGCTTCCTTCACGTCTCCCTTGTTCAGCAGCGACAGCAGCAGATTCTGCTTCAGGTGCGACGGAACCGGATAGATCGCCTGCGTGATGCCGGTGGCCGGCGCCGCCTTCCGCTCGAGGTTGATCATTGCGGGGTTGTGCAGCATCTCCTGCGACAACTTCACGATCGGATCGGGCATCGTCGCGCTGAAGAACAGCGTCTGCCTCTTGGTCGGAATGTGCCGAAGCACGCGCCTGATATCGGGCAGAAACCCCATGTCGAGCATGCGATCCGCCTCGTCGAGCACGAGGTACTCGAGGCCTCCCAACTTCGCATACGGCTGGCGGAAATGATCGAGCAGGCGGCCAGGCGTGCCGACGATCAGGTCGACGCCGCTGCGGAAGGCATGCTCCTGCGGACCCATGCCGACGCCGCCGTACACCGCGAAGCCGCTGATCGGCGTGTGGACGGTGAGGTCTTTCAGATCTTCGACAATCTGTGCCGCGAGCTCGCGCGTCGGCGTGATGATAAGCGCGCGCGTCGTCCCCGGACGGGTGCGGGGCTTCTGCATCAGCCCATTGAGAATCGGCAGCAGGAAGGCTGCGGTTTTTCCACTCCCCGTCTGGGCACAGGCGAGCAAATCGCGTCCAGCCAGGGCGGGCGGAATGGCATCGGCCTGAATCGGCGTCGGCCGCTGAAAACCGAGGTCTTTCACACCGCGCAATAGATCGGGGTGGAGCTTCAAATCAGAAAATGGCATTGATAGATTGGAGCAGATCGTAAGATTGTCAGAATGTTGTCAGTGGACGATTGAAGATTCAGACAATTATTCCCCGAATCGACCCTCTACCCTCTGAAAACATTCTGGCAATCTTCCAATCCTCCAATCTACGATGCAGGTTCAGGTATTATTTGGCCTGAATTGAGAGCGACACTCGTACTTCATCCCCTACAAGGAACCCACCCGTTTCGAGCGCCGCGTTCCACGTAAGCCCGAAATCCTTCCGGTTCAGGGGCAATTCGGCCTCAAACACCGACTTCTGGTTTCCCCACGGGTCGGTCGCCGCGCCAACAAATGTCGCAGGCAGCACGACGTGCCGCGTCACCCCGTGGATCGTCAGGTCGCCCTTCACGTCGTAATCGTTCCCGCCGCGTGGCGTTACCGACGTGCTGACAAACCTGAGCGTCGGGTAGTTCTCGACGTCGAAGAAATCGGCGCTGCGAAGGTGTTTGTCGCGATCGGGCTCGGCGGTGTCGATGCTGCCGGCTTGTATCGTGACGTCGACGCGCGAGTTGTCCGGGTTCGACTCGTCGAACTCGATCGTGCCGGCGAAGTCGTTGAAGCGGCCGCGCACTTTGCTGAGCAGGTGGCGAACCTGAAAGGCAACATCCGAGTGGCTGCGGTCGATCTCGAGCGGGCGGACGGCGATGGTGGTCTGGGCGGTCATATTGTCTCCTTCTGGCCGACCTGAAGGTCGGCACTACGAGTTAATGAGGGTCGGCACTACGAGTTAATGAGGTCGGCTCTACGAATGTTGAAACGCTAGGGTCAGCAATACGAGTTATGTGTTTCGACGCTATATGTGTAAACACCTATAGGTCACAAAAAATTCCCTCACGGCACCGCGCGCACTTCCTCCAGAAGGGCGATCAGCTCGCGCAGCCGCTTCTGGCCGACGTGGCCAAGCTGTCGTCCATGTATCGCAGGCAGCTCTCGGTCGATCCTGTCGAGCAGCTTCAACCCTTTTTCCGTGATCCGAGTCGCCACATACCTCCGGTCCTCTCCGCCGCGCTGCCTCACGATGAGGCCCGCCGCCTCCATGCGGTCCAGGAGCCGCGTGACATCGGGCACTTTTGTCACGAGCCTCTGCCCGACTTCATTGCGGCAGAGCCCAGAGTCTCCCGCGCCGCGGAGAATCCGCAGCACGTTGTACTGAGTAATCGTCAGCTTGAACGGCTTCAGTGCCTCCGCTCCCGCGTGCTCGAGGAGGGCGGCCGTTCGCGCGATGCTGAGAATGGCCTCCTCTTCGACCGACTTGAACGGCTTGCTCATCTTGAGCTCGTCGCGGAGGGTTGTCAGGCTCACACAAGCATTATAGGTGTTATAACACTTAGTGTCAAGGCACTCTGGCCATCGGACAGGACGCCCGTCTTCGCGCGAGTACGGTGCTATCCTTGAAATACCAATGAATTCCGGGGTTTTCGCTTGGTGCCGTCCTTGCAACTGGGTGCGCTGCACCTACAAGGAGGTCGCCTTGATTCGCAATTTTGGTCCGGCTCTCGCCCTGGCGTGTGCCGTGCTCGCGTTGTCGCCCGTTCCTGTCCGCGCACAGCCGTCACCTGATTTCCTTTTCAGCAGCCCTAAAGGCATGATCGGCTTCCGCAGCGGCTGGCTGTTCTCCAGCGCGAACAGCGACCTCTTCACATTCGTCCAGGACCATCTCACGGTCGATCGCAAGGATTTCAACGCCCCGGCCCTAGGAGTGGACGTCGAAATGGCGATGGCCCCGCGGCTGAGCGCCATCGGAGGGTTCGACTACGCGCGGACGAGCAAGGACTCGGAGTACCGCGACTTCGTCGACAATCAGCGGCTGCCCATCACCCAGACGACCAGACTGACAGAGTGGAACCTCGCCGGCAGCGTTAAGTTCGCAATCACGCCGAGAGGTCGCGAAGTCAGCAGCCGCGCGTTCATTCCGGCGGCGGTTACCCCGTATGTCGGCGCGGGCGGCGGTCTGCTGCACTACGAATTCCTGCAGTTTGGCGACTTCATCGACGTCGACACCACGAACATGGACGTCTTCACCGACACGTTCCGGTCGTCGGGCTGGACGCCAAGCGCGCACCTCTTCGGCGGTGTGGACGTGCGGGTCTACAAGCGCCTGTATCTCAGCGGCGAAGGGCGCTATCTTTGGTCGAGCGGCACCCCGGACAGCGACTTCATCGACTTCGCGCCGATCGATCTCGCCGGCTTCAAGGTCACCGCCGGTATTCACTATATGTTTTAGATCCGAAGGATGAACGTATGAGACATAAATTGATCCTGGCCGCCCTGCTTGCGCTGCTCTCGTCGGCGCCAGCCCTGGCACAGGAGACGTCGACCGAATTCGACTCGCGATGGAATCCCTATCTCGGATGTTGGACTGTCCTTCGGGCCCAGAGCGGACATTCGGCCGCTGTCCAGGAGGGGACGATGGTATGTGTCCGGCCATCCGGACAATTCGGCGTGGTAGTCACGACCACCGTCGACGGCAAGACCGTCCTCGAGCAAAACATCATGGCCGACGGCTCGGCGCAACCGCTGTCGCAACGGGATTGCAGCGGGACTCAGACCAGCAACTGGTCGCGCGACGGCGAGCGTCTCTTCACGAACGTCGAGCTCACATGCGCCGGCGGGCCAAAGCGCGTGATCTCTGGGATTACGCTTCTGGCCAATGGGCAGTGGGTCGACTCGCAAGCGACGGTCGTCGACGGCGTTGCCGATGTCCGAGTACGGCGGTATCGGCGATCGAGCGATCGATACGCCAGCCCGGCGGGTACGTCGACGGCGGCGCTCAGCATCGAAGACATTATCGAGGCGAGCGCGAAGGTGCAGTCCGAGGCGCTCGAGGCCGTGCTCGACGAAGCCAACGCTCGATTCCAGCTGAACAGGCGCGTACTCATCCAGCTGGCAGATAACGGCGTATCTCCAAACGTCATCGATCTCATGGTGGCGCAGGCCTATCCCGAGAAGTTCCAGGTCGAGCGCCGCTCATTGGCGGCCTCGACATCCTACGGAGCGGCGTCGGCGGGCGGCTCGACTGCCTACATGACGGGCAGCTCGATGTATCCCTATCCGATGTATGACCCGTTCTATAGCAGCTATTACTACTACTCGCCCTTCGCGTACCAGGTCCTACTGGGGCCCAAGCTACATCTATCGCTACGGATCGCCGTTCTATCCGAACTACTCCAACTACAACTATTACGGAGTTCCCGGAGGCGGCTACTACTACGGCGGGGGCATCGGCTCTGGCGACAGCATCGCACCGCCGGGATCCCCGGACTCGCAAGGGGGCAGCGGAGTCGTCGTCAACGGCCGCGGCTACACGCGGGTGCGACCGGCAGGATCGGGCAGCACCACCACTGGTGAAACCGCCACGCCCACAAGCCGCTCGCCGAGCTCCACGCGCGGCGTTCGCAGCCGCGGGAGCGTCGACTCTGGGTCCAGCTCGAGCTCTGGCGCCAGCTCGTCTTCTTCGTCAGGGTCGTCGGGGTCCTCCGGTGCGTCGAGCGGGGGTTACTCGGGCGGAAGCAGTGGCGGTGGAAATTCAGGCGGCGGACGAACCGCCCAGCCGCGATAGATACTGTCTCAACGCATCAGAGTCGCCAAGACGCAGGGAATTCTTTTGAAAGCAATTCTTTGCGCCTTGGCGTCTTTGCGTTGGGACACCTATTCGGTAGCTCCGAGCTTTTTCAGCAGCGCGATCGTGTCGGGGTGCGCCGCCTCGCGCGCAACAGGTTCGTTAGGCGTGTCGTCATCAGCGATTGCGGCAGCCGTAATCGCCGCTCCGCGGCGACGGGACGCGGTGTTGGCGGGCATCAGCGCGGCCAGCGGCGTCAGCCCGCGTTTGTTCTTCGCATTCAACTGCGCCCCTTTGTCGGCCAGGAGCTGCACCACCGTGTTCAGCCCGCGTGTCGCTGCTGTATGCAGCGCCGTGTCGCCGGCCTGATTCGAAGCATTTACGTCGGCGCCCAGCTCGATCGCCGCCGCGACGCTTTCCAGCACCGCGCTTTCCGGCTCCACTACTCCTCCATCGATCACAGCAATTCCGCGGCGCGTCGCGTTGTTGCCGGAACTTGCCCCCGTGGCGAGCATCAGCGCCGTCGTGCCGTCTTTCATCGTCATCGTCACATCGGCGCCGCCCCGGGCGAGCGCCTTCATGAGCGCCGGCTCGAGGAAACGTGCGGCAAGAAGATAGGGTGTAGACCCGATGAGGGTTGCAGGCAGATTGAAGTCAGTCGTGTCGCGGCGTAACGGAGTGCCTTTGGTCGTGCGTACGTCAGGGTTCGCCTTGTGAGCAAGGAGAGACTCGACCAGCCGGACGTCGCTTCGCAGCACCGCAGCATGGAGCGCGGTATAGCCGTTGTCGGCGGAGTTCGGATTCGCACCTTTCTCCAGCAGCATCGCCGCGGTCTCTCCATGACCGCTGTGCGCGGCGAGCACCAGCGCGCTGGTGCCATCGGGCAACGCGTCGTTGACGTTCGCCCCAGCTGAGAGGAGCACGCGTGCCGATGCGGTATCACCCGACCGTGCAGTGAACAGCAGCGGCGTACTTCCCCCACGAAGCACGGTGTAATTCAGCTCTTCGCGGCCGAACCGCTGCGTCTGCTCCCCCACCACGGTCTGCGCGTACGTGCGGGACCGGGCGTTGATCTCGGCGCCGGCTTCGATCAGGAGCTCCGTGACATCGGGATGCCGCTGTGCGGCGGCCCACATCAGTGCGGTCTGCTCGTGCGCCTTCTCTTTGACGTTGACGCGAGCTCCCCTCACGAGGAGCGCCTTCACGGCCTGCGCACCGCCCGAGCGCGCGCACGTCATCAGCACAGTTTCGCCGTTCAAAGATGCCGCGTTCGCATCGGCGCCGGCCGAGAGCAGGCGCTCGACCATTGTTGCATTCCGGTTCGTGCACGCCAGGTGCAGCGGCGTAAACCCGTTTTCGTTTGCTACGGCTGCTTTTGCGCCGGCGCGGATCAGCAGATCGGCGATAGGAAGATCGTCGACATGCGCAGCCCAATGGAGCGCGGTCGCGCCATCACCCTGCGGAGCGTTGACATCGATACGCTGCTTGATGAGCGCGCGCACCGCCGTCACGTCTTTGCTGCGTATCGACTTGATGAGGCGCACGTCGGCGCCGGCGGCAACGAGCGCCGCCTGCGCGACGAGGACCACGAATATCGTGCGCACAGCCATACCTATAGCGACAGTATCTTCGCGTCCACGCGCCCGTTGCTGTCACCGAACTTGTCCATGACGATGCCGAAGTGATCGAGCAGCGTGAGGTGCAGATTGGCGAGCGGCGTATCGCGCATGCGGATGTGACGGCCGCCCTTCAGCAGACCGGCGCCACCGCCGGCAAGAACAATCGGGATGTCGTAAGGATCATGGCTGTTGCTGTCGGCAATGCCGGCACCATACATCATCGTCATGTGATCGAGCAGCGTCCCGTCTCCGTCGGGCGTCGCTTGCAGGCGCTCGAGGTAATAGGCGAACTGCTTGACGTGATAGGCGTTGATCTTCGCCACCTTCTCGATCTTCGGCAGCTCTCCGGCATAGTGCGAGATCGGATGATGCGCGTCGGCCACGCCGATCTGCGGGTAGGTCATGCCACTGTGCTCACGACCCACCATGAAAGTGATGACGCGCGTCAGATCGCACTGATAGGCAAGCACCTGCAAGTCGATCATCAGCCGCATGTGCGCTTCCCAGTCGGTGGGAATGCCGGCGGGATGATCCACCAGCGGCAGCTGCTGATCGCTCTGCGCCTCGGCGAGCTGGATGCGCTGTTCGACGTCGCGGATCGCCGATAGGTATTCGGTCAGCTTCGCGCGGTCTGATGCAGGCAGCGAGCCCTGGAGGTTCGCAACCTCTTCAGTGACAGAATCGAGCACGCTGCGCTGTTGCCGCATGCGCGCGGCCCGGACTTTCGGATCCGTCGTTTCGGCATCGCCGAACAGGCGTTCAAAGACCACGCGCGGGTTGTTTTGCGTCGGGAGCGGGCTGTTTGCGCTCTTCCATACGATCGTGCTGGTATACGGGCACGCATAGCCCGTGTCGCACGCACCAGAAGTCTCGCCGGATTCCATCGACAGTTCGAGCGACGACAACTGCGTGTGCTTGCCGGTCGAGTTGGCGAGGATCTGATCCATCGAGATGCCGACGTCGAGCCAGGTCTCACTGGTCGGCGGCGACACGTTGGTAAGGAACCGCGTACTGGCTTTGGCGTGAGCGCCACCCGGCCGTTCCCGCGTCGGCAGGCTGTTGAGTCCGCTAACGATGAGCATGTTGTCGCGGTAGGGCGCGAGCGCGCTCAACGTCGGTGTCAGCTCGTAGTTGGCGCCGACCGAGGTCGGCAAATAGCTTTTCATGATCATCCCGTTCGGCACGTAGAACACGCCGAAGCGGTTGACCGGTTTGCCCGCGGTCTTCTGGAGCGCCGACAATGCAGGCACCATGCTGTCGAGCAATGGCAGTGCGAGCATGGCGCCCATGCCACGCAACATCGTCCGCCGTGGTATTGCCCGTCTCGAAATGATCATTCGTCGCTCCTCATTTTACTGCTCGCGGGGTCCCGCTGCTGTTCGCGGTCGCCCGGCGGCTTCGCGCCTCGGCTCGGGCGCGCTGAACGGAGTGCTGTTCACCACTCCGAGTATCACCGATGACCATCGATAGTCTTTTGCTGCCGCATCGCGCGCAATTTTTCGAATCGCCGGCTGGTCGTAGGTACTCGACCCCGCGACCCATGGCATAGGAGAGAAGCTTCGCGCTGAGCGTTCTGGTGAAGTCTTCCTTGTGCTCGGCCAGGTATGTCCGCAGCCCTTCGACGCCCGCGAAACGGGTGCCGTCCGGCATCGACGCATTCGGATCGACCGGGACGCCATCGGCCTCGCTGCGCCACTTGCCGACCGCATCGAAATTCTCGAGCGTAAAGCCGAGCGGGTCCATTCGCTGATGACAGGAGGCGCACACGGGATTCTTGCGATGCACTTCCATCCGTTCGCGCAATGATTTCGGCTGCCCTGCGACGCCAGGTTCCGTGAGCGCAGGCACGTCGAGCGGTGGTGGTGGCGGAGGCGCCCCGAGCATGTTCGCCAGCAGCCAGCGTCCGCGCATCACGACCGACGTCCGATTGGGATATGACGTCACCGACAAGATGCTCGCCTGGCCAAGCAATCCGCCGCGGCGGCCGTCGTTGAACGTCACCGGTCGATAGTGGCTGCCATACACGCCAGGAATTCCGTAGTGCTGGGCCAGCCGATCGTTGGCAAAGGTGTAATCAGCGAGAAGCAGGTCGGCAACACTGCGATCCTGCCGTAGCTGATCGGCGACGAACAGCCTGGTTTCTTCCGCCATTGCCTCCCGCAGGTTCTCGTCGAACTCGGGGTAGAGCTGCGTGTCCGGAACGAAGCCGGCAATCTTCCCCAACTCCAGCCAACGGGTGGCGAAGCCTTCGACAAGCGCATTCGCGCGGGGGTCGCGCAGCATGCGGCGGACCTGCTGTTCGAGCACGGCAGGGTCCTTCAGCTTCCCGCGAATCGCTGTATTCAGCAGCTCATCGTCCGGAATGCTGCTCCATAGGAAAAACGACAGCTTTGACGCCAGATTCAGCTCTGGCGCATCGGGGCGGTTGACCCTGAAGATAAAGCTCGGGGCGGCGAGCACACGCTCCAGACCCCGCTGAATGCCGGCATCGAAGGCTTTTTCTTCCGCACGACCCGCGCGATAAAAGTCGAGGAGGACCTGGGTGTCGGCGTCTGTAAGCGGCCGCCGATAGGCGCGAGTGGCCACGGCGGACAAAATCTTTCGAGCGCACGCCAACTCCGCATCGACGTCTTTCGGGGTGCAGACGAACAACGCACGCCGCGCCGGCGACTCGCCCGGACCAACGACGTTGAACGGCCCGCCAATCGATACCGTCTTGAGTGCCGGATAGCCGAAGTACAACTCGTTCGTAGTGCGGCCAAACCCGGTTTGCGGGGGCTGCAGCACGCCTTCGGCTTCCCACAACCGGCGAACGAACGACACGCCGACCACATGCGGCCCGGCTTTCACCGGCGTGCGCACTTCAAGTCCCCGGTCCGCGGTGAGCATGTAGGTCTCCCACTCCGGATCGCCGGGAGTGTTGCCCGCGTAGTTCTCCGGAGTGGTCATTCCCTTGCCTTCGCCGCCGACGGTAAACCTCTTCAACAGCACGCCGTCGAGTCGCACATCCAAATGATGCGGCTCGCCCATTCCGACGATGTAGTCGTAGAGCTGGCGCTTGAGCTCGACCTTGAAGAGGTACTCGCCATCGACCGGGAATTGATAGGTGACGGCTGTGCCGCCGCGCGAGCCGAACGGCAAGTCCTCGCTCATTCGCTCGTCCTGCACCATGTCGCGCTCGACTTTGAAGACGTCGACCATGGGCTTGCGTGACGTATCACCAACGGCAAGGCGACTGATCATACGGGCCGCCGAAAGGTAATTCTCGAGCAGTGCCGGGGAGACCGTCAGCACGCTGGCGACGTTGTCGAATCCCTCGACATCAGCATCGTCTGCCGGCAACACACCGCGGCTGTCGATGTCGAGTCCAAGCAGGTCGCGAATGGCGTTGGCATACTCGCTTCGGTTCAAGCGGTGAACCGGCACGTTCGCGGCGTTGTGGCTTGCACCCGCTGCCATGTCGAGCGCGTTTTCGAGATGCGCGGTCACCGCGGCGTATGTGGCGGCGTCGGGACGCGGCGCGCCAGGCGGCGGCATCTCGTGCGTGCGGAACTTGCGCGCGACCTTTTCCCAGACTTCAGGGTCGTTGCCGACACGCTGGAGATCGAGATGGTCGATCATCAGGCCCGCGGTCTTGCGCTTCTCGTTATGGCATGAGATGCAGTACTTGGAGAGGACGGCGCTCGCCTGCGTCGAAGCCTCGGCGGTCTGCGCCGCCGGAGCAGCTTGTCTGGCCTGAAGGCCACGTGTGCGTACATGGCCGGCCTGAAGGCCAGCACTACGTACGGAGGTCGCCGCAGCGCTCGTAGTGCCGACCTTGAGGTCGGCGTATGTCCTCGTAGTGCTGACCTTCAGGTCACCCCCAGCATTGACGCGGGCGACTTTCAGGTCAGCGGCCAGCACCGCCACGGTTGCGGCGGCGAGCGTCAGAGTGAGGGTCGTTCCGAGCGGTTTGTTCATCTCGCCTGCACACTCCCGCCATTAGAGGGACTCATCTAGAATAACGCGCCGCGGGATGGCGAGCCATCCCCAAACGTCGCAAAATGTCTCGGAAGTGGCCTGAACGGCTCAATCGTGGGGATGGTTTCTCTCGTACTCCGCGTCCGCGTGCGCTTTTTCCCGCCTCTTGCCTTCCGCCCTCTTGCGGCCGTCGCTGAGGGCCTGTTGGCGCGTCCCGTCGGAGCTAACCGCGAACATGGAAATGATGCGCTCGAGCTCCTGCCCTTTGCACGATGGGCAGGATGGCACCTCGAGATTGGTGGGCAGCAACAAGAACTCGAACTGATGCCCGCAGCCGCGACATTCGTACTCGTAGATGGGCATACCTGATTTTAGCTACTCCCCCTTTTTACTTTCCACTTTCCACTTTCCACTTTTCTTAAAGCCCCTCCGACTTCATCATCAGCTTCATTTCCTGGTCCGACTCCTGCAGGCCCCGTGTAATGTCATCGATTGCTGACTGAAGATCGCGAGCGGCGGCGGCTCCATCGGGTCCCGCGCTGATTCCGCGTATCTTCTGCGCCACCGCGATACCGCGGTCCATCGCCGCCATTGCAGCGGTTAGCATCGTGGTGACTTTGCTCGCCTGGCTTTTGACAGCCGCCGACGCATTGTCAACGGCGGCAGTAAACCCCACGTGCTGCATGGCCCCCGCAGCTGCCTTCTTCGCACCATATCCCGAGGCCGGTCCCGTCTTCTCAATCGTCGGATCCAGGGCGTGCAGCACGTGGCCGGCGTGCAGCTTCATGTCGTCAACGCTGGTGGCTTTCGACAACAGCAGCGCGTGCGCCGCGGCGACACGCGTGTCGTTCTGCGCGATCGTCAACAACCCAACCTGCCCGGGCGTATCGCGCCAGGCGATCATCACGTGACCGATGTGGGCATGTACGAGGGGTGGCTCGATGCGCGATATGACAATCCCGTTGTCCGTGAGGACACCGGTGACACGTACCGGCCGCGCGAGACGGAGCGGCATGCCCGCGAAGTCCTGGTTGGCGATTGGAATGACGTTTTTCTGTTCGTCCACGATGACGTATTTTGCGAGGCCTTTCAGGCAGTGAAACGCGCACTCTCGCTCACTCATACCCATCGAGGCCGCCATCGTCTGGTGCGACTCGCCGCATTGACTTTCGCTCAGCACACCTGACCATGTGCGCGGCTCCTGCGCCGACGGCACCGAGCCTAGATACATGACGAGCGCCGCGACGACCGCCTTCTTCATGGCGCGAGCGATGCCGTGTAGGCCGAAATATTGACGAGATCTTCTTCCGTCAGCTTCGCGACGACCGGTTTCATGAGATCCGCCCATAACCCATTGCGCGCACCCGTTTGCATGTCGAACATCTGGCGGGCGCTGTAGCTGGGCGAGCGGCCCGCCAATCCCGGCACGGGTCCAAGTCCTTTCAGGTCGGCCCCATGACACACGGCGCACGCAGTCGTCCTGCCGCCGCCGCTTTTCACAAGGGCTTCGCCTTTCTTGATGGCGCCAACAGGCACGTATGCGACAAACCCGGCACGCGGATCTCGCAACGCTTCGCGCGCGTTGTCTTCGGGCATCTCGATGATGCGCATGCCAAGAGGCTCGGTCTCGCTTCCAGGGAGGCTGACGAACAGACCGCCGGCGATGCGCGTCTTCGGCACGGTCTCGCTTTCGACAACCTTGATCCACGGCGTCCATTTCATCGATCCGAAGTACTGCGCCGACGCAAGGATTTCTTCGTCAGTCATCGCCTTCGCGATTGCAATCATCGCGTTCGTGTTGCCCTTCTTTGGATCCGCGCTCTTCCGCGAACCCGCCCGATAGTCGACCATCTGCTGCACGAAGTACGACACGGGTAATCCGGACACCGGCGCGTTTTCCGCGCGCCCTTTTCCATTCGGGTAATGACAGAGCGCGCACGCACGCACGTTGGCGTCCTTACGGCCTCTCGCGACGATCTCTGGCATCGGTGGGTGATCGCCCGGGTGCCAGTCGGCCGGACCGAAGCCGTCTCGAACTTGCGTGAGCGTGAACTTGCCGGTACTGCCCTGCAGGGACTTCAGCGATCCATCATCCGGCGCGGCGGGCGCGGCGGGCGCGGCGGGTGCCGCCGGCGTGCCGGGTGGCGCATATCCATAGGCCCATAGCGGCAGGTTGGCAGGTGCGGGTGGCGTCGCTGGAGGTGCCGGGGGCGTCGGCTGCCCGCCTTGCTGCGCGAGCATGGACGCCGTCGCGACGAACAGCGCCGCAACGAACAACGAGAAACGAAGACCGAATAGAGCTCGTGTCACGCGCCCTCCTAATCCCTAATCCTAGTCCCTAGACGCGGGCCATCTGGGCGCTGCATTTGAAGTGCCGTGAGAAAGGCCTGCGGTTGATGGACATTACGTGTGGTGTGCAAGTTGCCGTAACGCGTGCCGATTGTCAACTCTGCCTGCCCATGTGCCGATAGCCCTGAAGGTCGGCACGACGTCTCCGCGGTCGGATGAGCGCCATGGCGCGGCCTTTGCTTTGCAATCGGAAATGAAACGTACGCTGTTCAGCGTCGCCTTGGCTGGAATCGGCGTGGCAGCTCTGGGAGGTTTCGAGAATGGCGACGGCGTACCACAACCGCCTGCGGAAGTGTGGGCTCGACGCAACGACGCGCTCACGCGTGCACGGATCTTCAGGGCCGAGCCGTTCGACGCCGCGTCTATCGACTTTGCGGCAGATCCGAATCACGGCGTAATCGATCGGGAACTCACAAGCTGCCGTTACAAGCCCGACGAGGTGAGCGGCACGACGCCCAAGTTCGACTGCGAGCTCCCCAACGGCGAGAAAATCAAGGTGAAGTATGGGTGGACGCACGAGATTCCATCCGAGGTCGCGGCGACCCGGCTGCTCCACGCCCTGGGTTTCGGCGCCGACCGCGTGTCACGCGTCGAAACGGTGAGGTGTTACGGCTGTCCCTTCCAGCCATTCCATTCTCGCGCGCTCCTCGAAATGCTCAACCTCGAGGCCTACTTTGACAAACGGGTCGACTATACCGCCCATCGCGACTTCAAGCGCGTGAGCGTTGAGCGCAATCTCGACGGCGAGCCTATCGAGGCCGGCGACGAGCGCGGATGGTCGTTTCACGAGCTCCACACGATCGATCCATCGCGCGGTGGCGCGACGCGAGCCGAAGTGGATGCGCTCCGGCTCATGGCGGTCTTTCTCCATCATTGGGACAACAAGTCCTCTAATCAACGATTGACGTGCGTCGGTGCGACGACGGCTGACTGCGCGCACCCCCTCGCGATGATTCAGGATGTCGGCTCGGAATTCGGTCCGAAGAAAGTCGACCTCGACAAATGGCGATCGATGCCGGTCTGGGATGATGCGTCCAAGTGCCTGGTGTCGATGAAACATATGCCGTATGGCGGCGGGACGTTCAAGGACGCCGCAATTTCTGAGGAAGGCCGGCGATTGCTCGCCAACCGCCTGCGTCAGCTTACGCCCGGGCAGATTGAAACGCTCTTCACGGCCGCGGGCATCGAAAACGTCCCCGCATGGTCGGCCGTTTTTCACGACCGTGCCCGCCAGATCGTTGACCGCCCGGCGTGCCCCACTGCAAAGAATGTGTCTTGACGATTTTCCGCGATCGATCGTCGCGCACTCCGGAAACAAATAACCCAAAGCCGGCGAAGATCTAGCGCGAAGATCTAGAGTGATGTAAGACGGTGGGAGGGCCGGCCCACGGCCGGCCCCGAAGGGCCCCCCTCGCGCTGGACGCGGTTGGGGTGCCCCGGCACAACTACACGACGGGCCCTCTCCGGCCTGTGGCGAGATGGATTACCAACAGAATCACGCCGATGATGAAGAGAATCCACGCGATCTGCGACGCGATGGCTGCCACTCCCGTGGCACCAAGCACGCCCGCGATCAACCCGACTACAAGAAATACCAAAGCGTAATACAGCACTGCGACACCTCCCTTTTCAGTTGGTCATTAAGCACACGGTGTGCCGTTATATTTCCAATAAAAACCGGCGCGCAGCTAATCACTTTTGCTGAGTTATGTCGCAATTTGCTGCAGTCGTGGTGGCATGAATTTCGACCTGTCACCCGCGGCGACCGTCTGCGGTAATGGCGACCATCTTCTGGCAGCACGTTTGTGGCTGCGCGCCCTGGGGTGCGCAGCCACCGTTTTCTCATTCGTGCGCCATCGAAGCGCTCGCCGAACCGCGGCCGCCCGCCGCGGGGATGAGCCGGGCCGGAGTGCGTCCAATCGCATTCTCATGCCCGGCTCCTGAGGGTTCAACTGAACGATCCGAAGTCTCCCAGCGCGTCGGACGAATCCAATCCCCGCTGCATCACGGCTTCTCCGCCTTCTCGGCTTTCCAGCAGCTGCTTGAAGACGCGCAGATCATCGGCGATCTGATGCTGAGGATCCTCGCCCAGCAACGATGCGGCGGCCGCCCCAAGCTTGCCCGCAGGCGGATCGTATTGCAGCTTCACGCGCACTTCGGTTCCATGCTCCCCGATGGGTTTGAATCGGACCGAACCGGCGCTGACGACATCGGAATGTCCTATCGATTTCCAGGACAGCAGCGTCGGCGGGATGTCGTTGATCACTTCCGCGTCCCACTCGACGCGGACACCCAGCGGTCCTCGCGCCACCCAGTGGGAGTGAAACCGATCGATCGTGCGGACGTCAATGAGATGGTCCATGAAACGCGGCAGGTTCTCGAGACTCCGCCAGTAGGTGTAGACCTCGCTGACCGGCCGGTAGATGGTGATCGCGTGCTCGACGATGGTGCCCCGTGATCCACTCAAATGGCTCTTGGTTGTGTCGGCGTCATACTCCGAATGTGGATCGACCACTGCGGTCACGGGGCACCAGCCGCTCGCACCCCTTGCAATCAACCCCATGCCAAGAAGGCTGATTGCCTTGTTGGAACGCTGATACCCGGCGAGGGCCAGCGCGGCTCCCGCGGCGGTGGAAGCCAACCGGGCGGTCGCAGAGATATTGGGTTTGTACATTGATTTCATCAATCGCTCCGTTTTCAGACGCCCGGACGGACTGGATCCGGGCTTTTGTCAATAACGTGCAGGACATGTGCCGGGTGGGTTAGTCGACACCCAGAGCCCAGGGCCTGAAGCTCAGAGCTGAGAGCCCAGAGTCGGCATTAAAGTACGTTCGGAGAAAGTACGTAGTGCCGATCTTCAGGTCGGCCGTGATCCTCATAGTCATGCCACAACACACATGGACCGTCTCCGCCGGGGAAGCGGGCCAGACACTCGACAAGTTTCTGGCGGCGGCAGATCGGCTCGGGTCCCGATCGAAGGCGACCGCCGCCCGCGAGCGTGGGAAAGTCTTTGTCAACGGCACCGAAGCAGACCCGGGCGACGTTCGCCGGCGCCTCGAATCACGCGACGAAGTACGAGTCTGGGAGGACCGGCCGGGCAGCTCGCGGCGGCGGCCGGTGCCATTCAAGTCGGGGCCGTTGAATATTCTGTACGAGGACCAGCACCTGATCGTCCTGAACAAACCTGCCGGCCTGCTGGCGGTTCCGTTGGAGCGGAAAAGCGAAGAGATGTCGATCTTCGATCAGATCGAAGATCACTTCCGGTCCCACGGAAAGCGCAAACCGTTCGTCGTTCACCGCATCGACCGTGACACATCAGGCATCGTGCTTTTCGCCAAGGACGCCCGGACACACGCCGCACTCAAGCACCAGTTTCGCGAACGTACGCCCGAGCGCATCTACCTGGCGGTGGTCTACGGCCATCCGACGCCCCACTCGGGCATCTGGCGCGATCATCTGGTCTGGGACGGAAAGGCACTGATCCAGAAGGAAACGCACCCGAAGGATCCGCGCGCCGCAGAAGCCATCAGCCATTACACGGTCGTCGAGGAATTTGCCTCGACGAGCCTGGTCGAGGTTCGCCTGCATACCGGCAAGCGCAACCAAATCCGCATTCAGGCGCGCCTTCGCGGCCACACGCTGGTCGGCGAAGTTCGCTACACCTATGGGCCGGACGAGCTGCGGCCGATCGCCTTCAAGCGGCAAGCGCTTCACGCCTGGCGCCTCGGTTTTACTCACCCCGCAGGCGCAAAGCCGATGCGATTCGAAGCGCCCTTACCCGAGGATATGACTAACCTTATCGCAGACCTTCGCGGGAAAGGAAAAACGAATATCGAAGAACGAAAATAGAAACGCGCGGACAGCATGCTCTATTCATTTTTCGTTATTCGTGTTTCGTTATTCATTCTGTGTCTCCACTGTCTGCAGCCCCTGGGCGACTTCGGGCAAGATTCCCATGCGCCGGTAAATCGGACGCACCATCTCTCGGATGGCAGGCAGTTCCCTCGCGAACCATGCCGCGGTCGCGATGCAGAGGACGCCGCTCAACACGACCGTGTGCGGTGCGCCGATGCGGCTCGATAACCAGCCCGCCAATAGACTGCCGAATGGCGCAGTCCCCAGAAACGACATTGTGTAAAAGCTGAGCACGCGGCCGCGCTTCTCCTCGTCGACGATTGTCTGGATGACGGTGTTGGTCGACGCCATCTGGACCATCATGCCGAAGCCTGTGATCGTCATGAATACGATCGATACCGGCAACGAGCGCGAGAGCGCAAATCCAATCAAGCCGCCGCCGAATACGACCGTGTTCGTGAGAATCACCCGGCCTAGTCCCACCACCGACTTTCTGGTGGTCAGCCACAACGCGCCCGAGAGTGCGCCGAGACCGGAAGCGCCCATCAGAAATCCAAGGGTGTATGCTCCTCCCCCGAGAATCTCGTCGGCAAAAACAGGCATCAGCACCGAGAACGGCATCGCGACCAGGCACAACCATGCGAGCTGGAGAATCAACGACCGGATGGGACGGAACCCGAACACGTATCGCCATCCTTCGAGGAGGTGCTCCACGA
This sequence comes from Vicinamibacterales bacterium, assembly GCA_963784045.1. Taxonomy (GTDB): domain Bacteria; phylum Acidobacteriota; class Vicinamibacteria; order Vicinamibacterales; family JAMQPK01; genus JAMQPK01. Next base: position 181,201 of record CAWAPZ010000013.1, read on the forward strand.
TGCCGGCACGCGCTTCGTGCCGGCGTATTCGCCGGACGTCCTTCATCGCGATCAGCGCGATGATGACGGCCATGTAGCTGACGCCGTCGACGAAAAAGCACCACGATTCGCCGGCAGTCGCGATCATGAACCCGGCGACAGACGGACCGACAAGCCGCGCTGCGTTGAACATCGACGAGTTCAAGGCGATGGCGTTCGCGAGGTCCTCACGATCGGAGATCATCGTCGTCAGGAACGCCTGACGTGCAGGCATATCAAAGGCGTTCACCATCCCCTGTACAGCGTTCAAGGCGACGATCGCGGGGACCGTGATGTGGCCGCTAAACGTCAGGACGGCCAGCGCGAAGGACTGGAACATCGATATGGTCTGCGTCACCACAAGTACACGATGCCGATCCCAGCGATCGAGGTACGCGCCGGCGAACGGCCCCATGACGAATCCGGGAATCTGCCCGGCAAACCCGACCACTCCCAACGCCATCGCCGACCCCGTCAGGCGATAGACGAGCCAGCTCGTCGCCGTCATCGAGATCCAGCTGCCGATGAGCGACACGATTTGCCCGCCGAAGAACAGCCGGTAATTCGGGTACGAAAACGCGCGAAGCATGAAGGCGACACGGGAGGGCATCGGGGGAGGAGAAACGGAATCTGAGATCTGAAAACTGGAATCTAAAATCTAGAATCTCAGAAAGGACTATAGATGGTAGATTTCAGATTGTAGATTCCAGATTTCAGTTTTCCCGAATCCGTCAGTGCGTCATCGTGTAGAGCAGGATGTTGATGCCGATCGCATAGCCTTCCACTGAGAAATTGTAGAAGTAGGTCGGATCGTCTGACTCGCGCTCGTACGCGTCCCCGAAATCCGTGTTGTGCGAGATGAACACCATCACGCGGCCTTTCGAATCGACGACCGCGCGCGGGTTGGCGGTTGCGCTGTCGGAGCCGCGCTCCGACGTGGTGCCGCTATTGGTCCATGCGATCGATGGGATCTGCGGGAACCGCTTCGAATCGAAGAGTGTGTGGAAAATCGAGTGGTTCATCGGCACGTCGATAATCGGGTACTCGCTCGCCGGCAGCACCTTGCGCAGCTCGCGCTCCCAGTGGTTCCAGGCGTGCGAGCCCCAGAAGTCATCGGCCCACATGAAGCCGCCCTTCTGCAAGTAATCGCGAAGCGCTTTGGCTTCCTGCTCGTCGAAAAACGTCGCGCCGACTTCTGTGATCATCACGAACGGGCACTTGAACAGCTCGGGCTCGGTGGCCTGAATCACGACGTGATTCGGTTCGTGTGTCTGGTCGAAATTTACCGGAGCCTTGGTCAGCTCAGAGAGACGGATTGGCAGATTGATGTCGGCGCGCGGGTAGTCGACACCCCACCCGCCGCCGTCGCCGTCGTACGCCTGCCGGAACGCGAGCCGGCAGAACGTGAAGTCGCTGTTCCAGGTGATGTTCTCTGGCCGCATGACGCCATAGAAGCCTCCGCGCCGGCCGCCGCGGCGCTGCGCCTCGGCAATCGTCGTCACGGCAATCACCAGCACGACAGCCGCGGCAACGAGCTTCTTGGCTCTCATTTCAGTGAACTTCCCCTTCACACTCGGGACACTGAATCTCGACGAATCGCAGCCACGCGGCGATCTCGCGAGCGGATGGAAGCTGGGCGACGTGCTCTGCCGACGCAATCCACTGCATCTCGCCCCATCGATCGGCCACGGCACAGCCAGGCAGCGGCATCCCCTCGATGGGCGTCGTCGTCACGACGACCACCGCGTCGTGCACTGCGAGCGCGTTCTGCGCTTCACGGAGCTGCTGGATGTAGGACTGCGCATCCGGCGAGTCGTCTTCGGACAGGCAAACCAGCGCGAGGTTTTTCTTCTGCCAGAGATCGGCATAGCTGACGTGGACGTCGTCGATGGTCGTGCACTCGAAACGGGGAACGTGATCGCCCTTGTTCAGCATGTGGTCGTAACAGATTATCACCGGTCGAATGATTCGCGGCGGCTCGCGTCGGACAATTTAATCATGTAGTCGTCCGGCCGCTCCCAGAATATCTTTTTCAGCTCGCCGAGGCTCGCCGCGCCGCCATACGATATCGAGGACGAGAGGTGCTTCAACATCCCGGCGATGATCGGCCGCGCCGAACCCCGCAGCGGCACGCTCACTTCGAGGCCTTCGGCTCCAAGCGTCTCGACGTCGACCGAGTCCGCATCTTCCACATCCAGGCGATCGACCATCGCCCCGATCGACGCCATGCCGCGAAACACCTTGAACGGAACGCGCACGACTTTCTGTGACTCGGGCAGCACGACCGATTTATGCACCGTCTCGCCTGGCGTCTCCGTGGTGCCCGCGAATGCGTTGCCGAGCATCACGGTATCGCCGCCGAACAGCAGCGCTTCGATGATTGCGCCGTCGCGCTTGATCCCGCCATCGGCGATCAAAGGGATCTTCGAACCCACTGCCAGCCGGCATTCGACCAGCGCGTGAAGTTGTGGCACGCCGAAGTTCGTGTTGAGGCGCGTGGTGCAGCCGCCTCCCGGTCCGATGCCGACTTTGATGCCGTTGACGCCGCGCTCGGCAAGATAGGTCGCGCCGTCTGCGGTCGCGACGTTCCCGGCGACCAGCTCGAAATCGCCGAACCGCGTGCGAAACGCCTCGAGCGCCTTGGCCATCACGATCGAATGCCCGTGCGCGATGTCGATGACGAGCACATCGACACCCGCTTTAATCAGCTCAGCCGCGCGCTCGAGATAGTCTCCTTTGGCGCCGATTGCCGCGCCGACGCGAAGACGTCCCTGCGGGTCGCGCGTCGCAAGGGGCAGGCGTTTCTGCTCGATGATGTCCTTGGCGGTGATGAGGCCGGTCAGCGCGCCACTGTCGTCGACGAGCGGCAGCTTCTTGATCTTGCGTTCGACCATCACCTGCTCGGCTTGTTCGAGCGAGATAGGTCCGGAGTGCACCACGAGGTTGTCCAGCGGCGTCATACGGTCACTCACGCGCCTTTGCCCTGACACGAACCGCACATCGCGCGCCGTAAGCAGACCTTTGAGTTTGCGTGCACCGTCGACGACGACCAGCGTGCCGACGCCGGATTTCTTCATCATGCGGCCCGCGTCTGCCAGGCTGTCGGTGGGCTCGACGGTGTACGGATCGGGGATGACGCCGTGCTGAGTGCGCTTGACGATCTCGACCTCGCGTACCTGCGCCACGATGTCGCCGCCGCGAAAGCCGCGGTCGATGACGCCGAGCCCGCCTTCTTCCGCCTGGACCACCGCCATCGCCGCTCGCGTGATGGTGTCCATGTTGGCGGAGACGATCGGGTGCTTCAGGACGATGTGTTCGGAAAAGCGCGCCGACAAGTCGATCGATTTCGGATCGCGGCGCTCGAGGACGCTGAATCGCGGCGCGAAGAGGAAATCGTCGAAGGTGCAGCCGCGAACCGCGGCCAGGAGATCCGGCATGCCGCCATCATAGCTCGACTGATATCATGTACACCTTTTGAGAACGCGCTGTCTTGCTCACGCCGCCTTGAGCCTGGCTCTGCTCGCACTGGTGTTTGGTCCATCCAAATCCGGACACGTCGTGCTGGCGCAGGGGGGACCCATCACGGTGCTCGCGCGCGAGGGGCGACGCACGCTACCGACCATCGAACTGCAGGGACATCAGATGGTCGGGCTCGACGATCTCGCGGGCTTGTTCCAGTTGCAGGTGCGCGAAGACACGGCTGCGCGCGCGATCACGTCGACATACAAGGGCCAGACGATCGTGATGACGCCCGATCAGTCGCTGGTCTCTTCGTCCGGCCGGCTGGTGTCGCTGCCGGCGCCTCTCACGCGACGGAACAACCGATGGCTGGTTCCCGTGGAGTTCATCAGCCGTGCGCTCGCGCCGATCTACGACGTGAGGCTTGATCTTCGCCCGGCCTCGCGCCTGCTCATCCTCGGCGACCTGCGCGTGCCGCGGGTCACGGCGCAATACGACGACAGTCCCTCTTTGCTGCGGGTCACGCTCGAGACGACGCCGCGCGCGACGGCGACGATCGCGCAGGAGCAGGGCCGGTTGCTGGTGCGCGTCGATGCCGACGCTCTCGATGCAACCCTTCCCCCTCCGCCGCCGCAACAGTTGCTGACCGGCATTCGCGTCGTCGATCCGAATACGATCCAGCTGGACCTCGGTCCGCGATTCAGCGCGTTCCGCGCATCGCCGCCGGTTTCGAGCGGCGCCGCCGCGCTCGTCACGATCGAGCTCGTCGGCACAGCCATAGAGACGTCCTCCGTCTCCGCTCCTGGCGGAGCTACGGCGGACAAGTCCGTTGTACCCGGCGCACCCATTGCACCTGGCGCATCTGTCGCACCCGATGGCGCCCTCCCCGTTTTCGGCGGAGCAACGCGGCCAACCATCCGCACGATCGTGATCGATCCGGGCCATGGAGGAGACGATAGCGGCGTGAAAGGCGCCGGTGGTGCGCTCGAGAAAGACGTGGCACTGGCGGTTGCGCGCCGATTGAAAGGGGCCATCGAAGGCCGACTCGGCATGCGCGCGCTTCTTACCCGAGAGGGCAATCGTGTCGATGCCGATGGCCGCGCGGCAATCGCGAACAACAACAAAGCCGATTTGTTCATCAGCCTGCATGCGAATGGATCACCGCGGGCGACTTTACGCGGCGCCGTCATCTACACGTTGAGCCTCGATCGCGTAGGCGAAGACGCGCGTCGCCAATCGGAGGCCGACCGGGCCGTCCTGCAGGTGTTCGGCGGCGGAGCTCGCGAAGTCGGCCTCGTCGAATGGGAGCTCGCGCAGGCGGCGCACCTCGACGGCTCGAATGCCTTTGCGGGCATCGTCGATCAGAAATTGCGCACGACCGCCGGGTTGCCGTCGGTGGCACTGCAGCGCGCGCCGATCCGTAATCTTGCCGGCACGAATATGCCGGCGGTGCTCATCGAGATGGGCTATCTCTCGAATGCCGAGGAAGAGAAGCTGCTGACGTCGAGCGAGTTCCAGAACAGCATCGCCCTTGCCCTGACCGAGGCGGTGGCGGCATTCCGGGATCATGTCGAACAGGAACCGCAGCCACCCGCAGCGCCATGAAGAAGAAGATGCCGCGCGGATTCGGGCTCTACGTCGGGCTTGCCGCCGTGCTCGTGGCTGGGCTCGTCACGCTGCTGGTGCTCGGGCCACGGTGGCTGGCGACCGTACCTGATGAGGCGCAACCGATCGCGACTGCCGCCGCGGAGGCGCGCAAGATTCGCGCGCGGCTGTTCTATGTCGATGAGCAGGGCACCGGTTTGCAGGGCATCGAACAGGAAGTCCTCTTTGGCGAGGGCACCGCCGAGCAGGCCCGCCGGATCGTCGAAGCACAGATTGCGCCTGCGCCCGAGGGCCACGTGTCTGCCATACCGGCAGGCACGAAGCTGCGAACGCTCTTTTTTACCAAGTCCGGTGAGGTCTATGTTGATTTGAGTTCCGACGTGCAGACCAATCACCCCGGCGGGGCGACAAACGAAACGCTTACTGTGTATGCGCTCGTCAGCGCGCTGACGTCGAATCTGCCGGCCGCGACCAGCGTGCAGATTCTCGTCGACGGCAAGGAAGTCGACACCCTCGCCGGCCATCTCGATCTTCGCCGCCCCATCGAACGGGACCTCAAGTGGGTAACCAACTGATGCGCATCGATAACCGGACGCCCGACCAGCTTCGCCCGACACACATCCACTCGCAATATCTCCTGCATCCCGAAGGGTCCGTGCTGATCGAGTCGGGCCGGACGAAAGTGATCTGCACCGCCTCGATCGAGGATCGCGTCCCTCCGTTCCTCCGGAACACCGGGAAAGGCTGGGTGACGGCGGAGTACGGCATGTTGCCGCGCGCCACGTCGACGCGCACCACGCGCGAAGCGTCGGCGGGTAAGGTTGGCGGGCGCACCCAGGAGATTCAACGCCTCATCGGCCGCTCGCTTCGGTCGGTGATGAAGCTCGAACGCCTCGGGGAACGCACCGTGTGGCTCGACTGCGACGTCATTCAGGCCGACGGCGGCACGCGCACGGCAGCGATTACCGGCGCCTTCGTCGCGCTCGTCCTCGCGCTCGAACACATGCGCGAAAAAGGAATGTTCGCCGAGCTTCCCGTGCAGGACTACGTCGCGGCGACCAGTGTCGGCATCATCGACAACACGCGCATGCTCGATCTCGCGTACGAAGAGGACTCGCGCGCCGAGGTGGACATGAACGTGGTGATGACCGGCAGCGGCAAATTCATCGAGGTGCAAGGCACCGCAGAAGCGCTGCCGTTCGGACGCGATGCGCTGGACGCGCTGCTCGATCTGGCGCAGAAGGGCATCGGCAACCTGATCGAGCTGCAGAAGCAGGCGGTTGGCCACATCCTGAAGTAGGTTGGTCAGCAGCGGAGCAGATAATCGCGGAAGGCGCGCATCGCTTGACCGCGGTGACTCACGGCGGTTTTTTCCTCGTCCGACACTTCACCAAACGTTTTTCCGTATGGCGGATACAGGAAGATCGGGTCGTATCCGAATCCGTTGACTCCGGCCGGAGCCGATGCGAGCGCGCCTTCGACGGTAGCAGTGGCTTCGAATAGGACTTCATCGCGTTCCGCGAGGGCCAGCGCGCAAACAAATCGCGCCGACAGATCAGTCGCGCCGCTTTCCCGCACGCGCCTGTAAATGTCATCGAAGCGCTCGCCGTAGCCGGCGTCCGCGCGAAGGTAGCGCGCGGAGTAAATGCCGGGCTCGCGGCGCAGGGCATCGACCTCGAATCCCGAGTCTTCGGCCATCGCGACCATGCCGGTCGCCGCGGCGTAATACATCGCCTTCTGTCGCGCGTTCTCAGCGAACGACACTCCCGTCTCTTCCGGCGCCGCCAGGGTCGGAAAATCGCTCAACGTCTTCAGCGTCACTGGAGTCCCATCCAGGATTCGGCGGATCTCCCGAAGCTTTCCTGGATTGGTCGTTGCGATGAGCACGTCACGCACGCGCTCGTATTTTACCCTTGGGGCCCTCGCGTCCCCTCGGCATGCTAAGAGGGCGTTGGAGCAAGGGACTTGGGTTTTGGGACTGGGACTTGGGATTAGGGATTAGGGACTAGGGGTTAGTTGAGATCCCCAATCCCTAATCCCTGATTTTAGCCCGAGTCCTAATTGCTTTTCGTTTTGGCGACGTTCAACTCGGCGAGCTTGGCGACCATGTCCTCGGCGGAGGTCTCGACCTTGACGGCCTTGTCGATCGCGAGGATGCGTCCGTCTTTGCCGATATAGAACGTCCAGCGAGTAGCGGTGCCGCGCGGGTTGAGCACGCCGTAGGCAGTGGCAACTTCCTTCGTCGGATCGCTCAGCAGCGGAAAGTCGGCTTCCTGCGCTTTCGCAAAATCCGTGTTTTTCTCGATCGGATCGACACTCGCCATGAAATACGCAACATCGAACTGGCGGATCTTGTCGCCGTTCATCGCGAGGTTCTTGCACTCGACCGTGCACCCCTTGGTGAATGCCGCGGGGAACCAGGCGATGACGACCGCCTTCTTGCCCGTGAAATCGGCGAGGTTGTAGGTCTTGCCGTCGCTGGCCTGCAGCTTAAAGTTCGGTGCCTTGTCGCCGACCTTCAGCTCGACCGCCGGTGCCTGCGCGAACGCGAGCGTGGCGAACCCGAGGACGACTCCCGCAATTCCAAGAAGGTTCACACTCTTCATTGCCTGCCTCCAATTGCTTGTAAGTCAAAATGACCGCGGCCGCCGCGAGCCTGTCCCCGCGCCGCAATCCCGGATTATTGCACTTTTTGGCCAGGCGGCAGTAGTGCAGGCAATCTTCGTCTGCACGGCTTCGAGGCTGTCGGCATCCAGACATGGCGCGTATACGACGCTCTCGCGGAGGAACGCACATTCGCCAGTGCGTTGAGCAGGCGCGAAAGCCTTGACAGAGTTGGCACTGTTATCGCAGGGTGGCAAGCTCATGAGCCCGACGACGGCCCGCCGAGCGCGACGCCTGCCCGCGACCACAACAGAGCCGCTGGCCGAGGTCGATTTGCGCGACCCGTCGCTCTATTTCGACCGCGACCTCTCATGGCTCTCATTCAACGACCGGGTGCTCGAGCAGGCGAGGACGGGCCATCCTCTGCTCGAGCGCGTCAAGTTCCTCGGGATCGCGGCGAACAACCTGGACGAGTTCTTCATGGTCCGGGTTGACCGGGACGATTCGCGCGCGAGAGCGCGGGCCACCGTTATGCTCGACGAGCTCGGGCAGGTGTGGCAGAAAACGCTGCGTCCGGAGCTCGCGGGCGAGCGTATTCACGTCGTCGACGCCGCCGACTACAGCGAGGATGACCGCGCCCACCTCGAAAGGCATTTCAACGTCGATGTGTGCCCTGTTCTGACGCCCCTCGCCTTCGACCCGGGGCATCCGTTTCCGCTCGTCTCGAATCGCAGTAAGAACCTCGCGGTGGTCGTCGAGCACAAGGGACGGACGAAGTTCGCGCGGGTGAAGGTCCCCGATCTCCTGCCGCGGTTTGTCGCGCTTCCCCACGACGACGGGATCCGCCGCTTTGCCATGCTCGAGGACGTGATTCGCGAAAACCTCGCGCAGCTCTTCCCGGGCGTCGGCATCCGCACCGCTCACATGTTTCGCGTCGTGCGCGACATGGAAGTGGCCGTCGATCACCCGCAGGACACCGCCGAAACCATCCTCGAAGTCGTCGACCGCGGCCTCAGGGAACAGCGGCACGGCCCGGTGTCGCTGCTCGAAGTCGAACACGGCATGCCGACACGGGTGCTGGATCTGCTCGTCGAAAACTTCGAGGCAGATCGGGAGGTGATTGTGCGGACGCGAGGCCGCATGGGATTCGCCGACTGGATGGCGCTCGCCGCCATTCCGCGGCCGGATCTGCACGACCGGCCGATGAAGCCCGCCAGGATCTGGCGCAAAGGCTCGCCGGAAATCTTCGACGAGATCCGGGATCGCGATCAGCTCGTCCATCACCCATTCGACGCGTTTCAATCGGTCGAATCGTTCGTCGACGCGGCCATTGACGATCCGCGCGTCGTGGCGATCAAGATGACGCTCTACCGCATCAGCGCGAACTCGCCTGTCATCGATCGCCTCATTAAGGCTGCCGATCGCGGCAAGCAAGTCGCCGTGCTCGTAGAACTGAAAGCGCGATTCGACGAACGGAGCAACATCGAGTGGGCAAAACGCCTCGAGGATGCCGGCGTGCACGTCGTCTATGGCCTTGAGAAGCTGAAGACGCACTGCAAAATCTGCCTCGTCGTCCGGAAGGAAGATGACGAGATTCGACGATACGTGCACATCGCAACGGGCAACTACAACCGCACGACGGCGAAGGTGTATACCGACATCGGCATCTTGACCGCGCGGCCGGGCATCGTTGCGGACGTGTCCGAGCTGTTCAACTACTTGACCGGCTACTCGAATCAAACCGATTACCGCGAGTTGCTCATCGCGCCGGTCGCGCTGCGCCGCCGGTTCGGCAAGCTGGTGTCACGCGAAATGGGTCATGCGCGACGCGGCCAGCCGGCGCGCATCATCATTAAATCGAACGCGATTACCGACCCGGGCATCGTCCGGCTGCTGTATCGCGCATCGCAAGCCGGGGTCGTCATCGACCTGATTATTCGAGGTGTGTGCGTGCTTCGGCCCGGCGTGCCTGGTATCAGCGAGCGGATTACCGTTCGATCGATCGTGGGACGCTTCCTCGAGCACTCGCGCGTCTGGTATTTCGAGAACAACGGGCAGCCTGAGGTATTCATCGGCAGCGCCGACCTGATGGAACGCAATCTCAACAAGCGCGTCGAGGCCGTGTGCCCGGTGCGCGACCCCGAACTGGCGCAGTTCCTCCGGCACGTCGTGCTCGAAGCGTACTTGCGCGACAATGTGCGCGCGCGGGCGCTGCAGCCGGACGGCAGCTACGTTCCCGTTGAAGTCAACGGTCCGCCGTTCGACGCGCAGTACACCATGATGAGCCGGCGGCTGCGGGCGTTGCTCGCGCGCGAACGGCTCGGGGATCAGCTGCACCAGTAAGAGTGGCCAACACACAGCCAACGCTGCGCGTGCGCGGTTGACGCACGAGAGTCCAAAGCCCAGAGTCCAGTGTCCACGGTCCAAGGTCGAGAGTCCGCCGAGTCAGCAAGTCCGCCGGCGACGAATCACGGCGTCGGTTTGAGGGTCGGCGGTTCGCGCATCACCTGCACCTGAATCGGATCCCAGGCACCACCGCGCTGAATCGAACGGACCGCGACCGCGAGCTCAGGATTCGCGATCGTCACCGGCACTGTCCTCATCGGGGCGCCGCTAAAGTCGACCAGTACGACCGGCGTCGGCTCCGGCGGCTTCGCCTGGGCGTGTGTCGTCGGAATCGCGCTGTTTACGCACATCCACACCAGGCACGCCGCAATCACCGTGAGCACCGCTTTGGTGTAAGCGTCAATCTTCATGGCTCCTCCAGTTTCAGGGATCGCTCGGAACGCTCACGAACGACCGCACGAGCATTCTTGTCCGTGCGCATCCCGACGAACGCGGAATGGCGCAGGTTCCCGTCCCGTGTCCATTCAGCGAAGGCGATTTCCGCGACCAGTGTCGGCTTCACCCATTTGAGCACCTTCATGTCCTCAACGGTGACTCCTTCGCCCCAGTGTCCGGTCCTCGTGCTCGGCAGATCGGTGAAGGGGCACTCGCCGATGCGTAGCGGCCGCAGCACCTCGAACAACCCTGCGCGTTGTGATGGTGTGAAGCCCGAGCGGACGCGCGCGGCGAACCTCAGCTTCTTGTTCTCATAGTAGCCGACGACGATGGATTGGAAGTTGCGGTTTTCCGGCTTATATCCGCCGATGACGAATTCCTGGCGCAGCTTTACTTTGAACTTCTGCCAGACACCGCTGCGCTTGCCCGGCTCGTATCGCGAGTCGCGGCGCTTGGCGACAATGCCCTCGAGTCCCACATCCGCAACTGCCTGGATGACATCGTCGGGAGCCCCAGGCAGCTCAGACGAGAATACGACGTCGGAGCCCGCAACGATTTTCCTGAGCGCCTCACGACGGACTGTGAGCGGCTCTCCCTGAAGATCCTTGCCATTCAAATGCAACAGGTCGAACGCAAAGTACCGTATCGCGGCCGGTTTTGCAGAGCGATGGTGGAGGTGCTGAAACGACGGCCGCCCTGCTTCGTCGAAGGCGACCACCTCGCCGTCAATGATGATGGCCTTCGCGTTCAAGCCGCTGACGGCGGAGCGAATCGCCGGGTAATCAGCCGTCAGGTCGTTACCTTTGCGCGACAGCAGCTTCACTGTCGAGCCGTCTTTCAGCGCGAGAACGCGATATCCGTCGAACTTCGCCTCGTACAGCCACTCGTCTCCTGTCGGCAGCGCATCGACAAGAGATGCGGCCATCGGCTGAACGAATCGCACGCTCATCAGCGCTCACTCACTGAAGACCGCCGTAAGCTCGTTGCGTGCGATCACCGCGTAGTTGCGAAGAATCTCTGTTGTCACGCGCTGCTGTTCCGAGCGCGTGGTCATGACAAGCGGCGTGTCGATCACTGTATAGCCCTCCTCCAGTCGCAACTCACCGCCAACAGTACCGCCAGTGGCCGTGGCCGGATCGCTCTTTCGAATCTGATACTCGAGGATTTCCGCGTTCCAGCCGCTGCCCTGTGGACCTTCAAGCCCTGGCGGGCAGAAGATCCATACCCGCATGTTGTAGCTGACGCGGGTCGGCGTGAGTCTCAACCGATCTGGGGCCACACGCGCCCCGTCAGGACCGATGATCTCGATGGTCGTAATCGTGATGCGCGTCGTGCCGGGTTTGGCTTCGGCGTCGCCTGGCGCTCCGGGAGGTAAGGACAATCCAATAGGCGTTGGCGTGACCGGTGTGTGATTCGCACCGCCGCCGCCGCACGCGTTCGCGAGTACGCAGACAAGGACAAGCCAGCGCGTCATGGGACGCAACATCCAGGCGCCAGGTCGAACTTCAGCGCCCACTTCTGGTACTTGCGAATCAACGGCGAACCGCCGAATCCCCGTTCAAACGGTGTCGACATCGTCAGCATGAGCGTGTCGGCGCTTGTGTAGCAGTTGACGAGACGGCCTTCGACAATCTGCGAGCATGGCGTCCAGTTCGGAATCGTCAGCTCGAATTCACTGGGCGATACCGGTGCGCTTTCGGCACGGCCGCCTTCGTGCCCGAATCCGTCGACATCCGGATTCACGGACGGCACAGACACGGCGAACAGGTTCTTCGCCGGCCATGGCGATCGGGGAGATTGATACCTTCCTCGCATCCGCAAGGTGACGCCGCGCAGCGGAATCGCGATCGTCCCTCCATCAGGGATCGTCCCCTGTCCGTCGACTGAAATCTGTTCGACGCCGAAATCATCGATTGGCGCCAGGGCAAGAGTGATGGTTTGGGATTTCTCGATGCTGACGGCGACGACATCGATCTGCAGATAACCAAAAAGCGCCGCCGCGTTGAGGCGATATTCACCCTCAGTGACTGCAGGAAAGGTCGCGCTGCCCTTCGTGACAGGCTGAGCGTACGAGGTGTTTGTGCCGGTGAGGTGCATTTCGAGGCGATAGACCGGATCGGCAATGGGCTGGCGCGTGAGGTCGTCAATGACCTGCACACGCAACGAGCCGGCACTCGATGGCGCCGTCGGAAGGCTGTCGCAGGCAAGGGCGCCCGCGATCAGAACAGCCAGCAGAATCCGTGGCCCCATCTCTTGATGGTAACTCTGCCGGTGGCTAGGTTCGCAACGCGGCGTTCCGACAGGTCGGCCTGCATTGCGGTGCGCCGGAAGGACCGCACTAACCACCATCTCCAGCTACGTCCAACTTTTCGACGAGCGGAAACCCACTGCTGCCATCGACGCGCGACACACTCCGAGTACGCACGTAATGCCGACCTTCGAGTCGGCTTGGTCAGGACTTGGTCAGGCCACCTCAGTCCAGCCGAGTTCAACAAGGAGCTCGATGAATGCCGCCGGTGCCTAGCGCACGGCCAACCAGCCGCTAACGGCTTGATTCAGGCGGAGCATGGAGCAGGCGATCTGCAGATCGACTGTTCGTCTGCTATCGACGCGAAGACACCGCAGCGGCCGGCGGCCCAGACGCGGCTGGACCACCATCACTCACGCTGTAGGCCATCAGCGTCTGGATGCTCCCGCAGATCATGTTCGAGTCGAAGTGGCGCCGGCGCTCAAGCTGAGCGTCCCCGGAGCTCGCACCCGAGTTCTGGCTTCCAAGGTGAAAAACTGATCGAAGGAGGTGGACCGTGTAATGCCAAGACGTGATGGGTACCTCCGTCGGCCGACGCACGTGCTAAACTCGTTCAGACTGAAGAGTTTCCACACAGATTACCAGCAAGAAGTCGGGGCGTAGCGCAGCCTGGTAGCGCACCTGCCTTGGGCGCAGGGGGTCGCTGGTTCGAATCCAGTCGCCCCGACCACTTCACTCAGAAATCTCCACAACACACACGAAGAACGCGAGTTAGCTGAATCCTCAGCGGTACTCGCGATCTGCCTCGCGTCGCCGCGAATCGCCACTTTTAGCCTCAGAGTGGTCCCAAAAGTGGTCCCACCAAAATCGCAGCTAAGTGTTGCACGCGTTGGCGTTTGTCGGCATTGCCCCGCCAAGAGTGGTCACACATGGCTCAGCGCGGCAGCGCGAGGCGATTCTCGGGCGCGCTTCGCAGTTCTCTGGAGGTTCGCATGTATGAGTTCGATCCTCGTTGGCCTGACGATCCGCGCGAGCACGATCACGGACGCGAACTGAGCCAGGGCAGCCGCGGCGGTTCATCAGACTCGCGCGACCGCGCTGTTATCGATCCGCGCGACGTGTTCACCAAGGGATCTCAATCTGCCTCGCGGTCCCGAGCGCCAACGGGTCAGAGCCCGCGACCACGAAGTCAGGTTGCGTGGTTCCGAATCGCGCACTCTCGCGACCGTCGGGGCTTTCCGTGTCGTCCCCGCCGGCGACCTGCGAGACGCTGACGGCAAGGCATTGGACCCAGGCCGCGGTGATCTCAGACACCTCAAGAGCGAAGGGCTCGTGCAGACCGTTCCTGCAGTCGGAGAAGACCGGGCACTGGTGGTCCTGACCGAGAAGGGACGAGACGTTCTCGAAACCAATCGTCTATCGACGATCCTTCAGCGGGAGCTTGGGAGTGCCGCCGCTTTTCGGGACATCGTGGACGATCGGTGGTCGCGCGAGGATCGCCACAAGCCTGACGTCCGCGAGGTCCGGCAAGAATTCTACGCGGGCCTTCGGAAGCCTCGTGAGCTGACCCACGACGCACAGGTCTACCGTGCGTACCTGAAAGACGCCGAGCGCCTCCGCGAAGAGGGCGCGATGATTCGGCGCATCATCCTCGACAACGAGCTCAAGCGCGATTACCAGGAGTTCCTGCAAGAGCGCAATCGCGGTCGATCCGACAGCGACGGCCGGCCCGATCGATCGCCTGACGAGATCCATCGCTGGGCCGTGGAGCACGAACTGCCGGACAAGGACGGCCACGTCCAATTTCCCGACGCGCGCATCGAGTACGAGGACCGCGACGGCCGGCTGCGGACGCTCGATCTCGAGGTCGAGACCATCAACTACCGCGGCGGTCATGCCGCGTCCAAAGCATCGTCAGGATTCAGTCGTCACAATGCCAGCGCCATCCGCGTCGTCGGCGCTCGCGGGATCGGCGGAGGAGGTAGTCGGCGCGGCTCCTGTGGCCTCGGCATCACGGCCAGCACCGGCGGCAAAGGTGGTCGGCCTTTCGATCCTCGCATCGCTGAGGAGTTCCTGCGATGAACATCGACGAGACCGTTCGGGCTGTTGCGGAGAAGGGCTTCACCGAGCGTCAAGCGCGGTTCCTGGTGCTTGTCGCACGGCACTCCGGCGTCTGCGTCATGCGCCAGTACTCCGCCTTCGCCGGCATCGTCTTTGGCCAGAAGACCAGGAAGTTCTTCGCCAAGCTCGAGCGCCTTGGCTACGTCTCGACGTACGACTGCGCGCACAACCGCGCGCGCATCTACCACCTTCGTCATCGGGATCTCTACGAGGCCATCGGCGACCCAGATTCGCGCCTGCGCCGGCCGCCTGCCGTACCCCGTGCGCTCGAGCGATTGATGGCGCTCGATGCCATCCTCGAGAACCCCGACATCATCTGGCTCTCGACACCTGACGAGAAGGTCGCGCACGTCTCCGCATTGACTCGTGTACCGCTCGAAGCGATGCCTCACTCAAAGGTGCGACAGGGGGACGCTGAGCACGTTCGGTACTTCCCCGACAGGCTGCCGGTCGGCATCCATCCCGAAGGCCGCTGGGTGTTCGTCTGCCTGATCACCGATGGCACTGGCGGCGACTTCCGCGGGTTCCTCCAGCGCCATGCCGAACTGCTGTCCGGACTCCCGGCATGGACCGTCAGAGTCGCTCTTCCGGCGCACCTCGCAAAGTACGGGCAAGGGTTCCTGCAAAACGCTTGGAACCAGCTCGCGTCACCAATGCGGGAGCCAGTTCTCAATGAACTGCGGTGGTACTTCGAACAGCTCAGGGACGGCAGGAGCGCGGCGCGTACGGTCGAGGAACAGCGCCGCTTCAAAACCTCCGTGCGGGCGTTCTCGGAGCGTCGTATCCCTGCGATGTATCAAGCCTGGCGGCAGGATGGCGAGGCCGCGCTCACGGTGATCGGCAGCGCCGCGATCAGCTCAGCGTTGGACTCCGGCGCGGGCAAGGTCGAGCTGCTCGTACTCCCTCACGCGTACAGCCATCTCTCTCCCCTGGTTGGCGTCGCCTGATCCGCCTCCGCCAAGGCTTCGGCGGACAAGCCCAGCCTGTGCCACCAAGGCGATTTCGGTTCCGCAAAGCAACGACAATTCATCCTTTGTGCGCCCTGGAACAGGACCCTTCCTGGTACGCCTCCTTCACTTGATTTGGATCGCGATCCGAGTTCTAGAGGGGGCCGAGGAGGGGGACACAAGCCCTTCTGTTCATCGGCCCCTCCCGCACCATCATCATCACCACCACAACGGCCGCGACGACGTATGGCTGCAGTGCGAAAGCCACTTGCGAAGTGCCACAACAGCGGCGAACTTGCGCCGATGTCCGAGCCGAAATCGGCCGGCGTCTTCTGCCGGCCGGGCCGCCCACAGAAACAAAGAGTGAGGTTGGAGTGGGGCGTGAGCGACCCGGCCTTCCGCGCTCTGGGTCGGTCACGGGCCCGGCGAGCCGGGTCGCTCACGCCCCGTGTCGGTGGTCAGATTGTCCGGACAAACGCGGCCCGGATGCGTCCAGATCGGCGTCCGGTTTCGTGCGCAGATCCACGTCACGATCGCGCCGGTGTCGTGCTCGCGATCGAGCTGCCGCGATGTCGTACTGTAGGCTCACGAACTGATGGTCGTTCTCCGGTGCACACAGAAGCTGCTCGTCCGGCTGAAACAGGTCGGCGAACTGCCGACCGTCGAGTCCACGACGCGGCTCGGCGACTGGTACGGCAACATCCTGCGGATCGGCCGGCGTCAGCACCTGCTATTCATCAGCGAACGGTCTCGACTTCCGGTCGTCATTCCGATCCGCGAAGTGAAGCGGCTGGGCACGGTGTTTCCGGATGCGGTGTGCGAGAGGCTGGCCATCGTCGGCGTCGCCGCCGCGGACATCGCCGATGAGCGGATGCGGATGTCGGAGTTGGCGTTCGGCCGGACCAGGAATCGCAGCTTGCTTGGCACCTTGAACGACTTCGCGTTCATGGCTCAATCGGGGGACGCGCGACGGACCGAACCCGAGTCGCCAGAGGAGCTGATGCGGTTCCTCTCGCAGACACCGATTCTTCCGCTGGACGGCGCGAGCCCGATCGAGTTGACGCGAGCCGCGTTTCGGGCGTCAATCGGCGCCGTGACGGCACACGGCGTCGCGTCGCTCCGGTATTCGATTGTCCGGGAGCGCTTGGGCGCGTCAAGACTGCCCTCCGGCGCTGCGCGGTCTTGACCCGCCCAACGCGCTCCCTGGGTCCTAGCAATTACCGGAGCGACACTGACTCCTGCGACGTGGCTACCAGCTAACGGTCGGGAGGATTAAGCTAAGGTCGCCCTGTGCGATCGATCGAAGCTTGGCAAGACTCACAACGCGCTGTCCGTTCTTGCCCGCCTTTCTCGGCACAGGCCCATGCCGGTGCACGTGGTCCGTCGTAGACGATTTCGGCTTCTTCGGGCGTGGACAATATCGAAGGACCACAAAGCGTGCGCAATCGGCCTACATCGCGGCGGCCTTGCCGCCGGTCATCTTGATCTGGACCTGGCATCCCTCGGCTGTGGCGAGCGCATTCCAAATAGCCGTGGCTATCACTCTGGAACGTCAGTTCGCTTTGTTGAACCAGGAGGAAACTTCCTGAACATCTTGGTCACGGCTTTGTTCAGTCTGTCTGCATTTTTCCGCGGATTGCGGGAAAGTGTTTTACTGGCGGTGCCTCTCCAGATCACCGTCTTCGTCCGGGCATCGAACAGTTCGACCATCAGCGTCCCCAACCAGAGTGCCCTTTGCGGTGTCAGGATCAAAACCTCCAAACCAGCTCCAGCCACCGCCACGCCAGCCGCCGCCGTTGTAGAAGGTGTCGCGCGCGCGCTCTTCGGTGGCAGCGTGGGCTGCGATCGCGAGATCCGCGTCGCTCGTGACAAGCGTCAGGCCCCGAACGGCCAGGGCGCGGTTGATACAGTCCACGATTCGATGCCGCGTGAGCGGATTCGTGGTGCTGGGTTCCTTGATCCACATGAATGTCGTGAACTGCGTGAAGTCGGTGTTCCTGTCGAAATCCGTTTTCACACGCTGCGCGAACGTGGGATTGTCGGTCATCATCATCAGAGCGAAGACGAGAGCGAGTTGTGGGACGCGAGAGATTTGCATGTTTCCTCCCGTTACGCGAACGGCACTCGGGATACCATGACGGTTTCACAGTGAGATGCAGAGCGGAAGACGATGAACAGTTCCGCCGAGAAGCGAAACCGTCCATCGTCCTGAACGAAGGTGGGCATGACCGGCGGGAGCGTCGGCGTGCCGACGCCGAGAGCGAGTCGAGAGTAGTCGCCGCGAGGCGCGTCGGCCGTGGCCGCGCGTTGGCGAATGGGACCCGCGGTGAGAGGAACCTGCGAACCACTATCCCTTCTCGGGGTTTCGCGAGAACTGAATCGGATTCGAGTCACGCACCCGGAAACAGCAACCCCAATGCCATCTACCTTCATCGCCAAAATGAGCGTGCACTCAACGATGCGGTGCGATTCGCACACGACGCGTCGCGTGAACACACACATCGTGCGTATTCACGCGCTCCCCGCGTCGTTCCACACGCCGAATTAGCGCATTTGCGCCCGTTTCCCGCGTGCCCGACAGCGGCATCACGGTTGCCCTTCCTATGTCCGTGGCAGCGTGGAACTGAGGACATTATGAGGCAGTCATGGTGAAACGGATGTTTCTAATGCTCGCGGTGATGCTGATGTTCATCGCGGTTCTGGGATTCGTGAAGTTCCAGCAGATTCAGACAGCCATTGCGAAGGGCGCGGCGTTTCAGCCGCCTCCAGCAAGCGGTGACGACCATCGTCGCGGCGCAGGAGGAGTGGCCCGCGACATTGAGCGCCATCGGGACGATGGCTGCGGTGCAGGGTGTGACTGTCAGTGCGGATCTGCCCGGAACCGTCGATCGCATCAATTTCGTGTCGGTCGAGCCGGTTCGCGAAGGCGAGGTGCTGGCCGAGCTCGACACCCGTCAAGAACGCGCACAGCTCGCCGCGATCGAAGCGCAGCGTGAGCTGGCACGGCTCAACTACGAGCGGATGAAAGGGCTGTTGAGCGACCGCGTCGTCTCGCAGGCAGATTCGACCGGGCGATGGCCGAGGAGAAGCAGACCTCTGCTCAGGTCGGAGAGATTCAAGCGACCATCGAGCGCAAAACGATCCGGGCCCCGTTCTCGGGCGTGCTTGGCATTCGCCTGATCAACCTCGGTCAATATCTCGGCGCCGGCGATCCGCTCGTTCCGTTGCAGTCACTCGATCCGATCTACGTGAACTTCGGTGTCCCGCAGCAGGACATCCCGCGGATACGCGTGGGCCACCGTGTCACCGTACGGGCCGACGATCTGGGGGGCGCCGAGTTCAGCGGGCGTGTGACGGCATTCGACTCGATCGTTGACGAGGCCACCAGGAACGTTCAGGTCCAGGCGACGCTGTCGAATCCCGGGGGCACACTGCGCCCCGGCATGTTCGTTCAGACCGAGCTGTCATTGGGCTCCAGTCGCACCGTCATCGCGTTGCCGGCTTCCGCGATCAGCTACGCACCCTTTGGTGATTCCGTCTTCATTGTGACCGACCTCAAGGGAGAGAACGGCCAAAGCTATCGCGGGCGTGCGCCAGCAGTTCGTCAAGCTGGGAGGCGCGCGCGGCGATCAGATTGCCGTGATTTCAGGCGTCACGCCGGGTGACGAGGTCGTGACTTCCGGTGCCTTCAAGCTACGCAACGGCGCAGCGGTGCAGATCAACAACAACGTGCAGCCGTCCAATAACCGGGCACCAAACCCGGAGGACAGCTAATGCGGTTCACCGATCTGTTCGTCAAGCGGCCGGTCCTCGCGATCGTCGTCAATCTGGTCATCCTGATCGCCGGTCTGCAATCGATCGGCGTCGCTGAGTGTCCGGCAATACCCGCGCAGCGACATCGCGGTCGTGCGCGTGTCGACGGTGTACACGGGCGCCAATGCGGATCTCGTCCGCGGTTTCATTACCACGCCACTGGAGCGGGTCATCGCCAGCGCCGATGGCATCGACTACCTGGAATCGTCGAGCGCGCAGGGGCTCAGCACGATCACCGTCCACCTGCGGCTCAACTACGACACCAACGATGCCCTCACGCAGATTCAGGCGAAGGTGGCGCAGGTTCGTAACGACCTGCCGCCCGAGGCCGAGGCGCCGGTCATCGAACGTCGAAAATGCCGACACCCAATTCGCGGCGCTCTACCTCAGCTTTTCGTCGCCCGACCTCGATCAGAACCAGATTAGCGACTATCTGAAACGCGTCGTGCAACCAAAACTGAGTGCCATCGCCGGCGTGCAGCGTGCCGACATCCTTGGTGACCGCACCTTTGCCATGCGCATCTGGCTGAAGCCGGAACAGATGGCGGCACACGGCATTGCGCCATCGATGGTGCGCGACGCGCTGGCCCGCAACAACTATCTCTCGGCGCTCGGGCGAACCAAAGGATCGATGGTGTCGGTGAACCTGGTCGCCAATACCGATCTGCGCACGCCGGAAGAGTTCCGCCAACTCGTCGTCAAGGAGTCGAACGGCGTTGTCGTCCGCATCGGTGACATTGCCGACGTCGTACTCGGCGCCGAGAGTTACGAGTCGGAGGTTCGCTTCAACGGCCAGACCGCGGTGTTCATGGACGTGGCGGTGTTGCCGACCGCGAATTCGCTCGACGTGATCAGGCGCGTGCGCGCCGAGATTCCCGGTATTCAGGCACAGATGCCGGCCGGGATGGTCGCCGCCATTTCTTACGATTCGACCGCGTACATAGAAGGCGCCATCAACGAAGTAATCACGACACTGAGCGAAACGTGCGGCAGCACGGATTTTTGGGGTGTGTCGGAGATCGACGGCGGCGCGCTGGAACAATGCGGGATACAGCGACGTTGAATGGAACGTCCCCGATGATTCGCCGCTTGGGCGTTGATCAGAAGTAATCCCCCTTTCTCGCGTCAACGACCATATAATCGCGCCGCACTTGCCCCTGACCCCCGGCACCCGCCGCGGTTCCTTCCCGACGTGATCCGAAGATTGTCCGGCCGCTGGACTCGATCATTGACCGTTCAGGTTGGCGTCGATGTCGCCGGCAAAACGCGCACAGCGACGCAGTCAGTGCACGAGCACAACCGCGTTCTGGATAGCTCCACGACGTCCGACCTTGTTCGTACTCTGGGCCAGCTCGACTCGACGATGATCGTGATCGGCATTCTCATCGGGTCGGGCATCTTCATTGTCTCTGCCGAATCCGCGAGATTGGTCGGAGCAACCGGCTGGCTGCTGGCTGTGTGGGCGCTGGCAGGTCTGATGACGATCACGGGGTCTCAGTGTGGCGCCGAGCTTGCGGCGATGTTGCCGCGCGCAGGCGGGCAATACGTCTACTTGCGGGAGGCCTACGGGCCGGCGGTCGCCTTTCTCTTCGGATGGGCGCTCTTCCTGATCATCCAGACCGGCAAGATTGCCGCGGTGGCTGTCGCATTCGCGACCTTTTCCGGCGTGTGGATGCCCTGGATTGCTGTCGACCATTACCTCGTCGAACCGATTCGGCTCGGCAGCTATGCGGTCAGCCTGTCTACGCAGCAACTCATCGCGATCGCGGTCATTCTGATGCTCACGGCCGTCAATACACGCGGTCTCAAGTAGGCGCACGCATCCAGACGTCGCTGACGTTGGTAAAAACGGCTGCGTTCATCGGCATGATCGTGCTTGGGCTCACGATCGGCTGGAATCGCGGCGGCGCGTTATTGTCGGCGTCATGGTGGGATCCGACGGTCAACGGCTGGACGCCCGAGCAGGCCAGGCCCGGTCTGGAGGCGACCGGCGCGCTCGCATTCCTATTGCTCTTAGGTTTATCTATGGTCGGTCCGTTGTTCGCGCAGACCGGCTGGGCCAATGTGACCTTCACCGGCGGCGAGGTTCGCAATCCGGGCCGCAATCTGCCTCGCGCCCTGATAGGCGGCACGGCGATGGTCGTCACGCTGTATATGCTCGCGAACCTGGCCTATGTCGCGACGCTGCCACTCGATGCTATCCAGCACGCCCCGCAGAATCGTGTGGGAACGGCGATGATGGAGGCGATTCTGGGGGCGGCAGGTGCATCGGTGATGGCCGCCGCCATCATGATCTCGACGTTCAGCGCGAACAACGGCCTGATTCTGGCGGGTGCGCGCGTCTACTATGCAATGGCGCGCGACGGACTCCTTTTCGACCGTGCTGGCACGCTCAACACGCGTCATGTTCCGGCTGTCGCGCTGGTGACTCAAGGACTGTGGGCGTCTCTACTCACCCTCCCGCGCACCGTCAGGACCGATTCGGCGGGAGCCGTCGTTTACGGCAACGTGTATACCCAGCTACTGGAGTACATCATCTCGGCCGAACTCATCTTCTACGGCCTGATGGTCGGCGCGGTGATCGTCCTTCGCCGAGCGCGGCCTGCGGCCGACCGGCCGTACCGCACGATTGCGTATCCGCTGCCGGCGTTGATGTACATCTCGATGGCCCTGCTGTTGATTGTGGACTTGGCGTATCTGGCGCCCACGACCTCGGGTATGGGATTGCTGCTGGTTCTGTCCGGCATTCCTGTCTATCTCGTGCGGCGGACTGGCGCGGTCGCCGGCGCCGTATAGACCGACGGCGCGACGGAACGCACATAGTTTGGTTCCCAAATGACGCACATCAGCATGGATCCCTATGCGTGGCTCAAGCCGATCGACGCCGCTCCGATGCGCGGCCATCTATCTGTCGAATCGGCGTCGATCAAACATCGCGGCCCCTCACGCCGTGCTTCCCCCGCCTCGGCCCGGCCAATTCGAGCCTATTGCTGCACGGTCCGCTGGGTCTGCCACGTACTGCTCCATGTACCCGCATGACATGCAGATATGTCGCTCAGGAACGATATTCTTCCAGAACGAGACCGCGAGCTTGTTCATAGGACCACGTGCCCCGGACTTTGGAGGTCCGACGCGAATGTCGGTCGATTGGCACTTTGGACACTTCCCGGATTTCAAGTCACACCCCCTGCGCCTGCGATTCAGATCAGTCCGCCCAACTGCTCTTGGAGTAGACGGGCGAGGTCTCCGCGGCCACCGGCTGCTGCTCTGCCGTCGGCATCCGCTGAAGGGTTTGATGCGCGTCGGGACGGTCAATGATGGTCACATCAACGGCTCATTCCAGTTGCGACGGCGGCGGCATCTTCATCGAGAGCGTCGACTAGGTATCGAGAATTGTGAGCGCCATCTAACCTGACGTTCTGGCCGATGATCGTGACAGCCGCCATATCAGCGGTGACGTTCAGAGTCGTCTTGAACAGGTCTGGAATCAGGTCGATGGCGATGAGGATGCCGATCCCCTCCACGGGTAGCCCCACTGCCGCGTACACGGGTGCCTGAACCAACAACCCTCCGCTGGGAATGCCAGGGGCTGTCGCATTCAGGGCGATCGACGCGACAGCCACCGTGGCGATCTGCGCCGCCCCTAGCTCGATGCCATAGAGCCGAGCGATGAAGAGCGCCCCGACGGTCCAGTTGATCGGTGACGTCAGTCGAAAGATCGAGACACCGAGCGGCAGCACGAACCCGGTGACGTCCGCCGGCAGACTGAGCCGGTGCGTGGCACCCTCGATCATCGCCGGCAGCGCGGCGAACGATGAACGTGTGCTCACCGCGACGAACTGGGCAGGCGCGGAGGCTGCGGCGAACCGCCGCAAGTGAACGCCTCCCATGACCACCGCCAGCGCGTAGACACCGATCATCACCGCAACATGAAGCCCGACTTGAACCATGAGATAGAAGCCCAGTGCGCCCACGGCTGCCGTCCCAAGCTGGTTGCCGAGGACAAACGCCAGCGCAAAGACACCGGCAGGCGCCATCGCAAGCACCCATCGCACGATCACGAACATCGCTTGGCTGACGGCGCGGAAGAACGTGACGATGTGTTCACGCTCACGGACTTCGAGCCGAGTGAGGGCAAACCCAAACGCCACGACGAAGACGATCAGCGGCAGCAACGCGCCGTCGGCTGCAGCGCCAATCGGGTTTGTCGGCACGAGGCTCACAAGCCAATCGCGGAAACTCGGCACTTGGGCAGTCAGCACATCTCCGCGCGCCACAGTCGCACGCAACGCCGCGACTCGTGTGGGATCCAGCTGTAAACCCGCAAACAGCGGTGGGGCGACCAGAGCAATGAGGATCGCAACGGCGGCCAAGAGGGAATAGAACGTCGCGACCGCACGCAGCCCAAGTCGGCCGATCCGTCGCGTATCCGACGCTGTCGCGATGCCGACGACGAGCAGCGCGACAACCAGGGGAACCACAATCATCCTGATTGCGTTGACCCAGAGGGTGCCGATCGGTTCGAGGATCCTCACGGCGAGCAGCCGCGACGCGTCAGGTGCGGCCGTTGAGGCAAAGGCCGCGGCGAGGCCGAAAACCAGTGCGAGTGCCACGCGGACCATAGCGGTCAAATCAACCTCGAATCTGAGCTACGACGGAGTTGCTGTCACGTCCCCGAGGTCCAAGGTCCTGTGTAGGTCGCTTGGTGTTCAAGAATCGCCGCGCGTGGGAGGAACGGAGGTCCAGATGCTACAGGAAGTTGCATTGTGGCGCACGACTCACAACCCGATCGGGCCGCGACGATGTACAGGGCCGTCGGAATTGACGGTTGCGGGCCCAAGTGTTGGACCTTCGCCGGCTTTGGCGCGCGTCGACTAACACTACGGCGTTTTTCAGAACCTTACTGTCGCGACTCGCTCAAACGTTTGACGACGGCCCAGGCTCGGAGGGTGCTGGCGCTTCGGCGACAGATCGCCGGCTTGGTGTTCACTTCATCGAGGGCTCTGTCGCATCGTAGGGTGTGCTGGACGGCTCGAACCGATGCTCGCGCGCCATGATGGGGTTGGCGATCTGTCCTGCCATGCATCGACCGCGCATCTCTCGCTCGGGAGAGACGAGCACCGCCGGTTGACGGGGCCGCACGAGCTTCGGTGGATTCATGGCTCAGCCTTATCGACGCTGCCAGCTATGCCAAGAGTTGGGACGAAGCCGCGACATTTTTCAAGAATGCCGTCCCGTCGGAAACGTGGCAGGCCGCTGTAAAAGCTGCTCGGGGTCCCTTCGGCGCGTTGAAATCAACTGTGAAGAGCGCTTTGTGCCAGGCGCGTTCTGGATCGGCCTCGGTGGTATCTCGTCAAGTATCGCAAGGCTGACGCGCGAGCGAAGCACGTCGAGTATTGGACGGCGAAGGTGACCGAACCCCGTCATCAGTCTCCACGGGCGTAGTCAATCGCTCAGCGGCACCACTTGTATCGCTGCATCTGGAACGGCACTGAGAAACCGGTCGAGCGTCGAGCCGCGCCACAACAGTTCCCACCGCGACCGTGCACTCTGCCCAAAGATGACATGGGTCACTCCCTCACGTTGGGCGAACGCGATCAGGCCATCAGCGGCTCGGTCGGCTCGAACCCGCACGACCGTTGCGCCCAGGCTTTCCGCGAGCCGCGTGTTCTGCTTCAGCGCATCCGAATCGTGGGGATTGATTCGGTCCGGCTTTTCCGATGGAATCTCCACATACACGGCGTACCACTTTGCCCCGAGGCGGCCTGCGATGCGAGCACCGGTCCTGAGAACCCGCGGCGCGAGCGCATTCGAGCTCATACACACCATCACGCGCTCGGGAATCAATGCCGGTTCTAGCCCTTCACGCGCACGGTAACTTGCCGCTTTTTCACCGACTTCATCGGCCACGGCGCGTAGCGCTAACTCGCGTAACGTGGACAGATTCCCCTTGCGGAAGAAGTTCGACAGCGCTTGCTCGACCTTTTCGGGGCGGTATATTTTTCCTTCTCGCAGCCGATTTCGCAGCTCCTCGACGGTGACGTCAACGTTAATCACTTCGTCGGCCCGCTCCAGGAACGTGTCAGGAACGGTTTCGCGCACCCGCACGCCCGTCGCCTTGGCGACGGCATCATTCAATGTCTCGAGATGCTGGATATTTACCGCCGTCATCACATGTATGCCGGCAGCGAGTAACTCAAGTACGTCCTCATGCCGCTTCGTGTGGTGGCTTCCTGGCACGTTCGTGTGCGCCAGTTCATCCACAACGCATACTTGGGGCTTCCGACGGATGATGGCGTCGACATCCATCTCCTCCATCGTGACACCGCGATACTCCGTTTTTCGCCTGGGAATGATCTCGAGATCCTTGAGCTGCGCTTCGGTATCCCGACGGCTGTACGTTTCGACGTAGCCGACGACGACATCCAGGCCCCGCGCCCGTAATGCATGCGCCTCCTGCAGCATTTCAAATGTCTTGCCCACGCCAGGGGCGGCGCCGACATAGATACGCAGGCGGGCTCGATCGCGCTCCTTGATGCGCTCCAGCAGCGCGTCAGCCGTGGGTCGCTGGTCTGTCGTCGCCACTCGCTACGCTCCTATGCGAGGCCGACCGCCACCAATATGACGTCGATTGCTTTGATGCCGACAAATGGCAGAACAATCCCGCCAACGCCATAGATCAGCATGTTTCGACGAAGGATCGCCGCAGCTCCGAGCGGTTTGTACGCGATGCCTTTCAGCGCGAGTGGGATCAGCGCGATGATGATAACCGCATTGAAAATGACCGCCGACAGAATGGCAGACTCATGTGTTGCCAGTCGCATGACATTCAGCACAGCGAGTTGAGGAAATGCCAGGATAAACATTGCCGGGATGATGGCGAAATACTTCGCGACGTCGTTTGCGATTGAGAACGTCGTCAACGCTCCTCGCGTCATGAGTAACTGCTTGCCGATCTCCACGATCTCGATAAGCTTCGTCGGGTTCGAATCCAGGTCCACCATATTGCCCGCTTCCTTCGCGGCCGTGGTGCCCGTGTTCATCGCAACGCCGACGTCAGCCTGCGCCAGCGCAGGGGCATCGTTCGTACCATCCCCGGTCATCGCGACGAGCTTTCCACTCGCTTGCTCGCGTTTGATGAGAGCCATCTTCTCCTCTGGCGTGGCTTGCGCGAGAAAATCGTCTACACCAGCCTCATTGGCAATGGAGCCGGCGGTGAGCGGGTTGTCGCCGGTAATCATCACCGTCTTGATACCCATGGCGCGCAGATGCGCAAACCGCTGCCGCATCCCTCCTTTGACGATGTCCTTGAGGTAGACGACACCCAAAGGGCGCTTCCGCTCGGCTACGACGAGCGGCGTGCCCCCGGCGCGGGCGATTCGATCGACGATAGCCTGCAGGTCCAGTGAGACGGTGCCGCCGTTCGTCTGGATGTATGTCGCGATCGCATCCGCGGCACCCTTTCGAATCTCTCGACCCTCGAGATCGATGCCGGACATCCGCGTTTGCGCGGCAAAGGGCACAAAGACGGCGTCTTTGTGCGACAACTCGCGCCCTCGAATCCGGTATTTCTCTTTCGCCAGGACGACGATCGATCGACCTTCGGGCGTTTCATCTGCGAGCGATGCCAGTTGCGCCGCATCGGCAAGCTCGCTTTCCGTGACGCCAGACACCGGGACAAACTCCGTTGCATGCCGGTTCCCCAAAGTGATCGTGCCTGTCTTGTCGAGCAACAGCGTATTCACATCGCCGGCCGCCTCAACAGCCCGCCCGGACATCGCCAGCACGTTATGCTGCACCAGGCGGTCCATCCCCGCGATACCGATTGCCGAGATCAAGGCACCGATGGTCGTCGGTATCAAGCACACCAAGAGCGCGATCAGAACGGGTATGGGAATCGTCGTTCCCGCGTAGATCGCAAACGGCTGCAGAGTCACGACGACCAGCAGAAACACCAGCGTCAGCACTGCCAGAAGGATGTTGAGCGCGATTTCATTCGGGGTTTTCTGACGCTCCGCGCCCTCGACGAGCGCAATCATGCGGTCCAGAAAGCTATGGCCGGGGTCGGACGTCACCCGTATCTTGATCCAATCTGAAATTACGCGTGTGCCGCCGGTAACGGCGGAGCGATCGCCGCCCGACTCACGAATGACAGGCGCGGATTCGCCGGTGATAGCCGACTCGTCGACCGACGCGACACCATCGATGATCTCGCCGTCGGCCGGGATGAACTCTCCAGCGTGTACCATCACGACGTCGTTCTTGCGAAGGATGGCCGCGGGCACTATCTCAATCTGATCTGCGGCAGTCACTCGGTTCGCCACGGTCTCGGTTCGGGTCTTTCGGAGCGTGTCGGCCTGCGCCTTGCCACGACCTTCAGCCATCGCCTCCGCGAAGTTGGCGAACAGCACCGTGAACCAGAGCCAGAACGCCACCTGTCCGGTGAACAACGGCCGCCCCGCCCCGGCGGCCACTTCCTGAAAGAAGATGATCGTCGTGAGGAGACTGCCGACCTCTACGATGAACATGACCGGGTTCTTCACTTGAATCCGTGGATCCAGCTTTCGGAACGACTCCACGATCGCCTGTCGAACGATGACGGGATCCCACATCGAGATGGTACGCGCGCGCTCAGACATGTCAGCGTTCCTGGTTACGCGAGCTCGCCGGTGTCGGCCGCCCGAACGTTTCGTCGAGGTCGAGATTGAGCTCGAGGACATTTACGCGCATGCGTCCCAGGAAGCCGAATGTCGGCGGCTCTGTATGGGCGTGAATGAGACTCTGCACGCGCTCGATAGGCACACCGCGCGCCGTTGCGACTCTGACAGCCTGCAGGTTGACTGCGGCTGGCGGGATATGCGGGTCGAGTCCGGCACCACTCGCAGTAACCATCTCCGATGGAACCTGGCTGGCGCGGACGCCGTTCTGCGCCGTGACCGCATCAAGCCGCTCCTTGACCGTCTTGAGGTAGTCCTGGTTCGACGGCCCATGGTTCGATCCGCCTGTCGACGCGGCGTTGTAGTCAACGGCCGATGGCCGCGAGTGGAAGTACTCGGGTCGCGTGAACCTTTGCGCGATCAGCCGCGACCCTACGATGGTGCCATCAGCGCGACGAATAAGACTGCCCTCGGCCTGTTCAGGAAATGCCGCGTGCGCAATCGCCCATAGGGCTGCGTGGTAGAAGCCCCCGAGAAGGACCATCGTGACGATCGTGAAAAGGGCCCCTTGCTTGATTTGGTTGACCATGGTGCGTTTCCCTTACGGCATTGCCAGATGCTCGGCGATCGGCCCGAGCACGGCCACTGGCATGAACATCAGCAAACCGAGTATGACGATGACGGCCCACAGGGTGACTCCGAACGTAGCGCTGTCTGCCCTCAGCGATCCGACGGTTTCCGGTGCCGCCGGCTTCGCGCCCAGAAACCCCGCAAGCGCCAAGGGAGCAATGATCGGGATATAGCGCGACATCAACATCACTACACCTGTCGAGATATTCCAGAACGGCGTGTTGTCACCAAGGCCTTCGAATCCAGAGCCGTTGTTCGCCGCTGCGGACGTAAACTCGTACATCATTTCTGAAAAGCCGTGCGCACCGGGGTTCTTCAACCAGGCCAGCGCTGAACCCGGATCGGCGGTTGTTGCCCAGACATAACACGCGACCGCGGTGCCAACGAGGATCGCCAGCGGGTGCCAGAGGAGCGCGAGGCTTGCCAGCTTTATCTCTTTCGCCTCGACTTTCTTCCCGAGCAATTCAGGCGTGCGACCGATCATCATGCCCGCGACAAATACCGCAACAATGACGAAGATCAGCATGTTGATGAAGCCGACCCCCACACCGCCGAAGATGTTGTTGAGCCACATGCCGATCATCGGCATCAGCCCGCCGAGTGGCGTCCAGGAGTCATGCATTGAGTTGACGGAACCGTTCGATGTTGCGGTCGTGGTAACGCCCCACAACGCCGATAAGCCAACACCGAAGCGCATCTCTTTGCCCTCCATCGAGCCGGTGGATTGGTCCAGCCCCATCGCCGAGATCGCCGGGTTACCACCAACTTCCTGAGCCACAGCAAAGACAACCATCGGAAGATAAATGGCGAGCATGGTGGCGAAGATGACTGCCGCCAATCTCCGCCGCTGAACCATGTGACCCAGCATCACAACCATCGCCATTGGAATGATGGTGATCGACCACATTTGAACGAAGTTTGAGATCGGCGTCGGGTTCTCGTACGGATGCGCAGAGTTCGGCCCGAAATACCCGCCGCCGTTAGTGCCCAGCTGCTTGATTGAGACGACGCCAGCTGTGACGCCCCTCGCGATCGTCTGTTCCTGCCCCTCCAGCGTGGTCGCTTTCGCCGCACCCTCGAACGTCATCGGCGTGCCCTGCCACATCATGATGACGGAGACGATGATCGCGAGCGGTAAAAGGACTCGAACAGTGGCCCTGGTGAGATCGACGTAGAAATTGCCAACGTGCTTAAGACGGTTGCCCGCCAAGCCACGCATGACGGCTACGGCGGCCGCAATGCCTGTTCCGGCGGTGACGAACTGCAAAAACGTGACAACGAACATCTGAGAAAAGTACGACAAGCCCGTCTCACCGCTGTAGTGCTGCAGGTTCGTGTTCGTCGTGAAGCTCGAAATGGTGTTGAACGCCAACGTGGGTTCCATATTGGTAATGCCGTCGGGGTTGATCGGCAGCATCTTCTGGATCGTCACGATCGTGAACGTCGCCAACCACATGAAGATGTTGGAGATCAACAACGACACCGAATACTGCTTCCAATCCTGCTGCTCGTTGGGATCGACGCCGGTGACACGCAGCACGAGCCGTTCTACCGGAACACACAAGGGATCAAGGATGGTGCCCTTGCCGGTGAATACGTTGAACATGTATCCGCCGAGCAACGCGCTCGTCGCAACCGTGAACAGGATAGTCACCCCAATGGCGATGTATTCAGTGCCCATAGGTGCTCAAAACCTCTCTGGGCGCATCATGGCGTAGAGGAGGTAGACAAAGGCGGCAACACTCAGGAACAACGAAAGCAGAGTCATGACTCGCCTATACCCGGTCACATAGACCGACGAATCCCACCATCATGGCAAACGTCACCAATCCGAGAACGACCATCGCAAACATCAGCATCGTCGACTCCGTTGTTATCCAGGTGTCCGGCTTGTCGCTCCACGTTCGTGTCAGGGATGTCTGAATGCTCCTCTAACCAACAGCACCACGCGGCCGCTACAACTATGGTGAGGACGAGGCACACGAGCACAGAGGCGACGCTGATGACCCAGAGGAACGCAGCAAACAGAGTCACAATTCCGACAATCTGAGCGCCCGCTGGTAACCCAGAAATCGTCATCGATGCACCACGAACGATTCGTGCCGTGAACTGGCGATTCATATGTCCAGCATAGGAACCGAGACCTGAGGATGGGCCAAAAAGTGCCTGAAGAGTCCCTGAAGCAACCTTCAGGCATTTTTCAGGCAGTCCTCAGGCAATCTTCGTGGACTGTCGTCTATCGTGGCGAGTAGATGCGTACCTCGTTATCCGCAGTCGTCTTGACGGTGGTCTCGGTCACTGCCTGTAGCACCACGGAGCCCGTCTTTCTGCAATTGTTGCAGGCACGTCGGCTGGCGTCTGAGTTGCGCGTGGAATACACGAAGGCCTCGGACGCGGCCAACCGAGCGGTCATGGCGGATACGGACGAAGCGTCAATGGGAGCAGCCAAGGAGGCTAAACAGGCGCGAAGTATTGTTGAGCGCGACGTTGAGGCGCTACGGGCGATTCTGGAAGCCCTCGACTATCGCAACGATCTTCGTTATCTCGATGGGTTCACGGCGCGATTCGCCGAGTACCGCCGGCTCGATGACGAAATTCTTCCATTGGCGACCGAGAACACGAATGTAAAGGCACAGCGTTTGACTTTCGGTCCAGCGCGAGAGATGGCGGAGAGTTTTGGAACCTCACTGGACGCTGCTGTTCGGACGACCGGCGCAAAAAACACTTGCTGCGTCGAGTTGGTGGCCTCACGGGCTGGTAAGGCCGTGCTTGAGATTCAGGTCATGCACGCACGGCATATCGCTGAAGCGGAAGACGTTGAGATGACACGCATGGAGGAGCGCATGAGTGCTTCCGCGGAAACGGCTCGGAAGGCTCTTGAAGAACTGCGGACAGAGCTACCTTCCGGTGGGCGACGTCAGCTCGACGCGGCAGGCGTGGCATTAGACAAATTTCTGGCGATCCACGAGGAGATTATGGCCCTGTCGCGTCGCAACAGCGACGTTCGTTCGCTCGCGCTGTCCCTCGGCCGCAAGCGCATGGTCACGGCCGAATGTGAGGATCAATTGCGGATGCTCGAGGAAACACTCACGAAGCATGAGTTCAACGCTACACGTTAGCTGCAATCGACTCAGGGTGAGTCCGTCGTGAACCGGTATCCAACCCAGGGCTCGCTCAGGACGTACTTTGGAGTTGTGGCGTCCGGCTCGATCTTCTTTCGAAGCTGCGCAACAAGTGTCCACAGGTGCTCGGGCTGCTCCACGGCATTCGGCCCCCAGACGGCCTTCAGGATCGTTCGATGCGTCAATACGCGATCGTGGTTGCGCGCCAGCAACGATAGGAGCTCAAACTCCTTCGGCGTCAGACGGATCTCCGTTCCGTCTCGCACCACTCGTCGACGGTCATAGTCGATGGTGAGCGCACCCGCTTGAAAGAGACCGGTCTCTGCGCTCTCATCCGAGCCTCCACGTCGCAACGCCACTCGTACGCGGGCCAACAGTTCTTCGGGACCAAACGGTTTGGTGACGTAATCGTCGGCGCCAAGGTCGAGCGCGTTCACTTTGTCAGCCTCCGCGCCTCGTGCCGACAGCACGATGATCGGAACTTCGGAGCTTGCTCGAACTCTTCTGCATACCTCCGTTCCTTCAATATCCGGCAGACCTAGATCGAGGACGATCAGCGAAGGCATCTTCCGGGCAAAGATCTCAAGGGCTTCTGCGCCAGTCCCGGCAATGTCAACCTCGTATCCACGAGAACGCAGCAAGGGCCCCACGGCGCGTTGGATGGCAGCTTCATCGTCTACGAGCAATATTCGTGTGTATTGGGTCGTCATGTGGATGAACCCGGACTCGCCCAATCGGTGTGCTTCGCTGCTGCCGGCACAACGATCGTGAACTGGGCCCCGCCCAGCGTAGAATTCTCAGCCCAAACGCGCCCATTCTCGACCGCGAGGAGTCCTCGCACAATCCACAGTCCCATCCCTGTGCCTGACGTTCGCGTGTTCGCAGCCGCGCCGCGGTAAAAACGCTCGAAGACATGTGGCATCTCGGCTGGCGCAATGCCGGCACCTTGGTCACGCACCTGAATGACCAAACCGTCGTCTCCCACGCGCGCGGTGACGTAGACCGTCGATCCAGAGGGCGAGTACTGAGCGGCGTTCTCGAGCAGGTGCGCCAGCGCTGTCGCTGTTAACCGGGGATCGAGCGATACCGGTACATCCGGATCGATCTCCACTTCCACCTTGTGTTCCTGAAGCGCCTGCTCCACTTGATCGCGAGCAGCCGCAACGATTTCAGAAGGGTGGGTACGCCGCGATTCCGTCGCGATGGCCCCCGCATCGATGCGAGCCATCTCAAGGATGTTCTCAAATAGCCGGGTCAGTCGCTCGACCTCGGAGAGAATGAGATCGCTCTGTTCGAGACGTTGTTCACGCGTGAGCTCAGACGCTTTGATATTGCTCGCGGCAACACGCATCGCGGTGAGCGGCGTTCGTAGATCATGTCCCAACGATGCCAAGAGCGCAGTCTTCAGCTGTTCGCTTTGACGAGTCAACTCGCCAGCCTTCCGCTCTTCCAAGAATTGCGCACGTTCGATGGCAATCGCGACAACGCCAGCCAGTGTGTCAAGCGTTCCCGCCTCCACTGGGCGGCCAGCCGCCGCGAGCACTCCGATTGGCTTTGTCCCGACACGCAATGGCACCAGCCGAACGACCTGTCCATCAACGGTCATGTTCTGATGCCCCGTATAGGTTCGTGCATAGGCGTCGAACTCTAGCGTAGTCTGCGCTACTGCAAAGGCGTGTGAGAGCTGGTGCCTGTCCAGCTCAATAGTCTTCTCTCCCGCTTCATACATCTCCCAGTCGTCGTGACGCGGCACAGCAACGGCGATGAAGTCCAAATCGAATCGACGCGCGATCGACCTCGCCAAGACTGGGAGAGCCTCTCGGCTCTCGGTCATCATCAAGACATCGCGGCTCAGGTCAAACAGGCGTGCGAGCTCATCCCGGCGTCCGACGGCTTCATGCGTCCTCTCCCGAGCCACCGCCGAAAGGTTACTCGCCACGAGACTGACCGCGAGAAACGCGAACAGGGCGGCCCAATTCTGAGGATCCGCGATTGTGAACGCCCCGATGGGAGGGAGGAAAAAGAAGTTGAGACAGAGCATGGCCGCGATCGAGGTTGCAACGGCAACCCGAAGACGAGAGGTCGCCGCCACCAGCAACACGACCATCAGGTACGTCGTCGAGACGGTCGCGGCATTCGAGATCCGAAGCCATCGCCCTAACAACACTGTGACCGCAGCCACTGCCGCCAACGCCGCGAAGAAACGGAACGGCTCAGACTGCGCGAACCAGCTCAACCCGCCATGCTCGATAGCAGACGGTCTCCGGCGATGACTCTGACGAGCGTCAGATTTCAACCTGCACTCCCAGTTCGACGACGCGCTCTGGCGGCAACCGGAAGAAGGTCGTAGCTCGCCCGGCATTTTGAGCCATAAGCACAAACAACCGCTCGCGCCACATCGCCATACCCGGCGTCTTCGTCACAATCAGCGTTTCGCGACCCAGGAAGTAGGTGACGTCGCCTTCGTCGAGTTCCAGGCCCTGCTCCGATGCTCGCGCCAGCACCTCGGGGACGTTTGGATCTTCCATGAAACCGTATCGAACACTGACATCGAACAGCCCTTGGCCAAGAGCCCGAATGACCACCCGCTCATCGGGCGGCACGTGAGGAACCGGTTGAGTCGTGACCATCAGTGTGATGACGTGCTCGTGAAGCACCTTGTTGAATCGCAGATTGTGCGCCAGTGCTGCAGGCGCTCCGCGCGGCTGCGCGGTCATGAACACTGCAGTGCCCGGCACGCGAGCGGGACGCGTCGCCTGTACGGTCGCTAAGAACTGCTCGATCGGCTGAGCTCGCGCCGCTAAACGTGCCGCCACGAGCTTTCGACCGGTTTTCCACGTGGTCATCAAAATAAATAGGAACGCGCCAATCACGAGCGGAAGCCAACCACCATGCATGATCTTCAGCGCGTTCGCTCCGAAAAACGCCAGATCGATGATGAGGAATATGCCAGTGACGGTGTAGGCGAACGCCGGTGGCCATTTCCAGCGGTGAATTGCCACGAATCCCAGCAGTACAGCTGTAATGATCATCGTCAGGGTGACCGCAATGCCATACGCCGCAGCGAGCGCGGTTGAAGATCCGAAGCCGATTACGATCGCAATCGTGCTGACCATCAGGGCCCAGTTCACCTGTGGCACGTAGACCTGACCGATCTCGGAGTGAGACGTGTGCTGGATATCAAGACGCGGGCAATAGCCAAGCTGAATGGCCTGCTGCGTCAGCGAGAATGCGCCTGAAATCAAGGCCTGTGACGCAATGATGGCGGCGGCAGTCGCAAGGCCGACAAGTGGCAGCAGAGCCCAAGTAGGTGCAAGCAGGAAAAATGGTTGTTCCGCCGCTGCCGGATTCTCCAACAGGAGAGCGCCCTGGCCGAAGTAATTCAACAGAAGTGCTGGCAGTACAAGCGTGAACCACGCAAAGCGAATCGGACGCTTTCCGAAGTGTCCCATATCCGCGTACAGAGCTTCGCCGCCGGTGACCACCAGAAAGACCGCTCCGAGCACCGCGAAGCCGTGCCACCCGTTCTCCCGGAAGAATGCCAATGCGTAACGCGGATCTACGGCCGTGAGAACGACCGGCTGACGCACCAGTGAAATGACGCCGAGCACCGCAATCACAACGAACCACGCGACCATGATCGGGCCAAACATTCGTCCGACGCGATGGGTGCCATGGCGTTGAATCGCAAACACCACAATCAAAATCGCAACGCTGAGAAGCACGACGTATTGATCGAACAGCGGCGTTACGAGCTTGAGCCCTTCAACCGCACCGAGGACGGTGATCGCCGGCGTGATCATCCCATCGCCGTAGAGCAGCGCGGCACCGAAGAGACCCATCATAATCAGAACCTTCCAGCGCGGCCCGCTTTCATCGCTTTGCGGCAGCAAGGCTGTCAGCGCCAGGATGCCACCTTCACCCTGGTTGTCGGCCCGCATCACGATGGCGATGTATTTGACGGAGATCACCAGCAGCAGCGAGTAGATGATGAGCGACAGCACGCCCAATACATTCGCGTGCGTCACAGGTACCGAATGTGAGCCAAAGAAGCACTCGCGCATCGCGTACAGCGGGCTGGTGCCGATGTCGCCATACACAACGCCGATGGCTGTGAGAGTAAGCGGGAAGGAGCTTGCGCGGGTGTGCGACGATACTCGCCAGAAGGCCTCCAAACTGCCGGCGGGGTTAGCTGACGGGCTCGAGGTTGGAAGTCCTCTTCCGGAGATTACTCCGGTTGCGCCCCTACAGATTGGGTCCCCCACGACGCCAATGGCGTCTTAGGCGTTCACGATGTCCGGACTTTTATACCGCAATTGCTGCGTTCGCGGTGAGAAGTGTTTCGGTACGCCGGTGCCTCGCCAGCGGGCAAACTCGCATCTGAGCATCTACCGAAAGTAGCAAGGGCGGCAGCTACATCTGTGGGGCTTGGAGCAGGCGGCGCACTCGGCTGGAAGTTTGTTTGGCCGGAAAGTGATCGATCAGCGGATGAGGCTATCGAGCTTCATCCCGTTTTTGCGTTTGATCGAATCCCTCGAAATATGACTACACCTGCAAAGACGATAGTGATGATCTGCATCACGACATATCCGGCTGGAGTCGCCAGAAACTCCTTCTGGGTCGAAAGCGACGACTCCGACCACGCCGACGCCCGCTCCTCCGGTCGCCGTGACCTTGACGGCACCGACGCACGCGATCCCGGCCGATGATGCGCAGACCACTACGCTGCAACCGGAGTTGGCGTTGGTCAACGCGACTTCCTCGCAGGGCGGTGCAAAAGCCTATGAATTTGAAGTGTCGTCCACGGTCGACTTCACGGTAATGCCTAGTGACAGGTCGAACCGAAGAAGTCTCGACCGTCGCCACGGCAGCTGTCTGGCCATCGAGCATGACGAACTCGACCTCGAACGCCTTGCCGTCTGCATAGACATGAACGACGGTTCCAACGTCGCCGCTAACCAGCTTCCGGCTGGGTACGGCGGCCGTCAACACGACTCGATCGAATTCCCGGATCATCGACTCAGCGGCTACAATGGACCACTATGGAGTTCAAGAGAATCACGACCAATCCCCGCCAGATGGGAGGGGTCCCGTGCCTGCGCGGCCTCCGGATTCCCGTCGCGACGATCGTCGCCCTCGTCGCTGAGGGCCAGACGACACAGGATATTCTCGCACTCTATCCGGATCTCGAAGCCGAAGATATCCGTGAAGCGCTGCTCTTCGCCGCTGAGGCTGTTCGGGAACGCGCCCTTCCTCTCGCCGCTGGTGAATGAGGTTTCTCGTCGACAACGCTCTCACGCCCGTTCTCGCCACCCTTCTGACACAAGCCGGCCACGACGCGCTTCATGTCCGCACGATCGAGTTGCACCGGGCGGAAGATGCCGTGATCTTCGAACGGGCAGCGACCGACGATCGGATTGTGGTCTCTGCGGACACGGACTTCGGCGCGCTGCTCGCCGCTCGCACCGTGCAGAAGCCTTCAGTGATCCAATTCCGCGGGCCGGGAAGCCGCAAGCCCGACGCGTTGGCGCGCACGCTTCTCTCGAACCTTGCGCAATTGGCAGAAGCGTTGGAGAGCGGCAGCATCGTCACGTTCGAACCATCACGTGTGCGCGTACGCGCACTGCCGATCAGCAGTACATCGATCAACGAGTGACCGATTCACCGGCGGATACCACGCGTCACAACGCATCGCCGATCGACTGGGCCCAAATTTGGGCCCACGAATTTTCAGACGCTGCAAATCGTTCGAAAAACAGCACTTCGCAAGGCCTCCCGAGCTTGCCTTGGGCGCAGGGGTCGCTGGTTCGAATCCAATCGCCCCGACCACTTTTCCTGATGTAAGGTCCTAAGACGCGGCAATACCAGCTAAGCCGGACAGGACTTGCAGCGCACCGGCCATCTATGGCCATTTTCGCCAGAGGCGCTGCCAGATGTTCTTCTTCGTCTCCGAGCTGAAAAGCCTCGCGGTGCTCGAACGCCTTCTCGTACACCTCACGACATCGCTCGGCTTCGTCTGGGTGGAGCACCATGGCCCGTAGCGTTTCCACGGCGGGGTCCGATGGTCGTCCCGCGTAGTCGAGCCAGGTTTGATTGAGATACGTGATCTCATTGGCCGTGCTCGACATCCAGATCATGACCGGAGCGGTATTCGCGATGAGTCGGAAGCGTTCTTCGCTGTCGCGCAGGGCCTCTTCGGCGAGTGTGCGCTCGATGAGATCCGCGGCCTGCCGGGCGAGCACGTCGAAGAACCTGAAATCATCTTCGGTCGGGGTATGCGGCGTCCGCCAGTGCGTCGAGAGCATGCCGAGTGGCCGGCCGGTTCGCGATCGCAGCGGCGTCGATTGCACGGCGCGGATTCCAGAGCGACGATATTCCTCCTGATCCTGGAAGCCGGCCATGAATTCGCACGCTTCGATGTCGGCCACAACAACGCGTTCATTGTCACTGAGCGCTTTGCTGCAGCTGCTTCCGGCTCCAACCTCCACCCGTTGCCAGAACGCCGCCGAGTCAGGATGGAAATTCGTCCACGCAAGGAGCTTCAGCGACGTGTGATCGGCTGCGAGCATCTGGACGCTGGCCGCATCGGACGCCGTCAACTCCATTGCTGCGCCGAGAATTTGGTCGTACAAGGACTCTGGCGTCGACTCTGAAATCAGTCGTGTGCTGATCGACTGGAGCGTCTTGGCGCTCGCGACTTCGCGTGTCAGCCGTTGCTCGCTGTGCCGTAGGGCGGCACCAGCCTGCTTGGCCTCCGTGATGTCGCGAGCAATCTTGGAGCATCCGATAATCCTCCCTGCGGGGTCTCGCAACGGCGAGATCGTCAGTGAGACGTCTAAGCACTGGCCTGCTCTGGTGACGCGGACAGTTTCATAATGGTCGATTCGCTCACCGGCTCGAAGGCGCCTCAGAATCTCGTACTCCTCCTCGTGCAAGTCCGGAGGGATGATCATGGTGATCGCCTGTCCGATCGCCTCGTGCTCCGTCTTCGTTCGCACACCAGATCTGAAGACGATCAGCGGGGCTGCGAAGAGGATGGACTTGTACTCGTGCGGATGACTCGGCGGCGCTCTTGTACAGGCCCTTCACCGATGACGGCGCAGAACCTCGAATCATCAAGTACCAGACAGTTCACCACGCGGCCGTCGTCAAGTTCGAGGTGCAACAACTGGCCGTCCCGAGCTCCTGGTTTTGTCGCGAACTCCACGACCCTCGCCTGACCGGTCGCTGGGCTGAGGTAGACGATATATTCGATCTTCCCTAGCGGCTCGCTTCCATGATGGAGAGTGCCGAGACCTTCACACCTGTCGCCGATACGCCCCATGATGGCTCGCCCCCATGAGTTACTATGCAAGCGACGAGCCGCTAGCCGCCGACGAACTCATCAGTGGTTACCGGTGTGAGATAAACCGTGCAGTGTTCGACACCCCGTTCTCAATCCGGCGTTGTGGATGCGCTGGATTGCCGCGACCGAGCATTCGCCACGAAAGGCCGAGACCATGCGGAAATGCATCCAGCGGGGCAATCGGCGCTCCTGAAGCATCTGTCTGGCAGTCTCGACGAGCTGCCACATCCCAGTCGAGACATCAAGCCGTGGCGCGTTCGCAAGGGCGCGCGCACGCTCCGATGCGTGGCCGTCTATCTGTCGATCGGCGTGGATCTCAGGCTTATGGAAGAGGGCGACTTCCGACGCACCGAATTGATCAAGCAGCCCGAGTTATCGAGGTGCGCGCGTCTGCATGGAAGACGGCATCGCTGGAAAAGCATGAAGCGACGACGTGGAAGGAGAAGCCAGTCAGGACGGCGAGTACTATAGCTGGACAGCGGACGCGTCGATCACGGCCGCAGGTCCTACCGATGTCCGTCGATCCAGTCATGGGACATTACGCGCGTCAGTACACCGCTTCGCTATATCCCACTCGCCTGCCGTCCGTCGCCGGACGGCGGGTCGATGGGCAGGCTGAAACAGAAGGTGCTGCCCGCGCCAGTCCTGTTTTCCGCCCATATTCGTCCGCCATGACCGTGGACAATGCACTTGGAAATGAACAGACCGAGTCCCACGCCCCGGCGATCATTCTTAGTCAACTGCACGAAGCGGTCGAAAACCGCTTCCAACTTATCATCGGGAATGCCTTCGCCAGTGTCGCTGACGCAACAGACAATGTTGTCGTCAGCGTGCTCGAGACGTACGACGATGGAGCCCTGAGCGGGAGTGAACTTCAGTGCATTGCTCAGAAAATTGCAGAGCACCTGAAGTATCCGGGCGGCATCAAACGCAATCGACGGCACCCCGGGCACGATCTCCGCCGTCAGCGAGATCCCGCTTCCCGAGGCCTGCCCCTGAAATGTCTCGACCGCCTCTGTCACGACGTCTGCCGGGTGGCCAACCGCACGCGTCACCGCGAGCGTACCCGCTTCAATGCTGGCGACGTCCACGAGGTCTCCGACGAGTCGACGCATCCGCGCACCGGATCGCTGCACGCGCCGCGCATGCGCCACAACCCGCTCAACATGGTTCTCCTGCGCAACTTCCTTCTCGATTAGCAACGACATGCCAACCATCGCGTTCAACAGGTTCAGCAGGTCATGGCTGACGATGCCCATGAAATCATCCCGCATCGCCAGCGCTTTGTCGGATCGCGCGCGTTCGTAGGACAAGTCCTCGTCCGTCGCCTGACGTTCCTGAGACAGAAGC
The DNA here is from genome assembly GCA_963784045.1 of Vicinamibacterales bacterium. Classification (GTDB taxonomy): domain Bacteria; phylum Acidobacteriota; class Vicinamibacteria; order Vicinamibacterales; family JAMQPK01; genus JAMQPK01. The sequence goes on from CAWAPZ010000013.1 coordinate 221,901, forward strand.
GTGACGTGCTCGGAGCGCTCGCGATGGAGTACGTGATCAGCCGTCACGCGCTCCCTTTGCAGGATGTGATCTTCGATGGCTCTCGATGTCTTCAGCGCGTCGGTTTGATCGGCCGTCGCCGTTTCGTCCGTCTTCGTACGGGCGGCGGCCAGCAGCGCGTCGGCACGTGCCCGGGCGCGACCGATGACGGCATCCGCCGTTTCATCAGCCCCGGAAACCTCATCGTCAAGCGCTCGATCGGCGCTGTCACGTTCGAGACGCAGGCTTTCGTCTGTCTGTTCGCGCTCAGAACGCGGAAGCAAAGGATCTGTCATCGGCCACTCGGAGATAGTTTCGTTTCGTTCGGGTCGACCTTGGTCGGCACCGTCAACGACGCTTCTCATGCTTGCCCGTCATTACGCCGTAATGCAAGCGTCATCCCTTATGCGTGTCGAAGAACTAGACGTCGTCGGGGCCGAGTGCCTTGCGTCGCGCGGCATTGTTTCTGGAACACTTTGACGCCGTCTGCTAGTGACGGTTGCGAGGCCGGCCCCTTCTACGATCCCAGTGTGCTGGGTGTGGGATCGACCCACCAGGCCCTGAGGGCGGTCCCGAACATTCGCAGCATCGCCGCCGCGCGCATGACATCACACCTCAGGGCCGCCCGCGGACACCTGTCCGGTCGAGATTATCGAATCGAATCGTCCGCTTCTCGCACTAACGACTTCGACCGGCCATGTTTGTCGCACGAGCGCCATCTGATCCGGCTGGAACGTCGGCTGGTGTATCTGCCGGCGGGAACGGTAAGGGGCTCCATGGCAGACCGGATGTCGCAGCTGAGACGCCCTTGACGGGTTCTGTGGGGTTCAAGAGGTCACTGACCAAACCGGCACTCCCGCGGTACTCGAGCCAATGACGGTAGCTCACCGATAACACGGCGACGACGGGAATGGCGAGAAAGATACCGGCGATCCCAGCCAGCTCCGCACCGCACAGGACCGCGAGAATCACCCCCAGCGGATGCATGTGGATCCCGCGACGCACGAGACGCGGAAAAATCACGTAGTCCTGAGCGAGGCGCAACATGCCCAGAAAGAGGAGCACGACGACGGCTTGGCCGATCGAATGAAAGCTTGCGACCAGACTTGTGCCCACGGCCACGACGAGCGGACCGACTAACGGGATGAACTCCAGCAGACCGGCGAGCACGCCAAGCAGAAGCGCATACCGCACGCCGATCGTCATGAACCCGATCGTGCACACAACACCGATGAGTAGACACCCCAGCAACGCCGCGCGGATGTAGGCGGCGAGAGTGTCATTAATGTCCTCGAACAACTCGGCGCCCCGGCCGCGGAGGCGGCCACGCGGGAGCACCAGGAGAATACTGCGACGGAACGCCTCGGCATCCTTCAGCAGAAAGAACGCCAGAATGGGAATGAGAATCAACCAGGGAAGATAGGCCAACAGCGGGAGTAGGCCGGCGAAGCCAGAACCCAGATAGTCGCCCGCGGCCTCGGTCGTGCGCGCGAGGGTCTTTTCGACCGTCTCGCGAACGTGTTGAGGAAAGCGGTCAGGATTGATGAAATACCGCAATGCTTGGAGCTGGTCGCGCGCATGGGCCATATAGGTCGGAACCTGCTGGCCAAACTCGGTGACCTGAGTGCCAAGACGCGGCAGCAACACATAGCTGGCAGCGCCAATCGACGCAAACAGCACGAGATACACAATCCCAATCGCGAGCGCGCGCGGGATGAGCCATCGATGCCCGGCCAGGGTAATTGGCCGACTAATGAGTTCCACCAGAGGTGCAATGAGGTAGGCGAAGAACATCGACAAGACGAGGAGCAGAATCACGCCCTGCAGCGCGTAAAGCATCCAAAGTCCTGCCGAAAGGAATAAAAGGAGGCATACCAACCGCAGAACGGCGCGAGTCTGAGACGACGGCAACTGCGTCACGCCTCTGGCGTCCCCGTGCAAGTTTCGCGCGTGTGGCAGCGCATCACGGGGCGCTCCCACTGCCTAGTTGTTCTGCGCCATTCGTGGGCACACGTATCGTCGTGGGATTGGTTGCGCGCTGAAGCGCGGCCTTCGGGAGGATGACCGCGAGGGCCACACCCTCCCACGGCGACGTCCCTGGGCTGTCGGTCGAGTCGGCGCTGAGCGGCATCGCGCCGGTCGCCTGCGGATCGAGATGGAACTTGCCGATGAGGTGGTCGCGCACCATCGACGCCCGCGTCCGCGATCGCAGGTACTGCTCGTCGCGCGTGCCCTGCTGCGCGTATGAGGGCAATCGCGAGGCCGGCTGGAATCATCGCCTCTGCCCCGAAGCGCTCGAGCGACGCGCGCGTGTGCATCGACAGCACGATGCCAATCGCGAAGCCCGCCGTGAGAATCAGCGGCGCGGAGCGGTACCCAAACTGAAAGAGATGCCTGAGTATTTCGCGCGGCTCGTAGGGAGGACGAACGCCCTCGACGATGGCCCGCCCCCCAAAGGTGGCAATCGCGCCGACGAATTCAAAGAGGCTGAGAACACCGGTACCGACACGGTCGACAACCGCTACGTGTGCCATCCGGACCTACGGTACCGTGTAACGCGTCCGCCGTATGTTCAATCGGACACACGTCAGCGCTGTCCGTTACGAGACAATGGTCCATGGAGCAAATTCCAATCGTTCTGTCCCTGCTTGCCACGATCGCCATGTGTCGGCGCCTGGAGCACGAGATTCGCCGCCTGTGCCGCCATACTGTTCGTCGTGTTCGATCGACGGCTATTCACAAACGCTAGATGTTCCATCTGTCACGTGAGACCCCAGCCGGCGAGGCCGAGAACGATGAACGCCAGCGTGACAATCGCGAGAACAGCCGGGACGCGGCCCAGCCAACGCTCAAGCCAGCTGACAGGAGGCGTGAGGACGAACGTCAGCAGCACGGCAAGTGCGATCGGCACGAGCACGGCCTGCGCCCAATAGAGAACGACAATGACAAGCACACAACCCGCGAATATCACCAACGGTTTCAAGGTGTGCGACGTGTCATCCATGGAGTCTCGCGCTTTACTTTATTGCGCATGACAATCCGGGTCTGTTCACACTTGAACAGCATGAGTTGACAGGGTCGAGCACACTGGCGCTGATGATCCTGTCAATATTCGGGAGTGCGCTCAGGGCCTGGTGGGATGACGATGCGCCGCGCCTCGGTGCGTCCCTTGCCTACTACACGTTGTTTGCGATCGCGCCAGTACCTGCTGGTCGCCACCGCGATCGCGGGTATGGTCTTCGGTGCCGAGGCGGTCCGTGGGGAAATTGTGGGGCAACTGGATCAGCTCGTTGGACACGAAGGCGCGCAGGCGGTGCAGAGTCTTCTGGAGGGAGCGAGCCAACGACGAGCTGGGGTCGTCGCCACCGTTGTCGGTAGCATCGCCTTCGTTGTCGCAGCCACCGGAGCCTTCCTCGAACTCCAGGCGGCGCTGAACACGATCTGGCGAGTGAAGGTGAACCCTGGTATCAATCTCAAAGCATTCGCGCTCGATCGTCTGCGCTCGTTCGGCCTGGTCGTGGCAATCGGTTTTCTGCTGATGGTGTCACTCGCCGTGACGGCCGCGCTTGCTGCGCTAGGCGGATGGCTTTCTGCACACTCCCCGAACGTTCCTCTGGTGTGGAACGGAGTGACCGTGCTGGTGTCGTTCGTCGTGACCACGGCGCTTTTCGCCCTCCTCTATCGTGTGCTGCCCGACGTGCATCTGCGCTGGCGCGATGTGACGACGGGCGCATGTGTGACGGCCGTGCTCTTCACGATTGGTCAGCAGTTCATCGGCCTGTATCTCGGTCAAAGCAGCGTGGCTTCTAGTTATGGCGCCACGGGATCGGTGATGATCCTCCTGCTGTGGGTCTACTACTCCTGCCAAATCCTGTTATTCGGCGCCGAGTTCACCCGCGCGTACGCGCTATGGCAGGGTAATAACCCCCAACCTGAATCCTTCGCTCAAAAGGACCTCGTCGCGCTCAGCGAGACGACCTGAGGAACCATATGCGGTGTGAACCTTCGTGACGAGGTGCTACGATTCTTCATTCTGTCGATATTCAAACAGCCACTGCGCGCTGACCGAGCCCATTTCCTCTTCCCGACGAAACCACCGAAAGAACCACAAAAGGGATCCGACCCCAAGGGACAGGACATTGGGGATTGTCATGGCCTGAAGACCGCCTGGTTTTCCGTCTTTGCTTTTTTCAGCACGCCAAGCGCCTCATCGGATTCATTCTTCTGGCGCGCGATCTCACGCTGCGGCGCTTCCTTGACATCGAGCCGGACGGCCTCAGCACTGGCGGTTTGTGCGAGATTGTCGAGACGCGTCAAGTTCCCGACCGACGCGACGTCACTGCCCAGCTGAAATTCTCGATAACGCATCCCGTCTTGAGCATGGAGCAGGTGCGCGGCCAGGATGACGATACAGGTGCAAAGCGCGAGGAGGGAGTTCTTCATGTAAATGATGCTACTTGCCGACCTCGCCTTCTGCTGTGCTGGACAGCACAGCCACGAGGGGTACAAACAGCTATAGTCGCTGCTTGTCGCCAGAACCGAACACCCACCGGTTGTCGATCAGGGTTTCGAAGATCGCTGGATGGCCTGGCAGGAGCGCGGCGCGTGAACCTGTCGTAGGACATTCGAGAGATGTGCGCACGTCCTCCGCTCCGCTTGCGTCCGGCCCGATGAGCAGGGCGACTCCGTCGAGTTCAGGGGCGGCACGTTCACCCCTTCAAATCCGCGTGAGGAGCCGCTCCGGCCAACCAGACGAATCCGGCGTTGCGCTTTTGGACGTGCGCACTCAATCTTCAAGCCATGAAGGCAGGTCGCGTGAACGTTCGCCCCGATCGTCGTCGCGCCCTGAGCTCATAAGCTCCTTCACAGCATGGGGCTTCGTCCATGTGTTCCTTGTAACCGTGCGTCCCTCTGTGCTATTCGGTACAGCTACCACCCTCGGTTCCGCATATTGTTGTTTCTTAGCGTTTCACCTGCGAATCAACGCGGAAACAAGGAAGCACAAATTGGCGACAACAAACGGCACGATCAAACGGCTCGTCAGCGACAAAGGGTTCGGGTTCATCGCAGCAGGCGACGGGCCTGAGTATTTCTTCCACCAGTCGGCTTGCCAGCAGACCTCGTTCGACCAGCTTCGCGAAGGGCAGGCGGTGACATTTGACGTGGGACAGGGTCCCAAGGGCCCCAGAGGCGAGAACGTCAGGCTCGCATAAATGAAGGAACGGCAAGGAGAGGCCGGGCTTGGCGACACGCAGTGAACTAAAGCTGAATGACGTTGTCGTGTCGAAGGTCGAGGATGGCCATCAACTGATGAATCTTTTCACTTGACACTTCCTTCAGGATAAGGGGTTCGAGCTTCAGATATACGCAGCGCGATTGACGTAGCATCCATCGCTGCCTCTTAGCGTCAGGAGGCCGTCGCCGACCATGGCGGACAGAACTCGCTCGCACTCCTGTTGCGGAGCACCAAAGAGTTGTGAGGCTTGCACCGGCGTCAGGCAGAGTTCCGGTATCTCTCTGAACTCGCGTCGCAGCCGCCTTGCGAACGCATTGCGAAATGTGAGATCACGACGCTCAGATCGAAGCTCCATGCGCCGAGCATGACACGCGGCCGGCGGTACGCGTGTGCACAACAGCACAGATGGGATCGTCCGGGGCCACGAAGACACCGCGTGCCGTCTCGATCACCGCATCAGGACCGTACTCCAGCGGCTTGGTGGCATTGAAATTCAGCGCTGATACGAGATCCTGCGTACCTGCCCTTCTGGAAAGTCGGCGAGGCGTTCAACGGCTGCGACGATCCGACCGACCGTGCGGTCGGCGTAGAGCGGCGAGTCTTCTGCAATGTATGCGCGAATCGCTTCGATGTCCCGCAGCGATTGGGGGGACCAGACACGCTTGCCGCCTCCTCCTCCCGCCGAACTCGCCGCTCACGTTCTCAGCCATCCTGAAATCTGGTCCTCCTTCAGCAAGCTCAGTCACCCGACGCATACACGCAGCGCCATGCCGCGCTCGTGCTGTCCGCTGTGGCGTGTGGTCCCACGACTGCCGAGCAGAACGCCGCCTTGCACGAAGAAAACGCCGAACTCCGAGACGCCTTGCGTCAAGCGAACGAGCGCATCAGCCAAACCGCCGATGACATTGAGTCGGATCGAGCTTGCCGGAATATCAATCCGCCTGAACCCGTGCAAACACCATGAGCACGTCGGGATCACTCGTTGCAACTAAACGCCTGATCACCACGAACGCTCGCGCATGGAGCTTTCGCTGGTGGTATTGGCTCCTGATTCTGCTGTGGGAAGGCGTGGTGATGCTTGCGACGATACGGTTCGTTCGCGTCAGCGGCGGCTGGTCCGCGACCGGCGCGTTACGGACGGTCGCGTTTTTTGCCCTGCTGCTCTTGCCCGTCCTCGTGCCGCTCCGGGTGCAAGACATCATCGGTCGAATGGTCAGCGCGGCTGTGCTGATGCTATTGGTGGTGGGCGGCGTGTGGGGCATCGGCCCACGCATTGCGGTGTGGCTCGCGCCAGAGAGCGAGTGGGTGTATCAATGGCGGTACGCACACTCACTAGACAAAGATGGCGCGGATCTGGCGGGCGCGGAAGTGCACGTGCAACCCAAGCCCCATGATTGCGAATTCCTCACCGCGCCGATTGGCAGCAAGCATTGTTACTACACCCGTGAGATGAGCACCGTCCGCATTCGCCACCGGCAGGCAGGGCGCGCTGTGTCGTACGATGAGGGCCGCACGTGGTCGGACGCCCAGCCGACCGATGGACCTTCGATGTACGTCTCGTGGAAGAAGGTTCAGCAGTGAGTCACGTCCTGATGTTTAGCGAAGATAAAGCGAATATGATACGCTGACGAGCCGTGGCGCGCGATCTGGTTGACAACGCCCTCGACTCACTTTGTTACCGCCGTCCAGTGGCCGCGCGTCGTGAGGCCCTCGCCTCCTTCGATCGCTTGCCGGTATTGACTATGGAACTGAAGCGCTTGATTGCCGCTAGCGCTCCAGTGGCGCTGCGCCTGGGAGTCGGACCAGCACTCGACGAGTCGCGACTCGCGTCCGCGCTGTGGTGGGCATGATGCGCGGTTCCACAGCCACCATTCTCCACGCGGACCTCGACGCCTTTTATGCGTCGGTCGAACAGCTGCTTGACCCTCGCCTGCGCGGCAAGCCGATTGCGGTCGGCCGCGGGGTCGTGCTCGCGGCGTCCTACGAAGCGCGGGCCTTCGGCGTACGAAGCGGCATGCCTGGGCGGCGCGCGCGGCAACTCTGTCCCGACCTCGTGTTTGTCGGCGGACATTTCGACGAATACCAACGGCTCGGTGACGCCGCCATCGGAGTCGTGAGCGATTTCACCCCTTCCATCGAGCGCATCTCCATCGACGAGGCCTTCGCCGACGTTGCAGGATGCACGCATCTCTTCGGGTCGCCGGCAGAAATCGCAAGGACAATTCGGGCTCGAGTGCGCGCCGAGCTGGGTTTGCCAATGTCAATCGGCGTGGCGCGTACCAAGCACCTGGCGAAAATCGCATCGCAGGTCGCGAAGCCTGATGGACTGGTCGTCGTCGATCCGGAAGCTGAACTCGAGTTCCTTCACGAACTGCCCGTGGTTCTCATGTGGGGCGTGGGTCCTGCGACCCAGGCGCGGCTCGCCAAGATCGGCGTTACCACCATCGGTCAATTGGCCGAGAGCTCTCCTCAATCCGTGGAGCGATTGCTTGGACACGCGGTGGGAAGAAAGCTGACGGCACTCGCGTGGAACCGCGATCCGCGGCCAATCCAGACGCGCCGGCGCGCGCGCTCTGCCGGCGCACAATCGGCGCTCGGACGACGGCCTGCGATCGAGCGCGTCTTCAAACCGACGCTGCACCATCTCGCCGACCGCATCGGCGCGCGGCTCCGCGCCAAATCACTGGCGGGCCGGACGATCACGGTCCGAGTGCGCTTCGCCGATTTGCGCTCGGTCACGCGCTCGCTCACGCTGTCAGCACCGATTTCTTCAACGAGGGCTCTCGCTGAGATCGCCGAGGATTTGGTGCGTCGCGTCCTTGCGGATCATCGCGACGAGAGGACGATCTCGCTGCTGGCGATCTCCGTCTCAAATCTCGAAGCGCATGCAATCGTGCAACTGGAGCTGCCGCTTGGGCTTCCCGACGAAGGACTCCGTCCTGGCACAAAAAAGGGCGCGGCGCGATCGCGCGCAGACCGGGCCGTCGATGCGATTCGCAAGCGTTTCGGAGGACAAGCGGTGGACTATGGGGCGGCATCGCGGGCCGGGCGCTCCGTCCCTGACGAGTTCCGCCGCCTGGCTGAAAGGGAGCTGTGAATATCGGCCCTGGCGCCGTGGAATGATCAGTAAGGTGTGAAGAGCATGCCGACACAAAAAGCAGAGAAGCGTGGCGTTGAGACGCGACCGCAGCTGCCACCAGAACAACGGGGAGCACTACTCAGAACGTTGAAAGCTCGTTTCGAGAAGAACATGAACCGTCATCAAGGTCTTCAATGGATGGCAGTTCAGGCAAGGCTGGAAGCCAATCCTGAAAGACTTTACTCACTCAATGAAATGGACCGGACAGGTGGCGAACCTGACGTCGTTGGTCACGACAAGAAGACAGGCGAGTACGTCTTCTACGACTGTTCAACGGAAAGCCCCAAAGGCCGCCGCAGTCTGTGTTATGACCGGGAAGCGCTGGGGGCAAGAAAGGAACACAAGCCGAAGAACAGCGCGACGGACATGGCAGGCGCCATGGGGATTGAGATCCTCACGGAAGCGCAGTATCGAGAGTTGCAGACGCTGGGCGATTTCGATACGAAGACGTCGAGTTGGGTGAAGACACCTCCTGATATTCGAGAACGCGGCGGCGCTATTTTTTGCGATCGCCGTTACGACCATGTCTTCACGTATCACAACGGTGCGGAGTCCTACTACGCCGCACGGGCGTTCCGTGGCGCGCTGAAGGTCTAAGCGACCGGCGGCGACACCTGGCTGGTACTTATCGGCGTATTGCCACCATGTCGTCACTATACCGTGCAAAATGACGACGTCGTTGCTGTTGGGCTTCCGAGAACTCCCCCGGTCGATACCACCCACACGACATCCCGCTCGACGGGGCTCGCGGCGATGGCCATGATCCGCCGGCCCGCGAGGCCGACAGACCGCCAGGACCGTCCGCCGTCATCGCTCCTGAACACACCGCCACGATGGGTCCCACACCACACCCGTCCGTGAACGAGCGAGTCCGCAGCGAGGCAAGTAGGACGATCGCTGATTCCCTGTACCGACGCGAGGGCGCCTCTCTCAACGTCAATGACGACGACCTCGCGGTCGGTGGCGACCAGTATCGGCATGATTGCGACCTCCTGAATCATTGTCACGCGCTGTGAGGAAGGAAACGAGCTGAACAGGCCTCATTCTCCGCGGTCAGCCGTTGTCGATAGGAGTCCGCGTCTCCCTTCCAGACCGGCTGCACGCAGCACCACGATCCGAGTTCGGCACCAGCGATCCATCCAACCAGCAACAGCGAGAGCAGCTCGATCGCACTCTTCACACCTTCCCTCCTGCTGAGATCGAATGGTTCAACAGCTTGAACGATAGCCCGAGCCGCGCAAACCGTCGGATAATCCGGACGAGATGTCCGATGTCCGTCTCGAACCGTTAGTCGGGAACGTCGCTGGCTGAGAAGTTGATGAAGCCGATGTCGGGATCCGCCGGACCCGTTCGTCCTAGGAACAGAACAGGAGAGGGACCATGAGAAAGGTTGTTGTCGGTGCGATGGTTTCGATGGACGGCGTGATGCAGGCCCCGGGCGGACCCGAAGAAGACCCCACCGGCGACTTCAAGTTCGGCGGTTGGGTCGCCCCGCTCGCCGACGTCGACCCGGTGTTCGGCGCGGAGATCGGCAAGCTGTTCGGCGAGCCGTTCGACCTCCTGCTGGGCCGGCGCACCTATGACATCTTCGCGGCGTATTGGCCCTATGCCGAAGGCGGCTCGTACGACGACATCGCCAGAGCGTTCAACCGGATCACGAAATATGTGGCGACGCGCAAAGGCGCTGACCTCACGTGGAAAGGCTCCGTGGCGCTGCGCGACGCGGCGAAGGATGTCGCGAAACTGAAACAAGAAGACGGCCCGACGCTCGTCACACAGGGCAGCACCGAACTTGTACATTCTTTGCTCGCCGCGGACCTCGTCGACGAGATTCGAGCGTTCACGTTCCCGGTGTTGTTGGGCAAGGGCAAGCGACTGTTTGACGAGAGCAGCCAGCCTCGTGCCTTCACGGTGACGCACAGCGCCGTCTCGCCCAACGGCGTCATCGCTGCGACCTATGTGCGCGATGGCGAGGTGAAGACGGCCACCGTCGGTGGCGCGCGGGAGCCGTCGGGTGCCGAGTTGGCGCGGCGCGAGAAGCTGAAGCGCGAAGGCTAAAGGTTCGCCGAACGCGTCTGCCGCGGAGCGCACATTGCAAACGACTAAACGAACGAGGAGAGAAGCCTGATATGCGCGGCCCAAACCGGCATCGTTGACGCACTACTGAAGTGCGGTTTTCACAGATCAGTCGCGCCGACCACTTCATCGTTTTCAACGTTCTTATCTCTCGCTGATAAAGTCCTCCAGCGTGCCGTCTCCCTGGGCGATCTCGGCCTCCGTCAGTTCGTGCGTCCCAGTACTTTCGTACTGCGGGTACGCCTGGCGTGTGCGTCGAGACGTCAACTCGTCCTCCGCGAGCATAGTCTGCCGATATGTCAACCGCGCCAACTGCTGCGTCAGCATCTCGATTTCGGTCTGTTGCGACTGAATGCGTTGCGCCAATCGCCGGTCATCGTCCAGCAGGATCTGCGCCTCGATGCGTTTCCTCTTTCTCAGCCCAGCCCCGATGAACGCACCGAGAAACACAACCGCCTCGGAAAGAACCACCACCGCAACGGCAACCAGATCGACAGAGCGCGGTAAATGATCGACAAAGCGCAGGAAATCCATGTCCCTCTCTTTGATAATCGTCTCCCGGCCTTTCGTGCCGCCTGCTCACGCTGGGTTTGCATGACCGGAAAGACGCTGCGTACTCACCGCACGTTGCAAGAGTCGTGATCAGTGGGAAGTGCTTTTTTGCAACGAGATAGCGCCGCCGGTGCCCCGAAAAGTCTGGAGGGGAGCAGACGTGCTCTCACAGGTAGATTTTTGAAATCAGGACGTCAGAGGATTCGACTGCATCCGTTACCGGGGACGCTTCGTCCGCGTCACCGGGACGCAGGCCACGGTCACGTTTGGTTGTGGTCGCGGGGTCACGTAACGTAGGCAGAGATGCCCGACAGGTCGATTGGCTACGAGAACATTGCGGACGCCTTTATCCGGGCACGGCGTTCCTTCATTGGGCCGACCGTCGTGCGGCGATGGGCCACCGGGCTGCGGGCCGGTGCCACGATCCTCGATATTGGATGCGGGAGTGGGGTTCCGATCTCGGAGGTGCTGCTTCAGGAAGGATTTGCTCTTTACGGCGTCGATGCGTCGGCAACGCTGATCGCGAAGTTCCGCGAGCGATTTCCGAACGTTCCCCTGGAATGCGGCCCAGTCGAAAACTCACTCTTCTTCAGCCGCAGCTTCGACGCCGTAGTCGCATGGGGACTCATATTCCTGCTGCCTGTTGATACTCAACGTCGCCTGATCGGCAAGGTGGCCCGTGCGCTGAATCCTGATGGGCAATTTCTCTTCACCGCGTCGAGGGAGGCCGATATATGGACCGACAACATGACCGGTCTTCCGAGCTATTCGCTGGGACGCGAGGCCTATGAGCAAGAGCTTCTGGCACATGGTCTCCGGTTAGTCGGCAACGATGTGGACGAGGGCGATAATTACTACTACCTCACGGTGAAGCGTTGACCGTCATGGCCCCGCCCCTTGTCATATGTTCCGCAACGACGTCAAGGTGTGGACGGCCGCGGCAGCGGCTTTCGCGGCAATTTCTGTTCGCGATTCGCGGCGTGATACACAAACGCGGCCACGACGGCAGCATTTTGAATCAGGTCTGAAGGCTGAATGCGGTCATGCATGTCCATGTTCGTATGGTGCGTCCGTGTTTCGTACTCCACCGGGTCTTGAATAAACTGAAACGCGGGTAGCCCCACTTCGTCGAAGGCAACATGATCGGTTCCGCCTGTATTCCGTATCGATAGGGTTGTCATTCCAACATTCCTGAATGGCTCCATCCACGCCTGAAAGACAGGCGCCACCGCTTCGTTGCGCTGGAGAAAGATGCCCCGGATGGCGCCTGTTCCGTTGTCCACGTTGAAGTATGCCGTCAATCTCCCGTGCTCGGGCTTCAACGTCATCGTTTGCCTGTCTGCAAAATGTTCCTTCACGTAGGCTCTCGATCCCAGTAGACCTTGTTCCTCGCCAGTCCACAGTGCGATTCGGACTGTGCGGCGCATCTTCACGCCCGTGATTTTCAGGATCCGCATGACCTCGAGCATGACGGCTGAGCCAGCGGCGTTGTCGGTAGCTCCCGTGGCACTGTGCCACGAATCGAAATGCGCGCCTACCATCACCACCTCATCGGCCAAGTCGCTGCCGCGAATCTCGCCGACGATGTTGAAGGAGTTGAGATCCTCGTCATGAAACCTGTTGTCGATGTCCATCTCGAGCGTCACAGGAATCTTCTTTTCAATCGTCCGGAAGATGCGGTTGTACTGCTCAGCAGCGATGACAACTTGCGGAAAGCCAGGTGAGTCCTTCGGGTCTCGCGACCCCATAGGGCCCGCTCCGCCACCGCGACCCATCTGAGGTGGACCGGTTACGAAGATCGTGCCGCCATTTACGCCGCGGCTGGGCTCGAGCGTTGCGAGCACTCCTTCGCTGACGTAGAACTCGGCACGCAACCGATTGAGCGCCTGTTGCGCTGTTGTTCCACCCGGCGCAAGATTTCCACGACTTGCCGTGGGGGACGGCGCGGGCTCGCGCGAAAGCCGTTCGAGTCCGCCGTCGTCATATCTGGACGACAGTGGTTGGGTCGACGGCGCAATCGATCCCAACGCCGCGCTCATCACGATCTTGCCCTTCAGCCTTCCTCGGTGTTTCTCTGTGTCGGCAGCCGATGCGATGACAGCGACGGCAACTTCTCCTCCTTTAAGCCCATCTGTGCCTGGTGTCCACGCCTTTGGAAACCCGATGATTGGATACTTCTGCGGAGCCATCGCGTGCAGATAGAATTTTTCGTTGGACCAGCCACGACCGAACGGCCCCCATGATTCCTGCTTGACATTCACAAGGCCCCAGTCGGTCATCTTCGCTGTGGTCCACGCTGCCGCCGCTTTGATGTTAGGAGAGTTGGTGAGCCGCGGGCCATGGATATCAGTGAGATAGCCCATCAATTCCATGATGGCCGATCGCTGAAATGCCTCATCTTTGATTTTGTAGACCGCATCGAGATCCGGGCGGTCGTAAGATTGGGCGGCCGGTAGGGCTGACGCAAAGGCCAGCGTGACGAGCAAAATGGCGAGTCGGAAATTCATGATGGCCCCTTTGAAGCGCCGGATTCTATCATCTGGAAAACGGCTCAATTACGAAGTAGTTCCAGCGCCTCGGTCACTTCAGCGCGAATGGCCGCCTTCAGCGTCACCTCTAGATCCGGCGCCCACTCAGGCGAGTGCGGGGCGGGCACTGGGATACCAGTTTCACGTGCGGCGAGCTTCGCCGGGCTGACGGCCCCAATGTGGAGCAGTGCCGATGGCACGCCGGCGACGCCGTACTCGGAAAAATCTTCAGATGTCATCTTCGCCGGCATCTCGATGACATTCTGCTCGCCCATATGCTTCTTCAACACCTCGGCAAGTCGCAGCGTCAGTTTCGGATCGTTGTTGACGGCGTACCGCGTTGAAGGTTGCACATCAATTCGGGGCTCGCGAGTCGCTCCGGCAGCTTCCGCTTCGTTGACGGCGATGCGGCGGATGGCCGCGTGAGTGCGTTCGCGCACTTCGGGTGTGAAGGTCCGCACCGACAGCTGAAGCGCGACCTCATCAGGAATGACGTTGGGTCGTGAACCTCCGTGAATCGAACCGACGGTGATGACGACGGGCTGTAGGGGATTGCTCTCGCGAGACACAATCGTTTGGAGCGAGAGGATAACCTTCGCGCTGAGCACAATAGGGTCGATCGTGCTGTGCGGCATCGCGGCGTGTCCGCCACGGCCAAACATCGTGATCGTGACGTTGTCGGACATCGCGCGGAAGAGACCAGGATGGTATCCGATGGTTCCCGAAGGCATCGTATCGTCATCGTGAAGCGAGAGCGCGAAGTCGGGACGGGGGAAACGGGTGAAGAGACCGTCTTTCAGCATCGCGGGCGCGCCCGCGCCGCCCTCCTCTGCTGGCTGGCCCACCATGACAAGGGTACCCTGCCAGCGGTTTCGATTCTCGGCCATCAATCGTGCCGTGCCGGCCCACGCCGCCATGTGAAGGTCGTGACCGCACGCATGCATCACAGGCACCAGTTGTCCGCTTGCGTTCTTCACTTTGACCGTGCTCGCGTACGGCAGGCCGGTTTTCTCCTCGACCGGCAGAGCGTCCAGTTCGGTGCGGAGCATCACGGTTGGTCCTGAGCCGTTCTTCATGACCGCGACGACGCCCGTGCCACCGACTCCAGTGGTCACCTCGAAGCCCAGCGACTTGACGTGCGCGGCGAGCTTCGCGGCGGTCTGCGTTTCCTGAAAAGCGAGCTCGGGATTCTTGTGCAGGTCGATGTAGAGAGCTTCAATGGCGGGATAGATGGCCTCGATTTGCGCGGTGGTCGGGGTGCTCCATGGCGCTTCCTGCCCCGAAAGCACGACGCACACATTGAACGCGAACAGCGCGGCGAACGCGAGAGCGCGGGATCTTGTCATGCGCCATTATCGTGAAGGCCGTCATATCTCACAACTGGATCGATGGACGCGTGCTGTGCAATTGACGGCGGGATTGGGCAGCGTGGGCGGACAGCGCTACGGGATCCAGCCGGGCAGCTTCGATGCCTGCCGAATCCAACTCGCCACGAGCTTCTCGTCGATCTTGTCGTCCTCGCGGATGTCGAGATAGCGCACTTCGTTGTGCTTCGACTCGCCGGGCGGCAGAGGGCGCAGTGAGGTGCCGCGGAAGAACGCCACTTTGACGTACTTCGCGAAGCAATGAATGCTGAGGAACCAGCCCTGGCCTTCGACGCCATAGAAGGGCGAGTTCCACTTGACGGCCTTGCGCACGCCGGGGACGGTTCGCACAATAAGCGCGTCGAGCCGCCGCCCGACATCGCGTTTCCAGCCCGGCATAGCCGCGATGTAGGCCTGGACGGGAGCGTCGCCGTCGGCCTTCGCGATCTGGGGATTGCCGCCTGCGAGGAGGGCCGGCTTCGTCGATCGCGCGCCCGACCTTTTCATGTTCTCATCCTACGCGCTCGCCGGCGTAATTGACACCGTCGCCGTATTTATTCACACTTTGTGAATGAATAGCCGCTCTCTCGCGGGCGCGCTGCTCGCCGGGGTCATCCTCGCCGGCATCGGCGAGCGGCCGCAAACCCAAAACCTCGCGCCGGCGGTCCCCGTCGAAGCCATAACGGCAGTTCTTGACGCGATGCGCTCTTATCAGGCCGTTGCCCTCGGCACCGGCGCGCACAACAACGAGCAGGGGCACGCATTTCTCTTGTCCCTGATCCGCGATGCCAGATTTCCGCGCGCAGGAGCCGACCTGGTCGTCGAATGTGGAAGCGCGCGGTACCAGGACGTCATGGATCGCTTCATCGCCGGCGAAGATGTCTCGCACGAATCGCTACGCCATGCGTGGGAGGACACGACCCAGCCTCACGCGGGGTGCGAGGCCCCTATCCACGAAGAGCTCTACCGATCCGTCCGGACCGTAAATGCAACTCTGCCGAAGGAGCAGCGGATTCGTGTCTTCCTTGGCGATCCTCCGATTGACTGGAACAGCCCCACGGAAAAACAGGATCGCGAAAAGTTCATGTTGATGCGCGATAGCTATCCGGCTGAATTGATTCAGCATGACATCCTCGCTAGCGGGCGCCGAGCACTGATTGTTTATGGGCAAGGACACCTGCAGCGAAAACAGATGCTCAGCAACTACGATATGTCGCACCCGGCCGCACAAACCATCGTCAGTTTACTGGAGAGTAGTGGCGTGGATGTGTTCACCGTGTGGGGCAACACACGCGCGGATCTCGAGACGCTTCAGGCGAGCATCGCGTCGTGGCCACGGCCAAGCCTCACTATTGTTCGCGGGAACGTGCTTGGCGCTGCTGACTTTCAATTCTTCTTTTCGGACATCTCAAATCGGCTCGCGGTGAAAGAGCGGAAGCTGGTTCCGATTCCTCGTGACCAATGGCGCGCCTTGCGCATGGAGGACCAGTTTGACGCGCTGCTCTATCTCGGGCCACCGACCAGCATCACAATCGCCCAATTCCCTTGGTCACTTTGCGCAGATGCGGCGTATATGAAAATGCGGCTGGAACGCCTGGATGCGTACGGTCCAAAAGGGGAAGCGGAACAGCTGAGACAACGCTGTGCCGATACGGTGAAATAGAGCCTGCCAGATTCCCGCCGTGCGGGCCGGCCAACTGATCTAGACGCGCGTCTAAGGGGGAATGTAAACTCGCGGAAACCGCAGGAGCGCGACATGAATCTGAACTATCGGTTCGGGTTACCTCTGATCATGATTTTCTGCGCCCTGTCGCCTCTCAGCGCGCAACGGCCGATAGATCCCACGCGCCCACTGTTTTCGCCGGCCGAGCCTTCCATGTCCTGCGGCATGACGATTTTCCCTGGTCGCCGCTCCGTCGATCCGAAGATGGCGAAAACTCCACCCCCAGGGGAATTCACCCTGCAGACGCGCAGACCCGAAGTTTGCCGTGACATGAGCCGCCTGCCGGCGCTGAAGGACTTGAAGGACTTGCCAAACAGGTTGCCGACGTTCCTGGGCCCGAAGCAGAAGTAGTCGGGCATCCTAAAGAGCAGGTTGCCGATGTCTCTGAAAGCGGCAGTCCGCCTGGGCTGGATGCTGACGCTGATATCCTCCTGCGCCTCGGCACCGCACGATGTCGTCATCTGGAAAGTCGGATCACCCCCATCAACAATGGCCAGATCATGAAGATTGGGAGCGCACAATACGGCGTGAGTCTCTGGCGCCGAAACAGTGCGACGAGGACAAGAAGTATCGGGACAACCTGCACAACATGACGCAGCAGCGTTGAACTGACGACCCCTACCAACAAGCAATGAAACCAACGCGCCGGTTAAGCAAACTGCGAGCAGCCTACCGTTGGAAGTCATGTCGAGTGGCGAATCACCAACGACGGAGGCGTCTACGGTGTCCCCTTGCCCCAAACCCCCACTGCCTCTCGACGTGCCGCTGATTCGAGTGCCAGGAACTCATCCCGGCGAGGGTGAGATCCCTGACGGTCCGCGTAGCCGAAACCACGTTTGATCAACTCGGCATTGATCAGCATCTTGTCAGGTAGGAACGCATACACATACCGGCGGCCAGGCGGATCACCCATGCGCCAGCCATCCTCGACGATCGTGACGCGCTTACCGGCGAACAGGCCACGCAGGAACTCGACGGCTTGGGGCCCGAGATCTTTATTGCCAAGCACGTCACCCGAACTGACGAGGTTGCGCTCCGTACCGGGCAGGTTAGGGCCTGGAGAGAAAAATCCAATCGCCACAAAAAGGGGTGGCTCGACTCCTCTGAGGGCGACTACGCCGATGCCGCATATGTTCACCGTGTAGTCGCGGCCACGAGAGACCTCGACAACCTGACCTGGCTGACAGGTGGCTTGCTGAAATCCCGCGAGGGCCAGCGTGAAAGCAAGGCAGAAGAGCACGGCGCACCTCCATGAGATGGTAGCACTCGCGAATCCTGTTCATTCCAAACCTCCTTCGCTGCCAAAATGGCTGAAGTAAACCGGCCATGCCGAATCCACTGCGGGTGCCGGCCCACAACGAACCGGTATGCCCAAACTGTCAGAGACATCTGAGCTTTCTGAGCGCGTGGACCTACCGTGGACTCTGGGGTTACAACGAAGTCCGCACATACGAATGTCCTGAGCACGGTCCAATTTTTGTGAGACCGCAAACGGCAGTCGGGCATGGCCTCGTCAAGCAACCAGACAACGGCTCGGACGATAGTGACCGCAGTTCACACGTAACTGTGCCGCGCAAGCCAGCTCCAACGTTGAATGCTGATGCCATAGGGGTTCCTGAGCCAGATTCAGACTGACCACTCCAGTCTTGGCTCTTGGCCGTGCGGCATGACGATTCTCCCTGCGCTCGCCGATCCGAAGATGGCGAAAACTCCACCTCCAGGGGAATTCACCCTGCAGGCGCGCAGACCCGAAGTTTGCCGTGACATGAGTCGCCTACCGGCGCTGAAGGATTTGAAGAACTTGCCAAACAGGTTGCCGACGTTCCTGGGCCCGAAGCAGAAGTAGTCGGCTGGCGATCGGCTCTTGGCTCTTGGCTAGGGATTCCGTCGCATCCCCAGCGCGACGCAGAGCCACGCAACCGTCAGGCATCCGAACGCCACGAACAGGGTTACCAGCGATTCGGCGGCGCCGATCGCCATGTTCTGCGGCGACGGCGGTGGATTGTCGATCCCATACCATCGCAGCACGTTCATCAGGCCGAGCACTGCTCCGCTCAGGCCGCTGAAGATGCCGGCCAGCGAAATTGGCCGCATCAGCGCCAGCCGCTGCTCGGTTGGCCGAACCAGATAGGCGAAGCCCGCCGCGAGCGGGAAGAGCGTTACCAATAAGCTGACACGTGCCATGATGCTTGCCTGCCCGAGCATGTTGAAGAGTTCCATGCGTACACCAACCTCCATCGGACTAGAACGCACCACAAGGCGCTGCGTGACGTGTCACGATGCGGCGCGCCGCGCGTTATGACTGACGTGGACCGCGAGTCCGAACTTCACCTCGTCGCGCGGCTGCGGGCGGGAGATGCCGCGGCGTTTGACCATGTCTATGGCGAGTTCAACGCCAGGCTGTTCAGTTTTCTCGCGCGCTTATCCCGTAGTCGAGACGTGGCTGAAGATCTGCTCGAGGAGACGTGGCTGCGCTTCGTCGATCGCGCACCGAAGCTGCGCCCCGACACGACCCTTGGCCCGTTCCTGTTCACCGTCGCGCGTAACCTCTACGTCAGCTACTGCCGCTCGCGGCTGCTGGAGGACTCGCAGACCGTGGACATGATCGGGCTCTGGTCGCTGGGTACGCCGCGGCCGTCACCATTCGAGTCCACTGTGGCAAGTGAAACCGGCCGGCGTATCGAGATCGCCTTGTCTGAACTCCCGGCCCTGTATCGAGAAGCCCTTCTTCTCGTTGCCATGGAAGGCATGCGCCCCGCTGAAGCGGCGACGGTCTGCGGGATCACGCCGGAAGCTATGCGCCAGCGCCTCAGTCGCGCTCGCGCCGCGATTACGAGACGGCTCGACGAGCGGGACACACTCGTGGCGGCTGCCCTGAAAGAGGTGACGACATGATCCAGCCGCTTCCGGTTCTCACGCCCAACGCGCAGCGCGGCCAGCGCACGGTCGCGCGCTGCCACGAGCGCCTGGCACGCCGGCGTAGGCACAGGGGATCCACCGCCGAAGGCGGAAACACCACATACCTCGCGGTCGAGCGCGCGCTGGTTGGCGGGCTCTGTGTGATTTACCTATCAGGTGTCGCGCTCGTCGCGATTCAGATGCTCAGCGGTAGCTGAGTCGAAGAGGACAGAACCCTGATCTGATGCCATGGGCGTGATGCGAAGCGTACTGCTGACCGCCTCCGAAAGCCCGTGGCTGCGTCGTCGCGCGCCGCACCTTCCATTTATCAGAAACGCGGTCAGGCGATTCATGCCGGGCGAGACGCTCGAAGAGGCAATCGCCGCCGCCGCTGCTCTTCGCGAGCTCGGACTCGGGACAGTCCTCACTGAATTAGGGGAGAACGTCTCGAATGCGGCCGAGGCCGATCAGGTTGCTCGCCATTACCTCACAGCGTTGGAGACGATTGGCGCGCGCGGATTGGACTGCCACATATCCGTCAAGCTGACTCAACTCGGCCTCGACATGGACCACGCGCGCTGCCGCTCGAACCTGAGCGCGCTCCTTGCTCGCGCGAAAGACCACCACACTTTCGTCTGGATCGACATGGAGCAGCATATCTACGTCGACGCGACGCTCGAGATCTATCGCGAGGCGCTGCGGGCCTTCTCCAATGTCGGCGTGTGCCTGCAGGCGTACCTGTATCGCACCGCCGGCGATCTCAACGCGCTCCTTCCGCTCGGCGGCGGCGTGCGTCTCGTAAAGGGCGCCTATCGCGAGCGGTCCGATGTCGCGATGCCGAAGAAGCGAGATGTCGACGACAACTTTCTGGTGCTGGCCAAAAAAATGATGGGGCGTGAGGCATGGGAGTCAGGCTTCCATGCCGTCTTCGGCACGCACGACACACGCCTGATCAAAGCCATACAGCACCACATGGATTCGACGGGACAACCGCGCGAGTCAGCCGAGTTCCACCTGCTCTTCGGCATCCAGCGTGCCGAGCAGGCGCAATTGGCGCGCGAACACTATCGCGCCCGCGTCCTTATCAGCTACGGCAAACAGTGGTTTCCGTGGTACATGCGACGTCTGGCCGAGCGCCCGGCGAACGTGTTGTTCGTCGCAAAGTCGATGCTGTCGCGATAGAGCTTGGCAAGTCCGGCCGACCTAAAGGTCGCACTACGCAAGGTCGTCACCACGACAAGGTCGGACCACGACAAGGTCGGCACGACGACAAGCTTCGCGTCTCGACCCTTCGCGCCCGGCGGATCTGCGTTATTTCGTCACCGGCGGCAGCCTCGACGCTGGAATCCCGAGAGCCGTCGCAATTTCGCGCAGCTTGCTCTGCACTGTGCGCACGTTCTGCGGACCCATGCGCAGAAGCTGCTTTTGGGCTGCGGACAAGTCCTGCAACTGCGGGTCGGCAAACGCCCACACGGTCCCATGCGGATATAACTCGACCTCCCCGTCGACGACCGGCACTCTCAGGAGCTCGACTATCGCGCGCTCGAGCACAGGATCGAAACTGTCGTCTCCGGATGTGAGTCGGCCGTACCCTTCTTTGACGCGGGGTTTCAGCGTGTTGTACACCTCGGCAACGCCTCGCGCGTCGAGGGCAGAGATAGCCTGCGCGTAACGGTCGTAACGCCGGTAGCTCACCCGATCGATGTAGGTGGTATCCCGAACAGTCCTCGTGGCAAATCGCGGAACAGGGCCGATGGACTTCAACTCGGCCACCGGTGTGACGCCGTTCGCGACTCGCGACGTCACCGCCACGAAATTCAGGATCAGCGAATCAGTCGTCAACCACGCCGCAACGACGGGATTCGACGACAACTTCCGGACAAGGTCGCGGACAACCGGGTCCGTCCCGTCCAACGGTGGCAGCGCAATCTGCTCTTGCACCGCCGGCGCAGGTGGAGGCTTCGTTACACTCGGCGCCGGCGTCTCCGACGCGGGCCGGCGCAAGAACACGTACGCGGCTGTAAGCCCGAACAGCAGAACGGCGCCCACAATCAGCGCGGCCACGGGCAACTGGTTTCGACGGGGCGGCAGCGGCGGCACGTCACCAGGAGGAGCGGCTTTCTCGAGATCGAAATTGTCCAGCTGGTCATTCATGAGCACAGGATCCCACACCAGCCTCTCATATGCCATCACGCCTGCACCGGATTTTCCCCGGCTCGGCCCTGCTAGACTCTTCATCTCATGCGCTCGACAATCACACATCTTCTATGCTCGCGCGGCACGTGCGCGAAAGTCGTGCCCCATACGACGCTGCAGAATCTCTGCCCCGCCTGTAAATCTCCTTTGCTGGCGCGCTACGACCTGGACGCCGCTCGGCAGACGCTCAACCTTGACGCGCTCCGAACACGCCCCAACACGATGTGGCGCTATGAAGAAGTGCTGCCTGGCGGTCCGGCCATCACGCTCGGGGAGGGCATGACGCCGCTGATACATGCCACTCGCCTCGGCGGGCGGATCGGTCTTCCCCGGTTCTACATAAAGGATGAAGGCCTGAACCCGACTGCGTCGTTCAAGGCGCGCGGGCTGTCGGCTGCGGTCACAGCCGCGAAAGCGCTCGGTGCACGGACGCTCGCACTGCCGACCGCCGGGAATGCGGGCGGAGCCGCGGCGGCCTACGCTGCGAAAGCGGGCCTGGCGTGCGTCATCGCAATGCCGGCCGACACACCTCAAGCGAACATTATCGAGTGTCGCGCCTTTGGCGCTGACGTGCGGTTGATCGACGGCCTGATCTCTGACTGCGGCAAGTTCATCGCCCAACACGCCGCCCGGGAGGGCTGGTTCGAGGTCTCTACGCTCAAGGAGCCGTACCGCATCGAGGGCAAAAAGACGATGGGATATGAGCTGTGGGAGGAATTTGGCGGGAAGCTGCCAGATGTAATCGTCTACCCCACTGGCGGCGGCGTCGGCCTGATCGGCATGTGGAAGGCGTTCGAAGAGCTCGAGGCCATGGGCTTCATCGGCAGCGAGCGCCCGCGCATGATCTCGGCGCAAGCTGCCGGTTGCGCGCCGATCGTCCAGGCGTTCGAGCAGCACCGCGACAGCTCCGAGTTCTTCGAAAACGCGTCAACCGTTGCGTCCGGCCTCCGTGTGCCGAAGCCGCTTGGCGATTTCCTAATCCTCGCGGATCTGTACGCGAGCGGCGGCGAGGCGGTTCCGGCGACAGACGACGAAATGCTCGCGGCGTGCCGCGACATGGCCGCCTTCGAAGGCATCTTCGCGGCGCCCGAAGGGGGAGCCGGGCTGGTGGCGACCACCAAGCTCGTCAAGGCGAAGAAGATTCACGACACGGACACGGTCGTGCTGTTCAACACGGGCAGCGGATATAAGTACCTCGAGGCGTGGCAGGCCGCACTGGAAAAATAAGTGGCCCGCGACTGGAGAACGCTGCATCTCCTCGGCGGTCCGGTCGCGTTTTTACTCCTGCTCGTTCTCCCTTCCGCGCTGCTGGACTACCCGGTGCGCGGCAGCCTTGGCCTGCTCGTGTGGATGTCGTGGTGGTGGATCTTCGAGCCGGTGAATCTCGCCGTCACCGGGTTCCTTCCGCTTGTCGTCCTCGCGATCTTCAACTTCGTTCCGGTTGCCAGGATTCTTCCCTCGTATGCCGAAGAGCTGATTTTCCTGCTGCTCGGCGCCAACATCCTCGCCACGGTCTGGACACGTTGGGGGCTCGATCGGCGCATCGCGCTCGTCTCCCTAATCGGCGTCGGCACCGGGACACGCCGCCAGATCATGGTGTGGTTCGCGATCGCGACCGTCTTGAGCGCATTCCTCCCCAACACGGTGGTCGCCGCGGCGATGATCCCCATCGTGCTGGCGATGCTGCGTTTTATCGGCATCGAAGATATCAGCGCGAGCACGTTCGGATCGGCGCTCCTGATCGCCATTGCATGGGGAACCAGCGTCGGAGGGTTCTGGACGCCGCTCGGAGGCGCGCCGAACCTGCTGACGATCAAGCTTCTCCAGCAGACTGTTATTTCCCACGAGTTCCTGTTCATGACGTGGGTCACGCGCCTGCTGCCGCTCACGGCCGCCATCGCTGCCGTATCGTTCGTGTTCGTGTGGTTTACCTTCAAGCCCGAGATTGATCGCGTCGAGGGTAGTCGCGACTATTTCGCGCAGGAGCTGCGCTCTCTGGGAAGGATGACAGCGCCGGAAACATGGGGTCTGGCGTTCTTTCTCGCCGCGACGATGCTGGCCTTTACCCGTCAGTTCTACGCATCGCTCCTGCCAGGATTGAATCCCTCGTTCGTCTTTCTCGGGTTCGCCGTCATGTGCTTCGTCATCCGCCATCACGGCGAGCCGCTCCTGAAGTGGGAGTACGCACAGAAACACATGCAGTGGGGATTGTTCTACCTGTTCGCGGGCGGCGCCGCCCTGGGTGAAATCCTCAGCCAGACAGGCACGGCAAAACTCGTCGCCGACGCTCTCATGCCCTTCGCGGGCGGTGGAGGCTTCCGAGCAGCGCTGATCTTCTCGCTCATGACGATTGTGGTAACACAAATTACGAGCAATACCGCCGCAATCGGCATCATGGTGCCGATCACCATAAGCACGTTCCAGAGCCTGGGAATGAACCCTGTGCCCTTCGTCTATATCGTCGCAGTTGCGGGAAATTGCGGACTGATGCTGCCCTCTTCGGCGGGGGGCCCGGCGGTCGCTGCCGGATACGGGGTGAACCTCAAGATGATGTTTTCGCGCGGCGCGTGGTTGACCGTCCTGCTGTGGGTGGTCATCGCACTCCTGGGATACTCCCTTACCGTGTATTGGCCGGGGTTCGGTATCGCGTAAGTGATCCCGCCGCCATCGGTACGACTCCGTTCACACTCGTACCGCTCGCGTCAGGAACGATCGGGTGAATTCCGCGATGCGAAAGACCAATTCGAGGGTAGCGCGCGAGAGTGCCACTCCAAGGGTTATCGAGCCCGCGACCAGAAAGATCGTCATCATCAATGGGTCTATCGGCCGGGTTTTGGGCTTGCTATAGTGCTGGTTATGCAGCGACGATTTTCGTATGCGTTAACGGCCGGGGTGCTCTCCTCGGGGGCGCCGGCCGGCCTGCTCGGCATCCGCCTCGCCCGCCGGGAAGATGACATTTCGCTGCGCCACTTGCGCAGCGAAATTGCCGCCGACCGGGCCGCCTACATGTATATCGGCGGCGCCACGGCCATCATCTTTGCCCTTTTCGGCTATATCCTCGGCCGGCATGCGGACCAGCTGGCCGAGTTGTCGGAGACAGATGTCCTCACACAACTCCTCAACGCGCGAGGGTTCTCCTCGCGCCTGCGGTCGGAGATCCGGCGCGCCAAACGCTATCGCGAGCCGCTCAGTGTGCTGTTCCTCGACGTCGATGGCCTCAAGGACATCAACGATCGCCACGGCCATCGCGCGGGCAGCGACGCGCTTCGCGAAGTCGCCACCGTGATTCGGACGGAGTTGCGCGCAACCGACACGGCGGCGCGATGGGGCGGCGATGAATTCACGCTCATCGCGCCGAACACGCTCAGAGACGAAGCTGTCCTGTTTGCCGAGCGCATCCGCGGACGAATCGCTGAATATCCGGCTCAGTGGCCGACGACCGTGTCCATCGGCGTCACCACACTCGATGGCGCGGACGCGCGCGCCAGCGTGGATCCGCACGCGCTGTTGCGCGATGCGGACGCGGCGATGTACGAGGCCAAGCGGCGCGGCAAGAATACCGTCATCGCCGTACAAACGTACGGCGCGGCCGAAGCCGCGCCATCCCTTCTCTAAAGCCTAAAGCCTAGAGCCCAGAAATTACCAGTACAGCTTCAACCCGAGCTGCATCTGCCGCGGTGAATTCGCCGTTGTATTGATCAGACCAAAGTTGGTGCTATTGAAGTCGGTACCGCCGGTGGTCGTCGGAGCGCCCCAGATGACGCGATTGAACACGTTGAACGCCTCCACACGGATGTCCAGACGCAGCCCGTCGCTGACGGAGACGGTCTTTGCGACGCTGATATTCTCCGACATGTTCCATGGCCGGCGCACCGACCCGTTGATGCGAGGGGCGTTCCCCAGCGTACCAACGGGGGCCGAGAACGCCGCGCGGTCGAGGTACCGATCCACAAGCGGATTGAACTCCTTCCCATCCGCGAACGGCGCGCGCCAATCAGCGCCAGTTACGTTCGGACGGTTCGACCCGTTGAAGATTGGCAACGGCGCCGCGCCCGTCGTGACGCCGATGGGCAACCCGCTCGAATAACTCTGGACCGCCGCTACACGCCAGCCGCCGAGGACATGGCTCGCCGCACCCTCTCTCACCCAGCGCCGGCCGGGGCCGAACGGCAGTTCGAATACCGTGTTCAGCTTGATGACGTGCGGCTGGTCGAGACGGCCGATGGAATATTCCAGATCCGGCTGTGCCGCATCCATCGAACCGGTGCTGCCGCTGAACACATCAGCGTTCGTCATCAGCTTCGAGTAGGTGTAGCTCCCTTGGAAGAGGAACCCGTTGGTCATCCGCTGCGTCAGTTTCAACACAGCAGCGTGATACATCGAACGGCCGGTCTTGTCACCGCCGCTGTCGGTCGTGTTCACGGTGCCGTATTGCGGAAACGGACGCAACGACTGTGCGACACTTCGCGACGTCTGGATCGCAGGATTGGTGAAATTGGGATACGGCGCCGTGATTCCGGCCGCATTCGCTGTTGCCGACCCGACCTGCGAATTCAAGATCGCGATGGCCTGAGTGGTGCCGAACCTCGCGATGAGATCGTTGACCTTCGCAAGCGGCACCTGATTGAAGTTCAGCAGATTGGCCTGAAGGTTCGAGCCCTTGGAACCGTTGTAATCGACTTCGACCGTCATCCCGCGACGGACTTCACGCTGCATCGAGATCGTCCAGCTGTCATAAGTCGCCGGCACCATAACCTCATTGCCATTCCAGTAATCGACCCGCGCGTTGTTGTTCGAGAACGCCGGATCGATCTGCGGCGGCAGAGGATAGGACGGCAGTCCCTGATCCAGAAGGAACGTCGGCGTCACCCCTGAGTCAGTGTTCGTGAATTCGTACTGTCCGATGAACCCGGCGAAATGGCTCGTGCCCGAGATAACCGTGACACGACCGTACGAGCGGCCGACGCCGCCGCGGATCGTCGTTTTGTCGTTGATGCTATACGCGCCGCTCAACCGCGGCGCGATGGCACCGTAGTAACCGTCGACGAGGCTTCGTTTGCCCTCCCGGCCAGGTCCTTCACCCGCGAAAATGAGCGCGCCAGGATAGCCGTTGACGCCCGGGTTTGGCAGGTTCGGATCGAGCTCCGAGTACTGATCGCCGCCCGCGACTGGCGGACGCGTGAACTCGTACCGCAGCCCATAGTTGAAGACCAGCTTGTCGTTCAGGCGCCAATCATCCTGGGCGTAGAACCCGTAATAAGGGTAGACCTGCTGCAGGTAGCGAATCGTCTCGGTCCGCCCGGAGTTGGCGTAGCCAAGAAGGAACGAGGCGAACGAGCTGCCGCCGGCGGTCGCGAAATTTGTCACGCCCGGTACACCGGTATGTTTGAAGTCGAAGCCGGCGCGGCCACCGTAATCCTGCTGACCGAAGCCGTTCGCCTGCTGGCGGTCGTAGGTGAACCCGGTCTTGATGGTGTGTGATCCCTTGACAAAGGTGACATCGTCCTTCACCGTGAACCGCGGCTGTTTGGTGCCGTTGTAGGACGACGTCCCCCACTGGCTGAACTCGGAGAACGTGATGATCCCCATGTTCTGGTTGCAATCAAGGGCGTTCTTGATGCAAACCTTGTCTTTCCAGTCCTGATCGACGTTTGGCGAGAAGGCGTTCTTGTTGAAGGTGTTCGCGCCGATGGTCAAATGGTTGACGATGCGCGCGCCGACCCAATCCCAGCTGGCGCGATGGAGATCGCCGTCGAACGTGTTCTGAGAAAAGTCGCTGAACGGCGCCGGCAACCCTGATGCACCGTCCGGGCCCGGCCTTCGACTCCGATTGCTGCGTGCGGTTGAACACGTACGCGATGCGGTTCGAGTTGCTCAGCGTGTGATCGACCTTCAAGCTGTACTTGTTGGTCGTCTCGATGGTGCTTCGGTCCTCGGACACATAGTTGTTGTTCACGTAAGCGAATGTGCCCGGAGTCGGCGCCTTGGTTGGGCACCAGCACCGAACGCGCCAGCGCGATGTAATTCTTCGCGGTCTGGCTGAACCGCTCGACGGGAATCCTGTTGTTGGGGAACGGATCGCGAATGAGCACGCCGTTCACCTGCGCTGCGTCTCCGGATCGTAAATCGGGATCCGCTGGCCGCTTGCGTTGACCCAGTTCGAGAAATCGCCGTCCCACATCTCCGGTGTGGGCACGCTGCGGAACGCGGCATTGCTGCCCTGCTTGTTGTAGAACCCTTCGTACGACGCAAAGAAGAAAGTCCGGTTCCGTCCGCTGTACATCCCCGGAATCGACAGCGGACCGCCGAGCGACCCGCCGGCGTCGCTCTGCTTGTAGATACCCTTGGTCGCCTCGAAAAATCCCTTCTTGTCGAGTGCATCGTGGCGGAAGAACCCGTACGCCGAGCCCGACAGGTTGTTCGTGCCCGATTTCGACGCGAACGTGATGCTGCCTCCGCCGGCCTGGCCGAACTCGGGTTTGAACCCGTTGGTCTCGACCTGGAACTCGGTAATCGCCTCCAGAGAGGGGGTCAGGAAGGCCGTTTCAACCGTATCGCCCTGCCGGTTGGTGTTGACCGAGATGCCGTCGAGCGTCGCGCCGAACGAGCCGCCCTGTCCGCCGCCCAGCGACGTCGTGTTGCCGCTGCCGCGCGCTTCGGGCACGGTGCTCAACAGATCGAAGGGGCTCCGCATCGCGCCGCCGACGACGAGCGGCAGCTCATCGATCAGGCGGTTCGACACCGTTGTGGCAACCTTCGCGTCTTCCGTCTGCACGACGGCGTTCTCGGCGACGACCAGCACGGACTCGCTCACCGAGCCGAGACTCAGCGTCACGTCAACGCGAGCGGTCGTGCCCGCGTTCAGGATCACGCCTTCGACTTTCGATGTCTGGAATCCCTGCAATGTCGCCTCGATGCGATACGTGCCTGGCGGTAAGTTCGTGGCGCTGTACGTGCCCGACTCGGACGACACGACGTTGCTTGCGCCGTTGGTGCCGGTATTGATGACGGCGATCGAGGCACCTGGTACGGCGGCCTTCGAAGAATCCATGACCACGCCGGTGATGGTGCCGCGTTCGGTCTGCGCGGATGCCACGAACGGAACTGCGAGAACGAGAGCCGCAATGAACGACGCACTGACGCGCGTGAAGCTCATGGTTCCTCCAGCAGAAAGCCGACCCTGAAGGTCGGCACTACGTACATAAGGTGAGTGATTTTGGGCACATGCTGGCACACGCGCCCGGCGGCGTCAACGAAACTCGGTGGGAGTTCCTACTGATTTTTGGATCGCTTGTACAGTTACAGAAATCCGCTCGCGCGCATCCAGTTCGCGAGCACCTTGGGCCACTCGGAAAGTACGGTGTCGTTCATCGGCATGCCGACTCCGTGCGGGCCATCCTTGAAGATATGCATTTCGGCCGGTACGCCGGCCTTCCGGAGGGCGAGAAAATAGTAGACGCTGTTTTCCACAGGGACAGCCGTATCGGCGTTCGTATGGAACAGAAACGTGGGCGGCGTGTCGCGTGACACGAGCGTATCGGTCGAAAGACTGCGCGCGGCGGCGTCTGCGTTCTCGCCAAGAAGCATCGTTCTCGATCCCTGATGCGTCCACGCCTCGGAAAGCGTGATCACCGGATAACCGAGGATCGCGAAATCGGGCCGACTGCCGGCCCGATCGATCGCATCGGCCGCGGCGGCGTTGCCGCGATCGAATTGCGTGGACGCAGTTGATGCAAGGTGGCCGCCGGCCGAAAATCCCATGACCCCGATCTTGTCGGGTGCGATGTGCCACTCGGCCGCACGCGATCGGATGATGCGAATCGCACGCTGCATGTCTCCAAGCTCGATGGGATGCCGATACTTCGGGCCGAGGCGGTACTTCAGCACGAAGGCCGCGATGCCGAGTGCGTTGAGCTGGTTCGCGGGAATGCGGCCTTCCTTGTTCATCGAGAGCGCGCGATATCCGCCGCCGGGCGCCACGATGACAGCGGTCATCGGGCCGGTCGTGTTTGGGGGCATGTAGATGGTCAGCGTGGGAACATCGTCGGGAGCGTCGCCGAGCGCACCCGGCGCTGTGCCCTCCCACAGCCGGATGGTCTGGGGCTCCTGGAGAATTGGCGGCGGCGCCTGAGCGAACGCGACCGCACTCGTCACGCCGAGAAGCATCGCCACGAAGAGCACGCGACTCTTAGCCGTCATGTGCTTCTACTTCAGCCGCTTGATTCTGATATTGCGAAACTCGATGAACGCGCCGGCAGGATCCTCTGGATGCGCCGACTGGAGACCGATTGCGCCCGTGGCTCGTCGCGCATCGTGCACGTCGACTACCTTGGCGCCGTTGTAGAGCACGACGATGTGATCGCCGGTGAGGGTCGCTTCGACTGTGTTCCACTGATTGGGAACGATCTTGGTTCCCTCAGGTGCATGCGCCACATTGACGATGCCGCCTGTCAGGTATTCGCCACCAGTGCGATCGGTCAGCACTTTGTCGCGAATCTGCAGCTCGTATCCTGCGGGCTGCGGGCGCCCTTGCCTCAACATCAACGCGGAGTTCACTGCCGGATGCGCTCGAAATTCAGCTCGGATCACGAAGTTGCCGAAATCCTCCTTCGTGAGGATAGTGGCGCCCGGTGCGGCCTGCTCGTTCCTGATGACGCCATCGACCACGCGCCAGACCTTCACCTGGTCCGCAGGAACGATAAATTTGTCGAGGCTCTTGCCGTCGAAGAGCAGCTCGAAGCCGTCCTTCTGCTCGGCGGCCGACAGGGCATTCGGTGTGCCGCTCTGCTGTCCGGCGGCGGTGGCGATCGAAAGGACGAGACACGCAAAACCAGTAAGCATCATTCGCATCGGCACATGATACGCCCAAGCCAATCCAGCGCGTCACCTTGAAGTAATCTTTCGTGTCCCAGCGCCAAGACGCCAGGACTTCCGGCCAAGGTATTTTCCTGCGGCGTTGCACGTTGGCGGTGAGACACGGAAAGAGACATGCAGCGGAGAGATCTCGCGCCGACAGGCTCTGTCGGCCTCGATTTCGGCACAACCAACAGCGCTATTGCGACCCTCGTCGGCTCGCAACCCACGCTTGCTGAATTCCCATCGCCGGGCGGTGCCATCCACACCTTTCCGTCGGTGCTCTACTTCGAACGCCGCAAGGAAGGCACGCTCACCCGCCTGACGTCGGCCGCGGGACCGCGGGCGCTGCAGTACTACCTGGAAGCCGAAGACAAAGGGCGGCTGATTCAGTCGCTGAAGGCCTATCTCGCGGATCGGCGTTTCGATGGAACCGGCGTGTTCTCCCAGCATTACAGCCTCGAGGACATGATTGCGCTCATCGCGCGCCACTTGCTGGCGGACGCAAGGGGTCTGACCCGCGCGACATCACAGGGGTCAGACCCCATCCCTTCGCGCGTCGTCGTCGGCCGCCCTGTCAATTTTTCAGACGCACAGAACGGCGAAGACAATGCGTTCGCGCTCGAACGGCTGCGCGGCGCAATCGCGCAGTGCGGGTTCACTGACGTCGTGTTCGAGTACGAGCCCGTCGCCGCCGCCTATAGCTACGAGCAAACACTCGATCGCGACGAGCTCATCCTGATTGGCGATTTCGGCGGCGGCACGAGCGACTTCTCCATTCTGCGCGTCGGCCCGACGCAGCGGCGGCGAGGGCGCGCCCGAGACGAAATCATCGGCGCGGACGGCGTCGCGGTCGCAGGGGATGCGTTCGACAGGCAGATCATCCGCAAGCTCGTGGCGCCGCGATTGGGGCTTGGTTCGGAGTATTTCTCGCCGCCCGACAAATTCCTGCCTATTCCGAGCTGGCCCTACGAACGTCTGGAGCGCTGGCATCATCTCTCGTTTCTCAACACCGCCAAAAACCTGGAGATGCTCGAGCTCCTCCGGCGCACCGCGCTGATACCCGAGCGCCTCGAGGCGTTCGTGCACCTCATCAGGAACGAAATGGGATATCGGCTGCACGAGGCCGTCAGGCGAGTCAAGTTCGACCTTTCGGTGAACGTCGAAACGGTGTTCGAGTTTCGTTGCGAGCCTGTGGCGATCAGCAAGAAGGTCACCCGTGGTGAGTTCGAGAAGTGGATAGAACGTGAGGTGGCGCTGATGGCGGGCTGCGTCGATGGGCTCCTCAACCGGACGGGTGTCTCGGCGCACGACATCGATCACGTGTTCCTGACCGGTGGGTCGTCGTTCGTGCCTGCCGTCCGCAAGATTTTCATCGACCGCTTCGGATTGGAGAAAATCACCGGTGGTGAAGAACTGACGTCGGTCGCCACGGGTCTCTCTCTTTGTGCAGCGGAGCGATGGCGGTCGTGATCGTCTTCTTCCAGACATAGGCCCCGTAATTTTGAATCCATCATCCTTTTAATAGCGAACGGTAGTGATATGCTGCCGTAGACGCTCGTCCGGGGATATGCCGCAGATTTTTCATCGCAGCGCGAACACGATTGCCAGGGTCAGCATCTTCGGGGCACTCTTCTTTATTGCCGGCCTTCTTTACCTCGCGTACCAAATCGATCGATCGCCGTGGGTCACGCAGGTCAACGTGGCGCGCGAGCAACCCATCCAGTTCAGTCACGAGCGCCACGTCGCCGGCAACGGCATCGACTGCCGCTACTGCCACACGACGGTAGAGACGTCGGGGTTCGCGGGCATTCCCGCGACGAAGACGTGCATGAACTGCCACTCGCAGATTTTTTCCGACGCCGCGTTCCTCGAGCCTGTCCGCGAGAGCTTCCGGACGGATCGGTCGATGCAGTGGACGCGCGTTCACGATCTTCCCGATTTCGCCTATTTCGATCACAGCATCCACGTCGCGAAAGGCGTCGGTTGCTCCACGTGCCACGGGGCTGTCGACAAGATGCCCCTCATGCGCAAGCAGAACTCGCTGCAGATGGAGTGGTGCCTCGACTGTCACAGACACCCGGAGCGCTACGTACGGCCGCGTGAAGAAGTGTTCAACATGAGCTACGAGGCGCCGGCAAACCAGCTCGAGCTCGGACGCAAGCTGGTCGCCGAAAGCGGCATCCGAAAAATGACGGACTGCAACACGTGTCACAGATGAAGCCCTTCGACGGCGGTCACCCCTCGACTGCGCTGGGGGCGTCCCTGAGCTCGTCGAAGGGTCAGGGCAGGCCGGCCAACGCACAGGAGTTCTGGCGGACGCTCGAGGAAAAACAGGGCGCCAACCTCGATGAGCTCGTCGGCGACGAGTTCGCGTCGCGGCTGCCCGACGCCTTCGATGCCGTCGAGCGGCGATCGTTCCTCAAACTGATGGGCGCATCGCTCGCGCTGGCGGGAATGGCCGGCTGCACGCGCCAGCCGCCGGAACAGATCGTCCCGTACGTGCGGCAGCCCGAAAATGTCGTACCTGGGCGGCCACTGTATTTCGCGACCGCCATGACGCTGGGCGGCCGGGCCACAGGCCTGCTGGTAGAGAGCCACGAAGGGCGGCCTACCAAGATTGAAGGAAACCCCTCACACCCTGCCAGCCTGGGCGCGACGGATGTATTCGCCCAGGCTGCGCTGCTCGATCTTTACGATCCCGACCGCATGCGAACGCTGACGAACATGGGAGAAATCTTCCCGTGGTCGGCGTTCATCGGCGCGATGCGCACCGCCTTGACGCTTCAGCTAGCCAGCAGAGGCGCCGGACTTCGCATCCTGACAGAGACGGTCTCGTCCCCAACGCTTGCGGCGCAGATCGAAGACATTCTCGCGCGCTTCCCAGCAGCGGTGTGGCACCAATGGGACCCCGGCAGCAACATGAACGAGGCCGCGGGCCTGCGCATGGCGGCCGGCCGTGACGTCTCGGTGCAATACAACATCGAGCGCGCCACGGTGATCGTCTCACTCGACGCCGATTTCCTCAGTTGCGGCCCCGGCCACCTCCGATACGCGCGCCAGTTCGCTTTGCGCCGCCGCCCCGAGGGGGGCGGATGCCGTCTCTACGCTGCCGAGCCGATGCCGTCGACGACGGGCGCGAAAGCCGATCATCGCCTTCCATTGAAGCCAAGCCAGGTCGAGCTGCTCGCGCGTGCCCTGGCGGCCGACATCGGCGTCACCGGAGTCAATCGCGGCGGACCGCTCTCGGCCGGCGCGCAGGCGTGGCTCGCTGCCGTTCGCGACGATCTGAACGCGCATCGCGGCTCCGGCATCGTCGTCGCTGGTGAGGGACAGCCTCCGGTCGTGCACGCGCTTGCGCATGCGATGAACGCAGCGCTCGCCAATGCAGGCCAGACGGTTCTGTACACCGATTCCGTCGAACCGCACCCTGTCGATCAAGTTCAGTCGATTCGCGAACTGGCCGCCGCGATGGCAGCCGGACAGGTCGACGCGCTCGTCGTCATCGGCGGCAACCCGGTATACACCGCGCCGGCGGATTTGCGGTTCGAAGAGCAGATGAACAAGGTGCGGGTACGCGTGCATCTCAGCTCGCATGCGAACGAGACGTCGGCGGTGTCGCACTGGCAGATTCCCGAGGCGCATTTCCTCGAGGCATGGAGCGACGCCCGTGCATTCGATGGAACCGTTTCGATCGTGCAGCCGCTTATCGCGCCGCTGTATGGAGGACGGTCCGCGCATGAGGTACTCGCCACCTTGAGCGATCGGCCCGAGCGCAGCGGATATCAAATCATCCGCGAGTACTGGGAAAGACGTATGGGTGCAACGGGCCTGTCGCGCCGAAGCGGCGACCTGTCCGCCGAAGCGCGCAGCGCGAAGATGGAAGCCGCGAAGGCGGATGCGACGGCTGCGGATGGCGACTTCGAATTATTCTGGCGGCGAACTGTCCATGACGGAGTGATGGCGAACACTGCGCTGCCCACCCGCGCAACAACGCCGGCGGGTGCCGTTGCCGCATTCAGCGCGGCTCCGGCAACAGCGAGCGGCACCGAGATCGTTTTCAAGAACGATCCTATGATCCTCGACGGCCGCTTCAACAACAACGGCTGGCTGCAGGAACTGCCGAAACCGCTGACGCATCTCACGTGGGACAACGCGGTGCTGGTCAGCCCCGCGACGATGGAGCGGGTGGGCGGGAGAGCCCGCCCGGATTTCACAGGCGGTGAGCGCGGACAGATACACGGTTCCGTCGTCGAGGTTCGCTACCGCGGACGAACGGTGCGCGGCGCGATGTTCCCGGTCGCCGGCCATCCAGATGACGTCGCGACCCTGCATCTCGGTTACGGCCGCTCGCGTACCGGGCAGGTTGGCGAAGGCCGCGGGTTCAACGCTGGTGCGCTGAGGACGTCGGATGCGCTCGGGTTCGGCACGGGCGCGCAGATCGTACTCACCGGTGAAACATTTCCGCTTGCGTGCGTGCAGTACCACCACTTGATGGAAGGGCGCGATCTCGTGCGCGCGGTTCCTCGCGCCGAGCTCGCATCGTTGAAGAAAGATCAGCACGAGCTGCCGTCCCTATGGCCGTCGCTCACCGACGAACAGGAGAAAGCCGGCGGCTACAAGTGGGGCATGTCGATCGATCTCAACGCCTGCAACGGCTGCAGCGCGTGCGTGGTCGCGTGCCAGGCCGAAAACAACATCCCCGTCATCGGCAAAGAGGAAGTAATGCGCGGCCGCGAGATGCACTGGCTCCGCGTCGACACCTACCACCAGGGAGAGGTCGAGAATCCGAATACCTACTTTCAGCCCGTTCCGTGCATGCACTGCGAGACCGCCCCTTGCGAGCCGGTATGCCCCGTCGGCGCGACGGTGCATAGCAGCGAAGGGCTGAACGACATGGTCTACAACCGCTGCGTCGGCACGCGCTATTGCTCGAACAACTGCCCGTACAAGGTGCGCCGGTTCAACTTCCTTCAATATCAGGACTGGGAGACGCCGAGCCTCGCGATCGGGCGCAACCCCGATGTGACCGTTCGGAGCCGCGGCGTCATGGAGAAGTGCACGTATTGCGTGCAGCGGATCAGCGCGGCGCGGATCGAATCGGAAAAGGAAGGGCGTCGGATTCAGGATGGCGAAGTCAAGACTGCGTGTCAGTCGGTCTGCCCGGCCGAAGCGATTGTGTTCGGCGATTTGAACGATCCGAATAGCCGCGTCTCGACGCTCAAGGCCGAGCAGCGCGAGTACGCTCTGCTGCACGAGCTGAACACGAAACCGAGAACCACCTATCTCGCGGCTATCACCGAGCGCAATCCCGAGCTGGAATGACCCCTCCTCCGGATTCCCGAACGCCGCAGGACGCGCACGCGCCGGTTGCCGGTGGTGGCCGCGTAGCGCCGCCGGTCATTGCGCCGGGACATACCTTCGCGTCGGTCACCGACAAGATCAGCGCGATCGTCCTCACGCGCAGGACGTCGCTCGGCTGGTGGTTCGGCTTCGGCATCGCGTTCGCGCTCTTCAACGTGCTGATGGTCTCGATCGTGTACCTGCTGGCGGTCGGCACTGGTATCTGGGGTATCAACATTCCCGTCGGCTGGGGCTTCGCGATTATCAACTTCGTGTGGTGGATCGGCATCGGCCACGCCGGCACGCTGATTTCGGCCATCCTTCTCCTCTTCAAGCAGACGTGGCGCACGTCGATTAACCGCTTCGCCGAGGCGATGACGCTGTTCGCGGTCGCCAGCGCCGCAATATTTCCGATTCTGCACACAGGACGCCCGTGGCTCGCCATCTACTGGCTGTTCCCGTATCCGAACACGATGGATGTGTGGCCGCAGTTCCGGAGCCCGCTCATCTGGGACGTGTTCGCGGTGTCCACCTACGCGACGGTGTCGCTGCTGTTCTGGTTCGTAGGGCTCATTCCCGATCTCGCGACGCTGCGCGATCGATCGGAGTCAAGGGTCGGCAGGGTCATTTACGGTGCGCTCGCAATGGGATGGCGCGGATCGGCCCATCACTGGCACCGGTACGAGACGGCGTATCTCCTGCTCGCGGGTCTCGCGACACCGCTCGTGGTGTCGGTGCATACGATTGTGAGCTTCGACTTTGCCGTATCGGTCGTCCCCGGATGGCACGCCACGATCTTTCCGCCGTACTTCGTCGCGGGCGCGATCTACTCCGGGTTCGCGATGGTGCTGACGCTCGCCATTCCGATCCGCAAGATCTACGGGCTGCAGGACTTCATCACCGAACGCCATCTGAACAACATGGCGAAGATCCTGCTCGTGACGGGGCTCATCGTCGCTTACGGCTACATGATCGAAGCGTTCATGGCGTGGTACAGCGCGAACACGTATGAGACGTACATGATGAGAAACCGCATGAGCGGACCCTACGGGCCGTTCTACTGGGCGCTCATCGTCTGCAACGGCCTCACGCCACAGCTGCTCTGGATTAAGAAGATCCGCACGAACGTCGTGCTGCTCTTCATCATCTCGCTCATCGTGAACGTCGGCATGTGGCTCGAGCGCTTCGTCATCGTCGTGACGTCGCTGCACCGGGACTTCCTGCCCTCGTCCTGGGGGCGCTATTCACCAACGGTGTGGGACTGGGGCCTGTACGTCGGCACAATTGGCTTGTTTCTGTCGTTGCTGTTCCTTTTCCTGCGCTTCCTGCCCATGATCTCGATTTTCGAGATGCGCACGCTGGTGCCTGATGCGGCTGCAGATCGGAGTTCCTCCGATCGTACTGCCGGCCTTCACGCCGGCCTCGGGGACACGCGATGAAGCCTTCCGGCCGGCCAACCATCTACGGCCTGATGGCCGAGTTCGAGACGTCGCACGCGCTCGTCGAAGCGGCGCGCCGCGCGCACGACGAAGGCTATCGCAAGATGGATGCGTATTCGCCGGTGCCGATTGAAGAGCTCCACGACGCACTGCACATGCACGACAACCGGCTGCCGAAACTGGTGCTCGCCGGAGGCATTATCGGCGGACTGGGCGGTTACAGCCTCCAGGTACTATCTCTCGGCGATCGCGTATCCGCTGAATGTCGGCGGCCGTCCGCTGCATAGCTGGCCGATGTTCATCCCGGTGACGTTCGAAACGACGATCCTCGTCGCTGCGCTCAC
Source organism: Vicinamibacterales bacterium (assembly GCA_963784045.1). GTDB lineage: Bacteria > Acidobacteriota > Vicinamibacteria > Vicinamibacterales > JAMQPK01 > JAMQPK01. The sequence goes on from CAWAPZ010000013.1 coordinate 259,610, forward strand.
TACGGTGCTGGGAATGCTGGCGCTGAACGGGCTGCCGCAGCCGTTCCATCCTGTGTTCAACGTGCCACGCTTTGCGCTCGCCAGCCGCAATCGGTTCTTTCTGTGCATCGAGTCCCGGGATCCGAAATTCAGCATTGAATCTACGAAGCAGTTTCTGGAAACGTTGGGCGCTCGTGAGGTCACTGTTGTTGAAGACTGAAACTCCAGGGATTAGGGATTGGGGATTGGGGATTAGGAGTGCCGGTGTCACGGCGTTGCTTCTCTTCACAGCCTGGAGTGCCGCCTGCCGTCAGGACATGCACGACCAGCCGAAGTACACGGCCTACAAGGCCTCGGACTTTTTTGCCGACCGGCGATCGGCACGTCCGCTGGTCGAAGGCACGGTCGCGCAGGGACATCTCAACGACGACGAGCTGCTGTACACCGGCCGCGTGGGCGGACAGCCCGCCACGCAGTTTCCGTTCGCGATAGACGCCGCGGTGATGCGGCGGGGCCGCGAGCGCTACGACATTTTCTGCTCGCCGTGCCACGGTCTGTCCGGCGAAGGTGATGGCATGGTCGTGCAGCGCGGCTACCGGCGTCCGCCGTCGTTTCATATCGACCGGCTTCGGCAGGCGCCGCCGGGACATCTGTACGATGTGATGACGAGCGGATTCGGCGCGATGCCCGATTACGCCGCACAGATTCCCGTGCGGGATCGATGGGCCATCGCCGCCTATATGCGCGCGCTGCAATTGAGCCAGAACGCCACGGTCGCAGAAATACCGCCCGACGCGCGGAGCCGATTGAAATGAACGTCAAACTGAAAGAGATCGGCGCGGAGCTGATTCCGGAGCTCCAGAACCTGCAATCGAAGCTGCTCGTCGCGGGCGGCGGCGGTCTGGTCGTGTGTGCCATCGGCCTCGTGATCAATCCGGCGCAGTTCGTTCGCTCGTTCCTGCCCGCGTACATGTGGATGCTGTCGGTGACGCTCGGCTCGCTCGGCCTTGCCATGGTGCACCAGGTATCCGGCGGGGCGTGGGGCGTGGTCACTCGACGCATTCTCGGCGCCGCGACGCGGACACTGCCGCTCCTGACGGTGCTGTTCATTCCGATTGCGCTCGGCCTCCATGCGCTCTACCCGTGGGCGGACGCCGCACACGTCGCCGGCGATCCGGTTCTGCAGTGGAAGCAGCCGTACCTGAACGTGCCGTTCTTCCTGGCGAGGGCGGTTGTGTACTTTGCGGTTTGGAATGCGGTTGCGTACCTGCTCAACAAATGGTCTCGGGACCAGGACGACACCGGCGACCCCACGATTCCGCGCAGGATGCAGGTGCTCAGCGCGGGCGGCTTGCTCGCGTATGCCGTGACGATCACGTTTGCAGCCTTCGACTGGCTGATGTCGCTCGAGCCGCATTGGTTCTCGACAATCTATGGCGTTCTGGTCATGGGCGGGCAGGCGCTGTCGGCAATCGCCTTCTCGATCGTCGTGCTCGCGTGGCTGGCGCGGCGGCCGCCCTTCAACGAGCTGATCACGGCCAACCATTTTCACGATCTCGGGAACCTGATGATGGGGTTCACGATGCTGTGGACGTATTTCGGTTTCTCGCAGTACCTGATCATCTGGGCCGCGAATATCCCAGAGGAAACCGAGTGGTACCTTCACCGAGTCGGTCACGGCTGGCAATACATCGCGCTGGCTCTCGTCGTCTTTCATTTCGCCGTGCCGTTTCTGGTCCTGCTGCACCGCGCCATCAAACGAAACGCAGCCATGGTGTCGAAGGTGGCGGCGCTTATCCTGGTGATGCGTTTCATCGACATGTACTGGCTGAGCGCACCGGCTTTCTCGCATGGAGGGGCGCCGCACTTCCACTGGCTTGACGTCGCGCTCCCGATTTCCCTTGCCGCCGTGTGGCTCGGATATTTCGTGTACCAGCTGCGAGGTCGCGCGCTCCTGCCCCTGTACGACCCGGAATTCCGTGAGGCGCTGAAACATGTACGAATCGCCTGACCCGGACAACGTCGAAGTCGTCCACGAAGAGAGCGACGTCAATGTCGGTGCCATCATTCGGTACGGCGTTGGGCTGCTCGTCGTCGCGCTCGTCATCCACGTATTCCTGTGGTGGCTGTTTGGCGTCTACGAACGCCAGAACCAGCGCGCGCGAACGCAGGCGTATCCAATGGCCGCCGGCCAGCAGAACCGCCTGCCGCCGTCTCCACGATTTCAGGAGAACCCGCAACGGGAGCTCCAGGAACTGCGGGCCAAGCACAAGGCGCTGCTCGAGGGCTACGGTTGGGTGAACAAGGAAGCGGGGATCGCCCGCATTCCGATTGAGGACGCGATGAAGATCGTCGTCGAGCGTGGCCTGCCGGCACGAGAGGCGGCGAAATGATTCGGATATGGGGCCAGCCGACCTTAAGGTCGGCACTACGATTGTTCGTCTTCGTAGTACTGGCCTTGAGGCCAGCCGTCGCCGCTGCCCAACCGCGTCCGAATGCGGGTGCGCCCGCAGCGGAGCTGCCGCCAATGCTCAGAGAAGTGGGCTTCGACCAGAACCTCAACCAGCCGCTGCCGCTCGACGTCGAGCTCACAGACGAGCAAGGAGGCGCCGTCAAGATCGGCGACTACTTCGGCAAGCGGCCGGTCGTGCTCTCGTTCGTTTATTACGGCTGTCCGATGCTGTGTCTTCAGAGCCTCGGCAGCCTGGCGGCCACGCTCGGCGTGCTGTCGGAGGCTCCGGGCGAAGACTTCGAAGTCGTCAGCGTCAGCATCGATCCTCGCGAGACTCCGTCGCTGGCGTTCGAAAAGAAAGCGCACTACGTGCAGCGATCGGGCAAGCCGTCGATCGCGCAGGGTTGGCACTACCTGACCGGCACTGAGGCAAACATCAAGCGGCTCACGAGCGCCGCCGGGTTCCGCTACGTGTGGGACGACACGTCGCAGCAATACGTGCACCCGGCCGGCATCGTCGTGGCGACGCCGCACGGAAAGGTCTCGCGCTACCTGTTCGGCATCGACTACGGCCCGCGCGATCTGCGTCTCGCGCTGCTCGACGCGAAGGGAGACAAGATCGGCTCTCCGCTCGAGCGGGTGCTGCTCTACTGTTATCACTACGACCTGGCAACGGGCCGCTACAGCCTGGCGATTATGCGCGTCGTGCGGCTCGCCGGCGCGGCCACGGTCTTTTCACTCGGCGCGCTGATCTTCGTCTGGACGCGACGCGATCGAAGGCAGGTCGGGTAAAGCATATGTTCGGTATCCCGCTGTTTCCCGAGCGCGCGTCCACTATCGCCAACGAGGTCGACGCCCTTTACTTCTTCCTCGTCGGCCTGTCGGTCGTCATGTCGGTTCTCATCGCGACGCTCGTCGTCAGCTTCGCGATCAAGTTCCACCGCCGCCATCGCGATGAAGTCGGCGCGCAGGTGCACGGCGGCATGGCCCTCGAGCTTGCCTGGACTGTCGTGCCGTTTCTCACTACGCTCGTCATCTTTTTCTGGGGCGCGAAGATCTACTTCGTGATGGCCAGCCCACCGCCGGAAACGCTGAACATCTACGTCGTCGGCAAGCAATGGATGTGGAAAACGCAACACCTCACGGGGCAGCGCGAAATCAACCAGCTGCACGTGCCGGTCGGCCGTCCGGTCAAGCTCATCATGACGTCGGAAGACGTCATCCACAATTTCTCAATCCCCGCGATGCGCGTCAAAGCCGACGTGATTCCGGGCCGCTTCGTCCAGATCTGGTTCGAGCCGACCACACCGGGCACCTATCAGATCTTCTGCGCTGAATACTGCGGCACTCAACATTCGCGCATGACCGGGCAGGTCGTCGTCATGGAAGCGAATGCCTATCAGACGTGGCTGAGCGGCGGCACGGCTGAGGGGTCCCTGGCCTCGACAGGCGAAAAGCTGTTCGCGGACCTGGCGTGCAACACGTGTCATCGCCCCGACTCGCGCGGACGCGGACCTGTGCTGCAGAACCTGTACGGCCATCCCGTGCAGCTGCTCGACAGCACGGTGGTCACGGCCGACGAAAACTATCTACGCGAGTCGATTCTGACGCCGGCTGCGAAGGTGACGGCCGGGTACCAGCCCGTCATGCCGGCGTTCCAGGGCCTGGTCAGCGAGGAACAGCTGCTCGCGCTGATCGAGTATGTCAAGTCGCTGTCCACACAGCAGGAAAACGTGAATCGATGATGGAAGCAGAATTTCCAGCGAAACACTATCTGAACGACGGCTACGGCATCTCGTCGTGGCTGCTGACCCGCGACCACAAGCGCATCGCGCTGCTTTACCTGGTCGCGGTGACGTTCTTCTTCTTCGTCGGCGGCGCGTTTGCGGTGCTTATCAGGTTGGATCTGGCGACGCCCGCCGGCGATCTTGTCAGCGACGACACCTACAACCAGCTCTTCACCATGCACGGTGTCGTCATGGTGTTCTTCTTCCTGATCCCGGCGATCCCGGCAATCCTCGGCAATTTCCTCGTGCCGCTGATGATCGGCGCGAAGGATCTGGCGTTTCCGAAGCTCAACCTGCTGAGCTGGTACATCTACATTGCCGGCGGACTGATGGGCGTGTACGTCTTGCTCACGGGAGGGCTCGACACCGGCTGGACGATGTACGCGCCGTTGAGCACGAAGTTCGCGACGACGCGGGTCGTGCCCGCGGCGCTGGCCATTTTCATCACCGGTTTCTCTTCGATCCTGACGGGCCTCAACTTCATCGTCACGATTCACCGCATGCGGGCGCCCGGCATGACGTGGTTCAAGATGCCGCTTTTCCTGTGGGCGACCTATGCGACGAGCCTCATCAACATTCTCGGCACGCCGGTTATCGCCATCACCGCCCTCCTGATCGTGGCGGAGCGGCTTTTCAACTTCGGCTTCTTCGATCCGGCCCGCGGCGGGGATCCCGTGCTGTTCCAGCACCTCTTCTGGTTCTATTCGCACCCGGCTGTCTACATCATGGTGCTGCCGGCAATGGGCGTCATCAGCGAGCTGGTCGCCGCCTTCTGCCGCAAACCCGTGTTCGGTTATACGTTCGTGGCGTTTTCGAGCCTCGGCATCGCCGTGCTTGGCTTCCTCGTGTGGGGTCACCACATGTTCGTTGCAGGCCAGTCGGTATATGCGTCGCTCGTGTTCTCGCTGCTGAGTTTCCTCGTTGCGATCCCTTCGGCCGTGAAGGTCTTCAACTGGACAGCGACGATGTACAAAGGATCGGTGTCGTGGCAGACGCCGATGCTCTACGCGATCGGCTTCATCGGCTTGTTCACAATTGGCGGGCTGACGGGACTGTTTCTGGCATCGATCGGGCTGAACGTGCACGTGACGGACACCTACTTCATCATCGCGCACTTCCACTACATCATGGTCGGCGGCACGATCATGGGGTACCTCGGCGGCCTGCACTATTGGTGGCCGAAGATCAGCGGCCGCATGTACCCGGAAGGTCTGTCGAAGTTGTCGGCCGGCATCATCTTCATCGGATTCAACCTGACGTTCTTCCCGCAGTTCCTGCTCGGCTATCTCGGGATGCCGCGCCGGTATCACGCGTATCCGCCCGAGTTTCAGGTGTTGAACGTCCTGTCATCGGCCGGTGCCTCGATTCTCGGCGTGGGTTACCTGCTGCCCATGGCGTACTTCGCGTGGTCGCTGCGTTACGGCAAGCCTGCCGGCGCAAACCCGTGGGGCGCGTCCGGCCTCGAATGGGAGACAACGTCGCCGCCGCCGACAGAGAACTTCGCGGTGACGCCGAACGTCACGGAGAGCCCGTACAACTATCCATCACCCGTGGTGAAGCACGTTGCATAACGAAACGACGGCACATGCGGCGCATCATCCTGCGCTTGCCCACCATTTCGACAACCTGGCCCAGCAGCAGGAAGCGGCGTCCCTCGGGATGTGGGTGTTTCTGCTGACCGAAATCCTGTTCTTCGGCGGGCTGTTCATCGTCTACACGATCTATCGCGTCTGGTACCCCGAAGCATTCACGGCGGCGAGTCATCATCTCGACATCCCGCTGGGAACCGTCAACACCGCGGTGCTCATCGGCAGCAGCCTGACCATGGCGCTCGCCGTGCACGCGGCGCAGTTGAACTCGCGCAAGGGCATCATCGTGTTCATTGCGCTGACGATGGTGCTCGGCAGTGTGTTCCTCGGCATCAAGGGCGTCGAGTACTCGCACAAGTTTCACGAGCACCTGATCCCTGGTCCGCACTTCGTCTTCGAGCCTCAGTTCGCCAGACAGGCGCAGATTTTCTTTTCGCTCTACTTCATGATGACCGGACTGCATGCGCTGCACATGATCATCGGGATGGGGCTGATGATCTGGATGCTCATCTGGGCCTATAACGGCACGTTGGGCGACGGCTACTACTCGCCCGTCGAGGTCGTCGGACTGTACTGGCACTTCGTCGATATCGTCTGGATTTTCCTGTTTCCGCTGCTCTATCTGATAGGGCGGCACGGTTGACCGCCATGACTGAGCAGCATCACGGATCAGATCACGTCGTGCCGACGAGCATCTATTACGGGATCTTTGCGATCCTCCTGATTCTCACCGGTGTCACGGTGGGGGCGGCGTACGTCGATCTCGGTCGGATGAACACGGTGGTGGCGCTCGCCATCGCCTGTTTCAAGGCGCTGATCGTCGTGCTCTACTTCATGCACGTGAAGTACAGCACGCGTGTCATCAAGCTGACGGTGATTGCGGGGCTCTACTGGATGGGCATCATCTTCGCGCTGACGCTTGGCGATTACCTGACCCGTGGCTGGGGCACCTTCGGCCAGCAGGTGGGTCTGCGGTAGAACGGGGTGGGAATTTCTCGTGAGGATGAAAAACTAGCGTGAGGCGTAGGCGAATGTTTCCACGTCCCGCGTGCGAAGCCCGATTTAACATATCGTTCCTCAGCATGCAGGTGTTTGTAGATTGTTTTCAACAACCTGTGGAAAACACTGCATGTAATTGCAAGAAAACGTCTTCAACATGGGACATCTCGTCGCAATTTTTCTCAAAAGGTTCCACCGAGGCCCGATGGACTCTCAGGAGAGTGCCCAGCTTTTACCTGGGCTCGGCCTCAAGGGTAACGCCGACCGCGGCGGCCGCCGCCAGGTAACCCTGATTTCGCTCGAACGATGGGAGGAACTCATGAAACAGGTCGGATGTGATCTGGGCCCCGGCGCGAGGCGTGCAAACCTGGTCCTCTCTGACGTCAATCTCGACAACAGCCGCGGACGGGTGCTCTGCATAGGCTCCTCGCGCCTTCGCATCGGGGGAGAGACCCGCCCTTGCGAACAGATGGAGCAGGCAGCCCCAGGACTTCAGGGCGCGATGCGGGGGCGTTGGGGCGGCGGCGCCTATGCCGAAGTACTCACTGCCGGCACGGTCGCTGTTGGCGACGAGGTGAGCTGGGACGCCGACACATTCCTGTAGCCGTATCAGACACCGCCGCACGTTGAAGGCCATGCGTAATCGTCTCTATCTGTTGGTTTTAAACGGCTAAGAATGATGGTCATCATCTTGCTCCTTAAAGTCGTGACATGCCGTTCGGCGACATTTTCGGATTGCGGCACGACAACCGGCGACACGGCGACGATCGCCGGCACTACGAGCGCAGTTTCGCTGACAGGCGCCGGGCTGCGCGCCGGAAACGCACGCTCCGCGGGCTGATATTCGGCATGTTCGCGATGTCGCTGCCAAGCCACCCACCAAAATCTTCCGACTTTCAGGTCCGCACGTCGGAGGGCTTCGTATCGACCTCCGAGTACTTTCGAGCGCTACCTGCGACGATTGCGTACAACGACGCGATCGCAGAAGCGGCGGCGCTGTACAAGCTCGACCCGAATTTGATTCGCGCGATCATTCGCGCCGAATCGGCCTTCAATCCGTTCGCTGTGTCTCGCGCCGGCGCACAGGGCCTGATGCAGCTGATGCCGGAAGTGGCTGAAGAGTTGAGCGTGCTGGATCCCTTCGATCCAAGACAGAACATCTTCGGCGGCGCCCGGTACCTGCGGCAGTTGCTCGATCGCAATGCCGGGAATCTGGATCTTGCCGTGGCGAGTTATAACGCGGGACCGGGTGCCGTCGATCGCTACAAGGGGATTCCGCCGTATCGCGAGACCCGCGATTACGTGAAGAAGGTCAACCAGTTCATCAAGAGCGCGAAAGCGAGCTCCGCCGATTAGCGCGAACGCTACGTCACCATTTCGAGCAGCCAGTATGTCGTAGCGCCGATGGCACCCGCGGCGGGAATTGTGAGCACCCACGCCCAGACGATTCGGCGCGCGACGCCCCAACGAACCGCAGAGACTCGCCGCGTTGCACCGACACCGACGATGGCCCCAGTGATGGTGTGCGTCGTGCTGATACCGACTCCGAGCATCGTCGCGATGTAGATCGCGGCAGCGGCTCCCGTCTCCGCGGCAAATCCACCTTCCGGCCGCAGCTTCGTGATCTTCGAGCCCATCGTGTGAATGATGCGCCAACCACCCGAGAGCGTGCCGAGTCCAATGGCCGTATGTGCCGCCATAATCACCCAGAACGGAATCGGAAGCTCGCCGTTCTGCATCTGCAAATAGCCGCCGGTGACGAGTGCGCCGGCGATGATGCCCATCGTCTTCTGCGCGTCGTTCGCGCCGTGCATGAGGCTGAAGCCCGCCGCTGACGCAAGCTGCAGCCGGCGAAACCACCGGTCGACACGGCTCGGCGGAGTCTGGGCGAAGAAGAAGTAAATGGAATTCATGACCAGAAGGCCGACGCCCATGCCAATCACGGGAGCAAGCACGATGAACAGCAGTGTCTTTGTCCAGCCCGACATGATCACCGAGGCAAACCCCGCCTTCGCAATCGCAGCGCCCGCATAGCCTCCGAAGAGAGCGTGCGACGAGCTCGTCGGGAGTCCCCAGAACCACGTGATGAGATTCCACACGATCGCGCCCATCAGCCCGGCGAAAATCACGGCTTGAGTCACGACCGCGAGATCAACCATGCCGGCGCCGACGGTTTTCGCGACCGCCGTACCGAAACCGAAGGCGGCCACAAAATTGAAGAACGCCGCCCACACCACAGCTTTACCGGGCGAAAGCACGCGAGTGGACACGACCGTCGCAATCGAATTCGCCGCGTCGTGAAAGCCGTTGATGTAATCGAAGATGAGTGCGGTAAGGATGATGGACCCGACGATGTAAATGTCCGGCATGAGGTGATGGTCTCTCGCTCAGGCGTTCTTGACGACGACGCCTTCGAGAAGGTTGGCGACATCCTCGCAGCGATCGGTGGCATCTTCCAGGAAGTCCAGAATCTCCTTCCACTTGATAATCATCACGGGGTCATGCTCGTCGTCGAATAGGCGCCGCAAAGCACTCTCATGAATGCGATCTGCCTCGTTCTCGAGCCGGTTGATCTCGACGGCGCGCTCGGCTACCCCTTTGCGCTTGTCCAACGCCTGTATCGCGAGCTGCACCTGTTCCACGCTCAACGTGACGACGCGGGCGAGCTCTCGTGCTCCGAAGCGAAGCGACTTGATTTTGTACATCCTGACAACCTTCGCCGACGCATCGATGGCGTCCATGACATCGTCGAGCGACTTTGCCAGGGCGTGGATGTCTTCGCGGTCTATAGGGGTCACAAATGTGCTGTTCAGACGCTGGATGATCTGATGCGTCAGGTGATCGCATTTGTGTTCGACTTCTTTGATCTCGTCGGCCTTGTCCCAGACAATCGGCTCGTGCTCGAGCATCTCCTCGAGTTTCACCGCGCCGACTCGGAGCTCAGCCGCCAGCGTGCTGAATTGGTCGTAGAAGTCTTCGTTTCTGGGGATTAGTCGAAATCGGAACGCCAAGGGGTCTCCTTTGGAGGCCCGGCGATTCTATAGGAGGGTAGGAAGAACGGGGAAGGAAAAACGAAAAACGAAGAAGTATGCCCTCCTCCCTCTTCGTGGTTAACGCGAGTGTCTAGAACGAGTAGCGAAGCGAAATCTGCGTCTGGCGAGCGGTGCCGAGACCCACTGTGCGGTTCAGCGGACCGAGCATGTACCCGAAAGTACTGGCCTGCGCGTCGGTGAAGGGCACGCCAGCCACGCCGCTGCCTGGCAGCGTCGCGGCTGGATTCTCGTAGTTGAGTCTGTTCATGATGTTGAACAGCTCGACGCGGAACTGGAACGACTGGCTCCGAGCGAACTGGAAGTCCTTGCTGAACATCATGTCGAGCTGCACGAACTCTGGCCCGCGCAGCGCGTTGCGCGGCAGGTTGCCGAAAGTGCCCGGCTGGGGCGTCGTGAACGCCGCCGGATTGAGCCAGCGCACGCCGTCCTTCAGATATGGATCGACGCCGGAAACCATGTCCGGCCGCTGCGTACCGCGGCTGTTGCCACCCGGAATGTTCGCGACCGTTGCGCCGTTCACGGTGGCGTTATCGGCCCGGCTGATGACGACGTTGATGGGGACGCCGCTGCGTGCGTTGAAAATGCCGCCCACGCGCCAGCCGCCTTTCCAGAGACCCTCACCAGGGATCAGGTACACGAGCGAGCCGTTGAACGTGTGCGGGATATCCTGCGGGTTGGTGCCGTACTCGGTCTCGTAATCGAATGTGTTCTGCGACGTCGCCGCCTCGTTCGAGCCCTGCGTGGTGCCCTTGTTCTGTGAGTACTGATACTGCACGCCGCCGGTGAAGCCCGCGCGGAACCGCCGCGTCGCACTCACCTGCAGCGCATCGTAGGACGCGCGGCCACACCCCTGAATCGCCTGGTTATTAATCACCAAGGCGTCAAGGCACCCTGACGTCTTGTAGTCGATCTGGCCGTAGGCCGGCTGCGGACGCGTGCGCGTGTTGAAGTCGAGCGTGTTCGCCACGCCGCGGAGGAACATGTCCTTGCCGCGGCTCCCGGTATAGCCGATCGTGAAGTTCACCGCGCCGGGCAGCTCGCGCGACCCGCTCGCCCCGTACTGCATGTTGTATTCATCCGGCCGCTCGTGCGTATAGCCGCGAATCGACAGCGCGTTCAGGTACGCCGACTCCGGTACCGGGTACTGGAGGCCACCGCCGGGAACGTCCGCGGCGCCAAGACGGCGGCGCGCGATGGCGTTCTCAATGGGCTGGATCCGATCCTCGAACTGGCCCGGGCCGTAGAACAACCCAAAGCCCGTGCGGAACACGGGTCTTGTCGTCGATACGATAGACAGCCGACAGCCGCGGCGCGAAGTTGTTCTTGTCCGGGTTGTAGAAGTTGTTCGGATCGCTGCTGAAGTCATTCTCCTCGATGAAGAACGGCTTCGCATTACCGTTCTTCTCGTTCACGACCGAATAGAAGTCGTACCGCAGTCCGAGCTCGAGCGTCAACCGCTCGGTCGCGCGCCACGAGTCCTGGATGTAGCCGATCAGGTAGTGCTGCTGAGGGCTGAACACCGGCGAGTCGACCGCCACAGCAACCGCGTTCAGAATGTTGTCGATGAAATCGTTGATGCTGTTATAGGTCATCTCCGTGCTGCCGAGGAATTGGAAGTCGGACTGGAGCTGCCTGTACTCGCCGCCGAACTTAAATGTGTGCCTGCCCCTGGTCCAGGTCAGCGCGTCGCCAAACGACAGCGAGTACGGCTCGAAGATCGAGCCGGTCGTCGACGAGGCGCTCGTCGCACGAATCAGCAGACCGCTGCGCGCGCATCCAGTCGTTCCGCGCGCGTCAATTGACGACGAGGTGACCGTTCCACACATCGACACGCCGGCGGGATCGTATCCGGCGGCATCAGCGAAGGCCTGTGCGCTCGTCGTCGGCTTGTTGTAGCCAAGCTTGAACTCGTTGACGATATTGCCGCCCATCAGCGACTGATAGTTGACGACGACGTTCTGCGGGCGCTGTTGGGCGCGCACACGGCGCGGCGTCACAGTTCGATCTGGTGTGTCCAGATCGCCATCACTGAAGAGATATCGCGCGTAGAGGGATTGTGTGTCGCTCAAGCGGTGATCGACGCGCAGCGACAGGCTGGTTTCGTCCTGCCTTGCCGTCGTGTCCAGCGTGGCGAGCGCGAGCAGCGGGTTGCCCGGGACCGGCGTCGAGCCCGCGGGGAAGCCGCTCAGCAACGGCGCCATCGCCTGCGTGCGCGCCGGACTCCGGCCGCCGCCGGTGCCGACCGGCTCTCCCGCCATGATCCGGCGACGGGCTTCGTCGCTCGGCACCGCCTCCGTGAAGCTCAATCCGGTCTTCTGCTTGAGCGCCTCGACGCTGCCGAAGAAGAACGTGCGGTTCGAGGCAATGGGCCCGCCGAACGAACCGCCGAACTGATCGAGCTCGAGCGGCTGCTTCTTGTCGTCGTACTTGCTCGCGGCGTCGAGCGCGTCATTGCGTTTGTATTCGAAGAATGATCCGTGGAACGCGTTCGTGCCGCTCTTGCTGACGACCGTGATGTTGCCGCCGGCGCCGAGCCCGCTTTCAGCGGGCGCGAGGCCGGAATTCACCCGGAACTCCGCAACAGACTCCATCGACGTCTGCAGGCGGAACTGCGAGCCGGTCGAGTTCAGATATCCGGGGCTCGCATCCCACACGTAGGTGCCGTCAACGCCGTCGTAATTGAGGTAATTCTGCTGATTGGACTTGCCGTTGAAGCGGACGCTCGCCCAGCCGCCGTTGCCGTCACTCGTCGCGCCGGTGGCCAGCGTCATCAGGTTCGCGAAGTTGCGGCCGTTGACCGGCAGGTTGTCGACTTCCTCGGGCGACACGTTGACGCCGATGCGCGCCGAGGAGATGTCGATGACGTTCGACTCGGCTGACACCGGTACAGCTTCCTGCAGCGATGCGACGCCCAGCGTCACATCGACGGTCTCGAACTGGCCGACGCCGAGCACGGCATCGCGCGACTGACTCGCAAACCCCGCCAACTCGAACTTGACCGTGTACGCGCCTGGACTCAGATTCGTCACCGTATACGTTCCATCTCCACTCGTGATCGCCGTGCGTACGGCACCGGTGCTTTTGGACGTGACCTCGACGGTTACACCGGGCATTGCGGCCTTGCTATCGTCAAGGACCCGTCCGGCAATGCGGGATTCGGTCTGCTGCGCGAAGACGGCTGCCGGCACAATAACCATGGCCAGCGCCAAGGCAACCGCGACGAACCTCAAGGAACGATTCATGAACGCACTCCTCTTAAATCCAACGTGGATAATCTCCGGCCACGTTAAAGAGCCGTCATCATCGAGTCATGACGAGGTCGTTAAAAGCGCGTAAACAGGGCGAATTAACACACCCGAAACACAGTGGTTACACTATGGAAATTCCGCGTTTATACGGTGTTCGCATGCGGCAACTACTCTTGCTTGCGCTGGTGCTGAACATTCCTCGTACAGCATCCGCGCAGACGGCGGAGGCGAAGAAGGAACCGTCCGCCTACGACAAGATTTGGGGGGAATTCACCGACTGGTACTCGGACGACACGAACCCGATCGTGCAGCGTGTGCTGCTAAGTGGTCGGTTTCATTATGACTTCGCGACAATCGACTCTGACCAGGGCGATCACTCGGAGTGGAACGTACGGCGGCTCCGCGTTGGTCCGCGGATTACATTGTTCAAGACATTCACCTTTCACGCCGAGATCGAGCTCGATCCTCAACGGCACGATCCGTTCTATGTTCGGTTTACCGATTTCTACGTGCAATGGACGAAGAATCCCCGATGGGTGTTGACCGTCGGCAAACAGAGCGTGCCTTTCACGCTCGATGGCGCCAACTCCTCGAGGGAACTGCTCACCATCGACCGGAGCAACCTGGCGAACAACTTGTGGTTCCCGCAGGAATACATCCCGGGAGTAAGTATTTCGGGCAGACGTGCACAGTGGGTATACCGCGGTGGCGTGTATTCATCCGGGGCCATGAACCGGGAGTTCGGCGAGTTCACCGGCGGGTTGTTCGCACTCGGCGTGCTCGGGTTCGATTTCGCGCCGAAGCTCGATGCCAAGGAGGCACTCCTCACTGGCAACTACGTGTATCAAGACCCGGACAGCGAAAACACCTTCACCAGGCAGTTGGAGCACGTCGGCTCCATCAATTTTCGTTTCGAGGACACGAAGTGGGGAGCCCGAGCGGATCTGTCGACCGTCACCGGGTACCTCGGACAAAGCGGGATGTGGGCGTTTCAGGGGATGCCGTTCGTCAACCTCACGGACAAATTTCAAGTCGTCGGACGCTACTCATTCATCGACAGCGATGAACCGAATGGCATTCGCCTGGCCCTTTACGAAAGTCGCGTCGTCTCGGGCAGGGGCGACGAATACAACGAGCTATATGTCGGCGCGAATTACTACTTCTATGGCCACAGACTGAAGCTGCAAAGCGGCGTTCAGTTTGCAGACATGAACGACCGGGCCAACGACGGCGGTGAGTATTCAGGGGTGGCATGGACGACCGGTCTGCGGGTCGGCTGGTGACATCCCTCGATTTGGAGGCAGACGATGAACAAGTTGACCGTGATAGTTGCCGCGATGGCACTGACCGTCGCGTGCGGCGGCAGCGAAAGCGGGCCGGTGAAGCCGCCTTCCGAGGCATCCTCGACCGGCAGGACGCAGATCAATGGCGCGGGCGCGACATTCCCGTATCCGATCTACTCCAAATGGTTTTCTGAATACAACAAGCTGCACCCAACCGTGGAGATCAACTACCAATCCATCGGATCGGGCGGCGGCATCCGCCAGCTTAGCGAGCGCACGGTCTTCTTCGGCGCAACCGACCAGCCGATGAGTGATGAGATGCTCGCGAAAGCAACCGGCACGATTCTCCACTTCCCTACCGTCCTTGGCGCCGTCGTGCCGATCTACAACATCGAAGGTCTGAGCACGCAAATCAAGTTCACGGGGCCCGTGATCGCCGACATCTTTCTCGGAAAAATCAAGAAGTGGAACGACCCCGCGATAGTCAAGCTGAACGCGGGCGTGTCGCTCCCGTCAAGCGACATCACCGTTGCGCACAGATCCGACGGTTCGGGCACGACGTTCGTCTTTGCCGATTACCTGTCGAAGGTTTCGCCGGAATGGAAACAGAAAGTTGGCGCCAACTCGTCGCTGAACTGGCCCGTCGGGGTCGGGGGCAAAGGCAACGAGGGCGTCGCCGGGCTGGTCACCCAGACGCCAGGCTCTCTCGGGTATGTCGAACTGGTGTATGCGCTGCAGAACAAGATTAGCTACGGCGCAGTGCAGAATCCGAGCGGCGAGTACATCGTCCCCGATGTGGCCTCGGTGACCGCCGCTGCTGCCGGTGCTCTGCCGACGATGCCGAAAGATTTCCGCGTGTCGATTACGAATTCACCCGGAAAGGGCGCCTATCCCATCTCGTCGTTCACCTGGATCTTGTTGTACGAAGATCCGCAGGATAAGAACCAGGCGAAGACCATGAACGACTTCATGAAGTGGGCGCTCAACGAAGGACAGGCCATGGCGGGTGATCTCGGGTACGCGAAACTGCCCGAGCAACTGGTTCCGCTCGAAGTCGAGCAGTTGAACCGGATTAAGGCACAGTGAGACGCATGAAGCCCCGGTCCGGAAGCGATCTCGGATTCAGGTTGGGGACGGGAGCTTTTGCAGCTCTCGTCCTCGCCATCGTCGTCTCGATCGGCATCGTCCTCTTCCGCGAGTCGACTCTCTCCATTCGCGAGTTCGGCCTCCACTTCTGGATTACCGACACATGGGATCCGGTCGCGGCGCAGTTCGGCGCACGGCCGTTCATCTGGGGCACGATTTATTCGTCAATTCTTGCGTTGATCATCGCCGCACCGATCTCCCTCGGCATTGCGACGTACTTGTCGGAGCTGTGTCCGGCGCGCCTCCGTCAGCCGCTCATTTTCCTCACCGAGCTCCTCGCCGCTATCCCGTCGATCGTGTACGGCCTGTGGGGACTGTTCGTACTCGTGCCACTCGTACGTAGGCTCGAAACGGCTATGCCTGACAACCTGCGTCAAACCGCGCTCTTCAGCGGTCCGCCGATCGGACTCGGCATGCTGTCCGCCGCGCTCATCCTCGCGGTGATGGTGACGCCGTTCATTTCGTCGCTCGCGCGCGAAGTGCTCAAAGCCGTGCCTCGCACGCAGCGCGAGGGCGCTTACGCCCTCGGTGCCACGCAATGGGAAGCGATTCGCGTGGCCCTGGCCTACGGGCGCACCGGTATCGTCGGTGCCATCATGCTCGGCTTCGGGCGCGCGCTCGGCGAAACGATGGCCGTCACAATGGTGATCGGAAACAACCCGACGGTGTCGCTATCGCTCTTCGCACCGCAGTACACGATGGCGGCCGTCATCGCCAATGAATTCACCGAAGCCACGGACGATCTTCATCTTCATGCGCTGTTCGAGATTGGGCTTGTCCTGTTCGTCATCACGCTGTTCGTCAACGCCCTTTCACGGATGCTGATCTGGAGCATGAATCGGCAGGCGATCGCGCGAGCGAAACCAAAGGCCGAGCCGGCCGCACTCGGGAGCGCGGCATGACACGCAATGCCCGCCGCCGCATCGTCTCAAGAATCGCAGTCACCTTGTGCCTGCTGTCGGTGATCATCGCGCTGGTTCCGCTAGGGTTCATTCTGTTTTTCGTCGTTACAAGGGGTATCGGTGCGCTGAACTGGGATTTCTTCACGCAGCTGCCAAGGCCGGTCGGCGAGCCGGGCGGCGGCATGGCCAACGCCATCGTGGGCACGGTGATGCTGTCGGGCCTGGGCGCAATCTTCGCTATTCCAGTCGGCATCGTCAGCGGCGTATACATGTCGGAGTACGCCGGCACGAGGTTCGCGTCGGCAGTGCGTTTCGCGGCGGACACGCTAAACGGGGTGCCGTCGATCGTCATCGGTGTGTTCGTCTACGGCATCGTCGTGCTGCAGATGCGGCAATTCTCAATGCTGGCGGGCAGCGTGGCGCTCGGCGTGATGATGCTTCCAATCATCGCGCGCACCACCGAAGAGCTGCTGCGACTCGTTCCGCAGACGCTGCGCGAGGGAGCGCTGGCCCTGGGCGCCACGCGGGCGCGCGCGACGTTCTCGGTCGTGCTTCCGGCAGCGCTGCCGGGCATCATCACCGGTGTCATCCTCGCGCTGGCGCGCATCGCCGGCGAAACGGCGCCGCTGCTGTTCACGTCGTTCAATAACCGATTCTGGAATACCAATCCATTGCAGCCGACGGCATCGCTGACGGTGCAGATCTTCACCTATGCAAGCTCACCCTACGAGGACTGGCATCGGCAGGCGTGGGCGGGTGCGCTGGTGCTGGTCAGTATCGTGCTCACCTGCTCGATCCTGGCTCGCTGGGCGACGCGTCGGCTCGAGCGCATGAATACGGGAAGCTAGTTCGGTATCTCACCGCGGCGACGCTACGACGCCGAGAGTCTTTTCTAAAGAAAAATCCATTGCGACGTTGCATCGTGGCGGTGGCATCAGAGTTATTTCTAAGATGCCGCCGTAACTCCTACTGGGCAACTGACGCCCGTGCCGCCGTGGCCACAGTAGCCGCGCGGATTCTTGGCGAGGTATTGCTGGTGGTAATCCTCGGCGAAGTAATACTCGGGCGCGGGCGCGATCTCAGTCGTGATCGGTCCAAATCCCGCCGCCGTCAACCTCTCCTGATAGGCATCGCGCGACTGTTCAGCTGCACGACGCTGCGCGAGGTTGTAGTAGTAAATTGCCGAACGATACTGGGTGCCGGCGTCAGCGCCCTGCCGCATGCCTTGCGTCGGATCGTGCCCTTCCCAGAACTGCTTCAGCATCGCGTCATACGACGTCGCTCCCGGATCGAACACGACGCGCACCACTTCCGTGTGGCCGGTCTGGCCCGAGCACACCTCTTCGTACGTCGCATTCGGCGTGTAGCCGCCGGCATACCCCACTGACGTCGAGTACACGCCTGGGAGCAACCAGAAACCCTTCTCAGCGCCCCAGAAACAGCCCATGCCGAACAGCGCCATCTCTTTGCCGGCAAACTCGTCCTCCATGGGCGTCCCATGTATCGCGTGCCGGTCGGTCACCATCATCTTCGCCGCGCGTCCGCGCAGTGCTTTTTCCCGCTCAACCATCGTGGATTTTCTTGCGTTAAACATTTGCCCTCTGCTCTCTGCCCTTTGCTCTCATAATAATGCACAAATGGCGACGATGATTCTGGCGAACACGACGGTCAGCAGTGAGAGCGGGTACGCGCAGCGCATCACGACGGCTCATGGACACCAGCTCACCTCCGACGAGCCCGAGCGACGAGGCGGCACCAACACAGGCGCCGCGCCCTTCGACCTCATGTTGAGCGCATTAGGAGCGTGTACGGCCATCACAATGCGGATGTACGCCGACCGGAAAGAATGGCCACTCGGCGCCATCGCCGTCAGGCTCCGCCTCGTGAAAGACGGCGACACGCCCATGTACATCGAACGGAAAATTACGCTGGGTGAAACGGTGAATGCGGAGCAGCAAGCCAAGCTGCTCGAGATTGCGGATAAAACGCCGGTCACGAAGGCGCTCGCGCCCGGCGTCCCTATTCAAACCATCTTCGACATTTCGACCCACCCGGCGCGCTGAAGCTGCGTCGCCTCCAGGCCAAACCGCATCATCGCGTTTTCTACCCGGTGCCAGTCGTGCACCCACGTGCGTTTGACGATGCGGTGGTCTTCTTCCTCACGAACTTCCCACCCGCGGTCGTCCGCCTCGTCGACGACAAACTCTTTGATATGTTCCTGACTTCGCAGACGCTTGGAAAAGATCATGTCGACCTCCGTATCGTGCCTGTCCCGACTATTGCGAAAAGCGCGCCACTGCGCGACATCGCCGGCCGCCATTTAAACTTTGCCAAACACCGCACGGACTGTTCAGTATCGCTACACGAGATCATAGATGGCGGCTTTACTCAGAATTAACAGGGAGGCAATTGGGGGGTAACACGTCCGTCTTAATGTCCTTTAGCGATGGACAAATTCAGCAAGACCAAGGTTCTGATCGTCGAAGACGAGCCCGATATCGCTGGGCTGATGAAGCACGCTTTGGAGCGTGGCGGAGAATTGGACGTCGAAATGGTGTCCACCGGCGCCGCTGCGCTCAAGTCGGTCATGGAAGAGCCGCCTGGCCTCATCCTGCTCGATTTGAACCTCCCGTTCATTGACGGGCTGGAAGTATGCCGCCTGCTCCGCGGCCGCGTGTCGAGCGCCACTATCCCCATCATCATGGTGACCGCACGGACCGGTGAAACCGATCGCGTCACAGGACTGGATTTGGGCGCGGACGATTACGTCACGAAGCCATTCAGCTTGAGGGAGCTCGTGGCCCGCGTACGCGCAGTGTTGCGGCGACCGCGCCAAACGGTGTCTGAGCAGAGTCCCGGATACCAGCGGGGCCCCTTGGCCATCGACTTCGATGCTGTGTCCGTTCGCGTCTCAGGGTCGCAAATCAGGCTCACCAAACGAGAGTTCGAGCTGTTGCGCTTCCTGGTCGAGAACCGCAATCGCGTGCTCTCGCGCGACAGGCTGCTCGAACGCGTCTGGGGGCTCGACCGCCAGGTCGAAACGCGATCGGTCGACGTGCACGTGGGCCGATTGCGCGGCAAGCTCGGTCACGCCGGGCGTCAGATCGAGACGGTCATCGGAATGGGCTACAGATTCGTGGAAGAGCCGAACGCGCTCGAAGACTGAAGAAAATGTATTCTGTTGTCCATCATCATGGAGTGACATGGACGACGTGCTTGCGATCATCCTGGGCGGCGGTCAAGGATCCCGGCTCTTTCCACTCACACAGCACCGCTCGAAGCCGGCGGTGCCGATCGGCGGCAAGTACCGTTTGATCGACGTGCCCATCAGCAACTGCCTGCACGCCGATCTGCGGCGGATTTTCGTACTGACGCAGTTCAACTCGATGTCGCTGAACCATCACATCGCCCAGACCTATCGCATGGACCCGTTCTCGCACGGCTTCGTCGACATCATCGCGGCCGAGCAGACCCCCGACAGCTCGAGCTGGTTTCAAGGGACCGCCGACGCCGTCCGCCAGGCTGCGCGCCATTTCAGGCGTTTCGCAGCCGACTTTTACCTGATTCTTGCGGGCGATCATCTCTACCGCATGGATTACGGGCGGCTGCTCGATGCACACGTGGACGGCGATGCAGACATTACCGTCGCCGCGCTGCCCGTGACGCCCCAGGACGCCCAGGGGATGGGCATTTTTCGATTCGATCGCGAGGCGCAAATTGTCGGCTTCGAGGAAAAGCCGAACGCCGAGCGTTTGGCCACGATCGGGGCCAGCGTACCGTCAGGCGCGTTGTTGCGTGCCGACACCAATGACCCCGACAAGCCGTTCGTCGCGTCGATGGGCATCTATGTCTTCTCGCGGGAAGTGCTGCTCGACCTCCTGGAGAACACAACAGTGACCGACTTCGGCCGCGAGATCATCCCGGCGGCGCTGGGCACGCATCGCGTGCGAGCGTTCATGCACGACAGCTACTGGGCCGACGTCGGCACCGTCGAGTCGTTCTATGACGCGAATATCATGCTCACCGAACCGCAGGCGCCGTTCAAGTTCTACGACCCGTGGAGACCCACTTACACGCACGAGCGATTCCTTCCTCCGTCGCATTTGTGGTCGTGCACGGTGCGCGAATCCATCGTCTCCGAGGGATGCTTTCTCGATGAATGCTCGATCGAGCAGTCGGTCATCGGCATCCGAAGTCATATCTCTCGAGGCACGCGCATCACGCGCTCCGTGCTCCTCGGCGCTGATATGTACGATTCGGGGACATCGCCCTCATTGGGCATCGGGCGCGATGTCGTGCTCGATCGCGTCATCATCGACAAGAACGCGACCATCGGCGACGGGGCACGGCTGGTGAACGAGAGCCGGGTGCAGCACGCCGACGGCGACGGTTATTACATTCGCGGCGGCATCATCATCGTGCCGAAGGGAGGACGGATCGCGCCGGGCGCGGTGGTGTGAGTTGATGCTGTCTTTTTTTACTTCGCGACTTTGCGAAGTATGCGCGGCGTGAGAAACCAGCGCAGGTGGCCGGGCCCGGCCGGCGGAAGCGCGGCGACGTCGATCCGGCACATCGCGCCTTTTTTGAACTCGAGCGGCCGCCGCACGCCGATCAGGCGGCCGGCGAACTCGCCGATGCCCGGTTCGTGGCCGACGAGGGCGATACGGTGACGTCGATGCTGTTTTGACAGCTCTTCGATGATGGAGTTATGCGATGCCCCGGGCGCCAGCGACGCCATGTTCACGATAGGTGGAGGATTTCGAAAGACCGACGCAACGACCTCGGCGGTCTGCTTGGTACGCACGAGCGGGCTCGTCAGAATCACGTCGAAAATGATGTCCAGCTCGAGCAGCGCCCTCGCTTCCTTGCGCAGTTTCTGCACCCCGTCGTTCGTCAGCGGGCGTTTTGTGTCATCCGGATAATTCTCACCGCGCTCGGCCGCCACACCGTGGCGGATTAGATATAGCTCGAAAGGCTGCGTCTGCATTTTATCGTGCGCGGCGAGGACGGACGGAGGGCGCGCGCGAGCCGGCGACGTGCGCCTGACGCCGCGGTGGCGTCGCAATGGCGGGCACGATCTGATGTCGCACGTCTTTCACGACAGCAGACATCTCGGCGCGGTGCTCGACGAAATCGGCGTGCAGCTTCCGGCATTCGCGGTCCAGCGCGTCGGCGTACGCCGTGAGATCGTTTACGCGAGACCCGACCGTGGGGGACGCCTCGGTGTCGCGTACGTGCCTCAGGAGCACCTGCAGGTCGTGCAGATGACCGAGCAGTTCCTGGTGGCGTTTCAGTATCTTCAGTAAAGGCGTCGCGGCGGCGACGCCGGCGTCGCGGGCGATCTCCAGGGCGTAACGCAGCTTCTTGGTCGAGATGCGTACTTCGTGAAGCCGTTCGGGCGCGTAGAGCGGTCCGGCATCTTCGATCGCGACACCGAGCGCTTTCGCGCGGCGCATCAATCGTGTCGCGAGCACGCCGCGCCACTGCACTTCGAGCTTGCTCTCGGCACTCTGCTCTCTGCTCTTGGGCCCTTTCCCCTTTTTTCCTCTGCTCTCTGCCCTCTCCCCGCCCTTCCTCGTCTTCTCCGATTTGCCAGTCGTCGCGACCCGCTCGAGCTTCTTGAGCAGCTTTTTCAGATCCGTGACCGGCGCGTTGTCCGCGAGCTCCTGGCGCAACGCCTGCCGCCGTGCCGCCACATCGCGCCGTACCATTTCGATCGCGCGGCCAGAAACGCCTTCGGTTTTCGACTTGTCTTCCAGCAGGCCCAGCTCGACGTCAAGCTCGCGGATCGGGCCCAGACATCGCGTCAGCGCGCGCATTTTCTTGTTGAGCTTTTTGACTTTCGCGGGCGACGCCGACACCGCCACGATGGGAAGTGCCTCGCGGATGCGACGCGACGCGACGCGCGTTTTGTGCAGACCTGCTGTCTGGCCGCTGACGAAATCGGGCCATACGGCGTTCAGCTCATTGAGCCGTTTTCGCCAGAGCCTGTCACGGGAAGTTGATGTGTTCATGCTAGGATGCGGGGGCCAGTGTGCGGCGCCGTCCGAATCTGTCGCCTCCATTATAGGTACTCTAGATGACAGCGACAACTCTCTTTCCGTCAAATAGATGCGGATAGCTGCGATTGATTGCGGTACAAATTCGATCCACATGATCGTGGTACGCATTCGCCCCGATCTGTCTTTCGAAGTGATCGACCGCGAAAAGGAGATGGTCCGCCTCGGCTCTGGTGGACTCGACGGGAAGGCGTTGACAGCTGAAGCGATGGCTGCAGCCCTGCAAGCGTTTTCGCGTTTCCGGCGGCTGGCGGAGTCGCACCAGGTGGAAGAGATCCTCGCCGCGGCGACCAGCGCCGTGCGCGAAGCCGAAAACGGCGGTGAATTTCTGGCGGCGGTCGAACAGGAAACCGGAATCAAGCCCCAGGTCATCTCCGGCACCGAAGAAGCGCGGCTTATTCACTTGGCGGCGGTCTACGGCGTCGATGTTACGGGACTCTCTGCAGTGGTCGTGGATATCGGCGGCGGCAGCGTCGAGATCACCCACGGAGATGGTACGGGGTTACGCGTCGCCAAAAGCTTCAAACTGGGCGTCATCCGGCTCACCGAACGGTTCGTCCGCACAGACCCGCTGTCGGGACGTGACGAGCGCAAGCTCGTTCGGCATATCGACGGCGAGCTCTCGAAATACTTGCGCGACATCAAGGGCGCCGGATTCGACCGCGTGATCGGCACATCCGGTACGATTCTGAGCCTCGGCACGGTGGCGTCCACGGATCGTCGCCGTGCGAACGACGAGATCCGCAACTTGCGTGTCACGGCGAAGCAGATTCATCGCCTTCGGAAAGAGCTTACCGAGCGCAGCATCAGCGAACGCATGAAGATGCCGGGACTCGATCCCCGTCGCGCCGATCTCATCGTGTCCGGCGCGGTGCTGCTCGACAGAGTGCTGCAGCGGCTTGGGGCGACTGATATGACGCTGTGCGATTTGGCACTGCGCGAAGGGCTCGTTCTCGACTACATCCAGCGCAACCGGCGGCACATCGCGCAGGCCGGCGAATACCCCGATGTGCGGCGCCGCAGCGTCGTCGAGCTGGCAGAGCGGTGCAGCTACTGGCCCGAGCACGCCAACCAGGTGGCGCGGTTATCGTTGTCGATCTTCGATCAGACGCGCAGCGCCCATGTGCTGACCGATCGCGAGCGTGAGTGGCTCGAGTTTGCGGCGCTCCTGCACGACGTCGGCACCCACATCAGCTATCCGCGTCATCACAAGCACTCGTACTACCTCATCAAGAACGGCGATCTGCGCGGTTTCGAGCCGGCAGAAGCCGAAACCATTGCCCTCATCGCCCGCTATCACCGCAAATCCGCGCCGAAGAAATCGCACAGCGACTTCAGCGCGCTCAGCGCGAAAAAACGGAAGGCGGTGCGTACGCTCGCCGCGATCCTCCGGCTGGCCGAAACGCTCGACCGCAGCCACGCGCAGGCGGTCACGGGCGTCGAACTGCACGACAGGGGCGACGAATACCTCATAAAGCTCCGCACCACCGGCGACGCCGAGCTCGAGCTCTGGGCCGCCCATCGTCAGATAGCGCCGCTCGCGCAGGCGTTGGGGAAACCCATCCGCTTGAGCGCCGGCAGAGCTTCTTCTTATGCTGAACAACCTGAGCACGCCGCACGAATACCCGGGGAAACTGTTCGTGGTCGAAGGAATAGACGGGTCGGGAAAGACGACGCAGCTGGCGTTGCTGGCCAAGTGGTTGAGCGCCGCCGGCCTGCGCGTGTTCGTCACCGAATGGAATTCCTCGGCCCTCGTGAAGGTGGCGACGAAAATGGGGAAAAAAAAGAACTCCCTGACGCCGACGACCTTCAGCTTGCTACACGCCACTGACTTCGCGGACCGCCTGCTCTACCACATCGTGCCGCCGCTCAAGGCCGGCATGATCGTCATCGCCGATCGTTACGCCTACACGGCGTTCGCGCGGGACGTCGCGCGCGGCGTCGATCGCGCCTGGGTACGCGACCTGTACAGCTTCGCCGTGAGACCGGACCTCTCGCTCTACTTCCGCGTGCCCATTGACGTGTCGCTGGATCGCCTGATGGCTCGCCGCATAAAGCTGAAATTCTACGAGGCGGGCATGGATATGGGCTGGAGCCTCAATGCCCAGGAAAGCTTCAGGATTTTCCAGGGGAAGGTGCTAGAGGAGTACGATCGCCTGGTGACGGAATTTGATTTGAGCGTTGTCGACGCTTCCCTCGCCATCACCGATCAGCAGCAGATCGTCAGAAATCTCGTGTCGCGGCAATTGGAGAAGCCGCACCTCGAGGCGGTGAATCAGTGACGCCAGACAAGACGGAGACCAAAGAGCCGAGAGCGGACGGCAGAGAGCCGAGGGCAGACATCAAAGAGCAGTCGCCCGAATTCGGCGCCAACGGCGGTATTCAGCCAGGTCGCTACTACGGCCACGGGCTACCGTACGTGCCGATCGAGCACTACCCCGGGAAGATCATCGCTGTCGAAGGTACCGACGGTGTAGGCCGCAGCACACAAATCGCCCTGCTCCGCGAATGGCTCGAAGTACAGGGCTATGGCGTCGTCGAAACCGGCTGGACGCGTTCGGCGCTCATGCAGCCCACAATCGAGCTGGCGAAGTCGAGCAACACGCTCAACAAGCTCACCTTCGTGCTGCTGTACGCGACCGACTTCGCCGATCGCCTCGAGAAGGAAATCATCCCTGCACTGAAGGCCGGGTTCGTGGTGCTGTCGGACCGCTACATTTTTTCGGCGCTTGCACGCGCCGGTGTTCGAGGCGTCGATCGCGCGTGGTTGCGCAGCCTCTATGGGTTCGCCATCGCGCCCCATCTGGTGTTTTATTTGAAGATCGATGTCGATACGTTAATCAGGCGCGTTCTCTCCGCGCGCGGGATGGATTTCTGGGAATCCGGGATGGATTTGAAGGGTGGAGACGACATCTACGATAGTTTTCGATCGTACCAAAACAAGCTCCTGCGCGAGTACGTCTCAATGACCGACGAGTTCGGGTTCCGCGTGCTGGATGCCCGCAGGCCAGTCGACGCGATTCAGGAAGACTTGCGCAGGCAGGTGCAGGCGTTCCTGTCGAATTCGGACATCACGACGGACAACCTGCCTGGCCAGCCGGCGATTCAGCCGACGTAGCCGCATAGCCGACCTGAAGGTCGGCACAACGAGGACCTGCGACGGCAGTACGTAGTGCCGCCCTTTTCAGGTCGGCTCGTTAACATAGTCGTAACACGCTCACGTTAAAGTACGGGCTGACGTGGCCGACTCGCTGACAACCGCACCCGAGGTCGCCAGAGCGCCCTCCCGACCGTCCGAGGTCAAAGAAACCCCTCTCAAGATCCGGGTGGAGCACCTCAACTTCTACTACGGCGACACCCGTGTGCTGCACGACATCGGTATCGGTCTTCACGCCAATCAGGTGTCGGCCTTCATTGGGCCGTCCGGCTGCGGCAAGAGCACGTTCCTCCGCACCCTGAACCGGATGAACGACATCATCGCGGGCACGCGCGCAGACGGTAAGATCCTGATAGACGACGCGGACATTTATCGCGGCGCCACCGACGTCGTCGATCTCCGGCGGCGCGTCGGTATGGTGTTCCAGAAGTCCAACCCCTTCCCGAAATCGATTTTCGAGAACGTGGCCTACGGCATCCGCATCAACGGCATGGCGAAGGATCGCGCAGACCTCGCTCAGCGGGTTGAGCAAAGCCTCGAGCACGCCGCGCTCTGGGACGAAGTGAAGGATCGCCTCCACGAGTCTGCACTCGCCTTGTCCGGCGGCCAGCAGCAGCGTCTGTGCATCGCGCGCGCGCTGGCAGTTCGACCCGAAATCCTCCTGATGGACGAGCCCGCATCGGCGCTGGACCCGATTGCGACGCAGCGCATCGAAGAGCTCATTTACGACCTGAAGAAGGACTACACCATCGTCATCGTCACGCACAACATGCAGCAGGCCGCACGTGTGTCCGATTACACCGCGTTCTTCTGGTTGGGCAAGCTCGTCGAGTTCGGGCGTACCGATCAAATTTTCACGACGCCCAGAGAAAAACTGACGGAAGATTACATTACTGGACGATTCGGTTAATGGAACGCCATCATTTCCAGCAGGAGCTCAGCACGCTGAAAGAGCGGCTGCTCGCCATGGGCGGGCTCGCGGAAGAGCGCGTACGCACGGCGATGCAGGGATTGGTCGAGCGCGACGGCGATCTCATCGACGAGGTGCTCAACGGCGACATGCCGGTCAACGAGCTGCACATCGAGATCGACGATTTGTGCCTCAAGCTGCTGGCGCTCCACTCGCCGATGGCGGCCGATCTCCGCGCCGTCATGGCGGCGATCAAAATCAACAGCGACCTCGAGCGCGTCGGCGACATGGCAGTGAACATCGCCGAAGCGGCTCGGCGATACGCGTCCCACCCGCCGGTGAAAAAGCTGATCGACATCCCGCGGATGGCGACGACGGCGCAGACGATGCTCCGGGACGCGCTCGATTCCTACGTCCGCGGCGACATGCAGCTCGCGCAGAATGTGCTCGACGAGGACGACCTGCTGGATTCGCTGAAGACGCAGGTGTTCCGCGAGCTGTTGACCTACATGCTCCAGGATCCCGCCACCATTGAGCCGGCCCTCGATCTGATTCTGATTTCGCGTCATCTCGAGCGTGTCGGGGATCACGCGACCAACGTAGCCGAAGACGTCATCTTCATGGTGTCGGGCCGGGACGTCCGGCATCATGCCGCGGACTCTCCGAGGCTGTAGCTATCACCAACCAGCTACGGGCTATCAGCCAGCAAGCTACAGTAGAATGAGGCCGTGCCCGCCAGCATATGCGTGTTTTGCCGGCGCGAACCCGCTGAGTCTCCCTGGATTCCCTTCTGCAGCGAACGCTGCAAGCTCCAGGATCTTGCGCGTTGGATCGACGGTCGCTATCGCGTGCCGGCCGAGCCTGTAAAGGATGAGTCGGACAGCGAACAAGATGCAGACAGCTAAGCCGCGAGCCGCGCGGGGCGAAGGGCCCCCCGCAAGTATGCGGCGGAGCGGGGCGAGGGGCTCCGCGACAAAACATGGATACGCTGACGATCACCGATAACCGCACAGGCAAGCAGTACGAGGTCGCCATCAAGGAAGGTGCGATTCGCGCCACCGATCTCAAGCAGATCAAGGGTGCGGGCGACGACACCGGGTTGATGACCTACGATCCGGCATTCTTGAACACCGCGGCCTGCCGCAGCGCCATCACTTACATAGACGGCGACAAGGGCATCCTCTGGTATCGCGGCTATCCCATCGAACATCTCGCCGAACACTGCAACTATCTCGAAACCGCCTACCTGATCATTTTCGGAGAGCTTCCGACCGGGAAGCAGCTGCAGAACTGGACCGACGCCATCACGCAGCACACGCTGCTGCACGAGAACGTCAAGAAGTTGATGGAAGGGTTCCAGTACGACGCGCATCCGATGGGCATCTTCATCAGCACCGTCGGCGCGCTCTCGACGCTGTATCGCGACGCCAAGCTCGTGTTCGACGAGCAGGCACGCAACCGCCAGTGCCTCCGGCTGATCGCAAAAGTCGCCAGCATTGCCGGCTATGCGTACCGTCACAGCATCGGGCGCAACTACGTGTACCCCGACAACGACCTGAGCTTCACCGGAAACTTTCTGAACATGCTGTTCAAGATGACCGAGCTGAAGTACAGCCCCAACCCGGTCCTCGAACGGGCGCTCGACGTGCTCTTCATCCTGCACGCCGATCACGAGCAGAACTGCAGCACCACCGCGATGCGTGTGGTTGGAAGCTCGCACGTCGATCCGTATTCGTCGATCGCCGGTGCGGCTGCGGCGCTGTGGGGCCCGCTGCACGGCGGCGCCAATGAAGCGGTCCTGCGCATGCTCGAAGAGATCGGCACGATCAAGAACGTGCCCGCGTTCATCTCGCGGGTGAAGGGTGGAGACGGCCGGCTGATGGGCTTCGGCCACCGGGTCTACAAGTCGTACGACCCGAGAGCGAAGATCATCAAGCGCATCGCGGACGAGGTGTTCGACGTGACGGGCAAGAACCCGCTGCTCGACATCGCGCTCGAGCTCGAGCGTATTGCGCTGCAGGACGAATACTTCGTGACTCGCAAGCTCTACCCCAACGTCGACTTCTATTCGGGGCTTATTTATCAGGCCATGGGTTTTCCGAAAGACTTTTTCCCGGTGCTCTTCGCGATTCCCCGCACGGCCGGATGGTTCGCGCAGTGGGAAGAGATGCTTCGCGATCCCGAGCAGAAGATCGCCCGTCCCAGGCAGATTTACGTGGGTCCGAAACAGCGGGAGTTTCTCGCTCGAGATCAGCGGTAATGATTCCGGATTCCCGGTTCCGAGTTCCGTATTCGGGTTCCTGGTTCCGGGTCATCGCGGCCGCTCTTGCGGTGGCGGCCGCGTGCTCATCGAGCCCTGAAGCCCAGACCCCGAAACCCGAAGCCCGTTTCGATTCATCCCGGGCGTACGAACACCTGCGTCAGATTGTGGCCGTTGGGCCGCGGCCCGCTGGTTCTCCCGGCATTGCGCGAACGCGCGAGTACATCATCGAGCAACTGAAGGCCATCGGTGTCCCCGTGACCCAGCAGGCATTCGTCGCGAAGACGCCCATCGGCGAGATCCCGATGGTGAACCTCATCGCCACCATCCCAGGCGCGCGAAAGGAACGGATCGCCATCACGGGGCACTACGACACGAAGCTGTTTCGCGACGCGCGCTTCGTGGGCGCGAACGACGGCGGGTCGAGCGCGGCGTTTCTTGTGGAGCTCGCGCGGGTGCTGAAGCCGCGCGCCAACGCGTTCACAATCGAGCTGATCTTCTTCGACGGCGAGGAGGCGACGCTCAGGGACTGGAGCGGGACCGATCACACGTACGGCAGCCAGTACTACGTAGACTCCGCGCGCAAGGATCGAACTTTGTCCACGTTGAAAGCGCTCGTGCTTGTCGACATGATCGGCGATCGATCGCCGCGATTCATGCGAGAAGCAAACTCCACACCCTGGCTGACCGACATCGTCTGGTCCACGGCGCAGAAGTTAGGCCACGGGTCTCTATTCGTAAACGCCAGCACACCGATTGAGGACGACCACGTGCCGTTTCTCAGCGCAGGCGTGCCCGCCACCGACATCATCGATTTGGACTATCCTGCATGGCACACACCGGCCGACACGCTCGATCAGACGTCAGCGAGGACATTGCAGGTTGTCGGGGATGTGGTGGTTGCGTCGCTCGCGCCGATCGAAGCCCACCTGTCCCGGTAGCGCCGCGGCAGAGAGCCCGTAATCAGCGGAGCAGCGCCAGCGCGATCGCGATCAACACAAACAGCGCAAAAATCACATAGACGATCAGCGGCCGCGTTTTCTTCTGAGCGACGTACGGCTTGTGCACGGCTTCCTGGACCGAGGCGCCGCAACGAAAACAAATGAGCGCTTTGTCGGCGATCTCGGTTCCACACTCACGGCACTTCATAGACAATCCGGCCCGGAATTATATGCCACAATCAGCCGCATGATTCCGCTGCGCGACGTCATTCCGTCGCGGACCTTTCCACTTTTCACCATCGTCTTCATCGTCCTCAACAGTCTCGCGTTCCTTTTTGAACAGTCGTTGCCGAGCCCCACGCTCGAACAATTCATACACGCATACGGCGTTGTACCTGCGAGGTTCGCCGTGCTCACCGTATTCACGTCGATGTTTCTGCACGCCGGTTGGGGGCACTTCCTTGGCAACATGCTGTTCCTATGGATATTCGGCGACAACGTCGAAGATCGCCTTGGGCATGGCCGGTTCGTTCTGTTCTATTTCATGTGCGGCGTCGCGGCTGTCGTCGCGCATGTTTACATGAATCCTTTCTCGACGATTCCCACTGTCGGCGCGAGTGGCGCCATCGCCGGGGTACTTGGTGCGTACTTCGTCCTCTATCCGCATTCGCGGGTACTTGCGCTGATCCCGCTGTTCATCGTGTTTGAAATCGTCGAGGTTCCCGCGATTCTGTTTCTCGGTCTCTGGTTCCTGATGCAGTTCTTTTACGTCGGCGTGGCGGCAGCGCGGACAGGAGGCGAGGGCGGCGGCGTAGCGTTCTGGGCGCATATCGCAGGGTTTCTGGCGGGAATGGCAGGCGTGGTGGTGTTGAAGAAACCCTCGCGAACGCGATGGCGGAGCGAACTTACTTAGCCGATCGAATCTGCGCGGAGACCTTGGCCAATTCTATGGCCAGGCGCTCGAATTCTTCTTCGTACTGCCCAGCGGGCATCTCCCCTTTCCTGCCCTTCAACTGTTCGATTTCGGCTTCGAGCGTCACGCGCTGTTTCTCGAGACCCGCAATCGCGGGGTTGCCCGAGCTCGAGGCGGGCAGCGGATCGAGAAATGTCGTCTTGGCGAGCACGCCGTCCTTCCCGGCGGCGGCGGCTTCCTGGCCGACGCCGTCGCCGTTGTCGTCGATGACCGATCGTTCGGTCACGAGCGTTCCCTGCTTCTCGAACGCCTGTTTCACAGCCTGGCTGGCATATGCGAACGCTTCCCACACGGACAGCCGGTCGTTCTTGTCGTTGTCGGCCTTGGCGCCTTGATCGAGCGCTTCGATGAAATACTGCGGAAACAGCGTGGCGTACTTCTGAGCCGCCGAGTCGGTCGCCGCAATGACGATGCGGTTCTTTGCCGACAGCGCAGGCACGAATTGAAAGCTCGAGCTGGTGGTGTTGACGAACACCAGCCGCGCGGAGTTGCCGTCGAACGCGGCCTTCCATTCGCGCGAATCCATATCCGGACCGACGAGATTGAATTTCGCGACGGTGCCGTCGAACGTGCCATGCCCGATGAGCACGACGAGCAGGATATCGTCAGCGGTAAGGCTCGACTTCAGCGACGTCAGGGCACGGGTCACGTTGTCTCGATTCGCGATCGTCGTGCCGGCGCCGTCTTCCGACAACACGGTGATGCGATCGGCGGCAAAGCCCAGGCGTTGCTGCAGCGTCGCCTGGAGCGACGACACCCAGCCCTTCTGGTTGGCGGCAAACTTCTCCGTGCCGGAGACGCCCGACACGATCAGCGCGTAGCGCTCGTCGGCACTCGCCGCTCCGGGCGCTGCCATCGCGCAGAGGACTGCCAATGCGAATGCGATCCTACGAAGCGCCGTCCACCAACCACTAACCACTAACCACCCTCCACAATCCTACTGGCCCACGACCTTCAGCAGCAGTTCCTGCGCGCGCGGATAACCCGGCGCGACCTCGATAGCAGCCAAAACTGCCCGCCGTGCCTGCGCCGTGTCGCCAATCGCCAGATAGCTCTCAGCCAGGTCCGAGTTCGCGGCGGCGGGATCGAGTGAGCCCGCGGCAATGGCCGCGCGAAACTCGCGAACCGCTGTGGGCGCGTCCCCCGCCTGCATCTTCAGACGGCCGAGCTTCGAGTGATTCGCCGAATCGAACGGATCGAGCTGCGCGATGCGCTCATAAGCCGACATCAACTTTGCCGACGGCGCCTTGGTTGCCTCGAGCTCGCGCGCGAGCGTCCGCACCGAATCGAGGTCGGTGTTTTCGTATTCGAGCAGCTTCTCGAGCTCGCTGATGGCACGCGCGCTGTCTTTTCGCTCGAGTGCCATCTGCGCCATCATGGCACGCGGGCTGCGCGCGCCGGTCGCCATCGGCACCATCTCCGCGGCACGTTCGAGCACCTTGAACGCCTCATCGATGCGCCCGGTTTTGCGCAAGTATTCTCCCAGCGCGACCTGCGCCTGGAAGCTGTCCGGGAACGCCGACGCAATCGCCTCCGGATTGCCCTTTCCGGGGTCGAGCTCCTTCGGAGGCTTCAGCGCGCGCACGACAGAGCCGTACTTGGATGACAGAAGCTTGTCGAAATCCGCCTGGAGCGTGTCTATGTCAACGCCTAGTCCCGCCTTTAGCGCCGCTTCACCCTCGAGACCTTCGCCATACGTCATCAGGAGCTTGCGCAGCGCTCCCATGCCGTATTTGCCGACGATATGCTCGGTGAGGATCGACGCCTCGTAGTACGCGAGTGAGATCTTCTCCGGATCCTGGAAGGCGGCGTTCAGCTCGCGCACACTCATGTGCTCGCCAAGCCCGTACGCGGCGACGAACGAGAGCTCTCCTTCGCGGCCCCATGCGGGAGATCCGAGCTTCTCCTCGTAGGTGGAGATGCCCTCAGTGAGCCACCGCGGCACGCGCTGCTTCGACAGCTGCAGCGTTATCACGTGCGCCAGCTCGTGCCACAGCGTCGGCGCCCAGTTGAAGTCGCCTGGCGGCCGCGCTTTCGGCGAATCGAGTGTCACCACGCGCCCAAAGCACGCGCCGAGCGCCCCGATCATCCCCGGCAGCCCGACGGTGCGCACCGCGAAGTCGTCGTGCTTCGGAAACATCTCAATGAGAATCGGCCCCTTCGGCGTGAAATCATATTTTTTGGCAAACGTGGCAAGGGCCCGCTGCGCGAGCGGCGCGACGTACTCGCGCATCACCGGCGTTTCGCTCGGATGGCTCTTGAAGACAATGTCACCGTCTTTCGTCGTGTCGAACTTGTCGAGCCCGTCCAGCATCTTCAGCAGGTTGAGCGTCGTTACGTCGAACTTGTCGATCGAAAACGATTTTTCGAGCACCTGACGAGCCTCCGCCTCGTCTCCGGTGCGCAGGAGCTGTACCCCGAACGCAGAAAGCGTTTGCACGTCGTTCGGATCGATTTCGAGGGCTTTGCGGCTCAACGCCACCGCTTCTTCGAATCGGTAATTCGCGGCCGCGAGCTCTGCGGGGACGCGATACGCGCCGCCAAACTGCGGGTTGATCTTGAGGGCGGCCGACGCTTCCTTCTCCAGGTCCGCGTGACGGTCCTCGACATACGCGACCGCCCCACTCAGCGCCAACGCGTCAAGGCTCGCCGGATTGATCGCCTTCGCCTTCGCGATCGACGCCTTGGCCGCTTCACGATCGCTCTTGTCGAGCTCGAGCATCGCCTTCAGCAGGTGCGCGTCGACGACATCCGGATCGAGCGCGAGAGCCTGCTCGACGGCTTTCTCCGCCGCGGGAGGATTCACGTCGAGCAGCGCCCCAGCCATCCCCACGAGCGCGGGGACCCACTTGTCGTCAATCTTGAGTGCATCCTGGAACGACTTTGCCGCCTCGGCGTTGTCGTGCACATGCAGGAAAAGTTCTCCCCAGCCGGTATGCAGGGCCGGATCGTTCGGCGCTTTTTCAGTGGCGATGCGATATGCGTCGTTCGCGAGCTGGAATTCACCCAAGGCGCGCGCCGCGCGGCCGAGCCGGGCGTACTCGGCAGGCGTCGAGCGCGGGCCCACCTGCACATCGGCAATGCGCCGCAACAGGGCGAGAGACTCATCGCGCCGCCCCATCATCTCGTAGAACAAGCCAAGCTCCAGCGCCGCCTCACCGTCCGGCGCCCGCGCCACGAGCGGTTTGAGCAGCGCCTCGGCCTCCGCATACTGGCCACGGCTAACGGCCGCGCGCGCCTTGACGACCGTCGGGTCCGAGACGCCCTGGGCGTAGGCAATTCGGCTCGTACGGCCGTCCGAAACCGAGCCGACCGCCAGCGCCACGGCCAGGAGGCGGAAGACGGCGCCGCGCCAGAATCCTTTGTTCATAGAAGGTGTTTATTATGCGCGATTTCCGCGGTTGTCGTCGTCGGGGTCGTAGTCACCGGACGGCGCATTTCCGTGCTCGTCGAGAAACACCATCGACTGGTGCGATGGAATCTCGAAGCGTTTCCCGCACGCCTTGCACGTCACGTCGTCGTCCATCCGGATGAGATAATCGCGCAGCTTGGCATACAGCGCGCGGTCGCGCGCGTCGGCGCGCGGCGGCAGGCTCTTCTTTTTCGTACGGCGCATCCAGCGCACCATGTACTCATTCCGCCGCTTGCAGCGGGGACAGGAGTATTGAGCGGGCTTTTGCTCGGGCCGCTCGGTAAAGAAGTCCCGTTCATCCATGAGCTCATCATATCGCATCGTCTTTTACGTTTCGGGGCACGGTTTCGGGCATACGTCCCGCTCGATAGAGGTGATTCACGCCCTTCTTCGAGCGAGCCCGGGGGTGCAGATCGTGGTCAAGACCTCGGCGCCGCCCCGCTTGTTCTCGCGGACGTTGCACGGCCGATGCGAGCTGATCGAGCTTCAGTGCGACGCGGGAATGGCGCAAATCGACAGCCTCAACGTGGACACCGCGGCAAGCATACGACGGGCCGTCGAGTTCCAGCAGCGTCTGCCGGCACTCGTGACGTCGGAGGCGGCCTACCTTCGGCGGACCGAGGCGTCCGCGACGGTCGGCGATATACCTCCCCTCGCGATCGGCGCCGCACATACGGCCGGGATCCCGTCGATTGCCATCGGCAATTTCACGTGGGACTGGATTTATGAGGGCTATCGCACTAGCGAGGCGTTGAACCTCGCCGATGAGATACGGCAGCTCTACCGGAATGCGACGGCGGCTCTCCGCCTGCCCATGTCTGGAGGCTTCGCAGGCCTGGCCCGCGCCACACGCGACATCCCGTTCATCGCGCGCCGCTCGCAGCGTACGCCGGACGACGTACGGCACGCGCTCGGTCTTCCGGCGCGTGCCGCCGGCATGCCGTTGGTGTTGATATCGTTCGGGGGGTACGGTGTCGCCGGGCTGGACGCCAACGCGTTGGGCGCTCTGGGAAACTACACCATCGCGACGACCGATACGCCTTCGTCCGCCGCGAGACCCGGAGGAGACAACGCCATCAAATCGGCGCCCGGACTCCTTACCCTTTCAGAGCAGCAGATCTACGACAACGGATTACGCTACGAGGATCTGGTCCGCGCCGCCGACGTCGTCGTCACCAAGCCTGGCTACGGCATCATCAGCGAAGCCATTGCGAACGGGGCTGCGTTGCTGTACACGTCGCGCGGGCATTTTGTCGAATACGACGTGCTCGTCAGGGAGATGCCGAGGTATTTGAGAGCTGAGTTCCTTGAACAGAAGCAGTTGTTGAGTGGGGACTGGAGCGCGGCGCTGGAACGACTGCTGTCGCAGCCCCCGCCGCCGGAGAAACCTGCGCTGAATGGTGCAGAGATCGCAGCGGAGGAAATACTGAAACTTGTAACGAAAAAACGAAAAACGAAAATGAAATAGAAAAAACGGTGCTTTATTCGTTTTTCCCTTTTTCGTTTTTCGTTACTGCGTCAGAACCGAATGTGGTGCACCCACGCCGGCGGCACGTTCACCCACACCCACTCACGCGCGAATTCCTTCTCACCCAGAACCCCGTCGATCGCCTCCCCGACACCCTTCAGCCGTGTGCGCTCGGCGCCAACGCTCACGAACATCTTCGCGGGACGGATCAGAATGTACTGAAAGAACGACAGCACGCCGCCGGGCTTCAGCAGCGCGCCGTATGCCTGCAGTATGCCGTGCACATTCTCGGATGAGAAGTTGTTCAGCGGCAGGCCGGAGATCACCAGATCGAACTGCCCTTCCTTGCCGAGAGGTCCGAGTTGCTGAACCGAACCCTCTATCAGATGACAGCGGCTGGCGGCCTCACGATAGGCGGGCTTCTGATGAAAGGCGCCGCGCAGGTGCTCGGCGAACGTCGGATTCAGCTCGACCATCCACAGCTCGTCGTCCTGCCGCATCCGATCGATGATGCAGCCGGTGACCGCTCCGGTGCCAGGGCCCGCCTCGAGGATCTTCTGAGGCCCGCTTCCGTGCCCGACATACCGGCACAGCGCGCTGCCGAGCGCGCGGCCGCTCGGAATGACCGAACCGGTCGTTTCGTAGTTCCGAAGGAATTGTGTGAGGAAGGTCTGGTAATCGGATAGCCGACTCACAGCTCAATCAGCGTTGTCGCAGATCACCAGGGACCAGATACGCGGCACGTTCACCTTCTCGATCGACGCCGCCCGCAAACCGGTCTGGGCGAGGAATGCGGGCAGATCGAAGTCTGACTTGAAGCCGAGGTGTACCGTCAGCGGCGCAATCGCCCGTTCGAGCTTCGACGCGATCCTGCCGTCGCTGAGAAAGTGATTCAGAAACACCAGTCTCCCGCCGGGCCGGCAGACGCGGCGCATCTCACGCGTCACGGCGAGGGGATCGGGAACGCAGCTGATGAAATACGGCGCGTACACGATATCGAAAGAGTTGTCAGGGAATTTCAACTTCGTCGCATCCATCTGGATGAGATGAACGTTGCGGAGGCTGTATTGTTCGACACGGGTCCGTGCACGCTCGAGCATCCCATCAGACAGATCGATGGCCGTCACCGAGCATTTGCGCGGATAGAGCGGAAGGCTGATGCCCGTGCCAACGCCCACCTCGAGAATCTGGTCGTTCGGCTTGATGGCCATGCGGCGGATGGCCTTCGCCCGGCCGTGATGGAGCGGCAGACCGAAAAACAGGTCGTAGACCGACGCCATCTTTTCGTACACGCCCTCGACAAACGATGTCTCGAGCGAGATTGCGGACAACGATCGGGTCGCCGCGTCGTTTGTGGCCGCGAAATCTTTATCCTCTTCTCGCGGAAAGAGCAGCGCCATCTCGCCTCCGTCGAGGACTATATCAGATCGTCAACCGTTGGTGAGCAAGGGTCTTGCCGTCAACCACGAGGTAGGAATCGCACACTCGCTCGAGGCTGATGGACGGAACTCGCTGCCGCTCGGCCACGGTGTAGACGTGATGATGTCCGAATAGATGCAGACGCGGCCGCATGGCAGAGAGCACCTCGTTAATCGGGGTCTTTCCAGCGTCCTTCACACGCGAGAGAGGAAACGGGCGCGCCGCTTCATGAGAGAGGAA
Organism: Vicinamibacterales bacterium; assembly: GCA_963784045.1. Taxonomy (GTDB): domain Bacteria; phylum Acidobacteriota; class Vicinamibacteria; order Vicinamibacterales; family JAMQPK01; genus JAMQPK01. Next base: position 296,887 of record CAWAPZ010000013.1, read on the forward strand.
AACGTCGACATTCTGTTGCGTCTTGCACGCATCAACCTCCTCCTGTACAAAATGACGTCTCTTGTCGTCCTTAGTCGCGGGGGCCCCTCGCCCCGCTCCGCTTCGCGGTTTCAGTGCGTGAGATGGAAGATCTGCGGCACGCGATTCGTACCACGTTGGTGCGAACGTCCCTCCCAACCCTGCGAGGATTAGGCCGTGGGCGTTCACTGAAATTCCATTGGGAACGAAGTGCAGGTTCGGCACCGTACCGCCCCCTGCGGGCTGCGCGGCGACGAAATCGAAGTCTTCGTTGTTACCTTTGATCCAGTACAGCGGCGCACGGGGAGTGGGATACGTGCCGTCCTCGGCAGCGAGGTCGCCCGGGCATACCCAGAACTCAACATCGGGATGACGCGCCATGACCCGATCGAGCGCGTCGAAATCGCCGTGCAGATCGCCGACAGCGCCAAAGAACATGAATGCAGAGACTGGAATCTAAAAACTGGAACCCGGCACCGTTTACCGTTGGGCGGGAGTCGGTGAGTCCGGAGGAACCGGGACGAGCAGATCTTTCTTGTCCCAGATGAAATCGCTCTTGTTGTACACCGCAAGCTCGTAATCCTTGCCCATGAAAATCGCCGATACCGGGCACGCCTCTTCACAGTAGCCGCAGAAGATGCACCGCGTCTTGTGTATTTGATACGTGATGGCGTAGCGCGGGCCGGCCATGACGGAACCGTCGTTTTCGGCCGCTTCGAGATAGATGGCGTCGGCGGGACACGCAACCGCGCACAAGCCGCACGCAACGCATTTCTCGAGACCCGCTTCGTCGCGCATCAGGACCTGCTTGCCCCGCCACTTTGGAAACATGGGCGACTTCTGATCGGGGTAATTCACCGTAACCGCGGGTTTGAACATGTACTTGAAGGTTGTCGCAAACCCGGTAATCAGCGCGCTCGTGTTCTCGAGGATCTGCTTCAGCATGCTGCCAACATTGTAAGCCACAATTTGTTACGATAGGCGGTCGCTCGCGCCGTTGGCCTGGTAACGTTTGCCGTTTACTGTTTGCCGTTTGCCGTAAATGTTCCTGACCGCCAACCAGTTGCTGTTGACGACGCTCGTCGTCAAGATCACGATCGTCGCGGCACTCGCGACGATCCTGGTGCGGTACCACCGCTTCCGCCACATTCTGATCTCCGAGCGCCGCGCGTGGCCGGAACGTCTGCTGTTTGCGTTCAGCCTCGGCGTACCGCTGGCGGCCGGCGTCACGTCGCGCCTGCTGCTCAACTACGATGCCGCCGACCTGACCCTCGAGGGCGCGTTTCTGGCAGGACTCATCGCCGGCCCGTATGCGGGAGCGATCGTCGGCCTGATGGTCGCGCTGCCGGCACTCCTTGCCGGTGAATTCGTCGCGCTGTTTTTCGCCGTCGGCTGCGGCTTTGCGGGAGGCGGTCTTCGCGAGGCCTGTCCTGATAAAGAAGAGATCTGGCACTTCTCGCCGTTCGTGTTCACCAGGCTCCACCGTCACCTCTGGAGGATGTTGAGGAACGCGAAGGTCGATTGGGCGGTGATTCTGTTGCTGGCGCCGGTCGCGCTCGAGCTCATCCGTCAGGCGCTCGGATGGCGGTTCAATCACCCACTGCTCACGCGGTTGTTCTTCCTGCACACCGAGTCCATGTCGCCGTGGTGGCTCGCGCTGATCGTGCTGACGACGGTGCTCTGCGTCGCCACGCCGATCAAAATCTGGAACAACGCGCGCATCGAACATCGGCTGGAGGAACAGGAAAAGCTGCTTCTGACCGCGCGCGTAGAGGCGCTCGCCAGCCAGATCAATCCGCACTTTCTCTTCAACACGCTGACGTCGATTCAGTCGCTGATCCGCACCAATCCGGAGACCGCGCGAACGGTCATCGTCAAACTCTCGGGTCTGCTGCGGCGCCTGCTCCGCAGCCGCGATCATTTCGTCACGCTGCGCGAGGAGCTCGAGTCGATCGACGAATACCTCGACATCGAGGTCATCCGGTTCGGCCCGCAGCTGAAGGTCGACAAGCAAATCAGTCCCGACACGCTCGACGTGATCGTCCCGAGCATGATCCTGCAGCCGCTCGTGGAGAACTCGATCAAGCACGGATTTTCGCGCAAGGTCGGCGGTGGCCGCATCGTCATCCGAAGTGTTCGCCAGAACGGCCACGCGATCATCGAAGTAGAAGATGACGGCATGGGAATGACTGAAGATCGGCTCAACACCGCGCTTACCGACGGCATCGGCCTGAGCAACGTCAATGAGCGCCTCAGCGTGATTTACGGTGCAACCTACACGGTGAGAATCACGAGCGTCCCGAATCTCGGCACGATCATCAGGCTCGAGATTCCCGACATGGTGTCCTCGGAGAGAATTACGGCGTAGGTAAAAAGAGGGTCAGACCCCCTTTTTACGCAATTCGTAAATCCGGCCTTCGGGCCAGCCCCAAATTTATGTCACTGAAAGCCGTAGTCGTGGATGACGAGCAGCTGGCGCGGGAAGAGCTCTGCTACATGCTCGAGCAGATCGGACAGGTGGAGGTGATCGCGCAGGCGGGCAACGGCCTCGAGGCGGTCGGCATCGTCGAGCGACTGGCGCCCGATGTGCTGTTTCTCGACGTCCAGATGCCCGGGCTCGACGGCTTCGAAGTCGCGCACAGGCTGATCAAGACAGGCAACTCGCCGAGCATCGTGTTCGTGACGGCATTCGACCGGCACGCGATTGAGGCCTTCGAGGTAAACGCAGTCGATTACCTGTTGAAGCCGGTCGAGGCCGCCAGGCTCGAAAAAGCCGTCGAACGTGCACGCCAGCGGGTCACGCCGGCCCGCGAGGCGCCGCTGGACGGCCAGATCGAGCGCATCGTGCAGCTGATGGCCGACCGCCAGAGTAAGCGCGAGCGTGTGGCCGTAAAGGTGGGAGAGCGGTTCCTCCTCGTTCAGGCGGAGGAGATTATCTATGCGTCACTTACCGACGACTCGATTAACATAGTAACTAGCCAGCTGGCGGGAACGTCTAACTTCAGAACGCTCGACGAGCTGCAGGCACGGCTCGACCCGGGCATTTTCTGGCGTGTGCATCGGTCGCACCTGGTTAACATCAATAAAGTCAAGGAGATAGTCCCCTGGTTCAGCAGGAATTACATCCTCAGGATGAAGGACGCGAAGGCTACGGAGATACCGGTCAGCCGCGCTCAGACCAAGAGGCTCCGGGAATATCTGCGCCTTTAGAATCGCGCCTCCAACTTGAGCGTGCCGAGGCCGAACAAATGCAGCTTGCCATGGAGCCGGCCATGGCGGGTGACGCGTCAGCCGCGGTCGCGGGACCTGTCATCGTCACGGTTCCCGCCGCAACCGATCTGGCCGTGAGGTCCAAGACGGCCGAACGGCTCAGGATGGTGCGCGACGAGCTCGTCGCGTGGTTCAAGACGCTCGCCTCTGCCGCCGTCTACGCCACGCTCATCGTGACGTTCGGATTCCAGGTGGCGCGGGTCGAAGGCATGAGCATGGCCCCGACACTCGAGGACCAGGACCGGCTCATCGTCAATAAGCTGGCCTACCGAATCGGCGAGCCGCATCACGGCGACATCGTGATGCTCTACTACCCCATCGACCCGAACAAGTCATTCGTCAAGCGAGTCATCGCCGAAGAAGGCGACACCGTCCGCATCGTCGACGGCAATGTCTTTGTGAACGAAACGCCGATGAAGGACGATTTTGTCCCGGAGGATTTCCGCGCGCACGACGACTGGGGCCCCCAGGTGATTCCCGAGGGGTACTACTTCGTCCTTGGCGATCACCGCAACAACAGCTCTGACAGCCGTCACTGGGGCTTTGTGCCGAAGCGCTACATCATCGGAAAGGTGCAAGTACGCTGGTGGCCTATACCCACTGCGCGTGTGTTCTGAGCTTGGCACTATTGGAAGATTGGCGGATTTGTCGATTGATAGATTAGAGATGCTTTAGTCTTCATCTGGCAATCTTCCGATCTATCAATGCGAGCTGAGTCTCGATACAGCGAAGTTCGCAAGGTCCTCGTCCGCGTGCTCTGGCTGAACCTCGGCGTTGCGCTGGCCAAGATCGTCTTTGGTCAGCTCAGCGGCTCCATCAGTATCCTTTCCGACGGTTTTCATTCCCTCACCGATGGCGCGTCCAACGTCGTGGCGCTCGTCGGCTTACGGCTCGCACAGAAACCTCCGGACGCGAATCATCCCTACGGCCACCGGAAGTTCGAGACCCTGGCAGCCGGCGGTATCGCACTGTTCCTGCTGGTCGTAGTCGTCGAGGTGGCGCAAGCGGCGTTTCTCCGCTTCCGCTCTGGCGGCGCACCAGCGGTCTCGTCCGCGAGCTTCGCAATCATGCTCGGCACGCTCTTCATCAATATCGCAGTCGTTCGCGCCGAGCGCAGAGCCGCGAAGCGGCTGTCGAGCGAGCTGCTGCTCGCCGACGCCAGGCATACGCAGAGCGATGTCCTGACCTCGGTAGCGGTCATTGCCGCCCTCGTCGGGTCGGCCTACGGCTTTCCTCTCCTCGACCCGCTGGCGGCATTCGTCATCGTCGGCTTCATCGGCTTTGCCGGCTTCGACATTGCGCGCGACGCCGCCAGGATCCTGTCAGACGAGACGGTCATTTCCGAGGAGGGCGTCAGAAGGATCGTAGAGAGCGTGCCGCGCGTGCTCGGGTGCCACCAGATCCGATCGCGAGGATCTGCCGATCACGTCTTTCTGGATCTGCACGTCTGGATGGATGGAGCCACGCCGTTGATCGACGCGCATGCGGTCTCACACGAGGTAAAGGACCGGCTGATGGATCACTATCCACAAATCATCGACGCAATTATTCACATCGAACCGCCGCCGCTGAGTACCGCGCGGTAGGTGGTTTGGTGTCGCACCTATCGCACCCGTTGCACCCTGCGATACTCCCCCGAGCGCCCACCGCGCTTTTCCATCACACAAATATCGCCAATCACCATCGTCTTATCGAGCGCTTTGAGCATGTCGTAGATGGTTAGTGCGGCAACGGCCACGGCCGTGAGGGCTTCCATCTCGACACCCGTACGGCCGGTCGTCCGTACGCGCGACTCGATCAGGTAGCCGTTCTTCTCGCGCGTAATCTCGACATCGATGTGCGACAACGCGAGCGGATGGCAAAGCGGAATCAGATCTGACGTGCGCTTGGCCGCCACGATACCTGCGAGACGGGCGGTCTGCAGGGGATCGCCCTTCTTCACTTTCCCCGATCGGATAGCGCGAAGCGCCACGGCGCCGACCTTTATGCGCCCTCGTGCGACAGCTTCGCGAGCAGTCTCCGGCTTGTCGCCGACGTCGACCATGCGGATGCGCCCTCGCAGATCGACGTGAGACAGTCGCTTTTTCATTCGCCTTCCTGGGCAAGGTAGAACGACAAGCTCTCGAGCGACACGGTCAGGTCCACACTCTTCAATTTGACATCGGCGGGTGCGCGCAGTGTGCCAGGCGAGAAGTTCAGAATCGCCTTGATGCCAGCGTCGACGACCTGATTGACGACCTCCTGCGCTGCGTCGGCCGGCACTGCGATGACGGCAATCGCAATCTTGTCGCGAGCGGCGAGCTTGCGCAGCTCGCGGATATCGAAAATGGGGACGCCTGCGCGTGACTTTTGTCCGACTTTCCCCGCGAGCGTATCGAACAGCGCCGCTATCTGAAAGCCTTCCTGCTGAAACCCCGGGTAGTCGGCCAGCGCGAGACCAAGGTTGCCTGCGCCGAGGATGGCAACCTTGAGGCGTCGGTCGAGTCCGAGGATCTGTCGAAGATGCTGCTTTAGATCCTTCACGTAATAGCCGACGCCGCGAACGCCGAACTCGCCGAAGTACGCGAGGTCCTTCCGAATCTGCGCTGCGTTGAGGTGAAATTGCTGCGCGAGCGCCTGCGACGAAACGGTCTGGATGCCATCTGCATCGAGCGTGTTGAGGCACCGCAGGTACACCGACAGCCGATTGGTGGTGAGCTCGGACACCTGGTCGCTCAGTTGCTTGCGCTTGATCGCCAATTTCACAAGGATTTTATAGCGGTTCCGTCTGGAATTGGTACAATCGAACCATCGGCACATGAAGCTGACCCGCGCGATTCGCTCTGTCGGCGCCGTCATGCTTGCGGCAACTGCCGCCACGTATGGGCAGGTTACGCCGAGACGCGCCGCGTCGCCCGCTTCATTGCTCGCCTACCCGGGGTTTTACCAGGGCCAGCCAATCGTCGTGCGGGGCACACTGGTGACGCGCGATCAGCCGGTACTCCTTTCGCCGACGATCGAGCGATCGATCCCGCTGATTTTCCGAGGGCCGTCACCAATCGATGGCCCGGTTGAATTGCGCGCGAGCTTCTGGGACGTCGGCCGCCTCCCACGCGAGGATCCGCGAATTTCGACGCTCGGCCTCGATCGACTGGTGCCAAAAGCAGGCGAGGGCGACTGGCCTCGCCCGGGCGAAGTGATCGCGCTGACGGTGACCGACGCGATGGCCGTCAAGCCCCCCGAAGGGTCGCCGTCGCTGCGCGACATTGCGCTCGATCCGTCCCCCTATGTGGGTCAGCGGGTGAAAGTGACGGGACAGTTTCGAGGGCGCAACCTCTATGGAGATGCAGCGCAGGCGCCGAGTCTCAGCCAATGGGATTTCGTGCTGCGGAGCGCCGACGCAGCGGTGTGGATCACGGGACTTCGACCTCGAGGCAAGGGCTTCAATCTCGATATCGACGCGCGCGTCGATACCGGCACGTGGCTCGAGACGATGGGTGTCGTCAAGGTCGGCAAGGGTCTCGTATGGATTGAGGCACAGCAGATCGCGTTGACGAAGCCGACGCTAGAGACGCGCAACGCAGAAACGCCGCCCATTCCCGAGATGGGTCCGTCACCCGAGGTGATTTTCAGCGACCCCGCTGAAGGGGAGATCGACGTCGCATTGAGGAGCCCCGTACGGCTGCAGTTTTCACGCGATATGAACCCCGAGACGTTCAAAGGCAACGTGCAGTGGACGTTCACGACCGCTGACGCGGTCAACATCGGCGCCGATACGCCCCGCGAGGCATCCCGGCCCGCCGACTTCAAATACGACGGCGCGAAGCGCTCGCTCGAAGTCCGGCTGCCGCCTGACGCATCAGCCTCGTACCGAAACGTGGTTGTCGAGCTGCGTGACGGCATTGCCGCCACAGATGGCGCCCGCCTCAAGCCCTGGCAACTCACGTTCGCCTTCGGGGCGCAATAGTTTCTCAATAGGAGACCAGAAGACCAGAAGAAGAATTCTCCTGATCTTCTGACCTTCTGTTGAACAAGGACCATGAAGACGTTCGATGCGCGGACGCGCGAGCGGTGGCGCGCGTGGCTTGCGAAGCACCACGCGAGCGAATCTGAAGTCTGGCTGATCTTCCACAAACGTCACACCGGCAAGCCGTCGGTCGCCTACAACGACGCGGTCGACGAAGCACTGTGCTACGGATGGATCGACAGTCTCATCAAGCGCATCGACGATGATCGCTACGCACGCAAGTTCACACCACGAAAAGCGGACAGCCACTGGTCGTCTGCGAACGTCAAACGATACGCGGCGCTGAAGAAGGCCAATCGTCTGGTCGCGCCGGGCCTGGAGCGAAGCCCGGAAGGGCGTCCAATCGTCGATACGCCGCGCCCCGAACAGGTGCCCGACTATATCGAGAACGCCATCAGAAGGAACGTGCGGGCCTGGAAATTCTTCGAGGGGCTTGCACCGTCGTACCGGCGTTTGTACGTGAGGTGGGTGGATGAGGCCAAGCGCGACGAGACGAAACAGCGCCGGCTGGGGCAGGTGATTGAAATGTTGAAGATCGGGAGAAAACCCGGGCTGCAATAGTCTGGGCTCTGGGCTCTTGGCTCCCCGCTCTCTGCTACCCCACCGGCCCGAGCGCGAGCAGCCCTTCGACGCGCGAGCGCACCTCGTCAGCAAGCCGTTCGCGATCGGAGACATCCATACCGCGAGTCTCGACGGGCTTTCCGATGCGCACGCTCACGGTTGTCGGCCGGACGATCGGGCTCCCCCTTCGCATCGACGCGGTGCCTCCCTGGATCGCCACAGGGACGACGGGCACCTGGGCTTTGAGCGCCATCAGGAACGGACCGCGTTTGAACGGCAGCAGCGTCCCGGTACGACTGCGCGTGCCTTCTGGGAACGTCAGGAACGTATTGCCTGCCCTCAGCGACGCGGCAGCCTGTTCGATGGCCGCCATCGACTGCTCCCGGCTGCGACGGTCGATCGGCACAAAGCCGCCAATCTGAAACGCCCTCCCGAGCAAAGGCAGGCGGGTCAGCTCTCTCTTGAACAGCACATGCAGCCGTGGATGCAGCGCCTGAAACAGAATGGGCGGGTCGATGTTGCTCTGATGGTTGCAGCAGAAGACTACGGCCTGTCCTGGATGGAGATGCTCGCGACCGGCTATGCGCGTGCGGATGCCTGCGAGCGACGTCCCTATCGCGACTCCCCAATGGCCCAGGACGTACAGCAGGCTCTTCCACTGGAACGTCAGCGCGAGTGCCATGCCGATAGGCGCCGCAATCACCACATAGAGCGAAACGGCGACATACGCGGCGACGGATCGGGCGGCAGCGATGAGCGTGGACATCCGAGGTGAAAAGCGTACAGCAAAAAGGGCGGATCCCGGTTTCAGGACCCGCCCTTGAACGACGGCGATGGACGACTACGACGCCCGAACTGCCCGCCGTGCGGCAACCGCACGTGGCGCCGGGGTTGCCTTCGCGGCTTTCGCGCGCGCGATCGCGCGGGTACGCGTCGCGAAGCTGCGCTCGAGCGCCTTCTCGACGCGGCCCTCGATGGATTCGGCCGTCTCGCGCATCACTTCGGAAATCTCGGACACAATCAGGAACTTCGCCCGATCGAGCATCCGCTTCTCGCGGAACGATAAGCTTTTGGATCGACTGAGCAACGTGAGGCTTTTCAGCACATCGGCCACGTCGTAAATCGAACCGGTCCGCATCTTGTCCGAGTTGTCTTTAAATCGACCTTTCCAGTTCTGGTGGTTGTCGATTTTTCCGTTGCCGAGCGCGTTGAACAGCCGTTCGACCTCCTCATCCCCGATCGCCCGACGCAAGCCGACACCGTCGACATTGTCGAGCGGCACGAGCACGGTCGTTTCGTTGGCAACGATGCGAAGATGATAGAAGCCGCAGGTTGTGCCGAGGATGGTTTTCTCTTCGATACGCGTGACGACGCCGAGCCCCTGGTTGGGGTAAATGACCTTGTCTCCGACCTCGAATGTCACAGTGATTCCCCCGTCATGCGGTGCGTGTGAAGGCGCGAAACTGTCTAAGAACGTCCATCCAGTATACTGCGGAAAACGCCCAACGAACAACGATTTGTGGCAAAAAAACGCGCGCTTTTGCCTTTGCTTCGCCACCGACCGTGCGATGAGATTGGCGCGAACTTCGGCTGTAACACTTTGATGTACAAGAACGTAGCTCCTGTTTTGCTGATTGTCGCGTTGCTGCCTGCGACGACGTTTGGGCAGGTTACCTTCGCCAGGGACGTCGCGCCGGTAGTGTTCGCTAAGTGCTCCCAGTGTCACCATCCTGGCGGATCAGCGCCATTCAGTCTGCTGACCTACCGCGAGGCGCGCTCGCACGCCACTCAGATCGCCGTCGTCGTAAAAACTGGTGTCATGCCGCCATGGAAAGTCGATGCCGCGGGCCACAAGTTCATCGGTTTGGATCCGCTCACGGATGCTGAGGTCGCGATACTTGAGAAGTGGGTTGCAGAGGGCGCGCGCGAAGGGAATCCGCGCGACCTGCCGGCAGCACCGGTTCGGACAGAAGGCTGGCAACTCGGCAAACCGGATCTGGTGGTGACCCTGCCAGCACCGTTCATACTTTCCGCAGACGGTGCGGACGTGTCCCGCGTGTTCGTGTTACCGCTGCCGGTCGAACGGCGGCGCTACGTGCGCGGCATCGAGTTCCGTGCCAACAGCCCGCGCGTTCATCATGCGAACATCCGCGTCGATGCCACGCCGGCATCGCGCGAGCTCGACGAGCGCGAGGCGGGGCCCGGGTACGACGGCATCATTCTCCGGTCGGCGGTCTATCCCGACGGTCATTTCCTCGGATGGACGCCGGGGCAGGCCGCTCCGCTTCTGCCCGCGGGTCTTGCGTGGACGCTCGAACCGAAGAGCGACCTTGTCGTCCAGGTGCACCTTGTGCCTGGCGGAAAGCCCGAACCGATCCAGCCGTCAATCGGTTTCTATTTCACTGACGATCCGCCCACGCAGACGCCGGTCATGATGCGGCTGTCGAATCAACGCATCGACATTCCGCCCGGCGACGCAGAGTACATCGTCGGCGATTCGTTCGTGCTGCCGGTCGACGTCGAGGTGCTCGCGTTACAGCCTCACGCGCATTACCTGGCGCGCGACGTGTCCGGCACGGCCGTGCTCCCCGATGGAAGCAGCCAATCGCTCATCTCCATTTCGGACTGGGATCTCCGGTGGCAGCATGTCTATCGCTACCAGAGTCCAGTCGCGCTGCCAAAAGGCACGACCATCTCCATGCGGTACCGGTACGACAACTCGGCCTCGAACCCCCGTAATCCCGCAACTCCGCCGGTGCGGGTACTGTGGGGCCAGCAGTCGCGCGAGGAAATGGGGGACTTCTGGCTGCAAGTCGTCACGAAGACGCCGGCCGATCGCGAACTGCTCGATCGCATGTTCCGCGCACAATGGATGGCAACCGACGTCATCGGCCTCGACTCGCTCATCCAACGCGAGCCCGACAGAGCGTCCCTGCGCGACGACATTGGCGGTGCTGTACATGGAGCTGAACCGGCCGGCAGACGCCGTTCCCCACTTTGAGGCGGCGGTCAAGCTGAAGCCGGGCTCAGCGGCCGCCCACTTCAACTACGGGACCGCGCTTGCCGGTGCCGGCCGCTTCGAAGAGGCCATCGCCCAGTACGAACGCGCGCTTGCGCTGCGGCCAGGGTACACCATCGCCCAGAACAACCTCGGAACCGCGCTTCTTCAATTGGGACGGCCGCAACCCGCAGTCGCGGCGTTCCGCGAAGCCGCACGCATCGATCCTCAGCTCGCGGAAGCCCACCTGAACGTCGGTCTGGTTTCTCGCGCTCTGAGGGACTTTCCTGAAGCAGTCGCGCGATTCCGGCGGGCGCTGGAATTGAATCCCGACTGGGTGACCGCCCTCGCCAGCCTGGCGTCGATTCACGCCACGGCTCCGGACGCGTCAGTACGTAATCCCGCCGACGCCGTGCGCCTTGCGGAGCGGGCCGTGACGCTGACGCTCCGCCGGGACCCGAACACCCTCGATGTTCTCTCGGTCGCGTACGCGTCCGCGGGCGAGTTCGATCGAGCGGTCGCGATAGCCGACGAGGCGCTTGCGCTCGACCCACCGGCGCCGCTTGCGGCCACAATCCGGACGCGCCAGGACATGTTTCGCGCTCGCCGCCCGTATGTGTCGCCTCGCTAGGCGGTGGGCGGTATATCCCACCGCGGCGACGCCATGACGCTGAGAAGTCTTTCTGAACGGATTCGTTGCGTCGTTGCGTCTCTGGGGTGGAGCAGGCACTGTTGGGTGGGGGAAAGATGGTGCCGGAGGACGGAATCGAACCGTCACGGGGTGTAAGCCCCACGGGATTTTGAGTCCCGCGCGTCTGCCAGTTTCACCACTCCGGCGAAGAGGGTCGGCGTGAAGGGATAATTATACTCGTGCTTCGTTTGTCCTCTTTCGTTTGTCGTTTTGGGTTTGTCGTTTTTCGTTTTTCCTTTTTCGCTCTTCGTTTTGCGCTTTTCGCTCTCACCCTCTCCTCCTGCGCCCGATCGACACCTCCCGCAATCGCGCCCGTGTCTGCCGGCTCGTGTCGATCGGCGGGGCTCGAGTGGCACTCTCCGGAAGACCCCCGGCAGCGGGCGCGGCTCGACGCCTGGTGCGCGGGCGTCGGCGAAGCCGCGATTCACGGAGCGCCGGTGGCGAACGGTCCCGGCTCGATCGGCATCGAGGAGATAACGTTCGTCAGCTGGAACGTGCATGTCGGCAGCGGCGACGTCCGCGCGTTCGTGAGGGATCTGACAGCCGGTGTCCACACCGGCGGCCGCGCTGTCGGCCACTACGTGCTCATGCTGCAGGAGGCCGTACGAACACGCGGCGTTCCGCCGCTGTCGCCGGACGCATCAGGCGCCGCGCGCATCGCCCCGCACGCGCCGCCACATCCCGTCGACGTCGTCGAAATCAGCCGCGAGCTCGGCCTTTCGTTGATTTACGTACCATCCATGCGCAACGGCGCGTCACCCAATGACCCGGCGGAGGATCGCGGCAACGCCATCCTCTCGACGCTGCCGCTGTCGGAGCCAGTTGCCGTCGAGTTGCCGGGCGAACGCCAGCGGCGCGTCGTCATCATCGCGAAAGCGGCGTCGATTTCGCTCGCCGTCGTGCATCTCGATGCGCTCGGCGGAGCCCGGCGGCTGCGCGTGTTCTGGACGCCGTGGATGCGCGACTCGCAGGTCCGATCCGCCGCGGCGGTGCTACCCGATGGTCCGCTGGTGGTCGGCGGCGATCTAAACACGTGGCACGGACGAGACGAGTTCGCCGCACGCTTTCTCGACCGGCAGGTTGGCGTGACGCCGCTCACCGTCGACCGTGTGGGCCTCGGACTTCGGGTCCTCGATTACATGTTTTTTCGTGCCGGCGCGAACAAACTCGCACGCTACCGCCAGGTCGAACGCCTGTATGGATCCGACCATCGTCCACTCGTCGGTTGGGTGGAATGACCTTCCAGAATTGGAAGATTGGTAGACTGAAGACTGCTGGAATGTTGTTCGCTTGAAGAGGGGAGATTTTTGGATTCCGTCAATCTTCAATCGAACTTCTGGCAACACTTCTGACAATCTGCGGTTCTTCCAATCTTCCATGCTGCGTCAGTTCAGTAGGTACCTGTGTTCGCGCAGCCAACGCCGCGCGTTTTGATAGTCGGGGCACGCATGCGCGACAAGGCGCCAGAAATGGCGCGAATGGTCGAGCCGCCGCAGATGCATCAACTCATGAACGAGCACATAGTCCCGGACGATGTCCGGCATCAATACGAGGCGCCAGTTCAGACAGATGTGACCGGACGGCGAGCAGGACCCCCATCGAGACCGCTGATTGCGTACGCTGACGCGCGAGACCTGAAGTCCGTGATGTTCGGCGAGCCGCAACAACTGAACGGGCAGCTCGCGTGCGGCCTGCCGCCGCAACTCCTTGATAGCCTCCGGACTGTACGCAGGTTGACGTGTGGCGAGCTCGCGGACATGCGCCCGTTGACGCTCGATCCAGGGACGCTGCTGCTCGGCGAACAGCTCGGCGTGGCGGCGGGATCCCCATCGCGGAACAGTGACACGGACACTTCCGTCAGGACGCACCCGGATAACATAACGCCTTGCTCGCGGATGGCGGATGAAATCCATGAAAGAATCACTATAGTACTTCGGCACGGAACCTGAATGGCCGGGTACGGCAGCATGCGGGCTATCGCCCTTCTTCTTACCGGCGTCCTTGTGACAGCCGCCAGCGCCGCGCAGTTTGGACTGCCGCGGCTGATGTCGCGTCGGCCGCCGCTCGCTTCGGACCCGACCGGCGCGCTTCCCGACTACGACGGCGGCTTCCGCTTCTGCCGCGTCTGGTTTCGCAATGGATCGGCCGGCGATGGGGACGGCTGGTATGTCGACTACCCGCGCGCCGACGAGAACCTGTCCATACGGCTGATGGAGTTGACCAGGACGCGCGTGACTCAGGACGGAGAGGGCAATCCCTATCCGGTGATCGTGCGGCTGACGGATCCGTCGCTTTTCCGTTGCCCATTCCTCATGATGAGCGAGCCTGGCGGCTCGTACTTCAGCGACATCGAAGCCGCGAACCTGCGGGCGTATCTGTTAAAAGGCGGATTCCTCTGGGTCGACGATTTCTGGGGCAGCCGCGCGTGGCGCAATTGGGAGAACCAGATCGGCAAGGCGCTCTCGCCGGCTGAATATCCCATCGTGGACCTCAACGTCAATCACACGATGTTCCACATGCTCTTCCCGGTCCATACGCTGCCGCAGATTCCGAACATCGGCCTCTGGAGGATGGAGCGGCGCACATCGGAACGCGGCGCCGACAGCGACGAGCTTCACGTGCGCGGCATTCAGGATCGCGAAGGACGGGTCATCGTGCTGATGACGCACAACACCGATTTCGGCGACGCCTACGAGCGCGAATCAGACGACCCGAGCTACTTTCAGAACTTCTCGGTCAACGGATACGCGATCGGGATCGACGTGCTGCTTTACGCGATGACGCATTGATCGTTCAAAGTCCAGGCGGCGACCACGTTCGTCTGCGGCGTTTCCTGCAGAAGGCGGATTGGCACTGGCGGCATCGCGGCTGCCTTCGCAATCGGCAGCGTCACCGCCGGGGGAAGGTGAATCAGCGGCTCCGGCGCCTGGGAGGTCACGGCGGGACGAAATCGCAGCCGCGCTCAACATTCCCGCCGCCACGTTAGGTGGGCCGGGTCCGCGATGCGTGGTTGCGCTTGAAAGCGCGATTGGGTCAGGAGCCATGAACGAACGCGAGCTCGACAGCGCAATAGAGCCTGTCACGTCTCGCAATGCCTGAAGCTCTGTTTCCGATCGCGACCATCCACGTCCGACGCTCGCTATAGACGCCGTTGCGGCCGGCATCGTTGGGTGAGCTGATAGAATCGCACGCAAACGACCATGAGGGTTCTCGGTTCCAGGTTCTGGATCGCGCTGCCATGAGCCGCCGATCCCGCACACGGAAGAAGGAGTCCGCAGCCCGCGAACCCAGAACTCACGAACCCAGAACCGGCACCCAGAACCCAGAACGTTGGACCGCGAACCGCCGTCTGTTCGTCCGTGCGGCCGTCATTGCCCTCGCCGCAGCGCTCGTGTACTTCAACAGTCTGACCGCGCCGTTCATCTTCGATGACGAGGTGGCGGTCGTTGCAAACCCGGCGATTCGCTCGATCAACGGCGCATGGTCACAGCCGCGTGATACGCCTCTCGCCGGGCGTCCAATCGCTGCCCTCACCTTCGCCCTCAATTTCGCCGCGAGCGATATCGACCCCGCGCCGTACCGGGCGACAAACATCGCGATCCACATCGCCTGCGCGCTGGTGTTCTTCGGCCTGCTGCGGCGAACCCTGTTACTGCCCCGATTGAGGTCCCGCTTTGGCGGCGCCGCAGACAACCTGGCATTCGGCGCGGCGCTTCTCTGGGCCGTGCACCCGCTTACTACCGACGCAGTCACCTACATCACACAACGCACCGAATCGCTGATGGCGTTGTGCTACCTGTCGACCGTGTATGCAAGCCTGCGCAGCGCCGAGAGGCGTTCGCCGCTCTGGGCCGTTGCGGCGGTCGCTGGGTGCGCCATCGGCATGGGCGTGAAGGAATCGATGGTGACGGCGCCGGTGATGGTCGTCCTCTACGACCGCATCTTCCTGTTCGACTCGTTCCGCGAAGCCGCGGCGCTGCGGTGGCGGCTCTATCTCGGCCTGGTGCTCACGTGGTCGTTTCTCGCCGTTCAGCTCGTCGCCGGCCCGCGCACCGGCTCTGCTGGATTCTCTACGGCCGTCTCTATTTGGACGTACCTCTTAAATCAATCCGTGATGATCTGCCGATATCTGCGGCTCGCGGCATGGCCGACGGATCTCGCCATCACGTACGGCGCGCCCGTTGCGTACGCGCTTTCAGATGTCCTCGTCGAATCGGCGATTGTCGTCGCGTTGTTGTCGTGGACCGCGGCGGCGTTTCGCCGATGGCCGATCCCCGCGTTTCTCGGTGCGTGGCTCTTCCTGACGCTGGCGCCCTCATCGAGCTTCGTTCCGATCGCAACCGAGGTCGGCGCCGAGCGGCGGATGTATTTGCCACTGATGGCCTTGACCACAGCCGCCGTCGTTGGTCTGTATGGTCTCAGCAATCTGCGGTCACGCACCCCGCGAGCTATGGCCGCCGTCTGTATTCTGGTTGCCGCAGGCCTCGGACTCGCGACGATGGCACGCAACAACGAGCATCAGTCCTGGCTGACGCTCGCGGAGAAGACGCTCGAGCGATGGCCGAGCGACGCTGCGCAAGCAGCCGTGGGCGGCGAGTTGTCGCGGCGTGGGCGTGATGAGGAAGCGCTGCCGTACCTGCGTATCGGTGCCCGCTCGGACGCGCGCGCGCAATACAACCTCGGCGTCGCGTTCTACAACCTGCAGCGCTACGACGAATCCATACGCGCGCTGGAGCATCTGGTCGCCGAGCATCCGATGCGCGAGGAGGCGCCGTGGGCGAGACGCGTTATGGCACAGGCGTACTCCCGTCAGCTGAAGTGGCCGGAGGCAATCGCGCAGCTTCGGCTAACCCTCGGCATGACTCCGAACGATGGCGAGGCGCGCACACTTCTCGTCGATGCGTACCACAGCTACGGCGTCGAATTAGCGCAATCGCGAAGGTTCGACGACGCGATCGCAGCGCTTCAGGGCGCGCTCACGTATGACGATCGGAATGCGAGCGCACGGTTGAACCTGGCAACCGCGCTGTTCGATGCCGGCCGGCTGAATGAGGCGCTCGACCAGGCGAGGCGTGCTCTTGCGCTGAATCAGGGCAGTGCGGATGCGCACCATCTGCTAGGAAAGTTGCTGGCGCTGCATGGCCGGCTCGACGAATCGATCGCAAGCCTTGAAACAGCCGTAAAGCTCCGGCCAGAAGATGCGGTGATTCGCGACGATCTCGCCCGGGTGCGGCGGCTACGCTGAAACGATTCGGGGTCTCGACGCAGAGGCGCAAAGTCGCAGCGATCACGCCAGGAAAGGAACACGAAGACTTGGAAGGTGCGCTTCGATTGCGCGCCATAGTATCTCGTCTTCGCGTTTGAATTTGATTTGCGTTTCTCTGCGGCTCCGCGGCTTTGCGTCGGAAGCGTCGTGCCCGCACGATCAGAAGAAAATGTAGCAGAACACCCCGCCGACAATCGTCATCGACAGCCCCCACACGAGCAGCTTGTTGAACACGCTGCGAACGCTTTCGCCGGAGGCGATGGCCGCAATGCACAGCGCACCGGTTGTGGAGAGCGGAGACAGATCGACCAGATGCGCACCGATGTTCATCGATGCGGCGATGGCGAGCGGGTCGCCGCCGCCCAAACGCTCGATGAGCCCGGGAATCGTCGGGAGGAACGCAGGCAGGACGACACCCGAGGTGCTGCTGTAAACGGAAATCAGGCCGGTGACGAACGCGATGACACCGGTGATCGTTCCCGGTGTCGCCAGCCGCGCCAGCGCCGCCGTGAACAGGTCGAGGCCGCCGGTGTCCTCCATCAACGCGATGAGCACCGTTACCCCGCTCATCATGACGATGACGGACCAAGGCATCCGTTTGATTGCGTCCTTGTGATCCGCGGCGCCGAGAACGGCGAGGATAACCGCGCCCGCGAATGCGCCCATTCCGACATTGACGCCGAAAAACAGTACGCCGACGAGCAGCGTGGCAATGACGGCGATGGTGATGAAATTGCCCCGATCGAAGTCCACGTCTTCCGGCTTGTGCTCGATGGTGACGACCGCGCTCGACTTGAAGAGCTTCAGCCCGCCGAAGAGGACGTACCCGCCGAATGCAACAGCGGCATGGGCGGCGAGGTTCGTCCAGTAGGTAAACCACTCATGGCCTGGCAGGCCGATCTTCACCATCAGCCCGTTCACGATGACGCCGGTAGGCGCAAACGGCGAGAGCGCGCCGGCCTGCGCGCCATTTCCGACCATGATGATCATCAAAAACGCCGGGATGGCCGCGCGTCCTGCGACCGCCATCGCCATCGGGCCGAGCAGCGCCGCAGTGGACACGTTGCCGGGCCCCATTGACGCCAACGCGCACCCGAGCGCGAAAAACATGATCGGAATCAGCCCCGCATTGCCCCGGCACACGCGCACGGCGCGATGTGCGATGCGATCGAGCGTGCGGTTCTGCTGCGCCTGCGCAAACAGCAGCGTGACGCCAGACAGCGTCAGGAAGAGCGACACCGGGAAGCCGCCGATGACATCGTTCAGCGGCATGCCGCCGACGTACACGCCGACAACCCACGCAAGGGCAAGCGCGAGGATGCCGACGTTCAGCTCCGTAAAACAACTCACGAGGATGGCGACGACGAGCGCAGCGAGCGAGATGTAGGCGAGATTCATTCGACAGGAGCCATCAGCTCGTGATGGCGGCGACGACACGCCTGAAGCCCTCGTTGGACTGCGCGCTCCACCGCCACACCACTACCAGGTCGTGGCTCGGCGAAATGAAGATGATGTTGCCGCCGTTGCCGCGCGCGCTGAACGCATTCGCGGGCGAGCCGGGCCATTGCGCCTCCTTCGTGTTCAGCCACCAAAGGAAGCCATAATCCGGTCCGTGCGCGCTCGGGGTCGTCGCCATCTTGACGTAGGCGGGTGGGACAATCTGTTTGTCGCCCCATTTGCCGTTTCTCAGCCAGAGCAGGCCGAATCGCGCCATATCGTAGCTATTGATCCACATGCCGCCGCCCCATCGCGTGCCGCCCGAGACTGACGCCATGCGCTTGCCGTCGATATCGACGTAGGCGTTGGTATACGGCACCCACTTCCACGTCGTCGACGCACCGATAGGGTTCATGACCTCGTCGCGGAAGACGTCGGGAATCGGCTTCTTGAAGACGCGCAGCAGCGACAGCGCAAACCGGTTCATGCGCACGTCGTTGTACTCATAGTAGGTGCCTGGCGCCCGAATCGCGCGCGGCTTCATCTCGGCTGCCCCGAATGCCTCGCGCCCGAGGAAGTTCGCGTTCTTGCCCCACATCTCACCTTCCCACTCAGACTCCTGCTGAAGATGGTGGCGCCAGGTCACGCGGCTGTTCTGAGACGAATCGTACCCGCCGTCCTTCACGACGTCCGCAACGGGGCTGTCGAGGTCCGGAATCAGCCCGCGGCTGAGGGCGATGCCCGCAAGCGTCGAGAGCATGCTCTTGGCAACGCTGTAGGTCGGGTCCGGGCGCAGCGTATCGCCGAACTCCGCGACGATGTATCCGCGACGGATGATGAGGCCCGCGCTGCCTCCGCGCTCGGTCGGCATCGAAGCGAGCAACTTGCCCATGTTGAGTTCCTGGTCCGAAAAGTCACGCCGCGGCGTTGACGTTTCGTGCGATTTCATGAATTCCACTGCATCGTTCAGCTTCGCGGCGTCCATGCCGACGTCAGCCGGGCCCTTATGCGCCCACTCGCCTGCCGGCGGGTAATAGGAGGTCTGGGCGATGGGCCCCGCCACACCAGCCAGGAACACGGCAAAACCTATGAGCGCTTTCTGCATCACGTCCTCCGGCGGCAGTCTACTCCAGGCGTGAATTCGCGCATAGTTTCAACCGAAGGCGAAGCTTTTCTGCGATGTCACGCTTCAGCGCACAATTGTGCAAGGATCGGCGGCACCCACTATGTCCCGCATCCTGATCGTCGAAGACGACAATGACATCGCCGCCCTCATCGCGCACTACCTCGATAAGAGCGGTTACAGCTCTGAAATCGTGTCCGATGGAGGTCGCGCGTTGACGGTGGGGCGGGAAACGCCGCCCGATCTCATCATCCTCGATCTGATGCTGCCAAGCCTGAATGGCCTCGACGTATGCAAGGCGCTTCGGGCTGACAACCGAACGGCGGCGCTCCCCATCATCATGCTGACGGCGCGTGGCGAAGAGTCTGAACGCATTCTCGGGCTCGACTCGGGCGCAGACGACTACGTCGTCAAGCCATTCAACCCGAACGAGCTGATGGCGCGGGTTCGTGCGCTGCTGCGGCGGACAGCCCCGCGCGAGACCCAGCAGCGTGTCCTGCGCTGCGGGCCGATCAGCGTCGACATCGAACGCCACACGGTGACGGACGGCCCCGCCGATGTGCGGTTGACCGCCAAGGAATTTCTGCTGCTCCAGTATTTTCTGGAGCATCGCGGCCGCGTGCTTTCGCGCGATCGACTGCTTTCAGACGTGTGGGACTATCAGTATCCCGGTGCTACGCGAACCGTTGATGTCCACGTCAGGCGGCTTCGCGAAAAGCTTCCCTTTCTGGCGACGGCCCTCGTAACCGTGCAGCAGTTCGGCTACAAGCTGGACGCACCGTAGGCATGCTCGACGCACTCCTGTATCTCGTCGTCGCAGCGGCCGCAGGATTGGCCGGATACCGGATCGGGACTTCGATCTCGGGCCGCCGCATGCGGGACCTGGAAGCTCATACGAGCGACGGGACGGCTTCGCTGTCGCGCCGCCTCAATGATCTGGAGACCGAGCGCGCCCGGATGACGGCGATCTTGTCGGGTATGGTCGAAGGCGTGCTCGTCGTCGACGGCGACGGTCGGCTGCGCCTCGCGAACGATGCGGCGCAGCGCATGCTCCACCTTGACAGCAACCTGCTTGGGCGCCACTACGTCGAGGCCGTTCGCCAGCCAGGAATTGTCAGCCAGCTCGGCGCTGCGCTGAAAGGCGAACAACGGTCCCCGATCGAAGTGCCGCTCGATGCTGTGGCCCCAGCTGGCGGCCCGCGCATTTTCCGCGCGCAAGCGACCCCCGCGAGCGTTCGAGGGGACGGCGCCGTCCTCGTGCTCCACGACATCAGCGACCTGCGGCGGGTAGACCGCGTACGGCGCGATTTCGTCGCCAACGTGTCGCACGAGCTGCGCACGCCGCTGACCGCGGTCCGCGGATATGTCGAAGCGCTGATGGAAGAGCCGACCGAGCCGGAACAGCGCCGGAAATTCCTCGAGGTGATTGATCGCCATACCGGACGGATGGAGCGCCTGGTGCGCGACCTGTTGCGCCTGGCGCGCCTCGACGCGCAGCAGGAAACGGCTGAGGTTCACCCGGTCGACGTCGCCACGCTGTTCCGGTCTGTCTCCACTGACTTGTCGGAGCGCATTGAGAGCCAGCACCTTCGCATCGACGTCACGGTAGACCCCGCCGCCGCCCTCATCGAGGCCGACGCGACGAAGATGCACGATGCGCTGCGCAACCTGATTGAAAACGCGGTGAACTACTCCGCCAACGGAGGGCACATCGAACTGGCAGCGCGGGCCGATGGAGATTACGCGCTGCTGTCGGTCGGCGATTTCGGTCCAGGGGTTCCCGAGTCCGACCTGGGACGCGTGTTCGAGCGCTTTTATCGCGTGGATAAGTCGCGCACTCGCGATCCTGGCGGCACCGGCCTCGGGCTATCGATCGTGCGCCACCTGGTCGAGCTCCACGGCGGCAAAGTGAGCGCCGCAAACCGCCCGGAAGGAGGGGCCGTGTTTACGATTTCGCTGCCTCACGCGCGAAATCGGTGAAACCTGATCTGTTTCCTATTCGGGCAATCTGCCGATCGGCAATCTGCCGATAATCTTCCGATCCGCCAATCCTTCTATCTGCCAATGCAACTATCAAGTTACGGCTTGCTCCAGCTGAAGCTCGCGCGCTCGCTCGTAGAGCGAAGACCGATCCGGATACAGCTCACGGAGGACGATTTCCTCCTGACCGCGCACGGCGCGCACAACCTGAAGCTCGGCGCCGCCGCAGCAGCTCACCATGACGCACATGGTGGTCGTCTCACCCTTCGAGACCTCCCACAGTACTTGATGATCGCTGCGCATCCTTAGTCAGTCGCCGGGGCCCCTCGCCCCGCTCCTCGCCCCTCGCGGCTCATCGTGAGTAGCGTCCCATCGCGAGACCGACAATCTCTTCGATCAGCTGGTTATATGTCCGCCCTGCCTTGCGTGCGGCCTGCGCGAGCTCGGCGCGCGATGCGAGCCATGGGTTGGGATTGACTTCGATCACCGACACTGTCCCATCCGCCTTCAGACGCATATCGACACGGCCGTAATCCCGCAACTCGAGCGCCTGATACGCCGCCACGGCCGTCGACTGCAGCAATGCCGTCGTTTCTTCGGACAGGTCGGTGGCGACGATCGACTTCGTATCGCGGTAGGCCTTGGTCCCCTTGCCCCACTTCACCTCGGCGGCGGCAATCCGCGGCGTGCCCTCGGGAAGCTTCGACAAGTCCAGCTCAATAACGGGCAGGGCTTCGGGGTTCTCATTGCCAAGCACACCGACGTACATCTCGCGTCCTTCGACGTATTCCTCGATGAGGATAGGCGAATCGAACTGCCCATGGAGCCAGTCGATACGCTCCATCAGCTCCTTGATCGACGAGACGACGGCGTTGAATTCGATGCCGATCGACCCATCTTCGCGCATCGGCTTCACGATCACCGGAAAATGCAGCTCGTGCGAGAACGCCAGGCGGCCACGGAACGAGCGCGCGAACACGGGCGTTGAGATGCCATGGAACGCGAAAATCTTCTTCGCGACGCTCTTGTCCTGAGCGAGCATGAGTCCGTGGCTGCCGGTGCCAGTGAACGGCTTCCCGACGAGCTCGAGATACGCGGCGATGTTGTAGTCGGCGGTGTCATTGCCGGCGAATGACTCGCTGAGGTTGAAGATGATGTCGCAATCGAGCTTCGGGAGCGCGTGCAGGCTCTTCAGCGATCCATCGAGCTGGTGCAGCGTCGGCTCGTGGCCCAGCTTTGTGAGCGCGTCCATGACTTCTTCCTCGACTTCTTTCTTGTCGAGGGTGCGGACGAGCGGCGCCTTGCCGTTCGTGCCCGAGTTCTCTTCGTCGGGCTCCCACCGATCGTAGATGACGGCGATTTTTAGTTTACCGGCCATTAAGGAGCGGATTTACCTTCTACTTTACTTTCGACTTTCAACTTTTTACTTTCCACTTTCAACTTCTTACTCTCCACTTTCTTCATCCGATCGCCTGTGAAGGTACCACGAGTCAGGTAATTCATCGCTAACGTTGTGCCGAACGCGGTCAGCTCGACGAGATATTCGGGCTCGTGGCCGATCTCGCCCCATAGCTTCAAGCGCTCGCAGTTCTTGCAAATCGCCTCGACGAGGCCGCGCACGACGGCGCGGCGCACGCCGGTCCAGTAGGTGATCTTGTCGATCAGCTGGCGGCGGTATTTCGTGACGATGTGGGCAGCCGGCCGCCCCTCGCGCGGCTTGCGCGACAGGAAAATCTCCGACAGATGCGCGTCCATCGCCAGATCGACCCGCATGTCGCGCTCTTTCTCCGCCCGCCGATAGAACTCCTCGACCGTCAGGCGCATGTCGTCGACGGTGATGTCGACCTCGCCGGTGCGCACGATCGGCTCCTGATCGCCGAATGTCCGCGCCATCCGATCGACGTATCGGAGCTTGCGCATCGCCGGCCATCCTTTATATCGGCGCCTCCAGGCGCTTCCCGGAGTCAGCCACACGGCGAAGGTCTCCGCAAAGTCCTCGTCCGGGTGTTTTTGCGCGTACCACCCCTCCATGTGACGCACATGGTTGTGACTGAATGGCACCGGCCGGTATTTATCGCGATACGGGCGATCGAAGGGACCGAACGTCGCGACCCAATCGGCTCGTGCGTACAACCGGTAGGCGTAGTTGAAGACATGGCCTGCCTCGTGGCGCATGTAGCGCATGATTTCGCGGCTGTCTTCGAGGTCGTCAATCGCGCGCTCCAGCCGGCCGAGATTCGGGTCGGCCAAATAGAACGGGATGCCCAGCACCGGCTGCATGTCAGGGCATCCCCACTCGTCGGTGAGATAGCAGACCGGCCGGAATTGGTGGAGGCCGCGCCGCTCGAGCTCCTTGTAGAGCTGGCGCACGTACGGCTCGACCGGCGAGCCCTCGAGCTTGAGGCCCAGCTCGCGAATGCGCTTCCCCAGCACGCCGCGGAGTTCGGGATCGAGCGTTTCGAATGCAGGCATCTCTCTGAACTCTATCGGTTCCAGTGCTGGGGTCAAAACCGCACTTGACCCCATCAGCAATAACCAGCGACAATCATGTGGTTCTAATACGTCAGTCCATACATTATTGTCAGAATCATATTCCTCATGAACACTGCCCGCATCGCGGCCAAGGCCGCTGAAACTTCCACGCGCGAGGTCCGTCGTCTCGCCACGCTGCTCGACACAAGCCAGGCGTTGACAGGGACCATAGATTTGAAAGCCGGGCTGCATCGCGTCCTGGAGATTCTGGGCCGGCATCATGGCGCCATCCGCAGCACCGTCGTCATGCTCGACGAAGACACCGGCCAGCTGCAGGTGGAAGCCTCCGACGGCCTCGATCGTCCCGGGTATCGCGTCAGCTATCAGCTTGGCGAAGGGATCACCGGACGGGTGGTCGAAAGCGGCAAAGGGATCGTCGTGCCGCAGATCAGCCGCGAGCCCATGTTCCTGAACCGCGCGTCGAAGCGCACCGAGCTGCCGCAGCAGGAGCTCAGTTTCATCTGCGTGCCCATCATGCTGAACCGCAAGGCGGTCGGCGCGCTGGGCGTCGACCTCAAGTTCAAGCCCGATCGCGACTACGATCGCACGCAGAAATTTCTCGGGGTCGTCGCCTCGATGATCTCGCAGGCCGTCAAGGTGCAGCGGCTGATCGACAACGAGCGCAAGAAGCTGCTCGACGAGAACACACACTTGCGGCAGGAGCTGCGCGAGCGCTACGACTTTTCCAATCTCCTCGGCACCAGCGGGCCGATGCGGCAGATCTGCGAGCAGGTCGCCCAGGTCGCGCGGACGATGACGACCGCGCTCATTCGCGGGGAATCGGGCACAGGGAAAGAGCTCATCGCGCACGCGATCCACTACAACTCGCTGCGCGCGAATAAGCCGTTCGTCAAGGTGAGCTGCGCCGCCTTGCCAGAAAGCCTCATCGAGTCGGAGCTCTTCGGATACGAGAAAGGCGCCTTCACCGGGGCTCAGCAGCGTAAGAAAGGCCGCTTCGAGCTCGCCGAAGGCGGCACGCTGTTCCTCGACGAGATTGGCGATATCAACCTCGCGACCCAGGTGAAGCTGCTGCGCGTGCTCCAGGAGCGCGAGTACGAGCGCCTCGGCGGCACCGAGACGCTGAAGTCGAACGTGCGGCTGGTCACCGCCACCAACAAGGACCTCGAGAAGGCGATTGCCGACGGCACCTTCCGCGAGGATCTGTACTACCGGTTAAACGTGTTCACGATCTTCGTGCCGCCGCTTCGCGAGCGAAAGACCGACCTGCTGCTGCTCGCCGACCATTTCCTCGAGAGCTTCTCGCGCGCCCACGGCAAGAGCATCAAGCGCATTTCGACGCCCGCAATCGACATGCTGATGAGCTATCACTGGCCCGGCAACGTCCGCGAGCTCGAGAATACGCTCGAACGGGCCATCCTCGTCTGCGACGGGCACGTCATTCACGCGCACCATCTGCCGCCGACGCTGCAGACCGCGGAAGCGTCAGGCACCATCACGCGCGTGTCCCTGCGCGATGCGGTGGCCGCGTACGAAAAGGATTTAATCTCGGACGCGCTCAAGACCACCCGCGGCAATCGCGCCAAGGCCGCGCGCCTGCTGAATACAACCGAGCGCATCATCAACTATCAGGTGAAGAAGTACTCGATCGATTACAGGCGGTTTAAGAATTGACGCTGCGTGCGCTCGGCTTCAGGCTCCCGGCTCCAGGCCCTGCCGGAAGCCCGAAGTCCGCAGCCGGAAGACTAGCGATCTAAAAAGCTCTTGTAGTTCTCCCGCGTGACGAGCTCGAAAGGAATCGACACGACGCTGTCGACCGCCTCGCCGTGCGACAACTTCACCGCCGCATCGAGCGCGCCGCGCGCCTGGCCGCGCGCATTTTGGAACACGGTGACCGCGAGCGTGCCCTTGGCCACTTCGGCCAGCGCGTCCGGCGTCGCGTCGACGCCTCCTACGAGGACCTTACCTGCCGCGACGCCTGCCTGCTGGATAGCCATGATCGCGCCTATGGCCATCTCATCGTTGTTCGACGCAACCGCGTCGATGGCTGCGCCGGCGGTCAGCCAGTTGTTCATCAAATCGAGACCGCGCTCTCGCTGAAAATTGCCGACCTGCTTCTCCACAATTTTCATGTCGGGGTATTTGGCGACGACGTTCTCGACAGCTTTCGTGCGAAGCTGAGCTCCGTTGGACGCGAGCTCGCCAACCATGATGGCCACACGTCCGCGGTAACTCATCATTCGCGCAAGCTCCTCCATCTCCAGCGTGCCGGCCTGAAGATCGTCGGACCCGACGAACACCACGCCACTGGGCAGTGTGTCCTCGGCGGGCCGTCGATTGACGTAGACGAGGGGCACCCCTGCGTCGCGCGCTATCTTCGTCATACCCGGCGTCGCCGACGTGTCAGCGGCATTGACGATGATCGCCGCGGCATCCTGGGTGACGAAATTTTGAATCTGACTGAGCTGTCGGCCGACATCGCCCTGGGCATCCGCAAACTGGAGCTCGACATCAGGAAACGCGGCCGCGTGCTCCACCATCGCGCTGCGAATCATCGTCAGGAAGTTGTCGTCGAAATGCGCCATCGTCACGCCGACTATCCGACGCGCGGGGCCGGAAGCCGTCCCGCAGCCACACAACGCGATCGACATCAACAAGCCAATGGCCACTCTGGCAATCCGGGAGACGCAGCGCATTTTTCTGCTCCTTCAGGCCTTAGCGGCCGGTAAACGATGACGATACCGATCCGCCACAACCGCCGACACAATCACCCCGCCTTTAACGATGTCCTGGATGTATGCGTCCAGACCCACGAATGTGAACCCGCTCGTCATAATCCCGAGAATGATTGTGCCAATCACCGTCCCGGTGATTCGTCCGATGCCGCCCGACAGGCTCGTCCCGCCGATCACCGCAGCGGCGATTGCATCGAGCTCGTAGGACATGCCCATGCCCGCCTGGCCGCTCGCGGCACGCGCCGACGTGACGACCCCGCCAAGTCCTGAGAGGAACCCGGCGATCGTGTACACCACAACAAGATGGCGCTCGACCCGCACTCCGGAAACGCGAGCCGCCAACGGGTTGGCGCCAATCGCGTAGGTGTACTTTCCATACCGCGTGTGGCGAAGCAGAATGTGAAAGCCAGCCGCGACGGCAAGGAAGATCACCACCGGCACCGCTCCAGCGCCGAGGCTGGTGTAATTGTCCGTCAACATGCTGATGGGCTGGCCTTGCGTGTAGTACCGAGCGAGGCCACGCGCACTCACCATCATGCCCAGCGTCGCTATGAACGGAGGGATGCGGGTGTACGCGATCAGTGAGCCGTTCACCACGCCGGCAAGCACCCCCGTCGCGAGACCGGCCGCAACCGGGACGACGACAGGCAGATTGGTCAGTTCAGGAAAGACGGCGCGAGCGTTCGGTGTCTGCGCGAGGCTTGCGGCGATCATCGCGGCGAGGGCAACGACCGACCCGGAAGACAGATCGATTCCGCCGGTCAGAATCACCTGCGTCACGCCGATCGCGAGCAGGCCGACTATTGAGACCTGGAGAACCATCACGAGCAGGCGCTGCCCGTTGAAGAGAAAGCTCGAGCCGCGCGTGCTCCACCCGATCAGCTCGAACATGACCGCGATGCCGATCAGCACTAGGAATATGCCGGCGTCATCCAGGCGTCGCCGCGTCGTCAATTCGCGGCGAGCCTCATGAGTTCGACCTGATTCGCCTCGGACCGCTCGACGATTCCGGCGACGCGCCCTTGCCGCATCACCATGACCCGGTCGCTCATTCCCAGAATCTCAGGCATCTCGGACGAGATCATGATCACCGCGGCACCGCGTGCGGCAAGCGTCGTAATCAATCGGTGAATTTCAGCCTTCGCACCGACATCGACGCCGCGCGTCGGCTCGTCGAGAATCAATATACGGGGCGCGGTCAACAGCCATCGGCCCACCAGGACCTTCTGCTGGTTCCCGCCACTGAGGTGCTGAACGGGCTCGAACAGGTGCTCCGGGGTCTTGATGTGCACGGCGGCAGCGGCGACGCGGCAGGCCGCAATGAGCCTCGCTTGCTTGACGAATCCCCCGCTCACGAACTCGCCGTTCAGGACCGGCACTTCCATGTTCTCGTGCACGTTCAGCGGCGGGAAGAGGCCGCTGCTCATTCGATCCTCGGTAAGAAATGCGATGCCTCGTTCGATAGCTGCGGCCGGAGAATCGATACGGACCGGCCCGCCGTCGATCGTGATCTCACCGGAACTCGGACGCCTCAACCCAAAGAGCGTTTCCGCGACTTCGGTACGCCTGGATCCGACCAGTCCAGCCACCCCAAGGATTTCGCCGCAGCGCACATCGAACGACACGTCCGAAAACACGCCTTCCTGCGAGAGTCCCTTGACCGATATCGCGATGCGATCGGTCGGCAGATTGTTTTTCGGGAACAGCTGGGTCAGCTCGCGGCCAACCATCATCGTGATGAGCCGATCGCGATCCAGCTGGCTTGCCGGCAGGGATCCAACGACGCGGCCGTCGCGCATGACTGTGACCTCGTCTGCGATCAGAAAGACTTCGTCGATCTTGTGCGTAATGTAGATCACGGCCTTCCCTTGCGCCCTGAGGTCGGCCACGATGCTAAAGAGCTTCGCCACCTCTCGTTCCGACAGCGCTGATGTCGGCTCGTCCATGATGAGGACGTCAGCCTCCCGCGACACCGCACGCGCAATCTCTACCATCTGGCGTTGCGCGAGCGACAGGTCGGCGACACGCGCATCGGGATCGACGTCTACGTTCAGCGTCGCCAGGATGGCGGCCGTCCGCCGGGCCAGCGCGGCGTCATCGACCAGCCGGAATCGCGTCAACGGTTCGCGTCCCAGAAACACATTCTCCGCCACCGTCATCGACGGCATGAGGTGCAACTCCTGGTGAATCATCGCGACGCGCCCAGGCAGCCTGATATCACCGGCATCCGGTGTCAGCAGGCCGGCGACGATGTTCATCAGCGTCGACTTTCCCGCGCCGTTTTCTCCCATTAGCGCGTGAACGGTGCCCGCCGAGACCCGGAGCGACACGTCATTCAACGCCACGACGCCCGGAAACACTTTTCGAACGCCCTCCACTTCGAGCAGATAGTGCATGCGGCTGAGATACACTAGCACTCGCTGGGTGGTAGTTGGTGGTTAGGGTTAGTAGTCCGGTATGGCCAAACTCAAAGTCGGTGTTATCGGCGTAGGACGGCTCGGCAAGGTCTACGTTCGCGATCTGGCGACGCGCATCCCAGAAACCACCGTCGTCGCCGTAGCGGACATCGATCACCCGCTCGCTGCCGGTGTCGCGGAGGAATTCGACGTGCCGAAGGCGTATGCCTCTGCCGACGAACTGATCGCCGATGCGAACGTCGACGCCGTCGTGATTGTCAGCCCCACGCACGCGCATCGAGAAAACGCGATCGCTGCGGCGCGCTCGAAGAAACCGACCTTCTGCGAAAAGCCACCGGCGCTGAGCCTTGCGGAGTGCCGGGCGATGGCGGATGCCGTCGAGAAGACGGGATCCTTTTTTCAGATGGGTTTCATGAGACGGTTCGATCCCGGGTATGCAGCCGCCAAAGAGAAAATCGAACAGGGCGCGATCGGCCGGCCGGTGGTATTCAAATCGTCCTCCCGCGATCCGTTCAGGCCCAGCCTCGAGTACGCGAACCCCGCGAGCAGCGGCGGCATCATGGTCGACATGGGCATTCACGATTTCGACCTCGCCCGCTGGTTCATGGGCGATGTCGACACCGTGCTCGCGGCCGGCGCGGTACTCGCGTACCCGGAAATGGCGTCGATCGGCGACATCGACAACGCCATCGCAACGCTGGTGTTCGCGGACGGGCGTCTTGGCGTCATCGATCTGACCCGCAACGGCGTGTACGGCTACGACATCAGCACCGAGTTGCTCGGCGATGCGGGAACGCTGCGGGTCGGGTACTTGCGCGAAACGCCGCTCTACACGATGACCAAGAACAATGTCGCGCACGACACCGTGCCGTACTTC
This sequence comes from Vicinamibacterales bacterium, assembly GCA_963784045.1. Taxonomy (GTDB): domain Bacteria; phylum Acidobacteriota; class Vicinamibacteria; order Vicinamibacterales; family JAMQPK01; genus JAMQPK01. Next base: position 326,756 of record CAWAPZ010000013.1, read on the forward strand.
ATGGAGCGCTTCGAGCGCGCCTACACGCTTCAGCTGAGGAACTTCGCACAGAACGTGCTGCACGATCGAGAACCGCCGGTCGTCATCAAGGATGGGGTCGAAGCGCTTCGGATTGCCTTGGCGGCCACTGCCGCACATCGCACGGGAGACCCGGTGAAGGTCGGCAGTATTCAGTGACGAGGGGCGTGCGGCTGCGAGTCGAGAAGATTACCGATCTCGCCGAGCTCGGGTACTGACGGGATCGCGCCGGCCCTGGTGCAGCTGAGCGCCGCGGCCGCATTCGCGAAGCGAAGCATCTCTGGAACCGTCCACTGCTGCAGCAATCCGTAGATGAACCCGGCGCGGAATACGTCACCAGCGCCGGTGCCGTCAACAACCTTCACCGCAAACGCCGGCGCTACGTGAAAAGCATCGCCGTCGAGCGCCACCGACCCTTCTACCCCCCGCGTCATCACGAGCACGCCACTGTTGAGGCGCCGCAGCTTTCTCAAGGATCTCTCAGGATCGCGCTCGCCGGTGATCGATGCCGGCAACCGCTGCTCAAGAATCGGATAGGTCACCGCGCCAATCAACCGCTCGGCGTGATCGGATGCATGCTCGAGGTCGCTCGTCACAGACGCGCCGTTGCGGCAGGCCGCCGCCGCTGCGAACAACGCGAGTTCAGGATCATCGTCATCGACGTGGACAATGCGCGCGCGCATCGCAGAAGGCTGCAGCCTATCCGACGGAACATTCAGTCGTTGACTGCGATGCCAGAGAACGGTGCGGTCGCCTTGGGGATCGACGAGAATGACGGCGCCGCGATTTGGCGCGTCGCACTCGACCGCGTCGCGCACGTCGACCCCACGTTCGGTCAGGGTGTCACGGATCAGGCGGCCATGCTCGTCCGACCCGAACGCTCCGATGTACCCCGAGCGCAGACCCATTGCGGCGCAGGCCGCCACCACTGTCGCCGTCTGGCCGCCGCACAGGAATCGCCTATCGCTGACGCGCACTTTCCCGCCGGGCACCACAGCGCTCACGGCAAGCGGCAGCTGCAGAACTTCGTCAACGGAGTTCGTGCCGATGCCTACAACATCAAACATTGGCAGATGGAAGATTGGAAGGTTGAGGGATTGTTGACAGATTGAAGAATGTCGATTGGCAGATTAGAAGAGCGGCCAAGATTGTGCGATTCTATCAGTCGGCCAATCGACCTATCGTGTCGCACAATTCGCGTACGCGTGTGCGCGACGCCTCGACTTGCTTGTCCATATCGGCGTCCGCAAGTCCGAGCTGCTTGCGGTGCTCGGCCGTACGAAGGAATACGTACGCATGGTCGAGCTCTCGGCAGACCTGCTCCGGAATCAGGCCGGCCCTTCCCAACGCTTCGAGGGTGCCGAGGGTGGATGTCGAGCGAAGCGCAACGTGCTGCAACCCGTAGGCGACCTGGAACGCCTCCATCAACGCCTCAATCCGGTACGCGGCACGACTGCCCTCATCGCCCGGACTCGGCATCGGTTTCGGCGCGCTATCACGGTAGATATACGACTGGCAGGCCGCCATGAATCGCGCGCCCAGCCCTGCGTCCCCCGCGATCGGACGCGCCCGTGTCAGCGCGAGTCGTTCGCCCATATCCTGTCCGTTTGCGTAGCGCGCGGCGTATTCGTCGAGCGAGCAGGCTCGCAGCGCTCCATCCATTCGAGGCCACGCTGGCACGTCGACGCTGTAGAGGCGCCCCTCGCCCGCGTCGTCGTCGAGGGCGGCTGTCAGTTCACTTCCGACCCTCACGAAAAATTCTCCGGCGGCATTCGCATCCGCGACATCCGCGCCCGCCGCGTCGTAGACGTAGAGCACGTTCACGGCAGCGCCGTAGCCCATCTCGCGTCCTCCGAGGCTCCTGGTGCCGATGACCGCGAACGTCCCCGGCAGTTTTTCGCGCCCCTCCGCATCCAGCCGCTGCTGCATGACGATCGCTAGAGTGAAATCGATCGCGACGGCCGCGACATCCGAAAGCTGGGCGGACGCCGTCGGAACCGTTTCGTGACGAAGCAGATCGCGCGTCCCGATGCGCAATATCTCGCGGCGCTTCCATCGCCGGAGCATGTGGAGCCCTTCGACCGGGTCGTCGATGGTCGCAAACGCCGAGACGAGCTCTTCCTCATGATCCTGCCGATCGGGCGCGCTGCGCTCGACCTGCGCGACCAGCCAGTGAAAGTACTCCGGCGTCCGTATGAGGATGTCGCCCAGCTGTTGAGATGCACCCATCACATACGTCAGCACGTGCAGCGCGCGGGGATCTTCGCGAAGGTAGTCGAGAAACATCGCGCGGCCGCTCCGCGACGCGACGTACTGCGCGATGCCCGCGACTGCGCCGTCCGGATTTGGAGATTCGAGGATGGCAGGAAACAGATCTGGCGCGAGACGGCCGAGAGCCTCGCGCGCGACGAGGTCGTCGGCCATTCTCTGAAAGTGCTCGTCTACCGCCGCGGCATCGCGGAAACCCAGCGACTGGAGGTACGCGCGCGCCTGATCCTCGGTGAGGTCAGGCGAAAGGAAGAGATCTGATGGGCTAGCCACTCACCACCACCAGCACGCTGCAAGGCATCAGACGTCCTTTTCACCCGTCCTGATGTTGTAGCCCTGTTCGACAGGCATCACGAACACGCGCCCGTCCCCGATCTCACCGGTCCTCGCCGCGCCGATGATGGCCTTGATGGCCTCGTCGACAGCCGTGTCGGGGACGACCACCTCGATCTCCATTTTTGGCAGCAGACTCACCTCGTATTCGCGACCTCGGTACACCGCCGTGTGCCCCTTCTGGCGGCCGTGGCCGCGTACTTCCGTGACGGTCATGCCCGCGATATTCAGCTTGCCGAGCGCTTCCTTGATGTTGTCAACCATATTCGGACGGACGATTGCCTTGATCAGCTTCATGCGGTCTCCTTCAACATTTGTTCGAGATCGGCTTTCAGCGACGATTCGTCGTCTTCAGAAAGCTTGGATCCTCCGCGAGTAATGTGGAACACGTCGATCGCTTTCTGCCCTTCGGTCGAAATCAGCACGAGATCGACGTCGATTCCGCGATCCGAGATTACGCGGCTGACCCTGTGCAGCAAGCCAGGCGCATCGTCCGCCACCAGCTCGAGCACGGTGTAGCGCTGGGAATGGCCAGAATCGAAATGCACGACAGGTGTGCGCCGCACGAGCGAGCGGCGAGCGAGCACGCTGCCTTCCTTGCTTCTCAAAAGCGACGTTACGTCGGTCTCGCCGCTGACGACTTCCCGCAGGCGGCGATCGAACTCTTTCGGACCCTGCGAGTTAAGCTCGAAAAACGCGTCGCTGTCGGCGAACTGAAATACGTCAAGGGCGAGCCCCGCGGGGCTCGTCAACGCATGTCCCCGCAGGATGTCCATGCCGAAGTACGCCAGCACGCCGCAGATGTTCGTGAACAGAAACGGCTTATCGAGCGACACCACGGTCAGCTCCCAGGCCTCGGATTTTTTCTCGAGGAAGAAGTGCGCCTCGTTCGGCCGGATATCGCGCGACAGTCTGACATGACGATAGATCGAGTCATGGGTGAACAGGATCAGGTATCGCCGGGGCAGCCCCTCGAGAAAGGTCGCCATCTCAGCTTCCGGAATGTCAGAGGGGCGGTTCGCCTGCAGCGCGGCCACCAGCGCCTGGTCGCGATCGATCACATCGTCGCCGTAGCCGAGTGTCATGTGATTGTACGCGTCGACGTACAACCGCCAGAGCAGTTCTTCCTTCCACGGCGTCAGCGTGTCCGGGCTCACCGCGCCGACGTCACACAGTGTCAACAGCACGAGCATCTTGAGCTGCTCTTCTGTGCCGAACATCGACGCGAACTGGCGTACGACCTCGGGCTCCTCCGTATCGCGCCGGAATGCGACGCGCGACATCTTCAGGTGATGCCGGATGAGAAAGTCGATCGTCTGCGATGCGTCATCATCGAGGCCCAGCCGGCGGCTCATCGCCGCCGCCATCTCTGCGCCGACGATGGAGTGATCGCCCTCGCGCGCCTTGCCGACGTCGTGATACAGCAGCGACAGCACGAGCAGCTCGGGCTCGTGCACTTCCCGGAGAATCGGCCCGAATCGCGGGTTGATGAGCAGGCGCTCGGCGTTCCGAACTGTGAGGAGCGTGTGCTCGTCGACCGTGTACTTGTGATAGAAATCGCGGGTCACCCGGCACGCAATCTCATTCAACTCGGGAAACATTGCCCCGAGCAGGCCGCAGTCGCGCATCTCGCCAAGCCGTGCCGAGAGGCCGGGACGCGGACGCATGAACTGCAGAACCCGACGCTGGTGTTCCGCCGTCGGGTAGAACACGTCTGGCGTATATGCATGTCGCTGCTGCTCGCGCTCCATGAGGGCGAGCGCATCGTCCGCGACCGGCACGTTGCGCGAGATCGCCGCCTCGAACGCGCGCAGCCATTCCGCTGGAGCGGATGCGGCGCTCGCCGCGTCGGCGAACGTGATGCCTTCGACCACCCACATGAGGTTCTCGCCAATCAGCCGGATCGGCGTTGGCGCCGGAGGCAGCGCAGCCCGGCGAACGCGACCGAGCCCGCGCGTCACGCTGCGGGCGTCTTTGAAATAATCGGTCATCAGCGCTTCGACGCGCCGGCGCATGTCGCCGTTCACATAGCGAAGACGGTCGACCGCCTTCTCCTGCAGCTCGTAGCTGAGCACGTTGACGTTGCGGCCGGTATCGACATGCAAGCCAGACCGGATGCGCATCAGAAACTCTTCCGCGTCGCTCAGTCGATCGGGTGACGGCCCGCGCGCAATGCGCCGACGATCGCCGCCCAGTCGCAACATCATGCGTGTCGCCCACACGTCACGCAGCGCTCCGGGGCCGTCCTTGACGTCCGGCTCGAGCTGATAGAGCGTGTCCTGGAACTCGCTGTGGCGCTGATCGGTGAGCGTGACGAGCGCATCGAGAATCTGCGGACGCCAGACGGGCGCCGACGACTTCATGACCGTGCCAAGTCTGTCAGTGAGCTCGCGATCGCCTGCCAGGGGACGGAGATCCATCAGCGCCAGCAGATATTCGGGATTGGTGGTGTCGAGGCGATCGAAATCGCCAAGCTCCCGTACGTGATGCCCGACCTGGAACCGCAAATCCCACAATGGATGCAGCAGGCTCTTGACGAAGCGCTCCTCGGGCCGGCCAATGGCGTCGGCGAACAGCACGAGCAGATCGATGTCGGAGTGGAGAAACTGGGATTTGCGCCCGTAACCGCCAACGGCAAATACGGCGAGCGCAGCCTGCGTGTGCGTGCGGGCATTCTCGACGAGTTCGCGGACGATGCCGTCGATGCACTCGGCGTGGCGGGCGAGCGCCACGCGACCGCCTTCTCCCCGCTCGGTGGCGTCAATCAGCTGGGTCCGCGCCTCGTCGAGCGAAGCCGAGAGACGGAGCCGCAGCTCGGCCTGATCGACGTCCTTCTTAACGGGACCCATGGGCACACATACGGTCATAAGGATACTTCGCAGACTAGGGATTAGGGATCAGGGATCCGGGATTGGGATTGGGATCTAATCCCTAATCCCTAGTCCCTAGAGTCCCTTAGCCGCCCCCACGGCCCGCGCTAGTAGGACAGGCCGATCCCGATCGACGCGATCACCTGGCTGCCTTCCGCTGTACCGTCCTTCACGTTGAACGACTTCGTCCCGTCCCCGAGCGCGAGGTAGTTCACGCCGCCGTGGAGGTTCCACGAGCCGAATTTGGTCGGGGCACTGCTGAACGGAACGGTGAACAGCGCGCCAATGTCGAAATAGCCGAATCCGTTATCCTCCCCGTTGGCCTCGTAGTAATCGCCCAAGCTGAAGCCGAGCTTCACTGGAATGCCGACTGTGATGCCTTTGCCCCCCAGCGGCCAGCTCGGTCCGATGCCGATCTCGGCGTAGGTCCCTTCCTCGCTGCCACCATCCGCCTGGCCGCTCAACTCGAAGGCAACCAATCCGTACGGAGCGTACTTGCTGGCGTGCGACACCTTGAGCAGAAGCTCGTTCACGGTACCGAACGAGCCGTTCGGGCTCGTGTAGGTCGTGAACATCGGCATCAGCGTGATGCCCCCTCCGAAACCGAGAGACAGCGAGGCGTAGAAGTCCTGTTCGTAGTGGATGCGCTTCTCAGGGTTTTCTGCATCCAGTCCAGAGGAGCCGGTATTCAGGCTGTTCCAGATACCAAAGTTCACGCTGGCGCTCTTGACACCGCCGTCGCCGGAGAAGAGCGCGATACCTATATCACCGTAAGGAAACATCGTGAGCTTGGGCGCGCCTTCCTGACGGATGCCTCTAAAGAAGTACACCGAAGGAAAATCGATGCCCGTTGTCAGCGTGATCGCGCCGGGATTGGGATCGGGGTCCTGTGCCCGTGCGGCGCTCGAAAAGGTCAGCAGCACCGCGCCCGCGAGCGCAACGCAATGTAGTCGTGAGCGGAAAGGAAGGGATGGGATCAAGTGTGCCTCCATGAAATCGGTCGATGCCGTGGCGGTGCCGATCGCCATGATCGGCACCGCCGGTAGACGTGTCCTAGGCGAGCTCCGAGCGCAATGCCCTGGCCGGAACCTTTGTGGCCGCCGTGGTCTGCGACATCGCGAGGTTCTCGCCGTGCACGTAGGCCTCTTCGCCGTGATTGATGAGGTCGAGGCCGGTGTCTTCGTCGGCCGCCGAGACGCGCAACGGGACCACCAGTGAGATGAGCTTGAGCAGCACGAAGCTCATCACGCCGCTGTAGACGATGGTCGCGGCAACAGCCATCGCCTGAATGCCGAGCTGCGCAGGGTTGCCGAAGAGCACGCCATCGGCGACGCCGTTGAGCGCCTTCTGGGCGAATACTCCGGTTAGCAACGCACCCACGGTTCCCCCGACGCCGTGCGCGGCCACGACGTCGAGCGAGTCATCCAACGACGTCTTGGCGCGCCATACGAGCCCAAAGTAGCTGGGGAATGCGGCGATCGCACCGAGCGCGATCGCGCTCATCGGGCCGACGAAGCCGGCGGCCGGCGTGACCGCCACGAGGCCGACGACGATCGCAGTCGCGCACCCCACGGCGGTCGGCTTGCCCGAGCGCATGTAGTCGAGCAGCGTCCAGGCGACAAGCGTGCCCATCGGCGCCAAAAAGGTCGTGACGAACGCGAGCCCCGCAATCGGGCTGGCCGCGAGCGCGCTGCCCGCGTTGAAGCCAAACCACCCGAACCAGAGCAGGCCCGCGCCCAGCAGCGTGAACGGCACGTTGTGCGGCAGCAGCGACGAACTCGGATAGTCCTTGCGCCTGCCGATGACGATTGCCGCGACGAGCGCTGCAACACCGGCGTTCACGTGGACGACGGTGCCGCCCGCGAAGTCGAGCGCGCCCATGTCGGCGAGCCAGCCGCCGCCCCACACCCAGTGCGCCACGGGCGAATAAACGACGAGCGCCCACAGGACGATAAAGGTCAGGTAAGCCGAAAAGCGCATGCGCTCGACGATGGCGCCAGAGATGAGCGCCGCCGTGATGATGCAGAACGTGCCCTGATAGGCCATGAAGAGGTAGTGCGGGATGGTGCCCTGGGCCTCGAGCCCCACGCCCCTCAAGGCGAGGCGCGACAGATCGCCGATGTAGTTATTACCTGGCGCGAATGAGAGCGAATACCCGACAACCGCCCACAAGATCCCGACAAATCCGAGCGAGATGAAGCTCATCATCATCGTGTTGAGGGCGTTTTTCGAGCGGACGAGCCCGCCATAAAAGAACGCGAGCGCCGGCGTCATCAGCAGAACTAGGGCGGTCGAAACCAGCATCCACGCGGTATCGGCTTGATTCATTGAGCACCTCTTGAAGCTGTGAAAGGGCCGCGCAGGGCGGCGCTTGAAAAATGACGACTTGTGTTTGTGCAAGACAGACGCCAGTGAAGATTCGGCCGCAAATGCGAATTTACTAGGAAATTGCCGGATTGAAGGGTCTCCGAGATCCCACAAACGCGTCGGAGTTCGCCCGTACGCCTACATTCATGTTTCTTTTCACCGGCCTGACGTCGAGCCGAAGCGACGCTGCCGAAATTTCTGACAGACGATCTGTGCGCCTTTGCGACTCGGCGCGGCAGTGGCGCATCAGAACAGATAATTTTGTCGCTTTTGTGGTACCGAGCCGCGTTTTTGTTACTTCCTGAAGCGGCGCCAGTCAATGCCCAGGTGGCGGACCTTGTAGTTCATGATTCGCCCGGTGGTGTTCAACAGGCGCGCGGCCTTTGCGCGATTGCCGCGCGCCGTTTTCAACGCGTCCTGGATCAAATCCTTCTCATAGGCGTCGATCGCGTCCTTCAGCGACAGGCTCATCGCCGTACCGGAAGATGCGGCGGTCTGCAATGTCGGCGGCAGATGGTGGGCGTGGACGACCTGCCCGTCACAAACGACGACCGCCCGTTCGATGGCGTTTTCGAGCTCCCGCACGTTGCCCGGCCAGTGATACGCCATCAGCATGTCGATCGCCGGCGTCGAGATCCGCTTGATGTGCTTGCCGTGGGAGAGCGAGGCCTTCTCGAGAAAGTGATCGGCGAGCAGCAGCAGATCGGGCTTCCGCTCGCGTAACGGCGGCAGGAAGATCGCAAACACATTGAGTCGGTAGTACAGATCCTCACGGAAACTGCCGTCCCGAATCGCCGACTCGATGTCCTTGTGGGTCGCCGTGATCAGGCGCACATTGGATCGAATCGTCTTGGTGCCGCCCAACCGCTCGAACTCGCGGGCCTGAATCACGCGGAGCAGCTTGATCTGCGTAGCCACGTTCAGTTCGCCAATCTCATCGAGAAAGAGCGAGCCCCCCTCGGCGAGCTCGAACCGCCCCTTTTTCGTCGCATGGGCGCCTGTAAAGGCGCCCTTTTCGTAACCGAACAGCTCGGACTCGATCAGGCTCTCGGGCAGCGCGGCGCAGCTCACCTTGATGAATGGACGCTTCGCGCGCAGCGAGTTGTAATGAATGGCCTGCGCGATCAGCTCCTTCCCGGTGCCCGATTCACCCCGGATGAGCACCGTCGTATCCGTGCGCGCCACCTGCGACACCTGCTCGTACACCAGCCGCATCGGGCCGCTGGTCCCGAGAATATTGGAAAAATCGTAGCGCTCCCGCAGCTCGCTCTTGAGGTGCGTATTTTCCTCTCGGAGCCGCTCGCGCTCGGCATCGATCACGCGCTGAATGCGAATCGACTGGGCCATCAGCGAGGCGACGACGCCAAGGAACTTCACCGCGCGGTCGAAGTCACGATCGGCCTTGAAGCGGAAGTCCGCGCCCAACGCGCCGGCGGCCTTCCGATTCAACAGAATAGGCACGCAGACGTAGCTGATCTCCTCGCGCGCCAGTTCCGGGCGCTCGGAGGTTCGCCGCAGGAACATCGGCTCGCGCGATACCCTCGGCACCACGATCGGCTTGCTGCTCTGCACCACCCGGCCGGTGATCCCTTCACCGAGCCGGAATGTCGCGTCAGCTTTCCCGCCCGGCGGGCCCTCGGCGGCGACGACCTCAATATCGCCGTTGGGGGTCAGCAGTGCGACAGTGCTGCGGATGATGCTGTGATGCCGATCGAGGATGCCGAGCACCTGATGGAGCGCGCTCTTCTGGTTTGTCCCCGCCGCCAATGTCTGACTGATTTCGAGCAACGTCGACAGGCGCCGAAGCTCGTTCGTGCCGCTGCTTGTCGTCGTTTCCGCCAGTTTCAATCCCGCTGAGCTCGTTGCCATGTGCGCCCCTTCCGGACTTCTGCGCATGCATGAGCAAGGCTGGTTCCAGATCACGTCCGCGACAATTTCGCAAAAACGCTGGGAATTCTTTGATGTCGACGATTATCGCCCGGAAGCAAACACACAAAGTTGCAGAGAAATAAATTTCGACCGACATTTTCGTCTGATTGGCCGAAGGCTGGTGTGTCGCGCCGTCGTTTACTTTGCCTTCGAAGGCGCCTTCAGATAGGCGATGAGGCGCTGCGTCTTTCGCGCGAGCTCCTTGCCGTTCCGGCTCGCGGCGACGGTGACGTCCCAGCCACCGGCCATCGTAACGATGGCGATCCCGTTGTACTTTCCTGCGCCGACGTTGTTCAGCTTGCCCTCGGTTCGCATCTCGGGATGTTTGGTCTTCGGGTCGGCCGGCATCAGGAGCACGAGAGAGACGTCGGCGTTCGCTACCGGCTGTCCCTTCGCGTCCTTGACGATGACTTCAAAAAGGTTCTGCCCAAGGCCAAGCGGCGACGGCCTGGTGGTGAGCGTCAACGACGCGGCGGTTGTCTGGGCAGCGACCGACGAGGCGACGGTGAGGGTGAAGGCAATTAACGCAACGGCAACGATGCGGCCCATGTCGTCATGATCTCACGAGCAAACCCGTCCAGCTAGAGGCGCATTTTTCGAAGCCGTAGCGCGTTCGCGATGACCGACACAGAGCTGAAGGTCATCGCCGCGCTCGCGATCATCGGGCTGAGCAGCCACCCAAACACGGGATACAACACGCCCGCCGCAATCGGCACGCCGAGCACGTTGTAGACAAACGCAAAAAACAGGTTCTGCCTGATGTTCTTCATCGTTGCCCGGCTAAGCCGGCGCGCACGGACGATGCCGCGCAGATCGCCCTTGACCAGCGTCACGTCCGCGCTCTCCATCGCAACGTCCGTACCGGTGCCCATGGCTATGCCTACGTCGGCCTGGGCGAGCGCCGGTGCGTCGTTGATGCCGTCGCCCGCCATCACCACGCGCTCGCCGCGCTGCTGCAGCTGCTTCACTACCGCCACTTTCTGATCGGGCAGCACATCCGCTTCGATCGCATCGATACCGACTGTCCTGGCCACCGCTTCGGCGGTCGTGCGGTTGTCGCCGGTGAGCATCACCACTTTCAGTCGCTCGCGATGAAGCGCGCCAATCGCGTCACGCGTCGTCGGCTTCACCGGATCTGCGACGCCGATGAGACCGGCGGCCCGGCCGTCGATCACCACGAACATCACTGTCTGGCCGGCGAGCCGGAGCTCATCGCCCCGCGCGCGGAGAAAGCCCGGATCGACGCGCAGACGTTCGAGATATCGCAGATTACCGACGGCCACAAACCGGCCTTCCACCTGTCCACTCACCCCTTCCCCCGTCGTCGACGCGAACTGCTGCACTGGTGACAATCCGATATTCCGCTCGCGCGCGCCCGCGACGATCGCTCCTGCCAACGGATGCTCACTGACGCGCTCGAGACTGGCGGTTAGCCGAAGAAGCGTTGACTCATCGAGCGGCGCGGCCGGTGCAACCGTCAGAAGGCGCGGCTTCCCTTCGGTCAACGTGCCGGTCTTGTCCACTACAAGAGTCGTGATGGTCTCGAGTACTTCGAGCGCTTCTGCGTTGCGGAACAGCACACCGGCTTCGGCGCCGCGTCCGGTGCCCACCATGATCGACATCGGCGTCGCGAGGCCGAGCGCACACGGGCACGCGATAATGAGCACCGCAATCGCATTGACGAACGCGTGCGAGAGCCTCGGCTCCGGCCCGACGAGCGCCCACGCGACGAACGTCGCGACGGCCGCAATCACCACCAGCGGAACAAACCACCCTGCCACGACGTCTGCCAGCCGCTGGATCGGCGCACGCGAGCGTTGCGCATCGGTCACCATGCGAACGACCTGGGCGAGCAGCGTGTCGGCGCCGACGCGAGTCGCGCGCATCACGATCGTTCCAGTGCCATTCACGGTGCCGCCGGTCACCGGAGCGCCCGCCGCTTTTTCGACAGGGATGGGTTCCCCCGTCACCATCGATTCATCCACGCTTGTCGCGCCGTCGAGGACGACGCCGTCCACGGGGACGCGCTCACCGGGCCGCACGCGCATCCGATCGCCGACACGAATATCGCCAAGCGGCACATCGCGCTCGGTTCCATCCGGATCAATGCGCTGCCCCGTTTTCGGCGCAAGCCCGAGCAGCGTACGGATCGCCGCGCCGGTGCGGCTTCGCGCGCGCAACTCCAGCACCTGGCCGAGCAACGCAAGCACAACGATGACGGCGGCCGGCTCGAAATACACGGCAACGTCCCCGCCCATGCGGAAGGCGTGCGGAAAGAGATCCGGTGCGATCGTCGCGACGACGCTGAAGCCGTACGCCGCGCCGACGCCGAGCGCGATCAACGTAAACATGTTGAGGTGTCTGGTCGCGACGGACGCCCAGCCTCGCGCGAAGAACGGCCATCCAGCCCACAGGACGACCGGGGTCGCCAGAACCAGTTCTATCCATGCCAGGGCGCGGGCGTCGATCCGCGCATGGATCGGCTGTCCGAGAAGAAACTCATCGACCATGACCAGCAGGATTGGAAGAGTGAGCGCGAACGACCAGCATAGGCGTCGCGTCATGTCGTCGAGCTCTTTGTTCGGCTGCTCGTCGAGCGAGACGTTCACTGGCTCGAGCGCCATCCCGCAGATCGGGCACGAGCCAGGACCAAGCTGTCGAATCTCGGGGTGCATCGGGCAGGTGTATTCCGCCTCGGGATTCGGGGGCGCGGATGTCTGGCGGCGGGCGACTCCCGGGGCGAGGAACTCGTCTGGACTCGCTTTGAAACGGTCGAGGCAGCTTTGGTTGCAGAAGTAATACGTGTGGCCGCGGTGCTCGATCTCGCCGACCGAATCGGCCGGCGAGATCGTCATGCCGCAGACAGGATCGAGAACGTCCTTTTCTACCTGTTGCGCCATCTACTTGACGTATTTCTGCGGCTCGGCGTCGAACTTGTTCTTACACACTTGCGCACAGAAATAGTACGTCTTGCCGTTGTACACGCTTGTCGCCGCGGCCTTGGCAGGATCTACGTCCATTCCACACACAACATCGCGTTCCATCATGCCTCCTGTCGACCATTACAACAGCGCCGCTTCGGCAACGCAAATGTGATATATCTGACGCTCTCGATGAGGGTTGCGGTTCGCCTGTTGAGTGTGTATCTGACGGCGTGGCTGACGGTGGCCGCCGGGTTTCCCCCCTGCTGCTGGTCGATGGCGAACGATCACGATCATCATCCGCAGACCGCAAGCGTAGACGCCGCCGCCCCATCGCATGAGCATCACCGCGGCCACATGCGTGACAGCGCGACGACGTCTTGGTCAAGCCCAGTCATTCGCCAGGACGTTCGCCAGCAGTGCGACGCGGCGCCCGCGGACGCGATCGCGACGTCGACAGCCCGTGTGTCACGAGCCGAAATACCCGCGGCGGTTCCTGTCGCAGAAGTTATGGCGCCGCACCCGTCACGCAGGATCGCTCATCCTCCGGACCTCTCACCGTCCGGTGCCCCGCCCGGTGCTGCGTTTCTAAATCCTCTTCGCATCTGATTCATCTCTCTCTGGAGAGCGACGGCTGGCCTGAAGGCCAGCACTACGACGTGCCACGGTCAAAATGTAGTGCCACGACGTAGTGCCAACCTTGAGGTCGGCCCGATCGCGTCAGACGTCGACATCGGCCCATCGCGCCGGTCTAGGCCGACTCAGGTCGGCAGTCGCGCGACCGTAGTGCCGACCTTCAGGTCGGCCCGTAGATCGCGCGGCCGTAGTGCCGACCTTCAGGTCGGCGTGCCCGTGAGGAGAACACGATGCTCGTTGAAAGGATTGTCGCCATCGCATTGGCGGCAACTGTGACCCTTCCCGTTTCCGCATTCGCCCAGGCGGAAGCCGCTGGCTGGCACGTCATGCAGGACGGCGTCGTATATGGACTCTTCAACCATCAGGCGGCGCCACGCGGGGGGGACGAGTTCCGCGTTCCCAACTGGTGGATGGGCATGTTCAGCCGCAAGGCGGGCCGCACGAACCTCACGATCAACACGATGCTGAGCCTCGATCCTGTGACCGTCGGGAAGAAAGGCTATCGTGAGCTCTTCCAGGTCGGCGAAGCGTTCGAGGGCAAGCCCCTTGTCGATTATCAGCACCCGCACGATCTGTTCATGCAGCTCGCCGCGGTGTGGCGCATCCCGATTGGTTCCCGCACGGGAATCACCCTGGCTGGAGGTCCGTCGGCAGAGCCCGCGCTCGGTCCTGTCGCATTTATGCATCGCGCTTCGTCTATGGAAAACCCAATGTCCCCGCTCGGACACCACACGCTCGATTCGACGCACATCGCATTCGGCGTCGTCACGGCAGCGATTGATCACGGACCGTGGACAATGGAAGGCTCGGTATTCAACGGACGCGAGCCTGACGAGGATCGGTGGGACTTCGATTTCGGCCCACTCGATTCGTTCGCGGCGCGCATATGGGTACGGCCCCGGCAGGAGTGGGAGCTTCAACTGTCGTCTGGATGGTTGAATGATCCTGAGGAGTTCGGCCACGGCGACATCGTAAGGACCACAGCATCGGCATCGTGGCTGAAGCAGAGCGGCGAGAACTTTACGGCCGCCACGGCCGCCTATGGCATGAACAACGGCGACGAGGTCAACCGCGCATCGTTCGTACTCGAAGCGACTAAGCGATCGGGACGATATTCGACGTTTGGCCGCCTCGAGTACGTCGAAGTTGAAACGGCCACGCTTCTTTTGGACGACTCCATCGGGCACGAGGAGAAAGACACCGTATCGGCGCTTACGGTCGGCACGGTCCGCGCGCTGCCTCGCTGGCGCCGGCTGGAGACGGGCGTCGGCGCCGCGGTAACGTTTTATGCGGTGCCAGATCGGCTGCAGGCAAGCTACGGCGTCCGGCCCGTGTCGCTGCAGGTGTTCGTGCGGCTGCGGCCGGCAGCGGGCGTTATGGGGCGGATGTGGAACATGCACATGATTAAACCGATGCATCCGGCGGCAACGGATCCCCATGCAGGACATCACATGCCCTGATGCGCGTAAACTAGTTAAGTGAGGAACACATCTACGAAGGAGAGCCGCATGAAGAAACATATTGCTGCCGTCTTTGCTTGCCTCGTTGTTTCTTTCGTCGTCCTCGACGCGCACGTCATCGTGACTCCGCGTGAGTCACGGCGGGGGCCGAAGAGGTCTATACGGTGAGTGCCATGGCGGAGGGCTGACTGTCAATCCGCGACCACCCTCGAGCTGGAGATTCCGGCGGGCATCCATGTGATGCAGGTCGCGGCCGGCAATGGATTCACCTTCGAAGTGAAGAAGGACGGGGATCGGATCGTCGTCCATCACGTGGAAGAGCGAGATCAAGCCGAAAGGGCGCGCGCTCTATCACATTCACCGCCCATAATCCTCAACCCGGCGCGATGCAATGGAAAGCGCACCAGACGTTCGCTGACGGCTCAATGAGACACTGGGTTGGCGAGCGCGGCTCGAAAGAGCCCGCCGCGATGACCACGATCGTACCGAAGGGCGGGGCGACGACCGCTCCGGCAGCAGATCCCACGCACAAGCACGAATAACTGCAAGCGATCGCCATTTGGTTTTTCCGTGTAGAAAGCGGGCGCCGAGGCGACGATCGATGTCGACCTCGACGCCCGCACGGCCACGGTAAAACGGCGACCGATGTAAGAAGCGCGGACAGTTCAGTAGCCCGGCGCGGTTGCGGTACCATGAATCTCTTCATGTTCAGGATCGCGCCGCTGGCTCTCTCGCTTCTGTTCTTTCCATTCCCCCTTCGCGCCGAAGCTCAGGACGCAGAACTTTTTATCCTCGTTGTCGACGTCGTATCGGACGATCTTCCCCTTCCGGGTGCATCTGTTGTTGTGAGCGGCCGGACAGTGATCTCTGGCGTCGATGGGCGCGCGGTGTTCGACCTGCCCTCCGGCGAATATGACATCAGCGCGGGGGCGACCGGGCATCTGCCTGCGACCCGCCACGTAGTGCTCACCGCTCAAGGCCCGGCGCCTGTGCTGATCACACTCTCCCGGATTCCAGAAGTGGAAGAATCCGTCATTGTGACGGCGACACGCACAAACACACGACTGCAGGATCAGCCTGTGCGCGTTGAAGTGATCGACCGTGAAGATATCGAAGAGAAGGCGCTGATGACGCCCGGCAGCGTTGCCATGCTCCTGGGAGAAACAACGGGCCTGCGCGTGCAGACCACCTCGCCGGCGCTCGGCGCGGCGAACGTGCGAATCCAGGGCTTGCGGGGCCATTACTCACAGCTCCTCGCCGACGGCCTGCCGCTGTACGGCGCGCAGGGGGACTCGTTCAGCCTTTTGCAGGTTCCCCCCCTCGATCTCGGGCAGGTCGAAATCATCAAGGGCGCGGCCTCTGCGCTGTACGGGGCGTCGGCGCTGGGCGGCGTCGTCAATCTGGTCGCGCGACGACCGGCCGAGGCCGAACGTGAGCTCCTCATTAACGCGACCTCGCAGTCGGGCCAGGACCTGACGTCGTGGCTGGCGAACCCTATCGGAGACGCAGCCTCGTGGACTCTGCTCGGCGGTTATCACCGCCAGTCGGCTCAGGACCTGGACGACGACGGCTGGCTCGACCTTCCCCGGTTCGAGCGCGTTGTCGTGCGTCCTCGCTTCTTCGCGGACGACGCTGCCGGAAAGAACATGTTCGCGACGATGGGGTTCATGGCCGAGGATCGCGATGGTGGCACCGCGGCGGCAGGCGACGCTGCCCAACGGCCTGCCATTCGAGGAATCGTTGAGGACCCGCCACGTCGACGGCGGCTTCGTGGGACGCTGGCTTGCTCTCGGCAATCGTGTGCTGTCCGTTCGCGGGTCGTACATGCGGCGCTCCCAGGATCGACGGTTCGGAACCACAGCCGAGCACGGCGTGCGCAACACATGGTTTGGCGAAGCCTCCCTGCAAGGCGCCAACGGGCGCCAGACATGGGTTGGAGGCGTCGCATTTCAGCAGGACAGGAGCAGGGTTCACGAATTGCCTCAGTTCGATTACCAATTCTCGAGTCCGTCGCTTTTCATGCAGGATGAGATCGCTTTTACGGACAAGTGGACGTTGGCCGTCAGCGCACGCGCGGACGCGCACTCGGAGTACGGACTCCTCGCAACGCCTCGGATATCAGTCCTTGCGCGTCCGTCTGCCGGCTGGACGGTTCGCGTGGCCGCCGGCACCGGGGCATTTGCGCCGACGCCGTTTACGGAAGAGACAGAGGAAACCGGACTGTCGCGGGTGCGGCCTCTCAGCGGACTGCGTGCCGAGCGTGCCCGCGGCGCGTCGCTCGACGTCACACGCGTCTTCGGATCTATCGAAGTGACGGGGACCGTGTTTGGATCGGTCGTTCTGGATCCTGTCGTGACGAGATATCTCGACGATGGGTACGTGGAGTTTCTCAACGCGCCAGAGACGACGCGAACCGCGGGAACAGAGCTGCTGGTGCGATATCGCCGTGAGGGATTCGTCGCGCTCGCGACGCACGCGTGGACGAGCTCGACAGAATTCGACGCCAACGAGAACGTTCGACGTCCCGTGCCGCTGACGCCGGCGAATGCAGCTTCGATGAACGCGATGTGGGAAGGGGACGACTGGGGAAGATTCGGTATCGAAATGTATTTCGTCGGTCGGCAGCCTCTCGACGAGAATCCCTATCGCAGCACGGGCCGGCCTCATTTGCTGCTTGGCGCTCTGGCCGAACGGCGATTCCGCGGACTCCGGCTGTTCATCAACGCAGAGAACCTGCTCGATATCCGTCAGACCAAGTACGATCCACTCGTCCTGCCCGCACCACGGCCAGATGGACGCTGGACGGTGGACGCGTGGGCCCCGCTTGACGGGCGCGTCATCAACGGGGGCGTCCGCGTCACCTTCTAGTGATGTCATACTAATCATCGGGTTATGGTCCGGCTACCGCCAGACACTGCGTGTTGGTCCAGCTGAACTTGGACACCACGCATAGGAGGAGCAATGTCACGCTCGACAGTCATCGCATTCGCTGTTGCCGCGCTCGCGCTGTTCGGAGCCGTGGCCGCGCAACAGAAACCCGCCGGTCCATTGGTTGAAGTATTCAAATCGCCGACGTGCGGATGTTGTTCGCAATGGGTCGAGCACATGCGCAAGAACGGGTTCACCGTGCGAACGACCGACTTGAACGACCTCACCGAAATCAAAAAATCGCGCGGCGTGCCCGATCAGGTGCAGTCGTGTCATACCGCCGTCGTCAACGGTTACGTCGTCGAGGGCCACGTGCCGGCAGCGGATGTGCAGCGAATGCTGAAGGACAAGCCTGCGATCGCCGGTATCGCCGTCGGCGGCATGCCTGCCGGTTCGCCGGGGATGGACTATCCGGGCGTGAAAGCGCAGGCCTACGACGTCATGTCGTTCGACAAGAGCGGCGCGACGCGCGTGTTCGCCAAACATTAATCTGTTCGAGATCCTCATCGTCTTCGCCGGAGCTTTTGGGGGGGCCGTCGCATCCGTCGCAGGCTTCGGCATTGGCAGCATGCTCACGCCCGTCGTTGCCGTCCTGGCGGGCGCGAAACTGGCTGTTGCGGCCGTCTCGGTTCCGCACGCCATCGGCACGTCAATGCGTTTCTGGCGATTTCGACAACATGTCGACTGGAGAGTCGTCCGCAGCTTCGGCTTGACGAGTGCCGCAGGCGGACTGACGGGCGCGTTGTTGAATTCGTGGGCGACAAGCCGCGCGCTCGAGATCGTCTTCGGATCGCTGCTTGTGATGGCGGGCGCGGCACAGGTCACGGGCTATGCGCAACCATGGCGTCTTCGCGGCAGGCTCGCGTGGCTGGGCGGAGCACTGTCGGGATTTTTTGGCGGGCTGGTCGGGAATCAGGGCGGGATTCGCACGGCCGCCATGCTGGGATTCGAACTAGACAAGCGGCAGTTCGTCGCAACAGCCACTGCCGTCGCCCTGCTGATCGATATGGCGCGCGTTCCGGTTTACCTGGCACTGGAGGCGGCGCAGATCGCGCCACTGTGGCCCACAATCGTACTCGCTACAGCCGGCGTCGTCGGGGGAACGACCTTCGGGGACACGCTGCTGGCCCGGGTCCCCGAGCAGCGATTTCGGTCGGTCGTCGGAGTGCTACTCCTCCTGCTTGGCTTGTCGTTTTTCATCGGCTGACCTAGAGCATTTTCGATTTCGCTGTAGTACGTAGAGCGGGTCGTGCCGACCCGCCTTCGCTGCCGGGTCCGAAGGACCCGGCCTACATCAACTACAGCGAAATCGAAAGTGCTCTAAAGGTCAGCCCTACGGACGTAATGCCGATCTTCAGGTCGGCCGGCGATTGCAGCTCCCTTTAAACCCAACTTCGTCGCGCGGCGACGCTCTCTCTAACAGAGTCGTATAGCCTGTTGTCAATCCGCTGCCGGCGTCCTTGACGCGCTGCCGACCTCTTCCGCGATCGCCTTTCCTGCTGATTGCGCGCGGTCGGTCTCGAATACGGCATACTCAACTTCGCGAACGCCGGATCCTTTCACGCGCGACAAGGTGCGCAACTCAAGGCCTTCGATCTGCTCGAGGATGTGCTCGAACTCATGCGCAAGCATCTCTGCATGATCCGAGCTGGGCCGCAGGTGCACATCCGCGAACATCTGCTTGCCCGAGCGCCGCACGATGGTAAATGCCCGGCAGCGGCTCGGCATACGTGGATCAATCCGCACGGTGACCCGCAGGCCGTTCGCCGCGGCAATCCGAGCACACTGTACCCGAAACGACGGCGCGCGCTCGTAGATGCGCCGGAGCGGCTCTTCGATATCGTGCAGGAGGAACACGTTCGCGGGGAGAAAAGAACGGCGGCATTGCTGTTCGGCAGCGCTCGCTTCGCCGAATACGACCAGGAACATCGCCATCACACCCACCCATGACTCGACCCGCATGATGTCTCCTTCGTGCGGCGCATGTGACGCAGAGCCCGGAAGCGTCCCGCACAGCGCGCGCGATCGGACAATGGCAGAGCAAGGTAAACGCCAAGGAACGAACCGGCGAATTTACGAATAAATTTGCAAAACGTCGAAACCTGTCGATGCGCAACATCGACAGCAATGTTGGAGGACGCGGCGATGAGGACGCGAATGTATCAGCGCCTATACTGAAGCCCATGCGCATCCACAAAGTCAGGCAGCGGCTCGATCGAACGCGCCTCGACGATCCGCGGGCCGCGCTGCGACCCCAGCTCGCGGCGCTCGGTGGTCTCATTCGGCCAGGCGCGCGCATCGCGATCGGCGCCGGCAGCCGCGGAATCGACAACCTTGCGCTCGTCGTCCGGGAGCTAAGCGATTATCTGAAAGCGCGAGGCGCGATGCCGTTTGTCGTGCCTGCGATGGGCAGCCACGGCGGAGCGACTGCCGAAGGACAAGGCGAGATCCTGAAGTCGTACGGCATCTCCGAATCGACCATCGGCGCGCCTGTGCATTCCTCTATGGATGCCGTCGAGGTGCCCAGCCCCGGGCTGCCGATTCGGGTCTTCATGGATCGCCACGTTCACGACGCGGACGGCGCGATCCTCATCAACCGCATCAAGCCGCACACAGACTTTCACGGACGATATGAAAGCGGGCTGATGAAGATGGCGCTCATCGGCCTTGGAAAGCTCGAGGGCGCTCGCGCTGTTCATGATTTCGGCATCTACGGTCTTCGCGAGCTCATCGAACCTGGCGCAACCCGCGTGCTGGCCACCGGCAAGATTCTCGCGGGAATCGCCCTTGTCGAAAACGCCTTTCATCAGACTCTCCACATCGAAATGTTGAAGGCCGAAGAGATCGCGCGCGAGGAGCCGAGGCTGCTCGCGCTTGCGAAACGCCATATGCCGAGCCTGCCCGTCTCACGCATCGATGTGCTCGTCGTCGATCGCATGGGCAAGAACATCAGCGGTGTGGGCATCGATCCCAACATCACGGGGCGAATCGGCGTCGCAGGTCAGCACGACGACTCGGCGCCGCAGGTGAGCGCGATGGTAGTGTGCGACCTCACCAGCGAGACTCATGGCAATGCCATTGGCGTCGGCTTAGCGGACGTGATTACGCGGCGGCTGTTCGCGAAAATCGATTACACGTCAACCTATGCGAACGTGATTACCAGCAGCTTTCTGGAGCGTGGCAAGATTCCGGTGGTTGCGGAGACAGACCGCGAGGCATTCACGATGGCGCTCAGGATCTGCGGCCATGTTCCAGAGGGACGCGAGCGGATTGTGCGTATCGTCGACACGCTGCATCTCGAAGACGTCTACGTATCGGCGCCACTGCTTGGCGAGTTATCCACCCGTGAGTCGATCGAGACGCTGAACACGGTCTCGGACCTCTTCACCGACAACGGCGATTTGACGCCGTTCTAAGATGGTTGGTGGCTGGGAGCTGATATCTAACAGCTATTGAGGCTACGCAAGCGGGGCCGGGAGATCTGACGACCCCATCAGGAAGCGATCGACGCCGCGCGCGGCGCTGCGGCCTTCTGCAATGGCCCACACAATCAGCGACTGTCCGCGCTGCATATCGCCCGCTGTGAACACTCCGGGTACGCTGGTCATCCAGTTCGAATCGCGCCACACGTTGCCGCGTTCGGTCAGCTTCACGCCGAAATCGGCGAGCAGTCCACGCCGCTCCGGGCCGACGAAACCCATCGCCAGCAAGACGAGATCGACGTCCATCTCGAATTCGGTCCCGGGCACGTTCTCGACAGACATCCTGCCATCCTTGCGCACGAGCTCAACCTTCGAACCATGGAGCGTCGTGACGCGTCCGTGATCGTCGCCGCTGAAGCGGTTCGTCGACACGGAGTAGACGCGCTCGCCTCCCTCTTCGTGAGCGGTCGACACCCGAAAGATGTTGGGCCACAGCGGCCAGGGATTGTCGGCCGCGCGTGTGTCCGGTGGCTTCGGCAGCAGCTCGAACTGGTGCACCGACAACGCGCCCTGACGATGCACGGTGCCCAGGCAATCGGCGCCGGTATCGCCACCGCCGATAATCACGACCCGCTTTCCTTTCGCGCTGATGAAATCCGCATCGGCAATGCGATCCCCCTCGACGCGCTTGTTCGATAGCGTCAGGTACTCCATCGCAAAATGAATGCCCTCGAGCTCGCGGCCAGGGACCGGAAGATCCCGCGGCAATCCGGCGCCGCCTGCCAGCACGATCGCGTTGTACTCGGCCGTCATTTGGTCGAACGTCAGATCGACCCCGACGTTCACGTTCGCGCGAAAGTAGACGCCCTCCTGTTCCATCAGCGACAGCCGGCGGTTCAGGATTTTTTTCTCCATCTTGAACTCGGGAATGCCGTAGCGCAGCAGGCCGCCGATGCGGTCGGACTTTTCGAACACCGTCACGAAGTGCCCAGCACGGTTCAGCTGATCGGCCGCGGCGAGGCCGGCCGGACCGGAACCGATGACGGCAACGGTCTTGCCCGTGCGCACGAGCGGCGGCTTCGCCATCACCCAGCCTTCGTCAAAGGCCTTCTCGATGATGGAGACCTCGATCGACTTAATCGTGACCGGATCGTCGTTAATGCCGAGTACCGCACGAACCCTCGCACGGCGCCGGACATAAACGCCCCGTGAACTCCGGAAAATTGTTCGTGGCGTGCAGCCGCTCGATCGCCGGCTCCCATCGATCGCGGTAGACGAGATCGTTCCAGTCCGGAATCAGATTGCCCAGCGGACATCCCTGGTGACAAAACGGGATGCCGCAATCCATGCACCGCGCGCCCTGCTGCCGCAGTCCTTCTTCCGGGTACGGCAGATACACTTCGTTCCAGTCCTTCAGCCGCTCGGCGACAGGACGGGTCGGCGCCTTCTTCCGGTGAATCTCGATGAAGCCTGTTGGTTTACCCATAAAATTCAAACAGGAGATTAGGAGAATAGGAGGTTTTCTTTTTTGAAAAGAATCCTTCTACTCTCCTAGCCTCCTGTTAGACAGTTCCCACGAGCTCTGAAAATTCGGGTTCACGATTTTCCGCCCGCGCTTTCGCCTCTGCCCGTTGGACCCGCTTGAAGTCACGAGGCATAACTTTGACGAACGGCTGATCGGCGAGCGTCGCCTGGATCCGTTTTGCGAACGCGCTGTTCGTGAACATGATGTGCCGCGCGATCAACTGGCGCACGATCGTCCAGTCTTCTTCCGTGAGCGCGTCGAGATCGACCATGCCGTGGTTGAGGCGCTGCCTGAAGTTTCCGTCCGCATCCAGCACGTACGCGACGCCGCCGCTCATCCCCGCCGCAAAATTCCGCCCGGTCCTGCCGAGGACGACGACTCTCCCACCGGTCATGTACTCGCAGCCGTGATCGCCCACGCCCTCGACCACTGCATGCGCGCCGCTGTTTCGTACCGCGAACCGCTCGCCGGCCACGCCTCGCAGATAGGCTTCGCCGCTCGTAGCGCCGTACAACGTCACGTTGCCGACGATGATGTTCTCTTCGGGCACGAACGTCGCGCGCGACGACGGAAACACCGCCAGCGTTCCGCCCGACAGCCCCTTCCCGACGTAATCGTTTGCGTCACCTTCCAGCGTGAGCGTGATGCCCGGCGGCACGAAGGCGCCGAAACTCTGCCCCGCGGACCCGGTGAAATGAATCTTGATCGTGCCATCGGGCAAACCCGCAGCGCCGAAGGCGCGGGTCACTTCCGACCCGAGAATGGTGCCGACGGTCCGATTGACGTTGCGAATCGGCATGCGGAACTCGACGGGCTTGCGGCGGAGGAGCGCGTCCTCGCATCGCTGCAGCAGCTCGTTGTCGAGCGCCTTATCGAGTCCGTGATCCTGTTCCCGCACGCACCGCTGCGCCACGTTCGGCGCGACTACAGGCTTGTAAAGGATCTGCGAGAGGTCAACACCTGCGGCCTTCCAATGATCGACTGCCTGAGTGACGTCGATTTTGTCGACGCGCCCAATCATCTCGTTCATCGTGCGGAACCCGAGCTGCGCCATGAGCTCGCGCACATCTTCGGCGATGAACCGGAAGAAGTTCTCGACGAACTCCGGCTGGCCGGCAAAACGCTTCCGCAGCTCAGGGTCCTGCGTGGCCACGCCGACGGGACACGTGTTCAGATGGCAGACCCGCATCATCACGCAGCCCATCACGACCAGAGGCGCGGTCGCGAACCCGAACTCCTCGGCGCCAAGCAGCGCGCCAATCACGACATCGCGGCCGGTCTTCATCTGGCCGTCAACCTGCACGACGATGCGATCCCGGAGGTTGTTGAGGACGAGCACCTGCTGCGTCTCAGCCAGCCCCAGCTCCCACGGGACGCCGGCGTGCTTCAGGCTCGTCAGCGGCGACGCGCCGGTGCCGCCGTCGTGACCCGAAATCAGCACGACATCCGAGTGCGCCTTCGCCACGCCTGCGGCGACAGTGCCCACGCCGACCTCCGCTACCAGCTTGACGTGAATGCGGGCCCGTCGGTTCGCGTTCTTCAAGTCGTAGATCAGCTGCGCGAGATCTTCGATCGAATAGATGTCGTGGTGCGGGGGCGGCGAAATCAACCCGACGCCCGGCGTCGCATGGCGCACCTTGGCAATCCACGGGTACACCTTGTGCCCGGGCAACTGACCGCCTTCGCCGGGCTTCGCGCCCTGTGCCATCTTGATCTGCAGGTCATCGGCGTTGACCAGATACTCACTCGTAACGCCGAACCGGGCCGATGCCACCTGCTTGATCGCGCTCCTCCGCGAGTCGCCATTCGCGTCGGGTATATAGCGGGCCGGATCTTCTCCGCCTTCTCCCGTGTTTGATTTGGCGCCGAGGCGGTTCATCGCGATCGCCAGCGTTTCGTGCGCCTCCTGGCTGATCGAGCCGTAGGACATCGCGCCCGTGGCAAACCGCTTCAGGATGCTCTCGGCAGGCTCGACGTCTTCGAGCGGAATCGGCGTTGCCGCCAGCTTCAGCTCAAAGAGACCGCGCAGCGTCGCGCGCTTGCGCGTCTGCTCGTTGACCGCTTTCGTGTATTCCTTGTAGAGCGTGAACTGCCCGGTTTGCGTCGCGTGCTGCAGTTTGTATACGGTGTCCGGATTGAACAGATGGAACTCGCCATCGCGGCGCCACTGATATTCGCCGCCCTCGTCCAGGTCGCGGTCGGCGACTGGACGTTCCGGGAACGCGAGTGTGTGCCGCGCCCGCACCTCGTCGGCAATCGCGTCGATGCCGACGCCGCCGATGCGCGATGCCGTGTGCGTGAAGTAACGCTCGACGAAATCCTTCTCGAGTCCGACGGCCTCGAAGATCTGCGCGCCGCGATAGCTCTGGAGCGTCGAGATGCCCATCTTTGACATCACTTTCAGGACGCCCTTGTTCAACGCCTTGATATAGCTCTTGATCGCCTTTTCGTGCGTCAGGTCGGGCAACATGCCGCCGCGGATCATGTCGTCGAGCGTCTCGAACGCCAGATACGGATTCACGGCGCCGGCTCCATACCCGATCAGCAGCGCCAGATGATGGACTTCGCGCGCTTCGCCGGTCTCGATGACGAGCGCCGCGCGATTGCGCGTCCCCTCGCGCACCAGGTGATGGTGCACGCCGGCGGTCGCGAGCAAGCTCGGGATCGGCGCGAGCTTCATGTTCACGCCGCGGTCCGACAGAATGATGATCGTGTAGCCCTCTTCGACCGCCTCGCTCGCGCGGCGCTGCAGGCCCTCGAGCGCCCGCGCCAGGCCGCGGCCGCCGGTCTCGACGTCGAAAAGCATCGGCAGCGTTACCGACTTGAAGCCGCGCTCGTCGACATGCCGCAGACGCGCGAGCTCCTCGTTGTTGACGATCGCCGACTTCACTTTGATCTGGCGGCACGCCTCGGGCCCGGGCTTCAGGAGATTGGCTTCGGGACCGATTGTCGAGCCCATGGACGTCACCAGCTCTTCGCGGATCGCATCCAGCGGCGGGTTCGTGACCTGCGCGAAGAGCTGCGTGAAGTAGTCGTAGAGCAGGCGCGGCTTGTCCGACAGGACCGCGAGCGCGGTGTCGGTGCCCATCGATCCGATGGCCTCTTCGCCGTTCTGCGCCATCGGCGCCAGCAGAATCTTGAGATCCTCCTGCGTGTACCCGAAGGTACGCTGCCGGTTCAGCATCGTGTAGTGATCGGGCAGCGGGAGCAGGGGCGCTGGCTTCAAGTCCTCGAGCGCGACCATGTTCTCGTTGAGCCAGGCGGCGTACGGCTGCTGCGACGCGAGATCGCGCTTGATCTCTTCGTCGGCGATGATGCGGCCCTGCTGTGTGTCGATCAGAAAGATGCGCCCCGGGTGGAGCCGCTCTTTCAGCAGAATGTTCTCTTCGGGAATGTCCAGCACCCCGACCTCGGAGGCCATCACCACGAGATCGTCCTTGGTCACGTAATAGCGGGACGGCCGGAGGCCGTTGCGATCGAGGACCGCGCCGATCACAGTGCCGTCGGTGAACGCGATCGACGCCGGGCCATCCCACGGTTCCATCATCGTCGCGTGATACTCGTAGAAGGCGCGACGCTCGGGGGACATCGACTCGTGCCCGGCCCACGGCTCGGGGATCATCATCAGCACTGCGTGGGGCAGCGAGCGGCCCGCCATCACGAGGAACTCGAGGACGTTATCAAACGTCGCCGTATCGCTGCCCCCTTCGCGGATGACGGGCAGGATCTTCTTCAAGTCCTCGCCGAACAGATCCGAGTCGCACATCGCCTCGCGCGCATGCATCCAATTGATGTTGCCGCGCAGGGTATTGATCTCGCCGTTGTGCGCGGCGTAGCGGTACGGATGCGCCAGCGGCCAGGACGGGAAGGTATTGGTGCTGAAGCGCTGATGGACGAGGGCCAGCGCCGATTCGACGCTCGGGTCTGTCAGATCGGGGAACATCGTCTCGATCTGGTCGGCGATCAGCATGCCTTTGTAGATGAGCGTGTTCGCCGACAGACTCGGGATGTAGAAATATTTGCGGTCGGCACTCGAGATCGGCAGCGTGTCGACGGCGTGCTCGATACGCTTGCGGATGACGTACAGCTTCCGCTCGAATGCCGCCGACCTGACGGTCGGCACTACCTCAGAAGTCCTAGGGCTGACCTTCAGGTGAGCCGGCGCATCGGTCGTAGTGCTGACCTTCAGGTCAGCTGACGCGTCAGTCGTAGTGCTGACCTTCAGGTCAGCTGACGCACCCACGAAGATCTGCTTGAAGTACGGGGCGACGGCGGCAGCCGACGCGCCGACAAGGCGGTCGTCGGTGGGGAGGTCGCGCCAGCCGAGCACCGTCTGGCCCTCCTCGTGGACGATCTGCTCGACCAGGGCTTCGATAGCGGCGCGTGCAGACGGATCGCGCGGCAGAAAGACGCATCCAGCGCCGTATTCACCCGCGGGAGGCAGCGAGATGCCGAGGCTTCGCGTTTCTTTCCGGAGGAACGTGTCCGGCATCTGGATGAGGATGCCGGCGCCGTCGCCAGTGTTGACCTCGCAGCCGCACGCACCGCGGTGCAGGAGATTGACGAGCAGCTGAAGCGCCTGTTTGACGATAGCGTGCGAACGCACCCCCTTGACGTGGACGACGAATCCGACGCCGCAGGCGTCCTTCTCCTGGCGCGGATCGTAGAGTCCGTGTGGAGGCGGGCAACCGGGTTCGCGATCCATAAGAAGGACTAGTTATCCGGTACCCAGAGCCATAAGTAAAATATAATTTGTTAATCTGATGTATCTGTTTATGGAATGGTTCAAAAGCGGTGATCAGGGACTAGGGATTGGGGATTGGGGATTGGGGATTGGGATTAGGAGAACTAATCCCCAATCCCCAATCCCCAATCCCTACGCGCTACACTCCCCTTCTTGAATTTCCGGTTTGAATTCTGCGGTTTCGGCCAGGTCGACGAAGTCATCCGCCATCGTGGTCGCGGGCGTCATCTGCTCGAGGTCGGAGAGCACCGCTTTGACGGCGCCCACGTCGACGCGCCGGAAGAACAAGGTCGCCGACTCTCCGGCCTGCCGCTCACGTACATACAAATCCAAGAGCCGCTCGAGCGCAACGGTCAGACGCCGCGCGGGCACCTTTGCGGCAAGGCGCCCGAAGTGGACCCCATCGCCTTCAGGACCGCCGCCAACCGTGACGAAATACTGGGGAATGGCTTTGCCGGCGACTTTACGCACGCTGCCCTGGAATCCAAGACCGGCGATGTGATTCCGCCCGCACCCGTTCGGGCAGCCGCTGATCTTGATTTGCAGATCAGGGGCCTTCGATACGAGCTCCGGGTGCTCGCGCAGATGATCGCCGAGAAACTTGCCAAGGCCGCGCGACTGCGTCACCGCCAGCTTGCACGACTCGGCACCCGGGCAGCTGGTCACATCCGCGATTGTCCCGGCATCGGCTAGTCCCATCCCGGCCGCGGCGAGCTGGCGATACAGCTCGGGCACCGCATCGGTGGGCACCCAGCGAAACACGAGGTTCTGTTCTGCCGTGATGCGAATCGTGCCGTCGGCAAACGCTGTCGCCAGATCTCCGAGAATGCGCATCTGCTGGCTCGTGAAATCGCCCAGAGGAATCGTCGCGTTCACGAAGAAATACCCGCGCTGCTTCTGCTTGCTCACGTTCGTGCTGAGCCAGTGCGAATAGTCGCCGTTCATCGTCGGCAGCAGCGGCCGCACTTCCGGCACGATGCCCGGGCCCGTCACCTGCGAGCTTGTCGCGCGCGAGACGGTCTGCAGAATCGGCGGCGAGTCGATGCGGCGCCACGCGGGCTCCGCTTCGACCGGCGGCTGCTCAGGATCGAACGGCAGCGTCGCGCCGCCCTGCGCCCGGAATTCGGCGAGCTTCTTGTGATATTCGGCGAGGAATCTGTCCCATCCCAGAGCCTTGATGAGGAACTTGAGGCGGTTCGCCTGCTTGTGCTTGTAGTCGCCGAACTCGTGGAACACGCGGATGACCGCCTCGGCCACATTGAAGATTTCCGACGCCGGCAGGAACTCGTGCACCGGCGCCGCAGACTTCACCATGATTGACGTGCCGCCACCGACGACGACTCGGAAGCCGCGCGCGCCGTTCTGTAGAGCAGCGCGATACCCGAGGTCGTGCATGCCGAGCAGCGCGTGATCTTCGTCGGTGCAGCCTTCGAACGCGATCTTGAATTTGCGCGGGAGCGAGGAGCTCAGCGGATGCCGCAGCAGATAACGCGTCATCGCTTCTGAGTAGGGCGTCACGTCGAAAAGCTCGGTAGGCGACACGCCCGCCTTGGGGCAGCACGTAATATTGCGCACGGAATTTCCGCATGCTTCGCGCGTGGTCAGCCCGGCTTCGGCGAGCAGTCGCATCGCAGGCTCCACGTCGTGAAGCTTCACGAAGTGGAACTGGATGTTCTGCCGTGTGGTGATGTGGCCGAACCCGCGTGAGAATCGTTCGCCTACTTCGGCGAGCGCCTCGAGCTGCGAACCGGTCAGCACGCCCTGCGGAATCTTGACGCGCAGCATCTGCACGTCTCCGGTCTGCCGTTGGCCGTAGGTGCCGCGCACGAGGCGAAACGCCCGCCATTGGTCAGGGGTCAGATCTCCGCTTTCGAATCTCTCGAGCGTAGCGACAAACTCGTCGATGTCGGCCTCGCTCGCGAACGAAAGACGCGTCCGCCCGAGGGTCTTTGGATCGTCTACGGCTGCCATGTGTAAGCCGCTATTATCTCACTTTTTCCCCGAGCACACACCCGCGCGGGCTTCATATCACGCGCGCGCCTTCAGTACTCACTTTCCCCCAGAACAGGTCACTATCGAGACGCGCCGCCGACCCGAAGGCCGCCTGCATCGCCGCGCCGATGCGCTGCGCATCGGCGTCATCGCCTGCGAACGCGAACACCGACGGTCCGGAACCGGCAATCGAGCAGCCGAGCGCGCCGGCGTCGAGCGCGGCGTTCTTCACATCGTGAAATCCAGGTATCAGCGTCGCGCGCAGGGGTTCGATGATGCGATCGTCGATGCTGCGGCCAAGCAACTGAAGATCGCCGACGTACAACGCCGCGACAAGGGCAGCGACGTTGCCGATATTTGACACGATCACATCCAGTCCGTACGTGCGCTCCTTGACGAGGCGCCTCGCGGCGGCGGTCGACACCTGGCAATGCGGATGCACCACGATCACGCGAAGTTCGTCGGGTACCGGCAACTGCACGATGTCACATGGCTCGCCGTTACGCACCAGCACGAACCCGCCCATGACGCTTGGCGCGACATTGTCCGCATGGGGCGTTCCCGACGCCGCGCATTCGCCTTCGATGGCGCTGAGGACGACGTCGCGGGTCGAGAACGGCCGACCCAGGATCTCATTCGCCGCGAACGCGCCCGCCGCGCTGCTGGCGCCTGAGCTCCCAAGTCCGCTCGCCAACGGCATCTGCTTGTGCAACCACAAACGCAGTCCGTGCGCGCTGCCGGCTCGACGCAACAGATCGATCGCGGCGCGGCTTGCGACGTTCTTCAAGGGGTCTCGCGTCAAACGGCCGCCGTCGCCGGTAATTTCGACGATCTCGACACCCGTCGTGTCCAGAAGCTCGACCTCGAGGACATCTCCTGGGCTGCTGAGTGCCAAACCCAACACGTCAAAACCTGGCCCAATATTGGCAATGGTGGCGGGCGCGAACACGCGGAGGCGTTGACTTCTCATGAATTTGCCAGATTATCGCACTCCGACTCGAAGGGCCCGGTTTGCGCTAAATTTAGTGACGCCGGAACGGTCAACGTAAAACCTTTCGGGCGAAAGTGGCGGAACTGGCAGACGCGCCGGACTTAGGATCCGGTGGCCGAAAGGCCTTGGGGGTTCGACTCCCCCCTTTCGCAATCCCCTTTCCTTTCTCCTCTACGCCCTTTGCTCTTTCGGCGCTGTACTCGAAGGTATAATTCGGTAGTGAAATCCGAATTCGCCGATCTCAGTGAAACCAAGAAGAGCGTTGCCGTGGAAATTCCCAGCGGCATCGTCGACGCCGAAATCAATCGCATAGCCCGCAGCTACAGCCGGCAGGCGCGCATACCGGGGTTCCGCCAGGGCAAGGTTCCGCCGACGCTGATCAAGAGGCGGTTCCGGGAGCAGATTCTTCACGACGTGGCGAACGATCTGATCCCACGCGCCATCGACGAGGTGCTCCGCGAACGCGGCCTCGAACCGGTCGACACGCCAGACGTGAAGGACGTGTCGCTCGACGAAGGACAGGCGCTGACGTTTACGGCCACATTCGAGACCCTCCCGCCCATCGACCCCGGGTCTCTGGACACCATTTCGCTGAGACGGCCCGCGGTGACGCTCGAGGAGAATGCTGTTGAGCAGGCGCTGTCGCAGCTGC
The DNA here is from genome assembly GCA_963784045.1 of Vicinamibacterales bacterium. Lineage (GTDB taxonomy): Bacteria > Acidobacteriota > Vicinamibacteria > Vicinamibacterales > JAMQPK01 > JAMQPK01. The sequence goes on from CAWAPZ010000013.1 coordinate 357,812, forward strand.
AGAATCGCGCGGCCCGTTACGAGCCTGTGGAAGGCCGCGGCGTCGAGGACGGCGACACGGTGACGCTCGACGTCGAGCGCGCCCCGACTGCCGCGGGTGAGAAGCCGGAACACCATCACGATGTGGTCGTCGAGGTCGGCGGCAAGGCAAACCCGCCCGGGTTTGACGACAACCTGCGAGGCCTCGAACAGGGGGGGCAGAAGACGTTTACCGTGCACTATCCGGACGACTACACCGTGACGGAGATGGCGGGAACCAGCGTCGAGTATTCCGTGACGGTGAAGGATCTCCGCAAGCGGGTTCTGCCGGCGCTGGACGACGAATTTGCAAAGGACGTCGGGGAATTCGACACGCTGCAGGCGCTTCGCGACCGCGTGTCGGAGGATCTCCAGCGCGAGGCGGAAGCCGAAGCCGACAGGACGCTCCGCGGCGACTTGATGAAGACGCTGGCCGCGCGCCTGACCGTCGACGTTCCCGAGTCGCTCGTGGATCGCGAGCTCGATCGCCGCACCGAGGAGTTCGCCCGCCGGCTGATGGACCAGAACATCGATCCGCGCCGTGCGAACATCGACTGGGATCAGTTCCGCGACAGCCAGCGCGAGGCGAGCCGCGAGTCGGTGAAGACCGCGCTGGTGCTCGACGAAATCTCACGCCGCGAGAACGTGACGGTGTCGGAGGACGACATCGAAAAGGACGTCGCGCGGTATGCCGAGCGCGGCGGGCTGTCGCCGGCAGCGGTGCGCGCGCGGCTCGAAAAGGAGGGCGCGCTCTCGCGCCTTGCGGCCGGCCTCCGGCGCGAAAAGACGATGGATTACGTCTTGTCTCAGGCTCAAGTGACTCGTGACTAGTGCCGATACTTCTTTAAAGGCGGGGTGCCCCTGTTATGTCAGATTCGCGCATGCAGCTCGTTCCGATGGTCGTGGAACAAACCAACCGCGGGGAGCGGGCGTACGATATTTTTTCTCGCCTCCTCAAGGACAGCATCGTCTTCATCGGCACGCCGATCGACGATACGATCGCCAACCTGGTGATCGCGCAGATGCTCTTCCTCGAAGCTGAAGATCCGGACAAGGACATCCTGCTCTACATCAACAGCCCCGGCGGATCGATCACGGCCGGGCTGGCGATCTACGACACGATGCAGTTCGTGAAGCCCGATGTGCAGACGCTCTGCATCGGCCAGGCGGCCTCGATGGCAGCGGTCCTGCTGGCGTCGGGCACCAAGGGGAAGCGTTTTTCGCTGCCCAACTCGCGCATTGTCATTCACCAGCCGCTGATGTCGGGGCTGGGCGGCCAGGCCACTGATATCGACATCGCCGCGCGGGAAATCCTCCGGATGCGCGAGCGCCTCAACGAAATCCTCGTCCACCACACGGGGCAGCCGGTCAAACGGATTATGGAAGACACCGAGCGCGACTACATCATGAATGCCGATCAGGGGAAGGAATACGGTATTATTGATGATGTAATCCGGAAGCGAGCGTAACCTCCCATTATGGTCAAAGCAAAAGGCGAAAACGAAGTCTTGCGGTGCTCGTTCTGCAACAAGGATCAGAACGACGTCCGGAAGCTCATTGCCGGCCCAACGGTGTTCATCTGCGACGAGTGTGTCGAGGTCTGCAACGACATCATCGCGGACGATAACCGGTTCGACAACCGAGGCGTCCGATCCTCGCTTCCCGTACCCCAGGAGATCAAGAAGTTCCTGGACGAATACGTGGTCGGCCAGGAGCAGACGAAGAAGAAGCTCGCCGTCGCGGTCTACAACCACTACAAGCGCATCGAAATCCAGAAGCAGCCGCGCAGCCGCAACGACGTCGAGCTGACCAAGTCGAACATCATGCTGATCGGGCCCACGGGCACCGGCAAGACGCTGCTCGCGCAGACGCTGGCCAAGCTGCTGTCGGTGCCTTTCACCATCGTCGACGCGACCACGCTCACCGAAGCGGGCTATGTCGGCGAGGACGTCGAGAACATCATCCTCAAGCTGCTGCAGGCGGCAGGGGGCGATATCGAGAAGTGCCAGCAGGGCATCATCTATATCGATGAGGTCGACAAGATCTGCCGCAAGGACGAGAACCCGTCCATCACGCGCGATGTGTCGGGCGAAGGTGTGCAGCAGGCGCTCTTGAAGATCCTGGAAGGCACCGTCGCCAACGTCCCCCCGCAGGGCGGGCGCAAGCACCCGCACCAGGAGTTCTTCCAGATCGACACGACGAACATCCTGTTTATCTGCGGCGGCGCGTTCGTGGGGCTCGAGAAGATCATCGAGCGGCGCGCCGGCAAGAAGACGCTGGGCTTCAAAGCCGACGTCAAATCGCACCGCAACCGCGATCTGGGCGCCACCCTCGAGAAGGTGGAGCCGCAGGACCTGATCAAGTACGGCCTCATCCCCGAGTTCGTGGGGCGCCTGCCGGTCGTCGGCACGCTGCACGAGCTCGACAAGGCCGCCCTGATGCAGATCCTGACGCAACCTCGCAATGCGATTACGCGTCAATACCAGAAGCTGTTCGAGTACCGAGAACGTGAAGCTGCGCTTCGCGGACGACGCGCTCGAAGCTATCGCCGAGTCGGCGCTCGAGCGCAAGATTGGCGCCCGGGGCCTGCGCATGATCATCGAGGACCTGATGCTCGATCTCATGTATTCGCTGCCGAACCAGAAAAAGGTGCGCGAGTGCGTGATCACGAGAGAGGTCGTCGAAGCGAAGGACAAGCCGATAGCGTTGATTGAGAAAGCTGGATAAAAACTTTAGATCTAGAGATCTTCAGATCTAGAGATCTGAAGTTACAGGAGACCCCATTGGAAGTTTACGAAACACTCCCGATCGTCCCCCTGCGCGACGTCGTCGTATTCCCGCACATGATGATGCCGTTCGTAATCGGGCGGCCCTCGTCTACCCGCGCGCTGGAGCATGCGCTCGGGAAAGACAAGCGCATCTTCCTGGCCGCTCAGCACGACGCATCGACCGACGACCCGAGACCGGACGACATCTACACGATGGGCTGCGTGGCCAACGTCGTGCAAAGCCTCAAACTGCCTGACGGAAACATCAAGGTGCTCGTCGAGGGCGTCGAGCGCGCGCGCGCCGTCGAGTGGAAAGAGGACAAGGGATTCTTCCGCGTCGTCGTGAAGGTGCTGCCGCGCCAGAAGGAAATGCCGGCGGACATTGAAGAAACCATGACGCGCGTCGTGTCTTTGTTCGAGCAGTACGTGAAGCTGTCGAACAACCTGCACTACGACGCCATGATCGCCGCCGTCCGCGTCGACGATCCGGGCCGTCTCGCCGACACCATCGCCGCGCACCTGCTGGTAGGCGTCGACGAGAAGCAGAACCTGCTCGAAATCGTCTCCCCGGTCGAGCGCCTCAACCGCATCGCGGGTATCCTCGAAATCGAGGTCGACAAGCTCCAGGTGGATCGCCGCATCCAGTCTCGCGTGAAGAAGCAGATGGAGAAGGCGCAGAAGGAGTACTACCTCAACGAGAAGATGAAGGCGATCCAGAAGGAACTGGGCCGCAAGGACGACAAGGGCAACGAGATCGACGACCTGAAGAAGAAGATCGAACAGGCGAAGATGCCGAAGGACGTCGAGGAGAAGGCCATCCAGGAGCTCAAGCGCCTGGAAGCGATGCCTCCGATGTCGGCCGAAGCCACCGTCTCGCGCAACTACCTCGACTGGCTCATCGCGGTGCCCTGGTACAAGAAGTCGCGCGAGAGCCGCGACCTGAAGCGCGCCGAAGAGATTCTGCACGCCGATCACTACGGCCTCGAGAAGATCAAGGACCGCATCCTCGAGTTCCTCGCCGTGCGCGCGCTCGTGAAGAAGCCGAAGGCGACGATCCTGACGCTGTCAGGGCCTCCCGGAGTCGGCAAGACGTCGCTCGCCAAGTCGATCGCGAAGGCGATGAACCGCAAGTTCGTCCGCCTGTCGCTCGGCGGCGTGCGCGACGAAGCCGAAATCCGCGGCCATCGGCGCACCTACATCGGCGCGTTCCCCGGCCAGGTCATCCAGATGATGAAGAAGGCCGGCACGATGAACCCGGTCTTCCTGCTCGACGAAGTCGACAAGATGTCGATGGACTTCCGCGGCGACCCGTCGGCGGCGCTGCTCGAAGTGCTCGATCCCGAGCAGAACCACACGTTCCTCGACCACTACCTCGACGTCGAGTACGACCTGTCGTCGGTCATGTTCATCTGCACGGCGAACGTGCTGCACACGATTCCGCAGGCGCTGCGCGACCGCATGGAAGTGCTGCAGCTGGCGGGATACACCGAGCAGGAGAAGACCGAAATCGCGAAGCGGTTCCTCGCGCCCAAGGCCATCGAGGGCAGCGGGCTCGACGAGAAGAACATCGTCGCTTACCGAGGAAGCGATTCAGACCATCATCCAGCGCTACACGCGCGAGGCGGGCGTCCGCAACCTCGAGCGCGAGCTCAGCTCGATCTGCCGCAAGGTGGCGCGCAAAGTGGTCGTCGAAGGCAAGCACCTTCCAGGAGAAGATCACGGCCGAGAAGGTCACCGAGTACCTTGGCGTGCCGCGGTTCCGCCCGACCGTCGCCGAAGAGAAGGAAGAAATCGGCGTCGCGACGGGCCTGGCGTGGACCGAAGTCGGCGGCGAGATTCTGGTGACCGAAGCGACGCTGATGCCCGGCCGCGGCCACCTGACGCTCACCGGCAAGCTCGGCGACGTCATGCAGGAATCAGCGCAGGCGGCGATGAGCTGGGTGCGCTCGAAAGCCGACGAGCTCGGCATTCCGAAGGAATTCAACAAGAAGACCGACGTGCACATTCACGTGCCCGAAGGCGCGATTCCGAAGGACGGTCCGTCGGCCGGCATCACGCTCGCGACCGCGCTCGTCTCTGCGCTGACGCGCGTGGCGACGAAGACCGACGTGGCGATGACCGGCGAAATCACGTTGCGCGGCAAGGTGCTCCCGATCGGCGGCGTGAAGGAAAAGGTGCTCGCGGCTCACCGCGCCGGCATCAAGACCATCATCATGCCGAAGGACAACGAGAAGGATCTCGCCGACATCCCGAAGAACGTGCTCGACGCGATGAACATGTATCTGGTCGGCCACATGGACGAAGTGCTGAAGATCGCGATGGCCGGCCCGATGCCGGCGGCAATTCGACCCGAAGTCGCCGTTGCGGAAGTCGAAGTCGAGACCGACGACACGATTACCCACTGACGCTAGCTGGTAGCTGGTAGTTGGTAGCGAGTAGCAACGAACTAGACCTACCAGCTACCGGCTACCACCTACTAGCTAGCCGTGTTCAACTCCCTGCTCCTTCGCTACATGCGGTCGCCGGAGCATCCGGGGAAATATCGAGTGGTGCAATGGCTGGGTCGAAATGTCGTCCCGGCTCAAGGCATCGTCGCCGAGGTAAACCCCCGGGTTCGGCTATCGCTGCATCCGCGCGATTGGATTGAATACTCACTCCTTCGCGACGGGCGTTACGAGCCACTCACGCTTGCGTTCCTCTCACGGAATTTACGGACGTCGGATAACGCCCTCCTTGCCGGCGTGAACAACGGTCTGCACGTCATCATCGCCGCGCGAGCCGTTGGTGAAAACGGCCGCGTCATCGGGGTGGACCCGCAACCCGCAGCACTGCTTCGAGCCCGTCGTAACATCGACCTCAACGAGATGGCGGGTCCTGTTCGACTGCTGTCTGCGGCGCTCGGGGCGGAGTCTGCGCTCACGCATATGCCCTGGGCGGATCCGGAGAACCCCGGGGCGGCAAGCCTGCTCGACTCGGGCGCAGGTATCGAAGTTGCGGTCGTGACCGTCGCAGCCGTTGTCGATGCATTGTGTTCGAGCACCGTAAGGTTGATGCTGCTTGATGTGCAGGGATATGAAGGACCGGCGCTGCGAGGACTGAAACAGCATCGGCCCGAGTTGCTGATCGTCGAAGACAGCGAGGAATTTCTTGCGCGAGCCGGGTCGTCCCGAGCTCACCTTTACTCTCAGATGCGCGAAATGGGTACGCCCTGCACGATGTCTTCGGCAATGAAATCGTGGAGTCTGGCCCCTTACCAGCCGAATACAACGTCGTGGGTGTCGGTCGCGGCGTTGCCGTGAACTGGTGTCTTCGGGCGTAGGACCGACGACGAAGGCGGGTGCGCGGCGCGTCATGGCGCTGTAGTATTAAGCGCATAGACGCACGGTTCGTTCTTTCGGCAGCCTCACCCTCGCAGTTCCCCCACACTGGCATACCCGAGATCGCCATGGTGGGCCGCTCGAATGTCGGCAAGTCGAGCCTCATCAACGCGCTCGTCAAGCAGAAGATCGCCCGCACGAGCGCCGCGCCGGGCAAGACCCGTCTCGTCAACTACTACCTGATAGACTCGGCGCTGTACTGGTCGATCTCCCCGGCTACGGCTACGCGCGCGGCGGCCACGAGTCTGTCGAGGCGTTCGAGCAACTCACGCGGCGTATTCGATCCCTCTACGCGCGAGCAGCGCCGCGTTGCGGGCGTCCTGCAACTCGTCGATTCGCGCCATCACGATCTCCCGCAGGATGCCGCGGGCTATGCCTGGCTGCTGGCAGCACAGGCGCCGGTCGCGATCGTGGCGACGAAGATCGACAAGCTGAATCGATCGGAGCAGAGCAGCACGATGCGCTCGCTGAAGGAGAGCTACGACTCCCCCGTCCTGCCCGTGTCGGCGTTCACAGGCGACGGGCTCAACGAGATTTGGAAGCTTCTGCGTCAGTGGACGGGCGGAAGCCGCAAACGAGAATCTGGAATCTAAAATCTAAAATCTGGAATCTGGAATCTGGACTGGTGGATTTTAGATTGTACATTTTACATTCTAGATTTCAGATCATAGATTCATGAACTATCGCAAGTTCGGCCGCACAGGCTGGCAGGTCTCCGAACTGGGCTATGGCATGTGGGGCATGGGAGGCTGGACCGGCTCCGATGATAACGAGTCGCGGCGGTCGCTGGATCGCGCCGTCGAGCTCGGCTGCACGTTCTTCGACACCGCCTACGCATACGGGCTCGGACGCAGCGAGAAGCTGCTCGGCGAGGCTCTGAAGCGGCACGAGGGCAAAAAGCTTTACCGGCGACGAAAGTCCCGCCGAAGAACCTGAAGTGGCCAGGACGCGCCGATACACCGATCGCGGACATTTTTCCTCACAGCTACATCATCGAGATGACCGAAAAGAGCCTCGCGAATCTCGGGGCGAGCGCGATCGATCTGCAGCAGCTTCACGTGTGGAGCGATGCGTGGGCAGACGACGAAGGCTGGCGGCGCGCGGTCGAAGAACTGAAGCGGCAGAAGCTCATCAACGCTTTCGGCATCAGCGTCAACCGCTGGGAGCCTGCGAACGTCATCAAGGCGCTTCGCACCGGGCTTGTCGATGCGGTGCAGGTGGTCTACAACGTGTTCGATCAAAATCCCGAAGACGAGCTGTTTCCTGTCTGCCGCGAGCTCGATATCGCAGTCATCGCGCGCGTGCCGTTCGACGAAGGCAGCCTGACCGGCACCCTCTCGACAGACAGCCGCTGGCCCGAGGGCGACTGGCGAAATATTTACTTCACGCCCGAGAATCTTGCCGAAACGCTCGCGCGAGTGGAGCGTCTCAAGGAAGTCGTGCCAGGCGGCATGGACCTGCCGGAGATGGCGCTGCGGTTCATTCTGTCGGAGCCGAGCGTGTCGACGGTCATTCCTGGAATGCGCAAGGGGAAGCACGTGGAGCGGAACATCGCTGCGAGCGACGGAGCGGCGCTTCCGTCCGCGGCAAAGCAGTCGCTGCGCAAACACCGCAGCAATACGTACCTGAACCAGTAAAACGCCACAAAACCAGTAAATAAAACAATGCCCAACGTATTGCTGTACCCTGCCGCTGGATTCGTGGTGCTCGCCAAGTCGCTCGATCCCACCGCCATGCTCGAGGCGATGCGGCTGGGCATCACCGAGTGGCTGCCGGATCCGGTGCGGCCGGGGATCTCGACGCCGCGCTGCAGCGGGTGACGCGCCCGGTCGCGTCGGGCAGCGTGCGCGGCCGCTCGTTCGCCGTCGTCGGCGGCAAGGGCGGTGTGGGCTGCACGACGATTGCCGTGAACCTGGCAGCTGCCATCCGCAACGCCAGCAGGGAGCCCACGCTCCTGCTCGATTTGCATCTCGCTCAGGGCGATGCGTCGGTGTTCCTCGGCGTCGAGCCGCGCTTCACCGTGCTCGATGCGCTCGAGAACATCCACCGCCTCGACGACACCTACTTCAAGGGGCTGATCACGCCACACCAGCCGGCGTCGACCTGCTCGCGTCCGCGAACCGGACGGTGCTCGGCTCGATCGACGTGATGCGGGTCAAGGCGCTGTTCGAGTTCGTGACCGCGGCCTACCCGTGGGTGATCATCGACTGCCCGCGCTCGGATCCCACGTGCTCGACGCGCTCGAGGTGGCCTCTCGGTGGTGGTCGTCGCCAACCAGGAGCTGGCCACGCTGCGCAGCGCCAGCCGTCTGGCCGCTCTGTTCCGGCAGCGCTGCGGCCCACGCGAGTGAAGCTGGCGATCAACCGCTTCGACACCGATTCGGAGATCGGCCGCAAAGACGTCGAACGGGTGCTCGGCGGGCCCGTCGACGTACGCGTTCCCCAGCGACTACCGAACGGCGGTCGGCCGCGCTCAACAAGGGCGAGCCCGTGGTGGGCGGCCAGCCAGGCCGGCTGGCCGGTCAGCTTCGATGAAGCCGCGCGCGACATGGCCGGGCTGCCGCCGGTCGCAAGGACACCGTCAAGACCGGCCTGTTCGGCCGGCTGCGGCCGGCGTTAGGCAGGAGCATCATGACCATGGCAATCCCGAGCGTTCACGCGTGGTGGCCGGGCGGCGGCGTCGTCGACGTCCGCCAGGCCCACTACCAGGACATCAAGGAGCGCATCCATCGGGCGCTGCTCAATCGCCTCAACCTCGACCGCCTGAACCGCGTCGGCCGCGCCCAGGCCGAGCCGGAGATTCGCGGCCTGATCATGACGCTGCTCGACAGCGAGTCGAGCAACGTGCCGCTCAGCCTGTCCGAGCGCGAGGCGCTGATCACCGACGTGTTCCACGAGCTGTTCGGGCTCGGTCCGCTCGAGGCGCTGCTCGCCGACACCACGGTCTCGGACATCCTGGTGAACCGGTTCGATCAGATCTACATGGAGCGCGAAGGCCGGCTCGAGCCGAGCCGACTGGTGTTCAAGGACGACCAGCACCTGCTGCGGATCATCGAGCGCATCGTCAGCTCGGTGGGCCGCCGCATCGACGAGTCGAGCCCGATGGTCGATGCGCGCCTGGCCGACGGCTCGCGTGTCAACGCCATCATCCCGCCGCTCGCGCTCGACGGCCCGGTGCTCTCGATCCGCCGCTTCCGCACCGACCGGCTCGGCGCGCAGCGACCTGGTCGAGCGGCAGTCGCTGACCCAGCCGATGCTCGAGTTCCTGCGCGGCGCGGTCGGCGCGCGGCTGAACGTGCTGGTGTCGGGCGGCACCGGCGCCGGCAAGACCACGTTGCTCAACGTGCTGTCGAGCTTCATCTCCGACCGCGAGCGCATCGTCACCATCGAGGACGCCGCCGAACTGATGCTGCGGCAGCGCCACGTGGTCCGGCTCGAGACGCGGCCGGCCAACATCGAAGGCAAGGGCGCGGTGCCGCAGCGACAGCTGGTGATCAACGCCCTGCGCATGCGTCCCGACCGCATCGTCGTCGGCGAGGTCCGTGGCGAGGAAGCGCTCGACATGCTGCAGGCCATGAACACCGGCCACGACGGCAGCTTGACCACCATCCACGCCAACAGCACCGCGCGACGCGCTGTACCGTCTCGACACCATGGTGGCGATGGCCAACCTGAACATCCCCGACAAGGCGATGCGGCAGCAGGTGGCTTCGGCCATCGAGTTGGTCGTGCAGCTCACTCGTCTGTCGGACGGCCGCCGAGGGTCACCGGCGATCAGCGAGATCACCGGCATGGAGCAGGGCGTCATCACCATGCAGGACATCTTCGTGTTCGAGCGCACCGGGCTCACGCCAGAGGGCCGGGTAAGGGCGCTTCCGCGCCACCGGGATCCGGCCGAAGTGCGCCCAGCAGTTGGCACAGTCCGGCTTCAATATGGCCCCCGAGCTCTTCGAGCACCGGATGGTCGGTGAGTAGAGGCACGCCATGGTCTTCGCCATTGTTACGTTCGCGCTCTGCTTGGCGTCGTCCTGGGCTTCTACTGGGTGCTGATCGTGCGCGCCCGAGGACGACGAGGCGAGAGCGGTCAGCGCCGGCTCGGCAAGATCGACACGAGCGGCGGCAAACGTTGGCGTGGCGACCGCGCGAAGCGATTGAGCTCGGTGCCGGCGCTCGAGGCGCTGCTGAAGCGACACGCCAGCTTCACCGCTGCCATCGAAAGCTGATCCTCGAGTCCGGGGTCAAGATGACGGTCGGCATGTTCCTGCTCACTCGCTCGCGTGCGCTGCAGCCGGATGGGCCTTCGGCATGCTGGGGCTGAAGCTCCTCGCTGGGGGGCTGCTGTGTTGCCGTCGCCGCGGCTTCTGCCGCCCTACTGTTCGTCCGCTACAAGCGGACCAAGCGCCTCCAGACATTCGAGGAGCAGTTCCCGGAGGCCATCGACCTGATCGCGCGCTCGCTCCGCGCCGGCCACGCGTTCACCACGGGGCTGAGCATCGCCGCTGAGGAGCTCCCCCCGCCGGTCGGCGCCGAGTTCAAACAGGTCTACGACCAGCAGAACTTCGGCATGTCCTGCCCGATGCGCTGCGCGCGATGGCGCGGCGGGTGCCGGTGCTCGACGCCCGATTCTTCGTCACCGCGGTGCTCACCCAGCGCGAGTCGGGTGGCAACCTCGCCGAGGTGCTCGACAACCTGTCGTCGGTGATGCGTGACCGTTTCAAGGTGAAGCGTCAGATCCGCGTGATCTCGGCTCACGGCCGCCTCAGCGGCTGGATCCTGTCGCTGGTCCCCCCGGGGCTCGCCGGCTTCCTGTTCTTCATCCAGCCGGAGTTCATGCGCATCCTGATCGACGACCCGATCGGTTTGCGCCTGGTGTTCCTGGCGATCGGCCTGCAGTTGACCGGCACTTACATCATTTCGCGACTCGTGAAGATCGAGTACTGAGCCATGGACCTGTCAGTCACCGCCATGATGGTCGTGTTGTTCGTCTCGCTGGCGACCGCGTTCGGAACCGCGCTCTGGCTGCTCACCGACCCGCAGTCCACCCTTCGGCGCCTGTCCCAGGTGGCCGCCCGGTGCCGGCGGCCGGACGTCGTCGGCTCGGTGCTCGGCGACGAGCCGAGTGCCTGGCCAAGCGCGCCCGGTCGCTCGTGCCCAAGTCGCCGAAGGAGATGAACCGCGTCCAGCGGATGCTGGCATCGGCCGGCTATCACGGGCCGTGGCCTGCCACTCTTCGTGCTGGTTCAGTTGGCGCTCCCGGCGATCTCGTTCTTCACGGTGGTTGCCTACTACGGGCCCGGCACGCCGATGATTTTCGCCGGGCTGGCGGCGCCTGCTCGCCTACTACCTGCCCAATCTGTGGCTGGGACGGCAGATTGAGAGTCGCCGCAGGGAGATTCGCAACGGCCTTCCCGACGCCATCGACCTCATGATCGTGTGCATCGAAGCGGGGTCGGGCTCGATCAGGCGCTGGCCCGGGTCGCCGAAGAGCTGGGCATCGCCTACCCGGCGCTGACCAAGGAACTCGACATGATCTCTGCCGAGATGCGGGCCGGAAAGCCCCGCATCGAGGCATTCAAGAACTTCGCGGAGCGCACCAAAGTGGACGACGTTCGCTCGCTGGTCGCGATGATGGTGCAGACGGATCGCTTCGGCACCAGCCTGGGCCAGGCGCTCCGGACCCACGCCGAGACCTCGCGGACAAAGCGGCGCCAGCGGGCCGAGGAAAAGGCGGCGAAGCTCGGGGTCAAGCTGCTCTTCCCGCTGGTGTTCTGCCTGTTCCCGGCGTTCTATCTGGTGGTGTTGGGGCCGTCGTTGTTGCGCATCTTCCGTCAACTCGTTTGGGGCGGGTTAGGACAATAGGGCCGTGGTGTGGGCGTAATGCACGTTGACTCTAGGAGGAACCGTGGAGACTTGGCAGATCATCATGTACGTCATCGGCGCCGTGCTGCTCGTGCTCTACTTCAAGCGCCGCAGCGACCGGATGAGCCGGGGCGAGTAGTCGCCGCACGAGAGCGGTCGTGTCCAGCAGCCATGCGGCGATCGCCGCCGCATCCTGCTGTTGGCCACGACCGCCTGTGCGCCGCGGGAACGGACGATGGCGAGCCAGCAAGCACCAACTGAACCAAGTAAGCGACCGCCGCCGCCGCCGAGCCGCCGCCGCCGCCGCCGATTCGGCTGCCATTACCGCCGCGTCGCTGCTGGCCGGGGCCGCCGCGGCCGCGCTCGCCGCGCGCACTCGGCCTGCGCGGCGGGACGGCGGCGCCGGGGGCGGTGCGGGTGCAGGCGGCGGTGTAGGGAGAAGGTACGACGGAAGGCCGGCGCGGTCCCGTGGGCCCTCTCCCCGGACGGCCTTTCGCTCGTTCCTCGCGACTGAGCGTCTCTACCCCTCCCCCAACCCCGGGGGAGGGGTTGTCCGTGGTTCTGGATCCGTCGTGCCCGACAGACGCCGGCCGCCAAAGAAGGCCGCTCGGTCAAGGCTAGCCCATGCGCGACAAAGCACCCCTCCCCCGGGTTGGGGGAGGGGTCGCCCAGCCGCGAGGAACGAGCGGCGAAGTCGGCGGGGGAGAGGGCCCGGCGGAAACGCGCCCATCTCCCGTCCATCCCCGCCTATCCCCCGCAACCTTCATCCACCGCTCATCGTACGGCATGCGGGCGGTGCGCTTGCCCCGTTGCGGCGCCGGTCCTGATATTGCGACAGCGCGCGCCGCAGCGAATCAAGCGGAAATCCGGACCACTCGAATGATCAACGCATTCCGCAAGCTCCTGCGCCCCACGCTCCGGCAGCAGCTGGAAGACGGCGTTCGTGAGGCGCTGCGGCGCTACGCCGACCGCCGCACCGCGCCCGACCTGCGCGTGTACGCCCTCCACCGACCTGGTGCCGCCTGGGATGAACCCCAACCTGTGGGCCCGCGACGAGGCGGACCACCTGCGCCGCTTTGCCGCGCAGTGGGCCCAGGACAACGGCATCGCCCGCGCGGGGCTGCGCGTGGAGGTCGTCGTCCTGGACACCTAGCGGCGAGTTCGCCCACGACAAGCCGCTGGGGCTTCAGGTGCCCAGGGCCGAACCGATGGGCGCCAGCGACGGCGCCCGCGCGCCGACCGCGCGCTGGTGCCCGAGCCCGCCGCGCCCGCCCCCGCGTACGGGGGTGGCGCCGCGCCGGCGTACGGCGGCGGACACGCGGCGCCCGCGGCGCGCACGCCGGCGGCGCTGTGCTGGAAGTCGTCAGCAGCGAGACGCTGCGCGAGGCGGTGCGCATCGACGGCGAGGTCTACGCTGGGGCGCAAGCCGGAGCTCCGGCGTGCAGGCCACCGGCGACCGCTACATGTCCGGCCGCCACGCCCGCTTCAGCGCCCGCGGCGGCCGCGTGAGCGGTGACGGGACCTGGATTCCAAGAACCGCACTTTCGTAAACGTAGCAGCCCCTTCCCCCGCACCAGGAGCGCGCCCTTAATCCCGGGCGACACGGTGCGGATGGGGTAGACACGGTGCTGCGCCTGGTTTCCGGAGGCCGACGCCCTCCGTATCTGGATACCGTACTGGACCGGAATTCCGCGCGGAGTGGTGATCGCGTTCGGCGTGGGGGCGCTGATCGCGCTGGCCCGCTGGGTGCGCGCCGCCTACCGCGAGCGCCGCGAGCGCTGGGCCATCCGCCTGGCGCTGGCCATGCTCGTCCTGGCCCTGGTCTACACCTGGGGCCACGCGCGCCTGCTGTGGAACGCGGGAGAGACACCGAAGGCCCGCATGGCGTGGCGGCAGTTACGGCGACCCCCGCGAGGCCGAGCGCACCGCGGCGACGTGCGCGGGTGGATCCTGGAGTGGCACGGGCGAGGACGACCGCGCCCTGGCCCGCTACGGCCTGCGCGACGGCGAGGTGCAGCGCATCTACCCGCTGGGCGAGGCGGGGGCCAACCTGATCGGCGGCGGGTCGGGTGCGGATGACCGCGACTACACCGTGGAGCGGCTGTTCGCCAGGCACCTGCGCACGCCCATCAAGTTCGCGGAGCAGAGCGAGCTGCACGCCGTGGGCAAGGACCTGCGGCTGACCATCTGCTCCGCCCCCACGCGGGCCGCCTGGCAGCTGCTGGACGCCACCAACCTGAACGGCGCCATCATCGTCCAGGACGTGCAGACGGGCGCCGTGGTGGCCTACGCGGGCAGCGGACGTGCGACGGACCCGCCGTTCGGCATCAAGCGCTACGCGCCGCCGGGGTCCGTGTTCAAGCTGGCCGTCGCTGCGCTCTGGTGGGAGAACGACATCCCCGACACGCGGATGGCCTGCCCGCCGAGCATCCAGATTCGGCAACGCGCGCATCCGCAACTTCGAAAGCCACGAGTACGAATCGATCACCGTCCCCACGGGGATGCTGACGGTGAGCTGCAACACGGCGGCGGTGCGCATGGCGCTGGAGATGCGCCAGCGGCTGGGGGTAGAGGCGTGGCGCGACGCGTACCAGCGCTTCGGCTTCGTCACCTACTCCGCCGGGCCGCCCTCGCCGTCGGAGCCGGACTTCTGGAACACGAAGAACGGCGCCTGGGCGGAGCGGATGACGCCGCCGCCGATCCGCGTGCGCTTCGCCCAGCGCTTCAGCCAGCACGAGTGGGGGCAGATCGCCATCGGGCAGGGGCCGGTGGACGTCACGCCGCTGGCCATCTCGCGCTTTCTGCAGGCCATCGGCAACAGCGGGGTCACGCCGCCGCCCACGCTGGAGTGGGAGGCACTGGAGAAGCGCGGCGAGGGGCAGCGCATCATGAAGTGAGACGACCTCGCGGCAAGCTGCAGGAAGCCAGGCTACTACGGTGGTCGACTCCGGCACGGCCTCAGAGCGCCAAGCCGCGCCTCTCGGGCACCGGTGGGACCTGGGGGAAAGACCGGGACGGCGGACGTGGCCAACGCGCCTGCGCCCCGACGCCTGGTTCGCGGGGCTGATGTACGGCCCTGACGGCCGCGGCGGGCACCGTCGTGGTCTACCTGCAGCGCGGCGGGCAGGGCGGGCGCATCGCCGCGCCGATCGCGGGGGAGATGACCGGGGATCATGTCCCAGCAGCCGCAGTTCATGACGCCGGGGAGCGGGGAGAGCAACACCCCGCGGCAGACGGCCTCGGCGGCGGGGGACGCGCTGATGGCGATCCGCGACCTGTTTCTGGAGGCCGCGCGGCCGCCGTGGTGCCGGAGGGCGTCACGGTCCGCATCAAGCCCCACAACCTGCCGTCGGAGCAGCGCGCCGGTGGCGGGGCTCCCGGCTTCCTGGTGGCGGGGGCTGCTGCTGGCATCGGCGTTCTACGTGGCGGCGCACTTTTCCATCGTCACGGGCGTGTGGCCGCAGCACGGGACCAGCCCCGGGCGCGGGCGGGACCTTCATTCGCGACGGCGTGGCGCTGGCGGCGTGGATCGCCGTCCTGGTGGCGCTCCGCAGCCTCGGCTATCGCGGACGCTTGGCCCTAATGGCGCCGCCGATCTGGATCTTCGGCATCACCCGCCCCACGCAGTTCCAAGATCTTCACCGATCCCGCGTACCAGGCCACGGGTTCGGCGCGGGCGCGGGCGAACGACCTCAAGGCCACGCGGGCGCGGCTGACGTCCATCGAGCGCGCGTATTCCGAGGAGCGGCGGGCGGTCGTCGACCAGGGGAACCCGCCGGAGATCCCGGTACCGTTCGAGCGGGCGGTGGAGCGCGAGGCGCAGTCGCGCGGCTTCTTTGCGCGGTCGGCGGCGCACTTCTCCGTCTTCATCGCCCCCTTCGCGCCGCCGGTCGGCATTCTGTCCCGCGAGCCGTCAGTGATGCGATGGGTGCGGAACCGACGATTGATCCCTGTTCCTTCCCACGCTGGCCCTGTCTTCTTCGTGCTGACCATCGGGTTCACGAAGCTGGGCAAGGTGGGGGGGATGACGCCGTGGGAGCTGTTCCTTCCCATCTTCATCGTCATCTGGGCGGCCACGCTGGCGGAGGACGCGTACAACCTGGCCCGGCCGGGCGCCATCATGGAGCCGCGGCGGCTGCTGAACCTGTTCCTGTACGGCGCGGGGCCCGTCATCCCGTTCCTGATCATCCGCGAGCTGGGCCTG
>CAWAPZ010000014.1:0-72309 GCA_963784045.1 Vicinamibacterales bacterium
GAAGGAGAAAGTGCTCGCCGCTCACCGAGCCGGCATCACGACCATCATCATGCCGAAGGACAACGAGAAAGACCTCGCCGACATCCCGAAGAACGTGCTCGACGTGATGAACATGTACCTCGTCGGACACATGGACGAGGTGCTGAAGATCGCGATGGCCGGCCCGATGCCGGCGGCCATTTCACCCGAAGTGGCCGTGGCGGAAGTCGAGGTCGAGGCAGACGACACGATTACGCACTGACGTTGGCGTAGACGGTAGAAGTTGAAAGTTGAAAGTGAAAAGTAAAAAGTACGATCGCTGATGCGCGTTCGGTCATCGCGCGGTATAGTAAGCGGATAGACGCGCGCTTCGTTCTTTCGGCAGCTTCACCTTCGCAGTTCCCCCGGACTGGCATACCCGAGATTGCCATGGTGGGCCGATCGAATGTCGGCAAGTCGAGCCTCATCAACGCGCTCGTGAAGCAGAAGATCGCCCGCACCAGCGCCGCGCCCGGAAAAACGCGCCTCGTGAACTACTATTTAATCGAATCCCAAATCCCTAATCACCGATCCTTGTATCTGGTCGACTTGCCGGGCTATGGCTACGCGCGGGGCGGGGCAGAGTCGGTCGAGGCGTTCGAGCAACTTACGCAGGCGTATTTCGATCCGTCCATGCGCGAACAGCGCCGAGTCGCCGGCGTTCTCCAACTTGTCGATTCGCGGCATCCCGACTTGCCTCAGGACGCGGCCGGCTACGCCTGGTTGCTCGCCGCGCAGGCGCCGGTCGCGATCGTGACCACCAAGGTCGATAAGCTGAACCGATCGGAGCAGGTTCGCACGCTGCGAGCGGTGAAGGACAATTACGACTCCCCTGTTTTGCCTGTCTCGGCGCTGAACGGCGCCGGGCTCGATGAGATTTGGAAGCTCATACGCCTGTGGGCCGCCGAAGATTCCAGTTCCTAGATTCCAGATTCCAGATTTTAGATTTCAGGAGCAGTAATGCGCTATCGCAGATTCGGCCGCGCAGGCTGGCAGGTCTCCGAAATCGGCTACGGCATGTGGGGCATGGGCGGATGGACAGGCTCGGACGACGAGGAATCGCGACGATCACTCGATCGCGCGATCGAGCTTGGATGCAATTTCTTCGATACTGCGTACACCTACGGCCTTGGCCGCAGCGAAAAGCTGTTGGGCGAGGCGCTGGCGCGCCACTCGGGAACGAAGCTGTACACGGCGACAAAGGTGCCTCCCAAAAACCTGAAATGGCCTGGCCGTGCCGACACGCCGATCGCCGACGTCTTCCCTTACGACTACATCATCGAGATGACGGAGAAGAGCCTCGCGAATCTCGGCGTCACCACGGTCGATCTCCAGCAGCTTCATGTGTGGAACGACGCGTGGGTAGAGGACGATGGATGGAAAAGGGCAGCGCGGGATCTGAAGCAGCAGAACCTCGTGCGCGCGTTCGGCATCAGCGTCAACCGCTGGGAACCGCATAACGTCATCAAGGCGCTGCGCACGGGTCTCGTCGATGCGGTGCAGGTGGTCTACAACGTCTTCGATCAGAACCCGGAGGACCAGCTGTTTCCTGTCTGCCGGGAGCTCGATGTCGCGGTCATTGCGCGCGTACCGCTCGACGAGGGCAGTCTCACCGGCACGCTCTCGAAGGACAGCCGCTGGCCCGAAGGCGACTGGCGCAACATCTACTTCACGCCGGCGAATCTCGCGGAAACTCTCGCGCGGGTTGAGCGCCTGAAAGAAGTCATGCCTGGCGGCATGGAGCTGCCGGACATGGCGCTGCGATTCATCCTTGCGAGCTCTGACGTGTCGACGGTGATTCCGGGCATGCGCAAGGCGCGGCACGTGGAGCGGAATATCGCTGTCAGCGACGGTAACCCGCTGGAGCCCAGGCTCTTAGACAATCTCCGCGGGCACCGGTGGATCCGCACGACGAATATTGAGTGATATAATCGGGGTTTCCTGGAAAGGGGTTTTGTCGTGAAGGAAGGCATTCATCCGAATTATCACGAGGTAGAGGCCCGGTGCGCCTGCGGTGCGACGTGGAAGACGAAGTCCACTAAGAAGGAGCTGCACCTGGAAATCTGCTCGAACTGCCACCCGTTCTTTACGGGCCGGCAGAAACTGATGGACACCGAGGGACGGGTCCAGCGGTTTACGAAGAAGTTTGGTGCACAGACCGTGGCCAGCCGCAAAAAGGCGCCCGCAAAGCCCACCGGCAAAGGCACCCGCGCTAGCGCGTAGCGCTGCTCTTCCACCTCCACGCGGATTCCACGATCACGTCCAGCCGCTCGCGAGTGGGCCTCCAGCCCAACTCGCGGCGGGCTTTGTCTGAAGACGCCACGAGCACGGGAGGGTCCCCGGCGCGCCGCGGCCCCTTGACGGTCGCGACTGGTTTCCCGGTGACGGTCTCCACACACGTCACGACCTCGCGATTCGTGTACCCCTCCCCGCCGCAGCCGAGGTTGTAGATCTCCAGTCGAGGCTCGGTGCGCCGCAGGAAATCGAGCGCGAGCAAGTGCGCGTCGGCGAGGTCGAGTACATGAATGTAGTCGCGTACGCACGTGCCGTCGCGGGTCGGATAATCATCCCCAAAAATCGTTACGCTCGCTCTCTCGCCCGCCGCCGCTTCGAGCACGAGCGGAATCAGGTGCGTTTCGGGCTGGTGGCGTTCGCCCGCACGATCGCCGGCGCCGGCAGCATTGAAATATCGCAGCGCGACGACCTTGAAGCCGTGCGCGCGGTGGAACCATCCGAGCGCGCGCTCAAAGGCCAGCTTCGACTCCCCGTAGGGATTGATCGGGTTCGTCGCCATGTGTTCGTCGAGCGGTGTGCCCTCGGGCACGCCGTAGACCGCGCACGTCGACGAAAAGACGATCGGCATCACGCCCGCGTCGCGCATCGCTTCGAGCAGGCTGAGGCCCGCGATCAAATTGTTTCGATAGTAGCGCGCCGGCTTTTCCATCGACTCCGCGACGAGCGCATCCCCTGCCATGTGGATGACCGCCTCGATGCCGTGCTCGGTGAGGGTGCGGCGAACGAGCGCCGTGTCGACGAGATCGCCCTCGACGAATACCGCCTGCGCCGAGATCGCGTCCCGGTGGCCGCGTGAGAGGTTGTCGAAGACCGTGACGTCGTGTCCGCCGCCAACCAGCACCTCCGTCATCACACTGCCGATATAACCCGCCCCGCCGGTGATCATGATGCGCATAATGTTGTGTCAGATCTGCGAACGAGACTGGCAACCG
Source organism: Vicinamibacterales bacterium (assembly GCA_963784045.1). GTDB lineage: Bacteria > Acidobacteriota > Vicinamibacteria > Vicinamibacterales > JAMQPK01 > JAMQPK01. Next base: position 3,246 of record CAWAPZ010000014.1, read on the forward strand.
TCGACTGTGACGCACGACCCGCTAATCCAGCTCGCGCGCGGTGAGGCAAGAAACGCGACGGCGTCCCCAACTTCTTCGGCGCGGCCAAATCGCCCGAATGGAAGCTCTGCCTTTATGAAATCAGCGATCCCGGCCGGATCGGCTTTCTGGCGCTTGTCCCAGGAGCCCCCGGGAAAAAGAATCGACCCGGGCGCCACGCTGTTCACCCGAATATTGTCTTTCGCAAGCTGCTGCGCCATTGCCTTCGCAAGGCTGATCTCGGCGGCCTTTACCGCGTTGTAGACCATCCGCCCACCCGACTCTCGCCCCCAAATCGACGCAATCATGACGATGACGCCACCGCCGTGCTTTCGCATGTGCGGCACCACGAGCCGCGACATCCGGATAGCCGGATAGAGCGTCTGGTCGAACGCGTCCTGCCATTCGGCGTCAGGCGTGTTGACGATGTCGGAGCCTTTTGCCGTAGCGACGTTGTTCACGAGGATGTCGATGGCGCCAAAGCCCGCGATGGCGGCATCGACGACGCGAGCTGCGCCTTCGGGCGTGGCTAAATCGGCGGCGACGGCGATGATTTGGGGTCTGCCCCCAGTACCGGTACGGCGGTCAGACCCCCGCACCTCCGCGGCAGCGGTGTCGAGCGCCTCCTGGCCCCTGGCGCACATGCACACGCGACACCCTTCAGCCGCAAGCGCCCTCGCGCTTGCCAAGCCTAACCCGCGACTCGATCCGGTGATAACGGCGGCCTTGCCTGCAAGTTGTAGGTCCATTAATCAGGCCGGCCGCCAGTCAGATCGTTCAGTCGCCAGTCGAAGGGTTCGTAGGTCAGCTGGAATGTGTTCTTCCGGATGAACGCTTCTTCCGCGTCGAGGAGATGCGGCCGCAGAAATCCTATCACCGCTCGCTCGATCGGCTCACGCTTCGGCAGGTCGAACGAATTGTCCGCGTACTTCTTGATGAAATCCGCGGCGCGCCAGCTCACGATGGGGCTGATGCTCACCTTGCCGGTGAGCTGGTTGATCTTGGACCACCGGGGCGTCACGGCAAATTGGGCCTTCGTCTGCTCGAGCTGCTTGTCGACTGCCTTCGCGCTGAATGCCTCGCTGCGAAGGCGTCCGCTGCCGACAGCCCCCCGCCCGAGCGCGAGGTACAATCGCGGGTCATCGAATTCTGTCAGCACGGCGGTTTCGATTTGATCCAGCGTCACCTGCTTTCCCGCGATCGCATGCGGCGTCCGTTCGAAGGCTCCGGAAATCTGCCTGATGCTGTCTGCCGGGTATTCCTTTGCCGTTCCATGAATGGGATAACGATCGACGACCGTCTGCAGCACGAGCGCGTTGTACGCGTTCAGCCAGAACGCCTTCTTCTGATCGCTGCTCCACTGCGCGTAGCCCGACACGACCGAAGGCGAGTTCAGCGACGCGATGTAACGATTCAAGCGGGCGCGATCGCCCTGGAGAGCGCGGTAGTAAACCAGACCATCGCGAACGTGCAAATCGAGCAGCGCATCGTACGGGTGGTGCAGCGCTTCGAGATCGGGGGACGGTGCATAGTTCTGTGCGGTTACGCTGACGGCAGCCAGAGCCACCGCGGCCGCGACAAGCATCTTCTTCATAACGTCGCCCTCATAACTGTGCGAGAAAGTCCCAGAGTATCGTATCGAACGGCACTGCCTGTTCCAGATTCGGGAGATGGCCCGAAGACGGTATCAGCTCGAGCCGCGAGTGTTTGATGCGGCGGTGCATGCCCTCGGCCTCGGCGGGTGGAATCAGTGCATCTTCCGCGCCATGCATGACGAGGGCCGGGACCTCGATATCTGCGAGCAGCGGCGTGGAGTCAGCGCGCTCCATCATCGCAACGATGAATGCCTTCACCCGCTCCGGTGGATTTCCTACGATGAGGCCTCGCAGGTGGCTGGCCACATCCGGCCGGGCGCCCTGCGTCGTCGCACCCAGGAGCTTCGGCACCATTTGCGCCGCGACCGCCTCGACGCCCTCAGCATCGACCAGCGCGATCATCTTCTGGCGGTTTTTCCGGCCTTCCTCGTTATCCGGGCCCGGCCGCGTGGAGACGAGCCCGACGGCACTCACATATCCCGCCGCACTCTTCAATATCTCAAAGAGGACGTAGCCGCCCATCGAACAGCCAACCACCGCCGCACGCGACACGCGGAGATGGTCCAGCAGATCGATCACGTCGCCAGCCAAATCACTCATCGTCACGCCGGCCTCGCCTCGAAGTTCGGGGGCCACGGCACGCCAGCCGTCGGGAATGGCGCCAAGATTCGGTTCCCACATCGCAGCCTCGAGCGGAAACGCGTGAAGAAAGATGACCGTACTGAGGGGACGTTGACGAACGGCGGGCGTGGCGGGCTCCGCAATCAGATAGCCGATGGTCTTATGCCCGACACTGACCTTTTCGCGGCGCATAGGTGATCATAGTCCACGATCGTCGCGCGACGTGCGCAGAAGCGGAGCTAACGAGGCAGCATCTCGAGGAGCGGTCGTGAATCCTGCTCGCGTGGAAACTCGAGCCTCAGCACGTGCGCGAGTGTCGGCGCGATGTCTTCGGGCCCGCTCTCGCCGGTATATCGCCCGGGCTTGATGTCGCGCCCCATGAAGACGACAGGCACATGGCGATCGGCATCGTAGGCGGTGCCGTGTCCCGTGCCACCCGCCGCGGCGTTCACGTAAATCCCCGGCTTGGGCAGCACGTTCACATGAGGGCTGCGCGGCTGATAGAAGGCTTTCCTGAAGAGCTCGAGGTACGGATCATCGGAAGCCCGGCCCGTGCTCGACAAATCCTTGTGCGTGTATACCCGCTCGAAGAAACCCGTCGACAGCATCGCGTCGACCGCTGTCTTTTCGACTTCTTCCCAATTGAGATTGTTGCGCCTGATGGCATCTTCGTTGAGGTAGATGTCCGTCGCAAAGTGGCTGATGAGGTCGACTCCGGGATAGCGCGTCGCGAGCGCGGCGACGACCACGCTCTGGATCTGCTTTGGCGCCACTCTGCGAGCGGCAAGCCCCTGCATCTGCATGACCTCGACGAGGTGGCGGGAGCCGTGATCGGCCGACAGCACGATGACGGTATTGTCGAGGCCGACCGACGCGTCAATCTGCTCGAACAGGCGGCCGAACAGGAGATCGAGACGCAGCATCTGGTCCATCTGTTCGTGGCTGTCAGGACCCCATTGATGACCGATCCCGTCGGTTGCCGGAAACCCGATCGCCAGCACGTCCGTATCGGCATCGCGCCCGAGATCGTGCCGTTTCATCGCTTCGAGCGCGAAGGCGAGCGTCACGTCGTCGATGTACGGTGTGCGTCTCAGCTCGACGTAGGTACTGCTCCTGCGGCGGCTGCGCCGTGAACAGATGAGGAAACGTGATGTCCTTGCCATCCCGCTCACCTTCGATCGCATCCTTGCCGGCGTACTTCTCATAGAGCGCGACGTTGTCTCTCACCCGCTCCCAGCTGTGCATGGCGAATCTGTCGGCGTGACGTTGATGGTTCCAGTCGTCCAGCCATTGGGGCGCCGCGCCCATGTAGTAGCTGCTCGTGATGAAGTTGCCGCCAGCGTTCTCGAACCAATAGGCCGCATCGGCACGGTGCCCCGCCATCAGAATGGCCGAACGATCTTTAGCGGCGACGCCGACGACACGCGAGCGGGGGTTCGTGCTTTTCAGCACATCACCGACCGTAAATGTCAGCAGATTCGCCGGCGAGGCGGCCCGGCCGGACCCGCCGATCGGCCTCTGGACAGGGTCGTCGACCACATTGACGACGCGCTTGAGATACGGGTCCCACCAGTCGTTCGCGACGATGCCGGAGTGTTTTGGATCGGAGCCGGTCATCAGAATAGAATGCCCAGGTCCTGTCTCCGTTGCCGCGTGCCGATATTTCGCATTGCTGAACACGGCGCCTTGTTCGAGCAGCGTCTTCAGCCCCGAGCGATACAACGGCGCGAAGCGCTCCAAATAATCGAACCGCATCTGGTCGACGGAAACGACCACAATTAATTTCGGCGGCGCCGGCGGCGCCGGTTGCCCGGAGCTGACGGTCGACAGGCAGCAGACTGCGAGGAGTATCAGGAGATATCGGCGCATGTGGGTGACAAGCCGATCGTAACAGAGGACGTCGTGAGGGCGGTGTAATAATCGAATCATGCGCCCATTCGCGATTGCATTGATGCTTGCCGCCGCCCCGTTCGCTCAAGAGCGGCCGCTTCCCGACGTCGACACATTCGCCGCGCAAGTGAGAACACGCCTGGCGACGGACGAGGAGCGCCAAAGCGGTTACATGTTCGAGGAGCGGCGTACTGAGCAGAAGGTCGATGGCAACAGCCGGGTCACCAGCGAGTCCGTGAAGGTGTTCGAAGTGTATCCAGGGCTGCCCGGCGAGCCGCGGTACCGGCGCCTCATCGAAGAGGACGGACGGCGGCTCGTGCCCGACAAGCTCGCCAGACAGGATCGCGAGCGGCAGGAGGAGGTCGAGTCGTACGCACAAGCGCAGGCGTCAGAGTCACAGCGCCAGAAAGCCGCCCGGGATCAGGAAAAAGCGCGCCGCCGGTATACCGCCGCGATCGACGACCTGTTCCGCATCTACGACATCCGTATGATCCGCCGCGAATCGATCGACGGACACCCGACGATCCTCGCCACCCTGGATCCGAAGGAGAGCGTGAAGCCGCAGACCGACGACGGCAAGATCATGCGCAGTTTCAAGGCGCGCGCGTGGATTAGCGAGTCTGACTACGAGCTCGTGCGCGTCGAGATCGAGGCGATTCGTGACTTGTCATTCGGCATGGGACTGCTCGCTCGCGTGCACAAGGGCACGGTCGCGACATTCGAGCGTCGCAAGGTGAACGGCGAGGTGTGGCTGCCGGCGACAGTGACGTGGACAGCAAGCGGACGGCTGCTGCTCGTCAGGCGCCTGAGACTCCGCGGTATCTCGGAATTCTCGAACTACAAGAAATTTACCGTCGATACCTCGACGACATACGGGCAGCCAAAATAGTGTGGAGCGAATGAGCTGACATGGAGGACCTCACAACAGGAAGCATCACCCGTCACCTCGTGAAGACGACGGGTTTCATGCTCGTGACGATGGTGTTCCAGACGCTGTATTTTCTCGTCGACCTCTACTGGGTGGGCCGCCTCGGCAAGGAGGCCATCGCGGGGGTCGGGATCGCCGGCAACCTTACCTTCATCGTTCTCGCGATTACCCAGATGCTGGCGGTGGGTACCACCTCGCTGATCTCGCATGCCGCCGGCCGCAAACAGCGCGACGAGGCGCAGCTCGTGCTGACGCAGTCGCTGCTCCTGGCCGTGTTCATCGGCGCGGCCTTCATGCTTAGCGTGACCGCCCTGCGCGACCTGTACGTCAGTGCGCTCAGCCCCGACCCTGTCAGCGCCGCGGCTGCGACATCCTACCTGTCGTGGTTCATTCCCGCGATGGCGCTGCAGTTTCCGATGGTGGTGATGGGGGCCGCGCTGCGGGGTACCGGCAATTTCAAGCCGGGGATGGTAGTGCAGACGGCCACCGTCATCATCAACATCGTGCTGGCGCCCGCGCTCATGTTCGGGTGGCTTGGCGCGCGGCCTATGGGTGTCGCAGGCGCCGGAGCGGCGTCGTTCTTCGCGATCATCGTCGGCACGATCTGGCTGGCCGTCTATTTTTTTGACGCTGCCTCGTATCTGAAGCTGCACCCGCACTTCAAACCGCACGCGGGCATGTGGTGGAAAGTGTTGAAGATTGGTTTGCCTGCGGGTGTTGAGTTTGCGTTCATCGCCGTGTACCTGTTCGTCGTGTACACCATAAGCCGGCCGTTCGGCGCTGCGGCACAAGCGGGATTCGGCATTGGCCAGCGGATCATCCAGGCCGGATTCATGCCGATCGTCGCGCTCGGGTTTGGGGTTGCGCCGGTCGCCGGTCAGAACTTCGGCGCCCACAAAGCCGAGCGGGTGCGTGAGACGTTCAAGCGCGCGGTGCTGATTGCGAGCGCCATGGGCGCGGTCGTCACCGTCTTATGCCTGTTCGCGGATGAAGCGATGATTGGATTTTTTTCATCGGATCCATCCGTCATTGCCGTCGGCGCCGAGTATCTGCGCATCATCGCATGGGGTACGCTGGCCTCGGGGATCGTGTACGTGAACGGCAGCATGTTTCAGGCGATGGGCAACACGTTGCCGCCGCTGATCGCCTCGTTCACGCGCATCTTGATCGTCGCGATCCCTGCGATTCTGTTGTCTCGCGTGTCGGCCTTCGAGCTTCGCTGGGTCTGGTATCTGTCAATCGCCGCGACATTGCTGCAAGTAGCAATGAACCTGATGCTCTTGAGGCGAGAGTTCCGCATCCGGCTGTCGTTCTGAAACATTCTGTTGCGCCACATCTGCCGCGGGCTTAGTATCGCGGCCATCCATTCACTCCAAGGAGAACGGCATGTATCCAGACGTGCGGACGGGCTCGAAGGTTGGCGCCGCGATTGTCGGAGCCATCTCGGTCGCGGCAATGACGGCGGCAACTCTCGCCGGGCAGTACTCGATGACCGTCAATCGGGACAGGCTGGCCAACGCGCAGAACGAGCCGCAGAACTGGCTCATGATGAACGGCGACTACGCCTCGACGAGATATTCCAAGCTCACGCAGATCAATCGCGAGAACGTCAAAGACCTGAGGATGGTCTGGGCGCTCGCGCTGGGCGGCATGCAGGATGTCGGGCAGAACGGCCCCGAGAGCGAGCTGAATCCGCTCATCGACAACGGATTCATGTACACGTCCGATGGCTGGGGCACCCTGTACAAGATTGACGCGCGCCAACCGAACAAGGGCGAGCTCGTATGGGTGACCGATCCGGGAGTCCAGCACGAGGGGAACATTCCCCGCTCGCGCGGCATCGCGCTGTGGGAAGACATGGTGATCGCGAACCTGCCAGACGGCCGGGTGATCGGAGTGAACCGCGCGAACGGCGAAATCGTGTGGGACAAGAAGGTGGCCGTCGCGAACGAGTTCGGAAGTCGAGAAAAGTTCTTCACGGCGCCTATTACCGCCGAAGGCAAGGTAATCATCGTGAACGGCGCCGGAGATGGCAAGACGCGCGGATGGATCGCCGCGCTCGACGCGCGGACCGGCGACGAAGCATGGCGCTGGTATGTCGTACCCAAGCCCGGCGATCCGGGCAGCGAGACGTGGAAGGACAAAACCAACGCGTGGAAGACGGGCGGCGGCGGCATCTGGCAGACCGGCTCGTACCGATCCGGCCACGAGGCTCACCATCTGGGGCACGGGCAATCCTGTGCCAGCGTACGACCCGCAGGCGCGTCCCGGTGACAACCTCTACACGAACTCGGTCGTCGCACTCAACATCGACACCGGCAAGCTCGCCTGGTACTTCCAGTACCACGCCCAACGACTCGTGGGATTACGACGAGGTCGGCGTGCACATGCTCTACGACACGACGATCGACAAAGTGAACCGCAAGGTCGTCGGCCACTTTGGGCGCAACGGCTTTTACTATTCGATCGATCGGACCAACGGGAGATTCATCAAGGGCAGCCAGTACCTGAACGACGTGAACTGGACGAAGGGTCTCGACCCGGAAACGGGCAAGCCTGTCGAGTACAACCCCAAGCTCGACGTTCAGATCTACAACCCCGACGCACGCGCGCTGCGCGGCGACTCGATGAAGCGCACATGCCCGACGTGGCATGGCGGTATCGCACATCAGCCGACGTCATACAACCCGGTCAAAAAAATCGCGTATGGAGTGGGCACCGAAGGCTGCTACTCGCAGAACGGCCACACGGTTGCATACCTCTCACCAGACGGGGGCATCGACGACAAGAACACGACAAAACGCACGTACACGAGCGACCTCTACTACGGATCCATTACGGCGTTCGATACGGTGAACCACAAGGTGCTGGCGAAGGCGGTGACCGACATCGAAATTCGCTCGGGCACGCTCTCGACCGCGGGCGGCGTCGTATTCACCGCCCTGCAGGACGGCTGGATCGTCGCCTACAACGACGAAACGCTCGAGGAGCTGTGGCGGTTCAACGTCGGCACGCCCCTGAAAGGCGCGCCGGTGACCTACTCAATCGGGCCCAAGCAGTATCTTGCCGTGCAGTCCGGCGGCCGCCATCTGCATCCGGTGAAATTCGACAAGCTGGAAAACTCCAGCTACATGTTTGTGTTCGCGCTGAATTGAACGCCATCTCAACGCAAAGACGCTAACGCGCCAAGAATCTTTTTCAAAGAAAACCTTGCGTCTTGGCGTCTTCGCGTTGGGACGACAAAATCATTTCTTCAGATCCTTGCACACGGCGACCTCGCTGCCCCAGAACTCCACGCACTTCGCGTAATCCATCTGACCCTGCCCGACGACCTTCGCCATCAGAAAGTCGGCGATCAGCTCGATTTCGCGCGGCTGCAGCGTGGTCGGCGGATCCGGCATACGCGTCGCGTTTTTCGCAAGATCGGCGGCGGTCATCATGTAGCAGCGTCCGTCGCTATAGGCGAACTTGTCGAACGCCGGCATCTGCGTGTTGGGGCGCCCGCACTTGATCGTGAGCACGAGCAGCTGGCGCGTGTACTTCTTGTCCCTCAGACTCGGGCCGTCGGGCATCTGGTTGTCGGTCTTCACGCCGTCCGCCGCCCAGCCATGACACGCCCGGCAGTCCCCTTTCTGCTGATAGAGGCGCATGCCTTCGGCGAGATCGGCCGGGTCAGGAGCCTGCGCGCCCTGCGCGCGTGGCTTCTCCAGAGACGCGACCGCTATCAGCGCGACGATTCCTGCGACCAGGTAAATGCTCCGCTTCATATGGCGCGGAGTATAGCGCAGGCGGCATCAGCGCGCCTCTGGACTTTCTACTTTCTATTTCGACTTTCGACTGTCGACTGTCGACTGTCACTATTCCTGCCGTAACGCCGTCAATGGCTCCACCCTCGCCGCACGGCGCGCCGGCACATACGACGCGAGCCCCGCCACAACCGAAAGCAGGCTCAGCACAACCACATATGTCGTCACATCCGTCGGCGAAACCCCGAACAGCACCGTGCCGAACGACGGCAGCAGGGTAATCGACACCACGACACCTGCCATCGCACCGATCGCGACAAGACGAAGCCCGTCGCGGACGACATGCCACGTGAGCTCGCCACGCTGCGCACCAAGAGCAATACGGAGCCCGATCTCACGTGTGCGCTCCGTGACGAGAAATGCGAGTAGTGCATACAGGCCGAGCGCCGCGAGGAGCAATCCGCTCACCGCGAACGCGCCTGACACGACCGCACTGAGGCGCTCCTGCGTCAGCTGCTGGGCCAGCGCCTCTTCGAACGTCTGGATCTGCGTGACGGGCACGTTCGGATCCAGGCGCTTGATCACACCAACGGCCCGCTCGACCGCGGCCCCGGGCTGATTCGACCGCACGAACACTGTCATATTGGCATCCGTCATTTGCCGGTGGCTGTAGTAGATCGTCGGCCTTTTTTGTCCTCTCACCGACCGTTCGCTGACGTCGCCCACGACACCGATAATGGGCGCGTACGGATTCTCGTCCTGCATGCGCACCATGAGCGCCACACGCAGCGGATCCAGTCCCGCTAGACGGGTCTTCACAAATTCCTCGTTAACAATGAAGCCGGGGACGGGATTCGCGTCATCAGCCGCCATGAATTCGCGCCCATGCACAACCGGAATACGCAGTGTTCGGAAGTAGCCCGGCGTCACCACGCGGATGGTGGCCCCCGGCATCTGCGAACGCGGAACGACGGGAGTGCCCTGAACATGAAAGCTCGTTCCGGCTCGGGGTCCTCCGACAACGGGCGAGCTCGTTGCGGCGGCCGCCGAGTCGACTCCGGGTAGATCGCGAATCGCGTCGAGCGCGTCACGAAAGAACGCCGTCGCTCGCTCCCCCGGGTACCGCGCGGGCGACAGGTTGATCCTCATCGTCACCAGTCCGTGCCGGTCGAAGCCATGACTGACTTTATTGAGGGCAAGAACCGTGCGTACCAGCAAACCGGCTCCGCACAACAGGACGACGGTCATGGCTACCTGCGCTACCACAAGCGCTTGACGGATGTGCGGCGAGTGGGTGACGCGAGCGTTGCTCGCGCTCAGGGAGCTGACGACCGAGCGGCGCGCCACGATGAACGAGGGAACCAGGCCAGCCGCGAGCCCGGTCAAGATGGATAAGCCGGCGACGTACATCAGGACGCGTGTGTCGATCCTCAGCTGCGGCACGCCCGCGCCGAGCAGAGTGGCCGGTGCAAAGGCGGCGAGCGCATCGAGCGTCCACTGCGCGAGCGCGATGCCCATCGTACCTCCGACGAGCGCCAGCATCATGCTCTCTACGAGAAGCTGGCGGACGATCGCGCTACGGCCCGCGCCGAGCGACGTGCGAACCGCGATTTCCTGCCTCCGTGAGGCTGCCCGAGCGATCAGCAGATTGGCGGTGTTAAAACACGCGATGGCGAGCAGCACGCCCACAGCGAGGTAGAGAATCAGCAACGACGTTTCGACCGTGCCGGTCAGCACTTCGCGCAACGGGACAAGCACCACTGATGAATTTCTGTTGAAGTCGTGCATCGACGCCAGTCGGAGGCCGATTCGGTCCATGTCAGCGCGAGCGGTCTCGAGATCCGTGTCAGATTTCAATCGCCCCACGACGTTGATGAAGCGGCCATCGGTCTCGCGCCACGGGCGCGTGCGATCGAATTGAGCAGAGGCCCACACGTCGATATCCGAATACACGAAGCGAAACTCGGGCGGCATGATGCCGATGATCTGATGGGGCGTATCGTCGAGCTCGATGGAGCGTCCAATGACGTTGGCGTTGCCCCCGAACCGGTTTTGCCAGAGGCGATGGCTGATCAGCGCCACTGGCGGGGTGTTCGGCCGGTCGTCGTCCGGAGAAATCGTGCGGCCCAGCATCGGGGCGACGCGCAGCAACGGGAAGAACTCGCGTGAGACGGCCTGCACCCTGACCTGCGACGCCTCCCCTGCGCCGGTCAGGATGTCCGATCGTGTCTGCCACGTCGCGAAGCCGTCGAGCGTGCGGCTGTCGCGCTGCCAATCCAGCCAGTTCGCCGGCGATACGCTGTTTTCGGCTCTCGACTGGCTCTCGTAAACCATGACGAGCTTGTCGCCCTCCGGATACGGGAGCGGGCGCAGCAGAACCTGATCGACGATCGAAAAGATGGCCGTGTTGGCGCCGATGCCGAGCGCGAGCGTGAGCACGACGGCGATCGTGAAGCCCGGACTGCGGCGGAGGCCGCGTCCCATGTGCCGCGCATCGCGCAGCACGTTCTCGAAGAAATGGCCGGTGTGAATCTCATGGCCGGCTTCTTTCTGTTTGAGCATGCTGCCGAATCGTCGCCGTGCTTCCAGCCGCGCGTCAGCTTCGTTCATGCCTCCGCTCACGAGGTCGCGCGTTTTTGACTCGAGGTGAAACGCCATCTCCTCCGACATGTCCTGGTCCCGCTTATAGGAGATGAACGGCCAGCGGATCTTCATTGCAATTGCCTCCCGGCTTTGAACTTCGGGCTCTGGACTTTGGACTGTGGATTGTCACGCCCCCTCCTCAAGTGCTCGGAGAACTCTGGTCACCGCACTCGAGAGGCGCCGCCACCCATCGGCTTCAGCTTGCGCCGCACTGCGCCCTTTACGCGTGAGCTTGTAGAACTTCGCCTTACGGTTGTTTTCGGTCACGCCCCACTCGGAGTCGATAAGCCCCTGCTCCTCCATCCGGTACAGCGCTGGATATAGCGACCCCTCCTCGACCTTCAGCACATCGTCTGAAAGCTGATGGATGCGCGTCGCGATGCCGTAGCCATGGTTCGCACGGGTGCTGAGACTCTTGAGGATCAGCAGGTCGAGAGTGCCCTGGAGCAAGTCGATTTCTCTGATGCCCATACATAACTCGTAGCTGGTAGCGAATAACGACTTCCCCAGACTATCTAGGGAAACCTTACTCAAACGGCGTTCCAGGTCATGTGCCGCGAAATCAGGCGACTAGCAGAGGAAATGTGTCCGGTGGTGGGACGCGAGCGTGCGCCGCCGGACGACACCGCTGGGGCGGATCGAGAGCGGCGCCAGGACAATAGCGCTTCAAGAATCTGCGGCAGGTTGATGGAGCAGCATCCAGGACGTCCCGAACCTATCCCGCAGCATCGCGAATCGGTTCGCGAAGTGGGTCTTCTCCATCTTCATGAAAATCTCGCCGCCCTCTATGAGCACCCCGTACACGCGCTCCGCCTCAGGCTCGGTATCGAGTGTGAGTGTCAGATACGCGCTTCGCATCGGCTCGGCCTGCGCAACATCCGCGCCCATCAGCACCGCGCCGCCGATCTCAATCCGGGCGTGAAGGATTTTATCTTTCCAGTCGGCCGGCAGGTCTGGACGCGGCTGGTCTCCGTGGCGGATCATTCCGGTGATCTTCCCGCCAAGGTGCCGCTCATAGAAGCGGTAGGCGTCCTCGCACGTTCCGCGATAGTTCACATAAATGTCGAGTTTCATTGAAGACGCAACCCCTTGCGGCACCAACCCCCTGCGTTTTTCACATTATTGCCCATAACAGGAAGCAGCATTCATACACGCCTGGCTCATCACGGCCGTCGCCTCTCAGGGACCTGGATTAGGATGTCAACGAGAATGCCTTCTCTCGCGCGTCGTTGTCCGCCTGTTCATCCACGTACGTTTGTTCGCGCTCCCTGCGCTCATCTTTCTGTCGATCGTTATCGCCGGTGCCGAGCCGCTCACCAGTATCCCCAATCCGCGCGGTCGCGACGGCACCTGGGTTATCGACATGCCCGGGATGCTGCGCGCCGACACGATCGCGCAGCTCAATTCAACCATCAGCGACTTCGAACGAACGACCGGCGGCGAAATGGCTGTCGTCGTGATCGGATCGCTCGATGGCCGCTCCATCGAAGAAGCAGCGGTTCAACTGTTCGAACTCTGGGGCATCGGCAAGAAGAGCAAGGACAACGGACTGCTCCTGCTCTGGTCTACCGGCGACCGCCGCGTACGCGTCGAGGTCGGATATGGGCTCGAGGGGGTCCTTCCTGACGGCAAGACTGGCGCGATCCTCGATGCCTACGTCATCCCGAAGTTCAAGTCGGGTCAGTTCGACGAGGGTGTGCTTGCCGGCGTCGGTGCGCTCTTGAGCGTGGTCCGCAACGAGCCGGTCGAGTTGCGGTCTCCGGGCAGCGGGTCCTATGAGAGCGGTTGGCCGGGCATCGGTACCGTGTTGATGAGTATGCTGGGCGCAATCCCGCTTGGCCTGGGCTCGATCGTCGGATTTCGGAAATTGCGGAGACACCGGCGCCGCCGGTGCCCGGCGTGCCGGGCGCTCATGGTGCGCCTTGCTGAGGCCGAGGACGATTCGCTGCTCGAAGAGGGACAACAGGCAGAGGAGCGGGTCGGGAGCGTTGACTACGATGTGTGGAAGTGCGAGGCCTGTTCGCATCATTTCACGCTGCGGTACCCGAAATGGATCAGCGGCTTCGCGAAGTGCCCTCAGTGCCAACATCACACGAGGTCATCCACTGAGACGGTCATCGAGCGCGCGAGCACCACCAGCAGCGGCAGCACGAGCGTGGTCGAGCAGTGCGCGTTCTGCAGCTTCCACCGGAAGTACACGAAGGTCCTTCCACGCATCGCGTCGAGCTCCTCATCGTCGAGCGGCTCGTCGAGTTCCAGCAGTTTCGGCGGCGGCAGCTCGGGCGGCGGCGGAGCCAGCAGAGGATATTAGGCTCGACCGCAAATCACGTCCGGAGCCTCGCCTGGCACGCTCGATGCACCTCCCGGAAGGTGGACTCATCCAACGCTTGGGTGCTTTGCGCAGTACTCGCTTGCGGACTGAACGCCGCGTGCGCGACGGGCATGACCGCCCACAAAAGCTACATTCTTCCGGCAGTCCAGATCGTGGCGATGGACTCGGTTGTGAATCTCGCAGGACGGCACCTCACCGATCCTGCCAACTACAAAGTAACGCCGGCGTCGATCCGCCGCAATCTGCGCGGCCCCTGGGTGGTCGACGACGATCCCTTCGAGATCAATCAATTCCTGCATCCTTACCAAGGGGCGATGTATCACGGGATCGCACGATCGAACGGCCTTAGCTACTGGCCGTCGGTGGCCTATACGTTTGCAGGGAGCGCTCTGTGGGAAATCGCCGGCGAAACCACTCCGCCCTCTCGTAACGATCAGATTGCCAGCGGCATCGCGGGCTCGTTTCTGGGTGAGCCGCTCTTTCGTATTTCCCGTTTGCTGCTCGAGCGCGCGGACCATGGACCGGGCGCCTGGAGAACATTGGCGTCGGTGCTCGTCTCTCCTCCGACCGGCATCAATCATGCGCTTGTGGGCGATCCCGAAGGATCGCTCGCGCCCGACGCCGTGCCTTTCTCCGATGTCCGCGTCCAGTTCGGCACAAGCGCGACAGCAACCGGCCACTCACGACTCGTATCGTCGCGGGCACTCCGTCGACCGAGTCTCGCGTTGTCGATGGATTACGGATATCCGGGAAACGCCAGCTACCGCCACCAGCGGCCGTTCGATTACTTCAGAATCGAGACCAGCCTCTCGGCTGAAGGGGTAGAGCAACTGTCGACGCGCGGTCTGATTGCCGGAGCCGACTACGGAGCGGACCGTCTCGTCGGGATCTGGGGACTCTACGGCAGCTACGACTACTTTGCTCCAGAGGGCTTTCACTTCTCCAGCACGGCGGTCTCGTTCGGCACTACCCTCCAGGCATCGATATCCGAATCGCTGATCGTTCAGAGTTCCGGGCTTGTGGGAGGGGGCTACGTCTCCGCGCAATCGCCCACCTTCGCGCTGTCTTCGCAAACCGCTTCGGCGGACAACACCGACCAGACGGACGGACGCGACTACCACTACCGAGTCGCTCCGCAGGCGCTTGCAAACGTGCGACTCATCGCCGGGCGCCGGGCAGCGCTGGATTTGACCGCGCGGGATTATTTCATCAGCGCCGTCGACGGTTTCGGCACTGGCCAGCGAGATTCAATCTTCGTGGGAGATACCTCGCTCGCCGTCCGGATCTATCGACGGCACGCGCTCGCTTTCACGTATCGACTCGTCCGCCGCCGCTCGGACCTTCTCGCGCTGCCGGATCACGCGCAGACGCTTTCGACGGCCGGCATCTTCTACACGTTCCTCGGTTCGGGCGGCCTCGGCGCGGTGCGGTAGGGGACGGGGAAGGAGTATAACGAAAACAGAAGAACGAAAAACGAAAAGAAGAGGGCGTCCGCGCCTCATAAACGCCAAGGGCCGGCGCTCTCGCGTCGGCCCTCTCTTCGTTTTTCGTTTTTCGTTTTGTCCTCTTCCTTACGCACAGCCACTCGTCGATCCGCAGTTGGCACACTTATAACAGCTGCCGCTGCGCACCATGATCGACCCGCACATGCTGCAGGGCGGCGCGTCTTCCTGGTTCTGAATTGCCGCCGCCGCGTAGGTCGTTGCGGGCGGTGCGGGTTTTGACGCCGAAGGAGCCGGCCTAAAGGCCGGCACTACGTCTGCTTTGGATGCTTCTGCCCTCGGCTCATCGCGCCGCTCTTCGCGATTGTTCACACCTGCATGGTATTGCGCGTCGTTCGAGAGGAACTTCGTCGCGAGCCAGCGGAAAATGTAGTCGACGATCGACTTCGCGAAGCGGATGTCCGGGTTGCGCGTCATGCCTGACGGTTCGAAGCGCGCGTGACTGAACTTGTCCACGAGCACCTGCAGGGGAACGCCGTACTGCAGCGCGTAAGAGATGGCCTGCGCGAACGCGTCAGCAAAGCCCGAAATTGTCGAGCCTTCCTTCGCCATGACGAGAAACAGCTCACCGGGCTGGCCGTCTTCGAAGAGGCCGACCGTGATATAGCCCTCGTGCCCGGCAATATCGAACTTGTGCGTAATGGAGTGCCGCTCGTCCGGCAGCCGGCGCCGCACGGGCTGCCCCATGCTTTTGACCACCTTCTCGACGTCATCCTGCGCTTTGTCCTTCGAGGTGTTGAGCGGCTGCGTCCGTTTGCTGCCATCGCGGTAAATCGAGACGGCCTTCGCGCCGAGCCGCCACGACTCGATGTAGGCCTCCATGATCTCGTCCACCGTCGCTTCTTTCGGTACGTTGACCGTCTTCGAGATCGCGCCCGAAATGAACGGCTGGGTGGCGCCCATCATGCGGATGTGGCCGAGATAATGTATCGACCGCTCGCCTTTTCGCGCCTTGAACGCGCAGTCGAACACCGCCAGATGCTCGTCCTTCAGCTCCGGCGCGCCTTCGATCGTCTCGTTCTGATCGATGTACTCGACGATGGCCTTGATCTGCGGTTCGGTATAGCCAAGCTTCGCGAGCGCCATCGGCACGGTCTGGTTGACGATCTTCATCAACCCGCCGCCGACCAGCTTCTTGTACTTCACGAGCGCGATATCCGGCTCGACGCCAGTCGTGTCGCAGTCCATCATGAAGCCGATCGTTCCGGTCGGTGCGAGTACGGTCGCCTGCGCGTTGCGGTAGCCGTAGAGCTCGCCCATGCGTACGGCCTCGTCCCATACCTGCTTCGCAGCGTTGTAGAGCTCGGCCGTGACGTTCTTCTGGTTAATCCCCTTCACCGCATCGCGATGCTTGCGCATGACCCGCAGGAACGGTTCGCGATTCGCTTCGTATCCCGCGAACGGACCGCCCTGGTCGCGCGACACTCTCGACGACTGCGCGTAGGCTTCGCCGGTCATGATCGCCGTCAGTGCCGCCGCATAATCGCGGCCGGTATCGCTGTCGTAGGGCAGGCCGCGCGACATGAGCAGCGCGCCGAGATTGGCATAGCCGAGGCCCAGCGGCCGGTAGGCGTGGCTGTTCTTCGTAATCGCCGACGTCGGGTAGCTCGAGTTGTCGACGAGAATTTCCTGCGCCGTAATGAACGTACGGCACGCGTGCTTGAAGGCCTCGACGTCGAACTCGCCGTCGGCACGCACGAACTTCATCAGGTTGATGGACGCCAGGTTGCACGCCGAGTCGTCCAGGAACATGTACTCGGAGCACGGGTTCGACGCGTTGATGCGCGACGTGTTCGAGCAGGGATGCCACTCGTTGACGGTCGTGTCGAACTGCATGCCGGGATCACCGCAAATGTAGGTGCCTTCGGCGATGAGCCGCATCAGATCACGGGCCTTGTAGGTGTCCAACACGGCGCCATCCCGCACCGCCTTGGTCGACCAGTTCCCATCGTCCAGAACCGCGCGCATGAACTCGTCGGTGACGCGCACGCTGTTGTTCGAGTTCTGGAAGAAGACCGATGCGTACGCCGGTCCCGTGAACGAGCCGTCATAGCCGGCGTCGATGAGCGCCCACGCCTTCTTCTCTTCCTCGACCTTGCAGTTGATGAACTCGACGATGTCCGGGTGATCGGCGTTGAGGATGACCATCTTCGCCGCGCGCCGCGTCTTGCCGCCCGACTTGATGACACCGGCAAACGCGTCGTAGCCCTTCATGAACGACACGGGACCCGACGCAGTGCCTCCGCCTGCCAGCACTTCCTTCGACGAGCGGATGGCCGACAGGTTCGAGCCGGTGCCCGATCCGCCTTTAAAGAGCATCCCTTCGGTACGCGCCAGCGTCAGAATGGAATCCATCGTGTCGTCGACGGAGTTGATGAAGCACGCCGAGCACTGAGGCGCCTTTTCAAAGCCGCAGTTGAACCACACCGGGCTGTTGAAGGCGCCCTTCTGGTACACCAGAATGTGCTTCAGCTCGGCGCTGAAGCTTTGAAGATCGCTTTCCGAGGCGAAGTATCCGTCCTTACGCGCCCACTCGGTAATCGTGTTCACCACGCGCCCGATCAGCTGCTTGACGCTGTTCTCGCGGCCCGGCGTTCCGATTTGGCCTCGGAAATACTTCGACACCACGATGTTGGTCGCTTGCTGCGACCAGAAGGCCGGAATCTCGACGTCGCGCTGCTCGAACACCACCTCGCCGCGCTCGTTGCCGATGACGGCCGACCGCTGCTCCCACGTCACCTCGTCGAACGGGTCGACGCCGGGCAACGTAAAGACACGCGGAAATTCCAGCCCGGGCGAGGGAGACGCCATTCGGCTGTCTCGGGCCGGTGCTGAATCCTGCGTGCGGCTGTCACCGCTCTGCGCGGTTGGCTGCTCAATGCCTGTGATGTCGTGAGCTGCGCCTCGTTCCATTCTCACCCTCCACTATCCGGGCGCCCGTCACCCAGAAGACGCCCGAAAACGAACGAACATAATGATTGTTGAGCCCGGTTTCCCTGCAAAACGCTGGGAGCATCTCGCGCAATCTGTTGTGAGCTCAGGCCGACCAATATGCGCTCGGCCCCGGGGGATGTCAAGCCAGAAACTACCATATATAGTGCCTTCTTTTTAGGTCGAACGCAATATATCCATACGCCTTCACGCTCGCGCACTGCGGCGATACAGGCACAATCGTGGCAGTTTTGCATTTCGCGGCTAAGATCTACTCCTTTGGATTCCACCGAACAATCCCCACGCGAGGACCAACATCCGTACCCGGTCGCGGCGGCGCGCGTCTCGGCAATTTTCGAGATTATCCTGTGTTCGGGCATCCCGTCACAGCTCGCGCTGGCTTACATGCTGGCGCTGGCAGGCCTGACGCCCCTGGTGGGCGGGCGCCTGTCCTTCGGCTACGTAGCCACCCTTCTGCTGCTCGACGCCACCCTGCTGATCGGACTCATTTTCTGGCTTCTGCGCAGGCGCGGTGAACGGCCTCGCGAGGTCTTCCTCGGGGTCCGCCCGGTCATTGGGGAGGTCAAACTCGGCGTCGGGCTAACGGCAGCGGTCTTCGCGCTTGCGGTCGTCATACTCTCGACCGCGCGTGCCCTGTTTCCCGCGCTCAACAATGTCAAAGAGAATCCCCTGCAGGATCTGATTCAGACACCCGTGCAGGCACTGATGCTGGCGATCGTCGCCACGATCAGCGGCGGTCTGCGCGAAGAAATCCAGCGCGCGTTCATCCTCCACCGCTTCGAGCAGTATCTCGGCGGTGCGAACACGGGACTCGTCCTTTATAGCCTCGTATTCGGCCTGGGTCATAGCCTGCAGGGGTGGGACGCGGTGCTGACGACGACCATGCTTGGCGCGTTCTGGGGCTCGATCTACATCTCGCGCCGCAGCATCGTCGCTCCGGTTGTAAGCCACTCGGGGTTCAATGCCGCTGAAATCTTTGTGTTTCTTGCAGTTAAAAACTGAAATCTCAAATCTGCATTCCAGTTTTTAGATTCCAGCTTTAGATTCTAGATTTTAGATTCTAGATTTTAGGTTTCAGTTACGGAAGCACAGTCACGTCCGCTCTGCGCCGCAGTTCGGCCGTCCAGGCATCGACGAGCGCACGACGACGCTCATCCGTCAGACGTTGGCGGGCCGATTCGCCGGCCTGCCTGATCTCGTCGTCCGTTGGCTGGGCTGCGGCGCTGAATCGCTCGTCAAGGTACGCGGCGAGCCGCAGGTCGTCGGCTGCAAACAGCCGCACCACCGTTTCGTCCAACCCGCGGGCGGAGAGTACGCGGGCCATGTCAACAGGCGCCCCTAGCCGCTCGCGGATGCGCGTCACCCGCGCGTCGATCGCCGCAGGCGATGGCTCCGGAGGAGCCACGCGCCGCACTTCGTTCAACATCAACATGCGATCGATGAGCGCCGACAATCCTCCGGCCGTCCGATCGGTGCCGGCAGGCACTTCCACGAGGCCGAGATCGATCGCGGCTTCGACGTCCGAAAGCGTCACGATCTGGCCCGGCAGTATGGCAAGAACGCGGTCGATGATCTCCGCTCTGACGCTGACTCTGAGCGAGCTTAGAGCAAAGAGCAGAGAGACAAGTGCACACGTGTACGCGCGAGACATTTGTCTCTTTGCTCTCCGCTCTGTACTCTGACCTGTATCCATCAGAACGCCTGCCCGAGGCTGATGTGCAATGCGGTCCGCCGTTCCAGGTCGTTGTCCGGCGGCACTTGTCGCCGATCGAGCTTCATCCCGAGATCGATGCGAATCGGTCCCACCGGCGAACGATACCGCAGCCCGACCCCCACGGAGCCGCGCGTCTCCTCCATGCTGAATTGCTTCACGAACAAAGGCACGTTGCCACCGTCGATGAACGCCACCGCACCAAGTCCACCACGAACGGGAATACGGAGCTCGGCGTTCAGGACAATGAGGCCCTGCCCGCCGCGTGGGAAGCCGTTGTCATCGAGCGGTCCCACTCGATCGAGGGCGAATCCGCGAACCGTCGAATCGCCGCCTGCGTAAAATCGCTCGCTCATCGGGATGGCATCGTCGATGGCCTGGCCGTTCTCCGAGCGCTTGAATGCTGTGCCCAGGCCGACCCGCGTTCCGAGAACGAGGACCGGGCCCCGCGAACCCCGCAGCTGCCGGTACGTGAATCCCTGCACGAACGTCTTGAGAAAGCCGACATCCGACCCGAGCGCCCTGGCCGCCAATTCGGCATCGGTGCCGATGAGGGTTCCGGACGTCGGCTCGAGCGCATCGTTCCTGGTATCACGAATCAGCGAAGACGCGACGCTCGACAGCCGCTTCGTGGGAAACAGGCGATCGATCTCCGGCTGAGCTTCGAAGTTCGACTTGGTGAAGAGTCGATTTTTTTCGATCCCATAGCGCCAGCTGATCGCGACCGCGCGACTGATCCGGCGTGTCAGCGTTGCGCTGCCGCCTCTGCGCCTGAAGTCGAAGCTCGACCGGACTCCCTGCTCGGCGCCCGCGGTGATGCTGAAATCAAGATCCGTACGCCATATGCGCCGCTCGAGATACGTGAGCTGGACCAGGTATTCATTGAACCGTTCCTCACGTTCCTCCAGCTCCGGAACCGCGGGGGTTTCACCCGTCAAGGGCGTCGTGCCCTTGGGCCGAAGGCTGGCGCGGGTGAACAGGTCGAGCGATCGGTCCTTGCCGAACAGGTTCCGGCGGCCGATTTGAAAAAACCCGCGCGGCGCGACCTGAAACTCTTCGATTGCGTCGGCCGTACCTGACTCCCGCACCAGGCGCCGTCCACCTTCGAGTCCTCCGCCGTAGCTGATCGACAGAACCGGCGCTTCCTCGACGGTAATCACGACATCCCGGCGGTTCTGCCCGCCGGGCAGCTGGAGATATGAAATGTCGACCCTGCGGAACAGCCCAAGCGCCGTGATGCGCGCGCGCGTCTCGTCTTCCTGCTGTTGCGACAGCGGCTGCCCGCTCTTGAGCTGCACTTCGCGGAAAATCGTGTCGCGCGATGTGCGCTGGTTGCCGGCGATGAGCACATGATCGATCAGAATCTGGGGCCCTTCGTGAATCGCAAACACCAGCTCGACCTTCGAACCGTCGCCGATCGCCCTTGGCTGCGCCTCTACCGTTACTTCAGGGTAGCCGCGGTTCAGATACACGAGCGCAACGCTGTCCGCGTCGCTGGAAGTCTGCGGCTCGAAATACGGCTGCCCTGGCGCTGACGTCACGGCGCTCCGCAACGTCTCCGGACGCGCCGCGGCATTCCCCTGAAAATTCACCGAGTCGATAACCGAGCGCACACCTTCGGCAATCACCAGCCTGACGCGCACGAACTCGCTGCCGGCCTTCGGCTCTCGCCGCTCGATCTGCGACGTCACCTTCACTGCCGAGAATCCCCGCTGACGGTAATACCCCTGGAGTCGCAAGGCGTCGGAGCCGATCGTGGAATCGCTGAACGGCTGTCCGGCCTTCGTCAGCACGAGCGGTGCGAGCTCCGCTGACGTAATCGCGGAATTGCCGGTCACCTCGGCCTGCTCGACCATGCACTGGGGGCCCTGGGTAATGGTGAACGTCACGCGAAGCACGCCGGCGACTGGACCAGGCTTCGTCTCTTCGGCATTCGTGCGCTCGTAGTCGACGCGGGGATTGCAGTAGCCTCGCTCGCGAAAGTGTCGCTCGATGCCGAACTTCGAATCCTCGAGCAGGTCTTCATCGACGGACCGTTCCCGCGCAATCGGCACGAGCCGATCGCGATCGGCTGAGGCGAGCGGATCTCCCTGGAACACGATCTCGACGCGCGGTCCTGGATCGATGGTGAGGACCAGGTTCACTGCCGCGTCGCTATCGGCGTAGCGCGGAAAGTGCGCCGCTCTCGCTCCGTAGTAGCCCTGCGCCCTGAGCTCGTCCGCGTAGCGGACGAGCCGCCGATCGATCTCGATGCCGTCGTATTCGTCGCCGACGCGCAGACTGAGCGCGTTCAGCACCTGCGTCGCGGGGTCGCGCGGCGTTCCCTGTACCTCTATGGCACTGATACGCGTCCTCGGGCCAGGCCGGATGCTGAAGACCATCGCCATGTTCGATGGATCGGCGTCGTTGCCCGTGCGAACGGCAATTTCGGCCTTGGGATATCCGCGTTCGCGGTAGAGGGCCTCGAGCGACGCCACCGCCTGCGCCGATCGCGCGAATGACGGGGATGCACCGTGACGCTCCACGATCAGCCGCCTTAAATCGTTCTCGGGAAGCGCCACTGACCCTTCGAAGGCGATGCGGCGGACGCGCTGAGCGGGGAACAGGTTGTAGGTCAGCACGACGCCATCGCCTTGCGCCGTGGCATCCACCTGCACGTCCTGGTAGAGACCCAGGCCGAACAGGTGCGCCATGCTCTCGCGCACCTCGATCATCGTCAGCGGCGCACCAGCGCGCGTCTCGATGACTTCGACCAGTTCCTCACTCTGGATGGCGGCGCCCTTGATTTGCAGGCGCACACCGGCGACGGTCTTGCCAATGTAGTCTGACACCGCGGCTTCGGAGGGTTGTGCGACCAGGAGAATCAAGAGGAGCCACCTCAAAACTCTTTCCTCACACGGATGTCGAGCGCATAGCTGGCGTCTTCGTTCCGCGTCAGAACCCACGAGATGCGATCGGTCTGGTCGTACTCCAGCAGGATGATCTGGTCGCTCGTCGAGCTGATGCTGCGCGAGAACGTCAAGTACGCGCGGTTCGAAATGCGCTTTCCGATCGTAAGGCGCGCCGAGGGATTGAAGCGCGTCGATCTTTGTGACGGATCGCTCACCAGCGGCGTCAGCTGGAAGGTATCGACACCGAAGGTCTGTTCGACCACCTCGCCGATCTGCCCCGAGATCGGGCTCACCAGCATGCGCGCTACGCGCGCCTGCACGAGCTGTTGCTCGGTCAGGTCGGGGCGCGACAAGGCGCGAAGATCCGCATCCTGTCCCGTGGCGAGATCGCCGAGCAGCAATGATGCCACGTCGACCTGTGGCAACGGCGGATCCGAGCTGAATACCGGCCGGAGGCGCTGCATGGTGCCCGACGCGCTCAGCGTGATGCGATACGTCTGCTGCGGCACACGCACCTGTGTCTCGGCGGCGATATCGAACGTCGGCTCGATGCGCACGGGGTTGGTGAAGTCGAGTCTCCCGCGCGTGACGACGTAGCGCCGGCCTTCAAAAATAAACTCCCCGCGGGAAACGTCCGCGCTACCGAACACGATCGGACGCTCGTAGGTGCCGCGGAACGTGAGGTCTGCACTCGAGACGATGTTGGCGTCGTTGTTTTCGATACGAAGGGTGCCCGGTGCGATGACCCGCACGTCGAGGCGCACGGGAGGCATGTTGTTGTCGGGAGGCGCCGCACCGACAATGGGCGTTCCAGTGCCCGCGCCGCCGCCGAAGTCGAACAGGTTTCCGCCTGTGTCGAACCGTGTCGTCCACACGGCGTTCTGCACAGTTACAAGTCCCCCGAGCACCGGCGCGGTGACACGACCGGTCAGCGAGAGATCGGTATCGACTTCCGAGCGCACGCCTTCGGGATAGCGCAGCCGCATGCCACGGCCCGACGCCGTCAGCGCCAAATCGGCGGGGGCAAAATCTTCGAGGCCGACGCGGCCGTCGAAGCTCACTTGCCCGTCGGCGACGCGGGCAGTCAGCCCGTCGAGCCGGATGTTGCGTGAGTCGAACAGAATCGTGCCGTTGACCGCGTCCAGCGAGTGCGGCAGCGAGAAATAGCGCAGGCGGCCGCTCTGGATCGTCGCGCGCCCGAGAATGATGGGCTTGTCGAGAGAGCCGCTGACCTGCGCGGTCAACTGGGCCGTCCCCGAGCTGCGGATGTTGCGGTAAAAGCCTTGCAGAATGCCGAGGTTCGCGGTTCCGCGCGCGAGGCCGGCGACCCGGCGGGCGTTCAGATCCATCGTCCCGGTCAAGTCGAGCTCGGTGCCGTCGCCGACAAATTGCATGTCGTCGATGCGCACGAAGTTATTGCTCATCAGGATGCGAATCGGCTTCGCATTGCGCAGCAAATAGTCGAACGTGCGGATCTGCAGCTGGTCGAACATCATGTCCACGACGAGCCGCTCGGGGTTCGCAAGCTCCCCGATGACACGCAGGGTCCCACTTCCGACGGCAGTCGTGAACGGCGAGAGCCCCTTTTCGAACGCTCGCGCGTACGGATCGAGCGATGTGTCGGTGAAGCGGAGCGTCAGGTCGGCGTCCTGCTTGTCCGTCAGATCGATACGCCCCGTGCCGGATACAGCCAGACGCGGCGAGGCCGCCTCGATATCAATCGTCATGGTCTCGCCGCGCACGTCGAGTCGGCCCGTGAACTCACCCACCCCTTCGTCGGCGATAAACAAGTCGCGGATGCGGCCGCGGAACTGGTAACGCGGCACATCGAATGTGCCGCTTCCGTCCGCGTTGAATTCCAAAAGGCCGGTCAACGGCGCCCGAGGAGAGGTCATCGCCTTGACGCCTTCGAGCGGAATGCGCCGGCCCGTGGCGTTGAACGAATAGGTGCCGTTCCAGCCGACGAATGCCGCGCCGTCGGCTGTGCCGCCGCTCTTCCGCATCTGGATGCCGTCGATGCGCACGCCATTGCCTTCGAATCGCAGCGAGCCGGCGGCTGTCTCGAACGGCTCGCCGTAGGCAACTCCGTTGTCGATCGTGAGCGTGCCGAAGCCAAACGGGCCCTGATACGGCCCGTAGAGGTGATATTCCCCCGACACCATGCCTTCGACGTCGTAATCCTCGATGTCGAACGCCTGCTTGAAATCAACGGCGCTCCACTTGGCGACGCGGATGCGGCCGTTAATCTCCTCTCCCTTGTCGCGTCGCGGAAACCCGAGCGAAAACCGCCCATTCACGACGATCTCGCCGTCGTCCTTGGCCATGCGGCCGCCAGCTACGTCCGCGTACGAGTTCTGAATGACAAGGCCCGCTTCGCCGTCACCCCACGTCACATCGAACGCACGCATGTTTTTGGCGACGAAATGTCCTTCGACGCGCGGCCGGTTGAGCGCTTCGGTCATCACGCCGGAGAATTCCGCAGACCCGCCGACGGTAATCGGATTCGTGGGAGCGCCGAACGCCGTCATCATGCCCGCGAGCACGCGATCGCTTTCCTGCAAGTCGGTGCTCGTCACGTGAAATGGAATACGCGAGTCGTCGCCCCAGGCAGTGCGGCCGCTGAACGTGACATCGGTGTGTGCCGTTGAGAACCGGCCGTCAGAGAACTCGAGCCAGCGCTCGTCGTACCTGTACGTGACTGCTCCAGCGATCGGGAGATGGCCAATCGCTGGATGGACACCGCCTCGGTCGAACCCGCTCGCAAACTGACTTGGAGGTGTGCCTGCGAGCACCTCGGCGCCGGCCGGCGGCCTCACCTCGGAGTAGCCGTCCCCGGATCGCTCGCGGAAACGCCCGATCGGCCACTGCAGCAGATTGCGCCCGCTCCACCGTCCCGCCAGGCGGACGCCCGGCAGGACGAGGAAGTCGCTGTAGGCGGCCACGTCGACGTCGCGCCACTCCGCGTCGAATCGCGCGTTCGAGGGCTGCCCGGGCGTCGCGGAGGCGAGAATCGAGTAATTCAGGCCCGCTTCGCCGCCATAAAATCCGGTCGTCGTGTCGGTCACCACAAAACGGTTCGGAAACCAGCCGAGCTTGCCCTTCAGGTTCGGGAACTCGTAGTTACGGCCGCCAATCTGCAGTCCGGCAAGGTCGCTTTGGAAATCTCCCGTCAGGGCGCGCCCACCCTTGAAAAGGTGAAAAACGCCATTGAAGCGCCCTTCACCCGACAAGGTGTAGCTGTCATTGGCAAAGAACAGTTCGCGCATGCGCTTGAAGTCGACGGTCGACTTCACCTTGTATGTCATCTCGGGCCAGTTCTTGACGTCGGCATCGCCGCTGATCTCCGATTCGGCCCCGTCGGTGACCAGCGTCATCCGCTCGAAGTGCACCAACCCGCCTTCCACGCTGAAGGCTGACTTCATCGACATGCTCATCGGCATGTAGTCCTGAATCCAGAACGTACCGCCGTGAAAGTTGGCTTCGCCGCGATAACCAGCGAGCTTGGTGACGGTGACGTCGAGGTTACGCGCGACGGTGCCCCAGCGCGACCCGTGGTCGTCGAACGTCACGGTCCCATTCCTGGTTCGCACGTATTGCATCGTCGTGACGAACCGTCGAGGACCATTGCCGCCGCCCATGTTGAATTTCGGGAAGCTGTGTTTGCCGCCGGCCCACTGCTCGAGCACCATGTGCCAATCGGTCATCTCGATCGAATCGACGAGCACCTCGCGGTGGAACAACGCTTCCCACGCGAGCGACACGTCTATCCGCTTCGCCGTGAGGAAGGGACGATCGCTCGGCACGAGGCCGTCGATGACGAAGTCCTCAATCACGAACTTGCCGTTCAACAAGCGCACGCCCAGCTTCCCGATGTGCATCGGCCGCCCGACTCGCTTCGATCCCTCGCGCTCGGCAAGCCCCCGAAGACTCGGGCCCAGATCGAGCGTCAGCGTCGCGACAATCGCCACGGCCAGCGTCGTGGCCAATACCGCGACCCCCAGCCTGGTAAAGCGAAACGCGAAGTGCGATCGGATGCGCTCGAAGCGCTTGAACCTCAGCGGCATTGTGAATTCACGGACCTACGACGATGAGCACGGCGCCAGATTCCACTGCGGCGCCTGGTGCGACCAACACTTGCGTCACGACACCATCTCGGGGAGAGCGCAGTTCGTTCTCCATTTTCATGGCCTCGACCGCAACCACGGGCTGACGGGCCGCCACACGATCGCCGACGACGACGAGCACGCGCACAATACGGCCAGGCATCGGCGCCTTCACGGGCACGGCACCGGTGGGCGCTGATGCACCGATCGCACCCGTCGCACCTGTTGCACCCGCCACCCGCTTCGAGGCGCACGCCTCGTACAGCGTTCCGCCGATTTCCACGCCAACCGCGCCGGCTTCCTCCCGGGCATGAAAGCGAATTTCCCGAACCACGCCGGCATCCACGAGCGACAGCGTGCCGGCATCGACCCACGATGCGTCGACGACGCCAGTCTTGCCTTTGATCGTCACGGTGAGCTTCCCTGGCTCGCCGGCAGGCTCGATCTCGACCTTCACGGGCCGGCCGTTCACCATGACATCGACGTTCATCGCAGCGCGTCCAACCGTGCGCGCTGCACCCAGAGGGATTCAGCCGGTAAGGCCGACCTGAAGGTCGGCACTACGACATTCTTGACGTCCGCTACGCCCTTGTTCGTAGTGCTGGCCTCCTTCGTAGCGCTGGCCTTCAGGCCAGCTGCACCCGACACCCACATCGCCACCGCCATCGCCACGATCTCGTCCAGCTCGTCGCTCTGCGCGCCCTTTCTTCCGTTCTCTTCCAACAACCGATCGACATACGTCGTGTCGAAAGCTGCGTCTGCGAATGCCGTCGACCGAACGAGGTCGCGGCAGAACGCAATCGTCGTGTTGATACCGCGCAGGTCGTACTCCGTTAACGCGCGATCCATCCGTGCGATAGCTGCTGGGCGGTCCGGCGCCCACGCGACGACTTTCGATACCAGCGGGTCGTAGGCCGTCGGCACCGTCCAGCCCTCAAAGACGCCGCTGTCGTCCCGAATCCCCGGCCCCGACGGCGGACGCAGGTGCGTAATCCGCCCGGGCGAAGGAAGAAATCCTTCGTCGGGGTTTTCGGCGTAGACGCGGACTTCGATGGCATGGCCATTCGGCACGGCCGACCTGAAGGTCGGCGGTACGTACGAAGTCGGCCCAATCGTAGTGCCGACCTTCAGGTCGGCCAATCGCGCACCTCGCGCAATCTCGATTTGGGCACGCACGAAATCAATGCCCGTCACAGCCTCGGTGATCGGATGTTCCACCTGAAGCCGGGTGTTCATCTCCAGGAAAAAAAACTCACCTGTGGCGTCGATCAGAAACTCGATCGTGCCGGCGCTCGTATAGCCCGACTTTCGCCCGATTGCGGCCGCGGCCGCCATCAAGCGCTCACGCAACGCGGGCGTCACGGACGGCGATGGTGTCTCCTCGATCAGCTTCTGATGGCGCCGCTGAATCGAACACTCACGTTCGACGAACGGCACAATCGTGCCGTGCAGATCGCCAAGCAACTGCACTTCGATGTGACGCGGACGCTCGAGCAGACGCTCAAAATAGACGCGGTCGTCGTTGAAAGATGAACGCGCCTCCGAAGTCGCCAGGGCGATCGCGCCGTCGAGCCCGGCCGGCGCTCGCACGACCCGCATGCCTTTCCCGCCGCCGCCGGCCACCGCCTTGACGAGGAGCGGATAGCCGACGTCCTCGGCCGTGTGTCCACCAGGCACGACAGGCACGCCTGCCGCCGCCGCGATGTCCCGCGCCGTGGTCTTGCTGCCCATCGCACGCATGGCCGCGGCACTAGGACCGATGAATGTGAGACCTGCCGTCGAGCACGCCTCGGCAAAATCTGCGTTCTCTGCCAGGAATCCATAGCCGGGATGCACCCCGTCGACGCCAGACGCCCGACACACATCAATCAGCTTGTCGATCCGAAGGTAGCTCTCCGACGCCTGATCAGGGCCGATCGCATGCGCCTCATCGGCCAGCCGCACGTGAAGGGCATTCCGATCGCACTTCGAATACACCGCAACGGTGGCGAGCCCCATTTCGCGGCATGTCCGGATAATCCGCACGGCGATCTCGCCGCGGTTGGCGATCAGTATCTTGTTCAAGTGGGTCGAACGAGCGGCAGCGCGTCTGTAATTGTAGCATTTCTGCGCACTTACAGAGCTGATCCCGAATCCCGAAACCCTAATCCCGGCAGCGTCAGAGAGGTATGTTGCCGTGCTTTTTGGGAGGATTTTTGTCGCGCTTGGTCGACAGGGTAGCCAATGCGAGGATCAACTTATTCCGCGTCGACCGAGGCTGAATGATCTCGTCTACGAATCCTCGGGCTGCCGCCACAAACGGGCTGGCAAACTTATCTCGGAACTCAGCCACCCGCCTGGCGCGCTCGGCCGCCGGATCGGTCGCAGATTCCAACTCCTTCTTGAAAAGTACGTTGACTGCCCCTTCGGGGCCCATCACCGCGACCTCGGCCGACGGCCACGCGTAGTTGACGTCAGTGCGTAAGTGCTTGCTCGACATCACGCAATACGCGCCCCCGTATGCCTTGCGCGTAATAACCGTCACCTTCGGCACGGTCGCTTCGGCAAACGCGTACAGCAGCTTCGCTCCATGTCTGATGATGCCGCCGAATTCCTGCGCCGTGCCCGGAAGGAACCCAGGGACGTCTTCGAACGTCACGAGCGGGATGTTGAACGCGTCGCAGAACCGCACGAAGCGCGCGCCCTTCACCGACGCGTCGATGTCAAGCACGCCCGCAAGGTGCGCCGGTTGATTGGCGACGATGCCGATGGATCGGCCGCCGAGCCGGCCGAACCCGACGATGAGATTGCGCGCGAAGTGTTGGTGCACTTCGAGAAACTCCCCTTCGTCGGTGATCGCGTGGATGAGGTCGAGCATGTCGTACGGCTGATTCGGTGACGACGGAATCAAGTGGTCGAGCGTCTCGTCCTCGCGATCCGGAGGATCGGCCGTCGAGACGACAGGCGCCGCGTCGAGGTTATTGCCCGGGAGAAAACCCAACAGGTTGCGAATCAGCGCGAGACACGCACGGTCGTCATCCACCGCAAAATGCGCGACGCCGCTCTTCTCGTTATGGGTCATCGCCCCGCCAAGGTCTTCCTTCGACACATCCTCGTGCGTGACAGTCTTGATGACGTCGGGTCCCGTCACGAACATGTAGCTCGAGCCGCGCACCATGATGGTGAAATCGGTGATCGCCGGCGAGTACACGGCGCCACCCGCACACGGTCCCATGACGGCGGAGATCTGGGGGATCACTCCGGAGGCCAGTGTGTTGCGGAGAAAAATGTCGGCATAGCCGCCGAGCGAAAGCACGCCTTCCTGGATGCGCGCGCCGCCCGAATCGTTCAGCCCGACGATCGGCGCACCCATCTTCATCGCGAGGTCCATGACCTTGATGATCTTCGCGGCGTTGGTTTCCGAGAGCGATCCGCCGAAAACAGTGAAGTCCTGCGCGAAGGCGTAAACGACGCGGCCGCCGACCTTGCCATGTCCCGCAATGACGCCATCGCCCGGGATGACCTGATCGGCCATCCCGAAGTCGAGGCAGCGGTGCGTCACCAGCTTGTCGGTCTCTTCGAAAGAGTCCGGGTCGAACAGCAGGTTGATGCGCTCGCGCGCCGTTAACTTGCCGGCGGCGCGCTGGCGCTGAAGGCGCTCAACGCCACCGCCGAGTTCAGCCCGCCGTTCCAGCTCGGCGAGGGTGCGTTCTCCCTCGCGACTCATCAGACCCGCGCGGCTTGTGACTTTTCCCAATCCTTGAGGAAGTTCGCCAGGCCGATATCGGTCAGCGGGTGCTTGAAGAGCTGATCGATCACCTTCGCCGGGCAGGTGCAGATGTCTGCGCCCATCTTCGCCGCCTCGACGATGTGAATCGGATGACGCGTGCTCGCGACGAGCACTTCTGTCTGGAACGGATAGTTCCGGTAGATGTCGACGATTTCCTGGATCAGGCTCATGCCGGTCTGGCCGATGTCGTCGAGGCGCCCGACGAAGGGGCTGACCATCGCGGCGCCGGCTTTTGCGGCAAGCAACGCTTGCGCGGCCGAAAACACGAGCGTCACGTTCACCTTGAGGCCTTCGCGCGACAGTGTTTTGCATGCGCGCACGCCGTCCCTCGTGAACGGCACTTTGACGACGATGTGCTCGTCGATCGTGGCGAGGTCGCGGCCTTCGCGAAGCATGCCCTCCCAATCAGTGGCGAGGACTTCGGCACTGACGGGACCCTGCACGATGTGGCAGATCTCCTTCATTGTCTTGCGATAGTCGCCGGTCTCTTTGGCCATGAGCGATGGGTTCGTCGTCACGCCGTCGATGATGCCGATGTCGGCGAGCGCCTGGATTTCCTTGACGTTGCCTGTGTCTACGAACAGCTTCATAAAGAGCTCCCTGTTTCTGCCATTTACCGTTAGCCGCGTACCGTTAGCCGTTTGCCGTATTGCTCAATTCGCCGATGCCTGAAATCTTCACCGTAAAAGTATCTCCGCTTTTCAGCGGGCCGACACCCGACGGGGTTCCCGTCGCGATGACATCGCCGGGAAGCAGCGTCATGACGCCCGAAACGAAAGCGACGATCTGCGGCACCGGAAAAATCAACTGCCGCGTGTTCGATGCCTGCTTCAGCTCGCCGTTCAGCCATCCCTCGACGTCGAGGGCCGACGGGTCAAGTCCGATCGCAATGCAGGGACCAACGGGCGCGAACGTGTCGAACCCTTTCGCGCGCGTGTACTGGATCTCCCTGCGTTGCAGCTCGCGCGCGGTGACGTCGATGAGGCACGTCAGCCCGAGCACATGCTCCATGGCCTGATCGGCAGAAACCCCCGATGCCCGCCTCCCGATCACGACGCCGAGCTCGGCCTCGTAATGCACCTCGCCGACGTTCGGCGGAATTCGAATCGTGTCGCCCGGACCGATCACCGCGGTCGACGGCTTCAGGAACATCAGCGGCTCAGCCGGCAGCGGCTTGTTCATCTCCGCCGCGTGATCTCTGTAGTTGAGGCCGATCGCCACAACCTTCGACGGCGTGGCCGGCGCCAGAATCCGCATGCCGTCAGGCACATTGTCGCCTGTCTTGTACGGCGGTCCTGCGAAGACATCACCCTCGATCAACCGCCGTCCGTCGCCCGTTTCCAGCGCGTATCGGGGACCATCACGGTGCTCAATCCGAAACACCCGCGAAACACTCAACGAATGGTCTCCTCTACGCGGTTCGAGGGCGCGCTCTGATTCGGAGGCGTCGATCGATCCACCGCTACCACCTCATACACATAGGTACGTCCGCGGCGCACAGTCGTGTCCAGGAACGACGTGTCCGCGATCGGAGCCGGCGTCAGAGGAGAAAGTTTGTCACCAGGCGCCTCGCCGCGCAAGACCAGGTACCCCCCGAGGTCGGTCTCGGCGTTCGCCTCCCAAATCAAGCTGACGCCGTTGGCCGCGGCGATGTGCGCGAGCGATTTCGGCGGCGTGGGCGGGAACGTGTCGATCGGCGTCACGCACACCGGATTGCTAGGAGCGCTCTCGATGGGAATCGCGCCCGCCATTTGAACGCGCCTCACGATGTAGCAGCGCTCGGTGCCGAACTCGACTCGAGCATCGGTAAAGC
Source organism: Vicinamibacterales bacterium (assembly GCA_963784045.1). Lineage (GTDB taxonomy): Bacteria > Acidobacteriota > Vicinamibacteria > Vicinamibacterales > JAMQPK01 > JAMQPK01. Next base: position 35,760 of record CAWAPZ010000014.1, read on the forward strand.
CCGGTGCAGTGAGCAGCGTGGTGTTGAGGGGAACGATAGGTGCAGCTGGTACACCTGTCGCACTCGTTGCACCCGCCGCACCCGTTGCATCTGTCGCACCCGTTGCACTCGTCGCACCCGATTCGTAGACGTTGTAGCCAAACCTCGGCGCTGGAGCAGCAGCCGCGACAGCGGGCCTCGGCTTCGGCTTTGCACCAGTTGGGATCTTGTCGCCGACGGCCGCCCCGAGCACATCCGCAGTCCCGTCAGTTTCGAGATCGGCGTAGAGCTCAACCGTGCCGTCGGTCTCTCGATCGACTACGGGAAGAGGGCGCGCTGCTACCGCACTCGTCGCGGCCGTCGTCGCCGCACCCGCCGCACCGGTTGCACTCGTCGCACCTGGCGCACCCTTTGCACCGGTCGTCGTCGCACCCGCTGTCTTGACCAGATCCTCCGGCTGCGATGGCCAGATCAGCGAGATCGCGTCGGCTGTATAGCCGAAGACCTCCACTTTTTCCGGCGGGCTTAGCGGATCGATTAGCGCCACTTGAATCGGTCCCGCGAATGGTCCGCGGCGGTTCCGGCTCTCGCTGACGCCGACAATGGTGTAGTAGCGCTGGGGCGTGGCGTCAAAGTTCACCGTGCCCGGCGTCTCTAGAAGCTCGACGACAACAGGTTTCTCCGTGTCGGTAACAGGAACCGGACGCGTTGGCGGCATCGGGCCAATCTCCAGATGCTTCGGCGTGAGCGTCTCGCGCACGTTCGTCGTCCAGCCTTGTTCGATCATCGGCGAACCTGGCCTGAGGTCTGTACGACGGGCCGGGGCCGGCTCCGCGAGCGGTGCCGGCGTCCCTGCGGCATCAGGCGACTGCTCCTGGCTCTTCGCGATCTGCTCTTGTTCCTTCAGTTCCTCCGGCGTCGGCGGTTGCTTGATGTCGACCGCCGCGACGAGCGTGCCGTACTTGATGAAGTCAGCCGGCGCGGGCAGCGGACCCGTATGTGCGTACACCTCGATTCTGCGCAAGTCTGCCGGGCTCGAGTTATCCGTGTTGACCGTGGGAACGGTGAACTGCACGACGACGTCGTTTTCAACCCGCTTGACCGCCACTTCGCCCACCGGCCGCGGTAGGTACACGATGGGCGCAAGCGGCGGACCTTTCTGTCCGCAAGCGGTCGCGAGCAGGACTGAAGAAAGTACGAAGAGCCGTCGAATCACAATATGTAGCGGGAGAGATCTTCGTTCTTCACGATGGCGGCGAGCATGCGGTCGACGTAGACGGCGTCGATCGTGATGATCTTGTCGCGCAGATCGGGTCCCTCGAAGGAGATTTCGTCCAGCAGCCGTTCCATGACGGTGTGCAGGCGCCGCGCGCCGATGTTCTCGGTGCGCTCGTTCACCCGCGTCGCAAAGTCGGCGATCCGATCGATGGCGTCGTCGAGAAATCGCAGCGTGATGCCTTCGGTCTCCATCAGCGCCACGTACTGCTTGACGAGGGCATTTTTCGGCTCGGTGAGGATGCGAACGAAATCGTCCTTGCCGAGCGGCTCGAGCTCGACGCGAATCGGGAAACGCCCCTGCAGCTCGGGAATCAGATCGGACGGCTTCGACACGTGAAACGCGCCCGCGGCGATGAACAGAATATGGTCGGTGCGCACCATGCCGTACTTTGAATTCACCGTCGTGCCTTCGATGATCGGCAGGATGTCGCGCTGCACGCCCTCGCGGCTGACGTCCGGCCCCTGTCCGCCTCCCTCGCGTCCCGCGATCTTGTCGATCTCGTCGACGAAGATGATTCCGCTCTGCTCGACGCGCTCAACCGCGACGCGCGCGACGCTGTCCATGTCGACGAGCTTGCCCTCTTCCTCCTGGACGAGAAACTCGAACGCCTCCGGCACCTTCATGCGCCGCTTCCGCGTCCGCCCTTGAATAATGCCGGGCAGCATGTCCTTGATGTTGATGTCGATTTCTTCAATCGACGATCCCGTGATGACCTCGAACGACGGAAAGGCGCGCTCACGCACCTCGAGCTCGACCGATCGCTGATCGAGACGCCCATCGCGGAGCTGCTCGCGGAATTTCTCGCGCGTCTGGTGCCACGACTCCTGTGAGGAGAGATTCGGCATGTACTCCACATGGCGCGGCGGCATCGGCACGGCGGCCGGATCGCTGGACGGCCGCGTCGGCGGCAGCAGCAGATCGAGCAGCCGCTCCTCGGCGTTCTGCTCGGCCTTGCTATGCACTTCGTCGAGCCGCTCTTCGCGAACCATGTCGACCGCCAGCTCGACGAGATCGCGCACCATCGATTCGACGTCGCGCCCGACGTAGCCGACCTCGGTAAATTTCGACGCCTCGACTTTGATGAACGGCGACTGCGCGAGCCGGGCGAGCCGTCGGGCGATTTCCGTCTTGCCGACACCGGTCGGCCCGATCATGAGGATGTTCTTCGGCACGATGTCTTCGGCCATGTCGGGCGCGAGCTTCTGCCGTCGCATGCGGTTGCGCAGCGCGATGGCGACCGCTCGCTTCGCGTCTTTTTGCCCGATGACGTACCTGTCGAGCTCGATGACGATCTGCCGCGGGGTCAGCGTGTCAATGGCGGGCGCGAATGTTTCGGGTAAGGAAATGGCCATTAGAGCTCTTCGATTGCCAGCGTCCCGTTCGTGTAGATGCAGATCGACGCGGCCACGCTCATCGCATGCTCCGCGATCGCCCGCGCATCCAGGTCAGTATGCCGCGCCAGCGCCTTCGCGGCAGCCAATGCGTATGGACCGCCCGATCCGATCCCGACCACGCCTTCGTCCGGCTCAATGAGATCGCCGTTGCCCGACAAGAGAAACATCGACGACGTATCGAGCACCACGAGCATGGCCTCGAGACGGCGCAGCGCGCGATCGGTCCGCCAGTCTTTCGCGAGCTCGACCGCCGAGCGCTCGAGGTTCCCTCGATATTGTTCCAGTTTCGCCTCGAAACGCGAGAACAACGCAAACGAATCGGCCGCCGACCCGGCGAACCCCGCGAGAATCTTGTCGTTATACAGTCGCCGCACTTTCTTCGCACTCTGCTTGACGATCGTATCCCCGAGCGTCACCTGTCCGTCACCCGCGAGCACCGCGCGATCGCGATGCCTGATGGCGAGAATCGTGGTGGCGTGGATCACTCCTTCGCAGTCTATCTACGCATGTCAGGAGGGTCAACCGTTGACGAGGCCCAGAGGCCGAGCTGCCCGACCTGAAGGTCGGCACTACGTATTCAAACTACGCAGCGACCAGTGAAATACGCAGCGCCAGTGCGCAGTGCCGGGCTTCAGCCCGGCTGACCAGTTGTCAGTGCGTAGTGCCGGGCTTCAGCCCGGCTGACCGTTGTCAGTACGTAGTGCCGGGCTTTAGCCCGGCTGACTTCGCCGCCGTGTCAGCCACACATATAGCGGGATGCCGGCGGCCATGACGAGCAGGCCGAGGCCGGTCTGTTGAGGCCTCTGGACGATGGCGTTGACGACGATCGCGAAGCTGGCCGCCACGAAAATCGCAGGCGCGATCGGATAGCCGAGCGTCTTGTACGGTCTCGGCGCGTCCGGATCGCGCGCGCGCAGCACGAACACAGCGGCCACAGCAATACCGGCAAACAGCGTAATGGCAAACCCGACATAGTTCGAGAGTGTGTCGAGGCTGCCGGTGAGAATCAGGATGCTCGCCCACGCGGCCTGCGCCACGATGGATACGTGCGGCGTCTTGAACTTCGGATGCACCTGTGCCGCCGCGGGGAAGAACACGCCGTCACGCGCCATCGCGTAATATACGCGCGGGCCGGCGAATGTCCACGCGTTCAAACCCGCCGCAACGCTCACCAGCGCGACAAGCGCGAGAGCGTCGCCGGCGCGCGCGCCAAGTATGCGCTCGCCGATGAGGTCGAACACGCTGCCCTTTACGGCGGCAAGCTCCCCTACCGGCATCGCGTAGAGATAAAGCATGTTGAGTAGCGCGTAAATGATGATGACAGCAATCGTCCCCATCAGGAGCGCCCGCGGCACATTGCGTCCCGGATCGCGGATCTCCTCGGCCATGTACGCCGCGGCGTTCCATCCTGAGTACGTGAACATGACAGGCACAAGCGCGAGCAGCCAATTGGTGGCGCTCATCGGCGCCGCCGCCTGCTGGAAATTGGCGCTCGATCCGACGCCCACCGCAAACCCGGCTGCGATGAACACCAGCAGCATTGTCACTTTCACCGTCACCAGCACGTTCATGACGGCGCGCCCGGGGCCGACTCCCCGGATGTGCACGAATGCAAACAACCAGATCGCGGCAATCGCCAGCACCGTGTGACGCGAAAATGTCAGCGGCACGTACGGGATTGGAATCACAAGCCAGGGCGTTGAATCGGCGGCGCCCGGGATGAACCGGTTCAGCACGAAAATCAGAAAGATCGCGCTCGCCGCCATCGCGCCGGCGAATCCGGCGACGAACGACGTCCATCCGGTCATGAACCCGGCGAGCGGTCCGTACGCCTCACGCAGATACACGTACTCGCCGCCGGCGCGCGGCCGCAGCGTCGCGAGCTCCGCGTATGCCACCGCGCCGAAGAACGCGAGCACGCCGCCCGCCACCCAGGTCGAGAGAAACCAGAAAGGATGCGGGACCATCGACGCAATCGTCGGAGGCAGGAACAGAATGCCGGCGCCGATGACGTTGGCGACGATGATGGCGGCAGCGTCGAACGGACCGAGCCGTCTTTCGAGAGAGATGTGCGTGGGTGAAGGCACGAAGCGCTACTGAGTCAGCATCTCTCGAGCGATTTGCCACTCACCGAGCTTCGTCCATTGATTGCCGCCGTGTTTGGCGAACACCTGGACGTGAGCGTCAACGAACTGGCTGTTTTTCAGCATCTGCACGCGCGGTTCTGAGCCAGTGTATCCGAGGTTCGACCGCAGCACGATAGGTTTGGTTGTGCCGCCGGGAGGAATCGCGTCCATCCCGACGACCTTCTGATAAGCGCCGCCCCATTCTTCGGTTTCGCCGACGCGCCGTATAACGGCGTTCAACTGGACATTTGCCACAGGATCGGAGCTGACGTTCTTGAGCGTGAGCGTCACCGTCGGCACGAGCTTGTTCATGCCGTTCTCGACGCCGGCGTCGAACCAGCCGGTGCGCACGTCCACCGGTTCTACAAGCTTGCTGATGGGTTGGCTGGCGCTGCTGCCGCATGCCGCGGCCGCGACGCATGTGAACACGACCAGGAGTCTGGCATTCATCGGTCTATTCTAATTAGACACCGCGTTTTCAGTAATGCTTCACGTCCACTCGCTTCAGCCCTTCCTCTCGCGGGAGGGTGTGATCGCGCAGCCCCTGAAGATCACTCCCCTTGATGCGCAGGATGACGGTGATGGCGCTGTCGTTCGGGTCGCCCGAGAGCGAGCGCCGGTCGAGCACGCTCTCGCGTGCGGCGACGGTCAGCCATTCGCCGGCGCCGACACCGATCGCGCCGGGATAATCAAGGATCGCGTTGACCAGCGCCGTCGCGATCTCGGTTTGGTAAATCTCGCGCGGCCGCACGACCGGTGGAGACTCCGAAGCCCTCACCGCGCGACCGGCGTTCGCGCGCTGGAGCTCTTGAATGCTCCACACCATGCTTCGCCGCATCGATGGAAACTCGACGTCGAACACGACGCCGTACTCGTCGAGACGGAAGCCACGCGCTCTGGTCAGCCCGGCCAGCATCACCACGTTATCGGTGTTCGATTGCTGCAGCCGTTGGTTGAGCATCTGTGCTCCCTGGCGTACGGCGTTTTCAAGCGCTCCCTCGAACGCAGCTATCTGCTGCCGCGCCTGAATCTGCACCGCTGTCGATGGCACCGAAGGCTGTGGCGACTGCGCTCCGACAGACGACGTTGCCGAAAATGCGAGGCCGATGGTCAGGCCTCGAAGTGCTGCATTCACTTCGCGCCCCCTGATGTCCTGACCAGGTACTCCATGGTCGCTTCCTGCTGGTGGCCAAAATCCTGCTGAATGCGGAGCAGATCGGCCTGGTGCTGCGTGTCCACTTCGCGCGTCACCTGCGACAGGCGCAGCGCGAGCTCGCGTTGCTGCCGCTGCTCGCTCTGATCGATCATCGAGCGCACGCGCTGCAACAGGAGCTCTGTATCTGCCTGATACCGATCGGCGGGCACGGGTTGCGGCGTCACACCCGGGTTCGGGCCTGTCATGCCGGATACCGCCTCCGGCGGCAACGTAATCGACGAGGCGCGAGCGTTCACTGCCGGCCTGGCAGATCGCCCACTCACCACCACCCTCCCGTCTTCATACCCGACAGTGACTTGCGACACAACCATGCCGCCGACGAACAACAGGACCGCCGCCGCCGCCTGGCGCCACGGTATTCTCTGAGATGTCCCTGGAAGCCACCCCAGCCACGCGCCGCCTCTCGCTCCCTGTTTCACGGCCGCGCCCGGTGCCGGCGACGCGACGCTCGTGGGGGAGAACGCACCGTCCTGCACCACGCGGAACCCGAGGGCGGAACCTGGCGGCGTCCAGTAGCGCAGCATGCCGCGTACGTTCTGGAACTCGAGCACCGCGACGGAGCACGCCGCGCATTCCTGCAGGTGCTTCGCAATCTTCAATCGTTCCGTCGGGTCGCCCTCTTCGTATAGATAGTCGAGCAGGGCGTCGTGGTTATCAGCGATGTGACTCATGGTCCTAACTCTCTCTGCGCGGAGTCAACTGGTCTCCGAGCTGTTTTCTCAATGTCGCCAGTCCCTGGTACACGCGCGTCTTTACGGTGCTAAGCGGGCACCGCATCAGATCGGCGATTTCCTGGAACGTGAGCCCATGATATTCCTTCAGGATGATTGCCTGGCGCTGCTCGACCGGCAGATGCTCCATGGCCCTGGCGACCTCCCGGCCAAGCTCGGCGCGGGCCGCCAGGTCTTCGACGGTTTCGATCGGCCCGCGCCCGGCGGCGAGATCTTCCACCTCGACGCCTTCGGGCACCGCAACCACAGGTGCACGGCGCTCCTTCCGCATCCAGTCGCGGCACAGATTCAGCGCGATACGGTAGAGCCAGGACGAAAACTTGGCGTCACCCTTGAAGCCGGACAGCGCGCGGAACGCGCGGAGAAACGTCTCCTGGGTGACGTCGCGCGCATCTTCCTCACGTCCGAGCGTGCGGTACGCAAGGGCGAAGATCGGCCGCTCCCACCGTTTGACGAGCTGATTGAAGCTCTCCGTGTCGCCGGTCTTCGATCGAGCGACCAGCTCTTCATCGGTCCGGGTCATGGGAATCGCAGCCGCCATTGTGCTCATAGGTTCCAAGCCGTCCCGCGCGTCCAAAGTATTAGACGATTCGGTGGGTCTATTGGCCTGACTCACCCGTCCCCTGGCCGGGCTCGCCCGAGGCGCGCCGGGCCTTTCCCCATGATACCGCCGTGCATTTACACTACCCTGCGTGTCTCGAGACACCAGCCTGTTTCAGGCCCTGACGGCGACCGACCGGCTGAGCGAACTGCTGCCTGTGCTTTATCAGCATGCGGTCACCGCCGTCGGAGGCCGGAGCTGTATCCTGTTTCAGTTCGCCCGCACGGGCGGCACCCTGCAGGCTACGTCGGCGTATGGCGTCGAACATCTGCCGTCACAGCCATGGCCCGCCACGATGGTGCCCTTAACGCTGTTCAAAAACGAAAAACCGCAATTTGTCGCGGACGTCTCACCGATCCTTCACGGCGCGGCCGAGTATCTCGGCACGTTGCCGGCGGTATCGTCCCGCTTGCGCACGCGCGACACCCGATCGGAGTGCTGGTAATCGGCTGTGACGAGGCCCCCTCACCCGGGCAGATGGTCCAGACCGCATCCGTTGGGTACGCACTGACTCTTGCGCTCGACCGCGCCCGCACGACGAGCCAGGGCGATCTGCAGGCGGATCTCAGGGAGCTCCTTCAGGCATTTTCGCGTGACGTCTCTTTGACGACTTTGGCCGCAGGCTTGGAAAAGCTCTGCAGTGGCGCGAACCGGCTCTTCGACGCCGATCGCACATCTGTCTGGCTTCACGATCGCCGCTCCGCAGTGATCGTGCTTTCAGCCTCGTCCGATGTTTCTTACCTCGCGGAGGAACGGCGCATCCCGACATCGGACGCGCGGCCGCCCGCGGCTGCCCTGCGACACGATCGTGCCGAAATTGCCGCCACGGCAGCAGACCCGCGCGGAGGTCACACGGCGACAATGACCATGCCGTTGAAGGGGCGCCGCCGGGCGCTGGGCACACTGGTCATGGAGGGTGTCCGCATCCATCCCGGATCGCAGATGGACCTGCTCGATCGCGCCGACGAGATGGGGCGGCAGCTGGCCGCCCCGATCGAGAACGTGCTGCTGCTCGACGCGGTGTTGCGATCCCGCCGCGAGCTGGAGAACACGTTAAACTCGCTCGCCGATCTCGTCGCCGTCTCAGACCAGAACGGCCGCCTCGTTTATGTCAACGATGCGTTTCTCAGCCACATCGGCAAAGGGCGGGAGGCGTTGGTCGATCGGCCGATTGACGAGGTCGTCGGCGATGCGACAACAAAGATGGTCGCGGACGTGATCGGGTCTTCGGGGTCTGGCCACCTTGCGTCTCGCGAGGGTCAGTCCCCAGCCATCGCCGCTGCGGAAGTGGTGGACGAGAAGCTCAAGGGCTCCTTCCTCATGACGCTGACGCCGCTCATCGGAGAGGAGCGCCAGCCCGCCGGCGTGGTCCTCGTCGCGCGGGACGTCACGCCGCAGGCCGAGCTCGAGGCCGAACGTGCGGAACTGCGCAACCGGCTCGTGCAGTCGGAAAAACTTGCGGCGCTCGGTCAGTTCGTCGCCGGCATCGCGCACGAGCTGAACAACCCGCTGCAGGGTGTGCTGGGGCATCTCGAGCTGCTGCGCGCGACCGGTGCATTTCCGAAGGCACTGCGGCGAGACATGCAGCGGATTTACCGTGAGGCCGATCGCGCCGCCAAAATCGTGCGGAACCTCCTGGTGTTCGCCGGATCGCGCCGGCTCGTGCGCCGCAGGACCAGCGTCAACGCGACGCTGTCACGCGTGCTTTCGCTGCGCGCGCCGGCACTGCGCGCGGCAAACATCGACGTGGTACGCCGCCACGCCGATCTGCTGCCCCGCGTCAAAGCCGACCCGTTGCTGCTTCAACAGGCGCTGCTGAACATCGTCCTCAATGCGGAACAGGCGATCGGCGCAGCCGGCGGACGCATCGAAACGAGCACATCGGTACGGCGCGACGCAAGCGGCGCGCAAGTCTTTGTGCAAATTCGCGACTCCGGGCAGGGTATACCAACGACAGCCATGCGGCGTCTCTTCGAGCCGTTCTTCACAACGAAAGAAGTCGGGAAAGGAACCGGCCTCGGACTCGCCATTACCTATGGCATCATTCAAGAGCATGGCGGACGCATCTCCGCATCGAACCATCCGGAGGGCGGAGCGGTGTTCACGGTGCAGCTTCCCGCCGAGAACGGGTAGGATCAGAATATGGCCGCAAAGCGCGGGGGCGTAGGGCCCTCACAGCGAAGCGACCGGAGCGGGGTGAGGGGCCCCCGCGACGAAAATGGATGAGACATTTCTGACGACCGAAGAGGTGCTCGAGTACCTCCAGGTCAACCTGCGTACGGTCTACCGGCTCATCAAAGCCGGCAAGATTCCTGCGGTTCGGGTCGGACGGCAATGGCGCTTCCGCAAGCGCGACATCGACGCGTGGCTCGATAGCCAGCGTCCGCGCGGCAGCGCACGTTCGGCGTCGCCTCCTTCGGCCTCACCGGCGTCAGCTCCGCGCGAAGTGGCCGACCGCCCGCGTATTCTCGTCGTCGATGACGAATCGAGCATCCGCGATTTGCTGGCGAAAACCCTGGCACTCGCCGAGTACGACGTCGACACCACGGCCGACGGGCGATCGGCGCTCGAGCGCCTGCGGCTGTATCCCTACGACCTTCTGATTGCCGATTTGAAGATGCCGGGAATCGACGGCCTGAGTGTGATTCGTGAAGCAAAGCGATTGAAGGCCGACCTCCCTGTGATCATCATCACCGGTTACTCGACCGAGACGGCAGCCATCGAGGCGGTAAATCTGGGGGTGTCCGGCTACCTGACCAAACCCTTTCGAGTTCCGCAAGTGCTCGCCGCCGCCGCAAAGGCGATAGGGGAACCGGCATAACCAATCCCTCATCCCCAATCCTAGTCACGAGTGTTACAGCTTTCCTCCATCACAAAATCGTTCGGCGAGCGTACTCTCCTTGAGGACGTGACCTGGCAGATCACGTCAGGCGAACGCGTCGGGTTGTGCGGCCCCAACGGCGCCGGCAAGACGACGTTGTTGAAGATGATGGCGGGTTTCGAGGGCCCAGACGAGGGACAGATCATCAAGCCGTCGGTGCTCACCGTCGGCTACCTGCCGCAGGACGGCCTCAACCACGCCGGGCGATCGATCCTCGACGAGGCGAGCTCCGCGTTCGCCGATCTGCTCGCCGTCAAGCACGAGATGCACGCCATCGAGGATCGGCTCGGCGATCCATCGGTGTCGGCCGCGGATCACGAGACGATGCTGGAGCGCTACAGCGCGCTGCAGGATCGCTTTCGTATCGAAGAGGGATACAGCATCGATCTGAAGGTCGCAACGGTGCTTCGCGGGCTCGGCTTCGACGACGAGTCCTTCGAGCAGCCCACCGACTCGCTGTCGGGCGGGTGGCAGATGCGGCTTGCACTCGCAAAACTGCTGCTTCGCCGACCGACGCTGCTGCTGCTGGACGAGCCGACCAACCATCTCGATCTCGACGCGAGGAACTGGCTCGAGGAGTATCTCTCGGCATATCCCCACGCCGTGATCCTCGTCTCGCACGACCGGTTCTTTCTCGACGCGGTCGTCACGCGCATCAGTGATCTCAATCTCCGCAAGCTGACGGACTATCCAGGCAGCTACTCGCACTACATGGTCGAGCGCGACGCGCGGATGGAGCAGCTGCGCAAGTCGAAGCGCGAGCAGGACGAAGAAATCGCGCGCGTCAAGATGTTCATCGACCGGTTCCGCTACCAGGCGACGAAGGCCGCGCAGGTGCAGAGCCGCATCAAGATGCTCGAGAAGGTCGTGCCGATCGAGGCGCCGCCCGAGCGCAAGCGCATCCATTTTTCGTTTCCGGTGTGCGCGAAGAGCGGTCGCTCCGTGCTCGAGCTGCACGACGTGCGCAAGGCGTACGGCGACAAGGTGATTTTCTCCAAACTGAATCTGCTGATCGAGCGCGGTGACCGCATCGCGATGGTCGGACCCAACGGCGCCGGCAAATCGACGCTGATGCGGATACTCTCGGGAGTAGAGGCTCCCGACGCGGGTACGAGGCGCGAGGGACATCAGGTCGTGATGCAGTACTTCGCGCAGGACGAGGCGACGAGGCTGAAGCCGGCGCTCTCGGTCTACGAGACCATGTCGGCCGACTCACCCACGAGCATGGTGCCGGCCATCCGCAACATCCTCGGAGGGTTTCTCTTCTCGGGCGACGACATCTACAAGAAGGCCGGCGTGCTTTCGGGAGGCGAACGGACGCGCCTTGCCGTCGCGCGGATGCTGCTCATCCCGTCGAACACGCTGCTCCTCGACGAGCCGACGAACCATCTCGATCTCGATTCGAAGGACATCCTGCTCGAAGCGCTCGAGGACTATGGCGGCACGCTGATTTTCGTCTCGCACGATCGGTACTTCGTCGAAAAGCTCGCGACCAAAATCGTGGAGATTGGCCACGGCGACGCGGTCGTATTTCCGGGCACGTACTTGGAGTTTCTATACAGCAAAGAACAGCGACCAGGTGCAATGGGTGCGAAGCGCCCGCGGCCCGAGCGAGGCGCGAAGCCGCCGAGCGAGAGCGAGCCGGGGGTGGGGCCCCGGCGAGCACTAAAAAAAGAAGACACAGCGACCGACCACGAACAACGCAAGCGCGAGCAGTCCCAACAGCGCAAGCGCGAGCAGGCGGCACGAAAAGCCCAGACGAGACTCTCGGATCTCGAAGCGAGAATCGCGGAGCGCGAACAGGCGATGCGCGACATCGAAACGGCGATGTCGGCACCTGGCTTCTACGAGAATCGCGACCAGGCCCAACCGATGATCGATCGGCACCAGACCCTCATGTGGGAGCTCGGGGAGCTCATGCATCAGTGGGAGGAGATGTCGAAAGCTGGAAACTAGAATCTAGAATCTAGAATCTGGAATCTTCGGCTCCAGATTCTAGATTTTAGATTCCAGTTTCTAGTTCCACCTACGAGCTGGTTACTTGCCCCGCCCGCAAAATCTCCAGAAACAGACGTTCGGTTTCCTGCGAAGGGTCGGCGCCGAGCTCGTCGCGTAGCAGCTCGCGGCACTTTCCGAACACGCGAAGCGCTTCACCGCGATTGCCCATCTGCGCGTGCACTTGCATGAGGTGCCGGTACCCGGTCTCTTGAAACGGCTCGAGCTCGACAATTTCCGTCGCGTATTGCAGTGCGAGTGAATCCTCGCCATTCCGCGCGGTGATCTGCGAGAGGATATGCAGCCCTCGCACCAGCAGCGATCGGAGTTTGGCTCTCCGCGCCTCAATCCAGGGCGCCTCTTCTCCCGCCAGGAAAGGCCGGCGAGCAATCACAACGAGCGTGACCGCGTGACTCCACGCGTCGCCGATCTTGCCTGCGCGAAGAGCGCCTTCCGCCTCGTCTATCGAATTCGCCGCGTGCTCGAGGTCAATCCAGGCGTCGGCCGGCAGTCGAAGCTGGATCGTGCCCGATCGCACCTCGACGGTGGCCGCGGGCGACACTTTCCTGAAGGCTGTTCTGAGCTTGCTGAGGATGGCGCTCAGCGCCGTCTCGATTTCGCGTGGCGGTGTGTCGGGCCAGACCACGGCGACCAACTCGTCTTTGGTTATCGGGCGATGGCGCTCGCTCGCCAGAAACGCGAACGCCAGGCGTCCCTGGCGTCCCGCCAATTCGCGCTCTTCGACGAGCTTCTCCTCGTGCTCGATCGCGATGCCACCGGTGAGATAGACACGCATTGTCGCCAAGGTATTTCCAATCTCCCGACAATGGTCCCGCAATAAGGTGCGCCTATATTACGGACTACGGAAAGGAGCTGTCATGCAGAAAGTCATCAATTGCTCGTGCGGCTACATTGTGAGAGCGGAGAATGACGAGAAGCTCGTCGCCAAGGCACAGGAACACGCGAAGCAGGTGCACCAGATGGATCTGACGCGCGAGCAGGCGCTGGCCATGGCCAAGCCGGAGTAACGCCTGGCTGCCGCCAGCTACCAGCTACCACTTAGTTCGCCCGCGGGTGGGACTTCTTGTAGACCTCGATCAGCTGCGCGGCGTTCACGTGCGTGTATCGCTGGGTCGTGCTGAGCCGGGCATGACCCAGCAGCTCCTGTATTGCGCGCAGGTCGGCGCCATTCGCGAGCAGATGGGTGGCGAATGAGTGTCGCAGCGCGTGCGGGCTGATGCCGAACTTCGCGCCGCACAACGCGACGTAACGCCGCACGAGCCTGTCGACGCTGCGCGTCGAGAGACGGCCGCCCCGATAGTTGAGAAAGAGCGCCGCCTTCGCACCCCGCTCGGGACGCAGCGGCGTCGCCTCCCTCGCACTCTTCGCACCCGTTGCGCCCTTCGCACCCGATCTGTCCTTCATCCACGCGCGCAGCGCGTCGGCCGTGCTCGTATTGAACGGCACCAACCGCTGCTTCCGCCCCTTGCCCATGACGCGCACCATGCGCCCTGACAGGTTCACGTCTTCCATGTCGACCCCGACCAGCTCGCTCAACCTCAACCCAGAGGCATAGAAGAGCTCGAGAATCGCGCGGTCGCGGCGGCCGAGCGCCTGTGACGTATCCGGCATCTCCAGCAGCCTGCTCATCTCGTTGATCGTGAGGTGCGCGGGGATCGTCTCCGGCTTCTTCGGCGCGGCGACGAGCGAAGACGGATCGTCCTCAATGAGATCGTCCCGCCTCAGGAATTTCACGAACGTCCGTATCGCGGACAGCTTGCGCGCTGACGAGCTCGCCGATATGCGCTGCTTGTGGAGCTCGCCCAGAAAGGCGCGGATGGCGAACGCATCGACATCAGCAGGCGTCAGGTCGTCGAGCGGCTTCTGTCGTATCCGAGATGTGTGCGTGAGGAATGTGGCGACGTCGTTCTCGTAGGCCGTGAGCGTATGGCGGGAGACGTCCCGCCGGCGGAGGTGTTGAAGGAAGTCTTTGAGCGTGTCCTTCATGCATCAATGCCCGACGCAGAGCCGCCGCGGCGCAGAGGTGAATTTTCTGAATACGGTCTCTGCGTCTCTGCGGCTCTGCATCGAAATTCGTCCAGGTCGGCCAGCGCGCGCTGCGAAATTGCCAACTTCCGCTTGTGTTTGTCGCGAATCTGTTCCGGAGGCGCCTCCATGATGCCGAACGTGATGTTCGTCGGCTGGTAGTCGTGCGGGTTCGCGTGCGAGACATAAAAGGCGAGCGCCCCGATGGCTGTCGTGCGCGGCGGGACGCACAACGCCTGGCCGCACGCCAGCGCCGCCGCGTTGCGGCCGGCGATCAGACCAGACGCCGCCGACTCGACGTAGCCTTCCACGCCGGAAATCTGCCCTGCGAACAAGAGGAATGGATTCGAACGCGTCTGCCACGTCTCGTGGAGGACGGTGGGTCCATTGATGTACGTATTCCGGTGAACCATGCCGAACCGCACGAACTCCGCCTGCTCGAGCCCGGGAATCATCCGCAGCACACGCGCCTGCTCTCCCCACTTCAACTGCGTCTGAAACCCCACGAGACTGTAATGATCGCCGGCGAGATTGTCTTGGCGGAGCTGGACCACGGCGTACGGCTGCCTTCCGGTCCGCGGATCCTTCAACCCGACCGGCTTCATCGGCCCGAACCGCAGCGTGTCCTCGCCGCGATGCGCCATCACCTCGATGGGAAGGCACCCTTCGAAGAACCTCTCCTTGTCGAAGTCATGAACGGTCGCGGATTCGGCCGTCGTGACCGCAGCATAGAACGCGCGGTACTCCTCGGCACTTAGCGGGCAATTCAGGTAATCGCCTTCGCCGTCGTCGATTCCACACGTCTTGGGCGCGTTCACCGGCTCAGAACTCATCCCCAATCCCGAATCCCGAATCGCTGAATCGCGCCGAACGCTTCTATCCCACCGTGAGGCGCGAAACACCTTCGACATGTCAATCGTGTCCGCGAGAACGATCGGACTAATCGCGTCGTAAAAGTACAGATGCTCGTTTCCGACGAGCTGTACGATCGCCGCCGACAAATCTGGCGACGTCAATGGGCCGGTGGCGATGATCACCGGTGACACCTCGGTCGCCGCGGGGATCGACGTGACCTCCTCGCGCGAGAGCGTGATGAGCGGATGATCGTGGATCGCCTGTGTCACGGTCCGCGCAAATAAGTCGCGATCGACGGCGAGCGCCGCGCCGGCGGGGACACGCGCGACTTCGGCGGCGTGCATCACGAGCGAATCCAGCCGGCGCATCTCCTCTTTCAGCAGCCCGACCGCGTTGTCGAGCTTGTCGCCCCGAAAAGAGTTGCTGCACACGAGCTCGGCGAGACGGTCCGTCTTATGGACGTCGGTGGCCCGGGCCGGCCGCATTTCGTGGAGGGTGACGGGCACGCCGCGGACCGCGGCCTGCCAGGCAGCCTCGCAACCGGCCAGGCCGCCTCCAACGATGCGGATTGGGCCTAATCCCAAATCCCTAATCCCTAATCCGAAGTCCCGTCAGGCGGGCACCGGCTCCGCCTCGAGCGGTGCATCTTTGACGAAAGCGCAGTCGTCCTTGCTGCAGATCAGCTGACGGCCAGCCTTCTTCGTGATTTTCTCGAGCAGGAACAGCGCGCCGCAGTCGGGGCAGGCTTCCGCGATGGGACGCTTCCAGAGCGTGAAGTCGCAGTCGGGATAGTTGGCGCATCCGTAAAACGCCTTGCCCCGCCGCGACTTCCGTTCGACGATGTCCCCGCCGTCCTTGGGGCACGGGACTCCCGTCGTCTTCATCTTGACGTACTTGCAGGTGGGATAATTCGTACACGCAGTGAACTCGCCGAAGCGCCCCTGCTTGACGACCAGAAACGAGTCGCACTTCGGGCACTTCTCCTCGAGGATCTGATCGGGCTTGGCCGCCTTCATCGCGCCGCCAGACGAGATGATCTTCCTCGTCGTCTTGCACTCGGGATACCCCGTGCACGCGAAGAACTGCCCGAACCGGCCGCGCTTGACGACCATTGGCTTGCCGCAGTTCTCGCATATCTCGTCCTGAGTCTCGTCGCTGTCAGCGCCAGGCTCGCTGTTTTCGAGCTCGCGAGTGTTCGTGCAGTCCGGGTAACCGCTGCAGGCCACGAACGGCCCGAACTTACCGACCTTGATGACCATCCCCTTGCCGCAGCGATCGCAGATTTCCTCAGTCTTGATGCCTTCCTTGAGGTTCTGCATCTCTTTGCCGGCTTTGGCGAGGTCTTTCTTGAACTTCTTGTAGAACGTCGTGAGCGTGCCCTTGTAGTCGGCCTTCCCCTGCTCGATGCGATCGAGATCTTCTTCGAGGCTGCGTGTGTATTCGACGTCGAGGATGTCGTCGAAGCTTTTGATCAGAAGGTCAGTGATGATCAAGCCGAGCGCCGTGGGCTTGAACTTCCCTTCCACCTTGTTCGCATAGTCGCGATCCTGCAGCACGCCGATGATCGACGCGTAGGTGCTGGGGCGGCCGATACCGTTTTCTTCGAGCTCTTTCACCAGTGTCGCTTCGGTGAATCGCGGCGGCGGCTGCGTGAACTTCTGCTCGGGACGCAGCGCCTTCAGCTCGAGCCGGTCGCCTTCCGCGAGCGGCGGCAGCACACCCGAGGGGCTATCTTCATCGTCGTCCTTGTCTTCTTTGAATCCGGGGGCCCCCGTCCCTCGGCCGGCTCCTTCGCTTCGTGGGGCCCCACTTGCCCCACTCGCTGCGGCGCTTTCCGTGGCAGTATCTTCTAGTGCCTGGCCGTAAACCGCCATCCATCCCGGAAACTTTGGCACGCTGCCCTTCACGCGGAACAGATAGTCTCCCGCGGTGATATCCACGGTCGTTTCATCGAACGTGGCGGGCGGCATCTGCGATGCCACGAACCTGTTCCAGATCAGCCGATAGATCGAGTACCTGCTCGGACGTCAGAAACGGCCTGACCTTTACCGGGTCGTATTCCATCGACGTCGGCCGGATCGCCTCGTGCGCGTCCTGCGCATCAGACTTCGTCTTGAAGGTATTCGGCTTCTCCGGCACGTAGTCGGGGCCAAACGCCTCGCCAATGTGCGCGCGCACCGCGGTCAGCGCATCGTCTGATACCCGGGTCGAATCCGTGCGCATATAAGTAATGAGGCCCACGGGGCCTTCGATGCCGAGCCCGGGCAGTTCGACGCCTTCGTATAACTGCTGGGCAATCTGCATCGTCCGCTTTACCGGGTAGCGCGCGGTCTGCTGCAGCTTGCTGGTGATGAACGGCGGCGCGGCATTCCGTTTGCGTTCCTTCGTCGCAACCGATGAGACGACGTAGGTCGCGCCTTCGAGATCGCGCAGTACGTCCTTCGACTGCTCCTCGTTTCCGATCTTCAGGGTGTCGTCGCCCCGCTTGACGAGCTTCGCTTCGAATTCGGGAGGGACTCGGCCGGCGAGCGTTGCAAACAGGTGCCAGTATTCCTCCGGAACGAACCTCGCGATCTCCTGCTCTCGATCGCAAATGAGCTTGAGCGCAACCGACTGCACGCGTCCCGCGCTGAGTCCGCGGCGAACCTTGTCCCATAAGATCGGGCTGATCTTGTAGCCGACGAGCCGATCGAGTACGCGGCGCGCCTGCTGCGCATCGACCATCTTCATGTCGATGACGCCCGGATGCCTCATGGCTTCCTGCACGGCCTTTTTCGTGATCTCGTTGAACATCAGGCGGTGGATCTTCTTTTTCTTCGTGCCGAGCTCTTCAGCGAGGTGCCAGCCGATGGCTTCGCCTTCGCGATCCGGGTCGGTTGCGATGTAGATGTCGGTCGCGTCCTTCGCCGCACTCTTTAACTCGGCGATCACTTTCTTGCGCGTGGCCAGCAGCTCATACACCGGCGCAAAACCTTCGTCGACATCGACGCCGAGCTTGCTCTTCGGCAGATCGCGCACATGTCCCATCGACGCGAGCACTTTGTAGTCGCTGCCGAGATACTTGTTTATGGTTTTTGCCTTCGCCGGTGATTCGACGATGACGAGCGATTTTGCCATGGGACCTTTTCACTTACCTTAGCACGGTCCACGAAACCGTACGAATCGGCCGCCGTCGACGCGACGCACGGCACCTGCAAGCTCCAACTCGAGTAGACGGGGCAACAACTTCATCCGATCGACTCCCGATCGCTCCGCGATTTCGTCGAGATCGTAGGCATCGCCATCGTCCATCGACCGCAGAACTGGATCCTGAGACGCGGGATTCGCCTTCCTGGATTCTTTTGCCGTTCTAATCCCCAATCCCCAATCCCTAATCCCTGGAGGAAGTTCTTCCAGGATATCGTCCGCACACTCCACCAGCTTTGCACCGTCGCGCAGCAGCGCGTGGCCCCCATAATTCCGCCCTCCCAGGACGTTGCCGGGCACTGCAAGCACCGCGCGTCCTTGTTCGAGCGCGAAATCAGCGGTGATTAGGGAGCCGCTGCCTTCGGCCGCCTCGACAATAACGACGGCGAGCGACAGGCCGCTGATGAGGCGATTGCGCTGCGGAAAATTGTGTTTGAAGGGAGGCATGCCGGGAGGAAATTCGCTCACGAGCGCGCCGCACTGAGTGATGCGCTCAGCGAGCCCACGATGCTCTGGCGGATAGATGACGTCCACGCCGCAGCCGAACACCGCAATCGTGCGGCCCCCGCCCTCGAGCGCGCCGCGGTGCGCCGCCGAGTCGACGCCGCGAGCCATGCCGCTGACTACGGTGACACTGCGGCGCGCGAGGTCGGTTCCGAGCTGCCGCGCGACTTCGAGCGCATACGGGGATGCGGCGCGCGATCCAACAATCGCCACCGACGCTGAGCGCAGGACATCGACGTCGCCTTTCACCCAGAGCGTGTGCGGCGGATCGTGGATCGCCGCGAGGGCCGTTGGAAAGCAGGCGTCGGCCGGAGAAACTGACGAAATACTGAGACTCATCGCTGCTCCAATCGCGCAGCGCGAGCCGGTGCCTGACCTGCTCTGATTGTAAACCTGTCAGGGCGGAGAGCTGAGAGCCGAGGGTAGGAAAGCACTTGCTCTTTGCCCGGCTGTTTGCTCTCCGTTCCTTGCTCTTTGCCCTCCCGCCCCCGGGTCTTCCCTGCTATAGTGGAGTTCGATCCCATGCCAATGCGTCTGCTCTCTGTCGTCGTGCTCGTGGCGGCCCTCAGCGGAGTGGTCTCTGCCGACGCCCGTTCGGACGCCAAGGCACAGGTGGAGTTCGGTATCGCGGTTGCGCAGCGCGGCCTGTGGAAAGAAGCGATCTATCGCTGGGAGCGGGCCACGCAAATCGATCCGACGTACGCTCCCGGGTTCAACAATCTGGCGGTGGCCTACGAGCACGAAGGGATGCTCGACAAGGCGGCCGAAGCGTACGAGCGCGCGCTGAAACTGGAACCGGACAACGCTCTCATGCGGCAGAATTTCGAACTGTTCAAGGAAATCCATGACCGGACGACCCAGTCTCAAAATCCTTAGCTGCATCCTTGCCGTCGGTGTGGCCGGATGCGCGAGCTTCTACGAGATCCCTATCGAGACGCCGATTGCCGCGAAGCTCGACGTGTCGGCTTTTCAAAGGGTGTTCATCGCCGGGTTCATCTCAGGCGGCACGGATGATGTTGACGGCAATCTCGAGACCGTTCGCCTTCTTCGCAGCCAACTCCGCATGAAATCGAATTTGCGCGTGGTCGACGCCGATGTATTGCCGCTGCTCGACGTGGCGTCGGGACGTACCGAAGCCGGATCCAGCTCGCAGACGCGCGAGGGCGCAGCCGATGTAACGCTCATCAAGAACGAAAAAGATCTGCAGCCCTACGAGCATATCTTCGCGGATGCCGACTACTGGAAGCGGATCGGCGAGGAATACCAAAATCCGCTGATCGTGACCGGTACCGTGCTCTTCACGCCGCACTCGCAGGCGGGCATGGTGCAGCGCGAGCGCGAAGTCATCGACCCGCTCGGCCGTCGCCGCGTCGAGCCGGTCCGCGAATACATGGAACGCAAGGGCTTCATCCTGCAGGAGAAGTTCATCTTCATCGACGGCCGCTCCGGCGCGCAGATTTATTCCGAAGCGCTCCGCGAAGAACGGCTCTACAACCAGAACGACAACACGCCGGCGTTGTCGTCCTACTTCGAGTTGATGGACGAGATCATCCCGCGCTTCCTGAGCACGCTCAGCACGCAGCGCGTCAGAGGATCACGAGTACTCATCAAATAATCGCGGTTCCAGGTTCTAGTGATATAATCTTTTGTTCTCTAAGCAAGGGAGTGTGTCCGTGTACGCGATCATTCAAGCCGGGGGTCGTCAAGTCAAGGTTTCGCCGGGCGCTACTGTCGAGCTCGACGGCCGTGCGGCCGACGCCGGCAAAGAAGTGACCTTTGAACAAGTGCTGTTTCTGTCGAAAGACGGCGGAGAAATGACCGCCGGCGCCCCGTTCGTGAGCGGCGCAAAAGTGCTCGGCATCGTCGACGGCGAGTCTCGCGGTCCCAAAGTGCGTATTTTCAAGAAGAGGCGCCGTAAGGGTTTCCGCAAGCAGGGCGGACATCGCGCGTTTTTCACCAAGGTGCGCATTACGGACATCGTGGGATAGTCGGCGGGTGGTGGTTGGCGGATTCAGATTCCAGTTTCCACATTCTAGTTTCTAGAGTGCAGTTTTCAGATCTCAGTTTCGAGTATCACCCATGGCTCATAAAAAAGGACAAGGCAGCTCACGCAACGGACGCGATAGCAACTCGCAGCGCCTGGGCGTCAAGCGTCACGACGGCAATATCGTGACCGGCGGATCGATTCTGGTGCGCCAGCGCGGACGACGGTTCGCGCCCGGGCTGAATGTCGGGCTCGGCAAAGACGACACGCTCTTCGCGAAGATTGACGGGCGCGTGCGCTTTGAAGATCACGGCGCGCGTGGACGCAGAATCAGCGTCCTGCCGGTAGGGTGAATCTGGAACTAGAATCTGAGATCTACAATCTAGAATCTGATTTTAGATTTCAGATCTTAGTTTTTAGATCGTAGATTCCAGTTTCCAGATGCCCCCATGTTCGTCGACGAAGTCGACATCCTCGTAGAGGCCGGGCACGGCGGCGCCGGCTGCATGAGCTTCCGGCGCGAGAAGTTCGTTCCTCGCGGCGGCCCCGACGGTGGTGACGGAGGCAAGGGCGGTTCCGTCTTTGCCACTGCCAGCCCCCACATCAACACGCTCGTATCCTTCAGATTCAATCGAGAGTTTCATGCGCGCCGCGGCGGCCACGGCGAGGGCTCGAACCGCACCGGCAAGGACGCTCCCGATATCGAGCTCGAGGTCCCGGTCGGCACGCTCATCTACCAGAAGCCTGAAGACCCGGCCGAGGAGCTGTCGCTCATCGGCGATCTCGTCGAAGCCGGCCAGCGCGTGCTGATCGCCCAGGGAGGCATCGGCGGGCGCGGCAACGCGCGATTTGTCAGCTCGACGAATCGAGCGCCCCGCCGCTCGGAAGACGGGCTCCCTGGCGAAACCAAACAGCTCCAGCTCCATCTCAAGCTGCTTGCAGACGTCGGCCTCGTCGGCTATCCCAACGCCGGCAAGTCGACGTTGATCTCGCGGATTTCGGCCGCGCGTCCCAAAATCGCCGACTACCCGTTCACGACCCTGGTGCCGAATCTTGGTGTGGTGTCGTTGAGCGGCAATCGCAGCTTCGTCGTCGCCGACGTGCCCGGCCTTATCGAAGGAGCGCACGCGGGCAAGGGACTCGGGGATCGATTTCTGAAGCATCTCGATCGGACGAAGGTGCTGGTGCACCTGGTGGATATCTCAGGCGTGTCGGGGCGCGACCCGATCGATGATTTCGAGACGATCCAGCGCGAGCTCGCCGCTTTCAGTCGCGATCTCGCCGCGAAGCCGCAGATTGTCGCGGCGACGAAAATGGACGCGGCGGGAGACGCCGAAACCATCAATGCTCTGGAAGCGCACGTGAAAGCACTCGGTCTTCGGTTTTTGCGCATCTCGGCCGTGGCCGGGGAAGGATTGGCCGAGCTGCAGGAAGCCGTCTGGCGGTACCTCACGCCCATCGCCGAAGCCGAGTCTCGCCACACCGAGACTCAGGTGGTTGCTCGGCGGGCGGGAGCGCTCCTCGGAGAAAGCGCTGAAGCCGAGCGCGGATCCGCCGAGGCGAAGGTGGTTGCTCGGCGTGCGGGTGCACGCCGAGACATTAAGAAATGACCGTCCGTGTAGGCATCCTCGGCGGCACGTTCGATCCGATCCATCTCGGCCACCTCGAAGCCGCTTCCGCGGCCAGGCGCGCGCTGTCGCTCGACCGGTTGCTGTTGCTGCCGTCTCGTACCCCACCGCATCGCAGTACCGAGCCTCGCGCATCGGTGTTTCATCGATTCGCGATGGCCGCGCTGGCGGCATCCGAGCGCGACATGTCCGTGTCCGATCTCGAAGTCCGGCGCGAAGGGCCGTCGTACACGGCACTGACGCTCGAAGCGCTTCATCGCGAAGGCTTCGTGCCCACGCAGTTGTTCTTCATCACCGGCAGCGATGCGTTCGCCGAGGTCGGCGCGTGGCACGACTATCCCCGCATCCTGCAACTCGCAAATTTCGTCATCGTGTCGCGGCCGGGGGCGCCCCGCGTCTCCGAGCTCATCCCTGGTCCCAACCCCCCAATCCCCAACGCGCCGACGCTGTATTCGGTGGAGGCGAACACTCCGGATGTGTCGTCCACCGACATTCGCCGCCGCGTCGGCACTGGCGAATCGATTGACGGGCTCGTGCCGACGAGTGTCGCCGGCCATATCCGCCGGCATCATTTGTACGTGCCGGCGCCAGTAGCGGCGGTTCTGTGACTCCTCCACGCAAACGCGCCCCCAGGAAGTTTCCTGCTCAGGTTCAGTGCGCCATTGACGCCGGCCACGACCGCAAGGCGGGCGACGTGGTGGTGCTCGATCTCCGCCCTGCGGAGGGGTTCACCGATTACTTCGTGATCATGACCGGCCAGAACACGCGGCAGATCCAGGCCATCTCGGATGCGGTCCAGGAATCGCTCGGCGCAAAGGGAGTGAAACCCGCGCACATCGAAGGCGGCGACCGCGCGGGATGGATACTGCTCGACTACTTCGACTTCATCGTGCACATCTTCTCGCCTGAATCGCGTGCTTTCTACGCGCTCGAACGCTTGTGGGGATCCGCCGATAGAATTGCCGTAGCAGATCCGGCTCAGCCGAACGCTCACCATCGAGATTAGGGATTCGGCATTAGGGATTCGGGATTCGGGATTAGGAGTGACGCGCTTCGCGCGTGGCAATTCTCGCGATCTTTGGCACTCGGTCGCACAGCAGTTTCTCCACTGATCCCCAATTCGAAATCACAAATCCCTGGAGCTTCAGGGCGGTATATGCCTTGCGTCTTACAGACGCATGAACATCAATCAATTCCTTCAAAGATTTGACCGTCTGGCAGGTCAGCATGGGTCTGGCGGGCGTGTGCTTCGATATCGTCGAAGCCATTCCGCACCTTTCGTACTCGCTGGGTCGCATGGAGAGGTCGAGACACTGTTCGAGCTTATCGAACGAAGAAGGCTGGTACCAAGGCCGCTTCTTAGCAACGGGATTGCCCTCGTCGATCCCCTCGGCAAGATGCTGCACGGATTGGTGGAACCTTTGGAGGTGCGCATCAGCGGCAGAGCGAGTGAACGCCGGTGATGGCGAGCCTAATCCCAAATCCCCGATCATTAATCACCAGGCGATGCCAGATCCCCAATCCCAAATCCCTAATCCCTAGCGGCGCAAACGCGTTTTTCACGGCGCTCTTGGCGCCGTCTTGCGCCGTCTGCGACGCCCTCCTCGACGAGCCGCTGTCGGGGTGTGTGTGTGCAGGTTGCTGGCGATCGATTCGGCTGATCACGCCGCCGATCTGCGACAGATGCGGAGATCCATTGCCTCGAGCCGGCGGAGATTGCCCGGGTTGTTCTGGGCAGCAGTCGGCAGTGACGCGGGCGCGGGCGGTGGGGGAATACGAAGGCACGCTGCGGGAAATCATTCACGCGCTCAAGTATGCAGGCCGCTTGTCACTTGCGAAGCCGCTCGCCGCACAGATGCGCGTTCGCGGCAATGATGTCCTGCGGAGCGCCGATTGCGTCGTCCCCGTCCCACTGCATTGGCGGCGCGAGCATCAACGCGGCTTCAATCAGGCGCGGGAGATCGCGCGTCATCTGGGACCGCCGGTTGTCTCTGCCCTCGTCAGACGTCGCGAGACACGTCCGCAGGTTGAACTCGTCGCCGACCGCCGCAAGGCGAACGTTGCAGGGGCGTTCGCGGCACGTCGCGCCTGGTTTCGCAAGGATGACATTCGCGGAAGGAACGTGTTGTTGATTGATGATGTGAGCACTACGGGCGCAACCCTGAATGCGTGCGCCCGCGTGCTGCAGGAACGTGGTGCGAGATCCGTGCACGCCCTCACGGCTGCCAGAGTGATCACCCGGCGTCCCGCGCGGCCTCTAATGCCTGACCTCAATTCCTAATCCCTGGTCCCTAATCCCCACTCCCTAATCCCAATCCCCAATCCCCAATCCCCACCCCCTATTCCCTGGAAGTGAGGCGTGCCTGCACGGCCGCGAACACGTCCTCGGCGATCTCTTCGATGGTTCGCTCCCCGTCTACGCGAACCCAATCCGGGCTCGCTGCCTGCCGCTGGTAGCTGGATCGCACTCGCTCGAGTAGAGAGAGATCGCGCTCGTACCGATCCCGCCCCTGAGACTTCCGCGTGGCGGCGGTCGCCGGCGCGATATCGATGAAGATCGTCAGGTCGGCACGTGGGAGATACCGCTGAATGTCTTCGAGCCATCCGGCGTCGAGCCCCTGGGCTTCGCCGTACGCAATGCTCGACGCCCGATAACGGTCGCACACGAGAATCAGGCCTCCGTCGACCCACTCGCGAATCGCTTCGCGCCGTTCGTGCCGGTTGGCGACGAACAGCAGCTGCATCACATCGGCGCCGTACTCGCGCTCACCCTGAAGCGCGCGCGCGATTTCTTCACCGATGGACGTGCCGTAGTCGGGAAACGACAGCAGCCGCACCTTGTGCCCGGCTGCGCGAAGCCGCTCCCGCAGGCGCTGCGCCTGTGTCTCCTTGCCGCTCTGATCGACCCCCTCGATCACAATCAGCATCCCCGGCATGTGAGTCTCCGATCTGAAGCCGAAATCTGAGATCTAGAATCTGAAATCTAGAATCTGAAATCCAGAATCTGGGACGTGGAATCTGTCGCTCCAGCTACATTTCGAGCGCCAGCTGGTCGTCTATGGTCTGTCTCCGGCGAATCACGCTCACGCGGCCGTCGTCGATCAGCACCTCGGCAGGCAGCGGCCGCCGGTTGTAGTTCGACGACATCGCCGAGCCGTACGCCCCGGCGTCGAGAATCGCCAGCAGGTCGTCGACCTCCAACTGGTTCAGCCGGCGGCCGCTCCCGAAGCTGTCGGTGCTTTCGCACACGGGGCCGACGATGTCGTAGCAGAGGTCACGGGCAGCGCGTGGAGTGACGGCCACGATTCGGTGGAAGGCGCCATACAGCATCGGCCTCATCAGCTCCGTCATGCCCGCGTCGAGTACGGCGAAATGGTGTCCGCCGGCCGCCTCCTTCAGGTCGACGACACGCGCAAGCAGCGCCGCCGACGCGCCGACGATGTACCGGCCCGGCTCGAGAGCGATCGACAGCCCGGAGGCCGCGACAATCGGAAGAATTGCCGATGCATACTCAGCCGCAGTAGGCGCGCGAGAGCCGTCATACGAAATCCCGAGGCCGCCGCCTATGTCGATGTGGTCGAGGTGGATGCCCGAGTCCCGCAGCTCTCGCGCAAGACGGACGACCGTCGCCGCTCCACGCTGAAGGGGTTCGGTGCTGATAATCTGCGATCCGAGGTGCACGTGGATGCCGACCGGCTGCAGCCCGGGCTGTGCCGCCATCTTCCGATACAGCGCTGCTGCGTGCTCGAGCGGAACCCCGAACTTGTTGATGTGCCGGCCAGTGGAGATATGGGGGTGCGTGCCTGCATCGATGTCCGGATTGACGCGCAGCGCGACCCTCGCGCGGACGCCCCTCGCGCTCGCCGCGCGATCGATGCGTTCCAGCTCGCCCGCCGACTCGGCGTTGATGGCCTTCAATCCGAGCTGCACGGCCCGCTCGATCTCGTCAGGGGCTTTCCCAACGCCGCTGAAGACGATGTCATCGGACGCGAATCCGGCGCGCGTCGCCAGCTCGACCTCGCCGATCGAATTGGCATCGACCGCGCTGCCTGCCTCCCGCAACAGCCGCATGACGCCCAGCGACGAGTTCGCCTTCATGGCGTAGTGAATCCGATGCGGATGGGCCGCGAATGCCTCGTCGAGCTCGCGGTATGCATGCCGAATCGACGCGGCACTGTACACGTAGAGGGGCGTCCCATGCGCGCGTGCCGTATCCTCGAGCGAAACGCCGTCGCAAACCAGCGCATTTCCTGTGCGAAAGAAACCAACCACGGCGAGGATCTTACATCGGCTCCCCAATCCCTAATCCGTGCGATATCATTCATGTGCCGGTGTCCATCGAAGCGACCATTCAGCTCGCGGCCGAGGGCGATCAGGCCGCGTGGGACACCATCGTCAAGACCTACTGGCGGAAGGTGTTCAACGTCGCGTACCGGTTCGTCGGCACGTACGAAGAAGCGGAGGATCTCACGCAGGAGATCTTCCTCAAGGTGTTTCGTTCGCTCGGCACGTTCGATCGGCGCGCAAATTTCCAGACCTGGCTGATCAGCGTGAGCCGGAACTTCTGCATCGACCGCTACCGGAGCGGCCGGCGCGATCGCCAGGTATTCGCGCGAGAGATCGACGCATCGACGGTGCAGGCCGAAGCGCCCGGATTGAACGCGCATGCGCGCGTAGAGCTGCAGGACCGCGTCGCGCTGCTGCGCGAGGCGCTGCGCGGGCTGTCGCCGCCGCTTCGCACGGCGGTGCTGCTGCGCGACATTCACGAGCTGTCGTATCAGGAAATCGCCGCTCAGCTCGGCGTTGCCGAGGGAACGGTCAAATCGCGGATCAACCGCGGACGCGCGGAGCTGGCACGCCAGATCGACGCGTTGCGGGCCAGGATTGAAGAGGTATCCAAATGAACGTGACGTGCGAACAATCGGGTGACGTCAGCATCGTGCACGCGGCACCCGCGCGCCTGATGTATCCGTCGCTATCCGAGTTTTCGACGCTCGTGGCGGGCGAGATTGCGAGAGGCGCGCGGAAGCTCGTCATCAACTTCGGCGACGTCGAGTACCTCGACAGCGCCGCGATCGGCTGCCTGATGGACTTGTACCGTCAAGCGACGGCCACAGGGGCGACGCTCAAGCTCGCCGGCCTGCGCGGCAGGGTCGAAACCATGCTGACGCTCACCGGGGCGAATCAGTTCATGGAGATTCACCCTGACGCAGCAGCGGCCGTCAAAAGCTTCTGAAAGGCCGATGCCGATGGAGCGCTTCATTAAAACCAGCACCGGCGCCGATATCAACCTCGACGGCGACATCCTGGCCATTCTGGAGACCCTGTACCGCGAAATTACCGTCAAGCGCGACTTCGAGCGCTCGTTCGAGGACATGATTCGCGAGATCCGGCACCTCATCGAACAGATGACCGAGGAGGAGCGCCGCAGTTACCTGGCTGAAAGCCTGTTCTTGAACTCGGTCAAATACGAGAACGATCGCGCCGAAGCACTTATGCGAAAATTGACGAGGAAATGAACAACCTAATCCCTAGTCCCAAATCCCTAATCCCCGATTTAATCCCTTGTCTTTAAACTACCTCGCGACCCGCTTTCAGTGCACGTGGCCATGGAGCACGCTGGTCATGCTGTGCGATGGCCGCATCGTTTGCGGCTGCGCCGATCCCTACGGCAAACGCGTCCTTGGAGACGCCAGGATCGCGCGCATCTCCGAAATCTGGAACGACACGCCGATCAGCACGCTTCGTGCCGAGCTGAACGGTGGCGGGTCCACGTTCTGCGGCGACTGCCCCCTGAAGATGCCTCTCAAGGGACAGGCGCCGACCGAACGGCCGCTCGACGTGGGCCGGCTGCCCAACCGCCTGTACATCGAATGCACCGCCGCCTGCAACATCTCATGTGCTGACGCGTGCTGCGCACCGGAAACCGGGATTACGAAAACGCGTAACGCCGGCATGCTCGACTTCGATCTGTTCAGAAACGTCGTCGACGAGGCTGGACCCGGGCTCGTGCGCATCGACTTCTTCAATTACGGCGAGGCGTTCCTGCACAAGCGGGCCATCGAGATGTGCGAGTACATCAAGTCGAGGTTCCCGCACATCTATCTCTACACCAGCACCAACGGCCTGATGTTCACCGAGGAGTCAGCGAAGCGGCTGGTGCATTCGGGCATCGACGAGGTAACGTTCTCCATCGACGGCGCCTCGCAAGACACGTACGTCCAGTACCGCCAGCGCGGCAAATTCGATCTGGCCATTCGCAATCTGCGCGTGATGGCGGAAGAAAAGCGACGCTCCCGCCGTGATGTGCCGCACCTGAACTGGCGCTACATCCTTTTCAAGTGGAACGACAGCGATGAAGAGATGAACCTCGCGCGCAGGCTGGCTACCGAGATCGGGATCGATCGGCTTTCGTGGGAGCTTACCGATCACCCGGAGAATGCGTTCTCGCGCCGGTTCGTGCCTGGCGGCGCCGATTTCGAGGCCATCAAGCACGAGATCTGGGACATGACGGGTCTCGGCAATGCGATTCCCGGGGCCACGCCCAAGGCCAGGATCGAAGTGCGGAAGCGCTTTTTCCCGGCGCGCCCGTTCAAGACACGCGCCGCGAAAAAGCTGAAGATCAACACGCGGGTCGAGAACGTGTCCGCACGGGCGTTTCCAGCCAAAGCGTCATACGGCCGCCGGCTCGTCCGGCTGGGCGCCCAGTTGTGCGACGAGCACGGCACGCTTCTCGAAAGAGACTACGCGCGCGCGTGGCTGCCCGAAACGCTCAAACCGGGTGCCACCGTCGATGTCCCCATAGAAATCGTGGCGCCAAAAACGCCCGGCAACTATCTCCTGAAGTTCGATCTGGTCAGCGAAGGCATCGACTGGTTCGAGAACAACGGCTCGCCGACGACGCTGAAGCCGCTGGTTGTGAGATAGGCACAGTAGGATTTCTGGTCATCGCGTTGCTGCGTTTGACAACATGCGACGCGGAACAGTTCTGGCCCACCGTAGTATTTCGGCGGCAGGCCAGCAGTTCATGATGCGGCTGGCAGGAATTTCAGCCAGGCTTGCATGGGCGATTGCGTAGTCCGCCATCCAGAGTTGATCCGCCGCGTGCGCGTCGCTGTCGAGTGCAAAGACACATCCCGCCTTCTTTGCCGCGGTAGCGACGCGGTAGTCCACATCCTGTCGTGATACGTCGCCATCAAGCTCGATCGCGACGCCCGTTTCTGCCGCGCGTTTGAACACAGCGGTCCAGTCGGCAACAACACCCGCACGAGAATTGAACATGCGCCCGCGCGGGTGGCCGAGGATGTGCACGCCCGGCGTCGAGACGGCCCTCAACATCCGTTCGGTTTGATCGACAGTCTTGCGCAAGCTCGAATGCGGAGAAGCGACAACCAGATCGAATTCGGTGAGCTCGGCCGGATCCATGTCGAGCGATCCGTCCTGCAGAATGTTCGCCTCGACGCCTTTAAAGACGCGAAAATCACCGCCGAACTTCTTGTTCAGTCTGTTGATCTCGGCGTGCTGTTCGCGCATCTCATCCATCTTCATGCCGCCGGCAATCGGCAGCCCGTACGAGTGATCGGTGACGCACATACACCGGTACCCGCGCTTCATACACCCCTTCGCCAGCATTTCGATGGTGTCGGCGCCGTCGCTGCCCCGAGAATGCATCTGGAAGTCGCCGAGATAGTCCTCGCGACAGACGAAGCCGCGCTTCGGCTCCGACAGCACTTTCCGAACCATCGCGGCGGACAGAAAGTTGCGGCGGAGCGCTCGCCGCGCCTCGATCTCCTTCATCTTTCCGCTTTCCCCAAGGATGCGATCGACGGTGGCTGATTCGCCGGAGTCGAGAAACTCGCGCACGACGCGCAGCGACGCCGGGCCGACACCGGGTATTTTCAGGATGTCGTCTTCTGTCATCTCGGACAGGAACTCAGGATGCCGCCGGATCGACCGCGACGCATTCTTGTAGCCCCAGAATTTGGGTGACGGACGGTACACTTCGGACAGGTCGAGCAGCAACGCCGCGATATCGAGATTCGGGTCCGTCATCGGCGTATGCGGATCCGCCTCGACGAGGACGTATCGGCGTCGAGCAGTGTCCGCATCCTAGCCAGCGCATGGCGCCGCTCCTGGTCAATCTCAGAGGCGCAGCAGTCGGACGGCACCACGATCTCGTAGTCGCGCATATGCGCCTCGGCGGCCGTGAAGAACACGCAATTGTCTGCGGCGAACCCGGCAATCACGACCTTGTTCACGTCGCCGGCCTGCAGCAGCGTGTCGAGCGGCGTCTCATGGAATCCTGAGAGGTGCGGCTTGAGCACGAAGAAATCGCGCGGCGTCGGCGACAGCAGCTCGGCGATGGGCGAGCCAGGACGTTCCGGACGCCGGCAGTCGGCGACAATCGTCTTGAAGTCGGAACGCCAGCGGCCCCAGTTGTCGTTCACGTAAATGATCGGCACGCCGATTCGGTGCGCGCGATCGCACAGGCGGCGGATATTTCTGGCGGGCCCAAGCGACCGCCTGGCAAACGCAGCGCCACGTGGAAAATCAAAGAGGTTGATGACGTCGACCAGCAGGAGGGCCGTTCTCGCCCTGGGGAAGACGGACTGCGCCATACGTCCGGCACCAGCAATTGTGATGCCGGTATTAAAGCTGTCAGCTATCAGGCATCAGCGGTCAGGTCTCAGCTCCCAGCGGGTCAGCGGATGAGCGCTGCCGGAAGCTGAGAGCTGAAACCTGAAAGCTGTTTAGTACAGGAACTTTATGCCGAACTGCAGCGATCGCGCAGAGTTGGATGTTGCGGTCACTCTGCCACCGGCAGCTGTATCGATCGCCGTGTTCGGCAGATCGAAATACACCGAGTTCAGCAGGTTGAAGGCCTCAGCCCTGAACTCGAGCGACTTCGATCCATTCACCCTGAAACGTTTGAACAGCGAGAAATCCACGTTCCACTGGTGGTCGCCGCGGAGAATGCCGCGCTCGGTGTCTCCGTAGGTAAAGTTCGCAGGCACGACGAACGCGGTCTTGTCGAACCATGCGTCCAGCGTCGGATTGTCGAGCTCGCCCGACGCGATCTGGTTGGGTCGCTGCGCGTCCCTTCCCGCGCCCGTCGAGCCGGTGTTCGCCACGTCGCGCGAAACGGTCGGCGTGAACGGCAGGCCGCTGCGATAGTTCACGATGCTCTGCGCCTGCCAGCCCCCGAGCAGCGCGTTCGCGAACGTGCCTGCGTCGCTGAGGAACTTCTTTTCTCTGCCGAACGGCAGTTCCGCGCCGAAGCTCATGGCGAGAAGATGCGGAGCGTCGAATGTCGCTGGCCCGGTGTCGTAGGTGAAGTTCCCGCCGATGCCTGCCGCAGGCTGTGTCGTCAAGGTCTGCGACCACGTATGCGACACGAGATACCAGTAGCCGTTCGACGTCCGCTTCTGGAACTTCGTCTGCAGTGCGTGGTACTCGGTCGATCTCGCCTGGCTGTGAATGCTCATGTTGCCGAAGCGCGGATACGGCCGGCGCGCCTGGATATCGCCGGGGCCCGCATCCGGGAGGTTGATGTTCTCCGCCTCCTGCTGATTGCTGCCCTTGGTCCCGACGTAGTTCATTTCCAGGCTCATGCGGCTGGCAATCTCGCGCTGAAACCCGAAGTTCCACCGCTGGTCGTACCCGAACTGCGCATCCAGCGTCAGAGGATTCCAACCCACACTTCCAACCGACGCGCCAAACGGCACGCCGAGAAAATAATCAGCCGTCGTGCGGTTCGGCACAACGTTCGGGACGGCGCTCACGGCCTCGCTCATGCTGAACGGCAGGAAGTGGAAATTCAATCGGCCGCTCGTTCCCTCGGCTTCGTAGAACATGCCGTAGCCCCCGCGAATCACCGTGCGATCGCCGAGGCGGTACGCGAACCCGATTCGCGGAGCCCACTGGTTCGTGTCGTTGGCGGTCAGCTGAAGCGGCACGCCCGCTTGACTGCTCGTCTGGATGAGATCGCCGAACAGCTGATACCCGATATCCGCCAGCGCCTGCGCGCCGAGATCGATCTGGTCGGTCTCACTCGAGACGATGATCGACTTGGCACGAGTCGGATCGAACACGGCCGCCTGATTTCGGTAGCCGGTCAGCCAGGGCGTGTACTCGTAGCGCAAGCCAAGGTTGACCGTCAGGTTGTTCGTCAACCGGTAGTCATCCTGGAAGAAGCCGTGCCAGTACGTCCCGGATCCGCCCCACCACGTCGCCGGGTTGGACCGCGTGACCGCCGACGGATACCCGAGAATGAAATCGGCAAAGGAAACTCCGGTGCCGGCCGACGTGACCGGGCGCTGTGTCATGACGCCGCTGTAGGTGAACGCGGCGTTGTGGCTTCGCGCATCGGTAAAGAGGATGTTGCGGTGATACATCCTGCCGCCGAACTTCAGGATGTGCTTCCCTTTGATCCATGTGAGGCTGTCGATGAGCTGGTACTCGCCGCGATCCTGCCACTTCGGCCGTCCGTCGCCGGCGTTTCCAGAAAATCCCTGGTAGCCGTTGATGGTAAAGGCCGGCAGGCTCGCAATGGCGGGATCCTGAATGCCAGCGAGACCCTTGACCCCCGCCTGATTTTGCACGAGGTCGACGCCCTGCCCCTGGAAATACGCTGTCGATCGGTACTCGCCATACATGCGGCTGAATCGGACCTCGTGAACGAGTGACGATCCGAAATTCGACGTCAGCGAAACAGCCAGATTGTAGGCAGGGCCTTCGAGGCGCGTCGAGCCGAGCGTATCCCAACGGTCCTGCCGATCTTCCGCGTTCACATGCCGGCTATAGCGCGCGAAGAACCGGTTCTGCGAGTTGATCTCCTGATCGAGGCGCAGCGTCATCTGGTTCTGATTGAACTCCGTAAGCGGATTCGACACGTACGTGTTGCCGGGCGCGTTTGGCAGCGGGATGTACTTCATGAAGAACTGCGCCTGAGGTGAGATGCGACTCGCCGGAATCTGGTTGTCGGCAAACTGCGTGCGCGTCGCAACGCCGGCCACGGTGGTCGTCGAGAGCGGGTCGAATATTGGAGCGAGGCCGCTGAAATCACCCTGGCGTTGCGCCGCCGAAGGCACGATGCTGACGTCGGTGACACCTTGCTGGCGCCGGTGCCCCTCGTAGCTGGCAAAGAAGAACGTCTTGTTTCGCCCATCGTACAAGCGGGGAATCATCAAGGGCCCACCGAGCGTCCCGCCGAACTGGTTGCGCGTGAGCTTCTCTTTGTTCACCGCGAAGAAGTTCTTGGAGTCGAACGCGTCGTTGCGCGTGAATTCGAAGATGCTGCCGTGAAACGTGTTGCCGCCAGACTTGGTCGTCACGTTGAAGGTGGCGCCGGCGCCGTGAAACTCCGCCGAGTACGCGTTCTGTTGCACGCTGAATTCCTGGAGCGCGTCAACGGACGTCTGAATCCAGGTGCCCCCCTGATGCTCTTCGGTGATGTCCACGCCGTCGAGCAGGAACCGCGTCTGCGCTCCGGCGACGCCGCCGATCACGTTGCCGTTGACGACCTCGGGTCGCACCGGCTGTGTGTTGCCCGTTGGCGGCAGCAACGCGACGCCGGACGTGAGACGGGCAAGCTCGTGAAAGCCTCTGCCGTTGAGCGGCAGGTCGACGATCTGCTCGTTCGTGATCACCTGGCTCAGCGTCGCCGACTCGGTATTGAGCGTCGGCGTTTCGGCGACAACCTGCACTTCGGTGGAGAGCCCGCCGAGATTCAGCGTCAGCTCGACACGGGCCGCCTGGCCGACGGTGAGCGTCAGCCCTTCGCGCACAGCAGTCTGAAACCCGGAGATTTCTGCGCTGACGCGGTAATTACCGGGGTCCAGAGGAGTGATGACGTAGTTGCCTTCGGCATCGGTCTGGGTGGTTCTCGCGATGTTGGTCGCCAGATTTGTCACCGTCACGGTAGCACCCGGTATGCCTGCGCGTTGCGGGTCGAACACCGTGCCCAGGATGCGCCCGGATTGCAGCTGCGCAAACGCGGCGGTGCCGGCAAGCACACAAAGAACTGCCAGAACAGCGACGCGCGCGAATATCTTCGTCATGGATCCTCCTCGAGGTTTTGGGTGAGGGGTGGAGCTTACCACGATGCGCGCCTGTGTATCTCCTTGTGGAACACACAGCACGTCCACGATTTTGGATCGCCGTCGGCGCCGGGTGTCGCGGGCCGCTACACCTCGGACAACGCAGCCTTTTCGATCTCGTCGATTTCCACGATTCCCTCGCGGACACCCGCAATGCGGAAGCGATAGAGTCCTCGCGGCGTCTCGCCTGACACGCGCGCCCCGTCGGCGGCTGCGTCGAAGACGCTGGAATGGCAGCCGCACTCAAAAAGAGGATGTGTTGTCTTTCCTTCGGTCATGCGCGCCAGTCGTTCCCCATCGGTCACGAGATCGACCTGGCACTGCTCGTGCGGGCACGTAATGCACAACGCGCTGAGGGCTTCCGGCGTGCGAAACAGCACGCCGCTGATGAGCACGCGCCGCTCAGTGCCTGCTGTGGCGCCCGGTCCCGTGGGTTGAAAGTGAGCCTCGGCCACGAACGGTACGGGGCTCCACGGCGTTGCGACGGCCGTAACAGGAATCTTCACGGCGCGCGTAAGAGGCGCGTAACTCACTGGCCCAGACGACGCCGTCACCTGGGCCAGCATCCTCCGGCCGAGACCAAACAGCGCGAGCCCGGCAGCCAGAAAGCGGCGGCGGGCGCTCATATCACCGCGCGGTGCGCTGAGATGCCGGCGCCGCGACTGTCAGCATGCGCGTCGGGTGCGACCCCTGCGGAAACGGGATACGCGCTTTTTCTTTTTTCGTGAGGACATCGAACGCAATCAATTCGTCGCTGCTCGGACAGGTGACGTAGATCGTCTTGCCGTCCTTCGAGGGAACAATCCAGTACGGCTGGCGGCCTACGGGAAATCGCGCGATCTGTTTGGGTGGATTCACGGTGACGTCGAACGCGAACGTCAGGTTGTGCACAACGTCGTTGCTCCACACCTCTTTGCCGTCATTCGCCACGGCAATGCCGTGCGACCGGCTTCTCACGGCCTGCTCGTCCGGCGTAAGCGTGTACGTCGCCTTTCCGATGACCTTGCGCGCCGCCGTATCGATGACGAGGAAGCCCATCAGATCGTCGACGTTCATGTACAGACGCCCGCCGTCTGGACTGATCGTGCCCGGCCGGGGACCGGTTCCCACGTCGATGGTGCCGACGACCTTGTGCGTCTTCGCATCGACCACCGTCACTTCTTTCGGCTGCGTCCTCGGCAGCCCGAGCGAGGGCCGCGCGAAGTGGCCGGGACCGCCTGCGATCGGCAGAAGATACGCAAAGCGCCCGTCCGGAGCCATCACCGTGTTGTGCCCGATGCCAAGCGTGTGAATGTATTCGATGATTTGTTCTTTCTGTGTGTCGAACACCTGGTAGTAGCCGGCATATGACGGCTGATACAGGAAGCGGCCGTCGGGCGTAATGGCGCCGTTCTGCGGCTCGACGCCGAAGCCCACGTCGAAGGTCTTGATCACTTCGTCGCGAATCGTGTCGATCT
The DNA here is from genome assembly GCA_963784045.1 of Vicinamibacterales bacterium. Taxonomy (GTDB): domain Bacteria; phylum Acidobacteriota; class Vicinamibacteria; order Vicinamibacterales; family JAMQPK01; genus JAMQPK01. Next base: position 71,720 of record CAWAPZ010000014.1, read on the forward strand.
GCGTAACCGTGCCTCCGATTTCGGCCGCGACGTACAGCTTGTCCTGGGAGGCCGGCGAAGCCTGGCCGTGCGGATGCATCCCGACCTTGAGCGTCTTGATGTGTTTGAATGTCTTCAGGTCGACAACGGCGAGGTTGTCGGTGCTCTCCAGCGAGATGTACAGCTTCTCCGTGGTCGAGGCCGGCGGGGAGGCCGGCGTCTGTGCGAGCAGCGATACGCCCGCGGCCAATGCGATGACAACCGGGGCGTATGCGAGGACCCGTTGCTTCATAGCTGCCTCCTTCAAGTTTTAGACACCGCGCCGCCGACTTCTCAGGGTCCGGTAAGACCGAAAACGACGACATTCGATCCCGATGCGATGGCGACATGCTGCCTGCCGTCGAATTGATAGGTCATTGGCGATGCGCGCCACACACTGTTCATGCCGAAATTCCACAGCGGCTTGCCGGTTGCCGCGTCGACCGCGACAAATCGATCCTGGTCGTCGCAGAAAAACAGCAGGCCGCTCGCCGTCGCGAGGGTTCCGCCCCGCGCGCCGCCAGGGCCGGTCTGCGGCACTTCCCACGCGACCTTCCCGGTCGTCACTTCGA
>CAWAPZ010000015.1:0-291224 GCA_963784045.1 Vicinamibacterales bacterium
ACGCAGATGACGCTGGGCCAGGAGTAATTGTGACCACGAAGGTAGTTTCCCGAACTGTCTGTGATTGCCATGTGCCAGCCGTTGAGCCAAACGATCGCACCAGCAACCGGTGCTGAGGTCGTCCTGCCAGTAACTCGGCCCGTCAGTGCGAACCCGGGCGGTGGAGTCAGTGTGAACGTCGGTGCTGGCAATGTCGAGTGCCGCTTCTGCCACTGCATCCGGACACAAATGCCAAGAGCAGGACAGGACGACGTGACCGCATGTGGGAGACCTCATGGGTCATCGCCAGAGCGTGACGCTGTGATCCGTCATGCGGCATACCAAAAGGACCGGGTCCCTTGATCGCGATAAGTCAGGGATCCGTTCAAGGCCAGACGAATCTCCTGGCCCGTTATCACGATTTCCATGGACCCGGCGGCCGCCCGCGCCGCTGGGGGACAATTTCGCCGTGCGCCGGCTTCCCCTCCGAGATGCTGTCTCGCACCTATCAAGCGACCATCGCTGACAGTTCGCATTCGTGGTCTGACAGAGATGTAGCACTAGAGCGTTTTTCATAACTGTGCAGCGAGCCGATAGCCGCAGTGGCGGACATAGTTCTGACATTCGGTCGGCATGAAAAACGTCAGCGCGGTGGCGACGAGCTCGCAGACCTGATCGAAGGTGCGCGGTCGGACGGAACGGAGGAACGCTTTCAGTTTCGCGAAGACCTGTTCGATGGGATTGAAATCCGGGCTGTAGGGCGGCAGAAACCGGAGGCGTGCGCCGACCCGTTCGATCGCGGCGCGGACGTCCGGCTGTTTGTGCACGGCGAGGTTATCGAGGACAACGACATCACCCGGCCGCAATGTCGGCGCTAGCACCTGCTCGACGTAGGCAAGGAAGCTCGCGTTATCGATGGGTCCATCGAAGACGGCGGGTGCCGTGATCGCGTCGGGCCGCAGGGCGGCGATGACCGTGTGCGTGTCCCAATGACCGCACGGGGTGTGGTCGTGCAGGCGCGTGCCGCGAGGACTCCGCCCGTAGCGGCGCAATAGATCGGTCGTCACGCCACACTCGTCCAGAAACACATACTGACAGGCGTTGTGCAGCGGCAACCAGTCCCGCCAATCACGACGTTGCGCCGCGACGTCAGGGCGGCGTTGTTCGTCGGCGTGGACCGTTTTTTTTGATGGTGATATCCAGTTGGTTCAGCTCGCGCCAGATGGTCGCCAATGCGGCTGACGTCCGCAACCCGTCACGCAACTCGGCGAGCGTCGCATCGGGCTGCGCCGCCACCAACGCTTTCAGCCGATCCTCCTGGCCTTCCAGCACGCGCCGCCGAAACTTTGTTTGTTTGTGAGCCGCGATCGATCCGGTCTCCCGACGCCGCTGCTTGAGGGCGTCCACCCAGGCCCGACTGACGTGATACCGCTCGGCCAACTCCTTCGACGATAAACCCTCGCTCTAGGGGCCGACTGTCTTCTCGAATGCTGAGCTCGGTTTCTGGATAGGGCCTCGATTCATCGGCTTCGAGATGGAATCCCCATTTACCGAAGAGCTGTCTGGCTTCAGGTACCTGAACATCATGGGCGGCGCACCAACCAGCGAACCAGTGACGGTCTCAGGACCCGCGGTGTCGATTCCGTTCCACGCTCTCTTCCAGTACTGCGAGCTGAACGCGCCAACGAGGCGAGGCGGCTGGGAAAACTGTCAACACCTTCCCACCGTGCGGTTCCACGCATGCTTTTCAGACAGCGCTCGGATGGTGTTCACCAGACGGTGAGGTTTTCACTGCACGTGGGCGTGCCTCGACGGCACGGGCTGCCGTTTCCTTATGGCGCCATAGACGTCGTGACGATGAATGACTGGCTGGTGGTCGAGCGCTCAGGCATGTAGACGCTGATGAGCACCCGCGTTCCGGTTGTAACTTTGACGGAGGCTGGATTCCCGTCGTTCCCCGGACAACAAGTCGAATCCCACACCTCCAGGTTGAAAGGCGGGTGACTCGCGTCCTGAGCGGAAACCACTTCCACCTTGAGCATGCCGTTTCTCTGGGCCACGAGTCGAACCGAACGGCACCGATTTGCGGATCCTGGGAACCCGCCCTGTGGATCCTGAAGGTTGCTGAAGCAGAGTGAGTCATCCGGGTGAACGGTCACAGACCACGACTCTCCCGGGAGAATGCGCTCGATGCGACGTAAGCGAAAGCTCTGCGCCGGGTTCCCCAGGGTGTATCGGGTATCCTGTTCGTACCCGTCGGCAGACGCCCATGTGATATCGCCTCCCCCCTGATCGAGACGCCCCGTGAGGCTGTAGTTTCCGGAAGCGTCGCTCGTTGTGCGATATCTGCCGTTGACGGAGACGGTGGCCCCGGCAATCGGCGCTGCTGTGCCGGCGTCGGTCACCCGCCCGGAAAGCTGGATCACCGGTCCGAGCGGAACGAGATTGATTGTTTGTGTCTGGTTGCTCGCCAGCGGAGCGTAGTTAGAAAAGTATTCCGCAGCTGAGACGTTGACCCACACGCTGGACTGTTGCATCTCCGTGAAACTGAAATTGCCCGATTCATCGGTGGTCGTAGATCTGCCAGCGTCGGGACCGCTGATGCCGTTGGGATCGTTGATGACAGATACGGTCGCGTTGGGAATCGGGACCCTCGGTACTGCTCGTGACGACTAGTCCCCTGAGGGTGAAGGTCTGTCCTGCCCGCGACGGTGCCGCCGGCGACAACGTCTCGGGTTCCGTGCCGCTGCAGGCGAGCATCGGAACGAGGATTAACAGGGTGCACGATCGTTTCAACATCGAGCGTTTAGCTATGCGGAATGGCATCAGTTGCTCACTACAGAGACGTCTTCACGACGAACGATTGACTCGCGCTGACACCCCAGGGCAATTCGACATTCACGGTGTATTCGCTTCCGGCAACGACCGAAATTGACGTCGGGTTACCCCGACCTCCGGTTCGATCGCTCCAGACTTCGAGCGTGGGGAGCTGTGAGCCTGCCTGGCCTGGCACGGCTTCAATTGTCATGGTGCCGTCCTGGGGCGCCACGACACGCAAAGTCCCGCAGATCAATTCCCGGCCAGGCCACGCGTCGCTTGCGCAGACTTTGTCATCAGGCGCCACAGCTAACACGGCTGATTCTCCCGCTGTGATGCGTGCCTGCCTGAACGGTCGCGGCGCGAGCAATCCGCTGGAAGCCCGCAGCTTCGACGCGGATTTCATATTCGCCGGCAAGAGGGCAGGGAAACCGTACATCCCCTTGCTCGCCGGTCGTCGTAGCTCGCAGCTGTTGTGTCGCAAGCCCGATGGCTTGCACGTGGGCTCCCCTGATGACACCGCCGGCGAAGTCGTGCACAACGCCGGCAATGGTGCCTACCGGTAACTGTGCCAGACAGTCTCTCGGTGTGAGAATGCAGAATATGCAGGCTGCAACGAGAGGTTTCACAGTGATTCTTGCCGCGGATCTTAGCGCACTGGGGTTACTTTTCTCGCGTCAGCCGATGCGGCTTGTAGTTTAATCTGCCTGTAGGGGCCGGGTGCGACAAGCTCTTGCGCTCACGATTGTGACGATCATGTCGGCGCCGGCCCTGGCCGGCGCTCAATACAACACTGCCGAGCTGTCCGGAGTAGTCAGGGACGCAAAGGGTGGTGTTCTCCCAGGCGCGAACGTCGTGGCTCTTCACGTGGCGAGCGGGCGGAGAAGCCAGCGCCAATCGGACACCGAAGGGCGCTTCACGCTGCCTGCATTGTCTGTGGGCGACTACCAGGTGTTCGTCGAGCTCTCCGGCTTCAAGCGCTTCGAGCAGCACGGGCTCACATTGAATGTCGGGCAGAAGATAGATCTGTCGATCGTGCTCGAGCTCGGTCAGCTGTCCGAAGCCATCACCGTGACGGCCGACGCGCCCCTTCTTCGCACGTCGAACCCCGAGGTCGCCGAAATCATCGACAACCGGCAGATGCAGGCGCTGCCCATCAACGGACGCCAGTTCATCCACCTGGCCCAGCTCACTGACGGTGTGGCGATTCCCCCGGGCGGAACGCGCCGCGCCGCGCTCGGTCAAGCGGGACCGTTGCCCAACGTCTATGGCCAGAGAGGCGGCCACAACATCTACCTCATCGACGGGGCGATCAAGTGAACCCGATGAACCAGTTCAGCCTCAAACTCGATCATCGTCTTGGGGCGAGCGATACCCTGTACGGCCGCGTGACCTCGTACCGCGTGGATGACACCCAGCCGTTCGGACGACGTCATTGAATGAAGCACTGGTGCCGGGCTTTGGCCGAACGGTGACGACCCACAGCGAGAACGCCGCCGTCGGTCACACGCGCGCCTTCAGCACTCGATGGCTGAACGAGGTTCGATTTGGCTATCTGCGCGCCCGAGGCGGACAAGTGAGCCCCAACGAGGGTGTCAACTTCGCCGAGCAGTCGGGGCTGCAAGGCGTGACCGGGAATCGCGCCGATATGGGGTACCCGCAAGTCTCCTTCGGCGGACTGTTCAGCACTATCGGAGATCCGACGTCGTTCGTGTCGCGTGACGATCGCAGTTACGAACTGTACGACAACGTGATGTACGAAAAAGGGAACGGTCGGAGGGAACACGATGATTTGGGACTTCAGAACGGAGTATGCCAAGAACTATTCCGCATCGGTTCAGCGTCAAATCGGCGAGCGAACGATGGTCGAAGTCAGCTTTCTGCGGTCGGCCATTGTCGGCGCCGACAGCTCGACGGTCCTGAATGTCCCGGAGCCAGGACCGGGAGCGATTGGACCTCGGCGGCCGGTGCCCGAGCTGGCGAACGTGACGGCTATCCGTTGGGATGGGTATACCATCTTCGACGGCTTGACTGTACGGGCCGAGCGGAGACTATCGCAAGGATTGGCGTTTACGGCGTCCTACATGTTGTCAAAAGCGATAGACGATGCATCCGACCCGGGAGGCACGTCTCATGAAGCGAACCTGCCGCAGGATGTTCGCAACATGGCTGAAGAGGATGCGACGGCCAGCTTCGATCACAGGCATCGGTTCGTCGGAAACGCGACCTACGCTCTTCCCAACTTCGGCGGTTCGGGAAGCGGGTTGATGGCCGAGCTTGGATCTGATTGGCAGGTCAACGCCATCGTCGTCGTCGAGTCGGGCGCTCCCTTCACCGTGAACATTGGAACCGACCGCGCGAACATCGGCGCAGGGCCGGCGCAGCGTCCCGATCAGATGTGCGATCCGAACGAGGGCGGAGCCAAAACGGCGCAGCAATGGTTCAATACCGGTTGCTTCGCCCTTCAGCCCCAGTTCACGTTCGGCAGCGCTCCGCGTAATTCTGTGCTCGCGCCCGGATTCGCGAGCGTGGATGTAGGGCTTCAGAAGGATGTCGCACTCGGATGTGGGGCGCGGTTGCAGATGCGATGGGAGATCTTCAATCTCCTCAACCGCGTGAATTTCGACGTCCCGAACCGCATCGCATTTACGCCAAACTTCGGACGCATCTTCAGCGCGAAGCCGCCGCGGCAGATGCAGTTTGGCGTCAAGCTCCTGTTCTGAGCGGGTCTACGGTCACTGCCGCATGTGCCGGCATATTTGACTGCTCGATGTATCGTTGCGATGTGAAACGTGGCGCGATCGTCGCTGCTGCCGGACGGCGCATCGATCCGTGGGACGCGACCGTCCCGCGATTTCCATCATCGGCGGTTCGCGAGACTCGACGGCGCATAGATGAGACGCTGGTGCGCCACAAAGCCATCGCGCTTGTCACCTCGGCTGCGTGTGGCGCCGACCTTCTTGCCCTTTCGTCCGCCGCCGACCTGCGTTTGCGGAGGCGCGTTGTTTTGCCATTCGCCGCGGAACTGTTTCGAAAAACGTCTGTAACGGACAGGCCGGGAGAGTGGGGACCCGTATTCGACGAGACGCTGCTGCAACTTCAAGCGGCTGGAGAAGTCTTGATCCTCGACGGAAGCCCTGACGATGACGGGTACACTGCCGTCGGCGAGACCATTCTTGGCGAGGTGGAACGGCTCGCTGGAGAGAGCGGCGTCAGTCCTGTCGCAATGGTTGTCTGGGACGGACGCTCGCGCCCCGGCGTCGATCAGACGGCGCGGTTTCGCGAATCCGCCGTCCGGCGCGGATTCGAAATCGTAGACGTGCCGACTCTCGGGTCCCATGGATAACCCTATGTGTAATAAGGCAGTTAGAGTAAACTCTGCTGCAGCAGCCAAAGGGGGGACGTCCTAAAATGGCCGGGGCCGAACCTGGAGCCTCATCGCGGATTTTTATCAGCTACCGCCGCGATGACAGCTCGGGCCATGTACGCGCTCTGCTGCCCTACTTGCGCAGCCATTTCGGCGCCGATCGGATCTTCCAAGACACCGACAACATTCCTCCAGGGGCAGATTTCCTCAAGTTCATCAAGAACGAACTTGAATCGTGCTCTGTGCTCCTTGCCATCATCGGGCGAGGGTGGCTGGCCATCCAGGATCAACACCTCAAGCTGCGGCGCATCGACAATCCCGACGATTTTCTGAGGGTTGAGGTGTCGAGTGCGCTCAAGAACGAGCGCATCCGGGTCATCCCTGTCCTGATTCAGCGTGCGCCGATGCCTTCGGCCCAGGACCTGCCACCCGATCTCGCCGACCTGGCATTTCGACATGCAATCGAGCTCAGCGATGATGTGCGGTGGGAATCGGACGTCCGGCGTCTCATCGAAGCCATCGAGGAAGTACTCGTCGAATCGGCCGTGAAGCCGGAGGCGCCGATGCGCCCAGGGCTCATGGACCTGCAAAAACGCAGAACACGCGAGATCGCTTCCCAACTCGAGAACGCTCGTCAGGCGTTCGAATCGGGAGACTTCGAAGGGGCGTTATCGGCTTGCGACAGGGCGTTGCTGCTCGATCCGCAGACGCAGGAGGCACTCGACCTCGTGGATCGCGCGAGAAAGGCGCTCGATGAGAAAAAAATCAGCGCGTGGCTCGAGGATGCGCGGAGTGCACTTACCCGCGGAGATATCGGCACGGCATCTGACCTGATCGATCAGGCGCTGGCCGTCGATCGCGATTCGAAGCAGGCGCTAACGATTCGCGACGAGATGCTCGAGCTGAGGCGCGAGCGGGAGCGGGAACGCGACCGGGCACGTACGGTCCAGGCCGCGATCGATCGCGCTCGGGCCAGCGTCGAAGAGGGTGACTTCGAATCAGCAGTCCGCCATGCCGACGATGCGCTCGCAACCGATTCAGGCGACCTGAACGCGCAGAGCCTCAAAGCGAAGGCGCTTGCGGCGCTTGCAGAGCGGCGGAAGCAGCGGGAATTGAGGCGTCGCGCACAACAGACGATATCCGACGCACGCAGCACATTCGAGGCAGGTGCGCATCAGGATGCCCTGGCATCGCTCCGCGAATTCAGCCCCGGGCACGAGCTCGTTTCCAAGGCGCTTGGCGAACTCGAGGATCAACTCCAGACGATTCAGCAGAAAATCGCCGCGGAGAACGAACGTCTCGAGGAACTTCGTCGCGCAGAGGAGGCCCAGCGCGCCGCCGCGGAACAAGCGCTGGCCGAGAAAAAGGCGCCCGAGGAGGCGGAAAAAAAGGCGCGTGAAGATAAGGAACGCCGTGACAGGGAGCGGCAGGAAGAGGAGGCTCTGCTCCTCGCCGAAGCGCGCGCAGCGGAAGAGCAACGCCGCCAGCAGCAGAAAGAGGTGCGGAGGCTAGCCGAAGAGCAGCGCAAGCTTGCGGCAGAACAGCGCAAGGAGGAGGAGCGCAAGAAGGAGGAGGAACGCCGAAATAACGAGGAACGCCGAAAGAAGGAAGAGGAGGAAGCGAAGCAGCGCGCAACGGAGCAGGAGCGCATCAGAAAAGAAGACGAAGCGAGGCGGGTCGCGGCCGAAGCGCAACGGCAGAAGGAAGCCGAAGAGGCTGAACGCCGGAAACAAGCCGAAGAGGCGCGCTGGCGGAAAGAAGCCGAAGACGAGCGGCAACGGAAAGCGGAGCAGGCACGAAGGCAGAAGGAAGCCCAGGAGGCGCGGCGGCGGAACGAAGAAGAGGATACGCAGCGCGGCCTGGCCGACGAAGCCCGCGAGGTCGAACGACGAGCCGCCGAGCCCCGCGAACGCAAGCGGCTCGCAGAGGAAGCACGAGCCGCTGTCGAAGAGAAGAGGCTTGCGGATCCAGGGCGCAATCTTTCCGAAACGGTGATCAATGCGTCGCGATTGAAATACATCGCGCTGGCCGCCGCGCTGCTTGGCGCCGTTCTGGTCGTGGCAGTCCTTCTGCGGCCAGGCACAGACACGACTCCACCTCCAACCATCACGACTCCACCAGCGACGGATGCGGGAACCGCGCCGCCGGCAGCAGCAGTTCCTGTGGCACGCTCGCCGATCACGATCAACGCGATCCCGTGGGCTTCGGTGCGGATCGTGCCGAACGAAACCTCACAATCCCCTTCGAACGGTGTCACGCCGTTTGTCGCCGACCTGCCTGAGGGCGAGTACACGCTCGAGTTCCGGAACGATTTGTACACACCGTTCTCGCAGCCGCTCACCGTTCGCCCCGGCCGGCCTGAGAACGTCACCATCACGATGCCGGGGGCCGACGTCGACCGCATCGTGAACGACCTGCTCGGCCCGGTCAGATAACAATGGCGAAGCATCACACGCAACGCTCGGCGTCCGACCAGTCAACGAAACGGTTCGTTTGCGCGCTGTGTATCGGGATGGCCGCTGTATTGACGGCGGCCGGGCTGTCTCGACCGGTGGAAGCGCAGGAACTCTTCTATCAGGCGTACGAAGAAGGACTCAGGGCATTCGATGCGGGACAGTTGGATGTCGCCGCGCGCCGCTTCGAACGAGCGCTCGAACTCGATTCCGCGCAAAGCCGCCAGAAACGTTATTACGGGATGAACTTCCGACCGTACATGCCGGAGTATTACCTCGGGTTGATTGCCGTGCGGCAAAAGCAGTATCAGCGCGCGCTTGAATATTTCCAGAGGGTCGAGAAGGCCGGGCTGCTGCGAAAAGGAGACAAGGAGTACGAACGGTTCGTTGCGGAGCGCACCACCGCGACAAACGCGGCAACCACGCAGCCGCCGGTTGCCTCGAATCCGGCGGCTCCGCCCGCCGGCCCTTCGCCCGTTCCGCCAGCCGCGCAGGAGCAACCTGCGAACACAACCGCGCGCACGACCGACACGGGGCCAGGTCGAGGATCACCCGAGCCGTCCCAGACGGCAAAAGTGGAAGAACGACGCGTTGCGCCACCTCCACTTCTGCCGTCGCGCCCGGAACCGGTTCCGCCTGCAACTCCGGCGCAATCGCTCGACCTGCGCGCGAAATTCGACGACCTGCTCCGGCAGCGCGAGTACGAGCAGGCGTGGACCGTCGCCGGGCAGATGGGCGCTCAATCAAGCTCCGCTTATGCGCAAACGCGCGCGGCGCTCGGAAAGGATCTTCAGAATCGCGTGGGTTCAGGCGATTTTCGAGAAGCCGATCGTCTGCTGGGTGTGGCCGGGCGTCTGTACAAGGGCGACCGCGACGTCGCGCGCTATACGCAGATCGTGAGCGATGGGCGCGCGGTTCTCACCGCAGAGCGTCAGGCGCTCATGCTGCTTCTGAAGGGAGAATACCGGCAATCGATCGAGATCGCCACGCCCTTGGCGAACCAGAAGAAAGCATCCCGGCGTCTGCTCTTCTACATGGCCTGCAGCCACGCGGGGCTTGCACTCGAATCAACAGGCGATGTGGCTCAAACTAAAACAGCACGGGATCTTTTCTCGAGCGTCGCTTCTGAGACGGCGCTGGTTTCCGCGCACGCCCGCTACATCTCGCCCCAGATCTTGGAATTTCTGCGCGGCACGTCGAGATGATCATAGCAACCTAATGCCTGGCGTCTGTGGCTATGTCGCGATCTCGGTCAGGAGCGGAAAGTGATCCGACGCTTCCTTCAACTTGGGATGATCTGTGATGACCTCGCAGCGTTGGATGTTTCCCTTGAACGCCTCCGGCACGAAGGCGTAGTCGAGCCGCACCTGCGGGTCCCACGTCATGAATGTGTAGCCTTCATCGCCGTGGAACTTGCGGTAGCCGTCGACATATCCCGCCTCGAGCATCATACGGATCGTGATCCAACGGATCGATTTGCCCGTTACCCAGGCGAGTGCCCGCAGCCGCGGAGGCAGCTTGTTCATGTCCAGGCGTTCCCCCGGGGCGAGCGTATTGAAATCGCCGGTCACGATGTGCATCCCGTCCTGATGTCGCTCGACGCTGCGCAGCAGCGCTCGCAATTCATACGCGCGCCGTTGCTCCGTGAGATTGCTATGGACGGCGCTCAGGTGCACACCGTAAATGCGTAAGTCGTCGGCGGTGACAATCTCGAGATACGCCCGCTTGGCCCACCGGACGCGGCGCCACACGTGCCCGGCGATGGCAACCCGGCTGAGGAAGGCGACCGAGTGACCCTGCGACGACGCCCACGAGCCGAATTTGCATGCTGTAGCGAGTTGTTCAACGACCTGTGGACGGTACGCCTCCTGCAGGATGACGATGTCGGGCTCGTGCTTGGAGATGACCGCCGAGAGTGCGGCCACGCGGCCCACGCCGCCCTTGAGGATGTTGTAACTGAGAATTCGCAGCGGTTTCACGGTTCCTGAATCGTGCCGAACAACGTGAGGTACGGCTGGTTCATGATGTCGCCCCGGAAGTGCTGTAGCCAGTCACGCGTGCCCTGGATGTTCACAGGCCGGTGCACCATGTCCATGAGCCGCCGCCGCAGCGGCGTGAGCTCGGGTGCGATGTCGGGATCTTTGTCGCTCAGCGGCTTCGAATGAATGCCGGGGATCCAGAACGCGCTGTAGTAGCGCAATACGTCGGCGCCGACCAGCGTCAAGTCGAGATCGCTGGTACCCGGGCCGTCGGCGTCGAACGGTGCGCCGTCCACGAAGCGCCTGCCGGTAATGGCGCTCCCGCGTAGAACGGCGGCATGGGCTTCGGGCACCGCCTCCCGCACGATTTCGCAGAATCGATCATACTGCGCACGGTCGTTGTCGAACGCCAGGTTCAGGAGGGACGAGAGCTTTTCCGCGTCGGTCGGATGCGACGTCATCGCCGTGCCTCCCGTAACTTCCGTATGATGCGGTCCTCGATCCAGTGCGGATCCCACCACTCGGTTGCATTTACGAACTGCCCGTTCACGAGCATGCTGAAGTGCAGGTGATCGCCTCCGGCGAGGCCGGTCTGGCCGCTCGCGCCCAGCTGCTGCCCCTTCTTCACGGTGTCGCCTTCGCTGACGCCGAACGAAGAGAGATGCCCGTAGAGCGATTGCACCCCCATTCCGTGATCGACGATCACCGTGTTGCCGTAGATGCCGAGCTCCGAGGCGAACACCACCTTTCCGTTGTTCCCGGCGGTTACCGGTGAATTGACGGTCTTCGCGAGGTCGAAGCCGAGATGCACCTGGCGGTCTACGTCTTTGCCGTCGTAGAGGTAGGTGCGGGAGTCGGCGAACGCCGACTCGATCTGTGATCCGCCGAGTGGCTGGAATGCGCCATCCCAGAGCATCGATGGTGCCGTCTTCTTCGCGAGCGCCGCGATCGTTTCGTTGTTCATGCGCCGAAGGTCGTTGTTGATCTTGAGAAACGACGGCAACAAATCGTCAGGCGATGCCTGGACCTGCGGCGACGACTGCAGAATGGCGGGCACGACGCGCCCCAGGAATTTGTTGTCGAGCGGAATGCGGCTGCTGCGGAACTTCTTTGGAAAGACGCGATGCTCGAACTGACTGCGCGTCTGGTTGCCCGCGACGTCCTGCGCGACGATTTCCATCGGCGTGTCGGGCGACTGGTTGTACAGCAGGGCGAAAAACGCGACTTTCAATTCCGGGTCGGCAAGTCCCGCGGCTGTATTCGAAAAGCCCGGATAGGTAACCTCGCCGACACGCACCGCCGATTCCACGTCTGGCGGCGAAACTCGATACACGACCATTTCCGCCCCGCCCTGATTGACGTAGTGATGCGTCGACACGACCGCGACTCTCGGGGCCGTCAGGCGTACCTGAATGTCTCGCGACGCCTCCGACGAGACCTGCCTCAGCCGTCGCAAAACGGGCCGCGATGCGCTGACCCTTACGGTCGCCGGACCGGCCGTCAACTCGGGCAGAGTCTTCTTGCCGATGGGCTGTGTCACGCGGATTCGATCGCCTTCGGTGACGACGGCGCCGGCAGGAGCGGATGCGAGATCGAGGATGGCAAACGTTCGGCCCTTTTGTTCGAGCTGGATGTTGAGGGCGGTAAGCTCGCCTGCAGGCGCGTCAACGTTGACGTCGAGCGTACCCCCTTGCCCGATCACGGACGGCTGATTGATGGTGATAGCAGGACCGTCGAGCGTGCCCGCGTAGTAATACGCGACACCGAACGCAAGAGCCGCCAGGATTAGCAGACCGAAGAACCACCGGACGATACGCATGCGTGCGATCTTACCGCGCCCTGATCTCTATGTCTCAGCGCAAAGACGCAGGGACGCAAGGAAGCACGAAATTCTCAAGAACGAAGACACGAAGACACGAAGACACGAAGACACAAGCAATTCAAAACCCTCTGCGTCGAGACACAAGAAATCAACGGGCCGGTGCGAACAGCTTCAGGTTGACGGCCGATCCCATCGCCTGATAGCCCGCGCGATTCGGGTGCAGGTGGTCGCCGGCGCCGCCGACAGTGCTGTTCGGGACGAAGTCGCTGCGGAGCGCATCTGTCGCTGGATCGCGAGTCGCGGCGTCGAAATCGGCGACGGCGTCGAACAAGCCGCCGGTCCGGATGAACTCGTTGACGGCCTGCCGGCGCATGTTCGCGTCGGGCGTGCCGGCGTTGCCGTTCGCAGTGAGCGATGAGGTGATCGTCGCGCCGACAATCTTGAGCCCCTTGGCTCTCACGCGCGATATGAACTCCTTCATCCCCGCGATGATCGCGTCGGCCGGCGCGCCCGCGCTGATGTCGTTGATGCCTTCCAGCAGCACGACCGCTGAAACTCCCGACAAACCAAGAAGGTCGCGGTCGAGCCGCTGCAGCGCCGACGGCCCGCCCGGGAATGGCTGGGGAGGAGGATACCGCTCGGGCGTCAGGATCCGGTTTCCGCCGATGCCTGCGTTGACCACAGACACACGGTTCCCATACGCGGTGTGCAGCCGGCGCGACAACACGTCAGGCCAGCGATCGTCGCCATTCAACGTCGACAGCGTGCCGTCGGTGATCGAATCGCCGAACGCGCAGACCACGACGGTATCGGCGGGCGCCATGACGTCGACAGCGTCGAGGAAATACCACGATGTCGTCGTAAACGGGAACGCAGCGTCATCGTCTTTGGCAGACTGGGCGCCCGACTGCGGGCGGCTGAGGTACGACGTCTGGAGCGCCTTGGCGTGCCAGGTCATCGGGCCGCTCGGCCCGATGACGTGAAACGAGACAGCGAGCTTGCGACCCTCCATCAGCGCGCCTGCCGGGAGCTTCAGCTCGACCGCATCGCTGTACCCGGAGGCGCCGGCGGAAATATTGACGCTCCGCTGCCCGCCGAACAGCACTGGCCGGTTCGTCCCCTGGACGATGTTCCCGCCACTCGCGGCAATGCCGACGTAGATCTCATCGAAGGCGACGGCCTGCGTGCCGAACGTGTTCGCAAGCCGGATGCGAACGCGTTCGCCCCACAAGTCCGGCTTTACGATCAATCTGAACGACTGATCCATCGCGCCCTTTGTGGCGTCGGGAAATGCGAACGACAAATCAGGCTGAGCCGACGCGTTGCCAGACGGATATGGGCCGTGCGCCGAGGCGGCCCAGGTCGCCACCCATTTCTGACCGGCGGGAAGCCGCGGGCCTTGCGCCCACGCGGTGGACGCGACTGCGACAATCAGCGACAGGACGGCGAGCTGACGTTTCTGAAACACAGTTCCTCCATGTGAGCCGTATAATAGAAGCTCCATTAAGGAGCGTTCATGAAACGTCTATGCCTGTCAGCGTTGCTCGCCTCGGCGGTCGCGATTAGCGCCGTATGGCCTTCATTCGTTTCTGTTGAGGCCGCACCTTCCGCGACGCCGACGTTCAACAAAGATGTGCTCCCTGTGCTCCAGAAGCAGTGTCAGGAGTGCCACAGGCCGAACTCCATCGCGCCGATGTCGTTCCTGACCTACAAGGATACGCGTCCATACGCGCGCGCCATCGAAAAAGCCGTCGTCAGCCGGACGATGCCGCCGTGGTTTGCCGACCCGACGGTCGGTCATTTCAAGAACACCAAACTGCTGAGCGACGCCGAGATCGAATTGCTCAGCAACTGGGCGAAGAATGGCGCGCCTGAAGGGGATCCCAACGACAAGCCCGCGCCGGTGCACTTCGCGGAAGGGTGGACAATCGGGAAACCCGACATCATCGTGGAGTTTCCGAAGGAAATACAGCTGCCGGCGACCGGCGTCATCGAACAGTCGAACCTCGTGGTCCGCGCGCACTTCGAGAAGGACATGTGGGTGAAAGCCGCTGAAGTAAAGCCCGGGAACGCCCGCGTCGTCCATCACATGAAGGCGATCATCCGCCCACCTCATTCCACCTGGCTTGCGAACGTGCCCGAAGGCGAATTGTACGTCCCGCAGCGCGGGGAGGGCGCCGACAGGTCGGTGCCGCAGCCGTCGGCGAGCGGTCTGCTTCCAGTGCAGGACATTCTCGCGAAGTACAACCCCGGCGTCGCAGGGCAGACGTTCACCGTCGGCAATGCCGCTAAATTCATTGCGGCCGGATCCGATATCGTGTTCGAGATTCACTACACGACGACGGGAAAGCCCGAGACCGATCGCTCGATGGTAGGCATCGTGCTGGCGGATGGCCCGCCGCCGGTTCGCCATCTCACCGTGACGGGTACGAACAACGGAAATATCGATATCGCCCCGGGTGATCCCAACTACGAAGTGCAAGGCGAGGCGACGCTGGCGTCCGATGCCAAGCTCGTCTGGGTGCAGCCGCATCAGCACTATCGCGGCCGGTACTTCGAGATGCGCGTGATTTATCCGAACGGCGACACGAAAACCGTCCTGCGCGTCCCGAATTACCGTTTCGACTGGCAGGTCGGCTACGAGCTCGCAGAGCCGCTCGATTTGCCGAAGGGCACGCGCCTCGAAACCGTCGGCCGTTACGACAACTCCGCCGCGAACAAGTTCAACCCCGATCCCACGGCGCGCGTGAAGTTCGGGCTGCAGAGCAACGACGAAATGCACGTGGCATTCATGGGCGTGCTGGTCGATGCGAAGGCGGATCCGACCAAGATCTTCGTCCGCCGCGGCCGCGGCGTGCCGCCGGCGCAGTAGTAGCCCTCGTGTTTCACCGCAACGCCGCAGCGACGCTGGAATTCTTTTCTAAACGAAATTCTTCAGCGTCGTAGCGCCGTGGCGGTGAATTCAGAGGCTTTTCCAAAAGTTTCGTTGCGTTCGTTGCGTTGAGACTGCGATCACAAGGACGCCGCAAAGAACGCCAGACACGCCCATCCGATGAGGAGCCCCACTCCTCCGATCGGCGTAATCGCGCCGAACATGCCTGTGCCGGTCAACGCGAGCGCGTAGAGGCTTCCCGAAAAAATGAAGATGCCGGCGATGAACGACCAGCCGGCGATGTCCAGCAGTCGAACCTGACCGAAGTGCGCCATGGCGGCCGCCACGGCGAGCAGCGCGAACACGTGGTACATCTGGTACCGCACGCCGATCTCGAACACCGACAGCATCTCCGGAGATAAGCGGTTGCGCAGCCCGTGCGCGCCGAACGCGCCGAACGCCACGCCGAGAAAGCCGAGGATCGCTGCCACCAGAAGGAAGTGTTTCTGCATGCGTCCATCATACGTTCACAGCCAACCCCCGAACCTCTCCCGTCCGTCCTCGGCGCCAACACCGCCTGCACGGGAGAGGCGCCGCCCCGTCGGGCGTGCTCGAACGACTGCAGCGTGCGCGAGTTGGTTTCGACTGAGGCTGCCAGAGAATTGCACGACAACGGAGAACACTCGGGTGATGTCCCGCACGAAAACGTTACGACGTCGTCGTACCCCTCCGAGTAAGCCTTATCTAGCTGGAGTGCGAATTCTCGGGCTCGGACCGACCTGCTCGTACCAAAAGCCATCTGCGCGGCGGTCGAGCCTGAGGAGATATAGCTTCTGCCCGGATATCCGGGCGAGGCTGCCGGTGACCACTACCAAATCGCCTGGCTTGAAAGTGCTGGCCGTGACGCCAATCGAGACAAGCTCCCTGCGGTTATCCATCTCGAGCTGCCACCGTTGCGCTTCACCGGTGCGACCCTTGACGTCGATTAACAGGAACGGGTGCGGATTGACGAGTTGGAACTCCGCGACAATGCCCTCGATGGTCACCTGGCGGCTGCTATCGTAAAGACTCGAAATCGAATGATGCGCGTGGGTCGCCGTACCGCCAACGCCAATTGCCGCAGCGACCAAAAGCGCCCATCGTTTCATTGAGCGATTATATTCCCAGTGCAGACGTCGCGATAACGGCGCCATCCGTGTCCCTACCAGAAACGCCATCCGCACGTGGGCCGGTCTTGGTTTCGTCGTCAGGAAGCGAGCGGTGCGAGCGTTGGTGCCTCCTGACGCATCGGCTGCACGCGTCCGTACGTCAGCGTGCGCCACAGCCACTCGGCTGGCCCGAACCGGAACCTTTGGAGCCAGATCGGGCTCACGATCAACTGCACGACCCAGATCGCGACGACGATGAGCAGCTGTGCGGCGTAGTCGAAGCGGCCGGCCAGCCCGAAGCCCCAGCCGAGGAACAACACGGAGGCGGTCACGCTGTGGAACAGGTAATTGGAGAACGCCATCTGCCCAACCGCAGCAAGGCGGCGGCGCAAGCCGGCCATCCTCCCGTGCTTGACGATCCAGATGAGCATCGCGGCGTAGCCGATCGACGCGAACACCGCGCCGACATAGTTCCATAGATCAACCGCGGCGCGGATCGGCATCGCGTAGGCGACGCGCTCCAGTTCGAGTGCCCCGATCAACGCGAGCGCCAGCCCAACAGGCGTGGCGATTAGCGCGACGCGAGCATACGTTGACGAGGACAGCCGCCCGTCGAGGAACCCCGATTTGTACAGCGACATTCCCAGCAGCATCATCCCGCCGCATCGCCAGAGGAAGAACATCAGGAAGAACATAGTTTCGAACATGAACGTCCCTGGCGCGCTTTCGGCCACGAATCTCGCGTAGCTGCCGAGCATCAGGTCGACGTGGCCGAGCGCTTGTTCGCGCGTGGGCATCATCAGCTCGAGTTCCGCCGCGCGGTCGGCCTCGCTCATCGAATCCCATGCGAGCCAGTGGACGACGGCCAGCGCGGCGCCGATGGCCAGCATTCCGACTGCGGCGATGAGCAGCGTGCGCACTGTACAGTTGCGCATCCACCACAACAGGAGGATGCCGCAGAGTGCGTACGGCACGAGGATGTCGCCGGCCCAGATGAAATACGCGTGCAGGAGGCCGATTGCCAGCAGGATGAACATCCGCCTGAACCAGAGCGCGCGCGGCAGCTGTCCGGATTCCGTGCGCTTGTTCGCGTAGAGCAGCACGCCAGCACCGAAGAGCATCGAGAAGAGCCCCATCATCTTCAGGTCGAAGACGACGGTCGTGAACAGGTAGGCGAGGCGGCTGGGGCCCTCGTAGTCGAAGAGCGCGTAGGGATACATGTAGGCGTTCATGGGCGCGGCCATCGCGCGGATGTTCATCGCCAGGATGGCGAGCAGCGCGAAGCCGCGGAGGACGTCCAGCGTTTCGAGCCGCTGGGTGGAAGAAACGGGTGCGAGCTGCTGCATGGTCCGTCTTCGCTGAAGCAACATTAGATTCCGGAGCGCGGCGCCACTAGCCGTCGCTCCCAGCACGTCACCGCAACACCTGACTCTGCTCAGCCTGCCCGATCATGGTCGCTGCATCCTCCGCGAGGAGGTACCCATCGCGCACGAGTTTGTCGGCGGCTGTTTTTACGGCGCGCACGTAGCCGCCGTGATCGACGTATCGCTCTTCAAGTGACAGCCGCGGATCGCCGCTCGCGACGCGCTCCGATTTCGTCTTCGCGAACGGGATGAATCCCCCGATCGGCGATGCGCCGAAGCTCGAGCCGCAGAGCTGGCCAGCGTAAAGGCCGGACGTCGTGACGTTCCAGCCCGTGTACGTTCCCAGCGGTGCAGACAGGAGCGGCGATTTGATCCCCGCCACTTCGTTGCCGTCCGAGTCAACCCGCACGACAAGCTGAGGCAGCGTGCCTTTGGCGACGGGAACCTTCGTCAGCACGCCCGATTGATCCGCGTAGCGGAACTGAGCCCCGAGATCGTAGTCGACGAGCGGAAACTGCACGCCTTCGGGCATCGGCACGCCAGGTATCGCAGGAAAGCCCATCGCGGCGTTCGTGTTCTGCACGAGGGTTCCATCCGCGATGGTTGGATACCTGCTCTCCGGCATCGCCGTGTTCTTCGTCACCCATTCGACGAGCCTGGCAATGAGAGCGCTGCGCATCGGAGCGGAAGGCGCCTGGTTCGTCGCGAGCGCACACGTCGCGGCGGCTTTCACGGGAATGGTGGACGTATTGAACCCACCGGGGCCGCCGCCATGCGAGACGCCAGGGAAGTAATAGCGGCGCACGTTTTCCGGCAGCGGAATGTCCTTCTTGGCGGTTGTGCCGACGAGCGTGAACGACTGACGGAGCCCCCAGATTTCGGCAGCGCCAAATGTCTCGGCGATTTTCGGGCACGTGTTTGTGGCGCGGCAACGGTCCAGCAGGCTCGCCGCGGGGCGCTTGCGCCCGGCGTCTTCCCATGATGTCCACCACACAGGGCCTTCATGACCCAGCTCGAATGGAGATACGAGCCCGCCGGGAAAAGCGAAACGCCGGTTCAGGTCGGTAAATCGCGCGGCGATGTGGGGGTTCATCCCGTCCCACACGATGCGCCCGCGCTCGTCCTGATTGAAACCGAGCAGCAGCGATGTCCGCAGGAACGTGCCCGACTGCGAGCTCCCTTCGGAGATCGCATGCGTGATCCGCCCCGCGACGGGGTTCGGCGTGCCCGCCGCGTCCGCGGTTTCGTACCTGAAGAACGCGCCGAGATCTCTCGTCGCCGCCAGGCCAATACCGAGTACGAGCGGATCTTTCACCGTGTACTGCAGCTCGTAGAGAAGCGCAGGATCGAAACCGTTCTTGACGCAGATATTTCCTGGATCAGACTTCCCAGGAAACGGCGTCGTCGAGCAGTCCGCAAATGCCCAGTCAGTGCTCGGAATCTTCACCACGCCCTTTTTCGCGCCGGTGGCCGTTTGACCGGTAGCTGAGACGAGCGTCGCCGTTGTCGTGTCAAGTGATACAGGCGGATACGGAGAAGGCCGGCCGCGGGGAATGACCAGCCGCGCGGTATGGCCGGTGAGATTCATGAACTGCAGCAGCAGCGGGCCGGTGATGCTCGAGCCGTCGCGATTCTTCGCGACCGGCACCTCGATGGTGTAATTGGTTGTCGTCGGAACGACGTCGCCCTGCCAGCCGCTGACGAGCGTGACGTGCCCCGCTGGATGCGGCAGCGCGTTGCCGCCGCCGCGATTCACGACGGTATACAGGAGCACTCCGCTGAAGGTCATCGTACCCGTGGGTCTGACGAGTGAGAACGTGGTGACGTATTCGACCTTGCCGCGCGCATTTCGCGGCGCCAGCTCGATGTCGGTGATGACCGCGTTTTTCGGGTCTGCTGGATCCAGCTCGCCGTGAGCCTTGCCGGTGATCCGTTCATGTGTCGGGCCCGCCGGCTCGACCTTGGTGATCTCCAGCCTGACGATGTTCGCGCGCGCGGCAAGGGGGCTGAGCACGAAACAGAGCGCGAGCGCTGCGGCGATTGTCTTGGCGGGCATTGAAGGGGTCCTCCGGCTGGATTATCGCGTAAGATAACGCCACGCACGTCAAAAAAGGAGAGGGAGCTGGCATGTTGCGAGGCTTGGCCGCGCTGGCCGTTCTGACCTTCGGCATTGGTGCTGCATCGAGTTGGGCGCAGGCGCCCGTCACTCCAAATGTGGGTCCTCCTGGGCCGCCTCCCAACGGCGAGCAGCTTTACAAGGAAAACTGCGTCGAGTGTCATGGCGCGGAAGGAGACGCCGTGCCTGATGTCGATCTCGGCCACGGCCGCTTCAGGCGCGCGACCACCGATCCGGAGCTGGTCGGCATCGTCCTTCGAGGCATCCCGAACACTGCGATGCCGCCGAATAACTTTACTGAAGCGCAGGCCTCGGCGATTGTGCAGTACCTTCGCGCGAAAGCCAGCCGCGCCGCGGCGTCCGCCGGGAATGCGGGCGCGGGTCAGGGAATCTTTGCCGGAAAGGGCAACTGCACGAGCTGCCATCGCGTGAACGGCAGCGGCTCGCGCCTCGGGCCCGACCTCAGCGAGGTTGGCCGGCTGCGGCACTCGACCGACATCGAGCAGTCGATTGTCGACCCCGATTCATTCATCCTGCCGAGCAACCGCTTCGTGCGCCTCGTCACGCGTGATGGTGCGACGGTGACTGGCCGCTTGCTGAATCAGGATGCCTTCACGGTGCAGCTCCTCGACTCGAAAGAGCAGCTACGAACTATGTTGCGCGCCGACCTCAAGGAATTTGCGTTCATCGACAAGTCGCCGATGCCGCCATATCGGGGAAAGCTGAGCCCGCAGGAGATCACCGATCTCGTCAGCTATCTCGTCTCGCTGCAGGGGGGTGCGCAATGAGGGTTCCAGGTTCTTCGTGTCTTCGTGCCTTCGTGGTCTGCCTTCGTGCCTTCGTAGTGACCTTGTTCGTGGTTGCGTCTCTGCACGCGCAAGGTCAGGTGACCTTCGATCGTCTCGTGCGCGCGTCGCAGGAGCCCCACAACTGGCTGACGTATTCGGGCGGCTACTTCAGTCAGCGGTACACCGAGCTCGCTCAGATTACTCCCGAGAACGTCAGGAATCTGGAGCCGGCATGGATCTACCAGCTGACGTCTCGCGAACCGACGAGCACGCGTTTTGAAGTGACTCCGGTCGTTGTCGATGGCGTCATGTACATCGTCCAGCCGCCGAACGACATTATCGCGCTCGATGCGGTCACTGGCCGTCCGTACTGGACGTATTCGTACAACCCGTCGCCGCAGGCGCGGCCGTGCTGCGGCCGCCTGAATCGGGGCGTGGCAATTCACGAGGACCGGCTTTTCATGGGCACGATCGACGGCCACATGGTTGCCGTCGATGCGAAGACGGGGAAGCTGCTCTGGGACAAGACCGTGGTCAGGCCCGAAGCGGGCTACGCGTTCGCGTCGGCGCCGCTCGTGATCAAAGACAAAGTGATCATGGGCCCCGCTGGAGGCGAGTTTGGCATCCGCGGCTTCCTTGCAGCGTTCGACGTGGCCACGGGCAACGAAGCGTGGCGATTCAACCTGGTGCCCGGTCCCGGCGAGCCTGGATTCGACACATGGCAGGGGGATTCGTGGAAGACCGGCGGCGCTTCGATCTGGCTGACTGGTTCCTACGATCCGGAGTTGAACCTGACGTATTGGGGCGTCGGCAATCCAGGGCCAGACTGGAACGGCGACAACCGGGAGGGAGACAACCTCTACAGCAACAGCGTCGTCGCGCTCGATGCGGATACGGGAAAGCTGAAATGGCATTTCCAGTTCTCGCCGCACGACGAGTTCGACTACGACGCGGTACAGATTCCCGTGCTCGCCGACGCGCACTGGCAGGGGCAACCGCGCAAGCTGATGTATTTCGCCAACCGTAACGGGTACTTCTACGTGCTCGATCGCGCAACGGGACAGTTTCTTTCCGGCAAGCCGTTCGTCGAAGTGAACTGGGCGTCCGGGCTGGATCCGAAAAGCGGAAGACCCATTCGCATTGCAGGAAAAGCGCCGAGTGCGCCGCCTGGAACGCTGATCTTTCCCGGCAATCAGGGTGGTACCAACTGGTATTCACCCTCGTTCAGCCCGCGTACAGGGCTCTTCTACATTCCGACCTGGGCCAACTACAGCAGCCTGTACGTCAGGGACAAGGTCGAGTACGTCGAAGGACGTCGCTTTGCCGGCGGCGGAGGACGAGCGCCAGTGCCGGGCATCAGAACCGGTCAGGGCGGCTACAGTTGGGCGAAGCCAGAGGAGGGCTACGGCGCGGTTCGCGCGATCGATCCCAATACCGGTGCAATGCGCTGGGAATTCAAGATGAGCGACCTGACGTGGGCCGGCGTCATGACGACGGCGTCGAACGTGCTGTTCAGCGGGAGTGGCGAGGGATACTTCTTCGCGCTCGACGCGCGCAACGGCAACTTGCTCTGGAAAACGCAGCTCGGTTCCGTCGTGCGCTCAGGGCCGATGAGCTACGCGGTGAACGGCAAACAGCACATCGCGATCGCCGCCGGCAGTGCGCTGTTCGTTTACAAGCTGCGCGAGTGAGGTGACACTGGAACTGAAAACTGGAAACTAAAATTTAAGATCTACGATCTCGAACTGGTGTTCAGATTCTAAATTTCAGTTTCCGGATTGTAGATCTCATCGTTCATTTCCGCGTTTGCAGTTTCTTGATGTCGCAACCCTTGGGAAGCGCGCCTGAGGGCGGCTTGTCGCCGGCGTAGCAGTTCGGTATGACGTAGAAGCTTTTCGCCGGCGCGGGCTGCGACGGCACGGCGGCGTCCGCCGGTTTTGTCGCGATCCGCTGCATGTCGCCGCGATAACGCACAAAGCCGTTTGGTTCGATCTTGACGCTGAACGTGAGCGTCTCGTAGTCCGGCGCGCGCAGCTCGACGCGGTGGGCGCCGTCATTCAACATGATCGCCCCTCCTCCATGCCCGAATTCCTCGGCGAGTCCGACGTAATGCCCATCGACGAAGACCTGCGCAATGGGAGGCACCGCGTCAATCGTCAAGCCGCCGCGCGCGGGTTCGCGGTAACGCCGCAGATACGTCTCCGCCATCGCCATCCGGTACGTCTCCGCCATCGACGTCTCGTAGTACCGAAGGCCCGTACGCATAGCCGAACGGATAGTACGCGCCGGGATAGATTGGACCAGGATAGACCGTGACCGGTGGATATGGACTATTGTGGAGGAAGCGGTCCGATCCGTCAGGCGATCGATAGAGATCGCCGGGTCCGGGATAGAAGCCCGCAAGCGCATTCGGCACACTCAAGGCCGGTGGAGCGGCAGGAAGCGGCGCGGACGCCGGGGGCTGCAGTGCTGGTTGTTGCGCGCTGGCCACAGAAACGCCCACCACCAGCACCAGCGGCGCGACGGCAGCGAAGGAACCAGCTTTCATGTGCGCTGGTTCTATCCTATCCGAGTTCAGATCCGCCGGCGGGCTTTACTGACGACGAAAGCAATCAGCGCGATGACGGCAATAACGAGGAACATGCCTACCGCCATTCCCGCCTTGAAGATCCCTTCGACGACCTCGCAGCCGGTCAGGGCGATTCCGGCCAGGACAACGAGGGAGAGACGCGAAAACACGGCAAAGAGCATCTAATACCTCCGGTCCGGGCCGATGCAACCCGACTGCCAACCGGAGCGCCAGTCAGGTCGCCGCGATCGTTTCGACCATCTGCTTCAGCTTGTCCGCGGTGGGCGACAGCGATCGGCCCGCGCGCATGATGATGCTGATCCGACGCGTCAGAGCGCTGCCGCGTATGCGCAGCTGGTGCAGGCGAATCGGACCAACCATCGACTCGGGAAGAATCCCGACGCCAAGTCCAGCCTGGGCAAGGCCCGCGACCGTGCTGCTGTACGTCCCTTCGTAGGCGACGTTGCTGACCAGCCCTTCACGATTGAACGCGAGATCCACCACCTGCCGGCTGCTGCTGTCCTTCAACATCAGGATGAGCGGGTGCCTGGCAAGCTCGTGCAGCGTCATGCTGCGCTTCCTGGCGAGCGCGTGGTCGGTGGCGACCACGGCGCACAGGCGGTCGATAATGAGGACCTGGCTCGTCAGCTCGCGGTCTCCGTACGTCTGGCTGCTGATTCCGAAATCAACCTGGCCGGCCTTCACCATGCCGGCAATCGTGGAGGCCACCCCGTCGAAGACGCGTACGGTGATGCCGGGGTACGACTCCGACAGTTTTCTAATCGCCCGTGGCAACAGGCTCGCGGCCACCGACGGCAGGGCCGCGACGGTGACCAGTCCGCGCCGATGCGCGAGCAGCTCGTCGGTGCTCGCGGCGATCGCTTCGACGTCGAGAAGAATGCGCTCGAGCGGCACGAGCAGGTCGCGGCCGGCCTGCGTCAGCGCGACATGCCGCTTGCTGCGATCGAACAGTTTGACGCGGACCGCGGTCTCGAGCTGCTGAATCTGCACCGTGAGCGTCGGCTGCGACATGTGCAGCTCGGCCGCGGCGCGGGTGAAGCTGCCGGCGCGGGCGAGGGTGAGAAACGCGCGTATATGGCGCAGGTCGTGGATCATGGAGTTTCCAGCGAACGGTTTTATTATTAAGTTTATTGATTACTGAAATAAGAACAATTCAATTGTCTAATTGCGAGGGCTCGGTTTATCGTCATTGGGCTTCGGTGAGAATCCTATGGACCAACGTTCGGTGTCGGCGGCCACGGTCTCACGCTCACGGGACGCTCGTCGAACCGCGGTAGCCCAGGTGCCTCTCAACCTGGTGTTCTTCGGGCCGCCTGGCGCGGGCAAGGGCACGCAGGCGGACAGGTTTGCCGAGCGGCACCAGATCCCGAAGATTTCCACAGGCGACATTCTTCGCAAGGCGATTCAGGACGGCACCCGGATCGGCGTCCTCGTTCGCGACACGCTGCAGCGCGGCGCGCTCGTTGGGGACGACCTGATTATTTCAATCGTGGCCGAGCGTCTCGAGCGACCCGACACTGCGCAGGGCTTCGTGCTCGACGGATTTCCGCGTACGCTCCCGCAGGCTGCAGCGCTCGAAGCGTTGCTCGCCGGCCGGGGCGGCGTTCACGTGATCGCGCTTGTCGTGCACGCCGACGAAGTCATCCGTCGTCTCGCAGACCGGGGCCGTCACGATGACGACGCTTATGTCATCAAACAGCGCCTCGCCGTGTATGAGCAGGAGACGGCGCCTGTGCTCGAGTATTACCGCCACCGCAAGGTCGTGACGGTGCTCGACGGCAATCGTCCGCTGGATGAAGTGTCGGAGTCGATCGACGCCGCCGTGAAAAACACGATGCGTTGAACACGAGATCTCCTGCGCTCCTGTAAGGATCCACCTGTGTTAGCCTAGCGCCACATTTCATTACAGGAGGCGTGATGGCTCCACTCAGTCGCCGTGAATTCCTCGGCTACACGGCCGCACTTCCGTTTCTGCTCCAGTTTCACGAGCTCGCCGCGGCGCAGCGCAAGCGCGTCAAGATTCGCGACGTGCAGGTGATGATGATCCAGGGGGCGCGCACATACACGCTCGTGAAAATTACGGCCGACGATGGGTTGTTCGGCATCGCGGAGGCGTACGGGAGCCCCGCCGTCGGGGTGAAGGAGCAGATCCTCTCGTTCAAGCCGTGGCTTGTCGGGAAGGACCCGCTCGAGATCGACGCGATTTATCACGACTTTGGCGCCGGCACCCGAAGCCTCAGCGGCACGCGGACGGATGGGTCGGCACACAATCTGATTCGTGCGGTCGGCGGCGTCGAGATGGCACTGTGGGATCTGGCCGGCAAGATTCTCGAGGTGCCCACCTCAACGCTGCTCGGCGGCAAGTTCCGGGATCGCGTGCGCGTCTACGATCACGCGGCGCCGAAGAACATGCTCGATAAGGGTTCGTGCAAAGAGTGGGCGGCCCAGGTCAAGGCACACCCGTGGGGATTCACGTGCCACAAGTTCGGGTTTCCGCACACCGACATGAAGACCGACCTTGCGCGGGATCCGTCGAACCGCATGCTCACGACGAGAGAGCTCATCAACATACAGAAAGGGTTCGAGAACTGTCGCGAGGCGATCGGCTGGGATCACGACATCATGGTCCACTGCCATTGGGAATACGACCTGCGCACCTCCATTCAGATTGCCGACGCAGTCGAGTCGATCAAGCCGGTGTGGCTCGAGGATCCTCTGCCGGTTGATTACTCGGATTCTTGGAAGCGTCTGTGCGAGAGCTCGAAGGTGCCGATCTGCATGGGGGAGAACCTCGCGCGGCGTGAGGGATTCAAGGACTTCATCATCAACCAGGGCGCCGACATTCTGCACCCGGATCTGCGCAACTCTGGCGGCTTCCTCGAGACCAAGCGGATCGCCGATCTCGCGCACATCTACGGCCTCCCCATTGCCTGCCACAACACCGGCAGCCACGTGAACACGTACGCGACGTGCCAGTGGGCGGCGTCAATCCGCGACTTCATGTCGTGTGAGACGAGCACCGGCGATGCCGGCGCGATGGAGGCGTTGGGGAATGTGCTCCTGCTCGATGGTCCTTATATCAAGGACGGCTTCGTCGAGGTCAGCAGCAAGCCAGGATTGGGAATCACGCTGAACCCCGATATGGTGAAGAAGCACCTGGTACCAGGGGAGACCTACTGGGGTGATTAGGGATTAGGGATTGGGGATTAGCCCCCAATCCCTGCTTTAGCCCATTTAGGTTGTACGTCGCCCTCCTACCGCCAGACGGTAGATAAGCAACACGACCACGGCGCCGAGGATCGACATAAAGATGCCTGCGCTGTCGGCTGGTCCGTACAATCCCATCGCGCGGCCGGCGTAGCCACTCAGTACGGCGCCGATAATACCGAGCAGAATCGTCACGATGATGCCGCCGGGATCTTTGCCGGGCATCAGAAGCTTGGCGATTACACCGACGATAAGTCCAAAAACAATCCATCCCAAAATGCCAAACATGCACGCACCTCCGTGCGCAGCCATGCACGAGGCGTTCCACGTGGCCGACGCCGGTGGTCAGTAGCCTTGCGTCAATGTGCCGTGGCTGCTCGTGGCCGGCCGCCGCCCGTCGAGCGAATGGCGTGTATCAGGAACGGACCATATCGATCATGTCATTGCCCAAAGCGCGGATTCACGATCGTGTTGAAGATTGATCCGAATGTGTAAGTGAGACCGATCTGCAGGTTGTACTCGTAGCCGCTGCGCAGGCGGCGAAGGCGGAGCAGCACCTCTTCGTCGGTCAGCTCCCGGCGGGGAAGGGAAATCTGATCGCGAAGCCGGCTCAAGCTGCCCTCGATGGACAGTGACAGGCCGCGCGCCAGCCGCACGTTGACGTCGCCCTCGAGATCGATGCGGTAGAGCGAGAGATCAGGAATGAACGTCGAGTATTCGAGCTCGGCCTGCAGCGAACCCCACGGCTCGCGCTGGTCGAGCGTGGCAGATGCCTGCTGCTGGGCCATCGTGTCGCGGAACGTGAACAGCAGCGTCTGTTCGCGATATCGCGCGAAGTACGGTCCCACCGCATAGCCGAAGCGCAATTGCCTCCGGGTGTACTGCGAATACGGAAACAGGTTGTATTCGATCGCGGGACCCGTGAACAACCGGAGGGCGATGTTCTCGAACGTCGACGAGTCGATGCTCGCGCGGCCGCCGACCGACCAGTGATCGTTCACGCTGCGCGCGAGGAGGCCGTCGAAGTCGCGCTCATCGCGCGTCGCGCGCAGTGGTTCGTCCTCGTCGAGGTCGAAGTCTTCGCGTGAATGCTCGATTTCGAACCCCATCGTGATCTTCCAGTCGTCGGTAATCCGATCCGCGCCCAGGTCGGCGCTCAGGTCGAACTGGCGGCTGCTTTCTTCGCCGGCCATCGCGATCGTGCCCTGCACACTCATCACCCAGAAGTTCCACGGATCGCTCGCAGGTCCCGCCTGGCCCGGCTGCGCGGTCTGCTCGACCTCCACGGTCAATCCGCCCTTGACGCCAACACTCGCCAGGTAGTTCAGCAACCCGATGGTGATAGCCGTCGCCAGCCGCTGCCGCTGCGTGTCTTCGGTATCGCCGCTCTGCGAGATCGCGCGCAAGTTGAAGTTCATGCCCTTGAAACGGCCGAGGCCGATCAGCGCAACGGCCTGTTCAACGCCGCCGCTCGCCGTCTCGGCACGCGAGACGATGATGTGCACATCGGCTTCGGCGGGATCGCGGACGTACTCGACCATGTCGACTTCTTCGCGGATGTAGTCGCCAAAGCAGTCGTTGCAGTCGAGGTACACTTTCAGTCGTCCATTCACGTCTTGCGCAGACGCGTTCGACGGCATGCTACACACGACGATCCATCCAATCACCAGTCCACATCTCATCCAACGCATCTCCAGAGGGTTACGCTTGTCGAAGATGTTTATAGCGGCAGCGAGATGAAGCGGCTGTGAAGTGCGCGGCGAATCCTTCATGGCATCTTCACGCGGTAGGACTACAATCCAAAGACGCATGCTGCTGCTCGCGTTGTTGCTCTTCTTCCAGGCGGCTGCTGCCGCGCAGAGCGTGGTACTCCGCAACTTCGAAGACGACAAGATCGGTGCGCCGCCCGCGGGGTTCGTGATGGCGTCGGGCCGTGATGCGTCCCTCGGCGGATGGACGGTCAAGTTGGAGGGCGTCGAGCGCGTGCTCGTGCACGAAGGGAAGCCCGCGCCTCACGACGGCTTCGCCGTCGCGATTTTTACGCCGTCGCACTATCGTGATGTCCAGGTGTCGGTGCGTTTCAAGGCGATCGCCGGCGGGCGCGCCGCCGGCCTCGTGTGGAAGTATCAGGATCCCCTGAATCACTATTCAGCGCAGCTCGATCTCGTGAGGCAGGAGCTCGTGATGTACCGTGTGGTCAATGGCAACCGGATCCGTCTCGAGCGCGAGGACGATCTCGAGCTCGACCCTGACGCGTGGCATTCGCTCAAGATCTTTCAGGAGCGTGGGGAAATCCGCGTGTACCTCGGCGGCATCCGCGTCCTCAGCGAGCGCGATCACCTGCCTCGTACTCCGGCGAGCGTCGGGCTCTGGACGGGCGGCGACTCGACGGTGATGTTCGACGATTTCCGCGTCGAGGATGAGACCGAGGATGCGCCGGCGGGTGTTCCCGTCCCTAAGAACAAACAATGAGAGTGCTCGTGGTCGAGGACGAGGCCGACCTGGCCAGCACGTTGAGACGCGCGCTCGGCGAGGCGCACTTCGCTGTCGACGTCGCGTCGGACGGCGACGAAGCACAGTTCATGCTTGGCGAGGTGTCGTACGACGCCGTGGTCCTCGATCTGATGGTGCCCAAGCGCAGCGGGTGGACGCTGTTGCAGGACCTCAGGCGCGGCCAATCCTCCGGCGATCATGCGCCGGCCGACCCGGCATCCGGCGCGCGGACACCCGTTCTCATCCTCACTGCGCTCGACGGCATCGACGATCGCGTCCGGGCCCTCGATCTTGGCGCCGACGACTACCTGCCAAAGCCGTTTGCGGTATCAGAGCTCGTCGCGCGCCTGCGCGCCCTTGTGCGGCGCGCCGGCGGCAACCCGGCGCCAGTGCTTGTTGTCGGAGACATCACCGTCGACCGGGCGGCACGGCTCGTGTACCGCGCAAACGAGCCTGTCGAGCTTACGGCGCGCGAATATGCGATCCTCGAGCTGATGGTGCGTCATCGAGGCACGCTGGTTACGCGGTCGGCGATCTGCGAGCACATCTACAGCGAAGCAAGCGACGTGTTCTCAAACGTCATCGACGTGCACATTGCCGCGTTGCGCCGCAAGCTGGGGCCGGCCGTCATCCAGACACGCCGCGGCCAGGGCTACATCGTCAATGCGTGATTCACTGCGGGTCCGGCTCGTCTTGTGGTACGCGCTCGTGCTGACGCTGGTCGTGGTGTCGTACGGCGGCGCCGTCGTGTATCAGTCGTGGCGATCGACGATGGCCGGTGTCGATGCCGAGCTCGACGTGTACGCGCGAGAAATCAGGAACGCGCTGAAGCCTGTCGAAGGCGGACGGTTCGATCTGGAGCTGCCCCCGGATGCAGCGGCGTACTTCTTCCGGCGCGAGGGCGGGCGGCCGTATTACGTCATTTGGGGGCCTGGCGGCGAGCTGGTCGACCAGTCAGATCCGGAGATGCAGGCCGGGAGGTCCGGGACGGCACCAGACGGCCGGCGCGAGAAGTCGTTCAAGGCAGCCGGCGGCGCGACAGTCCTGATAGGCCGCGACGTGGGCGACTTGCGGCGCGCCGAATGGGGGTTGGTCGTCAACGTCGCGCTCGCGGGTGTCGCAACGCTGGCTGTTGCGGTCTTCGGCGGCTGGTTCGTTGCGGGCCGGGCGCTCGCACCAATCGATCGCATCAGCCGGACGGCGCGCGCCATGTCAGAAGGGGATCTGAACGCCCGCATCGCCGTCGAGCACACCGAGAGCGAGCTCGAGCAGGTGGCGTCGACGCTCAACACGGCGTTCGACCGTCTGCGGCTGGCCGTCGAGCAGGAGCGCCGGTTCATTGCCGATGCGTCGCACGAGCTTCGCACACCGCTCTCGGTTCTGCGCGCCGAAACGGAATGGGCGCTCGATCGCGATCGCAGCGCCCACGAGTACAAAGCCGCACTGACCGTCGGCTGGCGCGCCGCGCTCCGGATGCAGGACATTGTCGAGCGCCTGCTCGCCCTTGTCCGCGCCGATGTCGCGCCCGACGAGCGGGACTTCGCTCCAGTGCCAATTCGGCCGCTTATCGAGGATGTCGCTGGGTGGCTGGCGCCCATGGCTCAGGCGCGCAGTGTGCAACTGTCAGTGTGTGGCCCGCCGTTGACTGTCCACGGAGATGCCGAACAACTGCGAGAAGCGTTGAACAATGTCGTGGCGAACGCCATCCTCTACAACAAGAGTGGCGGGGCGGTGACGATTTCCACACGGCAATCGGGTGTGACGGCGACGATCGAAGTCGCCGACACGGGCATCGGTATTCCCGCCGAAGCCGTGCCGCGGGTGTTCGATCGGTTCTTTCGAGTCGACAAAGCGCGATCGCGAGAGATCGGAGGCTCCGGGCTCGGCCTTGCGATTGCGCGCACGATTCTCGTCGCCCACGGCGGCAGCATCAGCTGCACGAGCGAGCCTGGTGTCGGCTCCATGTTCGTCATTTCTCTCCCAGGATTGACACCGGACCCGTCTCTCTGTTCTCCTACTTCGCTCTGATTAAACATTAGCAGGGCCGACCTTCCGGTCGGCCTAGCGGCGCGAGCAGGACGCACGCGCGCTCGCGTCGGCACGACGTGCGTGAAGGTCGGCATGACGCACCTGAAGGTCGGTGACGTGCGCCCATCTACCAATTGAGGTCACGCCCGGGCTGTCCTGGAGCGCGGACAACAGCGTAATGGCTCAGGAAATTGCACCGGAAATATTGGCGAATGTCGCGGCATGCTCGTTGCACTGGTTCCTCACGGAGGTACCCATGAATCTTCGATTTGCGGTTGCCCTTGCGCTGTCGGTATCGGTGCTCTCGCTCGATGCGTCTGCGCAACGAGGCAGATTTGGCGGATATGCAGGCATCACGGTCTACGACGATCCGGATTTTCGCGGCGCCAGCGTCACGTTCCGCAACGACGTGCCTGATTTGCGCCGGGAGGGATTGAACGACCGAATCAGCAGCCTCGAAGTCGACGGCAACCAGGCGTGGGAAGTATGCCGCGACGTCAACTTTGGCGGCGGCTGCCGAGTGTTCCAGGGTTCGATCGTGAATCTCCGGTCGGAAGGGTGGAATGATCGTATTTCGTCGATGCGCGCCGTCGGATACGCGCGCAACAGCAGCAACAATCGCGGCGGGGTGTGGGGCAATCAGCGCGGCAATGGCAACTACCGTGATTCGCGGCTGGTCTTCTACGATCGCACGAATTTCCGTGGCGACGCACGCGACATCGTGAACGGTTCGAACAACCTCGGATCCGTCGGCGATCGCGCCCGCAGCGTCCAGGTCTACGGAGGAACGTGGGAGTTGTGCGATGGATCGTCCCGCAACGCGCGCTGTGTCACGGTCACGCAGAACGTTCCGGATCTCCGGACCCTCGGCTTCCGCAACGGCGTGGAAATCGCGCGCGAGGTTGGTGCCCAGGCCTGGTGGAGATGAAGAATTGGCAGATTGGAGGATTGGAAGATTGATGGATTGTTGTCAGATTGACGGATTGTCGATCGTCAATCATCAATCCCACAACACTCTGGCAATCTACCGATCTTCCAACCTGCCAATGCTCGTTACTGGTAAGCCTACGGCTTTCATCAAGGCTAACGCGTTGCTGTGAGTGACGGGGCCGGGTTTCATGCGGTAGTCAAAGCTCAGTTCTCCATCCCGCAGCTCATCATCGAAGTGCACATTCACAGCCCGGCCGCGTGATTCCTCCGCGATCGCCGTCAATGCCAGATCGTGCGTCGTCGTCAGCCCAATCGCGCCGCGATCGATGAGGTTCAGGAGGAGTGCCTCTGCGCCGATCTTGCGATCGTGGGAGTTGGTCCCCTGGAAAAGCTCGTCGAGCAGGAACAGGGGAGCAGGCGTGCGGCCGGCGAGGTCGGCGATGCTCCGGATGCGCGAGATCTCCGCGTAGAATCGCGAACGTCCCGCCTGCAGCGAGTCGTGAACGTGGAGCGTTGCTCCGACGGCGAGCGGCGCCAGCGTCAGCGCCGCTGCACGCACGGGCGCGCCGGCCATCGCAAGGACGACGTTCACCCCGACAGTACGCAGCAGAGTGCTTTTCCCCGACATGTTCGAGCCGCTGACGATCAGCAGCCGCGTTCCAGGTGTCAGGAAGACGTCGTTTCTGACCATCCGCGCCGCGGGCACGAGGGGATGGCCGAGGCTCGTGCCTTCGAATCGTGCCGGCCCTCCATCTTCGATGACCACGGGAAACGGGTCGTCACGATGCTCGTACGCATAGGCGCCGAACGAGCTAAGCGCTTCGAGTTCAGCGACCGCATCCAGCCATGCGATGACGTGGCTGCCGAACTCGCGCCGCCAGCTCTCGATCGCCGATGCGAGATGCAGCGCCCATGAAACCATCACGGCAATCGGCGCGAACAACGCGTTCCGCCGCCAGTCGAGCATGTCAGCCAGGCGCTTCAGACGGCGGATCGCTTCAGACGGCACGACGCCATGGCGCAGCATCCTGGCGCGAATCTCCGTCACGTATGGGCTGCCAAACGGCGATTGTTCGATAAGCAGCAGTGTGTCCGCGAGGACGTCGAGCTGCTGCAATGGCCGTTCGACCCGGCGCACGGTGCGAGCGACGCGGGCCCGCGAAGGGCGCGTCAGGATCATCTTGAGGACGATCGCCATAAGCAGCGGCGCGAGCGCGCCGCCGCGTGCCCACCACACGGCCCCGGCGAGGATTGCGGCGGCCAGGACAATGGCGGCCGTTCGAAGCCAGATGCTCTCCGGCGCTGCAGGGGCCGATGCCCAGCCGCTCAGTGCGACGGTGTCGATATCGCGCGAGGCGCCGCCGGCCGTTGCGAGTGCTTCGCGAAAATCCAGCGCCTCGCGAAGCTCCGCGACCGCTTCCTGTCGCTCGCGTACGGTGGCGACGCCGGCTGGCGCGCTCAGCCATCGCGCGAGCAGCTCTTCGCCGAGGTGCGTGCGGGCGCGCGAAAGCAGCTGGAAAAGCGACGCATGGCCGAAGATATCGAGGTCGCGCGAGTACAGATGATCTTCGGAGAGGAAGCGCTCTCCCGTTGTCCCGACGCCGTGCCATGTATCTTCGAGTCGCGCTATGCCATGGTCATAGAATGTGACGGCTCGACCGATGCGATCCAGGGCGCGAATGACGCGATCATGCCATGCGGCGAGCGCGATGAAGGCCGCAACCGGCGCCACGAACAACCAGGGCGAAGCTCCGGCTGCCAGCACGAGCCAACCAGTCAGCGCGAGCGCGGCAACGGCGCCGAGGCGCGCGTAGCTGACACGCGCGTCGATGCGGGCGAGGCGCGCATGCTCGGCAGCGCGCGCCGCCCGCCTCTTGCGATATTCGTCTAAGGCTGTTTGGGTCAAATCGCAGAAGCTCGCCCTGCGATCCTATCTGAAGGTATATCCAACGCCGAATTTCAGGTCGGGGCTGCCCTCCATACCGACTTTCAACTCGAAGAATAGGCGGCCGCTCTGTTTGGCGCCGACGATGAAATTGAATCCGCCTTCAGTGTCGGACTCCCCGTTGTCGAAGTCGTACCAATTGACGGTTGGTCCGCCGCCGACATACAGGTTCCATCCGCTTCTGCCGGGGAATGTGTACGTAAAGTCGAAGTTGCCGGCGATCACGGTAGTGTCGTCGCCGAGGCCGATGTCGACGCTCGGGCGAAACCGAAGCCGATCGATCAGCGGACTGGTTTCGATGTGACCGCCGAAATAGAACTGATCGGGGTCGAGCGAAATGCCTGCCTGGACGCCCGGAGCCACCTGTGCCGCAGCCGGACTCGGCGCAATAGCGGTGACGCCGAGACACACCAAACACATCCAGAACGACGCACGAAAACGACTCATAGATATCCTCCTGCCGCCACCTCGATACAAAATACGATCCACGGATCGGCTGCGCCTGCGCCTCACATGCATACAAACGATACGTCGCTAATCCATGCACATGGGCTCACCAAGCGGTTTGGTACGTTCACCGCCGTCGACGGCATCAACTTCGACGTGCACGCAGGAGAGGCGTTCGGGTTTCTGGGACCGAACGGCGCGGGAAAAACATCGACCATGCGCATGATTGCGTGCGCGTCGCCGGTGACGGCGGGCGATCTCCGCGTGCTCGATATGCTGCCGCAAACTCACGCAAGCCAGATCAAGGCGCGCCTCGGCGTCGTCCCGCAGCAGGACAATCTTGATAACGAGATTACCGTTCGGGAGAACCTGCTGATGTACGCGCGGTACTTCGACATTCCCCGGCACATTGCCGCGACGCGCGCGGATGCGCTGCTCGCGTTCGTGGAGCTCGGCGATCGCGCCGCGTCGCGGGTCGAGCCGCTCTCCGGAGGCATGAAGCGGCGATTGACCATCGCGCGCGCTCTCGTGAACGAGCCCGACTTGATCTTGCTCGACGAGCCGACGACGGGACTCGATCCGCAGGCACGCCACGTCGTGTGGGATCGCCTCTATCAGCTCAAGCGTCGCGGCGCCACGCTGCTGTTGACGACGCACTATATGGATGAGGCGGAGCGTTTGTGCGATCGCCTCGTCGTGATGGACAAGGCGAAGATCGTCGCCGAAGGCTCGCCACGCGATCTGATCGCGACATACTCAACGCGCGAAGTTCTCGAGCTGCGCTTTCCCGAAGACCCGCCTTCGCGCATGGCCGATTCCGGTGCTTCAGCGCGGCAGGCTGCCGAGCGATCGCTGGCCGGCATCGGCGATCGTGTCGAAATGCTCCCGGATCGCGTGCAGGTATATACAGCCGATGGGGAACACGCGCTGCAGCAGGTTCACGCCCGCGGAATCCCGCTGGAGAGCGCGGTCGTCCGCCGGTCGACCCTCGAAGACGTATTCCTTCGGATTACGGGCAGGGCACTGATCGAATGATCGCCGCCGTTCGCATGGTGCAGCGCAATGCACTGGTGTACCGACGCATCTGGCGGGGCTCGGTCTTCTCGAGCTTTCTCCAGCCCACACTGTTTCTGATTGCACTGGGGCTGGGGCTCGGTGCGATGGTCGATGCCGGCGGCGGGCTGCTGCCCGGAGGCGTCCGCTACGTGGAGTTTCTGGCGCCCGGCCTGCTCGCCTCGACAGCCATGCAAGCGGCATCGTTCGAATCGGCGTGGCCGGTGATGGGCAAGATGATGTGGCATCGCAACTACGAAGCGGTCATGGCGACGCCGATGAGCGTCTCCGACGTCGTTTTCGGCGAGCTCGGCTGGATCGCGATCCGGTTGACGACGATCGGAATAGCGTTCGTGCTCGTCATGACAGGCTTCGGCATTCCGCGGTCGCCGCTCGTCGTTCTGGCGATTCCGTCCGCCGTGCTGACCGGGCTTGCGTTTGCCGCGCCGATTATTGCGTTTTCCGCCACGCTCACCGATGCCAATCCATTCAACGTGCTCTTCCGGTTCGTGATCACGCCGCTGTTCATGTTCTCCGGGGTGTTCGTGCCCGTAACCCGTTTGCCGGAACCGGTAGCGCGCGCGGCCTGGTTCACTCCGCTCTTTCACGGCGTCGAGCTCGTGCGCGGATTCACGCTGGGTGTGGTGCCGCCGGCGTGGCCGATCCACGTGACGTATCTCGTCGCGTTGATTGCCGTGGGCGCCGCGGTGGCGCGCGTGACCTTCAGGCGGAGGCTCTACGCATGATTGCGATCGCCGTGCCGTCGCCGCGGCGAGCGCTCCGCATGGTGCAGCGCAATGTGCTCGTCTACAAGTACACGTGGATGGTGATTTTTTCCGGGTTCTTCGAACCGTTGTTCTATCTCCTCGGCATCGGACTAGGTCTCGGCGCGATCGTCCCGCCGATCGACGGCATCAGCTACAGCGCATTTGTCGCGCCGGGCCTTCTTGCCTCGAGCTGCCTCAACGGCGCGATCACCGACGGCTTCTTCAACATGTACTGGAAGCTGCATTACCAGAAAACCTACGATGGCATTCTCGCCACGCCGATGCGCGTGCCGGATGTCGCCTTCGGTGAAATGTTGTGGGCGCTCGGCCGCGGCTCGCTGTATGCGGCCGTGTTCCTTTCAGTGCTGTTCGCGCTCGGCGCAGTTACAGGACGGCCGCTGCTGTTGTCGCGCTGGGCGCTGGTCGCGTGGCCGGCGGCAGTGCTGTCGGCGGCAGCGTTTTCCGCGATGGCGATCTTCCTGACGACGGTGGCGCGCAAGGTGCAGGACTTCGACATGGTGATGGGACTGCTGGTGATGCCGATGTTTCTGTTCAGCGGCATTTTCGTGCCCGTCGCGCGTTTCCCTGAGCCGGTGCAGTGGATCATTCAGGTGATGCCGCTGTATCACGCGGTGGCGATGCTGAGGCAGCTCACAACCGGCAACATCAGCCCGTCGATCGCGGGGCATTTGGCGTACCTCATCACGCTCGGGATCATCGCGTTCGGTCTGGCGATGTACCGGCTGGAGCGGGCATTGATCAAATGAGCGCCATCGCTGAGCGCGCGCACCAGGTTTTGGTGTCTCAACGCGGAGGCGCGGAGGTCGGTATGCATCCACGGAAACAAATTCCTCTGTGTCTCCGTGTCTCGTGTTGAGATGAGTGATGCTCGTATTGATGGCTATCGGCGTTGCGATCACCGCCCTTGCTCACATGTGGCCGGCGCCGTTCGTCATCGACTGGATGGCGGGCGAGCGTGCTGTGTGGTCGATGCCGCGGACAGGCGTGCCGACGGTTTACCTCACATTCGACGACGGCCCGAATCCGTCTACGACGCCGGACCTGCTCGATGTGCTGGCGGCAGGAAACACGCCGGCCACGTTTTTCATCATCGACGAACACTTGAACGAGCAGACCGCGCCAATCGTTCGGCGAGCGTTCGCGGAGGGGCATGCGGTCGCGCTACATTCCGCGACGCGTCGGCCGATGATCATGACGCCTGCGCAATTGGGCCGAATGTTGTCCGCGGCCTCTTCGCGCATTGAGCAGCTTGCCGGCGGCACGCCGTGCCGGGCGTTCAGGCCCCACGCCGGGTGGCGCAGCGGGCAGATGTACGACGGGTTGCGCGAGCTCGATTACCGGCTGATCGGCTTTGGCTGGATGCTCTGGGATTTCAACTGGTTCCGCCCGCGCAGCGCTGAAAGCTCATTCCGGCGAATCACCGGGCGCGTATCTGATGGCGATATCATCGTCATGCACGACGGCGATGAGTCCGCGCCTACGCGCGACCAGCGGCATACCGTCGATGCCACCCGCAGGCTGATTCCCGCACTACGTGTGCGCGGATTCACATTCGGCACGATCTGCTGAACGCGCCTGCACCGGAATTCGCTATCTCAACGCATAGGCGCACAGCTGCATCGACTTTGCGCCAACGGCCGCTGTCGCGGCCCACGAAGTCGATGCGTATCGCGCGAAAAATGCAATTCCTTTGCGTCTCTCTCTCTGCGTCGAGATGGAAAACCCCCGCTGCGGTCGCGTTCAGTGAACGTTCTTATGCGGGTTGCAGGTTGCGGTGGAGCGACAGCCAGCGCAGCGAGAATCCTGTCGCGCAGCCGAGGATGACGAGGGCGGGAGCCACGAGCCACGGGCGGGTCGTGCCGTAGATGAGCGGGAAGTGATTGCTGACCATGAACAGAATCACCGCTGGCGCGATGATCGCGTTGTGGACGATGCGCGCCGGGCGCTGATTGGTGTTGTTGACGAGAATGATGCCGAGCGTGCCGCCGACGTGGATGAACACCGCGCGGCCCGTCATGAATTCCGCCAGACCCTGCGCTATGGCGGCGAGCAGGAGGAGCGACACGGCTGCCGCGATGGTCGGACGGTAGGAGAGCAGCGTCCACAGAGCGTCGTACAGCAGCCATGTAACCAGCAGCACTGTGACGCCGACTCCAATCGCCATCCACAACGACTGTGACGGCGTCGTCAGCGCGCCTCCCCAGTAATACACAACAATGAGAAGGGAGACGCCGGTGAACCAGGTGGCGCCGGACCAGATGCGCGACCACATGTCGGTCGACCGTTGCTGCATCGGCTGCGCGAACACGAGGGACCAGATGTGGCCGATCCACACCATGGCCGAGACGACATGGAGCCAGCGAAACAGGAGATGGTGGAGCTCGCCGCTGTCCATCGGAACGTTAGACGTATACTGACGAACTGGGTTCCATGATGCCGCGCGCTGTCGATCCGTCCTTTCTCGTGCTGCCGCTCGATCGCCTCGCGGATGTGGCGTTGGACATCGTGCGGAAACGCGGCGCGACCTACGCGGACTTCCGGGTCGAGCGCCTCCGCCATCACGTCATCGTCGCCCGGGATCGGGAGCTGCAGACGTCGGTCGAGGGAGAGACCGTCGGCTTCAGCGTGCGCGTTGTCGCGAACGGCGCGTGGGGATTTGCTGCAGGGATCGACCTGACGGCTGACGCGGTCTCCGACGTGGCGCGGCGGGCCGTGGACGTCGCCCAATCCCTCGCGCCGCTCAATACCGAGCCGGTGACGCTGGCCGACGAGCCGGTCTATCACGACACTTACGTGTCCAGTTACGAGATCGATCCGTTCGCGGTGGCGGAAGACCACAAAATCAATTTCCTGCTCACGCTCAACGAGCGGGCGCTCGCCTCGAAGCTGATCGATCGGGTCACCTCCCACGTCCTGCTCGTGCGCGAACAGAAATATCTCGCCTCACTCTCAGGGTCGCGCATCACCCAGCAGCGCATTCGCGTAAAGGGCGATCTCACCGCTGTCCGAATCGACAAAACCACCGGCGCGTTCGAGACGATGGGCAACGCGGCGCCGCCCGCCGGCCAGGGGTGGGAGTACTTCACAAGCGGGTACGACTGGGATAAGGACGCGGACGAAATTCCGGCGCTGCTCGAACAGAAGATGGCTTCGCCCTCGATCGCGCCGGGCCGCTACGATGTCGTCATCGACCCGACGAATTTGTGGCTGACGATTCACGAGTCGATCGGCCATTCCACGGAGCTCGATCGCGTGCTTGGGTACGAGGCGAACTACGCGGGCACCTCGTTCGCCACGCTCGACAAGCTCAATACCTTGCAGTTCGGCGCGCCGATGATGCACGTCACCGGCGATCGACAGGTCGAACACGGCCTGTCAACCGTCGGTTATGACGACGAAGGTGTCGCCGCGCAGACCTGGGACATCGTGCGCGACGGCGTGTTGGTGGGATATCAGCTCGATCGCCAGATGGCTCACAAACAGCGGTTTGGGCGATCGAACGGCTGCGCGTTCGCCGATCAGGCCGGCCGTGTGCCGCTGCAGCGAATGCCGAATGTGTCGCTCAGCGCAAGCGCCAAACCCATCACGGTGAACGATCTTCTTTCGGGCATGGGTGAGGGGCTGTACATCGTCGGCGACAAGAGCTGGTCGATCGACATGCAGCGCTACAACTTCCAGTTCACCGGGCAGAAGTTCTTCCAGGTGCGCGGCGGCAGGATCGTCGGACAGGTTAAGGACGTGGCCTACCAGTCGCGCACGACCGATTTCTGGAACTCGATGGAAGCCGTCGGTGGCCCATCGACGTATGTGCTCGGCGGCGCGTTCAACTGCGGCAAGGGACAACCGGGGCAGATTGCGCCCGTGTCGCACGGATGTCCGGCGGCGCTCTTCAGGCAGATCAACATCCTCAATACCGCGCAGGAGGGGGCCTGACGCTCCAGGACACCATCGACCGCGTGCTGCGCCTGTCGAAAGCTGATGCGTGCGTCGTCATCGCGCGCCGCGTCGCGAGCATCAACGTTCGGTGGGCGCACAACACGGTGACGACCAACGGTGATGCGGATGAAGTGCAGTTGTCCGTGATTTCCGTCATCGGCCGTCGTGTCGCGTCGGTGACGCGGACATATTTCCCGCCAGAGCAACTCGAAGGCCTCGTCCGCGAGGCCGAAGCGGCCTGCGAGCGGAGGCCGGATGCCCCCGATTATTTGCCGTTGCTCGAGGGCAACGGCGAGCCGGATGACTGGCGCGCACCGCCCGCGGACTCGGACATCCACGTGTTCGATCCGTTAGTGCCGCAGTTGAGGCAGTTGTACGAGCACGCGCGCCGCGCCGACATCGCGACATTCGGGTACGCGGAATTTCAGACGGCCA
Source organism: Vicinamibacterales bacterium (assembly GCA_963784045.1). Lineage (GTDB taxonomy): Bacteria > Acidobacteriota > Vicinamibacteria > Vicinamibacterales > JAMQPK01 > JAMQPK01. The sequence continues at coordinate 40,558 of CAWAPZ010000015.1, forward strand.
CCACATTCGTGGCCACCACGACCGGCGTGAGGAAGCGCTACACGGAGCGCATTGGCAAAGTCGAGATCACGGGCAAGACACCGGACTTCTCGCGGTCGTCGTGGGTTGGCCGGATTACCCACGATTTCCTCGACATCGATGCACGGGAGATGTTCGAGACCCTGCGTCAGCGCCTCGACTGGGCTGCGCGCGCCATCGACATGCCGGCAGGAGCCTATGAAGTGCTGCTCGAACCGTCGGCGGCCGCTGATCTGGCGATTGGGGCCTACTCGTTCATGACGAGGCGCGACGCCGATGAAGGCCGCAGCCCGTACTCGAAGCCGGGTGGGGGCACACAGATCGGCGAGCGGGTGTTCGGCGATGTGACACTGTATTCAGATCCCGCTGAGCCCCGCATAGAAGCGACGCCGTTTCACTACGGTGTCGATTCGGGCGAAGCGTCGTCGGTGTTCGACAACGGCCTGGATCTGCGGCGCACCGAGTGGGTGCGTGGGGGCGTGCTGACGAATCTCATCGCGCCGCGCTATTGGGCCGCGAAGACAGGAACCACGGACGCCCTGCCGTACATCAACAACCTCGTGGTCGACGGAGATGGCCCCGCGATGGGCGAGATGATCGCGCAGACGGAGCGCGCGCTGCTCGTCACCTGCTTCTGGTACATCCGGACCGTCGATCCGCAGTCTGCGCTTGTCACAGGATTGACGCGTGACGGCGTGTTTCTGGTCGAGGGTGGGCGTGTCAAAGGCGCGGTCAACAATTTCCGCTGGAACATGAGCCCGATCGCGGCGCTGGCGCAGGCGACACAGATCGGCCGGACGGGCCTGGCCCTGCCGCGCGAGCACGACGAGTTTCTGAGGTCGAAGGCGCCGGCGCTTCGCATCGAGCGCTTCAACATGAGCTCGGTGTCGGAAGCGAGTTAATCATCACTTCATTCGCAGATTGGTAGGCTGGCAGATTGGAAGATTGTTGCCAGATTGAGGGTTGTCGATTGTCGATAACGACGGATATACGCGTGCTCTCGGGGAACGGTTCGATCGATCGGCTTGGCGCGTTGGCACGGGAGCTGGGGTTCTCGCGCACGCTGCTGGTCGCTGATGCCGGCCTGGTGAAGGCTGGGCATCTGGAACATGCGCATGCGTCGCTCGAAGGGGCTGGCGTTGACGCGATCGAGTTCAGCGACTTCGGACCCAACCCGGATGCCGACATGCTGGAGACCGGCAAACGTTTTGCGGCAGGCAAGGGCATCGACTCGATCATTGGCCTCGGGGGCGGGAGCTCGCTGGACTGCGCGAAGGGCATCAACTTTTTGCTGACGCAGGGCGGCGTCATCCACGACTTTCAGGGCTACGGCAAAGCGGCGAAGCCCATGCTGCCGATGATCGGCGTGCCGACTACAGCGGGCACCGGCAGCGAAGCGCAATCGTACGCCATCATCTCGGACCCGCGCACGCATCAGAAAATGGCGTGCGGCGACTCGAAGGCAGCGTTTCGCGCCGTTATCCTCGATCCATGTCTTACGCTGACGCAACCTCCGTCCGTCACGGCGGCCGCCGGGTATGACGCCATCGCGCACGCGGTGGAGAGCTTCGTCTCTACGAAACGAACTGCGCGGTCGCAGGAGATATCGCTCGAAGCGTGGCGGTTGCTCGAGGCCAATTACGAGCGGGTTCTCCGATCGCCCGACGATCTCGAGGCCCGCGCCGCAATGCAGCTGGGAGCGTTTTACGCGGGCGCCGCCATCGAGCTCTCGATGCTCGGCGCTACGCACGCCTGCGCGAATCCGGTCACCGCGCGGTACGGCACCATTCATGGCAACGCTATCGCCATCCTGCTGCCGCACGTCGTGCGCTGGAACGCCGCGGTCGCCGAAACGATGTACGACGAGTTGATACGCACCTCGTCGACCGCACCGATCGCACCCGTTGCACCCATCGCACCCAGCTCCACGTCCCTTGCCGCGCGACTCGCTGCGCTCGCAGGTGCCGGCAATCTGCCGACGACGCTTCGACAGGCCGGCGTTTCGGCCGACGATCTGGTTATGCTCGCAGATGAGGCGTCAGAACAGTGGACGGGTAGGTTCAATCCCCGCCCGTTCGATGCCGCGGGCGCCCTGGAGATTTATCAATGCGCGCTGTAATAGCCATGCTGCTCTTCGGCCAGGTCGTTGGGGCTCAACAAACCTCGTGGCCCCAGTTTCGTGCCGATCCGCAGCTGACAGGCGTTTCGGCGACGGCACTGCCGGCGGCCCTCAAAGTGTTGTGGACGTTCGACGCCGGCGAAGCGATCGAATCATCGGCTGCGATTGCCGACGGCGCCGTGTTCGTCGGCTCCGCGGGAGGCGAGCTGATCGCCCTCGACTTTCAAACGGGTGCCGTGCGGTGGAAATACAAGACCGCGGAAATTGGCGAGTCGTCTCCCGCCGTTTCGAATGGCGTGGTCTACATCGGCGATTTGACGGGAACATTTCACGCGGTGGATGCCAAAAGCGGCCAGGCGATGTGGACGTTCAAGACGATGGGCGAAATTCGATCGTCGCCTGTCGTGGTGGGCGATCGCGTGTTGATCGGATCGTATGACCGGTTTCTCTATGCGCTCTCAACCACGAAGGGCGAGGTCGCATGGAAAATGGAATTTCAAGGCTACGTGCACGCCACACCATCTGTGCTCGACGGCGTCGTGTACGTCTCGGGGTGCGATGAGACGTTTCGCGGCGTCCGGGTCGCCGACGGCCGTGAAGTGCTGAACATTCCTGTTGGCGCGTACATGGGCGCATCAGCCGCGCTGGCCGGCGGCGCTGCCTATGTCGGGACGTTTGAAAACGAGGTCATCGGCATCGACATGAAAGCGCGCAAGGTGATATGGACCTACCGCCATCCCGAGCGGCTCTTTCCGTACTATTCGTCCGCCGCCGTCAGTCAGGGTCGTGTCGTGCTTGGCGGCCGCGACAAAATGGTCCACGCGCTCGATGCCAAAACCGGCAAACCGTTTTGGACGTTCATGACCAACGCGCGCGTCGAATCCTCGCCGGCCATTGTCGGCAATCGCGTCTTTGTCGGGTCGACCGATGGCCGGCTCTATCAACTCGATTTAACCAAGGGTGGGAAATTGTCGGAGTTCGATGCGGGCGCCGCCATCACGGCGTCACCGGCAGTCGCGAATGGCAGGGTCATCTTCGGTACGCACGACGGCCGTTTGTACTGCCTCGGGTAGCTGCGGAGGGAACGCCGGTTGCAGTGTTACCACCCAGGAGGCTTTGATGACGACCGTTCGATCCCGCCTCGGCATGTCCCTCGGTACTCGCGAGATCATCCTTGCCACCGATCGCCCCATGAGTTTCTGGGAAATCGTGAACCGACCCAGATCGGCGGAATATCCGTTCACATGGATACAGTTCAGGATGGGGCCCGATGGAACAGGCGAAGGCAAGCTTGCGGTCGCAGCGCGCATCGTCGGAGAGGAAGCGGACGACCTGATCGAAGTTGAAGACTTTGCGATTTATCCCGTCCGCCTGCAGAACATCAAGTCGCGCAAGGGCGACAATTAGTCCGGCAGGTTTTCTTTCGGCGGCTCAGGAAGCCAGAAGCTTGCGATAAGCCCCACAAGATAGACGGAGAAGCCGACCGCGGCGGCGACGTACGCCACCTTGGTTGGCGCGAATGCTCGGTTGGGCGTCACGGCAAGCGTCGCGGTGAGCCACGCGAACGAGGTGCCTATCAGCCGCCCGCCGATATTCGCGGCAAAGCTTTCGCCCGTACCTCGCAAATACAGCGGATACACACGCGGCAGGTAGTTGCCCCAGAAGCTGAACTGGCCGACGGTGAAAAAGCCCGCGAGGAACATCCCGACGTACAGCCAGTTCAAGTGGGTCGTTGCCGCAATCGCAAACGTGAACGGCATTATCAGCAGGCCCGGAAGCTGAAAGAAGCGGATCAGCTTTCGCCGGCTGATGATCACCACGGCCAGATACGCAAGCGCCACTCGTCCGACAAGGCCGCCGATCTCCTGCACTTTGGTGACATTGGCGGCTACCTCCTGCGTGACGAGTCCTGCGCGCGGCGCCGGCAGCCCTTGCGTCATTTGACGCACCTCGGGCAAGCCGGGAACGATTTGCTGCACTTGCTGGATCGCCCCAAAGGCGGCCCCATACGCGCACGCGAACATGATCGTCGTCACGATGGTCGTGCGGCGAAGATCGGGAGCGAACAGCGCGGCAATACTAGGTCTTCTCAGCAGGCCGGCGGCTTTCTTCTGCTGCCATGCGGGTGACTCGGGCAGGAACGGTCTGATCAAAATCAATGGAATGGCGGGCAATACACCTGACATCAAGGTGTAGCGCCAGGGCGCGTGTGCGTCGACGAGATGCACGCCGAACATGCTCAGCGCGGGCAGACTGGCGGCGTAGTCGACGCACAGGCCGTTGACGGTCGCCACCATGATTCCGCCGAGCGACGAAAATGCCTGCGTGTAACCGAGGACTTTCTCGCGTCGTTTCGGTTCGGGGAACAGCTCGGCGAGCCACGCCACCGCGGCCACGAACTCGACGCATACGCCGATGAATACGAAACAGCGCAGCACGAGAAGCATTTCGATCGATGTGGAGTAGCCGGACAGAAACGCGGCGACCGCGTAAATCAGGATGCTATACGTCAGCACGCGCCGTCGGCCGAGCCGGTCGGTGAGATACCCGCCGATGAGCCCGAAAATGCCTCCGGCAAACGCCGGGACATAGAAGAGCCGGCCGACCCACATCTGAAACTGCGGCGATCCCGGCGCGGCGCCTACGAGCTCCAGTAGTGCCGGCCTGACGATGAGCGGCAGCATCAGGATTTCGTAAATATCGAAGGCGAATCCGATGGCGGCGATGGCGCAGATCAGCCATTGCACCGGCGTGAGCCTGGTGCCGGAGTCGATAGGATCGCTCATGGGTGGCTCATGATAGCAATATCTGCGTTATCGAAGATGAATAGGAGATTAGGAGATTACAAGCGTAGGAGATTTTGCGAGGAACTCTCTGCGGGCAGCGCCAGATATCTCTGCGGTTACGCGTCGACTTTTGCGCGCGCAGCGGCCGACAAAAATCGCCGCTCAGTAAATTCCTATTCTCCTGTGAGCATCTACTGTCGGAAATAGCGCCTCAGTGTGGGCTCGCTTGGCAATGCGAAGTCCCTCGTTGCAAGCGACACCACAATCATCAGCATCCCCGAAATCAGCGTCATGGGCACGACCGGCAGCAGTCCCATGACGAACGTGCCGGTCGCACCGCGTGTGACGATGCGCAAATCGCCGAGTGACCACACGGTGATCTCCGAACCGGGTGGTGGGGGAGGAATGGAGTTCTGTATGACCGCGACAGCGACGACCGCGGCTGCAGTCCACAACGTGGTGGCCAGCGCCCCCCAGCGGGTGCTGTCCTTCCAGAACAGCGCGGCGACAAGCAGCGGGACGAGCGCGGCGTACCCGGCGAAGGCGTACTGCGTCGCGACGTCGAAAATCGATTGCGGGATGCGCAGCGCGATGAGGTAAGACACGGCGGTGACCAGCACGACAAATATCCGTCCCGTCATCACCTGCATGCCATGACCGAAGCGTGCCGTGCCCTGATAGAACGCGAAGATGTCCTCGGTAAACATCGTCGACAGGGCGAGTATCTGGGAATCGCTCGCCATGACGGCTGCCATGACCGCAGCGCCCAGCAGCGATGCAAGCCAGAGCGGCGCGTATCCCTCGACCAGCCTCAAAATCACGTCATCGCCTGACGCTGCGGCGCGCAGCCGGGCGCGATCGTCCGGTGTCAGGCTCGCGTTCGGTGCCGCGAGCTGCGCGCGCGCTTCGAGTTTCGTCTGGATAGCCGGGACGGCCGTTGCGTGATTCGCAACCACGCCGAGAAATACGGAGGGCAGCCAGATGAAAAGCATGCAGATGGGATAGAGCACGATCGTCTTGCGGAAATACGTCACGTTGCGGGCCGTGAGGCAGAAGATGCAGATGTGGGGGAAAGCAATCGATGACAGCGGAATGAACGTGTAGCTGAGGAAATACAGCGGCGAGACCCGTTCGCGCGTCAGCAGCGGCGACGTCGCGGGCGATGCGACGAGCGCCTCCATTGCCTCTCGAAAGCCGCCCATGCCGCCCCCGATGACGACCGCCGCAATGGTGCCGAACAGCAAAAACAGCGTCGTCTGTAATGCATTGACCCACGCCGTTCCGCGCATGCCGCCGAGAAATACATACGCCGTGACGACGGCCGAGACGATGGCGCCGCCGATCTCATAGGGAATGGCCCCGCCGGTAATCGCGCGAAGCACAGTGCCGCCGCCCATGACCGAGATGATGATGTAGGGCACGAGCAGCGCCGCCTGCACGATGAAGATGACGGTGCCGATGTGGCGGCATTCCCACCGGTCGCGGAACATCTGCACCGGCGTCATGAAATGATTTCGTTTGCCGAGTGCCCATAAGCGCGTGCCGATAGCGAACAGGCACACGGGAATCACGAGCGCAGACGAGGACGCCATCAGCCCGAAGGTAACGATTCCGTTGGCGAAGGCATGGCCGGAGGCGCCCAGGATGGAGAACGCCGTCATGTTCGTACCGAACAACGAGAGCAGGAACACGGTCGGCCCGAGTGACCGGCCGGCAAGAAAATAATCTTCGGCGTTGCTCGTCCGCGACGTGCGAAACGCGAAGATGCCGATGTAGAGAACGACCGCCAGATACAGGAAAACGACCAGCGCGGGGATCATCTGTTACATCCCACCGCGGGGGTGCCGCGTCGCAGCGAAGACCCGTGGAAAAAATGCATTCTCGGCGTCGCTGCGTCGTTGCGGTGAGACATAGAGAATCACTCTTCGAGGTGCGAGGGCCAGGCAACTGCGACGAGCAGCCAGAGTGCGAAAGATGAAGCGAGCGTGAAGGCGGCGTGATAGAAGAGACCGATCGGCAGGAATCCAAACACGAGCGGTCGCGCGTCGCGCCAGAACCAGAAATCCTGATGCAGCACGTAAAGCAGCACGACCGCTGCTACCGCGAGCAATCTCATATTTAGTCGCAGGGTCCTTTACACCCGCTCCGCCATGCGAGCCTGCGTCCCTCGACTGTCGCTCGGGACGCCGTGAGTTCGTCGAAGGGCGGAGCCCCATCGCCCCGCTGCGCTCGCGGCTGCGAATATACTACGCATCAATGAGTCCACAGGCAGAGACGGCGCGCGCCGCGCTCGATGCGCATGTTCGCGACATCATCAATTGGCATTTCGATCCGGCGACGGGGTCGCCATTCTGGCTCGACTACGCACACAAGCTCGGGTGGGATCCGCGGAAGGAGGTCGGCGGGTTCAGCGACCTGTCACGGTTTCCCGCATTCGAGGACGAATGGCTGCGCGGCGGTCCCGTGCAGCGCTGGATTCCGAAGGGTTTCGCCGGCAAGCCGACCTATGTGTTCGAGACCGGCGGCACGACGGGCATTCCAAAGACCCGTGTGGCGTTCGAGGATTTCCGCACCGATTACGAGCTGTTCAGCGCGACGCTGCCGGACGAGTACTTCCCGAAGGGCGCGAACTGGCTGATGCTGGGCCCCTCGGGTCCCCGCCGTCTTCGACTGGCGGTCGAGCATCTCGCGCAATTCCGCGGCGGCATCTCGTTCTGCGTGGATCTCGATCCGCGGTGGGTCATCAAGCTCATCAAGAAAGGCTGGATGGATCACCTCGAGGCCTACAAGGGTCACGTCATCGATCAGGCGATCTCGATCCTCGAGGCCGGTCACGACATCCGCTGCATGTTCACGACGCCGAAGCTGCTCGAGTCTCTGGCGTTGCGGCTCGAGTCGACGGGATCGTCGATTCGCAAGGCCGGCATCACGGGCATCTTTTCCGGCGGCACGGAGTTCACGCCGCAGTGGAACCGGTTTGCGCACGAGGAGCTGCTCGACGGCGCCTATATGACGCCAACCTATGGCAATACCCTGATGGGACTGGCCGCGAGCGCCCCAACAGGGCCGGAAAACAACTATAAAATTACGTATCACGCCCCACAGCCTCGCGCCGTCATCGAAGTCGTCGACTTCGACGACGCGTCGACGCTCGTCGGGTACGGCGAGACGGGTCGCGTGAAATTGACGACGCTCACAAAGGAGTTTTTCGTGCCTGGGTTTCTCGAGCGCGACGAAGGCGAGCGTGAGCCGCCGCACGAGAAATATCCATGGGATGGAGTCAGTGGAGTCCGTCCGTTTAGAGGCTTCGCCTCGACAACGACTGTCGGGGTGTACTAACGCAGCGGTTCGAGGTTCTGGGTGCTAGCTTCTGGGGTTCTGGTTCAGGGTTCTAACCGAGAACCCGAACCGCAGAACCCAGAACCGGCGCCTCAGAACCCCAGAACCCAGAACCTGGAACCGTATGATCACAATACCGATTCTCCGCTGGGGCCAACCGTACTCCAGCATGGATATGGACGAGGTGAAACACTTCCTCACCGGCGAGCCGATCGCGCGCGTCGGGAGGGCGAATGCGGGCCTGATCCAGCGCGATATGCGCAAGGCGGCGAACGCGCGCGAGGCGCTGCGAAAGATTCCTGTCGCCGAGCTCGTGGCGCGAATGAAAGTGGCCGGCGACCTCTACATGAACGCAGAGCTGCCGCTCGGCGACGGCTCGCAGACACCTGATGATTTCGCGAAACAGCAATCGGCGAGCACCGGGCTGCCGGTGGCGTTGTGCCGCGCGAACATGAAGAAGAATCAGTTCGTTCTCAGCGAGATGGGCAATATCCTCAGGTCGCTGACCCGCGGTCTCGACCTCAACGTGTTGACGACCGGCTACGGCGAAGAGAACGGCGTGCCGATCAGTTATCAGGCTCAGAGTCCCGTGCTCGGGCTGGTGCTGCCGTCGAATTCTCCAGGTGTCCACACGCTGTGGCTGCCGATCATCCCGATGCAGATCGGACTCGTGCTGAAGCCGGGCCCTCAGGAACCGTGGACGCCGTACCGTGTCGCCGAAGCCTTTTTTCAGGCGGGTATTCCACGCGAAGCGATCTCGATTTATCCGGGCGAAGCCGAAGTCGGTGCGGCGGTCGTGGCCGCGTGCGGCCGCAGCCTGATTTTTGGAGGCACGGCCACTGTCGAGCGATACAAGGGGAACCCCCACGTGCAGGTGCACGGGCCAGGGTTCTCGAAAATCGTCTTCGGCGACGACTGCGTCGACGATTGGGAGCGGTACGTCGACATGATGGCCGACAGCGTGTTCCTGAACAGCGGCCGCGGCTGCATCAACTGCTCGGGCATCTGGGTGAGCCGCAACAGCCGCGAGATTGCCGACGCGCTCGCCAGGCGGCTCGCCGCGATTCGGGCGCTTCCGCCGGACGATTCGAACGCCACCCTCGCCGCGTTCACCGTGCCGGGAATGGCCGAGGCCATCTCGCAATCGATCGACGCCGATCTCGCAGCCCCTGGTGTGACCGATTACACAGCGAAGTACCGCGACACGCCGCGCGTGGTGAAGAATGGCCGCGCCGAATATCTTCTGCCGACGGTCGTGCACTGCGAATCGCCGGAGGCGGCCATCGCGTCGAAGGAGTACATGTTCCCGTTCGTCACCGTCGTCGAATGTCCCGAGCAGAAGCTGCTCGACGCGATGGGGCCGACGCTCGTCTGCACCGCGGTGACCGAAAAGCCGGAGCTGCGCCGCGCGTTCCTTGATGCCACGCACATCGATCGCCTCAATCTCGGCCCGGTCCCGACGATCCGGCTCAACTGGCTGCAGCCGCACGAAGGCAATATCGTCGATTTCCTGTACCGTCCGCGTGCGCTGCAGAGCGCCAGCATGTCCAGCATGTGAAGATCCTCTTCATAACCGCAGGTGCGGCGGGGATGTACTGCGGGAGCTGCTTGAGAGACAACGCGCTCGCCGCCGAGCTGAAATCGCGCGGGCACGACGTCGTTTTGGTGCCGCTCTATACGCCGACGCTGACCGACGAGCCGAATGTCAGCGAGGAGCGCGTATTCTTCGGTGGCATCAGCGTGTACCTGCAGCAGAAGATGCGGTTCTTCCGCCGGGCTCCGCGCGCGCTCGACAGGTTGTTCGACGCGCCATGGCTGATCAAGGCTGCCTCGTCCGGGTCGATCTCAACCGATCCGCGCTCGCTCGGCGAGCTGACCATCTCGATGCTCAAAGGTGAGGACGGATTCCAGCGGAAGGAATTCGACAAGATGCTCGAGTGGCTGGTCAGCGAGCCCGTGCCGGACGTAGTGCAGCTGCCGAACGCGCTCCTCGCGAGCCTCGCGCCGCCCATCCGCCGCGCTCTGCGGGCCCCGGTGCACTGCACGCTGCAGGGGGAGGACCTGTTTCTCGAGGGCCTCGCGAAGAGCCATCGTGACGAAGCGCTCGATCTGATACGAAAGAACGCCGGCTCCGTCGACCGCTTCACTGCTGTGAGCGAATACTACGCCGACTTCATGTCGAGCTACCTGTCTGTCCCGCGCGAGAAGATCGATGTCGTGCCCCTCGGCATCAACCTCGATGGATTCGATCGGCGGCGGGATGAGCCTCAGGGCCGGCCGTTTACGATTGGGTATCTGGCGCGCATCGCACCCGAGAAAGGGTTGCTTCGCCTCTGCGAAGCCTACGTGCGATTCAGGCGCATGGAGGGCGTCGAGCGTGCGCGACTCGAAGTCGCCGGATACCTTGCGCCAGACCAGCGGAAGTATCTCAAGGATGCGGAGAGCACGCTCGCGAAAGCCGGTTTTGCCGGCGAGCTGCAGTATCGCGGCGCGCTCGACCGGCCGCAGAAGATCGAGTTTCTCCGCGGGCTCGATGTCTTCTCGGTGCCGACAGTCTATGTCGAGCCGAAAGGATTGTTCCTGCTCGAAGCCATGGCGTGCGGCGTGCCGGTCGTCCAGCCGCGGCATGGCGCGTTTCCCGAGATGCTCGCGCGAACCTCCGGCGGGATTCTCGTCGATCCAGGCAATACGCAGAGCCTCGCAAACGGTCTCTACGCGTTGTGGAGGTCTCCGGCGCTCCGCGCCGAACTCGGCCAACGAGGATTCGACGGCGTGCGAGAGCACTACAGCGTTCGCCGCTCTGCCGACAGGATGCTCGAGGTGTATGAGATTGAAGAGACACGAGCGGCGCGGGGCGATGGGGCCCCGCCAGCGAGTGGCTGGAACGGGGCGATGGGCCCCCGCGACTAAAAAATGCTCAGCGTAAACGGTGTCGGAAAGTCCTATCGCTCTCCGCAAGGTGACATCGCGGTGTTGTCGGACGTGTCGCTGTCGTTCGTGCCGGGCGATGCCGCCGCGATTATGGGGCCGTCGGGAAGCGGCAAAAGCACGCTTCTCTACATCCTCGGAGCGCTGGAGCCGCCGACGACCGGCGCAGTGACGATTGGCGGAACGAACCCGTTCGGCCTGTCCGCGAAAGATCTCGCGGCGTTCCGCAACAAGCACATCGGCTTCGTGTTTCAGGATCATTGCCTTCTGCCGCAGTGCAGCGTCATCGAGAACGTGCTCGTGCCGACCCTGGTGGGCCCGGCCGATTCCGGCCACGATACGCACGCGCGTCAGCTCGTCGATCAGGTCGGCCTCTCCCATCGTGCAACCCATCACCCGGCCGAGCTGTCAGGGGGCGAGAAACAGCGTGTGGCGCTCGCGCGCGCGCTGGTGCGGCGTCCTCAGCTGCTGCTGTGCGACGAGCCGACCGGCAATCTCGATCGCGCGTCGGCCGAGTCGGTCGCCTCCCTGCTCTTTGACCTGCAGCAGAAGCAAAAGGCGATTTTGATCGTTGTGACGCACAGCGCGGAGCTCGCCGCGCGGTTTCCGATGCGCTTCGATCTGGTCGATCGGACTTTGCGGCGCGCGGCGTAATTTCCCGATGAAAACCAGCACTCTCCGCCGGCGCAGCATCCGCCACTACTGGCGTACCAATCTTGCCGTCATCGGCGGCGTCGCCATCGCCGTCGCGGTGCTTGCAGGTGCGCTGATGGTCGGCGTATCGGTGCGCGCCAGCCTTCGCGATCTCGTGCTTCAGCGATTGGGCAATGCGGATCGTGTAGTCGCGTCTCAGGGGTTCTTTCGCGAGCAGCTCGCTACCGCCTTCGGGCAGGCCGCGCCGCTGATTGTCGTCGAAGGATTCGTCGCTGCGCAGGAAAGCGGGCGGCGCGCGTCGCGCGTGCAGGTGTATGCCGTCGACGACCGGTTCTGGCGGTTCCACGGCCTCGACCGCGTGAAGGCGCCCGCTGGGAACGATGTCCTCATCAGTCAGGGGCTGGCCGAGGAGCTTGCAGCGAGTGGTGGCGCCTCGGTGATCGTCCGGGTGGAGAATTCATCGCCGATACCAGCCGAGTCCCTCCATGGCAGGAAAGAGGACATCGGTCGCAGCCTTCGCCTGACGGTGCGGCAGGTGCTCGCGCGAGATGATCTCGGCGAGTTCTCGCTCAGCCCCCGACAAGGCTCGATTCGCGCGATCTTTGTGTCGCTGGCGAGAATGCAGGCGCTGCTCGATCAGCGCCAGCGCGCCAATGCCATCCTCATCAAGGAGCTCGATGCCGCGGCTGTCGAACGGAGACTGCGCGAGGCGGCGCTCGCCGACGACTTCGGCTTGCGCGTTCGCGCACTGGCGGCGCTCGACGTGATCGCCGTCGACAGCCGCAGCACGATGCTGAGCGACGCTACCGCGTCTGCGGCGATACGAGTGGCTGAACGCTCGCGCATGGTCGTGATCCCCGCCTTGACGTATCTGGCCAATACGATACGAGTGCGCGATCGCGAGATTCCGTATTCGACGGTGACCGCCATCGATTTGTCCGTCCTCGGATGGGTTGGTGCGGCGGCGCAGAGCGAAGCGCCGGGTGCTATCGTGCTGAACGAATGGGCCGCGAAAGATCTCCAGGCCACCGTTGGAGACCTCGTCTCGATCGACTATTACGTCTGGGAGACTGAAGGACGCCTGAGGACGCAAACGGCGCAGTTCCGCGTCGCGCGCGTTCTGCCCATCCTCGGACCCGCCGCCGATCGCGATCTGGTGCCGGAGTATCCAGGCATCACCGACTCCGATCGCGTGGCCGACTGGGATCCGCCGTTCCCTGTCGATTTGAATCGCGTGCGCCCGATCGATGAGGAGTACTGGAACCGGTACCGCGCGACACCGAAAGCATTCATTCCGATCGAACGCGGGCAGCGGTTGTGGAGCTCGCGCCACGGCGGGCTGACGGCGCTCCGTCTGGTTCCGCAGCGCGACACCGCACTCGAAGATGCGCGCGCGAGATTTGAAAAAGAGCTGCTCGGCGAGCTCGACCCGCTGGCGATGGGGTTTTCCGTCTACGACGTGCGCGCCCAGGGGCTCGCAGCCTCGAACGGCGCGACCGACTTCGGCGAATACTTCACCTATTTCAGCTTCTTCCTCGTCGTCTCGGCGCTGCTCCTCGCGGGCGTGTTCTTCAAGCTCGGTGTGGAACAGCGTCTTCGCGAGGTGGGGCTGTTGCAGGCCTTGGGCCTCGATCCCGCCGCTATTCGACGACTGTTTGCCGGCGAGGCATTGTTCCTCGCGGGCATCGGCGGCGTGGTTGGAATCGGTGGGGCAATCGCCTACGCCGCTCTCATCATGCTCGGTCTTCGCACGTGGTGGGTCGCCGCTGTCGGCACGACGGCGCTCACGCTGCACATCGACCCGTGGTCGCTCATCGGCGGCGCGCTGTCTGTTGTGCTGATCGCCGTCGCGTCCATCTGGTGGTCGCTTCGGTTGCTCGCATCTACTTCCACCCGCGCGCTCTTAAAGGGGTCAGACCCCCTTTTTACGAAAAACGTAAGAGGCAGAAGGCCTGTCGTTTTTGCCGGCGTAGCAGGCGGATTGGCCCTGGCGCTGCTCGTTGGAACGAAGCTCGATCTCGTGCCCCGCGTCGCCGGGTTTTTTGGTGCGGGCGCGCTTTCGCTCATCGCGATGCTGTCGCTCACATCGGCATGGCTGCAGCGCGGAACCTGGGGGGTGCTCCGCGGACATGGCGCGTGGGCCGTGTGGCGCCTCGGATGGCGCAATGCGGCGTATCGGCCCGCGCGAAGCGTCCTGTGCATCGCGCTCATCGCCTTCGCCACGTTCGTCATCGTCGCAGTCGAGGCGTTCAAGCGCGACGAATCGGCGACGCTGCTCGATCGTCACTCCGGAGAAGGAGGCTACCCGCTGCTTGTCGAGACGCTGTTACCCGTCATTCACGACCTCAACGATCCGGCCGGCCGAGACGCAATGAATTTACCGGCAGGCGCGGCGCTCCAGAATGTCCGCTTCGATCGTTTCCGCGTGCGCCCAGGTGATGATGCGAGCTGCCTGAATCTCTACCAGCCGAAGAACCCGCGCATCATGGCGGCGACGCAGGATTTCATTAACAGCGGCCGGTTCGCGTTTCACAGTTCGCTGGCCGCGACACCGGAAGAACGGGCAAACCCATGGCTGCTGCTCAACCGCGAGCTCGATAACGGGGCCGTCCCGGTCATTGCCGACGCGAATTCAATGACGTATGTGCTCCACATGAAGCTCGGCGACGAGCTCGTGCTGCCGGGATCTTCAGAGCGGCCGGTCAGGCTCCGCCTGGTTGCCGCCCTGGCCGACAGCATCTTCCAGGGTGAACTCCTCATGGCCGAGCAGCCATTCGTGTCGCGGTTCCCCGAGTGGGAGGGCTATCGCTTCTTTCTGGCTGATGCGCCTCTCCGGCAAACTGCTGAGGTGACCGAGCTGCTCGAATCGCGATTGACGGATTTTGGCGTCGATGTCGCCTCCACGTCCGGGCGTCTCGCGGGCTTTCACCGCGTTGAATATACTTACCTCTCGACGTTCCAGATGCTCGGGGGGTTGGGGCTGGTACTCGGGACACTCGGGCTCGGGGCGATCCTCCTCCGAAATGTGCTCGAACGCCGGCGGGAGCTTGCGCTGCTGCGTGCGCTCGGCTACACGAAATCGAATTTTCTGACGATGGTCGTGGCCGAAAACGTGTTTCTGCTGGTTGGCGGGTTGATCATCGGCACCTGCTGCGCGCTGGTGGCCATCGCGCCGATGTTTCTCGATCGCGGAGGCCGGTTGCCGACAGTCACGCTTGGGCTGCTGCTGCTCGGCGTGTTGGGAACCGGGCTTCTTGCGTCGGTCGGCGCCACCATCGTCGCCCTGCGGTCGCCGTTGTTGTCGGCATTGCGTACGGAGTAGGTCCGGCTAGGTTGGTTTATGCGGTATACCGGTATGGTGGGCCGTGATGAGGACAAATATGCACACATCACATCGACTGATCATCGGCACGATAGTGCTGGCCGGCTTCACGGCTGTCGTCGCGGCGCAAAACGCCGGGTCCGACTGGCCGCAATGGCGCGGCCCGAGGAGGGATGGCACGCTAACCGGCTTCACCGAGCCGAAGGCGTGGCCTGAGACACTGACGCAGCGATGGAAGATCACCGTCGGTGAAGGCTATTCCACGCCGATTCTCGTCGGCAACCGCGTTTATCAGTTCTCGCGTCAGGGCGAAAACGAAGTGCTTCGCGCGATTGACGCCGACACCGGCAAGATCATCTGGGAGCGGCCTTACGCCGCTGCGTTCCAGATGAACAACAGCACAAGCCGACACGGCCCTGGACCGAAGTCGACCCCGGCTTTCGCTGGCGGCCGGTTGTTCACGTTGGGCATGACTGGGCGCGTGAGTGCGTTCGACGCCGCTTCGGGTAAAGAGCTCTGGCAGAAGCCAGGCGGGCCGGTCCAGCCGAGCTTTCACACGGCGATGTCGCCGATCGTCGACGGCGGCCTGATGATTCTGCACGTCGGCGGCAACAACGACGGCGCGCTTACGGCGTTCGACCCGGCGACCGGTGCAGTCAAATGGACGTGGACGGGCGATGGCCCTGGATACGGCTCGCCGATCATCGCGGATATCGGAGGCACGCGACAGGTCGTGGTGTTCTCGCAGCGCAATCTCGTTGGCGTCAGCGCGGCGGACGGGCAGTTGCTGTGGAGCGTGCCGTTCGAAGCGCGCTCGACGACGAATTCGATTACGCCGCTCGTCTACGGCGGCAACACCATCATCGTGGCCGGACAGGGGAAGCCGCTGACCTCGTACATCGTCGCCAACAAAGGCGGAAAGTGGGTTGCCGATCTCGCCTGGGAGAACCCGCAGGTGCAGATGTCGTTCAGCAACGGCGTGCTCGTAGGCGACGCGATTTTCTCGATGTCGCCGCTCAATAGCGGCCAGTTTTTCTGGGCCGATGCAAAGTCAGGGAAAACGCTGTGGCTCTCGGACCCGCGTCAGGCCGGCAATGCGGCAATTACGCTCTCGGGCGATCTGTTGTTCGTGCTGAAAGACTCCGGCGAACTGATGATCGGAAAAGCGACGCCGGGGGTCGCGTTCACGCCGATAAAGACGTACACGGTGGCGACGAGCGCGACGTGGGCGCCGCCCGTGATCGCCGGTAATCGCATTTTCGTGAAAGACATCGACACGTTGGCGTTGTGGACGTTGAATTGAGCCGACCGAAAGTCGGCGCTACGACTGTCATATACGCACTACGACTGTCGTATACGTACGTAGTGCTGGCCTTCAGGCCAGCTGTGCAGGGCATGTTCCCAAACAATGACTGAAACGGGGCGAAGCACGGCAGTGGACGAGACGGAGGTCGGCAGCTACTTTGTTGCCAACTATCCGCCGTTTTCCGTCTGGACGGGAGATGCCGTCGAGCGGGATGCGATCGCTGCGCTGAGCTCGCCGGCGGCGGCGGTGCCGCTCGGCTTGTACCTGCATGTCCCGTTCTGCCGGAAGCGCTGTCACTTCTGCTACTTCCGCGTGTATACCGACAAGAACGCGCAGGAAGTCGAAGAGTATCTCGACGTGATGGCGCGCGAGTGGGCGATCTACAACACCTATCCCGCGATCAACGGACGCCCGCTCAACTTCGTGTACTTCGGCGGCGGGACGCCGTCGTTCCTGTCTGTGCGGCAGCTGAGTGGCCTGGTGCGGCGGTTGACGTCGGTCACGCCGTGGACGTCTGCCGAAGAAATCACGTTCGAGTGCGAGCCGGGTACCCTCACCGAGCCCAAACTCTCCGCGATTCGCGACATGGGCGTGACGCGGCTCAGCCTCGGCATCGAGAATTTCGACGACCACATCCTCGAGGTGAACGGCCGCGCGCACCGATCGGCGGAGATCTTCCGCGCGTACGAGTTCGCGACGTCGCTCGGCTTTCCGCAGATCAACATCGATCTGATCGCGGGCATGCTCGGCGAAACCGAGGAGAACTGGCAGCAGTGCGTTCGGAAAACGATCGAGATGGCTCCTGATAGCGTCACTATCTACCAGATGGAACTACCGTTCAACACGACAATCAGCAGCGACGTGCTGAAGGGCACCGGTCGTTTCCAGGAGCACGTCGCAAGCTGGTCGACCAAGCGCCGCTGGGTCGATGAAGCGTTCGACGCGCTGCAGAAGGCCGGCTACACCATTGGCAGCGCATACACCGCCGTGAGGAATCCCGACCGCACGAAGTTCATCTACCGCGATCGGCTCTGGCAGGGCGCCGATCTGGCGGGTCTCGGTGTGGCGTCGTTCGGTCACATCAACGGCGTGCACATGCAGAACCTCGACAAGTGGGAAACCTACAGCGCGAAAATTCGCGACGGTGCGCTGCCACTGAGCCGGGCCTACCGCCCCGATCACGAAGAGCGGCTCATCCGTGAGCTCGTCCTGCAGTTGAAGCTCGGCCGCGTCCACCCGTCGTACTTCGCGGCAAAATACGGCGTCGACATCCTGCAACGATTCGAAGAGCCGTTACGCACGCTGGACGAGGGCGGGTTTCTTGCCGCGGCTGACCGCGATGTCGTATCCCTTACCCGCGCCGGGCTTCTGCGCGTCGACTCACTTCTTCCACGGTTCTTCCAGCCGAAACATGCGGGCATCCGGTACACGTAATCGCACGGCACAAATCAGGACAGATGGAATGCTTTTTCCGCTCGATTTCGTCTACGCGCGATCGGGTGTCGAGCTTCCTCGAGTCAAAGCGATTAACCCTGAGGACATCCCGTTGCCGTATCGATCGCTGCTGGTGCACCGCACCGACATGACGCTGACGCTCGAGCGCCATTTCGGCGGTCGTGTGGCGTTGCGACCTCTGGCGACGTTTCGTCACGGCCCGTGGTACTTCCGCAGAGTCCTCCTCGCCCAGGAGTACACCGGGCGCCCGGTCGAGATGGGGGCCATCCGTATCAGGATTCCGGCCTTTCCCGCGCGCATTCAGAAGCAGATTCTGCAAAACGACGTGCCGCTCGGACGCGTGCTTCGCGATGGCGGCGTCGACTACGAAAGCCGGCCCACGGTGTTTCTGTCGGTGACGCCAAACCCCGAGATGATGGGCGTGTTCTGGATGCGCGAGGCGAAGACACTCTATGGACGCCGCACCGAGATGATCCACAAAGGCGCCAAGATCGGCGATATCGTCGAAGTGCTGCCCCTCGTCTAACGCATGCCTTGCGAATACCGCCTCACGCGACGCGTGCAGTTCTACGAGACCGACATGGCGGGCATCGTGCATTTCAGCTGGTTCTTCCGCTATCTGGAAGAAGCCGAGCATGCGATGTGGCGCGAGGCCGGGCTCTCGATCGCCGGTGGATCCGGCATTGGGTGGCCGCGGGTGGAAGCGTCCTTCGAATTTTACCGGCCGTTGAGGTTCGAGGACGAATTCGACGTGCATCTGCGCGTCGTCGGCAAGGACGCGCGCACGATTCGTTATGAAGGCATCGTCTCCAGAGGAGAGACGCGCATCGCTACCGGGAAGATTGCGGTGAAGTGCGTCAGCACGAAACCCGGCGAACCGATGCGATCGATCGACATCCCACCCGAGATCAACGCGTTGATCGAGGTGGCGCCGGGCGCGTGACCATGTCGACCGGACAGCTCGCGCTTCAGTTTGTCGTTCAGCTCGTTGTTATCCTGATTACCTGCCGCGCGCTCGGTGCGCTGATGCCACGCATCGGACAGCCCCGAGTGATCGGCGAGATGATTGCGGGCATTTTGCTGGGGCCTTCGTTGCTCGGGCTCGTGGCGCCGTCCATTCAGCAGATGCTGTTTCCGCCAGAATCTCACGGCGTGCTGGCTGCGGCGAGCGAGATCGGCCTCGTTCTCTACATGTTCGTCGTCGGAATGCATCTGCAGACGCGCTTCATCAGACAGTCGTACCGAAGCGCCATGCTGATTTCACTAGCAGGCGTCGTTGCGCCGTTCCTCCTCGGCGCCCTAATGGCGTCGGCGCTGTACGCGGATGGCCGTTTCTTCCTCGCCAGCGTGTCGCGTTGGCAGAGCGTGGTATATCTCGGCGCCGCGATGTCGGTGACGGCGTTCCCGGTGCTGGCACGCATCATCCAGGAACGCGGGATCAGCGGCACGGCGCTCGGCACGCTGACGCTTGTAGCCGGCTCAGTGAGCGACATGATTGCGTGGATCCTTCTCGGCGTCGTGCTTGTCAGCGTCGATCGAGGCTTCGACGTCGTAGGATTCCTGGGCTCGCATGCGGTCTTCGTGGCATTCGTTGTCGGCGCGCTTCTTCCCCGCGGAGCGATGACCGAGTTGCTCGGCCGTCGCATCGAGCCCATCGCATCCAACCTGCTGGTGCCGGTGTTCTTCACATTTTCCGGATTCTCGACGCAACTCTCGCTCCTGTGGTCGGTTGAGCTGTTGTGGCTTTCGATGATAGTGATTTTCGTCGCAACGGCCGGAAAAGCGGTTGGGTGCTGGGGTGCGGCGCGCCTCGCCGGTCTGGGGAACCGGGAAGCGATGGCGGTTGGCGCGCTCATGAACGCACGTGGATTGATGGAGCTGATCATCCTCAACATCGGACTACAGCGCGGCTTGATCACGCCAACGCTCTTCACGGTGATGGTCATCATGACGCTGGTGACGACGATGGCGGCAGGTCCACTGTTCGAGTGGATCTGGCGGGGATCATCGGAGGTGCCTGATGCGCATGGCGTCGCGATCCGCTGATCGCCTTGCCGCCCTCCTTCGGCAGATCTACGGGACGAATCCGTTTTACACACGCAAGCTCGACGCGGCCGGCATCGATCCGGCGGCGCTTGTATTTCCGCGCGACCTTGCGACGCTGCCGCTCACGACCAAGGGCGAGTTAATTCACGATCAGCTGACCTCGCCCGCCTGGGGCACGAACCTGAGCGAGCCTCTCGATCGATATACCCGCTACAACCAGACGTCCTCGACAACCGGAAAGCCTCTGCGTTGGATAGACACGAACGAGAGCTGGCAGTGGATGCTCGAGTGCTGGAAAGCGGTCTACGCCGGCGCGCACGTCGACGAGCACGATCGGATTTTCTTTCCGTTCTCGTTCGGGCCGTTTCTCGGCTTCTGGACTGCGTTCGAGGCGGGCTGCCAGATTGGGGCACACTGTATCCCCGCCGGCGGCATGTCCAGCCAGGCACGCCTGTCGATGATCGAAACGCTGCAACCCACGGTCATCTGCTGCACGCCCACGTACGCGCTCCGATTGCTCGACGTGGCGGGCGAGATGAGCGGCCTGGCGGCGGATCTGTCCGCAAGCTCGGTGCGCATGTTGATCGTGGCCGGCGAGCCCGGCGGCAGCATCGCGACGACGCGGCAGCGGATTGAGACGGGATGGGGAGCGCGCGTGATCGACCATCACGGGCTCACCGAAGTCGGGCCGATCAGCTTTGAGTGCTGGGAGTCGCCCGGCGCCCTTCACGTGAATGAAGCAGAATACGTCTGCGAAATCCTCGGGCCAGGCTCGGAACGTCCGGTTGCCGACGGAGAACAAGGCGAGCTGATCGTCACCAATCTGGGACGTGCCGCCAGCCCCCTGATTCGATATCGCACCGGCGACCTCGTCGTCCGGCGTTCGGATCCGTGCGCGTGCGGAAGCAGTTTCATGCGGCTCGAAGGAGGGATCCTCGCGCGTGCGGACGACATGGTGAACGTGCGCGGCGTCAACGTGTATCCATCGGCCCTGGAATCCGTCGTCCGTCGATTCAGCGAAGTGCGGGAGTACCGCGCAACTGTCGCCACCTACCGGTCGCTTCGCGAATTGTCGATGGAGATCGAGCTGAGCCCCGGCGTGAACGGACAGGCCGAGGTCGCGCGCCGTGTGGCCGACGCCCTTCGCGATTCGCTCGGCCTGACCGTCCCGGTGGACGTTGTCGAAACCAATTCACTGCCCAGGTTCGAGCTGAAAGCAAAACGCTTCGTCGTCAATGACTAGGTCGCTGACGCCCGAGGAGCTGATGGAGCGCATTACCGCGGGCGATCCGCCCCTCATCCTCGATGTTCGTTCGAAGCAGGAATATGGCGCGGGTCATGTTCCCGGCGCCGTGCACGTCCCGTTCTGGCAGGCCGGACGGCATTCGCAGACGCTGGCCGCGAAGCGTGAATCGCCCCTCGTCTTGTATTGCGGGCACGGGCCACGCGCGCATATCGCCGGTGCGGCGCTGAAGCGCCGCGGGTTCACAAACATCTTCTACCTCGCCGGTCATATGAAAAAATGGAGGGCGATGAAGCTGCCGCTTGCAATCGTCTGTCTGCTCCTTGGCGCCGGTGTCCTCCTCGCGCAACAGCCGGCGGTGCGCATGGTCGGAGTCGACGGCGAAGGCGCTAAATACTGGCCGGTGTGGCGCGGGCCGTCAGGACAGGGTCTCGCGACCGGTACGTACCCTGACACGTGGTCGGCTACGGACAATGTCGTGTGGAAGAAGCCTGTACCGGGCCGCGGCAACTCGTCGCCGATCGTGTGGGGGGATAGAATTTTTCTCACGAGCGCCCACGACGGCGGCCGCCGGGTGTCCCTCATCGCATTCCGGCGAACAGACGGCGCCCAATTGTGGGAGGCCTTTGCGCCTGACGGCAGAACGGGGCGCGCGCATTACAAGAACGGACACGCATCGGCGACACCGTCGACCGACGGGACGCTCGTCTACGCGTCGTTCGGCAGCCGCGGCCTGGCGGCGTTCGACTTCAACGGCAAGCTCATCTGGCACAAGGATCTCGGCGACGTCGACAACTACCACGGATCGGCTGGCTCGCCGCTGCTGTACAAGAACCGAATCATTGTGTACCAGGATTTTGACGGCGGGTCGTTCGTCGCGGCGTTCGATGCGAAGACCGGCAAGGAGTTGTGGCGGACACCGCGCCGTGCGTCCGTCGGATGGGGTACGCCGGTCGCTGTCACCGTTGAAAAGCGCGACGAGCTCATCGTCAGCAGCCAGTCATCGGTCACGGCATACGATCCCGAGACGGGACGCGAGCTATGGGTGTGTGACGGCAACTCGTTCGAAGTCATTCCTACGCCAGTGGTCGGCCATGGGCTGGTGTTCGCCGCATCAGGTCGGGTGGGTCCGACGCTCGCGATTCGGCCGGGCGGCCGCGGCAACGTGACGCGCACGCACCTCGCGTGGGTGAGCCCGAAGGGATCGCCGTTCGTGCCGTCGCCGATCCTCTATGGCGATCAGCTCTACACGGTGAACGACATGGCGAGCATCGTCACGTCGTTCGAGGCCACGACCGGCAAAGTGCTATGGCAGGGCAGGCTTGGCGTCGCGCAGCGCGAAGGGTTCTCCGCGTCGCCCGTCGCCGTTGACGGGAAGATTTTCTTCACGAACGATCAGGGCGAGACATTCGTCGTGCGCGCCGGCCCGGCGTTCGAGTTGCTGCGCACGAATCGAATTGGCGAAGCCACCCTGGCGTCGCCTGCCCTCGTCGACGGCCGTTGGTACATCAGGACCGATCGCAGCTTATTTGCGATCGGCGGATAACACGTCAGAGCCGCGAGCGGCGCGGGGCGATGGGGCCCCGCAAGCGAGCGGCGAGGAGCGGGGCGGAGGGGCCCCCGCGACAAGAAATGTTCAAGAGCCTGCGCGTCCCAGAGGGGTTGTTCCGCCTGCTCATGTGGGTGGTGTCCTTCGTCTTTGCCGGCTTTCTCATCGGCCTGGGCGGCCGGGTCATCGCCGACCTGCCACGGCTCGAATCGACGCTCGATCTCGATCAGTTTGCGGACCAGTCGGTGCTCTCGGCGGCCCGCGCCGACGTGCGGACGCTCGAAGCGCGCGAGCGAGACCTGTCCGATCAACGCGAGCAGGCGGGGCTTGCGTTTACGGCCGTATCCAACGCCTACCAATCGACGCGCTCGAGCTATACGAACTGGATTCAGACGCGAACCGCGACGACCGATCCAAGCCAGGACCCGGAAGTGCTGACGCGCACCCGCGAGCTCGACAAGCTGAAAGCCGGCGAGCGCGAGTCGCAGGCGACGGTCGAACGCCTCGACAAGGAGCTGCTCGACACACGGCAGACGTTGTCTGCGCGTCATGCCGCGATTTCGCGGCTCCTCGAAGGAGCCGAAAGCGCGTATCAATCTGCGCTGTTTCGCCGGGAGCTGCGTGTCTTCGGCGCGCGCCTGGCGCTGACGCTTCCGCTCCTGCTCGTCGCCGGCTGGATGGTGGCGAAGAAGCGCAAGAGCGACTACTGGCTGTTGATGCGCGGGTTCGTGCTTTTCGCGGTGTTTACATTCTTCGTCGAGCTCGTCCCGTATCTACCGAGCTACGGCGGGTATGTGCGGTACGCCGTCGGGATCGTGCTGACGGCGATCTCGGCGCACTACATCATCAAGGCGATGCGGCAGTACATGGCGAAGCGCCAGGAGGTCGAGCGCCAAACCGAGCGGGAACGACGCCAATCGCTGCCGCCGGAGCATGCCCTGAAGAAGCTGGCCGCAAACGTATGTCCCGGCTGCGAGCGCGCACTCTTGACGACGGGCGACGTGAAGCCAGATTTTTGCGTCCACTGCGGCTTGAAGCTGTTCGATGCGTGCGCGACGTGCCAGACGCGACGTAACGTATTTTTCCATTACTGCCCGAAATGCGGCGCGTCGGCAGCGGTGGCTTCGTAGCCGGCGAACGCGAAGTGTGTCACTTCCAATCCCTAATCCCCAGCCCCCAATCCCTGCTTTATTTTCCGATGGCGATCACTGCGTCGTCCGTACGAATGAAGAGTCGCCCGCCGGAGATTGCCGGAGACGCCAGCTGGCGTGTGTTCAAGCGATTGCGCGCGAGCACGCGCGGCTGACTGCCGGCGGCCAGTACGATCGTCTGACCGTCCTCACTCAATAGATATATTTTTCCATCGGCGGCAACGGGAGAGGCGGTAAACACGCCGCCCGTCCGCTCCTGCCACACGCGCTGCCCGGTGCGCGCGTCGATCGCGCTCAGCACGCCCACATCGCCGGCCATGTAGAGTAGTCCGTTGTAGTGGACGAGCGACGAGACGTACGGCGCTCCTGTGTCCACTCGCCACGCGACGTGGCTCTTGCTGACATCGCCCTTCCCTCCGGGGCGGATGGCCATGTACGGCCCGCTCCGATATCCGCGGCTCGTGTAAATCGTGCCCTCGTGGAACACCGGCATCGGTATCGGAAAGCGATTGGTCTCCTGGATGTGCCACAGGAGCTGTCCTGTTGCGGCGTCATGCCCGCTGATGCCCTCGCTGGAGTTGACGATCAGCTCGTGGACGTCGCCGGATTGCACGACCAGCGGCGTGCTGTACGAGTTGAATGCGCCGCCGCGATCCATGCGCCACTTGGTCTTGCCCGATGCGGCATCGATATTCAACAGATACGAGTCCGTGTCGTGATAGCAGATGAGGAACAGCGAGTCGTTGAAGATCGCGGGCGAGCTGCTGTGGCCCCAGTTGATGTCGAACGGCGAATACTCCCGGCCGAGATGCCGAGACCAGATAAGTTTGCCGCTCATGTCGAGCGCGACGATCTGGCCCGTGCCGAACCACGCGTACACTCGTCGTCCGTCTGTGACGGGACTGGACGAGGCGAGATTGTGCTTGTCGTGGACTTCGGCAAGCTGTCCTTCCGCCGGCAGCTCGTACTCCCACAGCTTGCGTCCATCGGCGCGGTTCAGCGCCGTCACCAGAAAGACAACTTTCCCTGACCCAGCCGACGGGCTGCCGCCTAGCGCGCGTTCTCCTGCGTCTGCCGCGTTGCCACCCTGCACGAGCGTCGGATGATTTCCCGCCCGCCGCGCGCTTCGCCCGATCTGCGAAGTGACGAACACTTGATCGCCCCACACGATCGGCGACGATATGCCGAGGCCGCGGACGGGCGCTTTCCACGCGATGTTCTCGGTGTCGCTCCACCGCTCCGGCAGGGCGGTTTCCCCCGACACACCGGTGGCCGCCGGCCCTCTCCAATGGGGCCAGTTTTCGGCGTGTACCGTGGTGAGCGACATCCCGATGGCGACGGCGAGCAGGAAGAGTCTCATGGTGTCCTCAGCCACATTATCGTGCGCATTGCGCAAACCGTAAAACAAGACTCGTGCTTCACGCAGGCTTCATCTTCGTCCCGCCGCTCGTCTGGTAAACTCGCAGTTGTAACGAAGAGTATTCCTCAACATGCGAATCGCTTACGGCATCGCCGCGGTTCTCGTCGCCATTCCGCTGTCGCTCGCGCCCTTTGCGCAAGCGCCCGAGTCCGACCGCTACTGGCCGCAGTGGCGTGGTCCGCTCGCCAATGGAATCTCCCGCACTGCCAATCCTCCGATTGAGTGGAGCGAAAAGAGCAACGTCCGGTGGAAGGTCGAGATCCCGGGTCGCGGCTCTGCGTCTCCGGTCATTTGGGGAGACCGCGTGTTCGTGCTCACCGCGATCCCGGCTGACACCACTGTCGTCGATTCGCACGCGCCGCGCGGCGGCGTCAATCCGAGGGGCGTCCACCGCTATGTCGTGATGGCACTCGACCGCCGCGACGGCCGTGTCGTCTGGCAGCACACCGCGCGCGAGGAAGCGCCGCACGAGGCGTCCCACCAGGACAACGGCACATGGGCGTCTGCGTCGGCGATGACCGACGGCCAACATGTGATCGCGTCGTTCGAGTCGCGCGGCATTTACGCGTACGACATGAACGGCAAGCTGGTCTGGCAGAAGGATCTCGGCGACAAGTCGATGCGCAACGAGTTCGGCGAGGGAAGTACGCCCGTTCTCTATCGCGATCGGCTCGTCGTCGTGTGGGATCACACGAAGGGCTCGTATATTACTGCGCTCGACAAGAACACCGGCAAGGAACTCTGGCGCGTCAGCCGCGATGAGATCGACACGTGGGCCACGCCGTACGTCGTCGAGCAGGCGGGACGGGCGCAGGTGATCGTGCCTGGGATGAACAAGCTGCACAGCTACGATCTGGAGACAGGGCAGGTCGTCTGGCACAGCCCTGGGCTCACGATGAACCCGATCCCTTCGCCGGTGGGCGAGGACGGCATCGTGATTGCGACAAGCGGGTTCCGCGGCAACAACCTGAAGGCGATCCGGATCGCCGATGCGAAAGGGGACCTGACGGGATCGAAGGCGATCGTCTGGTCGCTCGATCGCGATACGCCATACGTCCCGTCGCCTGTGCTCTACGACAGCTTCCTCTACATCCTGAAGAGCAACTCGCCGATTCTGTCGGTATTCGACGCGAAGACCGGAAAGCCGCACTATCAGCTGCAGCGGCTGGACGGCTTGTCTGAAGTCTTTTCGTCGCCGGTCGGCGCCGCGGGGCGCGTGTACATCACCGGTCGCGACGGCAACACCGTCGTACTGCGGAATGGGGGCACGTTCGACGTGCTGGCGAAGAATGTGCTGGACGACGGGTTCGATGCATCGCCGGCGCTCGTCGACAGCGAGATGTACATGCGCGGCTATCGTTACCTTTACAGTCTCGGGGCCAAGTGAATCCAGACGTCATCGTCATTGGCGGGGGACCCGCCGGTTCAACCACATCCACGCTCATCGCTCAGCGCGGCTATCGTGTACAGCTCTTCGAGCGCGATCGATTCCCGCGCTTTCACATCGGGGAGTCGCTGATTCCTGAGACCTACTGGGTGCTGAAGCAGCTCAACATGCTGCCGAAGATGCAGGCCAGTCCCTTCGTCAAGAAGTACAGCGTGCAGTTCGTCAATTCGCGCGGCCGGGAATCGGCGCCCTTTTACTTCTGGGACAACAAGCCGCACGAATGCTCGCAGACCTGGCAGGTGATCCGCAGCGAATTCGACAAGATGATGCTGGACAACGCCCGCGAGCACGGCGTCGACGCGCAGGAAGGCGTGCGCGTTCTCGAGGTGCTGTTCGACGGCGACCGGGCGATGGGCGTGAAGATTCGCGACCAGCAGAACAACGATCGAGACGTGTTTGCGAACGTCGTGGTCGACGCCAGCGGGCAGACCGCGATGCTGCAGAACCGATTCAAGCTTCGGATCTGGGACCCGGTTCTGAACAAAGGGGCGATCTGGACCTACTGGGAAGGCGCGTACCGGGACAGCGGCCGCGACGAAGGCGCCACGCTCGTGATTCAAACCGGCGATAAGCAGGGGTGGTTCTGGTACATCCCGCAACACGACAACACGGTCAGCGTCGGGGTCGTCGCGCCCTTCGAGCATCTGTTCAACAAGAATCGCGAGAGCCACGAGAAGACCTACGAGGATGAAGTAGAGAACGCGCCGGGCGTGAAGCAGCGGCTCGCACACGCAAGGCGATCCACCGGCTACTTCGTCACGAAGGATTACTCGTACCGCGCCAGGGAAGTCGCCGGCAACGGCTGGGTGCTCGTGGGGGACGCGTTCGGCTTTCTCGATCCGCTCTACTCGTCTGGCGTATTGCTGGCGCTGAAATCGGGACAGCTGGCCGCCGAGGCGATCGTCGACGGTCTCGCCAAAGGAGACACGTCTGCCGCCCAACTCGGGGCGTGGGGCGCGAATTTCAACAGAGGCGTCGATCGCATGCGTCGCCTCGTCTGCGAGTACTACTCGGGCTTCAGCTTCGGCGAGTTCGTCAAGAATTATCCCGAACTGCGCGGCACCGTCACCGATCTGCTGATCGGCGATCTGTTCGACGATCGAGTGGACAAGGTGTGGGCGCCGCTGGAATCCCTTTACCGGCCTGGGAAATCACGGATTCAGGAATGGACCGAGGGGTCGACGTCAGACGCGGCTGCGGAGAAAGCGAACGAGTTGATTCTGCCTGAGCAGTTGAGACGGTAGAAAACGAAAAACGAAAAGCGAAAAGCGAAGAACGAACTAAAAACGAAAAAGGAATATCCGACATGCGTTCTCTCGCCGTTGCGACGTGCCTACTCTTCAGCAGCGTGGATGCTTACGCCGAGAACTGGCCGCAGTGGCGGGGGCCGTCGCTGAACGGCATCAGCGCCGAATCGAACCTTCCCGTCAAGTGGACCACGACCGAAAACATCGCGTGGAAGCTGCCGATGCCGGAGTGGTCGGGATCGACGCCGATCGTCTGGGGCGACCGCATTTTCCTGAACGTGGCAGAGAAGGGCAGCCTGTTTCTGTGGGCCGTCGATCGCACGAAGGGTGAGGCGATTTGGAAGCGGCACCTCAGCGACGGCGATCATCGGGAGCGCAAGCAGAACATGTCGACCCCGTCGCCGGTCACCGACGGGGCCAACGTCTGGGTGATGACGGGCACCGGCATCCTGAAGGCCTTCGACTTCGCCGGCAAGGAGCTCTGGATGCGCGACATCCAGAAGGAATACGGGCGTTTCGGGCTCCAGTGGGGCTACGGGTCGTCGCCGCTGCTCTATGGAGACTCTCTGTTCGTGCAGGTGCTGCACGGGATGAAGACCGACGACCCGTCGTACGTCTTGCGAATCAGCAAGACGAACGGCCGCACGATCTGGCGGCAGGAGCGCCCGACGATCGCTCAGCGCGAGTCGCCGGACTCGTACACGACGCCGGCGATTGTGCGATCGGGTAACACGCTCGAGCTGGTCATCACCGGCGGCGATGCCGTGACTGGGCACGACGTGAACACGGGCAAGGAGCTATGGCGCGCGGATGCGCTCAATCCGACCAATGACCTCGCGTACCGCATCGTTGCGTCGCCGGTCGTGCACGGCGAGATCATCATCGCGCCGTCGCGCGAGCGGCCGATGCTCGTTATGCGACCGGGTGGACGCGGCGACGTCGCCAAATCGCACATCATGTGGGAATTTCAGAACGGACCGGATGTGCCGACGCCAGTGACCGATGGCACCTACGTCTACGTCGTGAACGATCGAGGCATCATGTGGTGCCTCGATGCGAAGACCGGCAAGGAAATATACGGGAAGCAGCGCCTCCGCCCGAGCACTTACAGCGGTTCGTTCACGCTGGCCGACGGCAAACTGTACATCACGAATGAAGACGGCTTGACCACGGTTCTGCGGGCGGGTCCGAAATTCGAAATCCTTGCCGAGAACGACTTCGGCGACTACACGCTCAGCTCGCCGGCAGTGTCCGATGGACAGATCTTCATCCGAACGACAGGGGCCTTGTGGGCGATCGGACAACGGACCACCAAGAACTGACCACGAAGACACAAGAGCAGAAGGCGAAACGCGGTGCCGTGATGCCTGAAAGTCGGCTTCTGGCGTTCTATCGAGGTCACGGGCGCGATCATCGTGGCCGCTTATTGAGCCACATCCTTGGATTCGACTTCGAAGAGCTCGAGTCTCATCACGACTACATTCAATGGCTGTTCCCGCTTCCTGAACCGAGCGGTGCGAATGCGTCGGCGCCGTTGCTGTCGAAAGAAGACATCGCAGCGTTCGATTCCGATGACTCACTCCGAGGGGCGCTGGCGCAGTCCCTGGAGCTGATGTTGCAGTTCTACGGTCTGAAGATGTCAGCTCGCGGCCCGGACATGAGTGTCGTGCGTGGTGGCGACTTCGACCAGCGGAGCCGGCTCTGGTTGACGAAAGGCAATCATAATTTTCTGCGCATCAGCAGGATGCTGCGTTCGATGGCACTGCTCGGGCAGCGACGATATGCCTCGGCGTTGCTGGAATGCCTCGAAGACATCTATGAAGAGGATGCGCTGATCATCGGGGACCTCACGATGGGATACTGGCGCCGCGCAGGATCAATCTAACAGGAGGTCTCATGCTCGAGCAGGTCGGAGTGCCCGAACTGATCGTCATCACGTTCATCGGGGTGATGGCGTTCGTCGTCATCTGGCCAGCGGCGACGATTTGCCGAAGGCTCGGCTTCTCTCCGTGGACGGGAGTGTTCGCGGCCGTTCCGCTGGC
The DNA here is from genome assembly GCA_963784045.1 of Vicinamibacterales bacterium. Classification (GTDB taxonomy): domain Bacteria; phylum Acidobacteriota; class Vicinamibacteria; order Vicinamibacterales; family JAMQPK01; genus JAMQPK01. Next base: position 70,630 of record CAWAPZ010000015.1, read on the forward strand.
GAACTTGATATTGCTCTGGTATGTGGCGTTGTCACCGTGGCCGCGCGTCGACACAACACCGCGCAGCGTGTAGTCGAAGCCGGGCCGACCTGAAGGTCGGCACTACGAAGAGAGCTTCGCGCTCATCGCGTCTTCGTGTTTAGTATTTTCGGATTGTGATGTGACTTCCCTGCGTCTTGGCGTCTTTGCGTTGAGATAGGAAATTTGTCGCTCAGGCCGCGGGCCTGAAGTACAGCACCATCCCGGCGCCGACCGATGCGAGCACGAATCCGACGTACAGCAGCGGACTCGGCGCCACCTTCGGCGGATGGATCGCCATCGACAACAGCACGTTCACGATCGGCGCGCCGCCGAAGACCAGCGGCATCACGTAGACGGGCAGCCCGCCCGCGCGGAACGCCCAGATGATGCACGCCGCGCCGATCGCGCCTAGCGCGCCCGCGATCGTCGCCGTCACCAATCCCGTCTGATTGAAGTTCGACAGCGCTCCCTGCGATGCGAGCGCGCCTGCGGGGATCAGCACTCCGATCAGGAAATACGCGACGCCCACGCACAGCAGCGCTTTCAGCGGATTGCCCAGCACGATTTGGCCGCGATGGAGCAGCACCCCGTAGGCGCCCCAGGACAGCACCGCGCCGAGCACGAAGATGAGCCATCGCATGCGCAGGGACCTCGCTACTTGTTCGCGATTGCGAACAGCTGATTGCGGTTGTTGAGGAAGATCGTGCCGTGCGCCGGCGTCACCGTGGCATAGACGGAGCTGCCCATGTTCATTTCCGCGAGCACCTTTTTCTCGCGGCCGTGCGCGAGCACCGTCATGTCGCCGTCCTCGTCGCCGATGTACACTTTGCCGTCGACGACGAAGGGCGATCCCCACACCGCCGCAAAGAGGTCGTGCATCCAGAGCTCCTTGCCGGTCGCGGCGTCGAGGCAGTAGAGGAATCCGCTGAAATCCGAGATGTAGACGAGCCCGTCCGCGACCGCCGCGGTCGAAATCGATCGGCGGATCTTCGTGAAGTTCCACACGCGGCCGCTCTGCGTAATCTCGCCGCGCTTCGTCGCGTCAATCGCGTAGAAGTTGCCGACGCCTTCACCGTGCTCGGGGTCCTGCCCGTTGGCGAGATAGACCAGGTCGCCGACAATCACCGGCGTCGAGATCAGCTCGTTTCGCGTCTTCGGCCACACAGCCTCTTTAGGATTGGTGTCGAACTCCCATAGCTTTTTCCCGGTCTGCGCCTCGTACCCGCGGACCCAGCCATCGCCCTGCGCCGAGACGACCTGCACGACGCCACCGATCGTCCCGACGGACGGCGGCGACCACTGGCCGTGCAGGATGCGGTCCTCGACGGAATTGTCCTCCCAGACAAGCTTTCCGGTGGCCTTGTTCACCGCGATGATCGCCGGCGCGCGCGGCGACGGAATGTTGACGTGGCTTTCGTCCTGCCCGTTCGAGGTGCTCACGAAAATCAGATCGCCCCACATCGTCGGCGAGGAGTTCGCAAGGTTATGCGGATAGGTGCCGACTTCCTCCATCATGTCGAACGACCAGACGACGTCGGCGTCGGTCATACCCGTGAGCTTCTCGTCGGTGACAGGACCGTCGTTCTCCTTGTCGCGGAATCCTTCGATGTCGACGGCAAAGAGCACGGCGCGATTGCTCACGTAGTACAGCGTTTTTCCATCGACGAGAGGAGAAGAGGCAACACCCTGATACGGCCAGTCGTTGGCGCGTCCCGCCTCGAGCTTTGCGTGGGTGTGCTGCCACATGAACTCGCCGTCGGTCTCGCGAAACGCCATCAGCACGCCGCGATCGCCCGGCTGCTTGGGGTCGCGCAGTCCTTCGTTGTTCGTCCCGACGAACACCAAGCCGCCGGCAACGACCGCGTTCCCGTAGCTTTGCGACCCCAGATCGGCGACCCACTTGATGTTCTTCTTCGTCTTGACGTCCCACTCGCTCGGCAGCCCTTTGGCGTTGGAGACCATGTTGCGATCGGGCGTGCCGCCCCACATCGGCCAATCGCCCGTGCCAGGATCGGATGCAGAAAGATGGACGGTTGCACCCGCTGCGATCGAGGCAAAGGCCACGCTGACGCAGAGGCGCATAGCCGCAGAGCACGACCTCTTTTGAAAAAAGGAACTTCTCCGCGACTCTGCGTCTCTGCGTCGACGTGTGAGCGTGCTTGTCATGTTATTCATTGGGAGAAAGTTTTACGTTGTCGATGTACGCCCCGAATTCGGCGTCGATGAAAAATCCTGGTGCGCCCTGGCGGTTGCCGATGGGATCTGTCTTGTCGATTTGCCAGGCGGCCGGCTCTGGCTCGCCGGCCGGCCACGCCTTGCCGCGCGCACGCACCTGGCCATTGGCGAGATTTTCGACGCGCAGCTTGATGGTGTACCACGCATCCGGTTTCCATTCGAAGGGCACGGCAGCCGTCCGCTGTGTTTCCGGCTCCCACGGTTCGAGCTTGAGCCGCTGCGTCGTTCCGTACAAGACAAGGCTGTATCGCTGCACCGTGATGCCGACGTCCGCCATCATGCGGCGGCGCGTCGGCGCGCGCACGTCGGCCTGCATCGTGTAATTCGACCATTCGACAGGGCCGACGAAGAACCGCCCTCGCTTGAACAAGGTGTTCGTCGGCGTTTTATGGAGCACCTTCTGGCCATCCAGCGTGGCAACCACCAGAGGGCCAAGCGGGCTGCCCGCATTGACCCATCCGGCAGGGGTCGCTTTCTCCTCCAGCGAGTCGAACGTCTCGCTCCATGGCAGCGGCCGCGCGACGCGCGCGCGCGCCTCGCCGGTGAGCGTGCCTACGGTGGCCTTGATCAGGCCGGCCTGCTCGATCTTGTCAGGGCCGATCGTCAAGTTGCCGTCGGCGACGGTGCCCTTGAGACCCTCGAGTGACCACGTGGCCTTCTCCTCGCGCAGTAGCCGCCCCCGCGCGTCGAACGATCGCGCCGCCAGCTTCACCGTGCGGCCCGGTTCGAGCACGAGCTCCGTCGGCGACACTTGCTACGTACGCCGGAGCGCCCTCGCCGGTCACCGCAGGCTCGTCGACAGCCCACCCCGTGAGGGTCTTCCGCTGTTTGGAACCGATTGCATAAATCGCATCGCTCGACACAAAGAAGACACGGCCGCGCGAAATGGCGGCGCCGGCGAACACCTGCTCCTCGGTGCCTTCCGATCCGCCGATGCTGTTCTGGCTGAGGGGCAGCTCGACTTCGTTGAGAATCTCAGCGCGGTCCGCGCCCGGGCGGACGATGAAGAACTTGCCGTTCTCGGAGCCGACATAGATCTTTCCATCGGCCATCACCGGCGGCGCCTTCTGCGATGTGCCGAGCGGCTGGGTCCACAGCTCCTTGCCCGTCTCGATGTCGTACGCCTTCAGCCGGGATCCGTTCTCAATCTGATAAATCCGCTGGCCGTCGACGATGGGAGACGAGAAGCCAAACTGCTCGCCGAAATGTGCCCATTTCGTCGCTTTGATGTCGCCTGTCTGCGCGCCGTCGAGCGCGGCGATCATGCCCATTTCGTTGCCGGAAAGATTCTCGTCGCCGTGCGAGATGATCACCGTGTTGCCGCTCACCACTACGCCTGTGTTGATGGCGCGCTTTGCCGCGACGAAGCTCCACACCTTCTCGCCGGTTTGCGGCTTGATGGCGTGAATGCCGCCGTCGCCAAGCCCGACAATCAGCAGCCTCGTTCCATTGATCGTTCCGATGTACGGAGCGGCGTACGCCGTGTCGTACGGCCTTCCGCCCGGGTTTGCCACATACACGATCTCGCCGGTGCGCTTGTTGAGCGCGATGATGCGGTGCGATCGGGGAGCCTGGGCGCCCCAATTCGAAACGGCTGCGCTGACGATCACCAGATCGCCGTCGATGATCGGGGACATCGTCCGGCCGCCGTGTGTCGTGAACGCGGCAAATTCTTCGCCGACCGAGCGCTGCCACAGCGGCTTACCTTCGGCGGACAGCGCGACGACCGTCGCTCCGACGCCAAGCGCGTAGACGTTGCCGGTCTCGGGATCGGCGGCAGGCGATGCCCATCCGACACGATGCGGCGGCACGTCGCTCTGGAAAATGTTGAACTTGAACTCCCACAGCACCTTGCCCGTGTCGACGTCGAGCGCCATCACGCGTTCCTGCAGCGACGGCCCGCGTCCCGACGGGTTCTGCACGTACACGCGGTTGCCCATCACGATCGGCGCAGAGCGGCCACCGAAGGGCACGCGCCACAGCAGGTTGGTTCCCTTAAGATCCCATGAAGATGGAAGCTCGGTCTCTGTCGAGCTGCCGTCGCGATTCGCACCCCGCGCTTCAGGCCAGTCGCCGAGTGCGACTCGTCTTGGCCCCTGCGCCCATGCCGGAGCTGCGAGACTCGAGCCAACCGCGATGACGGCGAGGAGCTGTTTCAGCATAGGATTTGGATGTTACTTGAATACGTCCCAGCCGAAAAGGCTGCTTACGTGAGGTGCGCCGTGACGATCCCAAGTGCGATTCGTGCTGTCGCGATGATGCTGGTGCTGGCCGTCGAAGTGCAGGCACAGAGCCATCGCGCCGCCATCCGCGGACGGGTCGTGGATGCATCGGGCGCTGTTGTTGCACGCGCCACGATTACGGCCGTCAACGAGGCGACCAACGAGACGCGCTCGATTGCCAGCAGCGAGTCGGGGGCATTCGCGCTCGCCGAACTCGCACCCGGTACCTGGCGGGTCGAGATAGGCGCGCCTGGACACAAGACGCAGGTTCAACGTGTCGTGCTCGCGGTCAATCAGGAACTGCGCGCCGACGCGCAGCTGCAGGTCGGCGCGCTGACGGATCGCGTCGAGGTGACAGCGCCGATTGCCGATCTGCGGCGCGATTCATCCGCCATCGGAACCGTGGTCGAGAATCGCCAGATTCTCGACATGCCGCTCGACGGCCGCAATTTTCTCGAGCTGACGCTGCTCGCGCCGGGCGCCGTTCCCGCGGCTCAGGGATCCGCGGGATCTGTCCGCGGCGATTTTTCGTTCAGCGTCAACGGTGGACGCGAAGATTTCAACAGCTTTCTGCTCGACGGCGCCGACAACATCGATCCGAAGCTGAATACGACGGGCGTTCGTCCGCCGGTCGACGCAATCCAGGAATTCGAGGTGCTCACGAGCACGCCCGAAGCCGCGCTCGGCCGGCAGAGCGCGTCGCAAGTGAGCGTGGTCATGAAATCAGGCACGAACCTGCTGCAGGGCACTGCATACACGTTCTTCCGTAATGGCGGCCTCGACGCGACGAACTATTTCGCGCCGAAGGGCGAGCCCGATCCGGAGTACCAGCGCGCGCAGTCCGGATTCTCCATCGGCGGGCCCATCGTCCGGGACCGCACGTTTTTCTTTGCGGACTACGAAGCGACGCGGGCGGATGAAGGCCTCACGCGCATCACGACGGTGCCGACCGATGCGGCGCGGAGCGCGCTTCCTCCAGCGCTGACGCATCCGGTAGGCCAGGCGATTGCGGCGCTCTATCCCAGTCCAAACCGTGCGACCCAGGTCGGCAACTACGTCTCCTCGCCGACGCAGCGCGACAGAACTGATCACTTCGACGTCCGCAGCGACACCGCGTTTGGCGGCGCCTTCGATTTGATGACGCGCTACAGCTTTGCCGATCGTCGTCTTTTTGAGCCGTTCAGCGGCCCGGGGTTTTCCTTGTTGCCGGGGTACGGCAGCGACGTGGACCGGCGCGGACAGAACTTCGTCGCGAGCGCCACGCACATACTCTCGGCAAATCTGCTCAACGAAACGCGTGTCGGATTCAACCGCGTGTCCTCGGGCGTGTTTCCACAAGAAGGGAGCACACTCAATCGCGATGTTGGGTTGCCCGAACCGTGGACGAACTCGCGTGATGCGGGCCTCAGCCTCATCACCGTGTCCGGTTACTCGCCGCTCGGACACGAGTACAACAATCCGCAGCACAGCACGACCAACACGATCCACGTCGCCGACACGCTGACGTGGACGCGCGGCAACCACCTCGTCAAGGCCGGATTCGACGGCCGACTGATTCGTCAGGACGCGTTTCGCGACGTGCAGGCGCGTGGGGCGCTGACCTTTGCGGGGGCGTTCACCGGAAACCCGCTGATCGATCTTCTGACGGGACTGCCCACGTTCACGACGCTGGCGCGTCTCGATAATCCGCAGCGCCTGCGAACCGAGTCGTTTGCGTGGTTCGTGCAGGACAGCTATCGCGTGCGCCCGAACCTCACGGTCTCGGCAGGCCTGCGGTACGACCTGACCTCGGCGCCGGTCGACGTCGACGATCGCGCGACCTTATACGACCCGCAAACCGGCGAGCTTGTCGCCGTGGGGACCAACGGCGTGCCTCGTGCGGGATACGAAAGCGATCTCAACAACTGGGCGCCACGTGTCGGCGCGGCCTGGACCCTTGATCAGGCGGCGACCACGGTGCTGCGCGGCGCCTACGGCATCCACTACAACCATTCGGCGCTCGCGCCGAGCGAAGGGCTGTACTTCAGCGCGCCGTATTTCAATTTTTCTGCGTATTTCACCTCGGCCGCCGGCCTGGTCACGCTGACCGATCCGTTCCCGAGCGACTTCCCGATCCCGACGCCGAACTCCGCGTTCGGCTTTCAACCAGATTTGCGAACGCCACTTCTGCACGAGTTCAACGTGACGCTGCAGCGACAGTTGGGAGCGACACGCGTTGCCGAGGTCGCGTACGTCGGATCGCGCGGGCGCAATCTGGTCGCCGCCAACGACATCAACCAGCCGCGTCCGAGCGCGGCGCCGCTGAACCTGCGCCCCGATCCCCGCTATGCGGATATCACGTTCCTCGAATCGCGCGCGCGGTCGGAATTCGACAGCTTTCAGGCGCGCTTCCAGCAGCGCTACGCATTCGGCTGCACGATGCTGGTGGCCTACACGCTCGGCAAATCGATGGACGATGCGTCCGGGTTTTTCACGAGCGCGGGCGACCCGAACTTCCCGCAGGACAGCGCCAATCTCGATGCCGAATGGGGGCGCTCGAGCTTCGACGTCCGTCATCGTCTTTCTGTCAGCTTCTCGTACGATTTGCCATACGATTTCACCGTCAGCGGCATCGTCCAGATGCAAAGCGGCCGGCCCTTCACCGTCGCCCTGCTGCCCGAAGTCGACAACAGCAACACCGGCCGTTCGTCGCTTGGATTCGGCGGAAACGACCGTCCGAACGTCAACGGCAACGCCGAGGCAAGCAGTCCGGGCGCGAATCAGTGGTTCAACACGGCGGCGTTTTCGATGCCCGCCTACGGCACGTTCGGCAACGCGGGCCGGAACATTCTCGAGGGGCCTGGCTATCAGAACGTCAATCTTGCGCTGTTGAAACGCGTCGCGCTGCGGGGACGCACGAGCCTGCAGCTGCGAGCGGAGGCGTTCAATCTGCTGAACCGGACGAACTTCGACCTGCCCGACAACTTCTTTGGATCGCCGACCTTCGGGCAGGTGCTCTCAGCCGGGGCGCCCCGTCACATTCAATTCGGCGTGCGCTTCGCGTTTTAGGGCCGACCTAAAGGTCGGCACTACGACTGCAGCACTACGGCCAACCTGAAGGTCGGCACTACGACAGCGCAGCACGACGACACTACAAGATCGGCACGACGACATCACGATCGTAGTGCTGGCCTTCAGGCCAGCCGTGGCGGTATGCGGACGGCTGCTGCGGCGCTTGCGCAAACGCTCACCGTCCCCGCAAGAATGTAGAACATCGCAGCGTAACTGCCTGTCATCTCCACGCACAGCGCAAGCAGCAGAGGTCCGATCGCTGATGCAAGCACCGTCATCGCTTGCGCGACACCTTGGACGCGGCCGAGCTCAAGCCGTCCGTACAAACGCGGCCAGACGCTGAAGAACAGCACCATCACGAGCCCGCCGCCGAGGCCCATCATCACAGCCCATCCCATCGCCATCGCGAGCGTGCTGATGTGCGGGAGCGCGAGGAGTCCGGCTGCCAGCACCGACAGCGACACGGCCATGAGGCGGTTCAACGGCACGGATCGCGCGAGCCAGCCGCCGGTGAAATTTCCCGCGAGGCCGGTGATCGCCGTGACGACAAGAGTCTGGTAGTACACGCTCGGTCCGAGTCCTCGCTCCGCGAGGACCGATTCGTTGAACAAGCCGATGCCAGACGCCACAAGTCCATAAAGCGCGGCGCCGACGGCAAAGACCCAGAAAGCGGGGGTAAGCAGGGCCTCACGGAGTGTGTAGCCCTGCGGTTCCAAGTTCCGAGTTCCGGGTTCCGCGTTCGACTCGGAACTTGGAACCGGCAAACCGGAACCCGCAGCGGAGTAGCCGTCAGCTGCGAGGCCGATTGATTCCGGGTTGCGCCTGACGAACGACAAGGCGAGTGGCACGAGTCCCGCGAGAATCGCGGCGCCGACGGCAAACCAGGCCGTACGCCAGCCACTCGCCTGCACGAGCGAGCCGACGACAGGAAACGCAATCATGAACCCGACGCTCAGCACCACGCTGTAGATGGCCATCGCCATGTCGATTCGCCGAACGAACCAGTGGCCGACCATGGCGATGCTGACGACCGATAGCGCGCTTTGACCGAGCGCCCTCGTCAGCGTGATGGCCACCGCCAGGCCGGTGAACGTCGTCACGCGGCTCATCACTACGACGGTCACGCCGAGCGCCGCGGCGACGGTCGCAAGGACGACCCGGCTGCCGAATCGATCGATGAAGCGGCCGATGCCGATGGCACCGGCCGAGCCGATGAGCGTGGCCCATAGATTGAGTTGCGCGTAGTCCACACGCCCGATGCCCAGATCGCCGAGGAGTGGCTCGGTGATGAGCCCAAGACCCTGCGTGCGCCCAGGTAGCGTGCCGACCATGGCGGCAGCCGCTACGAACAGTACAACCCAGCCGTAATAGAACGCTTTCACTGCGGTGGCGTAGCGTCTTGGCGTTGAGCGATGGACTTGAGCGGGATTGCGATGTCTTCAGCTGCGAACCGCCTGTGCAGCCGTTTGACGAATTCGTGCTTGATGAGGAACTGGTCGACGTATTCCTGCGCGCGCAGGATCACCGAGAAGCCGATGCCTGGATCGCCGAATGTGTGGAATCGCACGACGGGTTCGAAGTTCGGGACGCCGCCTTGCACAGTACGCATCACCTCGCGCGCCACTTCCACAGTGATGGCTTCTACGCGATCGAGGTCGCTCTTATAGTCGACGCTGGCCTCGAACGTCACGACCAGCTCGTGCTCGGGGGAGTGATAGTTCGTCACAATCGACTGCGAAAACTTCGAGTTGGGCACGAGCACGGTGTTGTTTGTCAGCTGCCGCAGCCGGCTCACGCGCCAGTCGATGTCGACCAGGTAGCCTTCTTCCCCCGATGACAGCTTGACGTAGTTGCCGATGCGGATGTGCCTTGCGACGGTCAGGCCGGCAATGAGATTGGAAAGCGTGTCCTGCAGCGCCAGCGCGATAGCGATGCCGCCGACGCCAAGGGCGGTCAGAATCGGCGTAATCTGCAGTCCCAGTCCGTTCAGCACGACCAGCAGCCCAACAATCGCAACGACGATGCGAACGAGATTTTCGGTGAGTGTGGTCGTCCGCAGAGAGGGGTCGATCGCCGGCCCGTGCGTGCGAACGAGCTTGACGAGCACTTCCGATACCAGGAACGTTAGCGATGCTGCCGCGACGACGTACAACGCTCGGTCGAGGGCATTCGCAATTTTCGGGGGCAGCGTCCAGAGCCCGGCGGCGAGGTAGACGCCAACGAGCACGCTCCAGAACGGCACACGCCGCGCGACGGCGCCCACCACAGCTTCGACCCAATCGCTGCCGGTTCGTCGGGCAAGCGCGGACAGTCGGGTGGCGACAATGCGCTTCGTCAGTTGTCCAATGACATATGTGACGGCGATCACGAGGACAGAGAGCGCTGCCGTTCGTGCCGAGGCCGGCCATCCCTGGAGGTCCCAGTTCATTGGGGTTCGATCATATGTTTTTTGACTCTGCTTCGGCGATGGCGGACGAGCACGACCGCGTAAATCGCGATGTTGATCGTGAGGGCGACGCCGCCAAGCACAAGCTGATCGCGTCGCGTCAATCCATTGGGATAGAGCACTGGCAGAACGTACTGTGCGATGAAATCTCCCTGGTAGCCGGTTTCGCCGGCACTGCGGCGAAGACGATTCTCTAGCGGCGTCAGCGGGCAGATCCAACCCGTGAACTCGACGGCAGCGCCCCAGATGACCGCCGGCACGTGGAACCAGGCGACCCGCGGCCAGCGCAGCACGAGGATCGCGCCCAGCACCACAAAGAGGACGAACGCGAAGTGCAGCGCGACGATGGCGTCGGCGGCCACCGCGTTACTTGTCAGGTTGAATCGACGCGAGCAGTTGCTCGAAATTCTTCTGCTGTGCCGCGATCGTTTTGGCGGGGCCTGTCAGCTTGAAAAACACACTGCCGCCCGGGCCTTCGACGATCGCGCCCAGGAGGCGATAGCCCGCGGCCGGCTTCGAGCCCGCCATCATCGGGCCGCCCATTCCGGTATAGGTGCCTGACGCATCGACGAGCGTTATCGGGATGCCGCGGGTCGTACGCTTGTCGATCTTGGCAGTCGCAGGCTTGCCATCGGTGCCGAGCACTTGTCCGCGCCAGCGTTCGATGTTGGCGTCGACTCCGCCACCCTGGCCAGGTCCGAAGTAGTTCACGACACACTCCGCGATGCCTTCATCGCCCGCGACAGGCGCAATCGAGTAGGTCGCTGCCCGCATCGGGCGAGGCGCTTCGCTCTTCCAGGCCGCCGGTGCCGTCCATCGAACGCCGGCGGCCGATTCCGCAAAGAGGCTCGCCGCTGACAGCGCGAGCACGGTGACGATGAGAGAGTTGCGCATAGGACAAGTATATCGCTGCGAAACAGGAGGGTAGGAGTCTAGAGGAGACCAGAAGGGAAGGCACGCGATGCAACAGAGCCGACTTACGCAGCCACAGAGAAATGCATTTTCCGCCCGTCTCGGCGCCTCTGCGTTGAGACAGCAGTGTCCCGTGCTACTTCTCCAGCCTGAACTTCTGGATCCTTCGGCCCGTGTCGGTCTCGGCGACATAAAGATTGCCGCCGGAATCCACGGCGATCGCGTGTCCGTGCGTGAAGTTGCCGAGCCAGTGCCCGGGACGTCCGAAGCTCGAGAGGATCTTTCCGCTGGCGTGATCGAGGACGTGCACCTGCTCGTTGCGGCCGTTCATCACGTACATGAATTTCTGCTCGGGATCGCGCGAGAACGCAACCCACCAGGCCGTGCCGCGCGGGTCCGGCAGCGTCGGAGTGCCGGTCTTGATCCAGATGTTCCTGACAAATGTGCCGTTCTTCTCGAACACTTGCACGCGTTGACCCTGTCGATCGCAGACGTAAATCAGCCCGGCGCGGCTCATCGCGATGCAGTGTACAAGCTGCGCAAACGCGCCGCCGGTGCCCGCCTCGATTTCCTGCTGCGTCGCCTGCTTTCCCCACTGGCGCAGGAAGGTGCCGGTGCGGTCGAACACCGCCACGCGCCGGTTGCCGTATCCGTCCGCGACGTACACGTCGCCGTTCGCGGGGTCGACGACGACTCCCGCGGGGTTGAAGAATTGCGTGCGGCTCGCGTTGAGCAGCTGTCCTTTTGCCGTCCCGTCCGTCGTGTCGAACATCCCGCGCTTGCCGATCTGCAACAGCATCTTTCCGTCGTGGCTCCACTTCTGGACGATGCCGTCCCCGTTGCCGGTGAGCCAGATGTTGTTCTCGTGATCGACGAAGCAGCCGTGAATCACTCCCGGCACTGTGTTCGAGTCACCGAACGAATGGACCAGATTGCCTGCCAGGTCGAAGATCAACACTGACGGTGACTGGATGGAGGTTTCCGCTTCCTCGGTGGTGATGTCGCGCCGGTTCGTCACCACGAGATGGTCGTGCGCGTCCGCGCAGATGCTGCCGGTGCGGCCGATGATCCATTTGTCCGGAAGCGGCTTCGGCCAGTACGGATCGATCGTGAATGTCTGCGTGTCCTGGGCGGCGAGCGAGACGGCGAGGCACACAGCCAGAATGGTCAGCAAGGCGTTGCGCATATCGACCTCCGATGGTTGGCTGTCTATATCACGGATATGCGTCGAGACGGCAGACGAGCCTCAAACCTCGAAGAAATCCACAACGCCCGTTTCGAGCGAGTATTCGGCGCCGACGACAACGAGGTTGTCCTTCTCGATCAACTGCTCGAGCATTGCAGACCCGTGCCGTAGATGACTGACTGAGCTCTGCACATTCGCGCGCACCGCATGACGGACGAGCTCATCCTGGTGGAGGTGCATCTCGGATCGCAGAAGCGGTTCGACCGCAGGGCGCACGCGATCGACGATCGAATGCAGATTCCGGGACTGGTTGTAAGTCGGCCGCTGCAGCTCGTCGATCGTGGCCAGGATGGCCCCGCACTGCGAATGTCCGAGCACAACCACCAGCCTCGTGGCGTAGCGCTCCGCCGCAAACTCCACGCTGCCGATCTGTGACGGCGCGACGATATTGCCGGCGACCCGGATGACGAAGAGATCGCCGAGCCCTTGATCGAACACGATCTCCGCCGGCACGCGCGAGTCGGAGCAGCCCAGGATGATCGCGAACGGCTCCTGACCGGCAGCGACTTCCGTGCGCCGCGCCTCGGTCGCCGAATCGTGACTTCGAAGGTTCGCCACGAAGCGGCGGTTGCCGTCGCGCAGCAGTTGAAGTGCTGCAGCCGCCGGAATCATTCAGGAAATTTGACGAGCACATACGTAAGGTGCTGTCCCTTCGTCACGAGGAACGCGTGTGGCACGGCGGCGGGGATGTGAATGACGTCGCCCGCAGCAAGCGGATGACGCGATCCCCCGTCGAGCCTGGAGCCCGCGTACTCACCAGGGCTGCCGGTGGCCTTCTTGTCGATCATCGTCCCGCCGAGCTGCAGTACGCCTTCGCCGCTCTGGACGAATACGAGATCGACGATGGTGTCGTGCTGCTCCGGGAAGCCGTCGGCGTTGCGATAGAGAAAACGGACGCGATGATCTCCGAAATCGGCCAGCGTCTCGCGCGCCGAATGATCGGGTCCCACGTTCTTCGACAGCGCGGCATCGCGCCGCGCCAGCTCGCCCGCCTTCCATAGGCGAAAATCAGGATGATCCGCCGCGAACACCGGAACGGCGAGGAGCACGATGGCAGACAAACGAATTGCGGAACGCATGCGCAACCTCCTGCTTTCCACTTTCCACTTTTTACTTTTCACTTTCCACTTTCGTAATACTTCCTATACATTCCCCGCCGGAACAACCACCCGCCCAGGGGACCGAACCAGTTGAGCACGTGATACATGTAGCCGAGATCCATCAGCTCGATCAGGTTCCCGTCGAAGTCCTTGACGAAGAAAAACGAATGGCCCCGCGGCGACCGCTCCGGCGTGCTGACGATATCGACCCCCTTGGAGCGCAGATGGTCGTGCCATTTCTGCAGATTTCTCACGTTGAACGAAATATGCGTCAGCCCGACGCCGTTCCAGGGGACCGGCCCGGGCGCCAGCTGTGGCTGGAACTCGAAAATTTCGAGCACGCCCCCGCCCGGTACGCGGATCCAGCCGATCTTGCACGTCGGCGCGTCATGCCCGACGCCGAAGAAGGTCCGCACGCGGTCGGGAGGCGTATCGGCGACCCCCACCAGGGGACAGCCGAACATCTCCCAATAGAAGCGCACGGCTTTGTTGAAATCCGAGACCGTGATGCCAGCGTGGCTGAACGAGCGTGCTCTCAACAGGCGTCTCCTGCTGACCTGAAGGTCAGCACTACGAACGGTCTTTCCGGAGCTGACCTGAAGGTCAGCACTACGAACGGTCTTTCCGGAGCTGACCTAAAGGTCAGCACTACGAACGGTCTTTCCGGAGCTGACCTAACGTCAGCACTACGTACTGAGGCACTCGTAGTGCCGACCTTCAGGTCGGCCGTGTTGCTGAGGCACTCGTAGTGCCGACCTTCAGGTCGGCCGTGCGAATATGATCGGCGACGCGCAGCGCCTGCGCTGCAATCGTCAACGCCGGATTGACGGCGGCGGACGAAGGAAAGAACGACGCGTCGACCACGAACAGATTTTCTACGTCGTGCGCCCGGCAGAACGGATCCAGCACGGACGTACGCGGGTTGTCGCCGAACACGACTGTCCCGCACTGGTGTGTCGTGTTCTTCGCCCCGTGCGAATGCGTCATGACGATCCAGAACCCCAATTTATAGAGAACGCGCCGCATTTCCTTTACCAGCATCCGGTGCGCCTTCAGATTATTGGGTTTGTAAAGCAGCTGGATGCGCCCTTGCGAGTCCAGCGTGACACGGTTGTTGGTGTCCGGAAGATCCTCGGACATCGCTAGCCAGTCGACGCCGCGCGCTACCCACCAGTCGTACCACGACAACGGCACTTGCGGCACGACCGTCTGCGCCATCACCCCGTGCGTACGCCCCTGCGACTGCACGTGTCCGAGCGGATACGGCGTATTCGGACCGCGAAAATAGAAGTCATTGATCGCGACCGTCTTTTGAAAAACGGTCTCGTTCTTCCTCATCGGATGGAATCCCTGCATCATCGTCGCGAGGTGGGCCATGTAACGCCGACCGACCAGCCCCGACGAGTTCGCGACCCCGTTCGGGTGCATTTCGTTCGCTGACCGCAGTAAGAGCGCGGCGGAATTGACCGCACCGCATGACACGATGACCAGGGTCGCGCGGACACGCACGATTTCCCCCTTGACCTCCACGTCAACCGCTTCCACTTTATCGCCCGAGCCGCTGGTCACCAGCCGCTGCGCGCACGCGTTCGTCCACAACTCGACGTTCCCCCGTGCCATGGCCGGGCGGACGCAGCACACCTCGGCCTCGCTCTTCGCATGCACCTTGCACGCGAACGAGTTGCACGTGTTGCAGAGAAGGCAGCCATCGCGAATGCCGAGCGGCAGCGGGGAAGGGTGAAGTCCCTGCGCGCGCAACTGACCGACGATCGTCGTCATCCCCTCGGAGTGCGCAATCGGCGGGTGTGGAAAGTTGCCTCGCTCCGGATCGGTCGGATCGAGGCCTCGCTCGCCATGCACCTCGTACAAGCGCTCCGCGCGGTCGTAGTACGGGTCGAGCGTGTCGTAATCGATCGGCCACCCGGGCGAGACCCCCTCCAGGTGTTCGAGCGGATGAAAATCTTCGCGTCGCAGCCGGTACAGCACGCTGCCCCAGAACTTCGTGTTGCCGCCGACGTTGTAGTGCGTGTAGGGACGGAACTCGCGGCCGCGTTCGTCGATCCACCGTTCCTGCGTCTGGTAGCGAAGGTGCTTCCAGACGGCTTCGGGACTCCAGTTCTCTTCCTCCTGCAGTACGAAGTCGCCTCGCTCGAGGACCAGGATGCGCGCTGCCGCGCCGGCGAGCGCATAGGCCATCGTTCCGCCTCCTGCGCCGCTGCCGATGATCACAACGTCGTAATGTTCTGTCCGCATCACGCCGTGCGAGGAAGGCTCGATACACGTCGTCCATCAGCCGCTGATCGTCGATCGCGCGCTCGAGGCTCATCTCCGGCGCTCTGCCTTGCGCGATCGAGGCATGGAAGTCGCGATACATCGCCTGATAACCGCGAATATCACGGAACCCGGGAAATACCAGGCGCGGCACGCCATTGCCTCTCGCGAAGACGAACAGGCCGTTCGACTCGAATGTGATGATGCCTTTGCGGCCGTACAACTTCGACAGTCGCAGCCCTTTGAGAAGCGACGGGATTTCGCGAGAGTAGTAGAGCGAGCCAACCGCGTCGTTGTCATAACGGAACGCCACCATCATGCTCTTGGCGCGCTTGTCCGGACCTTCGCGCGAAACCGCAGGGCGGTATCCGTCGATCGAGACAATTGAAGGACCGAGGCTGCCGGCGATGTGCAGCCAGTGAATGCCTTCTTCGAAGAACGCATCGCCTCCCGCCATGGTCTCGTCGTTGCGCCAATCGTCTTCCGACTTCAGGCGCCTCGCGATAGTCGTGAAATGCGCGAACACCATCTCGCCAATCGCGCCCTCCGCCACAAGCTTCCGCAACACCACAGCCAGCGGCTTGTAATGATCGTTCTCGCCCACGAGAACGACGCGCTTGGCCTGGTTACGCGCATCGATCGCCGTCCGGTAATCTTCGAGGCGCGGAAACGCGGGCTTTTCGACGAGCACGTGCTTTCCTGCCGCCAGCGCGCGCAACGTCAGGTCAAGATGAAAGGCCGGTGGCACCGCGATGACCACGGCGTCAACGAGCGGATCGTCGATGGCTGCAGCGTAGTCCGCGTAGCTCCCCGAACCATGGAAGCGGCGGCAGTATTCCTCGGCCCTGGCGCGCTCGCGGCTCGCGTAGCTCGCGACGATGTCGGATTTGAAGCCCTTCAAATGGCGGCTATGTACTTGCGTGATGAACCCGCAGCCGAGAAAGGCCAGGCGAAGAGGCAGCATTGCCTTCGAATTGTACCAGTCCCGAACTGGGGGTTGGGGATTAGGGTTAGGAGTCGAGAAGCTCGAACCCTGCGGAGGCGAAATCGGGATCGAACGCGAATGCCGTCGTCACGCCTCGACGATTCATGACGAGGAAGCTGATGTGATCAACCAGGCTCACCTGGCGCTTCTTCGATCGCTCCAGTGCGCGCATGCCGGATGCGTGCAGGCCATCATCCACCCACTCCACGACGAACGCCGTCGAATCCTTGGCCAGTTTCAGGGCCGCGGCGACGCCGAGCCGCGCCTGAAGCAGCGCCAGAGATTCGACCAGCACGTAGTTGTGCGTCAACAACTCCTCGCCAGCGCCCAGAACAACCTGCAGGCGTCGAACCGCCGCGTGATGGTTCGGATCGGCGGCGTCAGCCCAGGCGTAGATGGCGGAGGTGTCAACGAAGATCATTTCCGAAACGCGTGTTCCAGTGCGGAGTCGTGCTTCTCCGAGACAGGTGCGTGCCGGTCCTGTGCGGAGCGGCCCGCCCGCACCGACGAGAACTCGGCGATGGTGCGGCGGCGCGTCCGAACAGTGTCTTCCCCGAGGCCTGCGGCGACCATCTCGCGCACGAGAGAGGCGATGGATCGCTCCTCGCGGAAAGCGCGCTGTCGCAGCGCGCGATAGACGTCGTCATCCAGCTGGATCAGAGTGCGTTTCATGACCACATGATATCATAATATAACAGCGGTCACGCTGCAGGCCGTGCGCACGGAGCTCGATGCCTCGCGGAAAGAGAGGCGGAGTTGAACGGAAACAAGAAAGAGCGAGATGACCCAATCCCAAATCCCCCATCGCTCATCCCTGGTCTTGGTCCTGGTAGATTAGAATCCCTCCATGGCGCGCGTGTCTGCCCCTCATGTCCTCAACATCTCCGATCTCCGGCGGCTGGCGCAGCGCCGCCTCCCGCGCGTAGTCTTCGATTACATCGACGGAGGAGCGGACGCGGAAGTCACGCTGCGCGATAACGTCAAGGCTTACGAACAGCTGACGTTTCGCCCTCGGGGCGCTGTGGCCATTCCTTCGATCGATTTGAAGACCACGATCCTGGGCGCGCAGCTCGAGCTGCCGTTCATCCTCGCGCCGGTGGGCAGCACGCGTCTGTTCTATCCAAACGGCGAAGTGCTCGCAGCCCGCGCCGCCGGGAAGGCGGGAACCGCGTACGTCACTGTCGACGCTGTCTGGCACTCCGATGGAGCAGGTGCGCGCGGCGACGAGCGGACCTGCGTGGTATCAGGTGTATCTCTGCGGCGGGCGCGAGGCGTCGATCAACATGTTGAAGCGCGCCAAGGCCGCGGGCTTCACCGCGCTCGTCGTCACGATCGACACTGGCGTACCGGGCTTACGCGAGCGCGATCTGCGCAACGGAATCAAGGAACTACTTGGCCGGGGCGTCGCGGGCCTTCCATACCTTGGGCAGATGATCACACGCCCGGCGTGGATAGCCGGCATGCTCGCCGACGGCGGGCTAATGAAGTTTCCGAACGTGCTCCTGCCGACCGGACCGATGCCATACGCAGACGTCGGGAAGACCCTCGAAGAGTCGGTCGTCTGCTGGGACGATCTCAAATGGATTCGCGATCTCTGGGACGGGAAGATCGTCGTCAAGGGCGTGCATACGGCGGAGGACGCGGAGCGCGTCGCTGCCGAAGGCGCCGACGCGCTTGTCGTGTCCAATCATGGGGGGCGTCAGCTCGACGGCGTGCCTGGCAGCCTGCGATCGCTTCCCGAGGTCTTGTCGGCAGTAGGCGACAAGGTTGAGGTGCTCGTCGACGGTGGCATCCGCAACGGCGGTGATGTCGTCAAAGCGTTGGCCCTCGGCGCGAGGGGCGTGCTCATAGGTCGTGCGTATGCGTACGGGCTTGCCGCCGCGGGGGAGACCGGCGTTGCGCGCTCGATTGAGATTCTCCGTTCGGGTATCGTGCGGACGATGAAGCTGCTCGGCGTGGCGTCGGTGCGGGATTTGAACAGGTCGTACATCGACGTGCCGGTTGGCTGGCTCCCCGGCGACACTCGAAACTAGAATTTGGAATCTAAAAACTACAATCTGGAAACTAAAATCTGGAAGCTCCGTATAGATTCTAGATTCCAGTTTCTAGATTCCAGTTTTCAGATTTCAGTCTCTAGATTTAGATTCCAGTTTCAGATTGAGGCTCCATGACCGCAATGCACGAGATTGAATACAAGATCTATGGCGACGACATGCAGTTCGTCGAGGTCGAGCTCGATCCGAACGAAGCCACAGTCGCCGAAGCGGGCGGCATGATGTACATGGACGACGGCATCGAGATGGAGACCGTGTTCGGGGACGGATCGCAGCAGCAGACTGGCATCATGGGCGCCCTGATGGGAGCTGGAAAGCGTCTGTTGACGGGCGAATCGCTGTTCATGACCGTGTTCCACAACCGCAGCGGCCAGAAACGCAAGGTCGCGTTCGGCGCGCCGTATCCGGGCAAGATCATCGCGATTCACCTGACCGAAGTCGGCGGCGAGCTTGTGGCGCAGAAAGACTCGTTCCTCGCCGCGGCGAAAGGCGTGAGCATCGGCATCGCGTTCCAGCGGAAGCTCGGAGTCGGGTTGTTCGGCGGCGAAGGTTTCATCATGCAGAGACTGCAGGGCGATGGCTGGGCTTTCGTTCACGCAGGAGGGACGCTGCAGGAGCGCACGCTCGGGCCCGGAGAGCTCGTCCGCGTCGACACGGGCTGCATCGTTGCGCTGCAGCCGTCGGTCAACTACGAGATCGAATACGTCGGAAAAATCAAATCGGCGCTGTTCGGAGGCGAAGGATTGTTCTTCGCAACGCTGCGCGGGCCGGGAAAGATATGGCTGCAGTCGCTTCCGCTCAGCCGCCTCGCAAATCGGATCGTCAGCGCCGTGCCGGGCCTTGGCCGCGGCGGCCGCGAAGAGGGCTCGATCCTTGGCAAGATTGGCGGTCTGATCGATGGCGACAACAGCTAGGGCTACTAACTGCGCGCGCGGCATCGTTGTCTTCGCCCTGTTGTCCATAGCGGCTCCATCGGCTGCCGCACAGAGCGATCTGGAAAAGGCGCGCGCGATGTACAACGAAGGCCGCTTCGAGGAATCGATCGCGGCCGCCGCGGTCGCAAAGCACAAGCCCGAGTCGGTCCCATCGGCGACGCTGATTGAAGCGCGCGCGCGGCTCGAGCGATTCCGGCAGAATGGCGATGCCGGCGATCTCGGCGCCGCCCGGGCTGCTCTCGTCTCGCTGAACCCACGCGTGCTCGCGCCGCAGGAAATCATCGAGTGGCAGATCGGCATCGGCACGGCGCTCTTTCTCGAGAATCAGCCTGGCGCTGCCGCCGAGATGTTCGCCACGGTTCTGCCAGCCGCGCGAGAGCGTCTGTCCTCAGCAGAGCTCGACAAGCTGGTGGAATGGTGGGCCAGCACTGTGGCTCGCGTTGCCGAATCCCAGACGGGCTCCGCGCGAAAGGACGCCTATACCGCGATGCTGTCGGCGGTGCGGGACGAGCTCGAGCGTAATCCCCTGTCATGGCCTGCATCCTATTGGCTGGTCGTCGCGGCACGAGGCGCGGGCAACCTGGACGACTCGTGGAACGCGGCCATCACCGCCTGGATTCGTGCCGGTTCTCAACCGGAGGGCGTGCTGGTTCGCGGCGACCTCGACCGCTTCGTGACGCAGACACTCATCCCCGAACGGGCACAAGCGCGCACGGGTCAACGCCTTGACTCGAAGACGACCGAGACCGAGATTGCGGCGCAGACCGAACAGTGGCGCGCGCTCGTCGAGCATTGGCGGCCGCAAACCTAGTGTCGCGACACTAGTCTGTCAGCCGCTCGCGTGCCGGCGTTCTGCTGTTGCCACAAATTACGACAACGCGCGCGTTGCGGCTCGACTATAATTTTCCTTCTCACTAACACGCTTATTTTTGAAAGGATTACTGTCCATGCGTCTTTCTTGGCTCCGCGTCGGCGCGCCTTTACTGGCGGCGATGTTCCTGGTCACTTGGATCGGTGCCGGCCTGGTGACGGCTCAGAGCCCAACGGTGCGGATCAACGGCGCCATCGACAAGCTCGTCCGCGGCAAATCTCTCGCGGGCGCGATCATGTACGACTTCTCGCTCTATGCGGCTGCGCAATTTGCGTCCTCCGATCTGGATTTCATCATCATCGACATGGAACACCGGGGACTGGATTTCGAGCGCCTCGAGACGTTCCTGCTCGGGACGACCAACAAGGCCGAAATCGCCAAGCAAGGGAACCTGCAGGTGCGCGTCCCGCCGATCGTCCGCATCCCGACGTACGGCCGCTCGCCGAACGAGGCCATCGTCAAGCAAGTGCTCGACATGGGCGCATTCGGCATCATGTTTCCGGCGATCGAAAACAAGGAGCAGGCGATTCAGGCGGTTGCCGCATCGCGCTATCCCCAGCTGAAAGGGTCGAAATATCCGAATCCGGTCGGCAGGCGCGGTAACGGGAACATGCCGGCAGCGTGGTTCTGGGGACTGTCGAGGCCGGAGTACTCGCTGCGCGCCGACGTGTGGCCGGCGAATCCCAACGGCGAGCTTCTGCTCTTCCTACAGATTGAAACCGTCGAAGGAGTGAAGAACGTCGAGGAGATTCTCTCGGTTCCCGGCATCGGCGTGGTGTTCGTCGGACCCAACGACTTGTCGTGGTCGCTCGGAGTGCCTCAGGGCTCACCCGAACACAACGAGGCGGTGCAGACGGTGTTGAGCGCCGCGATGAGGCGAAATATCCCAGCGGCGATCACTGTTACCGAGGCCGACGTCGTCAGCAGGCTGAAGCAGGGCTTCAAGATCGCATCGCTGCCGAGCGGAGGCTTGGAAGCGCCGATGGAAGCGACGCTGAAGCTGGCCCGGACGGTCATCGGACCGGCAACCGCACCCGCCAAGTAAATTCCGGTGTTCGATTGAATTGACGGCGCGGTCGTACGGGAGAGCCCACTCCACGATGGTCACGTAGCGATCGTTCGAGTGGGCTCACTACAACATCTTGAGACAATACGCGGGCTCTTCTTCACTTATACTTTTCTTCACGGAAACAGACACACACGCCCGGTGCATCGGCCCCTAAAGGGGCCGGGCAGGGCACTTTACCGCGTACGGCTCGAAGTGGCCGGTGGCGCCGAAACACGTATCGTGTGGCGAGGCATGACGGGAAGGGAGCCACTATGAAATCGCGAACGCTGACGACCGGATCAATGTGCGTACTACTCGTGTGCCTATGGGCGGCGCCTCCTGCCCTCGCGCAGGGCAGTTTCGGCGCGATCGGCGGTACTGCAACGGACGCGTCTGGCGCCGTCATGCCTGGCGTAACCGTTACCCTCGCCAATCCGGGCACGATCGGCGGTAATCAGGTCACCGTGACCGATACGCGGGGAACCTATCAGTTCCCCCGCCTGGTGCCTGGGCGCTACGCCGTCACTGGGGAACTGACGGGTTTCCGCACCGTCACTGTCCAGGACATTGTTGTTAACGCACAGGCGACCGCGCGCGCCGATCTTCTGCTGCAGGTGGACAAGATCCAGGAATCCGTGACGGTGTCCGGCGAGGCGCCGCTCCTGGACACCACGGCCGTGCTCAATCAGACGGTCATGACGAGGGAAGTGCTCGATGTGCTGCCCGACACTAACAACGTGTGGTCGATTGGTAGGCTCGTTCCCGCCGTCATCCAGAACAACATCGACGTGGGCGGTACGGGGGCCTTCCAGCAGTCGACGACCAGCGTTCACGGCAGCCGAGGAGGCTCGGAGACCAACTACTTGATCGACGGGATGAACATCGGCTCGGTCTCGGGCGACGGCGGCATCCAGATCTATTACGACCCCTTCATGTTCGAGCAGCTGAACTACCAGACGGGAGGCGTCTCCGCCGAGACTTCGCGCGGGGGCTTCGTCTACAACATGGTCACGCAGACAGGAACGAACCAGCTGCGCGGCTCGTTCATGTTCAACGGCACGGACGAATCTCTGCAGTTCAACAACATCTCCCCCGAGTTGCGCGAGGAGCTTCTGCTCGGTGTGCCGCCGCTGGCGCTGGAGGCCAATCCGGATCTCCAACCCGGGTCGAAAGTGCTCAAGATGTACGACCTGGGCCTTACGGTCACCGGGCCCATCCTGACCGACAAGTTGTGGTTCGTCGGCACACTGAAGCGCACCTTCCTCGATCAGCTGCGCGTCGGCAGCTACAACCCCGACGGGACGCAGTTTGTCGATGACAACAAGATGGTGACCTATTCGGGCAAGTTGTCGTACGCCATGAACCCGTCGAGCCAGTTGCATTACACCTATCTCTATTCGAACAAGCAACGATTCCATCGCAGCGGCAACAGCCTCACGGATTTCTGGGAGAGCGCGTCCACACATCTGCAGGAGCTCGAAGGCCACGTGAACCAGGCGAAGTGGACCAAGACGCTCTCGTCGAAGATGGTCATGGACCTCTCCGCGAGCAACATCAAGAACTACCAGCCCCAGGTGCCGAGGCCGGAGGTGCAGCCGGGCGCGATCGCGGTGTTCGACAGCCTTCGCCGGGCGCACATGGTGGCGCAGGAGGTGTATGAGGTGTCGCGCGACCGCCGGACGGTGGCACACGGCAGCCTGAGTTACGTCACGGGCCGACACGATCTGAAGGCCGGTTTCCAGTGGGACAACGGGCGGTACTTCGCCGAAAATTTTTCCACTTCGGGTATGCGCGCCGTAGTCCGCGACGGCGTGCCTGATTCGGTGAACACTTACAACACGCCGGTATCGAGAACCTCGTACGTGCAGGACACCGCGTTTTTTGTCCAGGACAAATGGGCGGCCTCGCGCAGGCTCACGATCAACATCGGGGTGCGCGTCGAAAAATTCCGCGGCTGGCAGCCCGAAGTGTGCCAGGTGCAGACGCAGTTCGTGGCTGGCCAGTGTTTCGGCGCACTCGAGGACGTGCCGGACTGGCTCGATCCGTCGCCGCGGATCGGCCTCATCTATGACGTGCAGGGCGACGGGCGCACGGCGATCAAAGTCGGAGCCAGCCGCTACAACATCGGCACCGCCACCGGTCACATCGACCGCGTGAATCCCGTCAGCGTGACGAGCGACACGCGCTCCTGGCGCGACACCAACGGAGACTTCATCCCGCAAATCAGCGAGCTCGGGCCGTCGACAGGCTTCAATTTCGGCACCACCAATCGTTACGCCGACGATCTGAAGCGTCCGTATTCGATGGAATATTTCGTGGAGTTCGACCGTCAGATCGCCCGGAACACCGTCGCGTCGGTCGGCTTCTACTACCGGACGAACGAGCGGCTCATCGGCAACCGAAACCTGCTTGTGCCGATGAATACCTACACGCCGATTCAGGTGACCGAGCGGAACAGCGGACGCCAGGTGACGGTCTACAACCAGGATCCGGCGCTGCGCGGCCGGTTCGACGTGCTCTGGGACAATTTTTCGGAGCTGGACACCATCTACAAAGGTGTGGACCTGCGCGTCAGCAAGCGGCTGTCCAACCGCTGGATGTTCCAGGGCAGCGCCAGCTTCGGCAGAAACGAAGGGGATACGTTTGCGTCCGGCGATCTCAACAATCCCAACTTTCAGGACCGGATTGGAGCTGTCGGCATGGATCTGCCGTGGGTGCTGAAGGCCTCTGGCGTGTACAAAGCGCCGTACGGCATCATGATAGCAGGTAATCTTCAGAGCTACGCCGGGTCGCCCGAGTCCACGACCGTGCAGGTGTCGAGCAACACCGTCGCGCTCACGCAGGTCAACCAGTCCATCCAGGTGGAGCCGCGGGGCCAGACCCGCACGCCCAGCCTCACCCTGGCCGACATGAGCTTTAGAAAGGTTTTCCGGTTCGAGCAGAGAACGATTGAACCGGTGTTCGAGATTCATAACCTGGCGAACGTCAGCACGGTTCAGAGCCGCAACACCGTTCTGGGCCCGGCATACGGCCAGGCGGCCAACATCGCGCGCGGCCGCATGCTGAAGTTCGGCGCGAACGTGAAGTTCTAAGAATGGGGATGAACGCAAGCATGAGACGGTCCGCCGCGCTGCCGGTCTTGCTGATTGTTGCGGCGGTGGCCACGGCACACGGCGATGCGCGGCTGGTCGACGCGGCCAAGCATCGTGATCAGCGTGCTGTCCGTGCGCTGCTGAATCAGAAGGTCGACGTCAACGGACGGTCATCCGACGGCACGACTGCGCTCGTGTGGGCGGCGCACTGGAACGATCTCGAGATCGCTGATCTCCTGCTTCGGGCCGGAGCGGATGCCAACGTGGCGAACGACCTGCGCGTGACCCCCTTGTCCCTTGCGTGCACGAATGGAAGTGCCGCGCTCGTCGATCGGCTGCTGAAGGCTGGCGCTCACGCCAACACCGCGATCGCGACCGGGGAGACCCCGCTGATGACCTGCGCCGGCGCAGGCAGTGCCGATGCGGTCCGGATGCTCATCGAGGCCGGGGCGGACATCAATGCGAAAGAGCCGACACAGAATCAGACGGCCTTGATGTGGGCGGCCGCAGAGCGTCATCCGGAAGTCGTCAAGGTGCTCGTCGAGCACCGGGCAGATCTCCAGAGCCGCACGAAGAAGGGTTTCACGGCGCTCCATTTCGCGGCGCGCGCGGGCGATGTCGAAAGCGCCCGCGTACTCCTCGACGCGGGCGTTGACGTGAACGTGCGGTCGCAGCCCGACACTCCGGCGGTCCGCACCGCTCCTGCCGCGGAAGCAGGCTATCGAGGAGGTGGCGCGCGTGGCGGCAGGGATAGCGGTCCCAGCTACGAGGCAACCGTGTCGGCCGGCAGTACGCCGCTGCTTGCGGCAACGGTCAGGGCACAAGTTCCACTCGCGCTGTTTCTTCTCGAGAAGGGCGCCGATCCGAACGCGGGCGATGCCGGCTTCACGCCATTGCACTGGGCGGCGGGGACGTGGGAAAGCGGCGAGGCGAATCCCGTGTTCGGCTTCAGCGATGCGATGAGCGGGATTCCGGACCGACAGGAGAAGCTCCAACTTGTAAAGTCGCTGCTGGCGCACGGCGCCAACGTCAACGCCCCGATGACCCAGCGGCCGCCTGCGTTCGCTGGAGGCTACAACGACACGGTTGGCGCGACGCCGTTCCTGCTCGCCGCTGCGACAGCCGATGTCGAAATCATGCGGCTCCTGCTCGCGGCCGGCGCCAATCCGTCGCTGGCCACAAAGAGCAATGCGACTGCGTTGATGGCCGCGGTCGGGATGAATCGAACGCTGGGGGAAAGCGCGGTCACCGAGGACCAGGCGCTCGAAGCTGCGAGGCTTCTCCTCGAGCTTGGAGCGGACGCGAAAGCGGTCGCGGCCAACGGCGAGAACGCGCTGTTCGGCCCATCGTACCGCGGCTGGAACAGGCTTCTTCAACTGATGATCGACAACGGGGCGAACGTGAATGCCGTCAGCAAGGCGGGCATCACGCCGTGGCTCGCGGCATCGGGAATGGGCGATCGCCTTGGCGGCGTGTTGTTCAACCCCGACACGGCGGCGCTCCTCGTGAAGCACGGGGCCGATCCCACGCTCGGCAAACCGTGCATGGCGCAGACGAAGTGCCGGTGAACCATGCCAAAAATGACACAGAGTCGCAGAGTCGCTGAGAACGGAAGATCCCTTGCAAAACGCTCAGCGTCTCTGCGCCTCTGCGTGGTCGGTGTCGTACTGTGCCTCGCTTGGGGTCTGACCCCCGTACAGTACGCGGCAGCCCCGGGCGACCGTCAAGGGGGTCTGACCCCCGTACAGGTACGGGGGTCAGACCCCAAGCCTTCTCCAGCCCGCGAGCTCGTCTCCAGATATTGCGTCACGTGTCACAACGAGAAGCTGAAAACGGCGAATCTCCTCCTCGACAAGGCCGACGCGGATCAGGTGTTCAACTCGGCAGAAACGTGGGAAAAGGTGCTCGTGCAACTGCGCGGGCGCTCGATGCCGCCTCCAGGCAGCCGGCGGCCCGACAGCGCGACGTACGATGCAACCGCGGCGTGGCTCGAAGGTGAGCTCGATCGCGGGGCAGCGGCCCATCCGAATCCGGGTCGCCCGGCGGATCTCCATCGGCTGAATCGCACCGAGTACTCCAACGCCATTCGCGATCTGCTCGCCGTCGAGATCAACGGAACGGCGATGCTGCCGCCAGACGAACAGGCGCACGGCTTCGACAACAACGCCGATGCTCTGACGGTGGTGCCCGCTCTCCTGGATCGCTATCTGGCGTCAGCGGCGAAGATTTCGCGTCTGGCCGTCGGGGATCCCACCATTCGTCCCGCATTCGAGCGCTACACAGCCATCGCGAACAACTCAAACGAGCGTACGTGGCTGTGGCAGACCGAACGTCTCGGCGAAGAGTTCCCGTTGGGATCGCGGGGTGGTATTGCCGCGCGCCATTATTTTCCGCTCGACGGCGAGTACATCTTCAGAGTGCGTCTCGACCGGACCTACACGGGGTTGATTCGCGGGCTCCATGTTCCGAACGAGATCGAGATTCGTGTGGACGGCCAGCGGGTCGGTCAGTTCACGCTCGGCGGCCAGCCGGAGCTTCGCGCGTCGGCCTCGCTCGACGCGAATGCGAGCAATCCGCTGTTTACGGCCGACGAGGTGCTGGAAGTGAGGGTGCCGGTGAACGCCGGTCTCCGCGAGGTGACGGTCACCGCCGTCAGAACCGACGCTGGCAAGCCCGAAGGTCTCGGACCCTCCCGTATTCCGATCTGGGGGCACGACTACGACGGCGACATCCGCGCCCCAATGGTGGTCTCGCTCTTGTTCATCGGCGGCCCGTACGACGGCCGTGTGCCGCATGATTCTCCGAGCCGACGCCGCATCTTCGTGTGCCAGCCCCCGCCTTCGCGCGAAGCGCTTCGGCGGGGTTCCGCCGTAGCCTTGGCGGAGGCGGACGGATCGCGCGAGGAAACCTCGTGCGCCACGAAGATTCTGTCGACGCTCGCGCGACGCGCGTACCGGCGGCAGCCGACGGCCGACGACATCCAGACGTTGCTCGGGTTCTTCAAGAGCGGCCGCGCCGACGGAGATTTCGACACAGGCATCCGTGTCGCGCTCGAGCGGCTGCTCGTCAGCCCCGATTTTCTGTTTCGCATCGAGGCGGATCCAGTCGGTGCGCGACCAGGCGAGCCGTACCGGCTGACGGACACCGCGCTCGCATCACGCTTGTCGTTTTTCCTCTGGAGCAGCATTCCGGATGACGAGTTGCTCGATCTGGCGATTCGCGGCAAGCTGCGCGACTCCGCCGTACTCGATCGACAGGTGCGGCGTATGCTGGCGCATCCACGCGCGCGTGAGGCACTGGTGGCGAACTTCTTCAGTCAGTGGCTGCAGATACGCAACGTGTGGCTGCTGACGCCGGACGCAAACCGTCGCTTTCCATGGTTCGACGACAATCTCCGCACGGCGTTCGTGCGCGAGACTCAACTGTTCCTCGAGAGCCAGTTGCAGGAAGACCGCAGCGTCGTGGATCTCCTGAGCGCGGACTACACGTTCCTCAATGAGCAGCTGGCCCGTCACTATGGGATGTCGGGGGTCTACGGCAGCCACTTCCGGCGAGTGGCGCTCACCGACACGAGCCGCTGGGGCCTGCTCGGCAAGGCGAGCATCCTGGCGATTACGTCCTATCCGCACCGCACGTCTCCCACGATTCGAGGCAAATGGCTGCTCGAGAACATTCTGGCCGCTCCCGTGCCTCCGCCGCCGCCGAGCGTGAACACGAATCTCGACGAGACGACGACAGCGAAGGCAGCCACCGTGCGTGAGATGCTCGAGCAGCACCGCGCGAACCCCGCCTGCGCGAGCTGTCACGCGCGCATGGATCCGCTGGGGTTCAGCCTGGAGAACTTCGACGCGCTGGGCCAATGGCGCACCAGGGACGGAGCAGCGGCGATCGACGCGTCGGGCGTGCTCCTCGACGGCACGAAGGTGAGCGGGCCGGCGGCGCTGCGGGAAGCGCTGCTCGGCAAGAAAGAGCAGTTCGTGAAGGTGGTCACCGACAAGCTGCTGATGTATGCCCTCGGCAGGGAGATGGACTTTCACGACGCGCCGGCCATTCGCGCGATCATGCGTAATGCCGCCGGCGATGACTACCGCTGGTCGTCGATGATTCTGGCGATGGTGAAAAGCACACCGTTTCAAATGCGCCAAACCAGGCAGATCGAGAACCCAACCAAAGCCGAGCCGCGCAGCGTGGCGAAGGCACAACCAGGCCACCCTAACGCGGCTGCCGCGTTGGGGCCCCGGCGGCAGGGTGGGCCCCGCCGAGACTAAGGAGATGAGGTCGCCGTCATGATCGTCACCAAGAGTGCTATTTCCCGCCGTACCGTGCTTCGCGGTGTCGGCGCCACCGTCGCCCTGCCGCTGCTGGACGCCATGGTGCCGGCGCTGACGGCATTTCAGAAGACTCCCGCCAGGCCCGTGCGCAGGCTCGGCGTCGTCTATCACCCGAACGGGGTCGTCTACGAGAACTGGCTGCCCAAGGGCACCGGCATTGGATTCGAGTTCTCCCGCGTGCTCGCGCCGCTCGAGCGGTTTCGCGATCGTGTGGTGGTCGTCACGGGGCTCGCCGATCGGCAGGCGGAAGCCCTCGGCGACGGCGGCGGCGATCACTCACGCGCGTCTGGATCGTATCTGACCGGCGTGCACGTCAAGAAGTCGGACAGCATGGTCCAGAACAGCGTGTCGATGGACCAGCTCGCGGCGAAGGCTTTCGAGCGCGACACGCAGCTCTCATCGCTACAGCTGACCGTCGACATGAACAATCTGGTCGGATCGTGCGACACGGGATATAGCTGCGCGTACAGCAACACGCTCTCCTGGCTGACTCCGACCCTGCCGCTGATGTCCGAGAACGACCCGCGCGTCGTGTTCGAGCGTCTGTTCGGCGCGAGCGACAGCACGGATCCGCGCGTGCGCATGGCTCGTCTGCGCCAGGATCGAAGCATTCTCGACTCGGTCACCGACCGGGTGAAGCAGCTCCAGCAGAAGCTGGGCCCTGCGGACAATACGAAGGTGAGCGACTATCTCGAGTCGCTGCGCGACGTCGAACGGCGCATCCAGAAGGCAGGCGAGCAGAGTGGGCGTGATCTGCCGGATGTCGATCGTCCCGTCGGCATTCCGGACGGGTTCGACGAGCACGTGCAGCTGCTCTACGACCTGCAGGTGCTCGCATATCAGTGCGACCTGACGCGCGTGATCACGTTCATGTATGGACGCGAGCAGAGCGCGCGGACCTACCCGCAGCTCGGCATTTCCGATCCGCATCATCAGCTGACGCACCATCAAAACGATCCCGAGAAGCTCGAGAAGTGCACGAAGATCCAGACCCATCACGTCTCGTTGTTCACGTCGTACCTCGAGAAGCTCAGTGCGATCCCGGACGGAGACGGATCGCTGCTGGATCACATGGTGATCCTCTTCGGCGCCGGTTTGAGCAACAGCGACCGGCACACTCACAGCCCGCTGCCGACGGTCGTCGTTGGTGGGGGCGCGGGAACCATCAAGGGGGGGCGTCACCTCATCTATCCTGAGGGGACGCCGCTTACCAACCTTCATGTGACGCTGCTCGACAAAGTGGGAGTCCCTGTCGACAAGTTCGGTGACAGCACCGGGCAATTCACGGAGCTCTCGGAGTTGTCGTCGCCTGTGTAATATGCGCCTCGATTGAGGCTGGAATTAACGGAGGAATTGTGATCAAGCGAACTGCAGTGCTCGTGTTGCTCGTGACGGCGCTCGTCGCCGCGGACAGTCAGGCCCAGGTCGCCGGGACGATCAGCGGTTACGTGCGCGACGAGAGCGGCGCCGTCATGCCTGGCGTTGACGTCAGGGCCACGATGGTCGGCCAGCAATCGACGCGTTCGGCGGTTACAGACGAAACGGGCTTCTTCAATCTCCTGGCGATGCCGCGAGGCAGCTACGAAATCACCGCGCAGTTGACGGGGTTTGCGACCCAGCAGACGAAGGCAGAGTTGACGTCTGGCGAAAACCTGCGCGTCGATTTCAAGATGAACCTCGGCCAGCTCGCCGAGACCGTCGTGGTGTCCGGCACCACGGCACTTGTCGAAACGCGCAGCGCGACGATGTCGGGGCTGGTCGACGATCGCCGGGTCCAGGAGCTGCCGCTGAACGGCCGCAATGTGGTCGAGCTGGCGAGCACACTCCCCGGCATTACCGACGTTACCGCGTCAGAGGAGATGGCCAGCACGCGCGGCGGGCCGACCATGATCGTGCACGGCGCCTCTCGAGGACAGAACAACTTCACGTTGAACGGCGCGAACTTTACCAACTACTCGCAGACCGCCGGGTTCAATCCGCCGCCGCCGGACGCGGTGCAGGAGATCCGCGTGCAGACGTCGACGTTCTCGGCCGAGTTCGGCAACAACGCCGGCGCGCAGGTGACGATGGTCACCAAGGCCGGCAGCAATCAGTTGCACGGGTCGGTGTGGGAGTTCGCTCGGAACGACGCCTTCAACGCACGGAACTACTTCGCGCCTCGAAAGTCGGATCAATCGCAGCACCAGTGGGGCGCGGCTGTTGGCGGCAGGATTATCCCGAACAGGCTGTTCTTTTTCGGTTCGTATCAGGACCTGAGCAACCGCGCCGAGGCGGTCGGCCAGGTCGCCACCGTGCCGACCGACGCCCAGCGTCTCGGCGACTTCACCGGGCTCTCGACGCAGCTGCGAAACCCGACTGATGGTCTTACGGGCCTGCCGCTCAGGGACACGTCAGGCAATTTGTGCATTACAACGGGCTCGAACGTCATCAATTCGAACTGCATCAGCCCGGTTGCGAAAAACTACCTTGACCAGTTCATCCCGAGGTCGCCAACGGGTACCCATGTCAAGCTGATCCCGTCGCCGCTCGATGCGTACAACCTCGTGGGCCGTGTCGACTACACGGTGTCGTCCAAGAACGCCATGTACGGCCATTTCTTCAAGGACAACTACGAGCGGATCAGCTCGCCGGGCAACCTCGACTACGTTCCTGAGAGCAATGTGGCGGACATCAAGAACTACGGCATCACAGATACGCACACGTTCAGCCCGACGTTCCTGAACGAGATGACGGTTTCGTTTCTGGACACCGAGTCGTTCCGAACGGCGACCGAGCGCGTTCCGCCCCGAGACATGGGCATCAACATAGATGAAGGGTATCTCGGCGTCGGCATGTCGCTGAACGTCTCGGGCGGACCCAATCTCGCGTTCACCGGGCCCGAGCAACAGATCTACAGAAACTGGCATTGGAAGGACGTCATGACGCTCGTCAGGAGCGCCCACACGTTCAAATGGGGATACGAAGGGCAGTACGTCAACTTCGACCTGATTCGAGGAAACGGCGCCCGCAGCGCGACGTTCACAGGCACGCGCTCCGGAAATCCGATGGCCGACTTCATGCTCGGTACCTTCGACAACGTGAGCCACGGCTTCGGTGCAGCGGACAGCTTCCCGTTGCTCTGGAAGCACCAGTTCTTCCTCCAGGACGAATGGAAGCTGACGCCGCGCATCACGATGAACGCCGGGTTGCGCTACGAGCCGTGGTTCCCGTGGGAGCAGGAGTACGGCCGCTATACGTCATGGGAATACCTCACGCAGTCGACCGTCAAGGCCGATGCGCCGCGCGGCATTCTGTTTCCGGGCGATCCTAATGTGCCGTTCAAGACGGTCGAAGGCGATTACAACAACTTCGCGCCGCGACTCGGCGTCGCGTGGGACGTGAACGGCAACGGCAGAACCGTCATTCGCGGCGGTTATGGAATCTATTACAACCACATCAGCGGAACGTCGGTGCACGCAGCCGAGGCGCCCTGGACCGGCACAGTGCAACTGTTCAACGGGCGCATCGAAGATCCGTTCGGTTCGCTCAACCGTGAAGTGCCGCCTTCCGGCGTTCCCATCTCGGGCGAATTCGGATGCGTGCCGATCACTGCGTATCCAGGGCTGAACTGCCCGCTGTACCCGCTCCCGCTCAACTTCGTCTACAACGACCTGGAGATGGCGACGCCGTACGTCCATCACATCAACACCTCGTTCCAGCGGCAGCTCACGAACGATTTCATGATCGACATCGCGTACGTCGGCAGGTACGGCTACAAGCTCGAAGGCCACCGGCACTTCAACCCGGCGCAGTTCATCAACTCGCCGAGAACCGGGCTTGCGCCTTCGGCGGGGAACGCCCCCGAGCGCGTGCTCTATGAGCCTGGCATCATCGGTCCCACATCGCGCGTCCTGGAGACGCGGTATCGGAGCTGGTACAACGGCCTGGAACTGAAGGGGACCAAGCGCATGAGCCATGGGTTCATGTTCTCGACCTTCTACACGCTCTCGAAGGCGCTCGATACGCTTCTCGATCAGGGCGCGGGGTTGACGGCCGGCGTGGCGAATCCGTTCGCGCCCGACTTGAAAGGCCGTTCGCAGTTCGACCGGCGGCATGTCGTAGGAATTTCGTGGATGTGGGAGCAGGATCATCAGTTCGAGAACGGCCTCGTTAATGCGCTGCTCACCGACTGGACGGTGAGCGGCGTGCACAACTGGTCGAGTGGAAACCCGCTCAACTTCACGATGGGCACCGACGTGGCGCTCGACGGAACGGGCGGCGCCGGCCGCCAACTGGCGCAGTTGGCGGATGGAAAGACGGTCGACGACATCAGCCGCGATCAATCCAGTAAGGAAGACATGATCGCAGCCTTCTTCGATAAATCCGCGTTTGCGACAGTAACCACGCTGCCGCGCGGTATCTACGGGAACGTGCCGAAGAGCGCGATCAGCGGGCCGGCGATCACGAAGAGCGACATCGCCGTATCGCGGCTCTTTACCATTCCTGGACAGCAGGCATTGCGCCTGCAGTTCCGCGGTGAGTTGTTCAATGCGTTCAACCAGACGAACTTCGCCGCGCCGGTGACCAACGCCAGCGCGACCAACTTCGGCCAGATAACCGCCACGCGCGACGGCGACCCCGGCCGCGTGGGACAGATCGCAATCAAGCTGTTGTGGTAAATCCAGAGATTAGGGATTAGGAGTCTTATGAAACGAATGTTGACGATGGTGATGGTGATGGCGGCTATGACGTTGGCCGTCGCTGCGGGTCCCGAAGACGGCGTCAAGGAAGCCGGCGCAGGGTGGCGCCAGGGCGCGATCAAGCAGGACAAGGCCTTGCTCGAAAAGTATCTGGCCGACGATTTGGTGTACACCCACGGCGGCGGACAAACCGAGACGAAGGCGCAGTATATCGCCAACGTCACGAAGGGGCCGTCACACTACCAGGCGATGGAGCCGAGCGACACGAGGGTACGTGTCTACGGCAAGACGGCGGTGCTCTGGGGCCTCGTGGACGTCACGCCCGGAAAAGGCGAGAAGTATCGCACGCGCACGCTCGAGGTGTACACGCAGAACGCCAGCGGACTGTGGCAGATGTCGCAGAAAGAATCCGTGCGCGTGCCTATGAAATAGGCAATCAGAATTGGAGGACTGGAGGATTAGAAGTGTATCCACGAATCTTCGATCTTCCAATCTTCCAATGCGGGGATCTACTTAAGCCCATCCGCGAGCGTTTCCGCTTTTTCCACCGACGATTCTGCCAGCAGCAGGTTGTTGTCTTTCACGGCGGTCTCTGCCTGTGACAGAAAGCGGCGCGCCGAGTCGTAGTCGGCGCGTTTACCGGCGTTGAGCTGATGCCGCTGAATCAGGTCGAGCTTCTGTTTGGTTCGGCCCATACGATCGCGCACTTGTGCTGCTGTCGGCGTTTTACCGGCCGCTGCTGCGGGCCGTAGTTCCGGCGGTGGCGTCGGACGCGGCGGCTCGGGGACGGTTACAGGGACGGTCGGCGCGGCCGGTTGAGGCGCGGCTGCCGTCGTCGCCGCAGGGGACGTTTTCGGCGCGGCGGTCTTTTCTGCAGGCGTGACGGGTGGCCGCTCGGCGACGACAGGTTCCTCGGCGATGACGGCTGGCACCGGATCCATGGCGATGCGCGGCGGAGGTTCCGGGATCTCGAGCGGGACAGTCACGGACGAGCGCGCAGGACTCGACGCGCACGCGCCGGCGACGAGGAGGGCGACGATGACGGGGGGGAGCCCGCGCATGGCCATCATGCGGTAATCGTAGTCCTACAGTCTACCAATCTTCCAATCTTCCAATTTTTATTATCATCCCAACGGCAAGAGCATCCGGAACATGGTGCCACGGCCCTCAGTCGACTGCACCTCGATTTCGCCGCCATGCAGCTGGACAATTCTATAGACAATCGACAGCCCGATACCGCTGCCTTCGGGCTTCGTCGTGTAATACAGGTCGAAAATCCGATCGAGAGTATCCGCCGAGATGCCGGCGCCGGTATCTTCCACGGTCAGGGCCAGACGGCGATCCTTCTCCACCGTCGCCCCCATCGTCAACTTGCCGCCGTCAATCATGGCCTGGGACGCGTTGAGCGCCAGGTTCAACAGCGCCTGCCGGAGCAGGGCCGGGTCGGCGCGCAGCTCGGGCAGGTCGTCGGGCACCACCGCACGGCAGTTGATGCCGTTGCGGCGGGCATCGGGTTCGACGAGCGCGATGACTTCGGCAATGAGGAGCTGCACGTTCACTGGAACGAGCTGGAGCTCCTCGGGGCGGATGAAGCGCACGAACCCGGTAATGACCTCGTCGAGCCGCTTGATTTCCGAGCCAATCACGTCGAGATGCTCGCGTGCGCCCGTGACCTCCGGGATCGGCTCCTCGCGGCCGTCAAGTCCCAGCACGGCGCCGACAGGCGCACGCGAATTGCGCTGCAGCCTGAGCAGGTGCTCCCGCACGAGCTCGAGGTGGATCGCCATGGCATTCAGCGGGTTCCGGACCTCGTGGGTGACGCCGGCCATCAGGCGGCCGAGCGATCGCGCGGCCAGCTTTTCGCTGATGGCCCGGAAGGACTCCCCGACGCCTTCGAGCTCCTCGTCGGGCGGCAGATCGATGCTGCCGACTTTTTCGCCGCGTCCCAATCTCATCAGGCCACTGTTGATGACGTGAATAGGCCGGAGGATGCGTGTGGCCAGCAGCATCCCGACGAAGATCGCCGCCGCAGACAGCAGCACTGTCGTCAGCAGCATGGGCTGCAGCGCTTTCGTGAGATCGTCGCGAATCAGCACAGGCGAAAGACCCACGCGGATAGCGCCAAAGGGCGCGTCGCCCAGCTCGAGCGGCAGGACCACCTCGAGCGAGCGGTCTGCGTAGATGGTCCGGACCTGCTCGATCGTGCCCCGATCGAGTACCGCGGAGAGGTTCTCTCCGGCTTCGATTTTCTGCCCTTCCGCAGCAGGGAAGCTGTGCGCAATGGCGCGGCTCTCGTTGTCGACGACCGCCGCGTAGGTCACGTTCCGGCCGTACGCGGCTGTCGACTCGAGAATCGACCGAATGCCTTGATCGGTGCGCAGCGCCGCCTCCGGGTCGCCGCCTGCCGCAATCGCGTCGCGTGCGCGTTGATACACCATGCGGCCGAGCAGCTCGCCGATGCCGCGGCTGTCTTCGAGGCCGACGCGGGCGAGGTTCGCCAGGTGCTGCAGGCTGAGCGCCGTCATGGCAAGCGCAATCAGCATCGTGACAGCGGCGGTTTGCCTGGCTCTCAGACTGACGCGCATATGGGATTAGGATTTTTCCGCTTCGCGCCGGAATCGTTTCAGCTTGTTGTGCAGCGTCTTGACAGTGACGCCGAGAATCTCCGCCGCCCGTGTTTTGTTGTCGCGCGTATGCTCGAGCGTCAGCTCGATGAGGCGGCGCTCGGCTTCGTCGACAGTCATGCCGGGCGTGAGGCCAACCGTGTGGATCGACGGCGGAGGCGCGCCCGACAGGTCGGCCGGCAAGAACTCGGCCTCGACGAACTCTCCCGGGCTGAGGATGACGGCACGCTCAATGACATTGCGAAGCTCGCGGATGTTGCCGGGCCACGAGTATCGCTGCAGCACGCGCATGGCCTCGGGCGCGAGCGCTTTGACCGCCTTGTCGTTGCGCTCGTTGAACTCTGAGATGAATGTTTCGACGAGGAGGGGAATGTCCTCGGCTCGGTCGCGCAGGGGCGGGACGCAGATGGCAATGACGTTGATACGGTAGTAGAGATCCTCGCGCAGCTTGCCTTGCTGTACGGCCTTCGCCGGGTCGACGTTGGTGGCGGCAATCAGCCGCACGTCGACGGACTGTTCCTTCTGTCCGCCGAGGCGCCGGATCGTGCGTTCCTGTAACACGCGGAGCAGCTTCGCCTGAATCCCGGGCGAGACTTCAGCGATCTCGTCGAGGAACAGCGTGCCCGTATGCGCCAGCTCGAAACAGCCCGGGCGCCGATCCATCGCCCCGGTGAATGCGCCGCGCTCGTGGCCGAAGATTTCGTTCTCGAGCAGCGACTCAGGGATGGCCGCACAGTTGATCGCGATAAAGGGGTGCTTGTTTCGCCCGCTCAGGTGATGGATCGTCTTCGCGACAAGTTCTTTGCCGGTGCCGGATTCTCCATACACCAGCACCGACGCTGCCGTCGGTGCGGCCTGCTCGATCACGCGATACACAGCGCGTAAGGCGGGCGCATTGCCCACCATCTCGCCGAAACGGCCGTGGTCCTGGAGCTGCCGGCGGAGGCTCGCGACGTCGCGCAGTGCGTTCTTGCGCTCGGAAACGTGCGACAGGAGTGTACGAAGCCGCTGCGGATCGACCGGCTTTGTCAGGTAATCGTACGCACCCTCCTTCATTGCCGCCACGGCGGTATCGACGCTGCCCTGGGCAGTGATCAGCACGAATGTGAGCTCACCAAGCTGTTCCTTGACGCGGCGAAGAAGCTCGAGGCCGTCCATCCGCGGCATCACCATATCGGCGAGGACCGCCGACGGGCGATACGTGGTGATTTGCTCGAGCCCCTCCTGGCCGTCTGCGGCGCCTTCAGCCTCGTGTCCCCACGCTCGCACCAGTTCGGTCAGGCCGCGGCGCGCCGAGGCATCATCTTCGACAATAAGCACACGCATGAACTGTCAGGATACAACGGGATCGGACGAAGAGCTATGAGAGGGCAGAGAGCGGGAAGAGCCGAGAGCCGAGAGTAAAAGAAAAAGGCAGAGAGCTGGAGGGCCGTTATGCCCTCTGCTCTCTGCCCTTTGCGCTTACGAATATCGGCTCTACGCGAGAACGCGAATCACCACGCGGCGATTCTGGGAGCGTCCGTCCCTCGTGTTGTTCGGGCTGACGGGCTTGTCTTCGCCCCAGCTGATGACGTTCATCTTGTGCAGCGGCACCTGATGGGTCTCATAGAGATAGCGCTTCACCGCTTCGGCGCGCTGTTCGCCGATGCGCTGATTCACCATCTTGTCGCCGGTTGCGTCGGTGTGGCCTTCGATCTCGACGAAGTTGCCGCGCGGGTTGGACTTGAGGTCCGCTACCATCTGGTCGATCCGTTGCTGAACTGCCTCAGGGAGGGCGGCGGAGCCGAACTTGAACTGGCCTTGATCTTCGCTGATGACCACTTCATAGACGAGCCGCTTGCTCGTCGCTTCGACGGCCTCGATCTTCGCAGATGCAGCGGCCGCTGCCGAGTTGGCCGTCGCTGCGGAGGTCTGAGCCTCTTTGGCCCAGATGCCGACCTGATCGGTCTTCTTGTCAACCTCGCCGATGCGCGCTTGATTCGCCCGAGTTTCCTGTTGGGTCGCTTCGATCGACTGAGAAAGCGTCTCGACGCGCGTGTTGACTCCGCTGACCTCGGTGCGCACGAACTTCTTCGTCGCACAGGCTGTTGTGGTTCCTACCACGAGGGTGGCGACGGCGAGCATATTGATGATGCGACGG
Organism: Vicinamibacterales bacterium; assembly: GCA_963784045.1. Lineage (GTDB taxonomy): Bacteria > Acidobacteriota > Vicinamibacteria > Vicinamibacterales > JAMQPK01 > JAMQPK01. The sequence continues at coordinate 108,893 of CAWAPZ010000015.1, forward strand.
GGCTGCATATGACGATCTCCCTTCATAATGTGGGGCAAATTCGCCCCACGCCTTCAATCCGACCGAGTAGAGAGCAGAAACCGTGCCGCACTCCGCCGTGCCGTGTAGCCGCACATGGGAGGCGAGTTGCACGGTGTTTCCGGAAAAAAGTACAGGGCGAGAGAAAAAATTACCGTCTAAAACCGCCAAAAACGCGCGTTTTCAAGGGTTTCGAGTGGGCACGCAGTTTGCCACAGCAGGTCGCGCGTTGTCGGCTTAATCAAAAACACGGCAGGTCCGTGAGCTGGGGGAGCTGGGCTGGCCACGCATGTAGGGGCATCGCCATTGAATGGTGATGCCCCTGCACCTTACTCAGTCATTTTAGTCGCGGGGGATCTCGCCCCGCTCCGCGTCGCATCGCTTGCGGGGACCCCAACGCCCCAACGCCGCTCGCGACGACGGAGAATGCCAAGCGTACCGCTCGCGACGAGAGAGAACCCCAATGAACAGCCTTGGCAGCCGGCTCCGGTATGAGCGCGAGCGCAGGCAGATCTCACTGAAATCAATCGCCGAAAGCACCAAAATCGGCATCACGCTCCTCGAAGGACTGGAACGCGACGATGTGTCGCGCTGGCCTTCGGGCATCTTTCGAAAATCCTTCATCCGGTCATACGCTGAAGCCATCGGGTTGAAGCCCGATTCGATCGTTCGCGAGTTCGTCGGACTGTATCCCGATCCGCTGGAGACCGAACTGGCTGCGATACCCGCGGCCCCTCGCCCGCCACAGTCAAGTCCCGCCGAAGTCCTCCCCGCTGAAGTGCCGTCGTCAAGTAAAACGCCTCTGGCGATCAAACTGACGATCACCTGGAGCGGATCAGTACATCACACCATTGTGAGATTGGCGGATTGGAAGATTGTCAGAATGTTGTTGGATTGGCGAGGGGAGACTGGGACATTCAAATCTCAAAGGATCTGAAGCTGGCCTGAAGGCCAGCGCTGCGTCCGCGGGCTGGCCAGCATCTGCCAATTCTTTTCTAGCCTACGTGAATTCTCGGGCGCAGCTCCGGATCCGGCTCCGCCTGCCTCAGCACCTCGCGCGTGACCGGGGCGGTGTCGCCTTCGCCGAACGCCAGGAACTTCAAGAGATACGCAATCGGATTTCCTTCGCTCCAGCCGAAGTAGGCGTGCGGAATCTGCCGGGTCTGATCGCGGATGAAGAGCAGCAGCGCCGCAATCGCGTTTGGAATCGCCGGGCTGGCGCACCGGAGCACGTGATGGCCGCCGACATCGACGCCCTGGACGTTGAGGATCTCGCTGAATTCCGACGCGTCTGAAGGGCGGACTTCGACGAACAGCACCCGCATCTCTCGCGGGAGATGGTGAGACTCCCGCGCCTCGCGCAGCTTGTGCGCGTATTCGTCGGGCAACCCGGTGTCAGGCCTGTTGGCGATGATGCGAACAGGCTGCCGCGCCGCTTCGCGCAGGAACTGCTCGGCCAGCGAATCTGCCTTGACGCCGTGCACGCGAAGCTCCGTCGATCGCAGCACGCGAGAGATCAACGAGGTGATGATGATCGTGACGATGAAGAACGACGCGATTTTCAAGCCTTCCGGCCGCTCCGACATATTCACGAAGGTGGTGTAGAAGAAGATGACGGCGATAGCGCCGTACTGAATCACCTGCCGGCCCTGCTGCCACTTCATGATCGCGACAGCGAGCGCGCCTGACGTGATCAGGACCAGTACACCCGTCGCGTATGCGCCGCCCTGCGCCTCGACGTCTGCGCGGAAGCCAAGCGTGACGACAAACGTGATCAACGTGAAGATCACGATGAGCGGCCGATTGGCGCGTGCCCATTCGGGGGCCATGCCGTAGCGCGGCAGGTACCGCGGAACCAGGTTGAGCAGCCCCGCGAGCGCTGAGGCTCCCGCGAACCACAGCATGCCGATGGTCGCCACGTCGTATACGGTGCCGAATAGGGTGCCGAGCTGCTCGTGAGCGAGGTATGCCAGCGCGCGCCCGGCCGCGGGTCCTCCAGGCAACAGCAGCGCTCCCGGTATCAACACCGTCGTAACCACGCTGCTCGCCATCAGCAGCACGCTCATCAGCACAGCCGCGACGAGCAGGAGTTTCTTCGTGTTGCGGATGCGGCCCGCAGGATTCGCCTCCGTATCGCCGGGATCGCCTTTCACGAGCGGCATGACGGCAACGCCCGTCTCGAAACCGGACAAGCCGAGCGCCAGCTTGGGGAAGACGATGAGGGCAGCGGCGACCATGCCCAGCGGGCTCGCGTGCTGCGCCGATAGGGCATTCCGCCACGCCGGCAGCAACTCCGGATGGGCCCATATCACCGCCAATGCCTTCGTCACGACGATCGCATTCAGCACAAGGTAAATCGCGACAATGACGACGGCTATCCCGATGACCTCGCTGAAGCCACGCATGAACACGGCGCCAAGGACGAACAACAAGCCAAGCGTGACCAGAATGGGATGGTCCATCCAGCCCGGGACCAGAGGGTTCTCAATGAGATGGGCCGTGGCGTCCGCCGCCGACAGCGTGATCGTGATGACGAAGCTCGTGGCCGCGAATCCGAGCAGGACGAGGACGACAGCCTTCCCCTTCCAGCGGGGGAACAACGACTCCAGCATCAGAATGCTGCCCTGTCCGTGCGGGCTCGCTTCCGCGACGCGGTAGTACATCGGCAGCGCCCCGACCAGCGTGAGCAGGACGAGCACGAGCGTCGCGAGCGGGGAGAGCAATCCGGCGGCCGCGAAGGCGATGCCCGGTTGATATGCGAGCGTCGAGAAGTAATCGACGCCGGTGAGGCACATGACTTTCCACCACGGCGCCTGGTGCGTGGGGGCCGAGTGCGGTCCCTCGGGAATCTGACGCATGCCTTGAAAGAACCAGTCGCGAAAGGTCACTGTGGCTCCAGACGTTCGAATTTGTAAGCGAAGGCAAACGCCGCCGCCATCGCGATGCCGCAGTCAGCTTGCCAGGGCAGCCACAACATGACTTTCCACAGTGAGGCAACGGTCGCGATCATGACGATGACGGCAGCGATTCTGATCGCGATAATCGGCCATCGACTATCTGAGTCCATAAACATCTCCTTCAGCGCGCCAGGTGAAACGGCACGCTCGTTACGATGGTATGTGGCTTGAACAGCAGGGCGGCTTTGATGAGCAGCGCGCGCTGGTTGTGAAACAAGTGATGCCACCAGCGCGCAGGCACGAATTCGGGTAGCACGACAGTCACGTAGTCGTCCGGATGGTCCCGGTCGAGTTGTCCTATGTATTCCAGCAGGGGCTCCATCAACGATCGAAAGGGCGAGGGCAGCACGACCAACGGAACGCCGCGGCCCCATTTCTCCCAGTCCTTCTGTATCTGGGCGGTGGATGCAGGGTCGACGTCGATGTACAGGGCGCGCACATCGGAGGACAACGTGCGCGCATAGTCCACCGCGCCGACAACGGCCCGCTGGACCCCGCTGATCGGGACGATCACCCGATTCTCGTGACGCCGATCGGGCTGCCAGTCGGTTAACGTCAACTGCGCCGCCACCTCGTTGTAATGCGTCCTCGTGATGCGGAACAGGACGACCTGGACGGGTATGACGAGCATGATGATCCAGGCGCCCTCATGCGCCTTGGTCACCGCGACAACGACGAGTACGATGCCTGTGACGATTGCCCCGCTGGCGCTGATGGCGGCGCTCGTCTTCCATCCCGGTCCCCGGAGTGTACGCCAGTGCAGGACCATGCCTGCCTGGGACAAAGTGAAGGACACGAACACCCCGATCATGTAGAGCGGAATCAGTGCGTGAGTGTAGCCGCGAAACGCGATGAGCAGGATGGCGGCGAGCGCGCTGAGACCAAGAATGCCGTTCGAGAACGCCAGCCTGTCGCCCTGATTCATGAACTGACGCGGAAGATAGCGATCGCGCGCCAGAATCGACGCGAGTCGCGGAAAGTCGGCATACGCCGTATTCGCCGCAAGCACGAGGATCAGCATCGTCGCCGCCTGCACGAGGTAGTAGGGAAGGCCGCGCCCGTCGAAGACGCCGCGCGCCAGCTGGGAGATGACGGTTTCCTGCTCGCTGGGAATGATGCCGTATGCATGCGCAAGAAGCGTGAGGCCGACGAACATCGTGATTGCCAGCACCGCCATGATGACCATCGTGGCGGCTGCATTTCGCGCTTCGGGTGGTTTGAAGGCGGGAACGCCGTTGGACACGGCCTCGACACCGGTCATGGCCGTGCATCCGTTCGAAAACGCTCTGAGCAGGAGGAACAGCGTGAGCGGCTGACCAGCTGAGCCCATCGGTTCGATCGTCTCGACCGGAACGATCGCGCCGGTCAGGCTCCGCCAGAAACCAACCGCGATGAGTCCGAGCATGCTGGCGATGAAAAAATAGGTCGGCGCCGCAAATATCTGCCCGGATTCTCGGATTCCGCGAAGATTGCCGAGCATCAGGATCGTCAGAAACGTCAAAGTGAGCGATACGCGATGATCGATCCATGCGGGAAAGGCCGAAGTCAGGGCGGCGACACCTGCGGCAATACTCACGGCGACGGTGAGGACATAGTCGATGAGCAGGGCCGACGCGGCGACAAGGCTGGGAAGCTCGCCGAGATTTTCGCGGGCGACGATGTACGCGCCGCCGCCGCTGGGATACGCGTATACCGTCTGGCGGTACGAAAACACGACGATGGCGAGAATGGACGCGATGATGGCAGCGATGGGGCTCGCAAACGCGAGCGCGCTTACGTTGACGAGGATAAGCACCCGCAGAATCTCTTCGGTCGCGTAGGCGACCGACGAGAGCGGATCGGAGGACAGGATGGCAAGGCCTGTGACGCGTGAGAGACGTTCGTGATGGGACAGATGGGATGGGATCGGTTCGCCAACGGCGAACCGCTTGATCTGGCCGAGTAACCCTTCTTCAGGCACGACGGGCCCTTCTGAAAGGCGCGTTCTGGTCGCTTCAAAAACAAAAAGCCGCAGCGCGCTGCGGCTTTGAACCAGAGAGTGCGCTTCCGTTAACGGCCGACGGGGTTAGCTGCCGGGCTCGGACTCGGAAGTGTCCTATGGCGTTTCCACCAATTCGCCCCTGAGGCGCTGCCGCCTCCCTGGGTCCCCCGCGTTTCGCGAATGGCGCGAAACTTAGGCAATGACATGAACGCTACGCCTGTTGCTGCGCCGTGTCAACTCCGCGCTCGCGACGTGTCAAAGTGTTGCGCCCGCGACCTGTCAAGACGCGCCCCGCAACACTCTGCGAATCTTCCAATCTAACAATTCCACGGCTCACACCAGTGTTCTCATCTCGACGCGATGCGCGGCTGATCCGCCGGCACGTTGCCCGCCATGACATCCCAATAGAACCGCTCAAAGCGCTGCGCATGATCGGGATGCCGAACCACATGGAACGTGGCTTGGTGTCCGTCCTCGACGAACGTCAGGAGACCCGCTTGCCGCAGGTCGGTCAGGATGAACTTGAGATCGCGCTGATCCGATTTCGACAACCCGGCGGTTGGCACGTCGAACGCCCATCCCAGCGAGTGTAGCGGCTCTGAGCCGTCGTCCTCGCAGTCCCGCTGGCTGGCAGCCGTCGCGATGTCCGCGCAACCGGCGAGGGATGCTTCGAGCATGCGCGCGATCTGAAATCCAGAATATCGATCCCCCTGCAGGCGCTTCAGCTGATGCGCGACGAACAGCGCCGAACCGACCGTCGACCGCTCGGCCGACATGTGGCTGGTTGTCGCACGAACGCCGAACAGCGACGCGATATCCGGCAGCAGCACGAACCGCTCCGGGACGTCCTGGCGAACCACGCCTGGCCGAAGTGCGTCCAGTAGTGCGCCGCCAAACGGCTCGATGACAAAGCTCCACTGCGAGCTCGGCAGCACACTCCATCCAAAACGACCCTGATAGGTGGACGCGAGCTGCGCGTATGCGTTGGGGGACTGCCGGTACACCTGGAGCAGGCGCATCGCTTGCCGCACGCGGAAGTAGTAGGTCGGCGAGTAATCGACGCGATTGAGCGCGTCGAGGGCCTCGTACACGGCTGGACGGTAGTACGGCGTGTTCGTCCAGAAGAGCTCTGGATAGCTCATCACGGCGCCGCGCATCTCCGCGGGGACGTCTGATACGCGTACGACGCGCCCGAAATACGCCGAGAGAAGCGCGGCCATTCTGCCGGCGCCCATGTGGTATTCCGCGACGGCAAAATCGACGTTCCCGCCCAGCCACGATCGGCGATTGCTCACCCGGCGGGCCATCGCCATGATCGCGCGCTCTGGTACGTACCGGTCGTCGACAGTTTTGTAGACAGGTTGTTTGACCGTCTGCACTACCTTGCGCCGGTTCTTGCCTGTGCCGACCCATCGCGTCTTCTTCACCGACTTGGTGCCGATGCGCACTTTCCTTCCTACGGACAAGCCAAGCTCGCGTGCCGAGCCCTTCGTCAGCTGAGCGATGCCGGCGGGCCCGGTCGGGCTTTTTGCCATCGGATCGCCGTAACTTTCGATGAAGATCATGCCGGCCAGCATCATCGGGTCGAGATCGTACCGACGTGCCGCAGCCTCGATGGCACGCCAGGTTGACGGCTCGAAGATGCGCGCGGGCGCGTGCAGAGCCTCGGGAAAACGCAGCAGCGAAAAACTTGTGCTCGCCTCGAGACGCTCAGATCGCGCCGCAATCTGCTCTGGCGACAAGCTGCCGCGATCGACGCCGAGGCCTGCGTCCAGAGAATCGGCGGAGACAGGTGTAGCCGCGATGATGCACACGAGCATCACCCGAGCGAACGACTGTTTCATGGTCTTGTCCTGGTGAAGACGGTCCGAAATTCCATTGTAGTACGGAACACCCGGCCCGCCAACCGCCCCGTTTCGCGGGGCATTCTCGTCTCGCTTTTGATGCGGCGTCAGCAACGAATTGGCATTGTCCTTGCTCAATCTCGCCGACAAGGAGGCGTTATGAACAAGGAAAAGGGAGCAATCGGCTACATTCTGATGTGGGCTATGGGTGTGCCGGCGACATTGCTCTTTGTGATCTTCCTGCTGCGCGGCTGCAACTAGTTGCGCTTCATCTCGAGCACGGATCCGGGATTGGCAAAGGTCGTGACCCTCGCGCCAGACGGATCCGTCGTTCGGCCCAGGCCGTTGTTGTCGGTCACGAGAAAAAACGTGTGGTGGTCGGGACCGATCGCGATATCACGATAACGATTTGCCGTTCGGAAGAGCTCCTCGTTCTCTCCCACCGCTGAGCGGCCGTCTTCGCTCAGCTTCACACGGTACACCCGGCCCATCGTCATGCCCGTCTGCAACACGGAATTCGCCCAGCCAGGAATACCGTTCGCGCGCGCCGTATAGATCGCAAGCCCGCCCGCGGCGATCGTCATGCCACCTGACTTCTGGAAGTTGAAATCTGCAGGCACGGTGAAGAAGGTTCTGATCGGCGGCACGAAGGTGTTGGTCCACTCGCTCTCGCGTTGGCGGGGCACCGATGCGGGGACCGGTGCGGCCTCGTCGAATTTGAGGGAAGCGCACGGCACCCCTTTCGACTGAGACCAGTTCGAATACACGTAGCCGCGGTCATCGCGATAGCCTGCGATATGCGGCCATCCGTAATTGCCACCAGCCGTAATCAGATTCAGCTCATCGTCGGTATTGGGGCCATGCTCGGAAGAATAGAGGAGGCCGGTCGGCCCAAATTCCAGCCCCTGAGGATTGCGATGGCCGTACGTGTAGATATGGCTGCGGACGCCGTTGATCGTCGGGTTGTCGGCAGGAATCGATCCGTCGAGATCGATCCGCAGGATCTTCCCGACATAGGTTGACCAGTCGCGTGCGGCGATCTCTGCCGCCGTCGGCAAATCCTGCGCTCTGTTGGGCATGCAATAGTTCGCGAGCCAATTGCCGCCGTTGTCGCCGCGCGTCAAATACAGCTTCTGGTCGGGACCGAATGCCAGCCGTCCACCGCCGTGATCGTCATGCGCTGGCACGTTCGTGATGAGGTCGACCGGGCTGACGAGCGAAGACTTTGCCGGGTCGTACGTATATCGACGAACTTTCAACTCGCGCAGGAGCGCGGGGCCGGGATCTGCGTCGTACGTGTACGCAACATAAACGTAATCCCGCCCGGCCTTCTTGAGCAGATCGGGGTGCAGCGCGAGACCCAGAACGCCTTCGTGCCAGCTCTCCTTGGGATCGTAGCTTTCATCGACGCTCAGCGCCGGAGTAATCGCTCCGGTCGCCGGGTTCATTCGGATGACGCGGCGGCCGGTACGTTCAGTGATCCAGAGTTGATCATCTGGTCCCCACACGACCTCCCACGGCGCGCCCAGCCCGCTCGCGATCACCCGCATCGAGAACGGCGCCTGGGCGCCGAGCGTTTGAAGAGTTATTTGAACCAGCGCGACGATGATGGCAAGAGTGCGCATATGGTTGGTGATGATGGTCAGTGCAACGGCTAATGCTGGTGCTTATGGTCGACCTGGATTCTCTGCTTATCAGGCTCCTGCTTCGCGTTCAGCTTGTTGTTGTACCCGTAAGCCGATTCGGTGTTCGCCTGCCGCGACGACTCTGAGCTCACGGCGAACATCGACAGTAAACGCTCCACCGAAGCGCCAGCGCACGACGGGCAGGCCACGTGCTGGGACGCCTTCAGGATGAGCACTTCGAACTCGTGCCCACACCCTGTGCACTTATACTCATACAGCGGCATGTGTAAACCCCGTTATACACCATCGCTTATGTTTGTGATGATCGGCCTTCTGGGGGTCGGCTGCGGAGGAAACCCACCCGAGACAACACCCACCACGCCATCCGCAAGCGCGTTCGAGTCGGATCTCGCATTTCTGCGGCAGCACACCGAGGTGGTGGTGCTATCGGATGCACCTGGAGCGGCGCAAGTTGTGATTGCGCCGGAGTACCAAGGCCGCGTCATGACGAGTACGACCGGCGGTGCCAATGCACCCAGCTTCGGATGGATCGGCCGCGCGGCAATCTCGGCGCGACAAAAACAGCCGCACATCAATGTCTTCGGCGGCGAGGACCGCTTCTGGCTCGGCCCCGAGGGCGGCCAGTTCTCGTTGTACTTCAGCAAGGGAGATCCCTTCGACCTCGATCACTGGCAAGTGCCCGAATCGTTCGACTGGGGCAAGTGGGATGTCGAGAGCAAGTCGGCAGATGCCGTGCGCTTCCGGAGACGGATGTCGCTCACGAACTACTCGGGCACGCCGCTTGCCGTTGACGTCGACCGTAGTGTGCGGTTGCTCCGGCCCGCGGACTTCGCCAGCCATCTCGGCGCACAGCTTGGACCGGACATCCGCATGGTTGGATTCGAATCGTCCAATACGATCACGAACGCCGGTCGCGAGCAGTGGCGGCGCAATTCGGGTCTCGTGTCCGTGTGGATTCTCGGGATGTTTGCGCCGTCTCCCAAAACGACAGTCACGATTCCATTCGTAGCCGGAGACGACTCCACGCTGGGCCCGATCGTCAACGACGCGTACTTCGGAAAAGTGCCGTCCGATCGCCTGCGCGTGAAAGGGCCGGTCATCTTCTTCCGCGGCGATGGGCAGTATCGGAGCAAGATTGGGCTGTCGCCTTCGCGAGCGCGCTCGATAGCAGGCAGCTACGATGACGAGCGGGACGTTCTCACGCTGGTGCAGTACACGCGTCCGCCGGGCGCGAACGAATACGTTAACTCCATGTGGGAAGTGCAGCGCGAGCCGTTCAAGGGAGACGTCGTCAACAGCTACAACGATGGTCCGCCGGCGCCAGGGAAATCGCCTCTTGGCCCGTTTTACGAGCTGGAAACGTCATCGCCTGCGCTGAGCCTCTCTCCCACCGAGCACCACACCCACGTCCATCGGACCTTTCATCTAATGGGTCCCGCCGGAGATCTCGATCGCATTGCGCGAGCGACGCTCGGGGTGGGGCTCGAGGAGATCGGGAATGCGTTCGAATAAGGAACAGCGAAAAACGAACACGAAAAACGAACAACGAACAGCGCGGCATCCGTGTGCTCTATTCGTAATTCGATTTTCGTTACAGGCCTCATCACCTTGAGTGCCGAGGCGAAGGAATCGCTCGGCCGGTGAAAAATTCGAACGCGGCAGCGCTCAATTGCGCCACGACACGCTCCATCGACGCGATACTCCTGCCATCAGCGACGAACACGGCGAGCGCGAACCGGCCTGTAATTATGCTGTCGGATGGCAGCGTAAGGATGCCGGCGTCGTTGATGACGACGGCCGTCGTTCCTGTTTTGTGGGCGACGATGGTGTCGGGTGGCAGACGTCCCTTGAGCCGTCGCGATCCTGTCGTCGTCTGAATCATGAGGTCGAGCAGCAGCTGCGTTTGCGCGGGCGGTAGCAGGTCGCCGAGTTGCAGCCGCCCGAGCAGTTGGGCGGTCTCGGCCGGCGTGGCGGTGTCGCGTTCGTCGGAAAGATAGCGCACGCGGCCCTGGTTCAACGCCACGTGATCGACTTCGGCGACGAGACGCCGCTGGAGCTCGACCGTCCATTGATCTGGAGGCGGCGCGTTTGTCACACCGGCCATGTCGAGCAACAGCTGCCCCTCTGTCCGGTCGACATTGATCGCCTCGAAGCCCATGGATCGCAAACGGCGCTGGACGACGTCCGCACCGCCAACGAGCTTGAGCAGCGCATCGGCAGCGGTGTTGTCGCTCTCCACCATCGCCAGCGTCAGCAGCTCGGCAACTGTGCGAGACATGCCGCCGTTTGGATGGTGCCGCTCGAGCGTGCAGCACGGCCTGATGTCGGCGGATCCGAGCCACACCACGCGGTCGAGCGTCAGCTTCCGCTGCGCGACCTGCTTGAGCACTTCGATCGCGATCGGCAGTTTCACGACGCTCGCCATCGGAAACCGTTCGTGCCCTCGAATTTCCAGGGTCGCGCCCGATTCCAGGTGAATCAAGGCGGCCCCGATTCGTCCCCGTGCTTTCTCGGTGATTCGTGTGAACGTTGTCTCGAGCGGGGAGAGGTCCGGCTTTTGCGCAGCCGCCGGAGCGTTGAGGAGGAAAAGGATGGCGAGCGGCAGCCAGATGCGCAATGGATTTATTCTAACGCGCCGGTGATACCATCGCCATGTCGGGAGGGGTGATGGGAAAACTCATCGTGTCAGCGGGCCTGCTTCTCGTTCTGTCGACGTCGCTGTCCCATGCGCAGGAACAGGGCGCCAAGCCCGCGCCGAAGACCGTGTTCGAGCGCAACACAGAACCCATCGACATTTTCAAAAACGGGCTCGGAAAATTCACCCACCCGATATCCTCGCCGAATCAGGAGGCGCAGGCCTTCTTCGACCAGGGCTTCCAGATGATGTATGCGTTCGCCAAGCCGGAAGCGATTCGCTCGTTCCGCGAAGCGTGGAAGCGGGACGCGAATTGCGCCATCTGCTACTGGGGCGAGGCGTGGGCCTGGGGATCCTACTTGAATGGACCGATGAGCCCGGACGAGGCGCCCCACGCCTACGCCGCCATCCAGAAAGCGCTTGGGCTGAAGGAAAAGCATGCGAACGCGAAAGAGCGCGCGTTCATCGACGCGATGGCGGTCCGCTACGTCGAGAAATTCGATCCAGAAAAGCGAGTGGATCAGGACAAGGCGTACGCCGAGGCGATGAGCCGCGTCGCCGATGCGTATCCCGACGATCTCGATGCTCAGACGTTACACGCCGATGCGTTGTTCCTGCTCGAGCCGCGCCGTGGAACCCGCGACGTCGCCAGCCCGAGCGTGCAGCGCCTGCACCGCGTCCTCGAGCGCATCCTTGCAAAGGACATCAATCATCCCGGCGCCTGTCATTTGTACGTGCACGCCACCGAGTCGACGGTTGTCCCCGAGCGTGCCGCTGCGTGCGCCGAGTTTCTCGGCAAGTCGATCCCGGGCGCGAGCCACATCAACCATATGCCGTCGCACACGTGGAACGAAGTGGGGCGGTGGGGCGATTCCGTCCGCGCAAACCTCGAGGCGTGGCACTCCGATTTGAAAGCGGCGATCGGCGAAGGGTTCGCCATTTATCCGTCGCACAACCTGCATATGCTGCTGTACGCGGCGTCGATGGATGGGCAAGGCGCGATCGCGATGCAGGCGGGCAAGGATTACGGCAAGTTGACGGGCGATTCGTTCTATCAGGTGCTGACGATGATACGGTTCGGCCGATTCGATGAGGTACTCGAGGTGAAGAACCGCCCAAAGGACGACATCATGGGCGGGTTGTGGGATTTCTCGCAAGGTTACGCGCAGCTGAAAACCGGCAATGCAGATTTCGCGAGGGTGTATCTCGACCGCGTGAAGAAAACGGCGGATACGTCAAAGGCCGTCTTCCGTTTCCACAGCGCGAAGGAACTGCTCGGAACGGTCGCGGCGATTCTCGAGGGGGAGATGTTGTGGAACGCCGGCGATCTGCCTGGTGCGATTACGATATTCGAGCAGGCGGTGTCGATTGAGGATCGACTCGGTTACGACGAGCCCGAGGCGCTGCCGTTTGCGGCTCGGCATTGGCTGGGCGCGGCGCTGCTCGAGGCGAAGCGCTACGGCGACGCGGAGCGGGTCTATAAAGAAGAGCTCGAAGATCACCCGCACAATGGATGGTCGTTGCTCGGGTTGCAGAAGGCGCTTGCGGGCCGAGGGGTGTCGTCCGCCGAGGTTGATGCCGATCTCGCGAAGAGCTGGTCTCGCTCTGACACGTGGATACGGACATCGCGATTCTGATGCGAACGACATTTCACTAAATCGTTTTTGTTGCGCCGCCGTCCGCGTCGATGAGCGCTCCGTGCAGGAACCGGCCTCGCGGGCTCACCAGGAACACCACCAGATGTGCGATGTCCTCGGGCTCGCCGATGCGAGTCACCAGTTCGGTGTCGATGAATTCGCGCTCTGCCGCCTCGAGCGGGATATGTCGATTGGCGGCGAGCGCCGCGAGACGCTTCTCCAATCGCTCTGTTCTGATGGCGCCGGGGTTGATAGCGTTGACCTGAATGCCGGCGTCGCGCCCGGCTGCCGCGAGCGACTTTGTCAGCGACAAAAGTGCCGCATTCACCGAGCCGCCAATCGCGAAAGCGGCGCCAGGCGTTCTGCCGCCCACGCCGGCGATGTTGACCACCGAACCGGCTGCGGCGCGCAGCCACGGCCACGCCGCCCGCACCAGCCGCACGGCCGCGAAGTACTTGAGCGCGAAACCGTCGACGAAATCGGCGTCTGACAGCTCGAGGAAGTCACCGCGTTTTGTCGCGCCGGCGTTGTTGACGACGATGTCGATACGTCCGAATCCGGCAATCGCGAAATCGACGAGCTGCGAAGGCGCATCGGGGATTCGCAGATCGCGCGCAAGGCTGCGGGCGGCGCCGCCAGCGGTCGTAATTTCACGTTCCACCGACGCCAGTCTCTGCACGTCGCGGGCGCACAACACGCAGGATGCACCCTCACCGGCGAGTGCGATGGCGATCGCTCGGCCGATGCCGCGGTTCGCTCCGGTGATGATTGCGGTTTTAGACTGGAGTGTCACGAAGCTGGAGTCACAGACATATTAGCCCGGCGACCCATTCGCAGGCGACTCATCGACTCATTCGTAGTGCTGACCTTTAGAACATTTTCGATTTCGCTGTAGTTGATGTAGGCCGGGTCCTTCGGACCCGGCAGCGGAGGCGGGTCGGCACGACCCGCTCTACGTACTACAGCGAAATCGAATGCTCTAGGTCAGCGAAGCGACTCATTCGATGATCGCGTCAGCGGAAATCTTGGACGAAGGTAATGTCCACGCCGTTGACAAACACGCCGCACCCGAGCTGTGTGTACGGCCCGCGCATGTTCTCGTAGTGGCCGCCGCCGGGCCCTTCGGCCCACATGTTGGCGAGTCCTTTCACCACGATCGCATGCGCTGGTACATCTGTTCCCCAGACACTACGGCATCCAGACAATCCGCTGGTTCCCCAAATGCCAATACCCGCATTGCGCACACTCATACGGCATCAGGTGGCAACCAGGCTCCACTTCGCCTCGGTCCATCTGCGACTCGGCCGCGTCCAGCGCGTCCACTCGTGTGCGATGACACACCTTCTGGGACTCGCAGCGCCGATGAATCCGATCGGGGTCCAGTTTTTGCCGTGTCGGCTGACTCGCCATTGCCGTCTCACCCGAAACTGGCGTGGCCGAGTAACTGCGCCTGCTTCATCACAACCGGACAGAGCACGGTCCGTGCCGCAAGCCATCGCTCCGTTTCCCAACGATTGCTGTTGCGCGCGTGCAAAAACCTGTTCCGAATGTTTGCTGGGAGCAGATGATCTGTCGGGATCAGATTTCCCGGTATCCCGCTCCAGCGAACCGCGAAGGGACATTACATGCGGCGACAACATCCATCTCCTGCGACTCGTTGGATTGCTGCCTTGACGCTGTTCGCCTGCAGCGTCGCCCTCTTCGCGGCCGATCGACCGGCACGCGTCATCACGCCGGCAGGATCGCCGATCTGGCTCGACCCGCAGCGGACGCTCATGTTCGATGCGCCGTCACTCACGGTCATGCTGCGCAACGAACACAGCCAGGCGGTGAACTACTCTCTTCGCCTCTGGGTGTTCGACGAATCCATGCATCTGAAAGGGACACAGGATTTCTGCACCTACGACGCGCTGGGGCGCCATAGCCGCGCACTGATCGTCATTCCCATCACCATTGCCGGCGTAACTCTGCGTGACAGCACCGTCGTCTCCGTGACAGAAGCCGTTTCAGGGCAGGCCAGCTGGACCTTGCGCGAAGATGCGCGCGCTCAGCTGGAAGCGGCGCTCGCAGCTATCAGACGTTCGCCCGCGCGCCTTACATTCCAGCGCGAAGCCGCTACACCCAGCGGGTGGAACTGCCCGTGAGACCACGGAGAACTCGCGGGCGCGCTCTTGATGGGGAACGGCTGCTCAGCAGCGTCCTCGGGCCGGGATGTGCCGAAATATCTGGTGAGTGCGTTGACCAATGGAACCTCGCCACGGGGCTCCAGCGCATAGGTGGACTCACGGCTGAAGACCATCGGCAGTCCCTCCGCGTCCTCGCTTTCATAGCGCTGGGCATGCGCGGGCCTCGATGCCTTGATAGCGGGCCAGCGCCCAGCGGCTGGCCGATTTGGGCGGGCAGTTTCCGATGATGACGCCGCCCCGGCGCCGCCGGCCGCGGCGGGCACGCCGGTGATTCTGGTTGATACCTCGATCTGGATCGATCACGGTCGCCGGCGTCATGACCGCCTAGCCGCGTGGCTCACCGAAGGGTTGGTGCTGAGGCATCCGTTTGTCCAAGGCGAGCGCGCCTGCGGCCAAATGTCGCGACGAGCCGAAGCGCTCGCGCTCTTCGATCAACTTCCGCCCGCCGCGTGATTTCGCACCTGGAGATGTTGCAGTTCGTCGAACGCCATCGGCTGATGGGTCAGGGGCTCGGCTGGATCGACCTGTATCTGCTGGCGTCCGCCCTGATGAGCCACGCGACGCTCGCCACGCGTGACAGGCGGCTGGCGCGGACCGCGCGCGTTCTCGGGCTGGCGGCATAATGACGAACTCATCGAGGTGAGACTATCGACCTCCATTTCCCAGATCTCCGACACGAGACCGGCAGGAAGACCCTTCACACTAGGGGTGAGCACGTGGACGCGACAAATAGAATGACCTTGCGTGAATGTTGTCCTCCGATCCGCACGCTTGGCTGTACACGCGACACTTGATTGTGTGACGGTATTAGGGAGGTGCGGTGGCCGTCGACCAGTGTTGCTTAGAACCTGTAACAAAAACTGACCGGCACGAACGGATGGCGTACATCTCCTTTATTCGATAGTACGATTTCGAATCCCGGCGGATTACTAAACACTGCGCGATAAGGGAAGACTACTCGTAGAAACCGCATCAACCTGATCCTGTTCGCCAAGGCTTTGCAGATTGCCTTTTCGCCCAGAGACGGTCCTTCCCAAGGCCCGAAGTACCCTACCAGCCAAACGCAACGCCGGCCCGCAGGGTCCACAAACGAGGCACGAACGTCTCGCCAGGAGGACTCGGGTCTTCGTCAAATGCCGGCCAGAGCTTGGCCGCTTCAACGCGTAGACCGATCCGTCGCGACTGCGGCCAGTACGCCAGGCCACCGCCAAGACCGACGCACTCCGCCGCGTACGGACTACTCGACACGGCGGTGAGCGACACGCGGAGGAAGGGATGCACCTGGCGCTGGAGTTGCCGGGCAAAGGGTTGGTACGAAGCCGCGAGAGACGCCATGAGCAGGTCGCCGACACCCACCTCGGCGCCGACCGCAACCGGCGTACCGATCACGAGCCATTCAGCGCCGCCGGACAGGTAAGTCGCCCCAGCGCCAAGCGAGAGGTACGCCTGATTGTTCTGCGCGCTGACCGGACGGGCGACCGCCAAGCAACCGGCGATGATCGCCGCGGCGGCGGTGGCGCGAGTCGAGACTCGAAGGCAGGACACGTCGGGAGCATCGGCCACGGGAAGAGTTTAGCGGACGGGACGGGCGCAAGGACGGGATTACAATCTGGGGAATCGGCGGCTCAACTGCCGCCGACAGCATCCGAAAACTGGTCACAGCCGAGAGCCGACGGCGCTTGCAACTACAAGCACATCGGCAAGACGAACACCTGCGCCGCATGCTTGAATACGGGATCACGTCGTTGGCGCAAGTATGCGAGCGGCTGTTGGAAAGAGAGGCCGCCTTTGACAACTCGTTCGGCCCGATCGTCCGCGCTCTTGAGGCGCATTGCGACACCGCGCGCGAGTGGAAGGCAGCGGCCGATGCCTTTCTTGAGACGCCTGGCGGCCGGTAACCTTTGGGCTGCTGTATCCTGTCCACGACTCAGATGGTGAGGTCACGATGCACATCGATGCGGAAATCCCTGACGCTCCGCCATCTCCCCCAGGCGGTCCTGACGTTCCGAAGAGTCCGCCAGCGCCACCGACTCCGACTGATGAACCGCCGCCAAAGCCTGTCGATGATCCGCCGGCTGAAGCGGAGCCGAAACCGCCCTACACCGTCGGCGTGATGTGAAGAGCGAATGGTAGACAGCGTGTGCTCCGCCTTTGAGAGGAATACTGACGGATCGTGGACGTGTGTCAAGCGCGTCGCTGTGCCCGGACCGGACGGACCAATCCCGATCGAGCCGGCTCAAACGTTTCAGCCAGGAAGCCGTTATCGGGATGTCGATGTCGCCGCATATCTCGACCAGAATTGTTCGAGTTGGATGGCCCGAAAAGACCTGGAGTAAATCTGCAGAGTGGACCCAGCTCATCCTAAGTGTTGGCTGGGAGAAATGATGTGTATTCAAGTCGCTCGCTTACTAAGAGCCTGTAACAAAATCCAGACCGGCGCGACGCGTTGCAATGCGTCGGGCTAATCGCCCCATGCGAACACCGCGATCGGAGGGATGCGCGGGCGATATGCTATCTCCTCTCGTGAGATGGAACTCGTGAGTTGAGACGTTTAGACACCCGTTCGACGGACTTGGACAAAGCGCCCTTCAAGCCTGGAATTGCTGCAATTCAAGGTGGCGAAGGGGGACCCCCAATGAATTCCATGCCACGGGGCGCCGTCGGCAAATTCGCTGGCCGCGATAAGTCGTAGATCCATAATCCAACGACCACAATCACGGCCCCTGTGACGGCGGCTCCCAGCATCCGCCAATGACGGGACCGAGCCTGGCGCATTCCGTGTTTCACGGTGTCAATACTGCCGAACTGTTTGTGGGCCAAAACTTCAGCCTCCTCTTCGGTCATCCCGCTTTGCATGAGTTTCTGAACACGCATGCGCAGATGAGAGGTTATCTCGTCGTCGAGATCACGCTCCAGACTCGATCGTCGCGCCATGTTTCGCAATCCTGTGATAAGCGACATCTCAAGCTAGTCGGAGGACGCGCTTCACCGCCTTAACGTGCTTCTCCCAATCATCTTCGAGCTGCGCCAGTGTGCGCCGGCCTGCGCTCGTGATGGAATAGTACCGAGCACGCCGGTTGTTCTCCGACACGCCCCAGCCAGATGTCACCCAACCCGCCTCGTCCATACGGTGCAGGGCCGGATACAATGATCCTTCCTCCACTCGTAGGGCATCCTCAGAAATCTGATGTATTCGCTCGGCGATCGCGTAGCCATGCAGTGGCACACTCGTTGAATCTAGTGTGCGCAACACGAGTAGATCCAGAGCACCTTTGAGTTGATCGATTCCCTTTCCCATAGTTGTCTATGTGAATAGCTTAGAACCAGACAAACAGTCGTGTCAATATGCGCCGATAATCTAGGATCAGAGCGCGCACCATGAAACCGCCCTGTCCCGAATGCGCCGCGAGTTCCGTGTGGGTCGGTGTAGCCAAAGTCACACGCGAGCGCGGTGGCACCCTCTCGATGCACTGGCGGTGTGGCGTGTGTGCGCATGAATGGACCGTCGGAGCACCGCGTGCGAAGCCCCCACGAGCCGCACTGCGCCCACGCCGGCGCCGTCGAGCGTAAGGTCATGCTGTCGTCGGACCCTCATGCCTGGCTGTACACGTTGTTCGCGCGTCTGAGCCAAGACCGCATCGTCTTCTCTCCCCTTCGCACCAATTTGAGCTGCTCCGTGGCGCTGTGGCGCTCGAGCATCCGGCAAAAGCTGCCGCCATGAACGAGTGGTCGCCAGCAACACGAGACGGTCTGCTGCTCCACCTCGCGAATACCGTGCGACAGGAATCACCGGTTGAGACTATGGAGTTGTGGCGCGTGAGGAAAGGCGAACGGGAACTCTCGTGCGTGACGCGATACCTTCCCACTGGAATCGACGTGCGCTTGATCGAGGGCGAGGACTTTCGACGCACGCAACTGTGTCGCGACGCGCCGGCCGTCGAGGCGTTGGCTGATACATGGCGCGCAGCATTGATCGACCGAGGATGGCATCCGACCTAGCTTAAGGCGCGTCGGACGAACGGGAACCCGCCGCCGCGTGGCTGGTCCATTCGGACGCGCGGTGAACAACACATCGAGCGGTTTCACCGCCGACCAGCGTCACGCCGGCCGACGCTCAGGAGCGATGCGCCGTCTGTGTTCGGTTTCAGTTCCCGCATCGTTTATCCGGTGACGGTGGACGGCGCGGCGACACAGCCACCGCAAACAGGGAGAGAAATCAATGATGAGACTCAGACGGTTCGCGATCGCGGTACTTCGCTTCGGTCACGGTTGTGGTCGGTAGCCTTGCCATGCCCTCGACAGCATCAGCCATGGACTGCAGGTCCGCAGCGGTGGTCGAGGATCTCTACGATTTTACCGCTTGGGCCTTATGGCTTTTGGGCAGCAGCGAGTCCGGGTACTGGTCTGGCAAGGCCGCGGGCATCATGGTCGGCTGCCGTTAGCGGCTTCTGACAGCCATCGACTCACATCGAGCCACGTTCACGCGCGCACGATTTTCAACGCACGCAACTGTGGCGACGATCGACGACGGGGTGTCACCTCAATCGGTCTCGGCGGTAATCGGACACAAAGATGGGCGTCGTGCGGCGCCGCAACCATTTAAGCTACTACTCGCGGGCGCAGGACTCAGTCTTGGAATGCTCATCTTTTTCGCGTTATCGACCGCGGTACCGTGGAACTCGCCACTGCTCGGCGCAGCAGGCACCGAAGTCGCCATTCCCTTGGAACGCGTAACAAACCGATGACGGCGCGCTAGGCGTCTTCGTTTGTTGGGGGACGCGCTGGCTCGACATCAGCGAGGCCGCGCGCACGATCGGGACAATCCTGCAGCGGGCTGGAGATCGGCGAAAAGCATAGCGCTATCTACGTAATAAGTCGAAGCACGGGTTCGAATCCCCAAGCCGACCTGCTCCCTTCCGTGAGTTCGCTCTCTCTGTCGGCATCGACTTCTTCGGCGCGTTGAAGGTGGCGTGATTGACGATCCCGATGCTCCTTCCTTGCGGGGCAGAATCCCATCTGTTCGGCCCGTCGACAGGCGCGCTGCTCTGGCTACCGGCGCTTCTGCAACTTGGAACTGCGCGCGGATCTCAGCGCACGTTCGACGCGCCGTTGGAGGGCGCGCGGTGCCTGCGCGAGCCCGAGTCGGCCCGTCACGGAGACCGGCGTCGCTAACCGCCTGATTCGGGCGAGGACGAACCCGTAAGGTCCAAAGAACCATGGCGCAAACGCCGCCGCGTCGCGCTTCGTGACCACGTCGACAACTTCGGCGACAGCGTGCCCGCGGCGACGGCCCATGCCCACGGCTGCTTCAGCGACAGGATGCGCGGACCCGACTGCACCGTGCGAGCGCGAGCAATGCGAGTGGCTGTGCGGCCGGGTCTGCGGCGGCGGGCGGCAACCTCGCCACGACTTGGTCGGTCGCGTGCGCGTCGGCCATCTCGTCGAGCAAGGCGTCGAGTTGGTCGGCGTCGAGCCCGTGGACGTTGAGCAACGTTCGCCTTCACCATCATCATCGTCTAGCTTTCATCAGGCCCCACCCTTTTCCGCTCGCATGATTTCAATCTGATCTTCGAGTGCCACGGCCGTCACAAGATGCGCGCTGACACGTTCGTTGAGTAGTGCGAGGTCTTCATCCGAAAGTGGCCCGCTCGCTGAGACGATGTTCGGTTGCAGGCCGACGAGTTCATCCCATGCACGTCGAAGTTCAGCGAACGCGTCGAGCAATGCCGACATGTCGTCTGCCATCACGAACCCGCCTTTCTCGTCGTCACCAGTTCTACTCATTCCTGAACTCGACTTCGGCAAGTACATCGTTGACAAGCCCAAGCCATGCCCCTAGCCTTCAAGCCCATGAAAGCTCTCCGCATTGGCGCCTTAACCGTCGTTATCTACCTCTTCGCCGCTTACCTTAGCTTCGTCTGCTAGTCGACAGTGGCGTTGCGGCTTCTGTGCCCATGAATGGACTGTCGGGACACCCGCACGAAACCATCCAAAGCGACCTTGCGACCTCAGCGCCGCCGCCGTCGTGCCTGAGATGAGCGCACCAACCCCCTGAATTTCGTACGCTTTTATAAACCATCGATTAGACATTAGGCTGACTTTATCCGCCTTCTGCGACAACTTTCCGAGTTCCCCGAAACGTAAGACGCCGTCATTTACTAGGAGTTCGACCACTAGCGGGAAACGTCGCAACGGTACATTTGTTGCTCAGTCGGCCTCATTCCACCAGTTTACGGTCTTGCTTTGTTGTGAGGAGATACGATGCGAAAAGTTCAACTCGCGTTCGCCGTCGCGTTCACGATTGCCAGTGCCGTCGCCATTGTTGAGGCGCAGGGTAAGCCTGATTGGGTGCCAGTCGGCCCTCCATCGACTCCGGTAGAAAAGCCCGAGACCCCACCAGCGGACCCCCCTAGCGATCTGATCGCATTCGTGTGCTCAATCGTGTCGGTTCCGCATCTCTGCGATTGATTTGGGCGTTGGATTGCGGAGTCGACTGGAACAGCCGAGTCCGCAATCACTTTCAATCGATTCCCACTGCCGACCGCACTTTGACCGGATGCTGTCGGAGAGCCCGATTTTAAAGGAGCTGATCATGTCCGCAACCACAAGATTGGCGATGGCAGGCGCTTTTGCCGCAGCGATGACCATCACTGGTCAAGGTGCCCAGAGGGTCCTCGTGTATTCAGCCATTGATTTCCCTGGAGCTGTGCTGACAAACGCTCAGGGCATCAACGCTGGCGGAGAAATCGTCGGTTCCTATAATGATGCCGGCACGCCCAGCAAGACGCACGGATACGTATTGAGCGGCGGCCAATTTCGTTCAATCGACTTTCCGGGGGCGCGTGTCACCAACGCCAGAGGAATCGGGCCAAGGGGCGACATTGTCGGCTCCTATCAAACGCAGACAGAAACCGGTGGCGTGCCCGCTCATGGTTTTCTGCTGAGCAATCGTGGTGAATTTTCCCAGATTGATTACCCGGGACACATCAACACCATCGCACAGCGGATCCTGCCCGACGGTACCATTTTGGGTTGCTACCATGACAACGACACCATGGGATCGATGCACGGAATGATGTTATCGCGGGCGGGTTTCGAGGACATTCCAGAAGAGATGTCGATGCACAATGGCGCCACACCAGACGGGCGCCTCATCGTCGGACTGTTCACCGACATGATGGACAATCGCGGCAAGGCCTACTTCGTGAATCGCGGTCGCTTCCAGCCATTCGAGGTACCGGGCGCCACGTTTACTGCTGGATGGGACGTGAATCCAGCCGGCGTGGCGGTGGGCAATTACCGAGACGCCAACGGCCGATTCCATGGGTTCCAGTTCGACGGCACGACGTTTGGTGATGTCGATTTTCCCGACGCCTCGGCCACGCGTGTCTTTGGGATTAACGCCGGTGGCGACATGGTGGGTACCTACATTGATGCGGCGGGAAAAACACACGGTTTCATCGCCGAATGGGCGCCGGAGCGAAAACGGACGGAGTAAACGTCAGCTGACCGGCCTCATGCCGACCGGTGGCGTATGTCCACCGGCCGGCTATTGCTAGTAGTGCTAGCCGTATTCCGGTCGGACCCTAACCCCACAACCAATTTCTTCTGGAGATAGCTCGCGGCGAACGGACTTCTCGTCGTCGTGAGGGTATCTTCGTGCTTCGGCATTTTCTCGCTACATGATCTCTGGAAGATCACCGCATCCGATTCTCACGGATTCTGCCCCTGATCCGCACCGTGGCGCACCTCTGGAATCGAAAACGCAGTGATGATCCGTTCGGATACAGTTCGTTCAAGGCCGTTCCGACACAAACTGAAAGGCGTCGCCATCAGCATGCGCGGGCGCGCCCTTTGCCGCAGACTGGGGCGGTTGACGTTTTCGTTCGCCGGGCGTGAGCCCCGGCGAGCAAGTGGCGGAGTTCGATCCGCAGCCTGGCTCATTATTGTCGGGCAACCGAGCGCTCACGCTGTCTGGCGCCAGAGTTGAGGAGAATGTTGGTTGCGTGCCCAGAACGCGCCAACCGCGCCCGTACTGATGGCATGGAAGTCAGGCACCTCGATGGTCGTGGCCGTTACCTCCGGCGATAGACCGCAACCTGCCAGGGTCCTGTCGTCTTCGAGAAGAACCGAACGAGGCCGGCCTGACTGGTGAGCCTATCGATCACGTCCGGCGAGGGCACAGACGCGTGGACGGGGCCGCGCCACACGAGCCGGTTCATCACATTCACCACCATCCTGACGGGTAGAGTATTGCGTGGATAGACGAGGCCGTACAGGCGGCGAGCCCGTGCCGCGGACAGATGGATTAGCCGCTTCCAATCGGGATAGACATTGATGACGCGGTCGAGCGTCACGATATCGGCGGGAGGAATCGTCTCCGCAAGCTCGAGGAAGTCGCCGTGGTGGTAGGTGACCCGGCCGGTGAGGCATCGACGGTCGCTTTCCTCCCGCGCCGTTTGGATATAAGCGTCGGAGGCGTCGACGCTCGTCACATGGGCCGCGCCGGCGGCCAGCAGCTCGTGCTGAACCGCGCCGATCCCTCCGCCGATGTCGATCACGGTCGCGCCCTCGACGCCTTCTGCCTTGAGTGCATCGATCAGCATCCTCGTCGATGGAATCGGCCCTTTGTTGCGATAGCTGCGCAGCTCAGACGTTGCCTTCCTTGCGTTGTAGAAATCCCCGAAGTCCCTCGTCGTCGGCAAATCATGCATCTGCGCCGCCTTGCCATCATCGTTGCGCTCGATCAGGGCCTTGAGCCGCGCGAGATCGGCCTTGAATCCGTGCTGAATGATACGTTCGACAAATGGCGCCGCCACCCTGCCGACCCAGCCGCCCGGAATTCGATCGAGCTCGCCGACGACGGTGGCGACACATCCCTGTTCGGCCGGCTCGCAGATGCACGCCGTGGCGAGCGGGAACGGCCCTTCGACAGTGCGGTGTGCGATTCGACGGCCGGGAACGTAGTCAGTCACTTCATCGAGGAACTTCATCCGTCGCCCAAACACCTTGATGACCATTCGGCCCCGGCGTCCCACACGTGGCGTGCCGCCAGAGTCGAGCCACTCCGACTGCATGACTGACTTCATCCACGCCGTATCATTCGCGCGATTCTCGAGAAACGTGAAGACCTCGTCGGGCGAGCGGTGGATAATCGCACTCTGTTCGACTCTCATGGCTCTGCCTCCTTCCGCTCTGAGGAAGCATCGCACCCGCCCGAGACCTGCGCATCGGTAGACCTACCTACCGATCGCGGCGAAAGATTGCGACTGAATTACCGGCGCAACAGGAGGTCGTGCTCGAGGGCGAAAAGGACTGCCGCGGCGCGGGTGGAAACGCCGATCTTGTCGTAAATATGCTGCACGTGGTGCTCGGCGGTACGCCGAGAGATTCCGAGGCGCCGCCCGATCTCAGGGTTCGAGCATCCTTCCGAGACAAGCCGCAGGACCTCGAGCTCGCGGTCGCTCAGTCCGCCCGGGCGGAGGTATTGACGCCGAGCGGGCGTGACGTGGCTCGCATCGAGGACCGCGGCCACCACCTCCGGGTCAAGTTTGCCGGCGCGCGCCTCGCCGAGCAGCGCGTCTCGTGCCTGCCCAGGTTCCAACGCTGCGCGATGCGGGCGGCGCTGAGTCATCGCCTCGAATGCGTCCGCGCAAGCCAAGACGCGAGCCGCTATATCAATATCTTTGCCCCGACAGCCACGGTAGTAACCCGAGCCGTCGATCCGCTCGTGATGCATCCCGGCAATGCGCGCCATCGGTTTCAGCGTCGCCGTCGACGCAAGAACGCGTTCGGAATGGTAGGGATGCAAATGCACCTGCTCCCATTCGCCACTGGTGAGCGGTCCAGGCTTCGCCCAGATGCGATTGGAGATGCCTATCCGACCCAGGTCGTGGAGGTAACCGGCGATCTCGAGAGTCGCCGAGGTTTGGCGATCCACGCCGAGGCGGCCGGCTGTCGCCAGCGAGAGCCCCGTCACAGCAGCCGAGTGCCCATGTGTAAAGGAAGTTTTGAGATCGGCCAATTCGCCGAAGGCTCGAGCAATGCGTGGCAGGTCTCCTTCTCCTATTTGCACGACCGGCAACGGTTCAGCGTCGAGCACGCGTGCACGCGGGTCGCCGCTCGTCGCCTCCGCGACGAATGCTGCGCGGGTGGATGCGAGGTACTCCACGACCGCAGGGTCGAGTGTTTTCCCGGCGCGGTGTCGCAGGGCGTTTACAACATCGCGAGCTCCGAGACTGAGCAGTTCAGAGGCCTCTGTAGCCACGCGTGCGATGCGGGCGGGTCGAGCAATTTGCTCGCCCCGCAGAGAACGAGCGCCCCCGCCGTTCCACCACTCATGAATATCGTAAAGACTGTTGCTGACAGTGTCGGGAAGCCCGATGCGACGAGAGACGGTCCGCGCAACTTCGCAACTTGCTTGATCGTGAGCCTTTCCGAACGCGCGGCCCGTCAGCGCCATACGCACGGCCCCTCGCACGCGCGCGGTGGGAGGAAGCCCGCGTGTGGCCCGTGGAATCAGCGTCGCGAAGATGTCGCGCACGTCGGTGAGGTCCGTCTCCACGGCTGCGCGTCTCACTGCCTGGTCGTCTCCGAACAGCTCGAACGTTTCTTGCGCGTACGCTACGCATCCAACATGGAACAGCAGCTGACGTAGAAGACATCAACGACCTCCCGCTCGGGCAAATCCATCTGCCGCGCCACGGTCGTGCCGATGAGACACGACCGCAATGCCGTTTCAATCGGCAGGCCGTATCCGAGATCGGAAACAATCGAAAGACCACTGAGAAGATCGGCAAGTCGAAGCCGTTCACTCATCGTTTTGATTGACTCATGGCATTCGAGCCAGGGTACTCGCCGCACGCATGGCGGCGTATCCACCCATCAGAGGTTGAACGCGCTGTCATAGCCGCGCTTCCTCGACAGTGCGACTTGCAGGCACCCGAAACTACAGCAGGGTCGCGAGGTGCGGGTTATTCCTGAGGGCCCGTCGCGTGAAGTCGCCAACGGCGTTTGGACTGGAAGGTGAAAGCGTGGACTTTTAGCCCTTGATCCTAAGAAAGCGCGGGGAGTGCATTCCAGACCTGATTTGCAGAGCGAAACCACGCGAGTATTAGACATCTTCAGGCGCTTACGCAGCATTGATAGCGGATGTCGCATGGGAACCACCATGGGCGGCGCTGATCGCCAGCGTGGAACCACGTATGCGCCTCTTCCGCCGAAAACCGCTCAGCACTCGAGGACCCCACCTAGTTCAGCGCCGGCACCATACTGCTGATTCATGGCCACAGGGGTTGGGCGAACGCACCTTTTTGGCTTATCCCAGCTCATCGGATGTCCCGTCGCTGTAGATCAGGTCGCGAGCGGCTAGAATGCAGGACGGCGCTCAGCTTCGACGAGACCATCGAAGTGATTGGCAGAACATCAAGGGCCGAGTTCGTCGTGCAGGCGCCGGAGTTTGCCGAACGCCGCCTCCGCCGTCGCATGCTCAGATAGGACGGTTGCGTGACGAAAGCACGACGGTCAGCCACACGGCGGGCTTCCTGGTGGAACCGGTTCAGGGGCGTGCCACTCTGACAGTGAAGTGCTCGCGGACAGACGCGCGCCTCGAAGGATTGGGACGATGATCCGGCAGAACGGAAACGACACGCGTGAGGTCGGGGCCGCATCTCGCTGCTGAGACCCCGCCAATGTGTGTCATCAAATCCCTCTCGGCCGAGCGCTCGATTTCAGTGAAATCCTTAACAATATACCAGGTCGCGGCGGGCCACCGGCTGTCACACAGACACTTGATGATGTGACAGCTGCGGTGGGGTGAGCTCGCAGGGGGTATCTGAATCTGTGGCGGGGATTCGCCGTCGCGCCGAAGGCGGGCGCGTGCGGCCGCTATAAAGAACATCGTACCGAAGTCGTGTGCGGCGGGAACGACCTCCTCTATGACTACCTATTCGCATGGCTCGCGATGGGCGTGCAACACCCGGAGCGCCAGGCGGAAGTCGCCATCGCGCTCCGGGGGGAACGCGGGACCGGGAAAGGAATTTTTATCCGGAGCTACGGCGCCCTCTTCGGCCAGCACTATTTACAGATCGCCAACACGCGGCATTTGACCGGAAATTTCAACGCACATCTACAAGACGCGGTCGTGCTCTTTGCGGACGAAGCCTTCTGGGCCGGCGATAAGGCCGGCGAGAGCGTGCTGAAGATGTTGATTACCGAGCCGGTCATTCCGATCGAACGCAAAGGGCACGATATCGTGCTCGCCCGCAATCTTCTCCATATTCTCTTGGCATCGAATCACGACTGGATCGTGCCGGCCGGGATCGACGAGCGGCGGTTATGCGTCCTTGAAGTCGATCCGAGCCATCAACAGGACCGCGCGTATTTCGCGGCGCTCACCGAGGAACTCGAGCGCGGCGGCCGGGCCGCGCTGCTTCACGAACTGCTGCACCATCCGCTCGAGAGGTTCGAAGTGCGCGACGTCCCACAGACGGCCGCGTTGCGCGAACAAAAGATCCTCTCGCTGGACCCGAACGAACGCTGGCTGTTCAATCGGTTGATGACCGGCCGCTGGTTACCGACCGATGACACCTGGCACACCGACGTCGTTAAGGAAACGCTCCACGCAGACTACATCAATAGTTTGCAACGGCTCGGGATTGACCGCCGGCGGACCGAAACCGAGCTCGGCATGTTCCTCAAGAAGATGCTGCGGGATCGTCTAAGTCCGCCCGGAAGTTGGTCGACGGGAAGCGGCGCTGGGTCTGGGTGTTTCCCGACCTTCCGGAGTGTAGGTCGGTCTTCGACGCGGCCACGCATAGTCAGCATCCGTGGCCAGACCCATCCGAGTGAAGGAGTTAGGAATCGGCCGAAGGTTGGGTACAGGTTGGACACGCTAAATGGTTGGGCCCGCTCCCCTATTCCAAACTTTCTAACCTTTCCAACCTAGAGAGAGAGAAAGAAAAAGAAATAGCCCGCACGCTGCGGATTTTAGCCACCCAAGGGTTGGGTTGGGTTAGACACATGAGACGCAAAGGAAGGCGACGCCTATGACCGAAGCCGATCAGACCACAGACCCCCGCCCGATGCGGTGCTCGGCGACCATCGCGGCGCTCGTCGTCGCGCTGAGCAAGGCGCAAGGCATGTTCGCGCCAATCGAGAAGGCGAAGACGGCGCGGATTAAGACGAAGGCTGGCGGGACGTTTTCCTACTCCTATGCAGATTTGAGCGCAATTTTGAGCGCCATCCGAAAGCCACTCTGCGACAACGAACTCGCGCTCATGCAACCGCTTCAGGTGAACGGCTATCGCGTCTGCCGTCCAGACCGTGCTAGCACACGCCCTCCGGCGAATGGATCTCTGCGGAGCTCACGCTACCCATTGCCGATCCCGCTGACGCCCGCGCAGTCGCCTCCGCGATCACCTACAGCCGAAGGTATGGCTTGCTGTCGTTGATCGGGCTCAGCCCGACCGATGAAGATGACGACGCGGACGCCGCCGTCGCGCCCGCCCCACAGACTGCGAAAGCGACGCGCCTGCCTGCGCCGTCCAAGCCCGCGCCAACACCGATACCACCATCACCGGCACCCGTCGTGATCAGCGAGGCCTCCGGCGCTGAGTCGTCGACACCGCCGCCGGTCTATATCAGCGACGCCCAACGCCGGCGGTTGTTCGCGATCGCGCGTGAACGAGGCTGGGAGAAGGAGGACCTGCACGTGTGGCTCATCACGCAAGGGATTGGGTCGACATCGAAAATTGCTGCCGACGAATACGACGCCGTCGTTTCGCTGCTGCTGCGGGCCGCCCCCTGAAGGACACGAAGGAGGGAATGGAAATGCAACTGTGCGACTGATTAGCGACCGGCACACGCGGGTGTGTGTCGCCGAAGCCCTGCCGGACGATCGCTACTGCGCCGCCCATCGCGCGATGGCGATTGGTGCGAAATCGCGGCCGCCGATCAATCCCCGCGCATACCAGGACGCCGATCTCCTGCCGTTCACCTCGGAGGAATTGCGCCAACTCGCCGAGTTACGAGAACGGCGTAAAAGCCGATGACACGCGACGCGTGGCAGACCGAAGTCTGGGAACAGGAGCGCCCGGCGTGAGCGTCGCGCCGTCGTCCTGCGACACGTCGCACCGGCCGCACTGGCCCGCGCTGCTCGTCCAGGCCGCCGCGATCGTGGACAGTTACGACTCACGCGTGCATAAACGAGATACGCGACACTAACGAGGGTGACTATGAGTGAGTGGGTAAAAGTAGCGGACGCGGCCGTTTATGCCAACTGTGGCAAGACCTCGATCTATCTCGCCGTTCAGCACGGCAAGCTGAAGGCCGCGCGGTTAGGGGGGCGGCGCGAATTGCGCTTTCTCCGTGAATGGATCGATGCCTGGTTACTCGCGACGACGACGGCGGAGATCGTGAATCCCCGCGCGCCCGGTGACGGTCGGCGCGCGAATCGGGTAGACTCAGCCACCCACTGACGATGAGTCCTCGCGCGCGACATCACGGCATCAAAAAGATCTGTGACTGCAGATCGTCGCGGTGGCCGAAGTGTTCCCACCCGTGGCATTTCTGGTACAAGCCGCGCGGAGGCCCTCGCTATCGATTCAGCCTGGATTTGGAACTGGGTCGGCATGTCGCAAGTAAAACCGAAGCCGAACAGATCGCGACCGACATTCGGAGTGCGATAAATGCCGGCACGTTTCGACAGAACGTGACCGCGATGGCGGCACCCGCCACGGTCGTCGCGCCCGTCATGACGCTCGACATATTCGCCCCGATTTATATCGAGCGCGCGGCGAAGGCGAGCGGCAAGGCGAGTTGGAAGGATGATGTGTCGTTGCTGGTCATCCTCCGGAATCATCGGGGCGCCGACGGCCGTCGGCTCGGGGATTGCGCGCTCAGCGCGATTACGGAAGATGAGCTCGAGGTCTTTCACAGTGCCCTGCGGCGTGCGGGTCGCGCCGTGAGCACATGCAACCACTACGTCCAACTCATCAAGAAACTGTTTCGCCTGGGCAACCCGGAAAGGGTATCTGGCGCGATCCCCCGTCTCGGACGAGTCCGCCCTCAAGCGTGGCAAGGTGGCGCAGCGAAGCCGGCGGTTGAATGACGACGAGGAGATGGCGTTACTCACGGCCGCGGGCACCATCGGCCATGGGGCGGGCCAGCGGCTCCAGGGATTGATCATTGCGGCGATTGAAACCGGCTGCCGGCAAGGGGAACTGCTCCTGCTTCGCTGGGCCGACCTCGATCGGCCGCGCCGCGAACTCACCGTGCGCGCGGCGAATGCGAAAGACGGCGACGATCGCTGCATTCCCATTACCGATCGGCTGGCCGCCGTGCTGGAGATGGTGACCACCGATCCCGCAGGTCGGCCGTATCCGCCGAGCGCCTATGTCTTCGGCGAGCTCGGCGAACCCGTCGGGTCGATCGCGAAGGCTGGGAAACCTGCGTGCTGCGCGCGCATGGCTACGAGCCCGTCTGGACCAGCCACGGCAAGCTGGACGCGACGTCCCGTGCGGCGTTGCGCGCCATCGACCTCCATTTCCATGACTTCCGCCACGAGACCGGCAGCCGCTGGATCGAAAACGGGATGCCGCTGCACCATGTGAAGGAACTGCTCGGCCACAAGACCATCAGCACCACCGATTGCTACCTAAACGCCGGTCGCCTGAAATTGCAGGAGTCGATGAAGCGGTTCGAGGCCTCACGTGGCAAACTCGTGGCAAGCGACCCCCCGATAGAGCATCGGCCCGTTCGCCACGACGGATCGGAAGAATCGCCGAAAGACCCTTTACACTAGGGGTGAGCCAGTGCACGCGCCCGTAGCTCAGTGGATAGAGCACCGGCCTTCTAAGCCGGGGGTCGCAGGTTCGAGACCTGCCGGGCGCAAACCAACTCGCTTCGCGAGTGGTTGCCTCCGCCAGCCGTGCGAGGTTGAAAGGCCATTGCCCACGCCGCAAGATCCCTGGACTCCACCTACATGTCAGCAGCAGTCATCTTCCGCAATTCGATTTCCCGGTAACCGCGTCGAAGCGCGGGGAACGTGCTGCCAAACGCCACACCGAATATGGCCCCGAGAATGAACAATGTCCCGACGACGTGGGAGGGCTGCTCAAGGAAATAGGCCGCTGTGCCTCCTACAACCAACGCGCCGGCGCCGACGATTGCCATGATCCATATCGTCGTAAGGGCAGACTTGAACCGGCCTTGTTCTGCCGGGATGGACAGCAACGACAGCAGCGACAGAAAGGCGAGCCAGCGAGGTATCTCGGGTGCGAACCATGCGTCAGTCATTTTCGACCTCCTTTTAGGCCAGTTCTGTGTAATTGCAGTAGCTCCTTCGCGAGTTTCGCGGACATCTCACCATCGGAAACGAGGAGCCGCACACGAGCTTCAAGAGCATCAGCCGGGGCACGCTCATCGAAGGATCGAATCCTCTCGATCACCTTGTCCAGGCGCAGCCGAATGGTGGGATATGACACATCGTAATGTTCAGCCAATTCCTTCAACGACCCTGACGCCAGCACGAATCTCTTGATGAACTGATAGTCTTCGTCTTCCAAATGCTCGAGCCAGGCCGGTAGGTTGTTCACTGAATGCGGAGCATACCGATCAATAATATGAAAGTCAACTTTCGTTTTGTTGAATTGATCGGCGAAGCCGAGAGTCCTCCACCCATGTCAGGTTTTGTATGTCACGCTTGCTGTGGTCCTCGACCGACGGCACCAGTATCTGCGCAACTACGCCGACGTGCTGCCAGCCACTATCGCAGTCGAACGCTACAACCAGCGGGTGGGGTCTCGCGAGCGCGTCGAACTGGAATCTGAATTCGGGATCGTGCGAGTACCGAAATAATCCGCAGTGGCTTGGCCTCCGCGATGTCATGAGAGTGAATCGGAAAGCGGTCGAAAGTCGAGATGAACGTCTGTCTGCATTCGTTCAGGAGGGTGAGGCGACCTACGAGAACTATCGCAAGTTCACCGTCGAGACACGCGAATCAGTCGGCTCGATCCCCTGAGCGATGTCTTCGGTCGGACTTCCGCCACCTGTCCCAATGCCTGTTTTGCTCTCACTCTGGACTGACATGCGGTTCCTCGTCATGGGCGACTCCTTTCGATCGTGTAAGGGACAGGCACAAATCTGACCCTGCCAAGAACTCCTGCGATGGTATTTTTTGCGCCAACCAGATTTCACGCTGCGACGTCGCCACTCACCCCTTTAGATCGCGTTTTGGTTTCTGTCACGATCCTTGCACTACGGGCTGGCGCAGCCGTGGGTGTCCTCGGTTCGGCGTGTCGCACAATCATTCACGGGTAACCCGGGGCAGGGAGAACGAGTGGCCGACGACAAGCAAGTGGACTATTACGATGTCCTTCAGGTCAACAGCAACGCTGAGCAGGAAACGATACACCGCGTGTTTCGCCTGTTAGCGCAGCGGTTCCACCCCGACAATCAGGAGACCGGAGACGACAGCCGGTTCCGGGAAATCCACGAGGCGTACTCCGTCCTCAGCGACCCCGAGAAACGTGCGCGCTTCGATATTCATTATGAGCAACACCGCCGCAACCGCTGGCGCCTGGTATCCACTGCCGCGCAGGCCGAGGGGGACTTCGAGATGGAGCAGATGATCCGCCTGACGCTGCTCGAAGCGCTCTATACCAAGCGGCGGATCGATCCGCGATCGCCGTCCATTTATCCAAACGAGCTCGAGACCATGCTCGGGCGGGCGCGTGAGCACCTCGAATTCACGATCTGGTATCTGGCACAGCGCAAGCACGTGACGCGGGATGATCAGTCGCGGTTGATGATTACGGCCGACGGTGTCGACTATCTCGAGCAGAATTATCGGGGTGTGCTGCAGCACAAGCGCCTGCAGCAGCGCAACGAGTCGCACTGACGGCGATCTATTCGTAACGCAACGCTTCAAGTGGATCGACTGCGGCCGCCTGCCGCATCGGCAGCCAGCATGCCAGCATTGCGACGCCGACAAACAGTAGACCCGCACCGGCAAGTGCGGCGGCATCGGCCCGCCGGACGTCGTACAGAAAAGCCTGAAGTGCGCGGGACAACACAGCGGTCGCTCCGAGACCGGCGATGATGCCGCCTCCTACCAGCCAGCAGATGTTGATGAACACGAGGTGGCGTATGTTTCGACGCTCGGCACCGATGGCCGTGCGGATTGCGAATTCACGCCGACGTGCCGCCACGGTGAGCGAGAGCACACCGTAAAGACCGATTGCCGTGAGGAGTGTGGCGCCAATTGCAAACGCCACGAGCAGTTCCATCGCAAACGTCCGCGCGGCCAGAGACTCGCTTCGGACCTGCGCGAGCGTTCGGACATTCTCCACCGAGGCGGTCGGATCGATCGATCGCAGCACGCGCTGCACGACCGGCGCGACGGCGGCAGGATCGCCCGCGGTGCGCACGATCAAATCCTTTGAAAACGCCGATTGCTGCCAGAGGGACAGATAAATCTCTGGAACGGCGCTTCGCGTAATGTCGTCCGTTCGGCCATCGGCGACTACGCCGACGACCTCGGCCGGTGGACGCTGCCGGTCGTTCAGCCACACCTTCTTTCCGACGACCTTTCCGTTCGGAAAATAGCGTGCGGCCAGCGTCTGGTTGACGACGGCGACCATCGGCGCCTCGCGCACGTCAGTGGATCGGAAATCGCGGCCTTCGATCATCGTCTGTCCCAGCAATGCGAAATATCCTGGTGTGACGGATCGAAGCGGTACCGGAGCTCGGTCGCTCGGCCGCGCAGCAACGGGCTGGCCTTCGATCTCGACCATGCCGGGCCAGTTGTTGCCGGTGAGCGGCACACCCCAGGCGAACGCCGCTTGCTGAATGCCCGGAACCGCCGCCACCTCGTCGAGGGCGCGTCGATGAAATTGCGACCAGTCACCCTCCACCGCAGTGACCGTCATCGTCAGAACGCGCTCGACGTCGTAACCGGTATGCACGCGAGCGACGTTGCCCATCGTGCGGATCAACAGCCCTGCACCGACGAGCAGAGCCAGGGTCAACGCCGTCTGAAACACGGTGACCATGCCGAGAAGCCGTCTTTCATTGCGGCCGGCGCTCGTGCTCGGCCCCGAGCTCTTCAACACCGCAATGGGATTGAGTCGGGACGCCCGCAGCGCCGGAAGCATTCCGGCCGCCAAGGCCGCAATCACCGCCACGCCGAGTCCGTACCCGAGCAGCGGCCAGCTCGGTGTCACCGCGTCGAGGCGCGGGATCGCATGCGCAGCCACGATTTTGAAGATCATCACGAGACCAAATGCGAGCCCCGAACCGAGGATCCCGCCGACGAGAGAGAGCAGCAGGCTCTCGGCACAGACCTGTCGAACCAACGCAATCCGGCTGACTCCGAGCGCAGTGCGCAACGCAAACTCCTGCTGCCGCTGCAACCCGCGCACGAGCAGCAACGCTGCGACATTGCCGCATGCGATCAGCAGCACGAGCGCTGCGGCGCCGAACAGGGGCAGCAGAATCTGTCCGCCCTCATGATTCATGGCGTCTACGAGCGGCTGCACGCGGGGCGCGAATCCCTGAAATTGCGGCTCCGTTTGCGCCTGCCGCGCGACGATCGTCGCGAGCTCAGCCTGACCGCGCTCGAGCGGCACGCCGTCTTTCAGCCGCGCGACGACATCCCAGTTGCCTGTCTTCGTTGTTATCGTGGGGTTCGCCGGTATCCAGAAGGCGACGTGAGCGTTCACATCGTAGTTCGGCTCCTGCGCCACACCGGGAGACGGAAGAAAACGCGCGCCCGGAGGCATCACGCCAACGATGGTTCGAGGCTCTTTCTGGCGGCTGATCCGAATGCTCTTGCCAACGATGTGCCGATCGCCGTTGAATTTGCGCTGCCACAACTCATGGCCGATGATGATCACGGGCTGGAGCGCCGCACCAGGCTCGGTTTCAGCGTCGAGAAACGTGCGTCCGAGAACCGGACGGATGCCGAGCACTCTGAAGTAGTCCTTCGTGACACGCATGCCCTCGAGCGACTCGCTGCCGTCGGTGTCGATGAGAAAATTGAAATTCCAGGTGTATGCGGCGATGCCCTCGAACGACTGCGCCTCAGTCTGCCATGCATCCATTGCGCAGGCGGCCACGCGCGAGGCGCGGTCGTCAGCTGACCGTCGTTGCGCGCCGAAAGAACCAGCGCCAGACGGTCGGGCTGGGGATATGGGGGTGGCGTCAGAAGCGCACCCTGCACGAGACTGAATACCGCCGCAGTGGCGCCGATGCCGAGCGCAAGCGTCAGAACAGCGAGTGATGTGAAGCCTGGTTGTTTCCGCAGGAGTCGCCATGCGACGCGCAGGTCTTGCATCATTCTGGCCTCCGTTGACAGCGAGGCCGCGATTGTACACGGGCGAGTCTTTTCATCGCCGTGCGTCGTGACGCCGAGACAAAACCTTAAGAGTCCTGCGCGATCCCGCCGACTCGGCGGCTCAGCGTTGATACACGCAAACGAGAAACGATGAGACTATGCGGTCGCCAGGATCTTCGATACGGCCCACAGCCCAGACGAGGGCGTTCCGTAGTACTTCAGCTCAACGGTATCGCCGACGACTGCGCCGTACATCTGGCTCTTCACAAGCTGCAGCGTCTTGAGATCCGCGGGGCCGTCCGTCTCGACCACGAAGTAGCGGCCGTTGGTCCGTGTGACGTGTCCTGTCAACGTTCTGGTGTTCATCGCTCTCTTTCTGTGGCGAGGGCTTCCGCCGATTAGCGAACAGACATGAGCAACTCTCACGCCGGACACGGAAAATAACCTCAGCCGGCGAAAGCGTCTGGATCTCGCGCCTTATGACCGAAGGCGTGTCCTCGCCCACCGTGCTACCAGTTGTTTTCGCGTGGTGGGAGCAGACTTCTGGCCAGAGTCAGATTTGGGGATTGCAGATACGGCGAGGAGTTTCCTCAGGCGACGCACTACTCACGCGCCATTCGAACTCGCCGCTGCGAGCGAGAAACGGGCTCGCTCATGGCGCTTGGGCTATCATCGACGTATGCCCACATGGGAGCGCAGCGTGATCGGCGCGATCGCGATCGTGATTGCGTCGTCAGTGGCCGCATCATGCGGTTCGGCAACGCCGACGTCGCCTGCCGCCGGCGGTGCGGCCCACACCGTCATTGCAACGGTGATGCTGGAATCGACTGGACCGAATCCACGCGAGATTACAGTCGGTGTCGGCGAGACCGTGTCCTTCATGAATCACGATGAAGTGCCGTATACAGTCGCCGGCGGCGCTGGTCCGTCTCAGACCGGCTGTTCTGAGGTCAATGCGGTCGGCGTCCTCGGGCCCTACGAAATTCGCCCCACGGCGCCGTTTTCAACCGCGAAAACCTGCGAATACCACGTTCCGCGCGGTGCGGCCGCACAGTTCAGCGGGCGGATCGTGATTCGGTGACGTGAGGCGATGAGTGCGCGGCTACCGAGAGTGCCGCTCGAGTCCCGCCGACCCCGACGCGTCTTGAACCTGATGGTCACCTCTGCGCTTCTCGCGTGTCCAGGCATAGCATTGGCCCAGGAACCGCCGCCTCGGCCTGCCGATATACACGAACACGTTGCGGTGACCGCACCGCTCATGACTTCGACCAGGGAGACGTCAGGGACGGCGTGGATGCCTCAGGTGACGCCGATGTACGGGGTGCACCGCCCGTGGCGAGGCTGGGACCTCCGCCTCGATGGCGTCCTCTTCGTCCAGGCAATCTATGAACCGCGGGATCGACACCGGACCGGCGGCTCCGACAGGCGGCAAATGGGCAGCATTAACTGGGGCATGTTCATGGCCCGTCGTAATGCTCGCGGGGGGCGCTTCGGCATTCGAACGATGGTGAGTGCGGAGCCGTGGACGGTTGCAGGTTGCGGTGCGTTGAGTTTTCTTGCGACGGGAGAAGTCTGCGAGGGCGACACCATCCACGACCGGCAGCAACAACATGACCTCTTCATGGAGCTGGCGGTCGACTACGATCGCCGCTTCCGCGGAGGATGGCGCTGGCAGGTTTACGCCGGACTTGCCGGTGAACCTGCGTTGGGTCCGCCTGGATATCCCCACCGTGCGTCGGCGATGGCGAATCCGATCGGTCCTGTGACGCACCACTGGCTCGACTCGATGCACGTCGCGTTCGGCGTGGTCACTGTCGGTGTGCATAGTCCGCGCTGGAAGGCCGAAACGTCGATCTTCAATGGACGGGAAGCAGACGACGGCCGTACGGATCTCGATCTTGGCCGCTTCGATTCGATCGCCGGACGACTATCGGTTCTGCCGACCGAACGCCTCGCGCTCCAGGTGTCGGCTGCTCGCCTGCGCGATGCGCCGAGTGACTTCCCGTTCCCGTCACGGGATCCCGCGATTCGGATGACGGCCTCCGCGGTGTATCACCGCCCCCTTTCGCTAAATGGCCTGTGGGCAACGACGGCCGCCCTCGGCACGAATCACGCACGCCAGCTTGTGTCCGGAGGCATCCTGGACGCGACGACAGTGGCGGGTCTCGTCGAAAGCAGCATCAGCTTCTCCGACCGGCATACGCTATTCGGCCGAGGTGAAGTCGGTGAAATGCCTGCGCACCACTTGCATGCGTACGAGTACTTGACGGCTGTCTTTGCGATCGGCAAGGGACAGTTCGGATACGTCCGACATCTACGCCCGAGGAAAGGGTTGCGCCCGGGGATTGGGGGCACGGTAGCGATCAGTGTGGTGCCAGCGGCGTTGGCGCCGCGCTACTCGGGCCGCACGGCACCGACGTTCGGAGTCTTCTTTAGTCTTCAGGCCGCGAGGCATCAAATGTAGGCGCCGCTATAGCGGCGCGGCGATCGTGAGCGTGATGGTTCCTATGCCCGCGATTGAGCCGGCGAGATGATCGCCGGGCTTCACTGGCCCGACGCCTTCGGGTGTGCCCGTGTAGATCACATCACCTGCCTGGAGGTGGTAGAAGGTGGACAGGTGAGCGACGATGGCGGGCACATCGTGAATCAGTAGCGACAAGTCCGATAGCTGCTTCGTTTCGCCATTGACGCGCAGCTCGATGCGGCCTTCGGTGGGATGTCCGATATCTGTCGCGGGGACGATCTCGGACATCACGGCGGACTCCTCGACGTCTTTGCCCAGGTCCCACGGACGACGCTGCTCGCGCGCGACGAGCTGCAGGTCCCGGCGAGTCATGTCCAATCCGCATCCGTATCCAAACACGACGTCGCGCGCGCGGTCCGGCGAAATGCGGAAGGCTGCAGCTCCGATCATCGCGACGAGCTCCAGTTCGTAGTGGTAGTTGTTCGTTCCGGGCGGGTACGGCACCGTCGCTCCGGACGCGACGTGGTGCTCGGCGGCTTTCGTGAAGTAGAACGGCGCTTCTCGATCGACCGCGACGCCCATCTCCGTGGCATGCGCTTCGTAGTTGCGCCCGACGCAGAAGATTCGCCGGATCGCGATTCGCTCAGTGCGCCCGCGCACCGGCACCGCCGGAAGCGGCGGAGCAGGAAAGAGCAGTTGTGTCATCTCGTGTGAGCCTGAGCGAATTGCGTGACGTTTCGTCGAATCTGGCCGAGGTGCTTCTCGGCGTGGTGGACAAGGAGCTGATCCACGACGAAGGACGCCGGTTTGCGTCCCCACCGGGGGTTCTTGCTCGTGGCCTCAACCGAGAGTTCCGCGACGCTCAGGTCGCTCAACGTTTCCACTGATTGCCGCACCAGCCGGCGAATGTCGGCGGCCACATCTTCGAGCGTGTTTGCGGCGGTGCCGGTCACCGCTGCCAGCCGGCCTGTGTCGGTGTGATCGCGGCCCCACTGCTCGTCGGGGTGCCGGACAATGCGCATGGTCTCGCCAGTCCAGAACGGCACGAACTCTCGAATGTGGCAGAGGTTGTCCATGACCGACCAGACACCTTCGCCGGGGATCCAGGTGATGATTGCCGGTGGCAGGCGTTCGACCTCGGCCAGAATCTCGTCGGCGATCGTCTGCAACCGGGCCGCCGCAGTTTTTGCGTGTGTCTGTTCAAGCATCGCCACGGTCCTCGCGGAAAAGGTGCAGGGCCTCCTGAATTGGCCGATCGGAGAAAGAGAACAACACGGCCTCATCTGTCGCTTCGTGCGTGACATGTCTCCAGCTCGGCGCCACGAAGATGTCGCGCGGTTGCCAGTCCACGACAAACTCCTGACCGATACGTGTCCGGCCGCGGCCTTCGACAGCCACGAAGACCGTGCCATCGGTGGATCGGTACGGCGCTGTCGTGAACCCTTTGGGCAGGAGCTGGATGAACGCCGCGATCGTCGTCATTGGATAGCCGCCCGTCACGGGATTGCTGTACCGCATCTTCAGTCCGTGACATGGATCCCAGACGTTCGTGCGCGCCAGCCGTTCCAGCGCGTCGCGCGTTCGCGCGTACGGGTAGTTGAACACCGGTGACGCGCCCGTCATTGCTGGCTGGGGCCGCTGGTCGACAGGCAGCAGGTTCGTTCCGAACCGTGCGTCAGAGTCTCCGATCGGCCTCGAGATCGGCTGTTCGTCCTGATCGAGATGTTCCGAAAACGAGGCATCCAGAAACTGCACAATCGGAATGTCCAGGCCGTCCAGCCAGAACATCGGCTCGCTGGTCTCGTTCCCGTGATCGTGCCACGCCATCGGCGGCGTAATCACGAAGTCACCATAGTGCATCGGCGTACGCTCGCCGTTGACGGCCGTATGCGCGCCGCTGCCTTCGAGCACGAAACGCAGCGCACTCTGTGTGTGTCGATGTGCCGGCGCGACTTCTCCCGGCAGCACGAGCTGCACTCCCGCATACAGATCGGTGGTGACCTTCGACTGTCCGCGGAGTCCGGGATTTTCGAGAATTAGCACGCGGCGCTGGGCTTCCTTGGCCGTGATCAGCTCGCCGGCTTCCATCATCGCGGCGCGAATCTCGTCGAACGACCATGCGGCTGGCCGGCATGCGCTTATGGGTTCCGGCGTGACGAGGTTCGCCAGCGACACCCAAAGCGGGGTCAAGTGCTTGCGGCTGATGCGGTCGTAGAAAGCAAGACGCTCGGGCGTCTCAGCGGCCGGTGGCGCTGGCTGATTCGACATGGAACCCTCCCCCGAAAGATTTGACAGTATACGATTGGTGACGTGCTCGATCGAATCGAGTCGAAAAGGTGATGGCCGAATCAGGTCGCGTTGTCGATGTTCAGGAATTCATCGACGCCCACCCGTTGTCAGCCCTGCAACGGGTGCTGCTCATCCTTTGCTTTCTTGTCGTCGCTATCGATGGTTTCGACACGGCCATCATTGGCTTCATCGCGCCGGCTATTCGGGCTGAGTGGGGGCTTCAGCTCGCTCAGCTCGGTCCACTATTCGCCGCGGGCCTCTTCGGCTTGATGATCGGCGCCTTTGCAGCCGGTCCCCTCGCCGACCGTCACGGCCGTAAGACATTGCTGATCGCATCGATGCTGCTGTTCGGCAGCGCCAGCCTGGCGTCGGGGCTGAGTACCGACCTGCAGTCGTTGACCTGGCTCAGGTTCGTGACGGGCGTCGGCCTCGGCGGCGCGATGCCGACGACCATCACCATCGCTTCGGAATATTGTCCGAAGGCCCGCCGTTCGTCACTGGTCACGCTCATGTTCTGCGGCTTCACGATCGGTTCCGCTGTCGGCGGCCTCGTCGCATCGCAGGTACTTCCCGTTTACGGATGGCGCGCGCTGCTGGTCGGCGGCGGCCTCGCGCCGCTTCTCTTTGTGCCGGTGCTCGGATGGGTGTTACCCGAGTCTGTCCGATATCTGGTGATGAAAGGCAACGCGCAGGATCTCGTGAGGCGGGTGCTGAGCCGGCTCGCGCCGACTGCTCATTTCCAGGGTGTGGTGTTCGTGGGTGCAGATGCGTCGACGGTGTCTCCGGTGCGGCAGCTCTTCGGCAGCGGCCTCTTCGCGGGCACCCTGCTTCTGTGGATGTCGTTCTTCATGAGCCTGTTGGTCGTGTACCTCCTGACCAACTGGATGCCGACACTGATTCAGCAGTCCGGCGCGTCGCTCGCGAACGCCGCACGTATGGCGGCGATGTTCCAGATCGGAGGAACGCTTGGGGCGGTCCTCGTCGGCCGGTTGATGGATCGCTTCGAGCCGCACGGTGTGCTCTGCGGCATCTACCTCGGAGGGGCGGCATCCGTCATTCTCATCAGCCTCACGACGACGGCGCCGGCGTTGATGATGTGCGCCGTATTCGCCGCCGGTCTGTGCGTCTCGGGCGGCCAGGTGGGCGCGAATGCGTTGTCGGCGGCGTTTTATCCGACGCCGTACCGCGCGACAGGAGTCAGCTGGGCAAATGGCATCGGCCGCAGCGGATCGATCGTCGGCTCTCTTCTCGGCGGACTCCTCCTCGGTCTTGGCTGGGGCCCGACCACTATCTACGCGCTTGTCGCAATCCCCGTCATCATTTCTGCCCTGGCGCTTGCGACACTTGGGGTCGTGCGCCGGCGGAAGCTGCGAGGCTAGAAGTGATCAGCGACTCGGCAGAGGCGTACTGATGTTGTCGATGATCCAGGAGCCGTTTGTATCTTTCCGAAGCCAGAAGGCTTCGATTCTCTGAAATGCCTGCGGCCGGGTGCCTGTTTTCTGTGTGCACTGATAGGACGCTTGAGCTTCCGCCATCACAGTGTCGCCAGCACCCGGAGAGCGACGAAGAACAGACAGCGTCACATCGTGGGTCGTGCACGCCGAGCGCAGCTGCTTGAGATGCTTTCGCCGGTCGCCCGGCAGGCGCGGATAGACCGCCAGCATGGCGTCGAGGTCGAGCGTTCGATACGCGGCTTGGTACCTCTCGAGCGCGCGGTCGATTCCGTCGCTTGCTGCCGACTTGCGTTCTTTCTGGGCCTCCCGGCTCAACGCGACACTGGCCGCTGTCGCAGTATCGACCTGCTTTTTCGTCTCCGCGGCCCTGTGCCTCAAGTCTCTCGCCTGCTCTAGTGCGCCCCGCAGCTCCGCCCTTGCCGCTTCGGCCTCGAGACGATTCAAGTCGGAGGATCGTTCTGCGGCCGTTCGTGCTTTGACTGCTGCCTCGAGCTCGAGACGGCGCGCCTCTGCAGTGTGCTTGGCGGTTTCGGCCTCCAGCGTGGCGGCTTCGGCTTCGAGCTGCCGCGCCTCGGCCGTGCGCATCTGTAGGCCGGCGATCAGGGCAGAGGCGGTCGCGACGATCACCATGACGAAGAGCAGCACGCTCAGTTTCCGAAGGCGCGTGCGCGCGTGCGCTTCCTGTTCGGCCCGTCGGCGCTGCTCTTCGGCCTTTGCCTCCGCTTCCGCGCGCTCGCGTCCCTGCACATGGCGCGCCCGCCAGTCGAGCACCGAAGACGCCAGAATGTCGTGGAGGATCTGGTAACGGATTCCGGTCGTCTCGTCCAGCGAGGGGGCCACCGGGGTCAGAATTCGATTTTCGCCCGTGGACAATTTTTGCAACAGCACAGCAAGGGCGTCAGGCGTCACGCCGGCGTAGTTGGCAAGATCGGCGATGGAATGCGCAATCTTGGTCCGCGAAGGGGTCACCAGATGGTTGAATATCCGCGCAGCCACCTCGGATTCGCTCGGCGTCAGGCCGCTCA
The DNA here is from genome assembly GCA_963784045.1 of Vicinamibacterales bacterium. GTDB lineage: Bacteria > Acidobacteriota > Vicinamibacteria > Vicinamibacterales > JAMQPK01 > JAMQPK01. Next base: position 151,364 of record CAWAPZ010000015.1, read on the forward strand.
TGGCCGCGTCCAGATGGGTGCCGACGATTTTCTCCGCCCCGCCAAGGCAGTTCAGTGTTTCGACCTGCATGATGCGCGAGCCCGCGCGCTGTTCCTCGTTCCACAATCGCGTCATCACCAGCTGTAGATACGGGGTCTCGACCCGTTCATCGGCACGATGCGAAGCGCCGGGCCGGCGTCCCGGGGTGACGTCAGGCACTGTGCGGACCACGCGGCCGGTCGCAACTTGCCGCAGAACCTTCGCAACGAGGGCGTCCTCGATCCTCACTGGTTCATCCCGCGATCTCAGCCGATTGAATTGTTCGATGGGTTTCGTGATCGCCTCGCGCGCCGCGTCGAGGTTCAGGTGGTCTACTCTCAGGCGATTTCCCAGGATGCCGGAGATGGCGTCTTCGAAGCGGTCGAGCTTGGCGAGAGAGTCCTCACGAATGGAAATGAGAAAGCTCGTTCGAGCACTCCCGTTGACCGCTTCGGCGAACTCCCTTGCGAACCCGCTCTGGCAGTCCTCATTCGGGTGATAGAGAAAATACTCTTCGAACTGATCCAGGATGATAAGAAGATCGCAATCAAGCTTGGAGCTCACCCGATCGAACTGTTCTACAAGCCTGCCCAGAATATCCTCCGAGACCTGCTGGCCGAGGACGCGGCCGAGTGCGCAGCGAGGATCGTCCCGCCACGCCCCGAACAAGACGACTCTGAACTCAGGAGTGCCGAGCTCCTCCAGGTTCCGCTGGGCCAGCTGGCGAAGGTGGGGCGCCACTCCGGCATTCAGGAGCGAGCTCTTGCCGACGCCGCTTGGCCCGTACAACACCGTCAGCGGCGACGCCAGCAGGTTGGCGGCGACGATCTTCGTCTCCGAGTCGCGGCCGAAGAAAAATGGGGCCTGTCGCTCGGAGAACGGCATCAACCCTGTGTAGGGCCGGTCGTTCATGCGATCTGCTCGGCGGCCCTGATCAGCCGCGTACGACCATGAAGCGCGCCGACGTACCGTTCCAGCGGCATGTCGAGGACATCCACGTCACGGCGGCGCCAGAATTTCTGATCGAGCTCCGTCGGACTCAGCTGGACGGCCCATGACTTGTACGTGAGGGATTGTGCACCTGCGATGCGGTGCAGGATGACGCGAAGATTCCAGTCCCGCAGGCTGTACCCGAGGAACAGAAAGTGACTGCGCCGAAGCTTGGCGGCCAGCGTAACCGGCACGAGAGTCGCAAGGTCGGTCCGTGTCAGGTAATCGATATAGTGGTCCTCGGTGATGACGAAGCTGTCGTCCTCACCGTCCGGCGATGAACGATCGACGGCTCCGTGGATTTTGAGGATGACCGAACGCTCGTCGAGCGACAAATCCCGGTATCGGTTCGGCGCGTCGATGACTTGGGCTCGTCCGTTCGGGGCGACGTGGAGAAACTTGCCACGGTTGGATCCCTCTGCCAGATAAATGACCAGGTCGAAGGGCTCACCCGCCTCACGGAACGCGCGCTCCAGCACATCGTCGTAGTTGGTCGTCACGATCAGCTGATACTTCGGGGGATACCCCTTCTCGCGGAGCAGTGATGGCCATGTGGCGAAGAACGTATGCAGGGCCGTGGTCGGGTAATCGCGATTGAAGAGGTCGTGCAACTCGCGGTACAGGGCGCCAGAACCGCTGGTCAGCGCGACGTACTCTGACACCCGCAACAGATCCGCGATCTCGGACGACGGACAGCTGAAGGTCGACGCCAGGTGCCTCGACAACTCACTGCCGTCCGGCAGATAGTCGCATTCGTCCGAGTTCCAGACGGATCCTGCCGGGCGGTGGAACTGATTCACGCCGGCCCCCAGGAAGGGAATGACCCGTCCGTCCAACAAGAAGTTGGTGAGGTTGGTGAAGTGGCCGTCCAGCGCCGCGGGGATTGGGGACATATTCATGGCTATCTCGTTGCCAGTTCAGAACATCGAGCAGTATTTACCTCTAATCCTTGCCTTCCTTGGCGGAACGAAAGCGTCTGTATTGAGAGAAAACGTCATGCCCCTCCGATTCGAACATCACTGAGCGCTTCTCATTACCGCGTCGCGCACGCGCGCAGCTATGAGGAGCGCTTTTGTGCGTTTTGGCCTGCATGCGTTACTGTTGGCCGCGTACTGAGCCATTGGAGGCAGAGTGAAGCTATTGAAAATTGCCGGGTGGACGATCGCCGTGCTCATCGTGCTGCTCATCGTCGGCATCACCGCCACAATCGGCTGGCGGCCGTTCATCGGTCCCAGCGCCCGGGCGTTGACCGATCGCAGGTTTGCCTCCACGCCCGAACGGATGGATCGCGGGCGCTACCTTACCGAGAATCTCCTGAACTGCTTCGCGTGCCATAGCGAGCGAGACTGGGCTCAGCACGACGCGCCAGTCAAGGCCGGCACGCATGGGGCTGGTTCGGTGACGTTCCCCTTGCTCGATCTCCCTGGCGAGGTGCATCCGCCGAACATCACACCTGACAAGGAAACGGGAGCGGGGAACTGGACCGACGACCAGCTCGCGCGGGCCATTCGCGAAGGCATCGGCAACGACGGTCGCGCGCTGTTTCCGTTCATGCCATACGAGAACTACCGTTATCTGTCCGATGAAGATCTCGCGTCAGTCATCGTGTACCTGCGGTCTCTGGCGCCGGTGCGTCAAGCGGTTCCGAGGACAGAGCTCATATTTCCCGTGAAGTACTTGATTCGCAGCGCGCCGCATCCGCTCGACGGGGAAGTGCCGGCGCCCGATATGTCCACGCCGGCGAAGCGGGGCGACTACCTGGTGACGATCGGCGGCTGCCGCGACTGTCATACGCCGCAGCACAACGGACAGCGGATGATGGAGCTTGATCTCGCCGGCGGCTTCTTTCTCCGAGGTCCGTGGGGAGAAGTAGCAAGCGCGAACATCACGCCGGCGCCTTCCGGGATTCCTTACTATGACGAGCGTCTGTTCATGGACGCCATCCGCACCGGCTATGTGAAAGCGCGAAAGCTGTCGCAGATCATGCCCTGGTTCGTGTACCGCGGCCTGACGGACGAGGATCTGAAAAGCATGTTTGCGTATGTGCGCGCCGTTCCGGCTGTGGCGCATCGCGTCGACAACACCAAGCCGGCGACGCCGTGCAAATTGTGCGGCTTCTCCCATGGCGCGGGTGACCAGAATTAAACCTCGCCCCGGCGCCTCTGTTTGCGGTAGATTCAAGCCTTGGCGCTCGCGGTGGTTCACGGGCGCGAAAGGGGAGGTTGTGAAGACCAATTTCACTAGACGAGCGTTCGTGACAGGGTTGGGGATGCTGAGCATCCCGCTGATCGCCCTCGCGCAGGAGAGTCGCGAGGAAAAGAAGAAAGAAGCGGAGGAAAAGAGAGAGGACAACAAGGAAGAGAACAAGGAGAAGAAGGAGGAGGCGAAGGACAAGGCGGAGGACGCCGTCGAGGACAGAGACAACGTCGTCGATACCCCCGGCACCGATCGCAGCCAGGATCGGCGGCAGGATCGACGCCGCGATGCAGTAAAGCAGTAAACGGCACGAGCTGATCCGGGTGGAAAAATTCCACCGTTAACGCAATTCACGCGTTTGCGTTTAACGTAGTGCGCCCTTCGCAAGCGGCAATTCTCACCATGGGCCGTCAGGCAAGAAATCCTTCAGCTGACGCTTACGGTATTTTGGGAGCCTGCTTCTCGATACGCCCGGACATCAGACCGCCGGACTTGCCATGCTGCCACGTCCCGGCATATCGATCTCCATAGAAAAACAGGCGGACCGTAAAAGTGCCCAGGCCCGGCAGACTCGTATCGGTCATCATGATCACCGGGGTGTCGCCGATCCAGCGCATCGGCACGACAACGGGAATGTCACCGCTCACGCCGCAACACTGCATGTTCGCATTGAACCGCCACAGGTCGTCGCCGACTTTCTCTACACTCGCAATGTCGTACCGATCCGGACTGGAGGGCCGGTCTCTTCCGGCGACGTTGTAGGAGCCCACGAGGCTGACGCCGCGCATGCGCTCGGTGAACTGCCGCTCGAGATCGTTGAGCGATGCCGGATCGACCGCCGCTCCGAGCCCGGTTCGTCCGGCAACCCATCCTCCTGAGAACGCGACGAGCAACAGCAGAATAACGAACGAGGCTTTCAACACGCGGCGGACGAGCGCCATAGTTCCTCTCCCTCGATGCTGAATGGTGCCACGCGTGATACGGGAACGCCAGCAGAATGCAATCCCTCGATCTTGAACTATCGGGCCAACCGACAACGCACAATCCTGTCGCGAGTGCCACCAGAACGTCGTGACGGGCGGCGCGAGCCAGATCGTCGAACCTTGATGTCTGCCCACGTTTATCGCACCATTGTCGTCGTTAGTATGTCGAGTCGCACACCGCAGACGATGTCCTGCGGGACCTGTACGTTCGCGGGAAGTACGCGAACACCTCCGAAAGGCCGACAGCCTACGTCAGGAGCAGGCCGCGCATCTGGCCGTCACCAATAGGTGGCCAGTGGGACGACCCGGTTCGGAAGGGAGTTTGTACGTGCGTACTCTTGTAGCGTTGACACGATGGGTCCTGGTCGCCTTTGTTGCGGCCTGGACTCCTGTGCTGGCGCAGGCGCTGCAGCCGGCTCCGCGCGAGGCGGCAGAGCCTTCGACCCGTCAGGCGGCACTCGAGCAGGAAGAGGCCGCGAAAGCGACCACAGTACAACCCCCTGTCCCCAACAAGGGGCAAAAGATCTTCGAGAGGCTCGACACGGTCCTGCAGGGCGGTCGGCTGCGCTGGCATCCCTTCTTCGAGAACGCCTACTCGGGCGGTGGCTTCACGCTCGGCGTCGGCCATGCCAATTATCTAGGCGCGTATAACAGCGTCGACGTTCGCGGCAGCTACACGATCGCTGGCTACAAGCGGGCCGAGGTCGAGTTCCTCGCACCGCGGATGTTCAACCGGCGCGGGCAGCTGTCAGTGCTCGGTGGGTGGCGAGAAGCCACCCAGGTGGGCTTCTACGGGATCGGCACGGACACGTCGAAGGACGACCGCACGAATTATCTCTTCCAGCAGCCGTACGGTTCTGCGCTCTTCTCGATCTCTCCGACACGCCGACTGCTGACGCTCGGCGGCGGCGTAGAGCTCAGCCGGTGGTCGCAGAAGTCCGGCGAGGGAACGTTCCCGTCGGTCGAGACCGTGTACACGCCGGTGACGCTGCCCGGGCTGGGCGCGGAGATCACCTACCTGCACACCCAGGGAACCATCGCGATCGACGGGCGCACGTCACCAGGATACACGCGCCGCGGCGCCTATCTCGGTGCGACGCTGCACGACTACGCCGATGGGGACGACGCGTTCGGCTTCCGCCTGATGGAGTACCGAAGGGATCGCGCACCTGCCGATCCTTCGCGAGACGTGGGTGCTCTCGTTCCGCGGGCACGTGCAGCACGCAAGCGAGAAGGACGGTCAGCAGATCCCGTTCTTCATGTTGCCGTCGGTCGGCGGTGGCTCGACGCTGCGCGGTTACAGCAGCTGGCGGTTCCGCGACCAGAACAGCGTGGTGATGCAGGCCGAATGGCGCATCATGGTCAACCGGTACCTCGATCTCGCGGTTTTCTACGACACCGGCAAGGTGGCTGCGCGTACGAAGGACCTCGACTTGGACAACCTGAAGGACGACCTCGGATTCGGCCTCCGCTTCCACGGCCCGTTCGCGACGCCACTGCGCGTCGAGTTGGCGACGAGCCGTGAGAGCCGCATCTCGGTCATCTTCGCGTCGTCAGCCTCTTTCTGAGGAAGGTGCTCATTTCATGCCAAGGCTTCAGCCACGGGCTCGCCGCCTCGCGTTCGTCGCGTCGGTGGGCGCCGTCACACTGTTTACCGCGGGCGCCTTGGCGCAGAGTCCGCGGTTCTACCCCGACGATCCGATCGCTCGCGCGCCCGAATCGCAGGATGCCTCGAAAGCGGCGCCGAACAACCAGTCTCAGATGTACGAGCTGGTCTACAACCTGTTCGTTAACTCCGGCTACACGCCGAGCGGCCTGCGAGCGAAGAACATCAACACGATCGACGAGGTGCCCGACTCGAGCTGGTTCACCAACCGCATCGGCACCAGGACGATCACGGCCGCGGAGATCGCCCGCGGCCCGAATGTCGGCGTGCCGCCGGACCCGTCGAAGTGGGTCGTTATCAGGGAAAAGAGCTCCGGCGCGCACCCGGGCTTCACGGCCGTGGATGCGAAGGGCGAGACCTGGTTCCTCGAGTTCGATCCGCCGGCGTTCGCGGAAGGCGCCACGGCCGCCGTGTCGATCGCCACCAAGATCTTCTGGGCGCTGGGCTACAACCAGGCGGAGTCGTACCTCACCACGTACGATCCGAAGCACGCGTCGATCGATCCGAAGGCCTCGATTCGGCGCCCGAACGGCAAGCGGACGCCGTTCGTCCAGGACGATCTCGACGTCGTTCTCGAGCGAGTGGCGCGCAATAAGGACGGCACCTACCGCGTCATTGCGGGGCGGCTGATCCCGGGGAAGATTCTCGGCGGCTACCTGTACACCGGCACACGTCCTGACGATCCGAACGATCTCGTGCCGCACCAGCATCGGCGCGAGCTGCGCGCGCTGCGCGTTTTCGGCGCCTGGACCAACCTCACCGACCTGAAGGCGGCCAACACGATCGACACGCTCGTCACGGAGAACGGCCGGACGCGCATCAAGCACTACCTGCAGGACGTCGGCTCGACCTTCGGGATGTGCAACGCCCGGCACGAGTGGGACCTGAGCTACGAGTACTTCTTCGAAGGGCCGCCATCGCGGAAGCGCTTCTTCACGCTCGGGTTCTGGCTGAGCCCGTGGCAGACGGTCGATTACGTCGAGTACCCATCGGTCGGCAAGTTCGAGGGCAAGGTGTTCGATCCGAAGAAGTGGCGGCCGCAGACGCCGTCCACCGCCTACATGGAGCTTCGCGACGACGACGCGTTCTGGGCGGCGCGGCGCGTGGCGGCGTTCACCGACGAGCTGATCCGCGCGGCCGTCCACACGGGACAGTTCAGCGATCCCGCAGCGGAGAGACATCTCGCCGACGTGCTGATCGAGCGCCGCGAGACGATCAAGCGAACGTACCTGACGCCGGTGAATCCGATCGTCAACCCGCGTCTCGACGCGAAGGGGCTGACATTCGAGAATGCGGCGGTTGACGGCGGCGTCGCGAACGGGCCTGTGGCGTACCGCGCGTCATGGATGGCCTTCGACAACGCGACCGGCGCCACCAGCCCGCTCTCGGAGACGAAGAGCGCCACGACGATCATCACGCCGCCGCCCGGACTTCCGTCGAACGGCTTCGTGGCGGTCGACATCGCCGCCGACAGCGACACGTACCCAGCGTGGAAGCAGCCGGTGCGTGCGTACTTCCGTCAGGACGGCGGGAGCTGGAAACTGGTCGGGCTCGACCGGCTGCCGGATCAGCTGCCCGCGACGAAGGCGCCGCCGCAGAAATGAACCACATCGTTTGTTGTCTCGCGCCAGGAGCCAGTTTGTTTCCATTTCTGACCTAAAATCGACGTACTGTGCGGGACAAATCGGTAGAGCAAACACCTGCGAAGGGAATCCGCGCACTTTATGAATGGCTCGTCGGGAGCCCTGCGTCGACAACCCCGGTATCCGATGGTCCCACTGCTCCACGACAGGTCGTGCCTGAGCGGATCGGCCGCTATGTGATAGAGCGCAAGCTCGGCGAAGGCGGCATGGGTGTGGTGTATGCCGCGCGCGACGAACGGCTTCGACGGAGCGTGGCACTCAAGACAATGGCCTCGCTGGCGAACGACGAGACGGCGCGGCAGCGCTTCTGGCGTGAGGCGCGAGCGGCAGCGAGCGTCAATCACCCGAACATCTGCCAGATCTACGAGATTGGTGAAGACGGCAGTGATCTGTTCATCGCGATGGAGCTCCTTGAAGGCGAGCCCCTGTCCGATCGATTGCGACAAGGCTCGTTGAGCGTGCCGACGGCGATACCGATCACGCTTGGCATGTTGTCCGCGTTGTCGGCGTTGCATCAGCGCGGCATCGTGCATCGCGATCTTAAGCCGTCGAATGTGTTTCTGACTCCGCACGGCGTCAAGCTGCTCGACTTCGGGCTTGCGCGGCCCGACATTGAATCGTCGCTGGGTCCGACGACCGGCCTCACGCGGACCGGGCTGGTGATGGGCACGCCACATTACATGGCACCTGAGCAGGTGACCAGCGACGCGGTCGATGCTCGCACCGATCTGTTTTCGGTCGGCGCGATTCTCTACGAAATGCTCACCGGGAAGCCGCCGTTCAGCGGGCGGTCGGTCATCGAAGTGCTGCACGCAACCGTCCACGAGCAGCCAGCGGCTCTCAGCGGATCGCCGGTCGTCGCTGCCGTCGATCGCGTCATTCGCCGCGCGCTGGCAAAACGTCCAGGCGATCGTCCGCAGTCGGCCGAAGAGCTTTCCGACAGCCTGCGCGCGATTCGCAACGTCGATACGGACGACACGCCGGCGCTCGCGCACGCGCTGACCCGTCTGGTCGTCCTGCCGTTTCGCGTGCTCCGCGCGGATCCGGAAACGGACTTTCTCGCTTTCAGCCTGCCCGACGCGATTTCGACATCCCTCTCCGGCATCGCGTCGCTCGTCGTCCGGTCCAGCGCCACTGCGGCACAATTCAAGGGCGAGACACCCGACCTGAACGCGCTGGCACGTCATGCGGATGTCGACCGTGTCGTGATGGGTACGCTCCTGCGATCGGGCACGCAGTTGCGCGTGGTCGCGCAGCTCGTCGACGCACCCAGCGGGACACTCATGGCATCGCATACGTTCCAGTCATCGCTGGGCGACCTCTTTCAACTGCAGGACGACATCACAAAGCGAATTGTCGAGGCCCTGGCGCTGCCCTTGAGCGGCGGCGCCACACCGCCCCCGGAGGCACCGCGCACTCCGCTCGCGTATGAGTTTTACCTCCGCGGCAACGAGCTGGCGCGGACCTACGAAGGGCTGACTCAGGCTCGCGCCATGTACGAACGCTGCCTCGAGCTCGACCCGGGATTTGCGCCTGCCTGGGCGCAGATCGGTCGCTGTCACCGGGTGATCGGCAAGTTCATCGAGGGCACACACGACAGCGAGGAGTGTGCGGAGGAAGCCTTCCGCCGTGCGCTGGGACTCAATCCGCGGCTCACGGTGGCGCATAAGTTCTATGCCTACCTCGAGTCAGACATGGGGCACGCCGCGCAAGCGATGGTGCGGCTTCTCGGCGAGGCGAACCGACATGGCAACGACGCGGAGTTGTTTGCAGGACTTGCCCACACATGCCGCTACTGCGGGTTGTATGACGAGTCGATCGCCGCCGACCTCGAGGCGCGCCGCCTCGATCCGAATGCGGCGACCAACCTGCAACAGACTCTGCTGCTGACGGGCGATCTCGAGCAGCTGCTCGCCCTCGACCCGCCGCCGGTGGGAGGAGGGGATACCGCGATTCGGGTCATCGCGCTTGGCCTGGCAGGACGGCGCGACGAAGCACGGCGGTTGCTCACCGAATTGCGGCAAGCGGTCCAGATCCCGACGTTTCAGTGGTGGTCCAACTATCTGATGGCCTGGCTCGATCGCCGGCCTGCCGACATGGCCAGCGGCTTGTCGGCGTTGAAGCAGCTCATGATCCAGGACGATCCAGAGGCCATTTTTCTTGAGGGCTGGCTCCATTGCGACCTCGGCGAGCATGCAATCGGCTTGACTCACCTCAAACGTGCAGTCGCCAAAGGGTACTTCGTGGCGCCCACGCTTTCAGCCAGTGCTCAGTTTGACGCCCTGCGTGGTGATCCGGCCTTTCAATCACTCGTCGCCCAAGCCGAACAGGGTCGCGCACGCGCGCTCGCGGCATTTCGTGACGCGGGTGGAGAACGTCTGCTGGCAAGATGAAATCGTTCGCTCGTGAAGAAGACCGGGCCGAGCTGCTGGCCCGGTTGAGAGCCGTGCGCGAGGACTCTCGACGCCGATGGGGTGTGATGACGGCCCACCAGATGGTCTGTCACTTGGGCGATACGTTTCTGATGATGATTGGTGAACGGCGGGCGAGCGACGCCACCGGCTTGCTGCAGCGCACGCTGATGAAATGGATCGCGCTGTACGTCCCGGTGTATTGGCCCGCGGGGATCCTCACCCGTCCGGAGCTCGATCAGACGGCGGGTGGGACGAAGCCCGGAGAGTTCCTCGCAGACGTTGCGCGGGTCGAGGCGCTCATGCAGCGCGCAGCGGGTGCCGCTGGCTGCGAGACGCGGCCGCACCCGATATTCGGAGGGATGTCAGAAGCGGGCTGGATGCGGTGGGCCTACCTGCACATGGATCACCACCTTCGACAGTTTGGCGCCTGAGGGCCGAACTGCTTCAGGAAGCGCCGCAGGCGTTTGCGCACGCTATTATGGATGTCGATGCCAACTAGTGGTTCGCGCAGGAATTGGCGATCCACGGTTCCCCGCCTCTCACGATTCGCGCTCGAGCACCTGCTGATGCTTCCGTTGGGAGCGCTGGTCGCCCTCGCGTGGGTCAATGCCGCTCCCGAAAGTTATTTCCGGTTCACATTGCCAGTTGCATTTGCTGTCAACGATATCGCCATGGTGTTTTTCTTTGCGGTCATCACCAAGGAGGTTGTCGAAGCGACAGCCCCGGGTGGAGTCTTGCATCCGTGGCGACGAGCGCTGCTGCCGGTCGTTGCGGCTGTTGGCGTGGCCGCTCTCCCTGCGCTGCTGCACATTGGTCTGGTCGATGCCTTTGACGAACCGATGCTGGCTATCGCCTGGCCGGTCACGTTCGCGACTGACCTCGCTGTTGGATATTTCATCACGAGACTGATCTTCGGCGCCCGACATCCCGTGATTCCGTTTTTTCTGTTGATCGGTGTCGCCTCGAACGCGTTCGGATTTTTTGCGATTGCTGCATTCCATCCCGTGCGGGATCTTCATCTGGGCATCGGTGCGTCGGTCATGGCGCTGGCGCTCAGTATGTCCGTCGGGTTGCGGCGGGCTCGCGTACGAAGCTTCTGGCCGTACATACTCGGCGGCGGAGGGGCGTCGTGGTTCGCGCTGTTCCTGGCCGGGTTGGATCCCGCGCTGGCGCTGGTGCCAATCATGCCTTTTCTGCCGCATGCGGCACGCGATCCCGGATTTTTTGTGGACGCGCCGCCCGATGCCATGGATACGCTGAACAGATTCGAGATTTGGTGGCGATATCCGGCCCAGGTGGCGTTGTTCTTCTTCGGATTGGTCAACGCCGGCGTCCCATTTCGAGCGCTGGAGCCAGGAACGTGGGCCTTGCCGATCGCGCTGATCGCAGGCAAGCCTGTAGGGATGTTGATTGGGACAGGCATTGCTGTTGCCGTCGGTCTTCACTTGCCGAACCGCCTCCGCACGCGCGAGTTGATTGTCGTTGGAATGAGTGCCGCCATTGGATTCAGCGTGGGCCTGTTCTTCTCGTCTGTGTTGCTGCCTCCGGGGCAGCTGCGCTCCGAGATCAGCATGGGCGTGCTGATGACGCTGGCAGCTGCGCCTCTCGCGGTGATATCTGCGAAGATGCTGCGCGTGGGCAGGTTCGCGCACAGCCAGCATTAATCACGCCCGTTGAGAGAGGATTCGTTCCAGGCCACTGGACGATACAGGGATGTGCAGAACGCTGTAGAGCGGGGGATTCGCATGCCACATGTCCGGCGGTTCGCCAAGCCGTATCGAGTGAGGAACGGACGCACATTCCGGTTGAAAGACGTCGACCCGGACGACACGGGGCCGATCAAATCGCGGAGCCAGGCCGAACGCTGGCTCGCGCGAGGAGTCGGGACTCTCGCCAGGCTGCAAGAGAAGCTGTACGCGCAGGACAGATGGGGTCTGTTGCTGATCTTTCAAGCAATGGACGCCGCCGGCAAGGACGGAACGATCAAACACGTCATGTCCGGCGTGAATCCGCAAGGATGCCAGGTGTATTCCTTCAAGGCGCCCTCGGCGGAGGAGCTCGACCACGACTTTCTCTGGCGGACGAATCGGTGCCTGCCCGAGCGGGGACGCATCGGCATTTTCAATCGTTCGTATTACGAAGAAACGCTGGTCGTTCGCGTACATCCGAAGACGCTCGACACCCAGAAGCTACCGGCTACGCTGGTCACGAAGCGGATCTGGGACGAGCGCTTCGAAGACATCAGGGCCTTTGAGCGCTATGCCACACGCAACGGCATCGCGATCCGGAAATTCTTTCTCCATGTGTCGCGAAAAGAGCAGAAGCGGCGTTTTCTGAGGCGTCTCGATCTGAAAAGCAAAAATTGGAAGTTCTCCACGGCCGACGCGAAAGAGCGGGAGCTCTGGCGCGAATACATGCGCGCCTACGAACAGACCATCCGGCACACGAGCTCTGACTATGCGCCGTGGTATGTCGTACCTGCGAACCACAAATGGTTCACTCGACTCGTGGTGGTGGCGGCCGTCATCGACGCGCTGGAGGAAATGCAGCTGGCCTTCCCGAAAGTCGACCGGGACAAGCGTAAAGAGCTCGCGTCCGTGCGGAGGAGGCTCGAAGATGAATCGGGTCGCTGACGTTATCTCGACTCAGCAATGCCATCAAATTTGATACTCAGATGGCCGAGGCTGGACGAGGAGGCGGAGTTCATGAGGGCTCACCGCGCCACCTCGCCGGAGGTTCCCTCTTTCCTGCACTACTACACCGAAGGGATGCCCTTCCGGCGCTACCTCGAAGTACTCGCGGAGCCAGAGCAGGGCATCAACCTTCCATCGGCGCAGCACGTTCCCGAGACATTTCTCTTCGCGTTTGCCGGACGCAGAATCGTGGGGCGTACTTCGATCCGGCACTCACTCAACGAATCTCTCGAGCGCGTGGGAGGGCACATTGGCTACGTTGTCGTGCCGGAGTTTCGGCGGCAGGGCTACGCCACCGCAATTCTTCGCCTGTCGCTTCAGATCGCGCGCGCAAAGTGTGGTGGTGCGGTTCGCGTTTTGGTGACCTGCGACGACGACAATGTCGGGTCAATCCGGACTATCGAAAAGAACGGGGGCGTCCTCGAGAACGTCGTCAGCGGACAGGGCCTCGACAAGCCGAAACGACGCTACTGGATTGACTTGGGACCTTACTAGCGCGATTTGAGCCCCACCGCAAAGACGCCACGACGCAGCAAATCCTATGAAAAGTTTCGTTGCGGCGTTGCGTCGTCGCGGTGAGATCGTGGTCGGCCTACTGCAGCACAACCATCCGCTCGTGCGCCTCCGACTGCTCGTAGTCGCCAAGCGACAGAGGGGCTGTGAATTCCGGCAGGTGCTTATTCCACCATCCTTTAGCAAGGTTCTGGTTCCAGCAATCGCCGGTTTTGCACCCCACCGCCATATCGAGCAGGACCTCAGCGTTCTGCGGCCGCTTGTTCGGATCCTTCTGAAGGCAGGACAGAACCAGCTCATCGAGCTCACGTGGAATCGGCAGCTCAGTTCGCTGTGATGGGGGTATGGGCTCCGCTTGCACGTGCTGGAGAAGCATCTTCATCGGCGTGTCGGCTTCGAATACGAGCTGCCCGGTCAGCGCGTAGTACGCGACGCAGCCAAGCGCATACACATCGGCTCGGCGATCGACGATCGCTTCGCCAAGGATAATCTCCGGCGCCATATAGGCAGGCGTGCCGGTCGTTCGCTGATCGGCCGTCATGAGCGTCTGCGATCTGCTCCTTCGATGCGTGGCTGTTCAGTTTCACAAGTCCGAAGTCCAGCACCTTCACGAAGTCGTATTCGAGACCCATCCGGCACACGTAAATATTCGCGGGTTTGATGTCGCGGTGCACGAGACCGCGCGCATGCGCGTCCGCGAGTGAATGGCAGACCTGCCGTAACAGATAGCCGGCCCTCGCCGCTGGAATTGGTCCGAACTCGCGCACCAGCGACTCGAGATCGCGGCCCATCAGCAGCTCCATGACGTAGAAGAACGTGCCGTCGTCGGTGCTGCCGAAATCGAACACTTGAATGGTGTGAGGTGAGCTGAGCGCGGCAGTTGCCTGCGCCTCGCGCTCGAATCGCTTGAGCACCAATCTGGCCTCCACGTCGTTGCCGGCACCGAGGAGCTCAGGGCGGACGAGCTTAACAGCCGCTCTGCGCGCGAGCAGGCGATGCTTCGCTTCCCAGACCTCGCCCATGCCCCCCTGACCGAGCAGGTTGACCAGCTCGTAGCTGCCCAGCTCTCTCGCTTTGTTCAGTTTGTGGCCGACGTGGCGCAGAAATCGCGGCGGAATAGTCGCCAGTCCCGCAGCTGCGTAATTCGGCCAGAAAATCAGCAGCGTCCCAAGAAACGACGGAGTCGGCAGGCCGCGCAGATGGGCAAGCCAGACGCCGATGGGATCGAACGACGCTGCCACAAGTGCCGCCGCCAGCATCTTGCCGGGACTCACTGCGGCAACCATTGAATAAATGAGAAGCAGAATCGCGATCCAGGAGACGCCGACGACATGCCCCTGCGTGGGGGGCTGCGCGACCCATGTATTCAACGCGGCGATGGCTGCGGCATTGAGGAGCAGGTACATGAGGCTGATGTTCGTCTTCATCTCTGGCGTGTGTCGCGAATAGCGCACGTACGCGAACATCGCACCCGACACGACGACGCCAACCACCTCGATGACGCGGGCCTTGCCCCCTGTAATTTCGAAAACGGCCGGATTGGTCAGAAGTACGAGCTGATCGAGAAGCAGAGAGGCCGTCCACAGCACCATTCCGATCAGGCTGAACAGCGCAAGCCGTCCGAGCTGATCGTTGACAAGATCCTGCGGCAAGTGCCTCGAGAAACCGGTCGTCCGCGACCGCCCTGGCGTTGCCGTTGGCTCGCGAGCGACGATGCGGCATCCTTGTTTGAGCATGGCGTTTTCCCAGACTGCCGGCGGCGGCGCTTCAACCTCGCCGCTTGATCTCCTCGAGGTTCAGCATAATTGAGTGATTTGCACGGACCAACTCGGCCAGAATTTCGTCCCGCGGACGGACGGTTCTGCCCGCTGGACGGTGGTCTTCGAGGAACGGCCAGAGCGGCTCGCGGATCGCCGGCGGAAGGACACTCTCGAGGTACTCTAGCGCAGTTCCGCGGAGGTTCTCATCCCCTGCGTGGAGCCCGCGAAGGGCTATCTGGAGTGGCTCGGGCGGCAGCACCAGCGACAGCATGGTGAAGACGTGGGCGAGACTCTGACTGGCGCGGCTCCTGATGAAGTCGTCGACAAAGGTCGCGGGCTCGCTGTCGTCGAGTCGATCGAGCAAACGGCGCCCTTCCCACACTGGGCGGCCGACCGCGACCTCTTTCTGCACCACGTCGTACACATCGGCCGCGCCGACATGGACCTCCGGGTGTTTAGCCACGATCGCTGCGAGCGCGCGTCCACACTGGAAGCGGACCTCAAAACGAATATCCGCGAGTCCCAGGACCAGGCTATCCGCCGCGCGCTGCGACGTGCACACGACCATCACGCGCGGAATCCGGCGTCTGACTGCAAAGTCCTCGTATGAGTCGAGCAGGGCATCGGCGAGGGCGCCGACGTGCGTCGATGCCACTTTTT
This sequence comes from Vicinamibacterales bacterium, assembly GCA_963784045.1. GTDB lineage: Bacteria > Acidobacteriota > Vicinamibacteria > Vicinamibacterales > JAMQPK01 > JAMQPK01. The sequence goes on from CAWAPZ010000015.1 coordinate 166,901, forward strand.
GCAAAGCACGGATAGCATCAGTGGCGACCAGATCCCACGCCAGCAGCTGGATGACGTGAGGAATAAGCGCAGACGTCAGTGCTTCATCCCGGCGAAGAACCGCGAGGACGCGATCGCGATCGCGCGATCGAAGCGACAAGATGTCCTGAACCTCGGAATCGAGACCGCTCATCGTGATTGGACGCGAGGACTGCTCAGTCGAGACCGCCGGTTCGGGCTGCTGGAGTCCGACTCGCTCCCGCCCCGCCCACATCGTGTTGAGCATCGTCGACCGGGTGGTCCGATCCCTGATGTCGGAGAGATTCAACTCGACCGCTCGTCCACGCAGGTTGCGCTCGAGTGTCTGGACATAGCCGCGGTTCAGTCGACCGGCGACAGCCGCTGTCGCAGCCGAGCCGAGCAGCGTCAAGAACAGGATCGCGGAATATTGCACCTGCGGCGCAAGTGTGAGCACGAAGCGCACTGCGCCGCCGCCGATCGCGTCGCCGATGCGATCGAAGCCGACGTCGATGATTGATTTCGCCGCCCGCTTTTCGGCAGTGGGAATCGGGGTGTAGAACACTTCGTACCCGGCGCGAAACAACGAACCGCGGAATACCGATTCCGAGCCGCGGGCCACAATCGCGCCTGCGAGTCCTGGCATTGCGAATGCCCCGATGCTGCCGGCGACCAACGCGATCGAAGGCGTCGCCGTGGTGAAGGCGAGCCCGAACCTCTCGAGAAGGAACCCGCTCATCGAGGTCTGCACAGCGAATGTGATGAGGCTGACAATCGCGTAGTAGGCGCCAAAGAACCTCAGCAGGCTTTCCCCCGTTCCGAGGGCCGCGACTGCCTGCGCCTTGAACGCGTAGTCGATCAGTGCCGCGCTCGCCGACCCAAGCAGAACCAGCAGCGCGAGATGGCGCAGGTACGGAGTCTCGGCAAGCGCACGCACGCCCGACCATGCCGGCTCCGGCGTCAGCTCGGCCGAGAACTCTTTGGACTGGGGCTGCGATGTCGGAGCAGGCACAAGGCGCCGGACCTGCCACGCGCACACGAGATTCAGAATCGACAGCACCGGCAACATGGCGGTCACGCCAAACATGACGGCGACGCGTTCGGCCAGGAGTCCGCCGAGCAGACCGCCGAACGTTCCGCCGGCGGCGATCTGTCCGAATTTTCGTTTGGCCGTTCGGGGATCGAAGCGCTCGGTTGCGACCAGCCAGAACCCGGAACCGAGAATGGGACCCAGGCCGGATATGTGCAGGTACACGAGCACAGCAGCGAGCTTCGGCGACGAAAACGTGAGCAGCCATTCGGCAATCAGGAGGACCGCGCTCACCGCGAACGCCCAGGGCACGAATCCCGCGGGCGACAGTCGTGAGACCCCTTTTGCGTTGACGGCGACGAGCGCGATGGAAAAAATCGACGTGGCGATCACCATCGCGGGGAGCGAGGTGACGTCCATCTGGGCGAGGAACAGCGCGTCGCGTGCGGCCTTGCCCCCGACAAACTGCGAGGAGACCGCGCCGGCACAGATGATTGCGGTAAGGACCGCCGACGCGGATTGCGATTGCGAGGAAATGCCCACGTTGTTACACAGTCTTTTTGCGGTGTTCCCTGGCGATCTGACCGGCCACCCACAGCCACACTCCCGTTAACGCGACGTTGAGGCCGGCGAATGCCGGCGTAGGAAGCCCCGTCGCCTGCCCGAGTCCGACGAACCCCGCGGAGATCACGTCCCCGGCCCTGGTGAAAAACGTGTCGATCGCCGCTTTCGCCTTGTACTTGGCTTCGCGCGATGTCGGCAGGAAGAGCGCCTGGCGCAGCGTGTTCTGGATCGAATAGTCGGTGCTGTTCTCCAGAATCTTGCCGATGCGGACAACGGCCAGGATCGGGGCAACGGCAATGATTGAATAGTTGATCAAGGCGAGCACCGGCAGGATGAACAGCGCTCCTCGCACCCCCATGAATCTGATCACGCGCGAGGTCACGAACAGCTGCAGCAGAAATGAAAGAAGGTTGACGGTTGCGCTCACAGAACCGAAAAACGACGTCAGGAAGCGGCTCTTTTCCACGAGCGCTGCCGGATCTGTCCCGAACCGTCCCTCCGCTGCCTCGACGACGAACTTGTTCAAAATGTAGTTGCCGGTCGTATTGACGACGTTGAGCAGGACAATCAAGATCGCGATCCAGAACAGGTACCGGTCTTTCCACACAAGCTCGAATCCTCCCTCTGGACCGAGAGGTTCGACATTGGCCGCGGCTGCTTGCGGCTCGGCTCGAGCGGTCTCCCTGGCGTTCACGACGAGCGTCGTCAAGAGAGCCAGCATCAGTATGCATGCACCAAGGAGCATCAGCGTGTAGGGCGTGTAGCCGAGGCCCCGAATGAGTGGGGTAACCGCTGCGGCGCCCAACAACGCGCCGAGAGATTGGCCTACCCCGATGAAGGGAAACAGCCTGCGCCCCTGACCTTCCGTGTACAGGTCGTTCGCAAACGCCCAGAACTGCGACACGATGAACACATTGACGAGTCCGATCCAGATGTAGAAGGCGACGCCTTCACGCAGTCCAATACGTCCCCCGACATAAAAGCCGACGAGCGTGAGCGCAAAAAACGTCATCACGATCGAAATAAGGCGGATACGCGGGACGCGGGTGCCGAGCCATCCGTACAGCGGCACGACCGCCGTGAGCAGAATCGCCTGCGCGGCGGCCGAATACGACGCCGCTTCCGCTCCCGCCTCGCTCAGAATGAGTCCGTCGCGTGCCGGCCTCATCACCGAGTAGGCCGCCAGCAGAAGAAAGACGTTCAGGGCGAGTAGAAGAGCGCCTACACCCTCGCCCGACCGCACGTCGGCGAAGATCGACAAGAGCCGCTCGAGAGCGCTCTTGGGAGGCTCGCCCAGCGTCTTGAAGACCGGGAGAGACTGGTGGGATTTCAGCTCTGGATGTGTAACGAGTGTGCGCGGCTCGGACGTTTTCATGTTCACGCTTTCCGCACGAGCGTTGGCTCCTGTGGCACAGCTTGCAGGAACGATCGGTGTGGCGACGTCGGAGGCAGATGCGCGTGCCACCAGGCATCGGCATCATCTTCTGTCCATGGCGGCACGTTGCAGGCGGAGAGCAGTCGCTCGACGCTCCGTGCCGACCGCGGACGGGCGCTCGGGTCTTTCTCGAGGCACGAGAGAATCACGCGCTCGAGATCGGGCGGAATGAAATTGCCGGTCCGTTTGGATGGCGGAACCGGCGGAATCCTCATATGTTTCAGCGCAACACCCACAGGACTCGAGTCGGTAAAGACGAGCGCTCCAGTCAGCAGGACGTACGCGACACATCCGAGCGCGTATAGATCGGCGCGAGCGTCCACTGCGCGGCTGCCGCGGCCTACTTCAGGCGCCATGTATTCCGGCGTGCCGAGCGTAACGCCTTCGACTGTCAAGTTAGACGCTGCGCCGGCGCCAAACGGTTTCGCCAGGCCGAAGTCGAGCACTTTCACGAAATCGTGCGCCTGCGCCACCTCGCAAACCATCACGTTCGACGGCTTCAGGTCGCGGTGAATGATTTGTGCCTGGTGTGCTTCCTCGAGCGAGCGGCACATCTGTTTGAGAATCGCGACGACGCGTGACGCCGGCTGAGGCCCGAAGGTATCTATTAGCGTCTGCAGGCTGATGCCGTCGAGCAGCTCCATCACGTAGTAGAGGCGGCCGTCCTGCGTCGTGCCGAAGTCGTACAGGTAAACAGTATGCGGCGACTTCAGCGCTGCAATCGTGTTGGCCTCACGGCGAAAGCGATGGGCAAACAGCTCCTGCCGGCTGTCGTCGAGCTTCACGAGCTTGATGGCGGCGGGTCGAGCCAGCAGCTTGTGGCTGGCGCGCCAGACCTCACCCATGCCGCCTTCACCGATTTGCGACATCAACGTGTAGCTGCCGAGATTTTTGTCGCTTTCCGCCTCGCGCGCAGTGCCGTACGTCAACGTCCCCACGACGTAGCCGACGATGGCGAGCAGATAGTTCATTGCCGGCCAGATTGACGCGTGGCGCCACGACTCGGTAATGAAACCGAAGCGGGCCGCATTGATCCCGTAGGCAACTGGCCATGTGGTTGCAGCCGCGAGCGCGAGCGCGAGCCTCACATGCGGCGGGCTGGGAATCACCGCAGCCGCAAGGACGACCCACAGGCCGACCGCCGAAATGCCCAGGAGCAGATCCGACGGGTCGAAGGGCTGCGAAGTCTCCACCATCGCAATCGAGAGTGCCACGGCAACTTCGAAGAAGATGCCGAAGCGGAGCAGCGTACGTGATGTCACGACGTTGTAGTGCCGCAGCGCCACGAGTCCTGCCGCGAACAACACCGCCATCAGCGCCACGAGTCTGATGACCGGATCGTCGAATAGCGTCGCGATCCGCGGCTGCATCAGCCGTTGAAATACGTACAGAGCGATGGAGATGAGCACGAACGCACCTGCCAGCCACGTCAGACGCCGCCCCCCCTCTTCGAGCAGCTCGAGAGAAAGCGCGACGCTGCCCGATTTTGCTGGTGCGCGGTCAGATGCGCGATCAGAAGGCACCGGGATTGATGATACACGCGTCGAGGGAAAGAGGATGTCCGGATACAATTGCATCTGTCGTATGGCACGCGTGATTGGTTTGTGTCTGTGCGCGAGTTTTCTTGTCGGCATTGCTGCGACGTCCGCGGCGTTCGCCCAGGATTCGGCTGCACCACCAGGGACGCGCGCGGAGCTGCTGCAGCGCTCGCGCGCCGAAAAAGAGAAGTCGCTCACGGCCTACCAGATGAACGGCCTCGAGCGCGCGCTCAACACCGCCGAAACGCGTGTCCTGTCCACCCTCGGGCGCGATGGCGTGCATCCAAAGTTCGGCAGTCTCGCCACGGGCAGCGGATTCGCATTCGGTGTCGGCTACCTGAATCGCCGGCTGGTCGATCGCGAAGGCGCTCTCAACGTCTGGGGCGCCGTGTCGCTCAAGAAGTACTGGGCGGTCGAGGGCAGCTTCGACTTGCCGAGTCTCGCCGGAGGGTGGCTGACTCTCGGCACCTACGCGCGACACCAGGACTACCCGCAACAGGATTTTTTTGGTATAGGACCAGATTCGAACCGCGACGAGCATACGGTTTTCAAGATCGTGAACTCTATGGCGGGTGGGCGCGTGGGAGTGAAGCCGGCCCGATCGCTAACGGTTGGCGGCGGCGTCGAATATTTCCGGCACGAGCTGGCGCCGGGCACAAACAGGAGAGTCCCCTCAATCGAAGCGCTGTTCACTGACGACACGGCGCCGGGTCTTGTGGACACTCGCAACTTTCTTCGGCCCTATCTCACGTTCGAGTACGACTATCGGCAGCCGAAGAACGCCCGCAAAGGCGGCTGGTATCGAATGGAGGCCAGCCGGTTCGCCGACCCCACCGACGCGTTCACGTTCAATCGCCTGGATGTGGATCTCCGCCAGTACGCCAGCATCCTGGCAGAACGTCGCGTGCTGGCGGTGCGCCTGGCTGCATCGACCTCCGAACCTGGGTCGGGAGCGCGCGTGCCGTTCTATCTGATGCCGCACCTTGGTGGACACGACTCGCTGCGCGGCTTCCGGGACTACCGCTTTCGGGGACCGCACGCGATTCTCACGCAGACCGAGTACCGCTTTGAAGTCTGGTCGGGCTTCGACGCGGCGTTGTTCTACGACGCTGGCAAGGTCACCTTGCGACGCTCCGACCTCAACTTCAAGGACCTCGAGCACGACTACGGCTTCGGCTTCCGATTCAACACAGATAACGGCACGATCCTGCGGATCGACGCCGGGTTCGGCAGCAGTGACGGCAAGCATCTCTACATAGTGTTCGGCGATGTCTTCTAGACGCCTGTCCTACCGTCGTTTGTCGCTGGGGCTGCTTGCCCTGGTGCTGTCCATGGTGCCGGTCTCGTCGCAGAGCCCGGCCTTCTACCCGGACGATCCGATCGGGTTTGACGACGACATGTCGCTCGATGCCTCGAAGGTCGTCCCAATCGAGGATTCGAATATTTACGACTTTGTCGAGAACACATTCGCAAACCCAGGCATCCGTCACGACGTTCGCGCCCTCAACGTGAACACCATTGGTGAGGTGCCGGATTCGAGCTGGTTCGTGAATCGCATCGGGCGGCGGACGCTCTCGACGGCCGAGCTCGTCCGTGGTCCCGATCGGTTCGACTCGGTCTCGCTCGACGGCTGGAAAGTGAGCGGGGGCAAGTCGAGCGGCCTGCAGCCGGGGTTCCGCATGACAGACCCGTCGGGACACCTCTATCAGATCGAATTCGATCCACCTTCGAACCCCGAGATGGCGACGGGTGCGGAGATTATCGGGACCGCGTTCTATCACGCGTTCGGGTATCACGCCGTGGACGTGTATCTCGCCGAACTGGATCCGGCGAAAATCGAAATTGAACCCAAGGCGCGCATCACCGACCCGCTGGTCGGCGAACGGCGGCCGCTGACGCGGCGCGACGTAGACGACGTGCTCAATCGCGGCGCACGGATGCCCAACGGCCGATACCGTGTCCTGGTCAGCAGATTTGCGGACGGCGCACCGCTCGGGAACTTCCGTTACTACGGCACGAGGCCGGACGATCCCAACGACATCATTCCTCATGAAGATCGGCGCGAGTTGCGAGCGGCGCGTGTCTTCGGCGCGTGGCTCAACCACGATGACTCGCGTGGCGTGAACAGCCTCGATATGCTGCAGACCGATGGCGCCCGCCGGTACGTGAAGCACTACATGTTCGACTTCGGATCGATCATGGGCAGCGGAACCGTTTTCGCGCAGCGCCACCGCGCCGGCAACGAATACATCGTCGATTGGGCGCCAGGGTGGCTGACCCTCGCGACGCTAGGCCTTTACACGCGCGATTGGCTGCACATCGACTATCCTGACGTGCCCCCATCGGTTGGTCGGTTCGAAGGACGCTCGTTCGATCCGCTGAAGTGGCGACCGGAATATCCGAACACGGCGTTCGATAACATGCGACCAGACGACGCGTTCTGGGCCGCGCGAATCGTCCAACGATTCAGCGATGCCGACATCCGCGCGATTGTCTCCAAGGCTCAATATTCCGACCCACGTGCGACAGACTACATTACGGCGACGCTCATCGAACGGCGGAACAAGGTGCTGAAGACGTGGCTGACGGCCGTGAATCCGTTGGTGGACTTTGCGCTGGGCTCCGATGGCGAGCTCACCTTCACCAACGCCGCGGTCGCGGCAGACCTGGCCAGTCCTCCCGAAGAATATCGGGTACGGTGGTCGCGGTTCGACAACGCGACCGGTGCAACGACAAATGCAATCGACGCCACCGCGACCGGCACGCGCATGCCCGCCCCGCCACCGGTCGTCGCGGACGCCCAGTTTGTCCAGGTCGAAATCGCGTCGCACCACCCACAATTCAGCACGTGGAAAGCGCCCGTCACCGTGCATTTCCGGCGTAACTCGGCTGGCTGGGTCCTCACAGGGGTCATGCGCGGCCAGTGAAGATGTCGTATCTCACTGCAACGGCGCAGCGACGCTACGAATCTCTTCAGAAAGAAACACGTCGCGTCATAGCGTCGTGGCGGTGAAACAGGGAGACGTTACTGTCCGTTCTTGCGCAAGTACCGCACAAACGACGCGAGCGTCTCGACGCTGACGTGGTGCTCAATCCCCTCGGCATCGGATTCGGCCACGCGCGCCGGCACGCCTAGTGCGACCAGGAATCTCACGACGGTTTCATGGCGATGTCGAGACTCCTTCGCCAGTCGCCGCCCCTCGCTCGTCAGAAAGATCGAGCGATATGGCTGACTGGTCACGAGCCCTTTTCGCTGCAGGCGTTTGAGGGTGCGGTTGGCGGTGACGTGCGTGACGCTGAGTCCCCGCGCCAGGTCGGTCAGTCTCGCCTCTCCGGTCTTGTCAATTAGTTCGGCGATCATCTCGACGTAGTCTTGCGCGAGTTCCTGCGAGTGATCTCTCCGTCGGCGGGTGGAGTCACCTCTCACGGCAACACGGAGAGGCTGCGCTCGCAGGGGTGCCACGGCCCTTACTAGACCAGAAAACCGCGCGATTGACAACCTTTGACGACGACATGTAGTATTCGCTACATTCTGAAGCCATGACAAAAGAGACCACGACAGTGCGCGCATGTCAAAAACAATAGCGTCGCTCGCGCTCGTCTTTCTGTGGTTCATGGCCGCTGCGACCGCCGATGCGCAGTCGCCTCAGGCCCCTCCGCCGGCCACCGAGCGGACGACAGCCATCTCTGGCTACATGGATTTCCATTTCAACAAGCCCGAATTCGAAGACGGCCGCCTCGACTTCCACCGCTTCGTGTTGCTGATCACGCATCGCTTCAGCGACCGCATTCGATTCGTCAGCGAGCTCGAGCTGGAGCACGCGCTGGTCGAAGGGCTGGAAGAGGCCGGCGAGCTCGAATTGGAGCAGGCATATCTCGACTTCCTGCTGTCGCGCCGCTTCAACGTCCGCGCCGGCATGTTGCTCGTGCCTGTCGGCATCATCAACGAGCGGCACGAGCCGCCCACCTACTACGGCGTGGAGCGGCCGTTTGTCGATACGGTCATCGTGCCGACCACGTGGTTCGAGGTCGGCGCCGGCGTGTTCGGCGAGCTCGGCAAAGGATGGCGATACCGCGCGTATGTGATGTCGCCGTTGAACGCGCGAGAGTTCACCGCGGAAGAAGGGGTTCGCGACGGCATCCAGAAAGGCTCGGATACGAATATCGGGCGTCCCGCCGTGACAGGGCGCCTGGAATACGTCGGCGTTCGCGGGCTCACCGTGGCCGCAAGTTTCTGGACCGGTCGATCGGGATTCGAGTTCCGGCCGCGCTTCGACGTGCCCGTCTCGCTTGGCGAGGCCGACGTCCGTTACTCGCGCGATCGCCTCGAGCTGCGCGGGCAGTTTGCGCGGGTCGCCATCAGCAACGCAGGCTTGCTGAACGACGCCATGGGGCGGGCGGTTGGCGTCGACCCGAACGTCGCCAGTGACTTGCGCGGATTCTACGGCGAGGCCGGCTATCGCGTGATCTCTGGCGCCTCGTACGGCGATGTCGGCGTCTTCACGCGTTACGAGAATTTCGACACGCAATTCAGGATGCCCAGCGGCTATCTTCCACTCAAAGAGCTGGACCGCGATGCGCTTGTGTTCGGCGCGACCTATTGGCCCGATCCCGACATCGCGTTGAAATTCGACTACTCGGCCGTCAGGAGCGGGAACTCGACAATCCGCGAGCCGAACTCGTTCAACATCGGACTGGGATGGTGGTTCTGATGAAATATCTATTGTTCGGCATTCTTGCCGCATCCGCCGGCGCGACGGCCGCGATCGCCGTGCAACAGGCGCCGCAGGTGGTGGAGATCTCCGTCGAGCGGTTCAGTTTTACGCCGTCAGAATTTCGCGTGAAGGCCAACGCTCCCGTTGAAATCCGGCTGCGCAGCGACGACACCGATCACGGCTTCCGCATCGTCGGCACCGATATCAACGTCGCGATACCCAAGCGCGGCAAAGGCGTGGCGACGGTGACGTTCGTGCCGCCGCAGGCGGGCAAGTACGTGTTCGAGTGCTCGAAGCTGTGCGGCGCCGGCCATTCGTTCATGCGCGGCTCGCTGATAGCCGAGTAGAGGACATTGATGAGAATCTCTTTCCTCGTGACCATTGCAGCCGCCGGTTTGATGGCTGCTGTGTTGACGGCGCAGACGCGGAGCGCGCTGGGCACTCCGCTGTCCGGCATCACGCCCGTCGAATTCGAGGAGTTCCGCCTGGGCCTCGAAGATTTTCTCGAAGTCGAGTCGAGCGAGGAAGGCCTGGGGCCCGCATTCAACGGCACGAGCTGCGCGGTGTGCCACAACATCCCGACCATCGGCGGCGCCGGGACGATGGCAGAGCTCCGGGCGGGGCGTCGTAACGCGAACGGCGACTTCGAGACGCTCAACGCGTCCGGAGACACGCTGTTTCACATGTTCTCGGTGCCGGGCCATGGGTGCCAACCGGCGTTGCCGATCGACGCGAACGTGTTTGCGCGAAGAGTGCCCATCCCGCTGTTCGGCGCGGGGCTCGTGGAAGCGATCCCCGATGAGACGCTGATCGCGCTCGAAGATCCCTTCGATCGCAACGGCGACGGCGTCAGCGGACGCGCCGCGCTGATCGTCGACGTTGAAAGCGGCCGGCGTCGCGTCGGGCGCTTCGGGTGGAAGGCGCAGCACGCCACGCTGATCACGTTTGGGGCAGACGCGTACCGCAACGAAATGGGCATCACCAACGATTTGTTTCCGCAGGAAAGCGCGTTCGCTGTGACGCCCGAGCAGATGCGGTTGTGCGATCCATTTTCTGATCCCGAGGACATACGCGATCCGCGGTCGCAGCGGCGTGGGATCGACAATTTCGCCAGCTTCATGCGCTTCCTCGCGCCGGTCGAGCGCGGCAACATGGATGACCGGGTTCGCGCAGGCGAGCAGGTCTTTGCCGCCATCGGGTGTACGGCCTGCCACATCCCGGCGCTGGAGACAGGCCCCAGCTCGAATCCGTTGTTCCATCGCAAGAGAGTGGCGCTCTTTTCGGATTTGCTGCTCCACGACGTCGGGACCGGCGACGGCATCAAGCAAGGGGCCGCGGAGACCAACGAAATTCGCACGCCCGCGCTGTGGGGGTTGCGTTTCAGGCGGCCACTGTTGCACGACGGAACCGCGACGCTGGAAGAAGCGATCGGCAGGCACGCGCGGGAAGCCGAACTAGCGCGAACCGGGTTCGAACGTCTGAGCGACATCGATCGAGCCGCATTGCTCGCCTTTTTGGGCTCGCTGTAGCCTACTCCACCGCAACGACGCAACGAATTCAAATTCAGAAAAGAATTCTCAGCGTCGTGGCGTCGCCGCGGTGAGACAGCAGATCATTTCGCACGCGTCACCTTCGTGTAATCAAGGTAGCGGTACTCGTTCGAGCCCACACGGACAATGGAGAAGAACGCCGTCTGCGAATACGTGCCGTCAGACGTCCGCGCCGCCTGCTCGGTCTTTCGCACGGTCGCCGCCGGTTGACCGGCGACCGGTATTCTCAGCGCTTCAAACAGCGGCCGGCCCTGCATAGAGGAGGGAATCGCGAGTCCCAGCATGCTGAGAAACGTCGGCGCGAAATCGACGTTTCCGCTCGGGACGTTGACGGTCGCGCCTTGCTTGATGTCAGGTCCTGCCGCGATCAACGTGTTGTGAATCTCGAACGGGCTGGAGCTGCCGTGGCCGGCCACGCCATTCGATGCGCTGGTGCCGGCGACACCGGATGCGTTCTTGGCGTCGGTCCAATCGGGAGAATAGAGAATCTCGCCCGATCGCGCGTGGCTGCCGCGCGCGACGTCGAACGACAGGGTCCCCTCCACAGAGCCGATCAGCGATCCGCGCTGTTCGGGCCTGGTGAAGATGGCCCCGATGCCGGGCGTCGACTGCAGCGCGCGGACGATGCGACGGACGATCTCGCGATTTCCATCGCGAACATAGATCGCCGTCTCACCATGCGCAATCCGCGGTGAGCCGTCGGACAGCGTGCCGGCGAAAGGCTCGAGCAACGCACGCACGTCAGGCGCACCCGTATAGGTCGCGAAGCCGTGATCCGACGTCACCCAGATGTTGTAGACGTCAAAGACGCCCGCCGCGCGCAGTCCTTCCTGAACGTTCAGCACTTCACGATCGAGCCTCCGCAGCGCTTCGATCGTCGTCGGATGGCCCATGCCCAGCGCATGTGCAGTCGTGTCGGGATCGCTCAGCCACATCATTGTCACTGCCGGATCGATGGACGGAAGCCCAATTTTTAGAAACGCGTTCACCGCACGACGGTTTCTCGCGTCGTTCGGGTGGCCCGCTGCCGGAGGCGGACCGAGCTCCGCCAGCATGCGCTCGTGAAGCGATGCGGGCAGTGCGTAGTCCGTATGAAGAATGGCGCCGCCGGAGACGGTGTGGTTCAGAAGAAACACAGCGCCGGTTGTTCCTGAGCCGACGGCCAGCATCTTCTTCCCGTTCGCTCGAAGCGTTTCGCCGAGCGTCGTCGTTGTGAGCAGCACGCCATCCTGGTCCTTCTCGATCCGCTCGAGATCGGACCGCTGGCCGGTGTCGAGAAAGCGATTTGCGTCAACACGCGGGAAAAAGACCGAGTTGCCGAGAATGCCATGACGTTCGGGATACGCCCCGGTCGAGATAGACGAGGCATTGACGCGCGTGACGGTTGGATACACGGCATGGTGATGTGAAAAGGTGACCCCACGCTGGGCAAGCGCGTGGAGGTTCGGCATGACGTCCCGGGTTACGTAGTCGGGCCGAAGGCCGTCGAGGACGAGAAGCAGATGCCTGTGCGCCGGGTCCGGCTGTACATGGACCACGACGGCAAGCGTCAGGGTAAGGCCAAGGGTCAGAGCAGCGCGGCGAATCATCTTCTTACTTTACGCCTGCGATACACTTTCGACACCATGAGCTCTTTGGTCGCATTCCGGGTTTTGCTCGTGCTGGGGATCAGCGTTGTTCTGACGATGGTGATCGCCGCCGTCCCGCTGCAGCAGCAGACCGCCTCGGTGGAAACGGGCAGCCGCTGGTACAAGGGCAACACGCACACACACACCCTCAATAGCGACGGCGACTCGACGCCGGATGATGTCGTGCGCTGGTACCGAGAGCACGGCTACCAGTTCCTCGTGCTGACGGATCACAATTTCCTCACGTCAGTCGACGGATTGAACGCGCTGCACGGCGCTGACGAGAAGTTCCTGGTGATCAAGGGCGAGGAGGTCACGGATCGCCACGAGGACAAGTCCCTCCACATCAACGGGCTCGACGTCAACGCGGTTGTGCCGCCGCAGGGCGGCTCGTCGGTCGTCGACGTGCTGCAGCGCAATGTGGACGCGATTCGGCGGGCGAATGGAATTCCACACATCAATCATCCGTCGTTCCGCTGGTCCATTACCGCGCAGGAGCTGCAGCGGGTCCGCAACAACCGGCTATTCGAGATCTTCAACGGTCATCCGCAGGTGAACAACGTTGGTGGAGGCGGCGTGCCCGGCCTGGAAGAGGTGTGGGACGTGATTCTGTCGGACGGCACGCTTCTGTACGGCATTGCCGTGGATGATGCGCATATATTCAAGGCGCCAGGCAATCCGGACGTCTCGGGGCCCGGACGCGGTTGGGTTGCCGTACGTGCGCCGAGACTCGAGGCTCGAGCGTTGCTCGACGCACTCGAACGGGGCGACTTCTATGCCTCGACGGGCGTCGAACTGTCGGACTATCAAGCGACAACCCAGCGGATCTCCGTCACAGTCAAAGCTACCGCCTTCTCGAAATACCGCATTCAGTTCATCGGGAAGGGCGGGCGCGTGCTGAAGGAGTTCGCTGAACCCACGGCGACGTACGAGATTCGAGGCGACGAGGGTTACGTGCGTGCCCGTGTCGTGGAAAGCAACGGGCGAATGGCATGGGGCCAGCCCATCATGGTCAAGTAAGAAGAGGACGGTTATAATGCCCCGCGTTTCACTTCGGTCACTGCCGTTCCTTTCCACGCACGAGGTACTGTCATGGCATCGACTCCCAACGCTCCTGCAACCCCGCCGAATCGCGTCGGCTTACGTGACGGCCAGATTTCAGAGCTGACCGTAATCGTCCCGCTCAAGCCGGGCGGCGCCGAGAAACTGCGGGCGGTTCTCGCCGCGGTCAAGGGACGGTTCGCGGGCGCGGATCTTGTCGGGACCGTGCACGATATGCGTTTCGTCATCCTGGAAAACGACACCAAATTGCTGTTCGCGAGCGCATACGATGGCGACTGGGAGAGCTACATCACCGCGTTCGCGACGAAGATACCTGAGGCGATGGACGCGCTCTTTTCGGTGGTGGAAGGCTGGCCGGGAATCGGTTCTCCAGCCGTCAAGGACTTCATTGCCGAACACCAGATATCGGCAATCGGATGGTATGTGGCCTATCCCGACGCGACGGTTGCGCGCGTCCGCAAGGCGCTGAAAACACACGACGCACTCAACGTCATCTTCGACGCCGCAAACTAGAACGGCCGCGAATGGCGCCCGACGCGGCCGCTCCTGCGCTCGAGAAAGAGGACATCCAGAGCCCGATTCTTCGCCGGCGTCCGGCGCCGTATATCGGCTGCCATGTCCTCCTGCATTTCGCCGATGGCGCGCAGGCGCGTGAATTCCTGCGCCGGCTGTTGCCGCACATTATCTCTGCCGCACACTACGCGTCTGCGGATACATGGGCTGCCATCGCCTTTACCTACACGGGGCTGCAGGCTCTCGGTGTTCCGCAAACGTCTCTCGACTCCTTTCCGGCGGCATTTCGCGAAGGCATGGCCGCGCGCGCGGCGTCCTTTGAAGAATCCGAAGACAGCCTGCCGAAGCACTGGGAAGAACCCTACGGCACGGGCCGCATTCACGCAGCGCTGACGCTCCTGTCTATCTCGGACAGCACGTTCCAGGAGAAGCTCGCGCTGGCACGGCAAGAATTGCAGGACCTGCCGTCCGTACAGGTGCTCAAGCGCGAAGATTTCGCGCAGATCAAGGGCGGCCGCACGCCATTCGGCTACAAGGATGGCATCGCCTTTCCAAGCATCCTCGGCAACGACCCGAGTCCGATACTGAGCCCGGAGGCGCCGATAGCGGCCGGCGAGTTCGTGCTGGGATACCCGGGCGACTCCGGCCGCACGGTTCCAGTGCCGCAGCCGGATGTGCTTGGCCGCAACGGAACGTTCGCGGGATTGCGCAAGCTGCACTCGCGTGTGGCGGCCTTCCGGCGATTCCTCCGCGACAATGCGGCTGCGCCGCTCACGCCGGATCTGCTCGCGGCAAAGATGGTTGGGCGCTGGCCAAGCGGAGCGCCCTTGATGCTCGCGCCTGAAGAGGACCGTCCGGAACTGGGCTCGGACCTTCAGCAGATGAACAACTTTTTCTACGCTGAAGACCCGAAAGGGCTCCGCTGCCCGCTCGGATCGCATATCCGCCGGATGAATCCGCGCGACACCCCGCTGACGGTGCTGGACAACGTCAACCTGCACCGCATCATTCGTCACGGCAACACGTATGGGCAGCCTCTCGAAGAAGGGAAGTTCGAGGACGACGGTCAGAGTCGAGGGATCTTTTTCATCTTCCTGAGCGCGGACGCGCCAGAGACGTACGAGTTCCTGAAGAAGCACTGGATCGAAGACGGAAATTTCCTGGGTCTCGAGACGCAGAAGGATCCGATTTGCGGGTCGCACGACGGCGCCGGGACGTTCACGATTCCGATGCGGCCCGTGCGCCGGAGAATCCCGATGCTGGAGAGCTTTACCCGGACACTGGGCGGCGAGTACGGATTCATGCCGAGTCTGAGCGCGCTGCGATGGCTCAGCGAATTGCGCGGCTAATCCAAAGCGCTTTTCATAACACCGCCTCGCGTGCGAGGCGCCGTGCAGGCAGGCGTGGGGTGGCGGTCACGGGCGACAGCCCGGAAAAACACCGCGTCGGCATCATCGCTCACTGTCATGGCGCGGTCGGCCAGGATTGGCCGCCCGCGGAGGTCGCCGCCGCCGGTGTTTTTCAAACTGATCGCCATCGGGCTGCGCCCTATCGACCGCGACCTTCACGGTCACCCACTGCGGCCGCATCTGCTTCCACGGCCGCAAGATCAACCTTAGTCCCGTGTTTGCCGGGCAGAACGTCGGCGTCACGCAAGTCGGCGAACGCATCTGGCTGGTGACCTTCATGCACTACGATTTAGGCTATTTTGACGACGAGGTGGGCAGGCTGGAGCGATTGCGAATCCCTTCGGCCCTGTGCTGGGGGTCGGAATAATCTGTCACCCATGTGACCGGAAAATACCCTCGAAAAATGGTCGGGGCGACTGGATTCGAACCAGCGACCCCTGCGCCCAAGGCAAGCTCGGGAGGCCTTGCGAAGTGCTGTTTTTCGAACGATTTGCAGCGGCCAAGAATTCGTGAGCCCAATTTTGGGCCCAGCCAGGCGGCGACGAGTCTTCGCGCTGCGCGATGAGGGGCAACATCGTCTCGCGATTCGTGCATGACGATACGTCATGAGACAATGACGGCACGTCATGGGACAATGACGGCATGCCGAACGCCACAATCACGGTGGACGCCGCATTGAAGGAACGCCTCACAGATCTCGCAAGCCACTCTGGAAGGAGCGTCGACGAATTCGTGGAAGCGCTCCTCAGGCGGATCGCGAACGCTGATGTCGGTTCGATCGCGGCGTTCCGGTCTTTCCACGACGGCCTGGCGCTCCAACGCTGACTGTTGCAGACGTTGACCGTCTCGCCGCCGGCAGCGGCGAATGAGCTGACAGTTGCGGCATGCCGGAAATCTGTCGGTTCTTTGGAATCGTCATTTTCACTGAACTACAACGACCATCCGCCGCCGCACTTTCATGTTCGCTACGCTGAGCAGAAGGCGATCGTCGCGGTGGACTCGTTGACGGTATTGGAAGGGCACCTGTCGCCGCGCGCGCTCGGACTCGTCGTTGAATGGGCATCGGCGCACCAGCAGGAACTGATCGAGGACTGGCGTCTCGCGCGCGAGCAACAGCCGCTGAAGCCGATTGCCCCGTTGGAGTAAGGTCATGTTGAGAGATGTAGTTTCGGTCCAAGCGCTTCCCGAACATCGGCTTCGCATCAGATTCGATGACGGAACCGAGGGCGTCGTCGACGTGACGCAGCTGGTGGAGTTCACCGGCGTGTTCGAGCCGCTGCGTGCCCCAGAGTTCTTTGCCAAGGCTAGCGTCAATACGGAACTGGGAACGGTTTGCTGGCCGAACAATGCTGACCTCGACTCCGACGTGCTGTACGCAACGGTCACCGGCGTCCCAGTTCCAGAGTACGCCCCCGAGAGACGACGAGCCTGAAGGCGCGGGCGGACACTTCTGATTCACGATCGCCTCTTGGACGGACCGCCAGGCGGTCGTCAAGATCTCCGCCTCTTTTCCCACGCCTCGCGACGCTCTCGCGTTTCCCACACGACTTCGCGAGGAAGAGCCGCGGATACTGTTCGTTCTCCGCGATGACGATCAGTGTGTCCCACCGTGGAAGCTCTCGAGCGATCCCGAGCAGCTCCGAAGCGTCCTGGGCAGGAACGTTGTCCGTTCCAGAGAGCGTGGAGTACAGGAACGCCATCAGTTCCTCGCTCGTCGCGCCATCCACACAACATTTCCTGTCACTCTCGGCGCGACTGGAATCTTCACCTGCTGACTGGCGGCGACCAGATCCTCCTTCAGCAGATGCGCATAGTGTGCTTCGGTCACGGCGACGCTGGAGTGCCCGAGGATCCTGGACAGCTTGTAGATGTCGCCACCGGCCTGAAGCCACCGCGTGCCGAAGGTGCGAGGCACCGCATCAGCTCCTCTGCCGACCGGGGTCGGCTCGTCGCGCGCCAACCCATTGGGCGATGAATGCGAAGTCGTTCAACGTGCCCAGTAGGCTGCGATTCCTTGGTCCGGCCGAACGCTAACGCCGACATCCGCATCCGTTCACCGGCGATGTCCCCAGCGGCGACGCCAACGGTGGCCAGCCTCTCGCACACCGCCTCCGGAAACACGATGCTCAAAAGCTTCTGCTTCGCGGATCGGAAGGACGACCGGTAGTCGAGACCGTTCGCTGATGAACAGCAAGTGCTGACGGCGGCCGACCCTTCCGGCCGTTCATGTTGACAGAGATACGAACGCCGCCGGACCCGCGGCGACCGCATCCGGCACCAGACCCTCGAGCGCCGATCACACGCGCCGTGCCAGCGCTGTGACGACTGAATCCGGCCGATGCCTTCGAGATGGCGTGAGCGCCGCAGTAGTGCAGCGTCTCGACCTCGATATCGAGCGTTCCTAACTGCCCGTCGCGGTTCTCGTACTCGATCCGCGCGTCGGGGAACTGGATGTGGCCGTCCTTGTCCGAGCTCGTGCTCGATGGCCCAACGATGAATCTCCTTCGGCGTTCGATCGGGCCGGCCGTCGCTGTCCGACTTGCCACGATTGCGCTCCTGCGGGAACTGTTCGTACTCGCGTTTCAGTTCGTGATCGAGGACGACGCGGCGGATGGACACGCCGTCTCCGCACAGCTCGATAGCGTACCCGGCCCGGCGCGCCGTAGCGCGCAGCGCGAAGGCGGGTTATGGGGCGGACGATGCGGTTGCCCGCGTCGTCGAGCTGGTGCGGGAGCCTTCGCTCCAGGCCACTGGACCATATAGCGATGTGAGAAAGGCAATCAACTGATGTGAGTCGCCGATCGCTCGGCCAGGGCGGCGATCGTATGCGAGGGGTTGCGGCCGAACGGTGTCGGCAGTATCGAGCCGTCTACGACATAGAGATTCGGATAGCCAAAGACCTGCCCACGGTGATCGACGACTCCCGTTTCGGCAGACACGCCCATCTTGCACCCGCCGAGAGGGTGTAGCGTCACCAGGCTCTTGAAGATTCTCCACGCCGGATTCGGCATCAAACGGCCTCCGGTTGCCACAGTCATGCTTTTGTGCACCGCCAGGATGGCCTCGACGATCGACCGCGACTGTTCCGGCTTCCATCGGAGTCTCAGCGACTTCGTTTTCTGGGCAATCCTGCCGCGCGTGAGCGAGAGCTGACCGTCCGCGGCATCCATTCCCGCCCCGAGCCACACCATCAGGTTGCGCGAGCGCTCGTCCCCACGCACGTGCCTCTCGATCTGCGTGAGGATCGACCGTGCGACGTCCGTCCCGCGGCTCTGGTCGAGGCAGGCGCGCAGCGAATTCAGCAACACATTCGGAAAGCCGTCGTCCTCGACAATGAACGGCTGCGCGTTCGAAGTGCCGTCCATGAAGTCGACCATGCTGGAAATCGTCGGACCGACCGTCTGTTGCACGCGCCCGCCATCGGCGTAGGCCGCCATGGAAAGGACGTTGGCGTTCGCGCTCCAGTTCCGGCCGAGCATCCGGCTGATTTTCGGCAATGTTCCATGCTCGTCGCGCGAGCGGAGGAGCAGCTCCGTCGAGCCAAGGCTCCCCGCGGCCAGAATCACGCGCGCGGCACGCGCCTCTCCGCGAATCACACGTTTGCCGTGAATGCGATCGAAGACCACGCGATACCCCTGGTCACGAGGCTCGATCCGCCTCACGACGTGAAGTGGACGCACTTCCGCCCCAAGCTGTTCGGCCCGCGGGATGTAGTTGACGTCCAGCGTGTTCTTCGCGCGGACGTCGCACCCGATATCGCAGTTCCCCAGGTGAATGCAGGTTCCCTGTTGCTGGCCGTGAGCATTCGTGAACGTTCTGGAATGACGTGGGTCGAATGGATCGCTCAGCTGGTAGTTCCACTCAGGAGAGAACGAGACGGCGAGCGGAGTCTTCGAGAAGCGATCTCCATGACCAAGTTTTTCCGCGGCTTCACGAACGAGCTTGAAGCGCTGGGTCAGCTGGCCATCGGGTACGGTCTGCAAGTGCATCATCTCGTGCACTTTGTCGTACCACGGCCTCAGCTCGCCGTAGGTGATTTCAGGGGGCCATCCATTCGCGAACACCGAAGGGTGCGCTTCGAGCGCGACACTGCTGTAGGCGAGCGAGCCGCCCCCGACGCCGGCCGCCTGCGCAACCGTCATGTTCTTGAAGAACCGAAGGTCGAGCCACCCGTTCTGTCGTGCCGGTTGACGCTCGTTGAACAGCCACGGATCTCCGGCTTTTCGCGGATACTCGCCTGGCGCCCATCGCCTTCCGCGCTCGAGGGCGAGGACTTTCATGCCCCTCTCCGCGAGCCTGCACGCCGTGATGGATCCGCCGAACCCGCTGCCGATCACAATCGCATCGAAGGTGTCGCTCATCGCGCCGAGCAGGGTAGCACTACGCGTTAATTTACTGTGGAAATTCGCGCCCGACCCTCATCGGTGTAGGATGAGTTCGGATAAGGGCGACTTCTGGTGGAACGAGACAGGCTGACGCAATTCAGTGAGGCGCTCCGGGCAGCGTCGAAAGTCTTCGACACAACGGGTGAGGTGTTTTTTCGATCCCTGACCGAGCACCTCGGCGCCGTGCTGCATGTGGACTACGTGTCGATTGGGGAGTTGTGCGATGGGGGCCGTGGCATCAGAACGGTCGCCGTCTCGGCAGGCGGCACGAACCTGGAAAACCTGGAATACGACATAGACAACACGCCCTGCCAGCAAGTGCTCGAACGCGGCCGATACTTCGACCACTGTGACGTCCAGTCTCATTTTCCGCTGGACGAATTTCTCGTGCAGATGGGCTTCCATAGTTATCTGGGAGTCGCCCTGACGGATTCGACCGGGTTGCGGCTCGGCGTGATGTCCGTCTTGAGCCGTCAGCCTCTCGCGGACCCGAAGATCGCCGAGCTGACACTCGGCCTGTTTGCGGCGCGCACGTCGGTCGAAATGGAGCGGAGGCGGTCTGAACGCGCGCTTCAGGCAAGCGAAGCCAGGAATCGCGCCATCCTGAAAGCTATACCTGACGTCATGTTCGTGCTCGACCGCGCAGGCACCGTGCTCGACTACACCGCGAACGATCGGAATGCATTGTACGCGCCTCCTGATGAAGTCATCGGACGGAATATACGGGACAGACTTCCGACGGAGGCGGCGGACATCGTCGTGCGCGCGGCGGGGCGCACCACGAGCTCCGCCGCACCGTGCGCCGCGACGTTTTCCGTGCAGACGGCGAACGGCACAAGGTTCTTTGAATCGCTGTGCGTGCCGTTTGACGCCGGCAACATTCTGATGATCGTGAGCGACGTCACGGACACAAGGACAGCCCAGGAAGAATTGCGGAAGCTGCCTGCCCGGTTGCTCGCCGCGCAGGACCAGGAACGGCGCCGGATCGCGCGACAGTTACATGACACGACTGCACAGAACCTGAGCGTGATGTACATGAATCTGGCGCGCCTCGAGCGGGAGGAGGTGTCTGCCGAGGCCGCGCAGGTACTGGCAGACTGCAAGGCGTTGTGCGATACGAGCCAGCGCGAGATCCGTACGCTGTCCTATCTTCTCCATCCTCCCTTGCTCGACGAGGTCGGCCTCCTGTCCGCCGTGCGCTGGTTCGCCGACGGACTGCAGACGCGCAGCGGCATTCGCGTCACGCTGGATGCGCCACCCGCAATGGAGCGGCTGCCGGAGGCAATAGAACGAGATCTGTTTCTTGTCGTTCAAGAGGCGCTTCTGAATGTCGTCCGTCATTCAGGCAGCGACACAGCCGCGGTTCGCGTCGAGCGCCAGGCCACGCACGTCATGGTTCAGATTCGGGACGCAGGTCGTGGAATATCCGGCGCCGAATCGGCGGGCCAACGCGGTGACTGGACCTTCGTCGGAGTGGGTATCCCCAGCATGCGCGAGCGACTTCGACAGAACGGCGGCGAGCTGGAAATTTTATCAGGCCCGCAGGGCACGACCATCATCGGCACGGTGCCTTTTCACGCGGCGAAGATGACGGGTCCGCTATTAGTCCAAAGGGGTGGCCGTTGAGATATCGCGTGCTGGTGGTAGAAGACCATGAGTGGTGGCGCCGCTATATCTCCGCGGAGCTCGGAGGAACGTCTCACTGGCAGATCGTCGGTGCAGCCTCCGATGGGATCGAAGCCGTTCAGAAGGCGCGGGATCTCAAACCGGATGTGATTCTGCTCGATGTCGGGCTGCCGGGCATAGACGGTTTTGAGGCCGCTCGGCGAATACTCTCAGACGATTCGAGCTCGCGGATCCTGTTCGTCACCGAGCAGCAGTCCCTGGAGATCGCCGGCGCCGCACTGGGCCTCGGCGCGCGCGGCTTCGTCGTCAAATCGGATTTGGGACGCGACCTCCTCCCTGCACTGGAAGCCGTGGTCGAAGGCGAACGTTTCGTCAGCGCACGAATGGCGGGCCGTGGCTTCGATCGGGCGATTCGGCGCCATGAAGCCGGGTTCTATGCAGATGAATCGTCGCTCCTGGATGGCTATACGAAGTTCGTGGAAGGCGCGCTCGATGCCGGGAATGGGCTCGTCATGGTGTTCACTCATTCACGACGCGAACGTCTTCAGCGGCGATTGCAGACGCGCGGCATCGACCTCGACCGCACCATCAGGCAGGGGAGATGTCTGTGGATGGACGTGCCTGTGGTCCTGTCGAGCATCATGATCGACGATCGGGTAGACGAGGGACGATTCTGGAACGCCGCGAGCGCTGTCATCGTGGAAGCGGCGATCAGCTCGCGGCAGAGCACGCCTCGTGTATCCGCCTGCGGTGAATGCGCCCCGACACTATTGCAGCAAGGCCTGACGGATGCGGCCATTCATCTCGAGCAGCTGTGGGACGACCTGACCAGAACATTCAACGTCGATATTTTCTGTCCGTACTCATGTCACGGCCTCCGCTGCGACGAGGGGAATCCGGTCTTCCGCGACCTTCACGCCGCGCACTCGGCTGTTCACGTGGCATAACTGACGCGCGTACCGCGACAGACCGCTTTCCGCCGTAGTGCCGACCTTCAGGTCGGCGCCTTCGCGCCACGCGCACACGGACGTGGCTGTTCGCGAGACGCCGTGCAGGCAGGCGTGGGATGGCGGTCACGGGCGACAGCCCGGAAAAACACCGCGTCGACATCATCGGTCCTGACATGCCGTACGGCCGACCTGAAGGTCGGCACTACGACTGCGACGGCCGACCTGAAGGTCGGCACTACGACTGCGACGGCCGACCTAAAGGTCGGCACTACGAGAAGCGAATCGGTGCCGTATTCGTAGTGCTGACCTTCAGGTCAGCAGGATGTGAAAAGTGCCGTAGATCCTGCAGATCGCGCACAATAAACATCCCGACAGTTTCACTACGCCGGTTTACCATGATGTACATCTGGATGTACACTAACGAAATGTCGCGACGATACTCGATCGCTGAAGCGCGAACCCGACTTCCTCGAATCGTCGATCAGGCCGAAGCCGGCGTCGAGGTCGAATTGACCCGCCGCGGGAAACCGGTTGCGGTCCTTGTCTCGTGCCGCGAATTCGAACGGCTCAGAGGAAAGCGTGTGCATTTCCGTGATGCGTACAAGACATTCCTGGAATCCCATTCGCTCCGAGAGGTTGGCGTAGATAGCCATTTCGCCGCCGCAGCCCGCGATAGAACGACCGGGCGCAAGGTGACACTCTGAAGCTCGTTTATCTTCTCGACACGAGCATTGTCTCCGCGCCCATCTCGAAGACACCCGATCCAGCAATTCTCGCGCGTCTGGACTTGTACGGACCAGAGTGCGCGATTGGAGCTCCCGTATGGCACGAACTGACTTATGGCTGTCGGCGACTTCCGAAGGGTAAACGCCGTAGTGCGCTCGAGGCCTATCTTCGCGACGTCGTGCACGGTTCATTTCTGATCCTGCCGTACGACGAGGCTGCGGCGGCCTGGCACGGCGAGGAACGGGCGCGACTTGAAGGGCTGGGTCGACCGGCGCCGTTCGTCGACGGTCAGATCGCCGCGATTGCCAACGTGAACGGGCTTGTGCTCGCGACCGTGAATGACAAGGATTTCGCGCGGTTCAAGGGTGTGACGGTCGAGAACTGGTCGAAGTAGACATGGCGCGGCGCGCTTGACGCCAACTTGCTGGGATCGCAAGATGGCGGATCTAAGGGATTGCTCACATGGCAGAAGCTGAAGCGCTCGCGACGACCCATCTCTCGCGCTACGACGCGCTGCTGCGCGTCTCGAAGACGCTTGCGGGCCACAAGACGATGGCCGAGCTCTTCCAGGTTCTCGCCGATCACCTCCATACCGTCGTCCCGTTCGACTACCTGGCGCTGATTCTTCACGAGGAACCGAGCGACCACCTACGCCTGGTCGTGTTGGAGCCGCGCGATATCGTCGTGCCTGCCGCCATTGCGTCGCAGTCGGTTGCCGAGCGTGCGCCGGCGGCGATCGTGTGGGAAACACAAAAGGGGCTCGTCATCCCGATTCCCGAAACCGGCCCACTAGCGCACCCGGGGCTCGAGTTCATCCGTAGCCAGGGAAGAAGAACCGCGTGTTGGCTGCCTCTGACAACAGCCCACCGGAAAGTTGGCGTCCTCACCTTCGGCAGCCGTTCGGCCGACGCCTACACCGACGATATCCTTGCGTTCATGGATCAGGTGGCTGCCGCGGTCGCCATCGCCGTGGACAACGGGATCAACTTCGACCAGGCGCAGCGATATCAAAGAGAGCTTCGCGAGGAGCGGGATGACCTGCGGTTCCTGCTCGACATCAACAACCTGCTTGTCTCGCACCTCGACTATGCCGCGCTGCTCGAGGCGATATCCGACGCGGTGCAACGAGTCATCAAGCACGAGCACATCAGCCTTGCGCTGTACGACGAGAACGCCGGGACGCTGCGGCTGCAGTGGATCTACGACGAGAAGCGGGGCGCGACAGCGGCCGACCTCGCGCTGCCGCCGGACCGCTCGGCCGCGGGCGTGACGTTTCAGCGGGGCGAAACGCGGGTCTTCCGCCGGTCCGATCTGGAAGAGTTCGGGCCCTCTGGCGCTCCGATGATGAAGGCAGCCGGACTCCAGTCGGTGTGCTGCATACCGCTCGTCACTCGGAACGGCAAGTTTGGAACGCTGAACGTCGGCAGCGCCGACGCGGACGCATTTTCGGAAGAGGATGTCGCGCTCCTGGGACAAACCTCCGCGCAGATCGCCATCGCTGTCGAGAATGCGCGGGCGTATCAGCAGGTGACTCGTCTGAACACACAGTTGGCCGACGAGAAGCAGTATCTCGAGCGCGAGCTTCAACAGGAGTTCGCCGACATCGTCGGGAAGAGTCCCGCGCTGCGAAATGTGTTGAAGGCTGTCAAAACGGTGGCGCCGACCGATACGACCGTGCTGCTCCTTGGTGAGACCGGCACCGGCAAGGAACTGATCGCGCGCGCCATCCACGATCGCAGCCCGCGGAGCCAGCGGACGTTCGTGCGGATGAACGCGGCCGCGCTGCCCGCGAGCCTGTTCGAGAGCGAGTTGTTCGGACACGAGAAAGGCGCGTTCACGGGTGCGACCGCGAGCCGGACGGGGCGATTCGAACTGGCGCACAGGGGCACGCTGTTTCTCGACGAGGTGGGGGACATCCCGGGGGAAGTGCAGCCCAAGTTGTTGCGCGCGCTGCAGGAGCGCGAGTTCGAGCGCCTTGGCAGCACGCGGACCCAAAAGGTCGATGTGCGGGTCGTTGCCGCAACGAACCGGGATCTCGAGCGCATGGTCGAAGACGGATCCTTCAGGAGCGACTTGTTCTATCGACTGAATGTCTTTCCCATACGAATCCCGCCGCTGAAAGAGCGGGGCGAGGACATTTCCGCGCTGGCGAATTACTTCGCCGAAAAAAGTGCGAGGCGCCTGGGACGACCGGTTCCATCCATTTCGGACGCGCAAATGAACGCGCTGAAGGGATGGGACTGGCCCGGCAACATCCGGGAACTGCAGAACGTCATCGAGCGGGCGGTCATCGTTTCGACCGGGCCAAGCCTTGAAGTGCCGCTGCAGGATCTTCAGCCGAAAGCGCGGAAGGTGGCCCCTGTCTCGAAGCCTGCGACTTTCCACGACACCGAACGGGAAGCGATTCTCGCGGCTTGAGAGAGTCGAATGGCGTCATCGCCGGACCGTCCGGCGCGGCCGCACGCCTGGGCCTCGTACGAACGACGCTTCAATCAAAGATGCGACGCCTGGGAATTCGCCGGCCGTCGTTTTGATTCCCAACATGCGTACACGACCTAAAGGTCGGCACTACGAGAAGCGGATCGGTGACGCGATGGCCGACCTGAAGGTCGGCACTACGATAAGCAGATCGGTGGCGTAGTGCTGACCTTCAGGTCAGCAGGATTTGACCATAAGGATCGATCGACGACTTCGCATCCTTCGCGCCATCCACGATTTTCTTCCCCGGCATCAGGCGGGCACGCGCATCCCAATCCTGGCGCCTCCGCGAACGGGAACATGGAACAGGCACGTGGAACTCCCGACGATTTTCGACAACGCTTTGGTGCTACAGCGTTGTGAAAATCGCGCTTAGCTCGCTATCGACGCTACCGGCACCTCGATGCCATCTGAGTCCAGAGGTGCCTGGCGGGCGTCTGCCGGAGTTGGCGCAGTTTCACGGAACTCACGGAACGCCACGCTGCATTCGTGCGCCGCAAGGAAGTTCATGAAGCGTCGATAGTCATCCGCCTGCATGCCGAACAGCGTGAGCAGCCCCTTGTAGCGGCCGCGCGTTTCGGCCAATCCGCGACGCACGAGCTGTCGCATGTCGTGACGGGTGATATCGCGATTCAGGAACATCGGATAGACGTGCTCCCAGAACGACGCGCCCCCTTTGACCAGCGCGTCGTACAGGTCGTCGGCGACCTGGCGGCGGCGGTCGGGAACCGGTACCAGCACATTCGGTGCACTGCGCATCGATACCGGAAGATTCTCGACCTCGACAGTTCCATTCGTCGACAGCCAGAGCAGCTGTTCCACGACGTTCATCAGCTCTCGGACGTTGCCCGGCCACCGATAGCATTGAAACGCGCGACGGGCGTCTTCTGTAAGGGTCAAGCTTCGCTCGGACCGCTCTACGAAATGCGTTGTCAGGGCCTCCACGTCTTCGGGCCGTTCGCGAAGAGGCGGCACGTGCAGGTGGATGACGCGCAACCGGTACAGGAGGTCTTCGCGAAACTGTCCGGCCGCAACGAGGTCGGTCAAGTTGCGATTGGTCGCGGCGACCACTCGCACGTCAACGCGCGACTGGGCCTGATCGGACCCAACCGCCTGGATTTCGCCGTTCTCGAGAAACCGCAGCAGAAGCGCCTGCATGCGCAGGCTCATCTCGCCGACTTCGTCGAGAAACAGCGTACCGCGGTGCGCGAGCTGGAGCTTGCCGCGCTTGTCCCGGTATGCGCCGGTAAAGCTGCCCTTGACGTGTCCGAAGAGCTCCGATTCGAGGAGCGTCTCGGTCACGCCGGCGCAGTTCACCGCCACAAACGCCGCGTGCTTACGCGCGGAATGGCTGTGGATATGACGGGCGACCACATCTTTGCCGACGCCACTCTCGCCGGTGATCAGAACTTTTGCGGAGCTCTGGGCGGCGCGTTCGGCCATCGAGAGGAGTTCGGTCATGGCCTTGCTGGCGACAACGACTTTTGGAGCTTCGAGAACCTCATGCATCATGGCCCCTGAAAGAGCAAACTTCCGGCCGTCGATGCCACCACATAAGTTGTTGAAAATAGAGGCTTTACTGAGAGTTGCTCCATCGCGGGTGACGTCGGCGGGATCAAGTGACGCGTCATCTGACGCCGGGGCGTCACTTCACTTGCACGGCGGGATGACGCTCGTGCTGCGGCGAGCGCAAACCACCGCGTGGCCACCCTGGACCACACCAAAGATCTGGCCAGCGACAGACACAGCGGAAGAGGACGGGCAACTATCATGCCGAACGATGCCCGTGCCCCAGTCCCCAACACGATATCGCCAGGGGTCGGCTTCGTTCAAACAGTTGTGCGAGCGATTCGACGCGATTCCGGGCTATTTCAGAGGACAAACAACAGCAGCGATCGTGTGTCCGGCTCCGGGCAGACGACATTTCCCCAGCACTAGATCCCGGCAGACACCAGGCTAAGCTGAAGGGGCGCGATTGACAGATCGCGCCCCCCCGGACAGCAGCGTTTACCGCGAGTGCAAAGTGTGCCTCCGGTAAAGTGCGCACGACGATTAGTCTTCTTGGTTCAGCCGATTGCGGCGGCGGGCCATGTAAAAGACGGCGAGAGCGGCGAGCGTGGCGAGCATGACGAGATTCATGGTGTTCACTGGTTTTTCTCCTGACGAATGCAGACGTTAGTGTTCGAAAGACGAGAGTTCCGCGGGCCTGACAGGCGCAGAACACGGCCGATACCGTCGCGGGAGCGCCCTGACCAGCGTGACTGACTAGTGCAAGTTCGCGACCCTGCCAACCGGCCTGTAAGCTATTGAAAATAAGGCGTAGCTCGACTCGAGCCGCCGGGCAGGTGACGGACTGTCGTCACGTGACGCTCATGTGCCGAGGACTCCATCGGCCGGTCCGTCGCCTACTTGGCATTACTTTCAATCTCGAGAGGTAATCGCCACGCTGTGCTGGAACCGGACTGGCCGCCCGTCCACCGTCGCGGGTTCAAACCGCCACGCCTTAGCGGCACTGACCAGCATGAACTCGTGGACATCGCGCGGTGTCGTGCGCAATCGCACGTGTTCCACCTGTCCGTCAGCAGAGACGACGAGGTCGAGGATGGTGAGATCCTCTCGCCGGCTTCCCGCTGACGGGTCCGCGGGCAGCGCCGGGTAGACCTGGCGCGGCGGCGTCGCCGACGCATCGGACGGCGAGTAAATCCTGTCGCTGCTCTCCACCGACGCGGCTTCGATGACATCGAACGTGTCCGCCGGCACAACATCCTCGAGCATCGTCTGCGGCATCACCATCCGTGACGCCGGCCCGAACGCGAGCGGAAGCGTGATGTCGCTCGCGAACACGACTGGCATCGCCGATCGGCCTGATACCCTCGCGATCGCGGCGCCAGCGGCCGCGGTTTGCACCGCGACTTCTTTCTTCGCGGCCTTATCCTTGCCCGTGTCGTCGGGACTCTCGAGTATCCCGGCGGCCGTGGCTTCCACCGGCACGGCGACCGCGCTCTTGAGGCTCTCGACCACCGACGCCACGCGGCCATTTCGCAACGCGCCGCGCACGAACAACCCGGTGACGGCGAGCAGCAGGATCGCCGCGGCGGCCAAGACCATCGGGCGCCAATGCTTTCGAGCCCGAGGTTCACGTGAAGAGGCTCCGGACGTACGTTGAGCCACGGGCTCAGTTATCTCCGCTTCTTGGCGCTTCGCCGGGGGGGCCACTGCCGCTCGGGCGTGGAGCGCGCTCAGAATGGCCTCGGGATTCGGCCGCTCGAAGTAGGCCAGCGACTCCGAGAACTCGTGCAGGCTGCCGGATGTGGCGTCCTCTGCAGTGGCCTGTGTGACAAGCAGGCGGAGGCGCACCGGGGCATCGTCGCTGAGCATCCGCGCCAGGAGATGTCCGGCGGCAGGCACGGCTCTCGTCGCGGCCCTTTCTCCGATCGTCACCGTGCCGTCGGACGCGAGCGTGATCTGTGATGCGCCGGGAAACACGCCGTCGGCCCCGCTCCTGGCCGAGAGCTGGCGGCACAACGCTTGGACCAGCGCTACTCCCTCGAAACACTGCACGCTGACATCTCTCGCCAGCAAATCGTCAAGCCTGATCTGATCGTGTGACATATATAAAATTCCCTGACTTCAGTTGAACAACTGACTGATGAACCGAGCCACCGATGCCACGCTTTGTCGCAGCGTGCCGTCGAGCACGGAAAGAGCGCCGTCGATCCCGCCAGTCGACAGCGATGCGACGGCTATCAACGCAATCAGCGGGATCGCCATGATCCAGCCTTCGTGCCCGCTGCCACCTGAAGTGCGCATATGCTCTGCTCCTGCGTGTACGCGACCGTCTTAGGGTTCGCGTCCAGGCGCGATGTATCCCCCGACGCTCCGCACCGAGACGTCCGGCGCGCCGGTCACACGAATTTCGACATTCCGCCACTGTCCATCGTGCTCGGGGTTGGTGGACGTGAAACCGATGACATATCGGCGGCCCAGGTCATCGATCACGCGCTGAAACTCATCTGGCAGCTGCGACACGTCCTGGGGCAGCAGTGTCCGGCCGCCGGACAGCTCTGCGAACTGCTGCAACGCCCGCGTATCCACTTTGGTGCCGAGCCCAATCGAGTACACCGTGGCGCCGCCACCCTTCACCGCGCGAAGCACGTCGTCCAGACTGCGCCGGCTACCGGGGGCCGTACCGGGATTGTTCTCGTCGCGGCCATCGGTCATGGCGACCACCACCCGTCGGCCCTCGGCCGTCTCCAGGCGCGCGAGCGCATCGGCGACCGCGTCGAACAAGGCGGTTCCACCGGCCGTCTTGTAGGTGTCGATGGCAGCGTGCGCCGCGTCACGGTCGGTTGACAGGTCCTGCACCAGGGTCGTCGTATCCGAGAACAGTAAGATGCCGAGCTGGTCCTGAGGCCGGAGTGCCGCCGCGAACGCGTGAGCGCTCGCGATGACGTCAGCCTCGCGGTGTCGCATGCTGCCGCTCGCATCCAGGGCGAGGATGATCGACATCGGCTGCGAGGCTTCATGGAAGCGCTCGATCTGCTGCCGCACGCCGTCCTCGAAGACCTCGACATCGTCAGCCCCGACGGTGAGATACGCACCGGCGCCTCCGGTGGCGGTGAACTCGAGCATCGGACGGATTGGCGCCGGCCTGGGGGCAAAGTAGCCCGGCCTCGCGACGATGCGGTAGTCAAACTCAGGCAGGCGAACGCTGATCTCGCGCCACCGTCCGTCCTGCGTCTGATTGGCCGGCGTATAGGTCAGCAGATACCGGTTCTGCACATCGTCGGCCAGCGCCGCGTGCACCACCTGCAGCTGATCCTCGGTCGCGGGCAGAAACGTCCGTCCACCCGTCTCCGAAGTGATGCGCCGCAGCACCTTCTCACCTTTCAGGGAGATCCCGGCCACACCGCCAATCGCGACCGCGTAGACCGTCACACGCGCCTCCTTGAGCGCGTTCAACGCCTCGTCGACGGTAGCGGTACTGTTCTCATCGTAGCCATCGGTAATCAGGATCACCGCGCGCCGCGTCCCGTCCTCCGGGAAGCTGCGCGACAACTGCACCAGCGAATCCAGAATGGCGGTGCCACCGCTCGACCGAATGGCCCGGATGGCATCGGCCACGGTCGCGCGATCGTCGGTCGGCCCGGTCATCGCCAGCAGCCCCTTGGAGAACGGCGCGACCAGGCTCCGGTCGAGTGGCGTCATATAGTCGGCGAGCGCGGCCGCCGTGCGCTGGACGAAGTCGAGCCGCCGGGACATGCTGGCGCTGCTGTCGATGAGCAGCGCGAACGTCGCCCCCACAGGCTCGTACCGAGCCTGGTTGAGAGTTTGCGGGACGCCGTCCTCGAGGACGCTGAACGCGGAGGGCGGCAGGCTCTTGACGAAGCGGCCGCGCTTGTCCTGCACCGAAGTTTCGACCAGAACGCTGGTCACCTGCGCCTCTTCGACGATATCGAACGGCTCGAGCACGACGCGGTCGGAGACCTCGCGGCCGAGCGCATCGGCGACCGCCACAGTAATCTCGCGGCGTTCAAACGGATTCTCGTCGGTCCATTCGACCGCGTATGGCGCACCGTCGCTGTCGGTCTGCAGGAGCTGGCCGTCGACGTAGAAGCGGACTGGTCCGAGCTCCATCCTGGCGGGACACGTGATCTGCGCGACGATGCGGATGCTGCCGTAAGTACCGGTTCGGCCCAGTGGCGACGTGATGCGGACGGACGGCTGCGTGGTCACCGGGCTGCCGGCGACCGCACCAAATCCCGCCTGCGCCATCAGTGCGACGAGAGAAATCCAGTTCACCATGTTGGATTACGCATAAACGACGACTTCCTCGCGATCGTTGACGAAGTAGCTGTTGCATGCCGCTTCGATCAGGTCGAAGGTCAGATGCGGCGGCCGGTTCAGATACGAGCCGAGCGACAACGCCTGCTTGATCAGATCCCTTGGATGGCACCCGCGTAGCGCAATCTTGCGAGGGTGGTAGTAGTCGGTCAGCAGTCGCTCGACTAATCCCGTCTCCGCTGTCGCGCCGAGATCCCGGCAGCAGGCGGCAAAGATTGTTTTGAAGTCGTCGACGGTCGGGCTCTCCGCAAAAATCTTGTACTGGATACGCCGGAGGAAGGCTTCGTCGACCAGCTCCGCTGGACGGATGTTGGTCGCGAAGACGATCAGCGTCATGAACGGGAGCTCGAATTTCTGACCGCTCTGCAGCGTCAGGAAGTCCATGCGGCTTTCGAGCGGCACGATCCACCTGTTAAGCAGGTCGCGAGGCGAGCAGCGCTGCCTCCCAAAGTCGTCGATCACCAGCACTCCGCCGTTCGCGACGGCCTGTACCGGCGCCCGGTAGAATCCTGTGGTCGGGTTGTAGTTCAACTCGAGGGCATCGAGCGTGAGCTCGCCGCCCACCATGACCATCGGACGTCGGCACCTGACCCAGCGGCGGTCGCCCGTCTGCATGGCCGCGAGGCCCTCGCTTTCGTCATCTCCGGCGATGACCTCGTGATTGACGGGATCGAACAACCTGATGATGTGGCCTTCGACTTCGATCGCGTGCGGGATGGCGATATCGCCGTCGAGCAGGTTGTGGATGGCCTGCGAGATGACGGTCTTGCCATTGCCGGGAGGGCCGTACACGAACATCGAGTGGCCCGCATTGATCGCCGGTCCGAGCTGGTCGAGGACCTGATCGCTGATGACGAGATGCCTGAACGCTCCTCGCACGCGGTCACGGTTGGCGCCAGGCGGAGTCGCCGCGCGATAGGCATTCAGGTAGGCCCGGTATTGTGCGAGGGGTACCGGCGCGGCCCCGACGTAATGGCTGGTCTCCAGGAACAGCGCCGCGCGCGTTCGACCAGCGTCGGTGATTCGGTAGCGGTACGAGGCGCCGCCGACGAGGCCGCCGCCGACGATCGCTATCTGATGCTGTCCCTTCAGAAGCTCGAGCGCCGGAGCAATGACGGGGAACTCCAGACCGAGGCGCCGCGACAGGTCGGTGCCGCTCAGCTCACCGGCGAAGTGCAGCGACTTAAGCGTGAGCTGCAGGACGAGGTCGAGCGAGAGTCCCGATTCCTCCAGCGTCTGTGCCGGAGCCGGAAACGGAACGACATCTCGAGAGTCAGCGATGATGGTCATGGCTTTACTGTCCAGGAGCGCCGTTCGGGCGCTCGGTTGCGACATTTGCACCGTTGAGGCGCTCCTGTCTTTGGCTGAAGAAGATCTGCGTCCGGATCTGTGACGCTCGTTCGCGCGCGAGCTGGAAGGTCGGGCGCGCCTTGCTGGCTTCGTCGAACGCTCCCAGCGCGTTACGGTACTCACCGGCGGCAAGATAGACGATGCCGCTGTTGTAAAGCGCGCTTGCGCGATCGCCGGCATCCACGAACTCCGCCTGCGCGAGATCGATGCGGCCTGTAGCCGCGAACGCAAGCGCCAGGTTGTTGCGTGCCGTCGTCATTGTGGGGTCGAGCTCGAGCGCCTTCCGGCATGTCTCGATCGCGGTGTCGAGACGCCCTTCGACAAACGCGAGATAGCAAAGGTTGTTGAGGGCGTACGCCGCCTGCGGCTCGAGACGGCTTGCTGCCTCGTAGGCCGCGCGCGCGTGGTCGTGCTGGCCGAGCGCCTGCATGACCGTGCCGTAAGTGTTCCGGGCGGATCCCGACAGTGGCGCGTAGTAGACGGCGCGGTGTGCGTCGCCGAGTGCGAGTCTTGGGAGACCCCAGTCTCGCCAGACCCGCGCCAGACCTTCGTACGCCGCGCCGTCGCGCGGATTCAGCGCGATTGCGCGGTTGAAATTCCGGTACGCGGCGTCGAGGACGCCACGCTGGCGATAGCGCTCCGCCAGGTTCCGGTACCGTTCCGCGGTCGGCTGGCTCGAGGCCAGAAGCAGCTCCGCAGCAAGCGCGGGATCCCGCGTCTCCAACGTCTCGACCGCCTCGTTCTTGTTGAGCGGTCGAGCGTTGGCGCTGAGATGCCGCACCTTCTGCATGTACTCAGACAGCGATTCGGGCGCCGCCGCAGGCGGCGCCGCGTTCACCGGCGGTGACGGCGGCTGTGGAGTGCGCGATTGACGAATCGCGCACCCCGACAGCAGCGTGACCGCGAGTGCGACCGATGCCCCCCGGTAAAGTGGCTGCACGACGATTAGTCTTCCTGGTTCAGCCGATTGCGTCGGCGGGCCATGTAGAAAACGACGAGACCGGCGAGGGTGACGAGCATGACGAGAGTGGTTGTGTTCATTGGTTTCTCCTAAAGAATGCTGACGTTAGTGTTTGAATACGCGAACGAACGTGATCACCGCGGGTCCGAGGATGACGATGTAGAGTGCCGGAAACAGGAACAGCACGAGCGGGAACACGAGCTTCACACCGAGTTTGCCCGCGCGCTCCTCGGCATCCTGACGGCGCTTGGTTCTCGACGTGTCGGCGTGCGTGCGAAGCGCCTGAGCCATGCTGGTGCCGAACTTGTCGGTCTGAACTAGAAGCGCGACGAGCGACTGCACGTCGTCGACTTTCGTTCGCGCCGCAAAGTTCCTGAACGCCTCGACGCGTGGCTTGCCGGCGCGGATTTCCGTCGTAACCAAACGCAGTTCATAGGCGAGCGCCGGGTAGCTGAGGCCGAGCTCGTCTGACGCCTTGACGATTGCCTGGTCGAGCCCGCTGCCTGCCTCGACGCAGACGATGAACAGATCGAGTGCGTCCGGGAGCCCTTCACGAATCTCACGCTTGCGCAGCTCGATTTTCCGCGCGAGGAGCAGTCCCGGGAGGAGGTACCCTACTGCGGCCGCGAACAATGTGAGGAGCCATCCGCGGTAGACACCGGCCGCGGCCACGGCGACAAGTCCGAACAGGACGGGCGACACGAGGTTGGCCAACGCGTACAGGACCACTGCAGTCGGACTCGTGTATCCGGCCATCGCGAGCCGGCGGCGCAGACGGCCCATTTCTTTCGGGGACTTGGGTACTCCAGGCAAGCTCGCGAATCGGGAGTCGACACGATCGACCAGGGTGAACGTGTCGTCTACGCTCCCGATAGGTCCTCCGGCCGTGGCCAGCTGACGCAACCGGCGCCGATCTGGTGAGAGCGCCGCAAGAATGCTGGACGTCCCATAGCCGGCGACGAGCGCGACCGCGAGAAAGCCGGCAACCAGGGTAACGAGTAGATCCAAAGCCATGTTCAGGACTCCTAGTACCGAATATTGACCAGCTTGCGGATGATCAACGAGCCGATCACCTGCATCGTGACGCCGATGGTAATCATCTTGATCCCGAGCGGATCGGTGATCATCGGTTTCATGTGCTCCGGTGACACCATGCTCAGGATTAACGCCAGCACTGGCGGCAGAGCGGCCAGAATCCAGCCGGTAATCCGGCCGTGCGCCGTCACCGCACGGACCTGGCGCTTCACCTTGAAGCGATCGCGAATGACGGCCGCGAGATTGTCGAGAATCTCCGAGAGATTCCCACCCGTCTCACGCTGCGTCAGGACGGCCGTCGTGAAGAACCTGGCGTCGAGGATCGGCACGCGCTCGGCCATGCCTTTCAGCGCGTCGCTGAGCGGCATACCGAAGTTCTGCCGGTCGTAGAGAAGCTTGAACTCCGCTCCAACCGGACTGGGGATCTCGTCGGCGACCATGAGAATCCCGGTCGGAAATGCGTGCCCCGCGCGCAGCGCCCGCGCCATCAGCGCGATCGCCTCCGGGAACTGCTCTTCGAACATCCCGAAGCGCCTGGTGCGCTTCCAGCGAACGAACATGATGGGGATGCTCGCGAACAGGGGTGCCGCGGCGAGCCCCAGGACCGTGAAGTGGGTCAAGCATCTTGACGACGAGGTAACCCAGGCATCCGAGCAGGACCGAGGCCATCACCAGGGTGCCGACCGTGATCTGCAATCCTGACTGCATGATCAGCCGCTCGATCGGGCCGGACAGCCCCTTCGCGCGCGATAACACTGCCTGAACCGTCCGGACGTTGCTCAGCTTGTCGACAGGACGCTCGAGCTCACCGGGCTTCAGCAGCTGGCTCGAGACTTTGCGTGTGGCCAGCCGGCCGAGGAGCCTGGACCGCTCGTCGCGCTCGGACCGTACCACGAAGGTGTAGTACGCGCCGAGGACGATGCCGAGAATCAGTAGAAATGTCAGACCAACGATTAACATGTGATCCTCTCGCTTAGCCGATGACCTTCACGTGCTCGAACATGTCCATCGGGAGCTGGACGCCGTAGGCGGCGAGCCGTTCACTGCATTTCGGTCTGATCCCGGTCGCACGGAACCGCCCGCGCACTCGCCCGTCCTGGGTGATCCCCATCCGCTCGAACACGAAAATGTCCTGCATGGTGATGACCTCGCCCTCCATGCCGGTGAGTTCGGAGATGGCCGTGACCTTCCTCGTGCCGTCCGACATGCGCGACACCTGCACGATCAGGTTCACCGCCGACGCGATCTGCTGCCGGATCGCCTTCTCCGGAATATTGAGGTTGGCCATCGCCACCATGGTGTCCAGCCGGTAGAGCGCGTCACGCGGTGAATTCGCATGGACCGTCGTCAGGCTCCCGTCATGGCCGGTGTTCATCGCCTGGAGCATGTCGAGCGCTTCTTCGCTTCGGACCTCGCCGACAACGATGCGGTCTGGACGCATACGCAGTGCGTTCACGACGAGATCGCGCTGGCGGACGGCGCCTTTGCCTTCGATGTTGGCCGGCCGGGTTTCGAGGCGCACCACGTGACGCTGACGCAGCTTGAGCTCGGCAGCGTCTTCGATCGTGACCACGCGCTCGCGCTCGCCGATGAAGCCGGAGAGAATGTTGAGGAGCGTGGTCTTGCCTGAGCCGGTGCCGCCGGAGACGACGACATTCAGCCGGCAGGCCACCGCCGCGTCGAGGAAGTCCTTCATCGGGCTCGTCCACGACTCGCGGCCCACCAGGTCGTCGGCGCCGAGCTTGTCGGTTCGGAACCGGCGAATGGACATGGCCGAGCCGTCGAGCGCGAGCGGCGGGATGATCGCGTTCACACGCGATCCGTCGGCGAGCCGGGCGTCCACCATCGGGCTCGACTCGTCGATGCGCCGGCCGACCGAGCTGACAATGCGCTCGATGATCTGCTGCAGGTGGCGCTCGTCCTTGAACGTGACTTCCGTCGGCTCGAGCCGCCCGTTCCGTTCGATATAGACCTGGTCGTACCTGTTCACGAGGATGTCCGAGATCGTCGGATCGGCGAGCAGGATTTCGAGCGGACCGAGCCCGAACAGCTCGTGGAGGACATCGCTGACGATGCTCTCGCGCTCGTAGAGGCTGAGCGGCGTCTTGTCCCGCTCGCGGTCGAGCATTCCGCCAATCAGCGAGCGAATCTCCGGCTCGGCGTCCTCGCGCTTGACCCGGGTCAGGCGATCGAGGTTGAGCCGGTTGAGCAGATCCTGATGGATGCGGCTTTTCAGATCCTGATAGGAGACGTTCCTGGTATCGGCCACCGCCGATCGCGGTTCGATGACTGTTGACAGCGCGTTCATTAATAGGTCCTCTTTATCTGCGTAGTGTTCCGATTACCGGCGCCCCGAGAGGAATCCCTTGAGTCCACCCGCTGCCCGCTCAGCCTTCTTGTTCTCCACGCCCGCGAGCTCGCGAGCCAGCGCCGTCAACGACGCGGACAACTGGTTGTGATTGTCGAGGGCCAGCGGACGCCCCTTGTGCATCGCCGTCAGCGCACGCCGGTAATCACTGGGAAACTGGTGCGCGATTGCGCCGCCCACCGCCTTCTCCACGTCTCGCTGGCCAATTTCCGCCCCCCCAGATCAGTGCGGTTGATGACGGTTGCCACCTCAGTCCGCGGGTAGCGCGCGCGTAGCGCCGCCGCCATCCGTCCGGCATTGCGGACGGTCGCGAGCTCCTGGTTCGCTACGACGATCAGATTCGTCACCTGATCGAGACTGTCGAGCACCGTGAGGTCCGAGCGTGGGACGTCCAGGACCGTGTACGCGTATTGAGACGCCGCGAGCTGCACAACCTCGCCGAGCCGCCGCACGTCCACGGGCCGGTTCGGTGGCCGATCTGCAGACGCGAGGAGGTCGAGGCCGGAGGCGGTCTTCACCACCAGGCTCTTCAGGAACTCGGCGTCGAGCCGGTGCAGGTTTTCGAACGCGTCCACCAGCGAGAACCGCGGGTCCGCGCCCAGGAAGACGGCCGCATCCCCGTACGCCAGGTGCAGGTCGACGAGCAGCGTCGGGCCCTTGGCAAGCTTCGCGAGTGCCGTGGCCACGTTTACTGCCGTGGTCGTCGTTCCGACTCCGCCCTTGGCGCCGACGAACGCGAACACAGGGCCGGGGCCGACGCCGACATCCTTTCGCTGCTCGAGCAAGCGCGTAATCGCCGCATCGAAGTCGCGTTGATTCAGTGGCTCGGCGATGAACTCGGTGACTCCGGCGCGCATGCCCTCGAGCATCAGCGTTGGATCGAGCGCCGACGCCAGAAGCACGACATTCGTTGACGGATGCTGCCGTTTCAGTGCCGCCAGCTCTGCGGGCACTTGGCCGGTGCTCCGCGAACGTCAACCAGCAGGACGTTCGGCTGGCTGGCTTTGGCGTCGATCAGCGCGCTGAGGTCGGCAGCCAGGTTACGGTCGAAATGCGGCCTGATGCACGAGCCAACTGCCTCGAGCTGCGAGTCGCGCGAACCGAGAATGGTGAGAACAGTGCTGACACCGCGAATACCTCTTGTCCTAACGAACGAGACGAACGATGGTTGAGGAACGAGGCTTTGTGGGAAGGCTCGAGAGTCGCCACCGCGCCATACCCGGGATCAGTCATCATCCGGCCGATGACGGGCGCCGTTGCCGCATGGTGATCGCGCCGGTGTCGCGGATCCACGTCGCCCATCCCCTCGATGAAGAAGCCGTAGATGTTGACCATCCGAAGCACGCCGTTGCTGCCGTTCGGGTCCTGGGCGAGATACAATTGTCGATATCCATGACCCCGATCGGCACGACCCGAGGGCTGATGTCGGCGGGTCGAAGCGCTGTTGCCTGAAATGCCCTGTCCGTCGACCCAGCGGGCCGCCGAATCACGAGCTCATCAGCGTCCTCGACCGCTGTTGCGCTGCGGAGCCGACTGTGGCGCCGGTCTGCTCCCGATAGCATCCTGCGTTCCGCCCAGTAGGCCGCAGCTCCCAGTTATTGTCGATGTCGGCCGGGCAGACGGTCGTCGGACCCGCAAAGCCCGAAGGGAGGCCATTGCAGCTGAGGATGTTGTCTCCCGTAGACGTTGCCCATCTGCGTGGTGTCGGCAGCGCGGCAGATCGAATGGTCCTGAACCAGCCAGAGGAGACCGTCGTTGCCGCCGTTGGCCCCACCTTGATCGCGAATCGCCGGCCTAGTCCGCGGGCAGCGTGTATCCGGTGCCGCGGCCGGCGGCGCTGGGCGGGACGTAGAGGTCGTTCTCCTGAGGAGGATTGTTTCCCTGTCCCGGTCGAATAGCGATCGTAGGTGGAGTCTGGCAACGGATGCTCGGGAACCCTCCGCTCCGAACTCCTGCCAGCGATCGACCACCGCCCAGGGTCGGAGGCAGTTCGTGGTGTTGCCGGCGACGACCTGCGCCGTCGCGGTGGCGACTACACCCTGCGCGTGACGCCGGCGAGGTGTCCGAAAAACGTAGGCAGCGCGTTGCCACGAGTCTGATTGCGGAACACGTTGACGCGCACGCAGGTATCGGTCGGCCCCGGCGTCCCCGGAGGGCACACCGGGAACGTCACATCGCCGTCGGTCACGCTCGGCGCCTGTCCCCATACTCGATTCTGGGTGGCCATCGCGATCGCCCGGGCGCGGGCGCCCGCCTGGTCGGTCGGACTGTTGAAGGCCAGCGAGATGGCCCCAGCCAACGCACCCGCATCCGCTGAGTTCTGCGCCTGTCCCCGGCTCGCCCACATCACGCCGTAGTCGACGACGAACGCCGACAGCGCGAGCAGCGCGAGCAGCGCCACCGCCACCTGGATGAGGACGGCGCCCCGTTCGCCGGCGACGCGGCTATTCTTTCGCGCGATCATTGCTTCTTACCTGACGCTGCGTTGGTTTTCGTGTCGATCGGCGCGTCGGCGATTCCGGCGGCGCCGTCGAGCTGCTGTCCGATGTCACCGGGTTTGACCAGAGGCCGGATGTTCGTGGGGAGCGCCGGCACTTCGTCGGGGTTCAGCGGACGCACGAGGCGCGGGGTGATGAGCACCATCAATTCCGTCTCCTCGGAGCGGTCCGCCTTGCTCTTGAACAGATACCCGATGATCGGCAGCTTGCTCAGGATCGGAATCCCGGAGCTATCCTCCTGCTGAATGTGGTCGATCAGGCCGGCAATCGCGAACGACTGGCCGTCGCGCAGCTCGACGTCGGTTTCGGCGCGCCGCGTCGTCAGGGCCGGAACGCGGAAGCCCTCGAGCGTGATGCCGTTGGCGAAGTCGAGCGCGCTGACTTCCGGACGGACTTTCAGGCGAATCACGTCGCCGGCGATGGTCGGTTTGAAGGTCAAGCGAATGCCGAACTCCTTGAATACGATGGTGACCGAGCCGGTGGCGCCCTGGACGATCGGCACCGGGAACTCTCCGCCCGCCAGGAAGCTGGCTTCCTGCCCGTTGTAGGCAATCAGGTTGGGTTCGGCCAGGCTCTGGAATCCGCCGCGCGATTGGAGCGCCTTGATGACGCCGCCAATGCCTTCCTTACGGTCGAAGAAGAAGAGATTCAGAAAATCGCTGAACACCATTCCACCGGTTTTGTCGTCGTCAAACTCAGGCGCCGAGAATTGCTGGGTTGTCGATCTGGCAGCGAACCGTTCGCGATTGACGAACAGATTCACGCCGAGCTCGGTGAGCGCCTTGCGATTCACTTCCGCAAACCGCACCTGCAGCATGACCTGCTGGCTCTCGCTGCCGCCGGGGACCTGCAGCATGTTGATGATCTTCGCCTTGGAGGAGGACGCCGTCGCGATTTCGCCCGCCCGCAGCATCACGGTCGTGCTCGACACCTGGCCCGAGAGAATGATCGCCTCTTCACTGACGCTGACCGCGATGTTCTCGCCCGGGAAGAGCGTCTGGAGGTGCTGCTCGAGCGTCGTGACGCCAGGCTCGACGACGATGTCGAGCTGCCGGCGCTGGTCGGCGCCCCACACGATCAGGCTGACCGTCCCCGCCTTCTTGCCGTCGACGAGGATCTCTCGAGGCTGCACGACCACCGCGTCGGCGATCTCGGGATTGGTGATGGCGATGCGCGTAACGTCGAAGTCCGTGGGAACCACGGTCGATCGACCGGACGTCACGACGACGCGCTCGTACTGCCGTCCCGACGCTGGTGGCTGGCCTGGGCCGGAGCAGTCGACGGCGCGGGCTGTTGCGCCGAGATCGGCAGGTCGAACTGAATCGCCAGCAGAATAGTGAAAAACGTCGTTCCCGCCGCGGCTCTGCGCGCGAGAACGGAGTTGAAGATTTTCATCGGACAGTCTCCTCGGATCGCTTCCCACCGCGGACCGCTTCCACGGTGTAATTCTTGGGTGCCGGCGTTGGCACCACTTCAGGTTTGATTGGCTTTGCCGCGACAGATACTCGCGGCTTCGCCGGTGCGGCCGGCTCCGGTGCGTGTCCCAACAGTCCGGCAGTTCGAACGCCGGCCGTCGCGGTCGTCGCGGTGTCCAGCGGGTTGCGGAGCGTCAGCATGATTTGGCCTTCGGACGCCGCCAGCGCGATTCGCTCACCGTCTTCCGGCGACACCAGCAGGGTCACAACGGTCGACGGAATCGGTTTGCCCTCTTTCGCGTTCTCCTGGTCGTACCGGGTGCCCGCGGTGAGCACCTGGACATTGCTGACGACCACGCGGGTCATGCTTTCCTGCTGCGCCTGGCGATTCGTCAGGGTCACCATGACGTCCACGCGAGTGCCGGGAACGACGAAGCCGGCTACGCCGATCACTTCGTTGACCTTGACCGAGACGGCTCGCATACCCTCAGGAATCGATGGCGGAAGACCAGCCCCAGCCTCGAGCGGCGCCAGCTTGGCCGCAATCAGCGGCTCGTTCTCTTCTACGGTGGCGATGAGGCCCCGATCGACGACCTCCTCGAACTTGGAGAAAGCGCCGGGGACCTGGCTCTCTGCCGGCCACTTCACGAGCTTGACGTGGTCCTTGGTTAGGCGGGTGCCGAGCTGCAACGGGTGCTGGGCCACGACGACGTCAACCGTCTTGGCTGCACTGGCATCCTTCGCGGGCATCCGCGAGACCACTCGATACATCCCGAGGCTGGCGATCGCTGCCATGAAAACCGCGACGACGACGACCACAGCTGTGCGTTTGTTCCGATCCATGACTTATCTCCTCTGCGACTCTACGAACCCGCCTCGGTGCGCATCTCCGAGACGGCACTGAGCGGAAACGCAGGTCTTGAACCAAAGAACGCCGACAGGGCGTTCAGAAACTGAAAGGTGTAGGTGTAGGTGACCGTCACCCGCCTCGCGTTGATCGGCGGCCGTCCCCCGGCCACCGGGATCGGCACGTTCTCGACGAGAGTGACGCCGGATTGGTCAGGGTCGTGGGCACGCGTCCGTTGAACAGTATCGGCCACGACGCGCGGCCTGACATCACGGCTCGGTATAACCCGGCAGCACCGCCAGGCGCGCGCCTTCGCGGGCGGCGTTCGTGATGACCTCGTAGCGCTGGAAGATGAACCCGAATTCCGCGATCCCCAGCACCACTAGCAGGAGAAGCGGAAGGACGAGCGCGAATTCGACGAGCTGTGCGCCGTCCTCAGAGCGCCCCCGCTTGAACCACCGCATTACTTGAGCCATAGCGTCACCACCGTACCGATAGCGATTGGAAATGCGTAGGCGAGGCGCGGGCCGCGCGCACCCTGGAGCGTCAACTCGTCTACCGGGCGGAGCCCCATGACCCGCCAGTGGGTCAGGAGCATCCACAGATTGCGGCACGCCGTCTTGAGATACCCGTGACCGAGCGCAACCGCCAGAGCGATGACGCCGCCAGCAATGCTGGTGGTGAGCGCGACAATCGCTATCTGCCAGGGCCCAAGCCACGCGCCTACAGCAGCCAGCAGCTTGACGTCGCCGGCCCCCATGCCACGCAAGGCGAACATCGGAAAGAACAGCAGCGCCCCGACGACGCAGCCGACCAGGCTCCATCCCGCCGCGGTCACTCCGCCAGTCACGAAGTGGAACAGCAGTGCGGCGGCAACCGCCGAAAAGGTCAGCGCGTTCGGAATCCGGCGCGTGCGCAGATCCGAGATGCACGCAAGCGCCAGCAGCGCGCCGACAAAAATGTGTGTAGTGCTCATAAAGAAATGTCTACTTGCTCTGTGCTACGGACATCCGCCGCCGCCCGGGTTCGGGGTACACCCCGAGACTCCCTGCACGTCTGTATCCGCAGCTACGTAAACGTCATGGACCGTCGTCGCGACAAGCTTCCATGTCAGTACCGATGCAATCCCGATGATCGCGCCGAGCAGTGCATACTCGACGACGTCCTGGCCCGAATCGTCCGCGATCCCCTGGCGCAACAACGCGATGAGGTCGTTGTTCCGGTGCAGTTCGAGCGCCGGCACGTTGACCTCTCATGACCGCGATTCGCGAGGCGACTAGGTTTCATGTGATATGAACTCTTCTCTGGTGAAACTGA
The DNA here is from genome assembly GCA_963784045.1 of Vicinamibacterales bacterium. Lineage (GTDB taxonomy): Bacteria > Acidobacteriota > Vicinamibacteria > Vicinamibacterales > JAMQPK01 > JAMQPK01. The sequence continues at coordinate 210,142 of CAWAPZ010000015.1, forward strand.
ACCGGCGCGATGGGAGCTCCGTGCGCTCCCAATCGCGCCGGACAGCAACTACCGGGTCTGGAGACCGGTCACGATGCGCATCGAACGTGAGGTCGAGTTCATCGCTGACCAAACCCATCGCAACGATCGAACCCACGGCGATGATCGCCGCCAGGAGCGAGTACTCGATCAGGTCCTGGCCCTCTTCCTCACGAACGAAACGAACGAACAAGTTCTTCATGTCCCTGTCTCTCCTACAAAGCCAGTCACCCGCACAGTGAGGAGCGGCATGCCCCCCACCGCGCCGGACAGCAACTACCGGGTCTGGAGACCGGTCACGACGTCATCGAACACGGCGTCGATCTCGTCGCCGACGAGACCCATCGCAACGATCGAACCCACGGCGATGATCGCCGCCAGGAGCGAGTACTCGATCAGGTCCTGACCCTTTTCCTCACGAACGAAACGAACGAACAAACTCTTCATGCTTACTCTCCATGCGCGGATCTGTTGAATCGCACCGAACTGCCCCGCGCGGGAGCCCGGCATGTCGCCAACGCTGTCGGCGACTTAAATTTCCGATGACGCACTTGACGCGTCGGCCTGCTAAGTAGCAGCAGGTGTACCAACCGTGTGCTGGAGTCCTAAGTAGCGTGCGTGATCCTTTGATTTGAATGACTTACAGGGAAGGGTAGGGAATTGACATGACCAAAGAGTCACCTTTAGGTCCGTCATGTCTTGTCTGAGCAAGAGGAGAAATATGGTTGGGACAAGAGTTCTGGTGGGACCAATCGCGGTCCTCTATGGACGGAGATTTCGCTGCGTCGAACCCAAGTGGGCCACCGACTCGCTGACATGCGAGCTGAACGGCTGAGTGTGTGAAGCCAAAGAGTTGAGCGCGAATAGTTTGGAAGCAGGCCCCAAGGAGAGAGCCGGTCTCCTGATTCTTTGGCCGGTCGGTCCGTCGAGCCTCGTCAGCGAAGTTCTGGAGCGTTGGCGGGCTGCATGCACCGTTCTTTGCACTCTCGAAGCAGACTGAAGAGACTCGAGGAAGGAATGATCTACAAGGCGTTGGCGATCGGCGGCCTGATTGTTGTCGTGCTGGTGGCTCGCTGGTTTGAAAAAGGGGACTATTTCGATCCACTCCGGCAGCGACACCACTGCGGCGACGCACCGTCTGAGATAAAGGACTGGGCATACACCAACCGCACACGCCGGCCCAGCGATCTGACGAACCTCGATCGCTGGCTGCTGCAGCACTCCGACCAGGTCAACCGGCTGTTTGGCGCTTTCTGCCAGGCGCCGCTACATACGGCAGCGCGTTTCGGCCGCGAAGATCTCGCCGAGTTGCTCATCTCCCGGGGTGCTGATGCTCGCATGCGCGACGAACGAGGCGGCAGCACCCCGCTTCATCTGGCCGCACAACACGGGCACGCCGACGTAGCGGCGCTTCTGATGCAGCGAGGCGCCGATGTCAACGCTTTGACCATACGGCGTGGACGGACTCCGTTGCATGATGCGGTGGACGGACTCGCAGGGACGTCCGACGTGGAAGGCCGCATCGAGGTGGCGAGGCTGCTGCTTTCCCGCGGTGCTGACATCAACGCCCGAGAAGCCGGAAGCGGGCGCACGCCGCTGGATTCTGCCGTGGCGTCCTCGGTTAATCCCGTCAACAGCCGTCGCATGACAGAGCTGTTGCTGACCGCGGGTGCCGACGTAGATGTGAGGGACTCGTCGGGCGAGTCAGCATTGCAGCTGGCCGCTTCGCTGGGCAATATCGACGTCGTCCGGCGGCTGCTCGATCAGGGCGGCGACCCGAATGCCCTCGGAAGAGACACGATGCCGCTTGGCGCAGCAGCCTACCAGGGGAGCCCGGAAATGGTGGCTCTGCTTCTTGCTCGCGGCGCGGATTCGAACCGAGGTGTTCCGGGTTCGCGCTTCGAGGGCAACGGAACACCGCTGTCTATGGCGCTCATGCCTGTGCGCGGCGCCCCCGAGCGAAACAATGACCCGCGCCGCCTGAATGTCGTCAGCCTGCTTCTGGACACAGGCGCTGATGTCGATGCGGAAGATCGGAAGGGTCGAACGATCCTGCACGTCGTCGCGGCGCACGGCGACCTGAAAGCCGTCGAACTCCTTCTCTCGCGCGGCGCAGCAGTCAATGTCGTCGATGCGCAGGGTTTGACGCCGCTTCATGTGGCTGTCCGGGAAGGACATGCCGCCGTTGTCGCACAGCTTCTGGGTAGAGGAGCCGACGTTCGCGTGAAGGCGCAGGACGGTACCACACCCCTGGGCTTGGCGGCACACGACGCCGAAATGGAAGAGCTCGTTCGCCGTCATGCGAGCCGTTGATAGAGCCAGCCCGGCAAGGTCGATGTCGGCAGGACGTTGGAGCCTCACTGTCGCGTCGGTCGCGCTCGTCGCGTCCGCGCTAGCCGCGTCCGGTTGCGGCGGTCGATGTCGAGCTGATGCCGCGCGAGAAGAGGCCTTTCAGGCCGCATGGCAGGGCAATACCGAGACAATGCGCACTCTGATCGGACGGGACCCGAGCATTGCAAACGCGCGGCAGTGTCCACCGGACCAAACGGCAATCGGGCGGCTGTTCGCCTGGCGGATGAGCGCCGGCACAGCCTCGTTATTGCACGTTGCAGCGCGGCAGGGCCATCACTTGCTCGTCGGGGTGTTGCTGGCAGCGGGGGCCGAGGTCGACGCACGCGATCGAGAAGCTGCCACGGCACTCCACGTCGCAGCACAGTACGGGCATGACGAAGTCGTCCAATTGCTCCTTGAATCGGGCGCCACGATTGATTCGCGCCGCACCGGTGGGTTGACACCGCTGCACCTGGCTGCGGACCATGGCCATTTTCCGGTGGCAAAACGTCTACTCGCGGCTGGCGCCGACGCGAATGCCAGAGAGGACGGAGGCTGGACGCCGCTCCACCGTGCGGCAAGCGAAGGCCACGAGAACGTCGTGCGCCTGCTGCTCGCAGAGGGCGCGGATCCTCGTGCGACAGACGACCAGGGCACGACGCCGTTGGAATATGCCTTCCTCAACCGGCACCGCGCGGTCACCGAGGTACTTACGGCCCGAGGCATTGCGTTCAGCGGTGAGAACAGCGGTCGGGCGGCGCTCGTCAAGGCCGCTCGGGACGGCGATGCCGAGGGCGTCCGTTTCCTTTTGGGTAAGGGCGTAGACGTCAACTCCCTCGACAGGAACGGCCGCACACCGCTGCAGCTGGCCATTAATCGACGACCCATAGGAAACGCGGACGCGCAGGCTCCGCGGACGAGGGAAGAAGTCAACGTCGTCGAGATCCTGCTGACGGCGGGTGCCAACGTCGAAGTACGAGGCAACGAGGGTAATCGACCATTGCACCTGGCTGCCAAGTTCGGCCGCGTGGACGTGGCGGAACTGCTGCTCGCACGCGGTGCTGAAGTCGATGCGCGCAACGACTGGGACTGGACACCGCTGCACTTTGCCACCAGTCAGCGTGAGGCAGCGATGGTGGAGCTGTTGCTCGAGCATGGCGCCGACGGTCGCGCCAGGAACAAGGCCGGACACACTCCGCGTGACGAAACGTTTGGCGACAAGCGGATCGAAACCATGCTGAAGAGCCACGAGGCGCATTGATAGTGACCGCCGAGAACCAAATGTGCCGGTCGTGGGTGTCGCCGAGCCGTTGCTATGCGCACGATTGCGGGTAGGCCTGAAGCGGAGTGAGAAGAGTGCCGATGCTGTTTCTCCGGGTGATCTCGATTGCTGTGGCGACGACTGCCCTCATGTCCGCGTGCAGTTCCTCGGTGAGTCCTTCCCTGGGTTATTCCGTCGACGCCGATGCAGCCAGCGCCGCCTGTCGCGTCGTTGACTTGGAAACGGAATTGTTCCTTTGCGTAGAGTAGACGAACCGGAATCGCGCCACGCTCGGACGCGCACTACTCACGCGCTCGACTGCCCTGGAAGCCTTTGCGGCTGTTGGCGCGTACGAGGAGAGGGACTCACGGGGCAGCACACACACAAACACTTCCGACGAATAAACGGCGGCGGCCGGGCGGAAAATGAATCTGGGGATCAAGTCTGCCAGCGCATACTGGTGCAGGGGCTCGCCGATATGTGGGCTGAGGGGCCCGGCGGTGGCCATTACGAGAACATGCGCGGCCGTACACAGAGCTCGGGTGCGGCGTATTATCAACGGCGTAGACATTACCTTCTTCCGGGATGTCCGCCGAGGCGACTGGCGTCAAGAAGACCCGGCCCAAGGCCGACGATCTGAGCTCATTGAGCGCAGCGACGATGCTACCAATCGACAGCGACATTACATCGGGGGAGCCAGGGTGTGCGATATGACTCGCCTTCCGCGGAGAGCGCCAGTGGAGGCTGACCTGAAGGTCAGCACGACGAATACGCCACCGCTGCGAATACGCCACCGATCCGCTTTCTCGTAGTGCCGACCTTTAGGGTCGGCAGTCGCATCCTTTGGCGTCCTGTTGCTGCTGCGGCTGCCTGCTTGAGAAGCAACTCCAACGTCAAGTATGAGCCGTGCCAAGCTCGATAAATCGTAGAGAATAGTCGGCTGCTCCACCGCTGCACGTCAGATTCCTTGATTCGCAGGTGATCGGACTGCACCGGCCAGCCGACTATCAGCGCTGTACACTTTCCAGAGCCAGCCGCTTGCGGCTCCAAAAGCGCCAATCTCTATAAGACGAATTGAAAATGTCCGCCAGGGCGGTTCCAGGTGGAGGACCGCAAGTACGATGACGAGTTCGTCCTATGCCCGGAAGTAGACGGCGTCCGGGAAGGTGCAGTAACGCCCATCGGACATCGTCAGTGATTGCTGGGAACTGGAGTGGCCGCTCCAGGATACGCGTGAAGGTTCGATCGATGTCGGTGAGGAAGCGCTCGGCGAGTCCGGGCCGCTCACGGTCGTACCATCGCGCGACCGACTCGATATCCGCGTCGGCGAGTGGCCGAACGATGAACGGGTGGGCCATCGCCGTTCAGTGGCGGCTGTCAAATTTCTCGCGGAGTCGTTCCTGGACGGCGCCGCCGGCATGAGACCCACACGTCGCCATCCAGTTTCGCCGGTACTCACGAGTCTCGTCGCATTCGATCCGCCTAGAGCGTTTTTCATAACTGTACAGCGAGCCGATAGCCGCAATGTCGGACGTAGTTCTGACATTCGATCGGGGTGAAGAACGTCAACGCGATCGCGACGAAGTCGCAGACCTGATCGAAGGTGCGCGGTCTGGCGGCACGGAGACACGCTTTCAGTTTCGCGAAGACCTGTTCGATGGGATTGAAATCCGGGCTGTAGGGCGGGAGAAACCGGAGACGTGCGCCGGCCCGCTCGATGGCAGCGCGGACGTCCGGGTGTTTGTGGACCGCAAGGTTATCTAAGACGACCACATCACCCGGGCGCAGCGTGGGCACCAGCACTTGCTCGACGTACGCCCGAAAGCACGCCGTGTCGATCGGTCCATCGAAGACGGTGGGCGCGGTGAGTGCGTCGGGCCGTAGGGCGGCGATCACCGTGTGCGTCTGCCAGTGACCGCAGGGCGTGTGGTCGTGGAGACGCGTGCCGCGCGGACTGCGGCCATAGCGGCGCAACAGGTCCGTGGTCACGCCGCATTCGTCCACAAAGACATAGCGTCGGAAATCGTGCAGGGGCAGCCAGTCCCGCCAGTGCCGACGCTGCGCCGCGACATCAGCGCGACGTTGTTCGTCGGCGTGGACGGTTTTTTTTGATCGTGAGGTCCAACTGGTTCAGCTCGCGCCAGATCGTCGCCAAGGCGGCGGACGTCCGCAACCCGTCGCGCAACTCGGCGAGCGTCGCATCGGGCTGCGCGGCCACCAACGCCTTCAGCCGCGCCTCCTGGCCTTCCAGCACGCGCCGCCGGAACCGTGTTTGTTTGCGCGGCGCGATCGATCCGGTCTCCCGGCGCCGTTGCTTCAGGGCATCCACCCAGGCCCGACTGACGTGATACCGCTCGGCCAGCGCCTTCGACGAGAGACCCGCGTCCGTATCGTCGATGACGCGTGCACGCAAATCCATTGAGTACGCCGCGGCCATGCCCACCTCCCGGCACCAGGAGTACCATGGTCGCGTACCTGAGTACAAGTCAAAAACGCTCTAGACAGTTAAGCTATAATAGCTAAAATAGCCTAGCAGGAGAAATTCTTTGAAAACCGTCCATGCGACCGAGGCTAAGAACAGGCTCGGGGCGATTCTCGATGACGCGCAGCACGAGCCCGTTGTCATCCGCCGACAGGACCGCGACATTGCCGTGATCCTGTCTATGTCAGACTTCGAGCGACTTCGCTCGGGCAACATCCAGGCGTTTCTAGACCTGCGGAAACGGATCACGGATGAAGCCGCAGCGAACGGACTCACCGAGCAGAGCTTGAACGAGCTGCTCGCCGACGATGACGCGTGAGCGCGTCGTCATTGACACCAACGTCCTGATCAGCGGCCTCCTTTCGACGACATCGACGCCTGCCCAGGCCGTCGAAAAAGCGGTCACGAAAGCGCAGCTCGTGGCGACGATCGACACGCTGCGCGAACTGATCGAGAAATTGCATTCGTCGAAGTTCGATCCGTACGTGCGTCGGGAACGACGTGACGCGCTCCTCGAACGCGTCGCGTCTCTCGTCGAAGTCATCGAGATATTGCAGCCGATTCGAGCGTCGCGTGATCCGAAGGACGACAAGTTCCTTGAAGCGGCCGTAAATGGTCGCGCAGACGTAATCGTGACCGGCGACAAAGATCTTCTCGATCTGAATCCATTTCGCGGCATCGCAATCGTGACTCCCGCTGCCTACCTCGCGCGTCGAGAACTGAGGGACGACCGCAGCCGTTGACCTACCTCGACACGTCTGCGGCCCTCCTCTTCGTCTCACCGCAACGACGCTACGACGCCACGAGGCGCTGCTCGAATTAGTGCCGACCGTGCTGTCGCAAGCCTTGGAATCCGTTCATCCGCGCCTGATCTGCTGTTCAAGCAGGATTGGCGGTAACTCGTCGAGTTGCAGCCGAATTCGATAACGCACGTAGCCGTCGAGCATGACGGGCCGGCTTTCGATGACGCACATCGTGAGCCGCTTCCGGGAAGAGCCCTCGTCCACGTCGAGCAGCAATATCTCACCGAGAACCCCCGGCTCGCGGCCTACGGCGATCCACTGCTCGTCTCCGATGCGATACACCGTGACGGCGTGAAGAACTCGCAACACACTTTCTCCTGGTTCCATCGATCTAGATCTCTTTTCTTTCCCTCGTCCGAGCGCCCGGACTAAAGTCGGCACTACGAAGGGATGACTCGGGAGCATGCCGCCGAACTGACCACCTTCGCCAAGGCTACGGTGGTCCGCCAAAGCCTTGCGCGAGGGCGGAAGGCCGGCGCGAGGATTGACTCGGGAGCAAGCGCAATGCCGCGTAAACCGAACCTCAAGATCGCAGCATTTCCGGAGTGTTTTGTGTAAGGCGGGAAGCCGCATGGCGGAGCGGTGTGGATGTCTGGCCCTGGCCAGATGATTCTGTGTGGCTGAGGCCAGCAGTCAGATACGCGACATCCGAAATGCGTGAGTCACATCATGCTGACCTAAAGGTCAGCACTACGAATGGATCGGCCATCGCAGTCGTAGTGCCGACCTTTAGGTCGGCCGTGTAGGGAAACGCACTTTAAAGGGGAATGACGAAGAACTGGTCGGTTACATCACACGGGTAGTCGTTGGTATCCCGCCGATCTCCGCTCCGTAGAGCGCGACCGCATTGCGAATGGATTGGGCGTGGCGCGCCGTCGACGTCAAGAACCGAACGCCGACGTGACACGCGGAACTGCCTTGGATGGGCTGGCACCTTACCACTTCGACCTCGTCCAGGTATTCCTGACTGCCAATCTGCAGCCGCAACGAGCCGACAGTGCCGACCTCGAGCCGCTGATCGCACTCGATCAGGCATCCCGACTGGCTCACGTTGATGGCGCGCGCACGCAGCTCGCGCGTCAGGACTCCCGAGTCATAGCTCAAGTACACCTGCGGCAAGCTCATGCGCGGGCGATGTGCTGTCCAAACACGATTGGCGGCAACTCGTCGTTGTGCAGCCGAATACGGTAACGCATGTCGCCGTCTCGGATGACGGGCCGGCTTTCGATGACGCACATCGTAAGCCGATGCCACGCGTCGCCGTCGTCGACGTCGAGCATCAATGTCTCGCCTACAACCGCCGGCTCGCGGCCGAAGGCGACCCACTCATGGTCGCCGGCGCGATGGACAATGACGTCGCGAAGAACTCGCAACACACTCTCTACCGGTTCGATAAATTTGAACCTCACGTCACTTCGTCGTCCGAGCATGCCGCACGAGGAGCAAACGCAATGCCGAATGACGTCGAGCTCGAGATCGCTGCAGTTCGTGAGTATTTTTCGCAAAGCGGTGCGACCGCAGAACACAGCTGTGCGAATTGTCTGGTCCCAGCCAGATGATCTGTCTGGCTGCAGCCAGCCGTGAGAGGCCTGAACTTCGAAGCGCGTCGGGGCGATGAGCGTTAGCGGGGCATTTTGAGCGCGGCAAAGTTGGCTTGGCGATTGCTCACTCTCCCGCGGGCGCAAGCCTTCGCCGACCAACCGCAAGCGGCGCTCGATGCCATGAGCGCGCGCTGATCCTGAGGCCCGACAAATCGGAACTTCCAAGATCAAGGGGCACGCTGGTAACGTGGGTCGGCAATTTACCAACGCGCCCTGGCACGTTCACCTTGCAGACGTATGTTCTGCAACGTGAAGCGCCGGTCGTACGCAAGCCGACCTGAAGGTCAGCACTACGAATACGCCACCCCATCCGAATAGCCACCGGTCCGAACACGCCACGGGTCCGAATACGGCACCGATCCGAAAACGCCACCAAGTCGAATAAGCGGGTGCTACGATAGAAGGATGACGTCGGCCCCCCGGCGCTCTCTGACTGCGGCTGCAACGGCGGCGATCATCGTGCTTGCCGCCTCGGCGGGATTCGCCCAGCGGATCTGGTTTGGCGGCTACGGCTACACACCTCCGCGATTTCCAACCAAACAGAGCTTCCAGGGCAGCTTCAACTTCTGCCGCGCGATGTTCGAGAGCAATCGCCGCGAGAAGAGAGGCTGGAGCACCGACTATCCCGGCGCCGATCTCAACTTCAGCACGCGCCTCGCGGAGCTCACCAAAGCACCGGTCACCGTGCGCCCGGACGCGGACGAAGACGAAGCGGCCGACGCCGTCGTCGTGCGGCTGACCGATGACGCGCTCTTCAAGTGCCCGTTCATTCTCATGGTAGATGCAGGCACCGCCTCGTTCAGCGCCGAGGAAGCTAAGCGACTGCGCGAATACCTTTTCAAGGGCGGGTTTGTGTTTGCGTCCGACTATTGGGGTGACTGGGCGAAAGAGCAATTCGATCAGCAGATCAGGCTGGCACTGCCATCAGGCCAGTATCCGATCATCGACCTGCCGCTCAACCATTCGATCTGGCACACGTTGTTCGACGTGAAACGCGTTCCGCAGATGCCGTCGATTCAATCCTGGCGCCGGAGCGGCGGCAATACCGACCGCGGCGTCGTCGATCCGCCCTCAGCGCGCGCGATTGCCGACGAGCACGGCCGGCTCATGGTCGTGATGATGCACAACACCGACATTCCCGACGGTTGGGAACGCGAAGGGGAGGATCCCGAATACTTCTTTCGTTTCTCACCTGACGCCTACGCGGTGGGCATCAACGTGGTGTTGTACGCGATGTCGCACTGACGCGCATCCTACTTGGGAGTCACGCGGAACAGCCCGCCAGGGTTCGCATCTTCGACCATCCATAGCGCGCCATCCGGAGCAACTTCGACGTCGCGGATGCGGTGACCGACATCCCACCGTTCGGCAGCCGTCGCTCCACCCTTGCCATCGAACGTGATGCGATTGAGCGTCTGCGACTCCATCCCGCCGACGAGAGCAGAGCCCTTCCATTGCGGAAACATCGCGCCGTTGTAGAACATCAGGTTGCCGGGCCCGATGATAGGCGTCCAGTAGATCACCGGCTTGGTCAGATCGGGACGGGTATCCGGACTCGGGATAGGCGTGCCGTTGTAGTTCGTCGCGTAGGACACGAGCGGCCACCCGTAATTCTTGCCGGGCTCGATCAGGTTCAACTCGTCGCCGCCTCTCGGTCCGTGCTCGATTTCCCACAACCGTCCGTCAGGCGCGAACGCAAGGCCGTATGGCGTCCGATGACCAGTGGTCCACGTCTCCGCGGGCGCGAGATTCGGTTCTGGAAACGTATACGTTGAGATGACAGGCGCCGTCTTGGCCAGTTCCGTGTCGCGCGGCGGGTTGATCAGCGGAACACTCGGGGCGCCGGTTTTTCCGGCCATCGGATTGCCCGGCGCCGGCTTGCCGTCGAGCGACAGCCGTAGGATCTTGCCAAGCGCCTGATCGGGATCCTGCGCGGGCGTCATGCGTTGGCGATCGCCGCTCGCCAAGAAAAGGTAGCGGCCGTCAGGAGAGAAAGCGATTGCCGCGCCGAATTGCCCGCCGCGGCCTTTGGGCATTTGACGCCACAGCACTTCCAATCCCTCCAGGCTCGCAGTGCCCTCGCCGACGACCAGTCGCGCACGTGCCAGTGCGAGGCTCGACCCTTCGTCGCCCGGCTCCGAATAGGTGAGGTAGACGTTGTGGTCAGTCGCGTAGTGCGGCGACACGAACACGCCCAGCATGCCGCCCTGACCCTGGTGCAGGACGGCAGGAACGTTCTGGAGCTGCGTCTTGGCGCCTTTCTGCGTCACAAGCCAGACCGGGCCGACCTTCTCTGTCACGAGCATGCGCCCATCGGGCAGAAAGGCGATTCGCCACGGCAGTGAGAAGGTCGCCACCTGGGTGAGGGTGAACGGCACGCCTGGTTCCGGCGGTTTGCTGCCGACGTTGATTTGTGCCTGCGCTGTGCCCGACACGAGAGCCAGCAGGAGTGCCGCATTCCAGAACGTTTTCATATGGATCATTCTAATGCTTCACCTATGGCCGACCTGAAGGTCGGCACCACGATTGCCACGGCCGACCTGAAGGTCGGCACTACGACTGCGACAGCCGACCTAAAGGTCGGCACTACGAGAATGGGACCGGTTGCGTGTTCGTAGTGCTGACCTTCAGGTCAGCTTGCGCCCGGCCGACGTTCCCGAAAAACGTCTTTGCGTCGTGGCGTCGCCGCGGTGAGACGGGAATGGAGACTCCGACACCAATCAGCCCGGCGATCGCGTGGGTCGGTACTCCGCAATGATCTTGGCGTAATCCGCGTCATTGGTGCCGTCGGCACTCAATGCGCTGAGCACCCGCCGCGCCAGCTGGCGCTGTGTCGAGTCGGCCGGATTCTTCGCCTGTGCGGATAAATCGCGCCATCGCTGGCGAAGGTCGTTCAGGGCCGCAAGCCGGCCGTCAGACGACAGACGGGCGGTCATGGACGCGATATCACGCAGGATGCTCTCTTCGCGGCGATCCTCATCCCGCTCCCTCTGCAGCGCGGCGCGAACCTGCGCATCGCGGCCCAGTTCGGTTGCTCGAGCGGCGAACGTCGACACATCTTTTAGACCCAGAAAATCCTCAGACAGCCCCTGCAGTGCCCGAAATGTGCCGACGTCGCTCTTTGCCATATCGACGGACGCGACGCGCGACGCAAACAATCGATCGATCTGGACGTCGTCTCTGGGCTTGAGCCCCGCTTTCATCGCCTGTAACTCCATCCATTCCACGGCTTGCAGCGCCAGGTCGCTCGACAACCATACGTGGCCGCCAGTGAAGACTACGAGACGATGGGTGGTCGACAGCTCGCGATCGAGCCGCCGCATCTCAAGATGATTGAAGTCATCCGTGCCGGCCGTGGCGAACAGCGGAAACGTCAGCGTTTTTCTGACGCGGCTGTCCGGATATCCTGCGCTCGAGGCGATGACGCCGGCGATGTCCTTCGACGCCAGGGCGATGCCGAGCGCCGTTCGAGCTCCGCCGGACATGCCCGCGAGATATACCCGTTTGGGATCGACGGCGAGGCGCTGCGCGACGTCGTTGGCCATCGCGGCGAGAATTCGTGAGATCTCCGTCGATCCATTCCGCGAGTTGTGGGATCCGACGACGATGTAGCCGTAGCGTTCGGCTGCGGCTTGATATCGTTCGACCGGTATGCGGCCGCGGCCTCCCGGATCGAACGCGAAGATGACCGGCCACGTCCGTGATGGGGTGTAGTCGGCTGGGACGAAGAGCGCGTAGCTCTGGGAAGGGTCTGCCGCACACGTGACGCGATCGATGATCTCGCCGGCGGGCAGGTCGGCCGCAAATGCCGTCGCCCCGGCGAACAGCCACATCAAGGGCAGCAGTACGCGCACTTGCGCTCATCGTAGCGTAAATGCGTAGCCGGCCTGAAGGTCGGCACTACGTACCTGCGTAGCCGGGCTAAAGCCCGGCACTACGTACTCGCCGGCGGGCGGGGTGAGATCGGCTGTATACTCATTGGACGTTCGTTCCCCGCCTTACAAAGCCTGGAGTCGTCATGTTGATTCTGATCGGCGTCACCCTGTTCGTCGGCGCGTTTGTCGTGAGTGTCATTGCATCGGCGGGACGCCGTTCCGGACTGCTCGATCTCGGCTCGGTGAGCACGCAGTGGCTCGCCGAGCATCGCGAGTACGGGGATGGCGGGCGATCACGATGACGCAACCCGTGGCGGATCCCGTGGTCCCCGTCGCGTGTCCAGACTGTCTCTCGGATCAGATCAAAGGACCGGATCAACCGGGCAAAGGACTCTGGTACTGGCGCTGCCTGAAGTGCGGCGTCGTGTGGAATCCCGAGCGTCCGCCCGACCGGATGCGGTCGCGGAATAACGAGCGCGACAGACAGCGGCGCAACAACAGCGACTACTGGCACAACAAATAGAGCGACGTTATGCTTCGCTCGCATGAAGATCACTGACCTCCGGGCGACGACCGTCGCCGTTCCCCTACAGGCTCCTCTCCGTCACGCGAACGGCTGCCACTGGGGCCGCTTCGTGCGCACCATCGTCGAAGTCGAGACAGACACTGGGCTGGTGGGCCTCGGCGAAATGGGCGGCGGCGGCGAGTCAGCGGTTGCCGGCATCCGCGCCTTGCGGTCATATCTTGTCGGGCGCGATCCGGTGCGGCTCGAAGAGATGCGGTTCCTCCTCGCGAATCCCACAGCGTCGCTTTATAACAACCGGACGCAGATGCTGGCGGCGATCGAATTTGCGTGCCTCGATCTGCTTGGGCAGGCGTGGGGTGTGCCTGTGTGCGAGATCCTCGGCGGCCGCGTGCGCGATCGCGTGCCGTTCGCGTCCTACCTGTTCTTTCGTTATGCCGGACCTGATGGAGCGGGCACTATTCGGACGAGCGACCAGCTCGTCGCATACGCTCGGGCGTCAAAGGCGGATCATGGGTTCACGACCCATAAGATGAAGGGCGGCGTCTTTCACCCTGACTTCGAGCTCGCGTGTTACCGCGCGTTGTGCGCGGCATTCCCCGGCGATCGATTCCGATTCGATCCCAACGGCGTCTGGACGACCGAGCAGGCGGTCCGCTTCGGACGGGCAATTGAGGATCTGAACAACGACTATCTCGAGGATCCGGTATTCGGCCTCGCAGGCATGCGCAGCGCGCGCGAGAAGCTGCGCATCCCGCTCGCGACGAACACGGTCGTGGTGAATTTCGAGCAGCTCGCCGCAAATGTGCTGCAACGGGCGGTGGACGTCGTCCTGCTCGACACGACGTTCTGGGGCGGCATCCGCGCGTGCGTGAAAGCCGCGGCGGTGTGCGAGACATTCCAGCTTGGCATCGCGGTGCACTCCTCGGGCGAGCTGGGTATCCAGCTCGCAACGATGCTGCACATGGGTGCAGCGGTGCCCAACCTGTCGTTTGCGGCGGACGCGCATTATCACCACCTCGAGGACGACGTGATCGAGGGTGGCAAGCTGAAGTACGAGGGTGGCGCCATCCGCGTGCCGGACGCGCCGGGTCTTGGAGTGCGGCTTGACAGGAAGAGGCTTGCCAAATACGAAGAGCTGTATCGCGAGCTCGGACCTTATCCGTACGACCAGGACCCTGGCCGGCCGGGCTGGACGCCGCTGGTGCCCAACGATCGTTGGGCCGATCCATTGGATGATCGCGAACCATTCGTGACTCGAGTGTCGCGATCGACGTCACCGTAGCGAGGTTTCGCACGCCTACGTGGTTATGAAAGTGTTTTGGAGGCCTGGCGTACAGGTTGCAACTGTACAAGACATGAGCGCTGGGCGCGTAAAAGGAACAGGTTCAGTGAAATGCGGTCCGCGTAGTCTCGGACGGATTCCGTATCATCTCGAGGTCAGTGCGGGCGGCCAGGCGAGCCTCGTCGAGTTCGAGCGTCGGCTGCCGGCGAAAGACGGGGACCAGTTGCACCTCACGCTCGAAGACGGCCGGATGCTCGATTGCCAGGTGCTCGACTCTTCCCCCTATTGCTCCGTCGTCGGCGACGGTCCCTACTCGGACCGGCGCACATCCAAGCGATAGTCCCGCAGTAACAATCCGGAATTCACTCTCGACGAACCCGGGCCCGGCGTTTCAGCTACAATGACGCCGGTTTCAGTCATATCTGAGAGGGTTCAGTATGCGTTCCACGTTGCGCAAGGCGAGGTTCGCCTCGCTGTCTCTTGCGGTTCTTCTCGGGACCGCCGTCGCAGGGCAGGTGAAGGATGCAGACCTGCTCAAACCCGACCCGAACGACTTCCTCCTGTATTCGGGCAGCTACGATTCGCAGCGGCACTCGCTTCTCAGCCAGATCACGACCCAGAATGTCGGCCGCCTGCAGGCGAAGTGGATGTTTCATCTCACCGGCGCGAAAGATCTCGAGGCGCCGCCGATTGTCTATAAAGGTGTGATGTATGTCGGCCAGTACAACCGCGTGCACGCGCTCGACGCCGCAACCGGGCGACTGATCTGGGAACATTTCCGGCAACCCGCAAGCGTCGGGTGGCAGCGCGGCATCGGCATCTACGGCGACATGGTTTACATGGTCGCGCAGGATTCTGCGCTCGTCGCGCTCGATCGCCGCACGGGCAACCCCATGTGGGAAGCGCGGCCATCGCAGGCCGGCAAACGTTTCCAGGGACCAATGCCGTTTGCCGCGAAGGGTTTGATTATCATGAGCGGCAGCGGCCAGGGCGGCGGCTTCATCGAAGCATTCGACGCGCTGACCGGGAAATCGAAATGGTGGTGGAACACGATTCCCAAGCCCGGCGAGCCCGGCAACGAAACCTGGGCAGGCGACTCGTGGCGCAACGGCGGCGGCCCGGTGTGGGTCAGCGGCAGCTACGATCCGCAATTGAATCTGATCTACTGGGGGACCGGCCAGCCGTCGCCGGATTTCGTCGGCGACAACCGCGAAGGCGACAACCTTTACACCGACAGCATCGTCGCGCTCGACATCGACACCGGCAAGTTGAAGTGGCATTTCCAGAACACGCCGCACGACGTGCACGACTGGGATTCGAACGAGATGCCGATTCTGCTTGACGCGACGTTCAACGGAGAGCCGCGTAAGCTGCTGCTGCAGGCGAACCGCAACGGCATTTATTACGTCCTCGACCGCACCAACGGCCGGTTCCTGCGCGGCGTGCCGTTCGTCAGCAAGGTTGACTGGATGACGTCGTTGAGCCCGGAAGGACGGCCGATTCTGGCGCCCGGCCACACGCCGACCGTTCAAGGCACCAAGACGTGCCCGTCGACAGCGGGTGCGACGAATTGGCCGTCGCCGGCGTACAGCCCGGACACGAAGCTGTTCTATCTGATCGCGCAGGAAGGGTGCGGCATCACCTACCGCTCGACGACGAACTTCCGTCCCGGCCAGGGCGGCAGCGGCACAGCCTACATGGAGAGCCCTGACGACCGCGAGCGGTGGCAGTTGTACGTGCGCGCGATCGATGCGTTGACCGGCAAGAAAGTCTGGGACTATGAGCAGATCAGCTCGTTTCACTACGGGCCCGGGCTGCTGTCGACAGCCGGCGGACTGATTTTCGCGCCCGAGCAGCAGGGGATGTTCACGGCGCTCGACGCGAAATCCGGCAAAGCGTTGTGGAATTTCAACACGGGCGCTCTGATTACCGCCGCACCGACGACGTATTCGGTCGATGGTCATCAATATGTGGCGATCTCGTCGTTCTCGAATGTGATCGCCTTTGCTCTGCCGGAGGCGCAATGAATACCGCTATGAAGAAGAGCGTCAAGGGCGCTAGACATAGCAGAGCGCGAAGAGCATATGGTATTTGGCTCTTGGCTCTCAGCTCTTTGCTCTGCACAGGTATCAGCGTTTTTGCCCAGCGCGGCGGCGGTCCGCCGGCGACCGTGAATGCGGCGATTGGGAATCCTGCAGCCATCGCCGAAGGCGAGAAGCTGTACAACGAAACATGCACGTCCTGCCATGGAAAGGACGGGACGGGCGGTGAGCTCGGACCGCCGGTTGCCGCGCAGAATCGCCGCTATCTTCGGCGCACGGATCAGGAAATCTTCGACACGATCAAGAACGGGATCACCGGCACGCAGATGCCGCCCTACGGCGGCCAGTTCAGCGACGACGACGTCTGGAAGGTGACCGCGTATATCCGTGGTCTTCGCGGCACCGCCGTCGACACGCCCGCACAGGGAGACGCAGCGGCGGGAGAGGCGATCTTCTGGACCGGCGCCAAGTGCGGCGGCTGTCACATGGTCAAAGGGCGGGGCAATGTTCTCGGGCCCGATCTCTCGAACCTGGGCGGCACACGTAAGGTGCAGAACATCGTCGATGCGCTCACGAAGGTGAATCACAAGATCGTCGCAGACGGTGGCACGCACGACGCGACGATTGTGGCGAATACGAGCTATCAGCCGGTGCGCATCACGACTGCGGATGGGAAAATCGTCTCAGGTATCCTCAAAAACGAAGATAGTTTTTCGCTGCAGGTGCTCGGAAAGGACGACCTCAACCTGTATCGGTTCAAGCGCGCAGACGTGAAGGTGTTCTATGACCCGCAGAGCCTGATGCCGCACGACTGGGACAAGCGCTTGAGCCCGGCGGAGTTTCAGAATCTTCTGGCGTACTTGACGAGGCTGTACGTGCCGCCACCCCCCGCGCCGCCGGCGCGCGGCGGCGGTGCTCCAGTGGGCTGAGCACAGGTGGAGCTAGCGGTGCTTGAGGTGCGAGTCGCTATGCGACTCGCCCATATCCGTCGAGCTGTAGGCGAGCATCGCGAACAGGAAAATCACGAACGACCCAACGACAACGCCGAGACCGATGTACATCCACCACATAGGTCACCTCGACACTTGAGAACGCCGGCTCGTCACGCGGACGCGCAGCGGCCGCCAGGGGAACAACGAATTGGGTTGAAGCCAGAAATCCTACATCAGGACAGCGCACGCTCAACGAAATTATTCGACCGTGCGAGTGCCGCGTGACCACCGAGACTTATTCGCCCGCCGAGGAGACTTTTAATCGCCATCGTCAGACTCTGGGCCTCATCGCCGGGCCGCTCATCGCGATCGTCATTCTCGTGATGCCCACTGCGCTGAACGCATCGGCGCAGCGCGTGGGCGCCGTGCTCGCACTGATGATCGTCTTGTGGATGACGGAAGCACTGCCGCTGGCCGTCACCGCGCTTCTCGGTCCGACGTTGTGCGTCATCCTCGGCGTTGCCACCGCGCAAGTGGCGTATGCGCCATTCGCCGACCCCGTCATTTTTCTCTTCATCGGCAGCTTCATGCTCGCGCAGGGCATGGTGACGCACAAGCTCGATCGCCGGCTCGCGTTCACCGCCCTTGCATCTGAATGGGTGGGGTCGAGCGGCCTGAGGCTCGTCGTCGCGTACGCCAGCGTCACCTGTTTTCTCTCGATGTGGATGAGCAACACTGCCACGACTGCGATGATGTTTCCGCTGGGCCTCGCCGTGTTGTCCGAGCTGGGGCGCGAGCGGAAGGGCGATCGCGCGTTTCAGCGCTACGCGATGGCGATGATGCTCGTCACCTCGTTTTCGGCGACGATCGGCGGCATGGGGACGCCGGTGGGAACGCCGCCAAACTTGATAGGGCTTGGGCTGCTCCGCACGACGGGCGGCATCAACGTGACGTTTACGGACTGGATGCTGGTAGGCGTGCCCATCATGGCGATCATCATGGCGTCACTCGTCGCGTGGTTCCTGGCGCCGAGGGCGCGCGCGATCCGCCTTGGTCCCGAGGCTGTCCGCACGGTCGCTCACGAGCTGCGCAAGCTGGGACCGATGACGGTGGGGGAGCGCAATGTCGTGCTGGCGTTTTCGGCGACGGTCGTGTTGTGGGTGCTGCCCGGCGTGTTCAGCCTCGTGCTCGGCGACACGCATGCGGCGACACGCCGCATCATGGCGCTGTTTCCAGAATCGGTCGCCGCGATTGTGGGCGGACTGCTGCTCCTCATCATCCCCGTAAGCTGGCGTGAACGCCGTTTTACGCTCTCCTGGGCAGAAGCGTCGCGAATCGATTGGGGTATTGTCCTCTTGTTCGGCGGCGGGCTGGCGATGGGACGGCTCTCTGAGACGACCGGCTTGTCCGCGGCGCTCGGTCACGGGATTGCTGCGCGCTTTCCAGATGCCGGCGTCGTCGGCTTGACGATGGTGTTTACGGCGATTGCGGTGGTGATGTCAGAGACGGCATCCAACACCGCGGCGGCGAACATCATCGTGCCCACCGCGATCGCCGTGTCGCAGGCTGCAGGCATCTCACCGCTCGAACCCGCGCTCGGCGCGACGATCGGGTCGAGCCTCGGCTTCATGATGCCCATCTCGACTCCGCCAAACGCCATCGTCTACAGCAGCGGCTATATTCCGCTCGGCGCGATGGTCCGCAACGGCCTCGTGCTCGACATCATCGGGTACTTCGTCGTCGTCGCCGGCGTGCTCGTCCTCAGCGGATTTCTCCGGTAGGCGGTGTCACCGCCACGCCGCGGCGACGCGACGACACTTCGTTGCGTGCGCCGACCTAAAGGTCGGCACTACGAAAACGGGGAAGTTCGTTGTCCCAGCGCAAAGACGCCATGACGCAAAGGGCTTCGGGAAATTTTGGCGTCTCAACGCAACGACGCAACGACGCAAAGATGTTTTGGGGAAAGTCGTCGTCCCAACGCAAAGACGCCATGACGCAAAGAAGTTTCGGGACATTCTGGCGTCTCACCGCCACGCCGCGGCGACGCGACGACACTTCGTTGCGTGCGCCGACCTAAAGGTCGGCACTACGAAAACCCCGTGATGACAGTCATTATCTTCGTTCGTAGTGCCGACCTTCAGGTCGGCCCCAGGAAAAGCGCACCAGCAACGGCTTGTCCGTAGTGCTGACCGACAATTCATAGTGCTGACCGGGTATTCATAGTGCTGACCCGGTATTCGTAGTGCTGACCTTTAGGTCAGCTCCGGTATGTACGTCGTCCTCCGGCACTGAGCTTGCCTCACTGGCGCCTGATGACGAATCGGCCCCGTCGATTGAAAACCTTCAGTTATCTTGGCTGCTATCGCTATTCGCTCACGTTCTGCACCAATTTTCGAGCGCACGTGTTTGTCGACGCACCGGTGGTGCAGATGGTCCTGTCGCAGTTTCTGCGTGCCGTGGACGAGGAAGGGTTTTCACTTCTGGCATATTGCTTCATGCCAGACCACGTCCACCTTCTCGTTCAGGGTGATTCTGAATGGTCAGACGGCCGCAGGTTGATCAGGCGAGGGAAGCAATACGCGGGTTATGCGTACTCGGCCACTTATCGGCGAAAGCTCTGGCAGCCGTGGGGGTTTGAACGCGTTCTGCGAGATGAAGAATCGAGCGCGATCGTGGCGAGGTACATCCTGGAAAACCCCGTGAGAGCGGGCCTCGCCCGGGCAGTTTCAGAGTACCCGTTTGTCGGATCGAGGCTGTGCGAACTGAAAGCGTTGCTCGAGAGTTTGCCGACCTGAAGGTCGGCCGAACACTCGAAGCTGACCTGAAGGTCAGCACTACGAATAAGCGATACTGGCGCGGTTCTCGTAGTGCCGATCTGCCCCGACATGATTTGTGTTGTCAAGTCTTGGCGATGGCCGTGTTGTTTGCGACAATGAGTGTTCCCCAACGGTTTATCCGAGGCGCAGGAGGAATCGAGTTGTGATTCGAAGTACCCGCCTGTGCTCTCTGTTCGACGACGCGACGACGGCATGACGTTTTGTGGCCCCATATTGGCGATCCTTCAGGTCTGCTAGGTAAGGTGACCTAACGGTCAGGTGGAGGGGCGTCACGAGTTCAAAAATGATTCGCGAGTCCAAGAAGGAGTCACGAGCGAACGCCAGCCGCCGTTTCTCCAGTCCAACGGCGGCGAAATTCCCACCGACACCTGATTCCCATTCGTGCGGCCGACGCACACAATGAGCAGCTCAGGATAGGAGGTAGCAGCTATGTGGATCACCGGCCTTGTTATCGATGACGTAGGGTGCCCGCTGTCCGCTGTCAGGATAGAAGCTTCAGACCCGTGCACTGGACGACGGCGGGCGGTTGTCTCGAATACGCGCGGAGAGTACGTCCTGCAGGATCTCCTGCCCGGAGAACACACGATTACTTTTGCCCGCGCAGGTTTCGCGACGCTCGAGCGAAAGATCGATGCGCTCACGACGTATGTGGCCACGATTAACGCAAAGCTGATGCGCCGTAGTGCTGACGCGACGTAGTGCTGACCTTAGGTCAGCTTGACACCGGCCGACCTGAAGGTCGGCACTACGAAAGACGGGCGACGAGATCTTGAAAGACGGCCCAGTTCCTGAAAGACGGCCCAGTTCCCCCCAAACCTCTGTGCGTCGCGGCGTCGTCGCGGTGAGACTGGAGAAGGCGCCTGCCCACCCTGAAGGTCGGCGCTACGCGATGGCCGTCGAACCTGATAGTACAATCGAAGATCTTCGGAGATCTTAGCGTCTTGGCGTCTTTGCGTTGGGACGACGAATTCCCTCGGGGACGACGAATTTCCTCGAGATGTTCCTCGGGCCGTGCGTTGTGGCGGTGAGACACGTGTAAGTCCGGACGCTTTTGGGCGTGCGACCGGATAATTGCGGCCTGACAGTTGCAGTACAAACCGCACAGATCGCGCTAATGGCATCCAAACGGCTAATAAACAAGACACTTCGAGAGCTTCAGCGCCGCTTGCCGGAGCTCCAGCAGCAGCTGAAAAGGCACTGGCGCCTCCTTGCAGGTGGCGCGGCGGCCCTCATCCTCATCTTCATTGCTGGGCTGTGGGCGATGCTGTCCGGTCTCCCGAGCCGCGACGAGCTGCGGAATCTGGGCGAAATGCCGCAGGCGTCGACGCTCTACGACATCCACAACCGTCCGGTCTTTACGATTTTCAAGGAGTATCGAATCGAGGTCCCGCTGTCCCAGGTCTCGCCGCACCTTCGTAAGGCTATTGTCGCGTTCGAAGACCAGCGGTTCGCGGAACACAGCGGAATCGACATCATCCGCATTGCCGGCGCCATCTGGGCCGATGTGCGCGAAGGACGAAAGGCACAGGGCGGCAGCACGATCACCCAGCAGCTCGCCAGGCAAAGTTTTCTTACTCGTGAAAAAAAGATATGGCGGAAAGTCCAGGAGATTGCCCTCGCCAGGCGTATCGAGCGGATGTACTCGAAGGACGAGATTCTCGAGCTGTATTTGAACAAGGTGTATTTCGGCGACGGGCTTCACGGCGCCGAAGCCGCCGCCCGCGGGTACTTCGGGAAATCGGCGTCCGACCTCGACCTGGCTGAGGCCGCGCTGCTCGCCGGCCTGGTGAATGCGCCTTCGGTCAACGCGCCGACGGTCAGTATGTCGCGCGCTGTTGCACGTCGCGGGCTCGTGCTAAATGCGATGCGCGCGCAGGGAATCATCACGGACGCTGCGTTCGAGCGCGCGTCCGGCGAGAAGGTCCGGCTGGTCGATAACCTCCGCCGCGAAGAGCCGCTCGGCCAGCACTTCAAGGAAGAAGTGCGGCAGCAGCTCGTGAAGCAGTTTGGCTGGGAGCGGCTGTCCGAAGGCGGACTCAAGGTGTACACGACGATCGATGCAGATATGCAGCGCGCGGCCGAGGCGAACGTCGAAGCGTCGGTAAAGCAAATCGAGATGCGGCGGGCGAAGCGGAAGATCGCCCCGACCGGCGATCAACTGGAAGCGGCGCTTGTCGCAATGGATCCGACGACCGGCGAAGTACGCGCGTTGGTCGGCGGCCGCGACTTCAAGAACAGCCGGTTTAATCGCGCGACGCAAGCAATGCGGCAACCCGGTTCGGCCTTCAAGCCTTTTGTGTACGCCTCTGCTCTCGAGGCTGGTTATTCGCCGGCGTCGCTCGTGACGCGCCTGGACGAGCCGATCCAGACGCTGGAAGGCGCGTGGATGCCCGAAGATGAGCATTCCGATGGTGCCGAGATGACCGTGCGAACTGCGCTGCGCACGTCGAGCAATCGCGCCGCAGTGCGGATGCTCGAGGAAGTCGGCATCGCCAAGACGGTCGCGCAGGCTCGCAAGATGGGCATCGGCAACGTGCCAAGTGTCCCTTCACTAGCGCTCGGATCGGGCGAGGTCACCTTGATGGCGATGACCTCGGCTTACGGCGCCTTCGCGGACCAGGGGCGGCTGCACGCGGGCATGTTCATCCGGCGCGTGGAGGATTCGGAGGGCAAGGTCCTCTTCGTCTCGAAGCCCGCTCCCGAGCAGGTTTTGTCTCCGCGGACCGCGTTCCTGATGACGAGCATGCTCTCGGACGTTGTCAATTTCGGAACGGCATACAAGGCCCGGCAGGAGGGCTTCACGTACCCGGCAGCTGGAAAGACCGGGACGACGAATGACTACGTCGACGCATGGTTCGTGGGCTTCACACCGCATCTCGTGACCGGCGTGTGGGTCGGGTTCGACAAGCCGCGCACCATCATCTCGAATGGCTTCGCGGGCGAGCTTGCCGTGCCGATGTGGGCGCGTTTCATGAAAGTGGCGACGGCGAACGACAAGCCTGACACGTTCAAGATGGTGCCAGGATTGACATCCGCCTCGGTGTGCCGTCTCTCTGGCAAACTTCCCAGTCCGGGGTGCGATCGCGTTGTCACCGAGTACTTCGCTCGAGGAACGACACCGACTGAGATGTGCGACCAGCACGGCTTCTCGACCTCGGGTCACCTCGCAGCCATGTTTCCGGGCTCGACGACGAACGGCAACGCGGGCAGTGTGGCTGATGTGCCGCCACCTCCCGTGCGACCTTCCGACGCCGCGGTCGTAGCAGCATCGCGCCAGCCGTCGGACGACGCAGCGTCGGCCGATACGGGAGACGAGCCGAAAAAGAAGCGCGGGTTCTGGGGACGGCTTTTCGGACGCGGAGACAAGGACAAGAAGGACGACCAACCGCTGAACACGAGATAGTATCTCCTCGGTGAGCCGAAACCAGTATCCCAGGGTCGCGTCGCTGAAAAGCGCGGCGGCGCTCCGCTCCCACCTCGAACGCTCGCAGATCGCACTTCAATTTGACGACACCGTAGATCCGTCAGGCGCCCTCGCGCAGCCGATTCAGGTAGACGCCGTGCGCGTCGGCAATCGCTTCTGCATCCTGCCGATGGAAGGGTGGGACGGCACGAAGGATGGCGAACCGACCGACCTGACACGAAAACGATGGCGGAACTTCGGGATCAGCGGCGCGAAATTGATGTGGGGAGGCGAAGCCGTCGCGATCCGCCAGGACGGCCGCGCCAATCCGAATCAGCTGATGCTCACGCCGGCAACGCAGGCGTCCATCGCAGGCTTGCGCGAGACGTTGGTGTCGGCGCATCGCGAGCGATTTGGGCCGAACGCGGATGGCGATTTGTATCTCGGATTGCAGCTCACGCACTCCGGGCGTTTCGCGCGCCCGGACGTGTGGGACAAGTCGGCGCCGCTGGCGGCCTGTCCCCATCCCATCCTCGACAGACGATTCGCGGCGGGCGTGCGCGTGCTGACAGACGATGAGATCGCAGGAATTGTCAAAGACTACGCCGCCGCTGCGCGGCTCGCATATGCCTGCGGATATCAGTTCGTGGACGCGAAGGCGTGTCACGGCTATCTCGGGCACGAGATGCTCGGGGCCACGACGCGACCCGGCAAGTATGGCGGACCACTCGAGCATCGCCTGCGGTTCATGACAGAGATCATCGGGGCGATGCGCAGCGCCGCTCCGGGCCTCGGCGTTGTCGTGCGCGTGTCGATCTTTGATGTCATTCCACACCGCAAAGGCGTCGACGGCGTGGGCGTGCCGGAGGCGAGCACCGGCGACGAGCCGGGTTTCGGGGTCATGCGCGACGAGAACATGAATCGCGCGCTGGACGAGGGACGCGCGCTGCTCACGCACCTCGAGGGACTTGGGGTGAAGTGGATCTGCCTCTCGGCGGGCAGTCCGTACTACAACCCGCACATCACGCGTCCCGCATTTTTCCCGCCGCTCGACGGGTACGAGCCGCCGGAAGATCCGCTCAGAGGCGTCGCGCGACAGATTGACGCCACGGCGAGGCTGAAGCGCGAATTTCCGCATCTGATTTTCGTCGGATCCGCCTACAGCTATCTGCAGGAGTGGCTGCCCAACGTCGGACAGTACAACGTCCGCAATGCCCTCACCGATTTCGTTGGCTTGGGCCGTGTGGCGCTGTCCTATCCGGAGTTGCCCGCGGACGTGCTGAGTGGGAAACCGCTGCGCCGCGGCGCGATCTGCCGCACGTTCAGCGACTGCACAACGGGGCCACGCATGGGGATGGTTTCGGGGTGTTATCCGCTCGATCCGTTCTACGAAGCCCGGCCCGAAGCCGCACGTATCCGGACCGTGCGTGTCACTTCGCGGGTCTGAACGCCGCAAGGCTGGTGCGCAGCCACACGGCGTCGCGATCGGCATGGCAGCTCACGCATGCGTTCGGGCTGTCGGCATCGCCGAACCGTTCCGTCATCTCGGCGTCCGGAATGTCGTCGATCTCGTGGGAGCGCGCCTGAAAGAGCAGGGCCTCCATGATGCGCGGCATGTGACACGAAACGCAGCGGCTTGCTTCGGTGTTCACCGCATGGCGGGTATGGCGTTCGGGCTTCTCGCCGAGCGTCGTGTGGCACTGCACGCACATCGCGTCGGCGTCCGGCGCGAATTTCAGGGAGTTCGGGTTCTGCGCGGCGTTGGACGGATGCGGATCGTGGCACGAGCCGCACGTGGCGTTCCCCTTGCGAAAGCATTGCGACCGGGCGAACGCCTCGCTGATGAACGTCGTTGCACGGTAGCGGCCGTCACGGTACATCGCCTTGCGTGAGAACGCCGATGGAAGCTCGACGGCGTACGTGCGGACCGGATCACCCGC
The DNA here is from genome assembly GCA_963784045.1 of Vicinamibacterales bacterium. Taxonomy (GTDB): domain Bacteria; phylum Acidobacteriota; class Vicinamibacteria; order Vicinamibacterales; family JAMQPK01; genus JAMQPK01. The sequence goes on from CAWAPZ010000015.1 coordinate 235,475, forward strand.
TTCGGAATAATTGACGGCGCCACCCGGCTGCGCGTCGTGGATAGCGGACTGGGCGTGGCATTGCGCGCACACCGCGACGTACCGGTCTGCCGGCAGTCGTCGAAAGCTGACAGGTGTCGCGGCGACCGCTCGCGACGTGACCCCGCTCTTCAGCCGTTCCACGTGATCCAGCGATGGGCCATGGCACATCTCGCAGTTGATGCCGCCTTCCCGGAACGTGGCGGCTGCAGGTTCGACCGCTCCCTTCGCGAACGACAGCTGACTGGTGTGACACGGCGCGCAGCTCGTCTGATACACCGCGTCGGCCGGCGCGCGGTGAAATTGCGCGATGTCGGTGCGCGGCGAGCCCGGCGCGTCTACTAAGCCCCAATAGTTGACCCACGCCGAGCGCAGGCGGCTGTACTGGATAGGGAACACCAACAGCCGCGAATCCGGAAGGCGCGTCGCATACGCCTGCTGCCATTTCGATCCGATGACGTAGTCGACCGGGTAGCGAACCCACTCGTTGTTGTCGCCGCGACGGATCTCGATGAAGTGCCGCGCGCCGTCTTTCACCGCGCGTGCCTGATCCGACACGACCTGGGTGCCGGAGAAGTCGCCGATCACGTCGGCGGGCCGGTAAGCTCTGAACATTCGCGCCATGCCTGTCGACTCCCACGTCGTAGACGCATGGGCGTGACATTCGCGGCATGCCTGCGAGCCCGCATAGCGTCCCGGTTCGGGCGTGCGGGTTGCCGGCACAGGCGCCTCGGGAGGGTTCCAGGTGAGACTTGCACGCCATGCGTCGAAGCTCGTTCCGGCATCACCGGGCCTGCGCGCGTACAACACCCGAAGCGAGTCGCCCGCGGCCGATTCGAGCGGGCCACCGGCCCGAGCGACATGGGCGAACGCGCGTGCGGCGCCTTCGTCGGCGCCGACGGCCATTCGTACCACGCCGATTGTGTAGAGCGCCTCCATGTCGGTCGGGTTCAGCGTCAGCGATGCGAGCAGCGACTGTTCGGCATCCTTGTATTGGCCGCGCACTGCCGCCACACGGCCCTGCACAAACAGGGCAGTTGCCCGCATCCCGTCACGGACGCGAGGCCATGCCTGCGTTGAAAAATGAGATGGACGTTCGGCATGTTCGAGGTACCGCAGTGCGTCCCGCGCGCTCGAGACCGCCAGATCCATGTCGCGGTGCTTTGCGGCCGTATCAGCGACGGCGACCAGAAGAAACGGGTTTTCCGGCATCAGCCTCAGGGCGCGCTGGGCCCATGTCAGGCCGCGAGCGAGATCGCCTTCCGCGATGTACGCACGCGCAGCCAGTTCGTACGCTTCGCGCAACACGATGGACCGCGGATACTGCTCCACGTAGCGAGTCGCGAGTTCGATCTGCGCGCGGGGCGCCGCGTTCCACAATTCGCGGAACGCCTGCCGCTCGCGTGCGTCGTCAATCTCCTCGAAGATCGTTTTTGGCGCGGGGCGCCCGCCCAACCCGATGGCGATGTTGATTTCCTGAGCCGACGCGAGCGCGACGAGCAGCAGCAGTGCGGCGAACAGCAACAGTGCGCGTGACATGATTAGCTACCGGAGAACATACACGTCCGGCGGCGATCCTGTAAACAGTTGGGCGATGAAACCACCGTATGGCGCCGAACGTGGACGCCAGAAACGCGGCATAAGTGTTGACACTTTCAGGAGGCGGACATATTCTCGCTCTCACAGACGTGGAACAGGAGACGGGAGTCCAGGAGAATTCTTTTTGAAAGAAGTTCTTCTCCTAACCTCCTGGTCTCCTGTTGTTTTCCGTGAGGACTACATGACGACGAAGATGCGCGCGACGGGTCTCGTGCTGGTGTTCTGCCTCGGCAGCGTGTCCTGGGCTGTGCACGCGCAGGGTGGGAAATCCCGCGAGTGGCTCACCTGGGGCGGCGATATCGAGCGAACCGGCTGGAACCGCGGCGAGTCGACGCTGTCGAAACAGAACGTCGGCCGTCTCGGGCTGAAATGGAAAACGCAGATCGACAAGGAAGTGTCTATCGAGATCGAGTCGGGCAACTCGATGCTGACGACACCGCTCGTGGCGCAGGGTGTTCGCACGCCTCAGGGATCGAAAACCGTCGTCTACACGCTTTCGCAGTCGAACACGCTGGCGGCGCTCGACGCCGCAACCGGCGCGTCGATCTGGCGCCGCTCGTTCGACAACACCGTAGATCCCAGGAGCACACCGAACTGGATTTGCACCAATACGTCGACGGCCACTCCCGTCATCGACAAGGCGAAGGGCATCATCTATATGCTGGCGGCCGACGGACGGCTGCACGGCACCGACCTCGCCACAGGTGAGGCCAAGATCGTGCCGCCGCCCGAATTCGTGACGCCGTTCTCCCGCAACTGGAGTCTCAACCTCGTGGATGGCGTGCTCTATACGACCGTCGGACGCGGTTGCGGTAACGGTCCGGTACCGGGAGCACCGGCGCCGCCGCCCGGGACGATTCGTGGCGCAGGCGCGCCGCCGCAGGCTGATGCTGCTCCACGTGGCGGCGGGGCGGCCCGCGAAGGCGGGCCGGCTCGTGAGGGTGCGCCAGCCGGTGAAGCGCCTGCTCGCGGCCGTGGGCGTGGAGCTCCTCCTCCGCCCGTTGCCGCCCACATGATCGCGATGGATCTGAACAGCCCGGCTCACCCGATTACGCGCTTTTTCACGAGCACCGCGCGGCCGAACGGCGCGTGGAGCCGCGCGGGCATGGCCTGGGCGTTCAATTCCCTGTTCGTGCAGACCGCCGACGGCGTGTGGAATCCGTCGGAAGGCTTGTGGGGTCAGACGCTGCTGCGCCTCGAGCCAAAAACGCTCAAGCTGCTCGACTACTTCACGCCGCCGAACCTCGAGGAGCTCAACACCAACGACCTCGACTACGGTTCGGGCGGCACGCTCGGCTTCACGTTCCGCAATCGCGACCTGATCGTATCGGCCGGCAAGGACGGGACAATTTATCTCCTCGACGCAAAGTCGCTTGGCGGCGCCGATCACCGGACGGCGATGTTCTCGATCAAGGCAGGCAACGACGAGTTGTCGTACGCGTCGATGGGCGTGTGGGGCGCGCCGGCGACGTTCGTGAACGCGCGCAACGAGCGATGGGTCTACTACCCGATGTGGGGCCCTCCGTCGAAGAACGCGAAGTTCGAGCGCGCAAACGGCGACGCACAAGACGGCAGCATCATGGCGTTTCAGGTCACTCTCGACGGCGACAAGCCGGTGCTCGTCCCGAAGTGGGTCTCGCGCAACTTCGCCGTGCCCGACTCGCCCGTGATTGCCAACGGCGTGATCTACGCCATTTCAACGGGAGAGAACACGCTGCAGCGGCATACTGATCCGCGCTATCACGCGATTTATCAGAAGCCTGGTGCGCCGCCGCTGCCCAAGACCGGCACGATGACCGCAGAAGAGCGCGGCCAGAATACGACGCACACGATTCTCTACGCGCTGGATGCCGAGACAGGACAAGAGCTTTACTCGAGCAAGGATCTCATCGACGACTGGACGCACCTCAGCAGCGTCACGGTCGCGGACGGCAGCGTCTACGTGACGACCCGAAAGACCATCGTCTACGCGTTCGGTCTGAATAAATAGCGGTATGCGATCACCGATTCGATTCCTGTTCGTCGTGGCGCTGTCTGTTGTGCTGTCGATGGACCCCTCGTCTGCGCAGGCGCCATCGCCCGATCAGATGACGCAGGGCGCCGCCGTCTTTCAGAAAGTCTGCGCGTCGTGTCATGGAGCCGGCGGCATGGGAGGGCGCGCTGCGTCGCTGGTCGACAATCGCCGGCTGCGGGCGCTTGCGCCCGCGGAGATCGAAAACATCATCAGGAATGGCATGCCCAATGGCATGCCTCCGTTTGGATCGCTGCCGGAGGCCGACCTCCAGGCCGTCACTGCCTTTGTGCGCTCCTTTAATGCCTCCGCGTTTGATCTCCAGCCGGCCGGAGACGTCGCAGCCGGCGGGATGTTTTTTTCCGGCAAAGGGCAGTGCGCGACGTGTCACATCGCGCGCGGACGCGGCGCGGCGGGCGGCCCAGACCTGTCGAACATCGGGCGCCAGATGACGGTGCCAGAACTGACGAGAGCGCTCCTCGAGCCCGACGTCACGATAGCCGCCGGGTTTGCTGCCGCTCGAGTTCAATTAAAGGACGGCCGCACGCTGCGCGGTTTCGTCCGCAATGAAGGCAATCACGTTCTGCCATTGCAGACCGTAGACGGCCGCCTCGTGGCGGTGGACAAGGCCACTGCCGTCATCACGCGCGAAACGGGATCTGCGATGCCGCCGCTGAAGGCGACACCGGACGAGACCCGGGACCTGATTGCGTTTCTGAGCAGCCTCGGGGCCGACCTAAAGGTCGGCACTACGCCGGTCGGGGCCGACCTAGACGTCGGCACTACGCCGGCCGTAGTGCCGGCCTCTAGGCCGGCGGGGACGGACGCGAAGGCCGACGACTTTGCTGAAATTCTGAAGCCGCGCGCCGGTGATTGGCCGACATATCACGGACGCCTGGATGGGAACCGGCACAGCGCGCTTGCGCAAATTACCGCAGCGAACGTGCGCAGCCTTGCGCCAAAGTGGATTCATTCCGTGCGTGGCTTCGATAACGAGATGACGCCGCTCGTCCTCGACGGCATCATGTACATCACCGCCACCAATCAGGTTTCGGCGCTCGATGCCGCGACGGGCCGGGAGATGTGGCGTTTTTCGCGGCCGCGCTCAACTGGGCTTCGCGGTGATGCCGCTATCGGTTTCAACCGCGGGGCCGCGGTGCTCGGGTCGCGCGTGTTTCTCGTCACCGACAATGCGCATCTCGTTGCGGTAAGCCGGATCAACGGCGCGCTGCTGTGGGAAGTCGTGCTTCCCGAGAATACGACGCTGCCCTACGGAGGTACCATGGCGCCACTCGTCGTCGGCGATCTCGTTATTGCCGGCGTATCGGGCGGTGACGAAGGCATTCGCGGGTTTATTGCCGCGTACCGCGTCGACAGCGGAGAGCAGGCCTGGCGTTTCTGGACCGTGCCCGCCCGCGGCGAACCGGCATCCGATACGTGGAAGGGCAACGCGGATCTCGAGAAAGGCGGCGGCGCGACCTGGCTGACCGGGAGCTACGACGTCGAGACCGACACGCTTTTCTGGCCTACGGGAAATCCGTATCCGGACACCGACGGCAGCGAACGGCAGGGGGACAACCTGTACACAGATGCCGTCGTCGCGCTCGACGCGAAGACCGGAAAGCTGCGCTGGCACTATCAGTTCACGCCGCACGATCTGTGGGATTGGGACGCGCAGGAGCCGCTGGTACTCATCGACGCGGTGTTCCAGGGACGGCCTCGAAAGCTGCTGCTTCAGGCGAATCGCAACGGCTTCTTCTATGTGCTCGATCGTGTCGATGGCAAAGTGCTGCTCGCACGCCCTTTCGTTCAGAAGCTCACCTGGGCGAGTGGGATTGGACCGGATGGCCGTCCGCAGCTGGTGGCTGGAAACACGCCGGACGAGAACGGCGTGACGACATGCCCGGCGATACGCGGCGCCACGAACTGGATGTCTACATCGTTCAGCCCCGCAACGCGGTTGTTCTACGTGATGGCGGTGGAGAACTGTTTCGTGTATCGCAGCACGATGTTCGGTGGTGGCCGCGGCCGCGGCGCTGGACCGCCCGCTCGCGGCGCCGCGCCCCCTGCGCCGGCGGCTCCTGCGCGGGGCGCGCCTCCGCCATCGCCGTTCGGCCTTCCCGGCGGAGGCTTCAACCGCGGCGGAGCGGGCGGCGGGGGTACGATGGCGCTGCGCGCGCTCGATCTGGACACTGGACGGATCGCGTGGGAGATTCCGCAGACCGGCAACTCGAACAACTACGCCGGCACATTGTCGACCGCTGGCGGTATCGTGTTCTACGGACAGGCGAGCGGCGAGTTCGCGGCGGTCGATGCGAAGTCGGGTGCGCATCTCTGGCACTTCGAGACGCAGGAAACGTGGAAAGCGTCGCCAATGACTTATAGCGTGAACGGCAAGCAGTACGTCGCGATTACATCGGGCGCAAACGTGCTCGCGTTCGCTCTGCCGTAGGTTTCAATACTGTGTCCTCACCGCACAGACGCAGGGACGCAACGTAGTGCCGAGCTTCAGGTCGGCTTCGCGTTCTCGATGTGCCTTTGCGATCGCCCTTCTGCTCGTCGCGACGCCGCTCGCACTGGAGCGCAAGGACGTCACGTTCAAGATTTTTCAATTTCCGGCCGATCAGATTCCACGCGTCGACGGCAAGACCGATGATTGGGGCATGGTTCCCGAGAGCTACGTCGTCGGCATGAACGAGCTCATGGACACCGAGCAGGGGCACGGCCTCAATCACGACACGAAGAACCTCGATGTGAAGGTGAGGGTGGGCTGGGTGAAAGGGCTCAACCGCCTGTACTTCCTGTACGAGGGATTCGACAACTACTGGGACTTCGCCGCCTCCGGCCTGCACAACGACATCTTCGAGGTGGTCGTCGACGGCGATCTCTCAGGCGGACCGCTCATCGACATCTACCACCGCGATGTCTGGACGCCCGAGGCGGTCGGCCCCCGCTCGGAGCTCGATCCTCGCGTGCCGCGGGCCGACGCGCACTTCGGCTATCACGGCGTGCACGCGCAGAACTACCACATCTTTACCCCGCCAGGAGAAAAGGACTGGACGATGGCGTGGGGCTGCGCGCAGTACACGAAGGATCTTCCTTACGCCAATGCCGCTTACGACCATACCCTCAAGCCAGGCGCGTCGGGGAAGCTCGTGCTCGAGTTCTGGATCACGCCATTCGACTACGCCGGCTGCGATGGACCGCAGCGCGCGATTGAATCGCAGCTCACCGAGAACAAGTTGATCGGACTATCGTGGTGCCTCATCGACTACGACGACGTGAACGCCAAAGGACGCGTGGGATTCTGGAATCTCTCGCACAAGCAGACGTTCTTCGGCAATGCCGATCAGCTCGTTGGCTTCAGGTTGATGCCGATCGAGTCGACCGCGGCTCCGACACGTCTCCGCGCCAAGTGGACACACAAAGTTGTTGATATGAATCGACGGCTCGTCGCATTCATCGATCAGTCGGCCGGCGAGATTACGGCGTGGAAGTGGGACTTCGGCGATGGCAGCACGTCAACCGACCAGCACCCGCACCACGCCTATTCGCGCGCCGGCGACTTCGTGGTAACCCTTGAAGTCTCAGGTCCCGCGGGCACTTCACGCTTCCAGCGCGTCTGGGACGTATCGGTACGTTAACCAGTGAAGATTGGGGCGGATTGCAGGATTGACAGAATGTTGTTGGATCAATCTGCAACATTCTGACAATCCTCCAATCGTCCAATTCTGAAAAGGTTACGGCAGCGATAGCGCCACCAGCTCCGCCGGGAAGTTCTGCGCGCCGACGGCGACGACGATGAACTGCTTGCCATTCACCATGTAGGTCATCGGATTCCCGCACGTGTTGGCCGGCAGCTCCAGCTCGTGCACCACGGCGCCGGTGGCCTTGTCGTAGGCGTAGAACATCGGCCCTCCGCCGCCGCCGCCTCGGAACAGGCCGCATCCTTGTCCCGCAAACGCGAGGGTCTTGGTGACGACGATTCCACCTTCATCAGCGCGGCCGGTGCGTGGAATGTTCAGGCCCTTCAACGCCGGGTGCGTCTTGATCCACTCGTAGGTGTCGCCGTTGGCAACCTGCCACACGATGTCGCCGGTGTTCATGTTGTAAGCAGTGATGCGTCCGTATGGCGGCTTCACCAGCGGAAGCCCCTGCGGTCCCATGCCCCACGGACCACGGCTCGCGCCCGGGCCGAGCGGGGGAATCGCACCCCGGCCGCCGCCCCGTCCACCACCACCTCCAGCGCCGCCACCTCCAGCGCCGCGCGCAGCCGCAGCCTGCTCAGGATCGGTTCCGGTCGGTGCGCCACCACGGCCGCCTGCGGGCGCCGCGCCACGACCGCCACCGCCGCCGCCACCGATGAAGTTCATGTCCGAGCGATCGGCGCCCGGTTGCAGCGCGACCGCCGTCATGTTCGTCACCGACGGCACGTAGAGCATGTTCGTTTCAGGATCCCAGGCCGCGCCTTGCCAGAGGGCCGCTCCCTGCGCGGCGGGAATCTGCAGCGTGCCGCGCAGCCCGCCGTCGCCGGCGACGATCGGCGGCGTATAGAGCGGTCCGATCTTGTACTCCTTCAACATCGCGCGCGCTTCGGCGTTGAGCTCGGGCGTGAAGTCGATCAGATCCGCTTCGGACACCCCCTGTCGATCGTAGGGAGCGGGTTTGGTCGGATGCGGCTGCGTCGGTGTGTACCATTCGCCCGGCACGGTGCCCGGTTCGACCTTCCGTTCTTCGATCGGCCAGACCGGGGTGCCGGTTACGCGATCGAACACGAACAGGTGCGCCCACTTGGTGACCTGCGCCACGGCGCGAATCGGCTTGCCGTTGACGGTGATGTTGATCAGGTTAGGCGGAGACGCCAGGTCGTAGTCCCAGATGTCGTGGTGCACCAGCTGCTGATGCCAGACGCGCTTGCCGGTTCTGGCGTCGAGGCACACGAGACTGCCGGCGAACAGGTTGTTGCCCGGGCGATGTCCGCCGTAGAAGTCTCCCGTCGGTGTCTCGACCGGCAGATAGACGTAACCGAGCTCTTCGTCGGCGGAGAACGGCGACCACACCGTGGTGTTGCCGGTGTAGGACCACGAATCGTTGAGCCACGTGTCGTTGCCGAACTCGCCCGGCTGCGGAATGGTGTGGAACGTCCACAGCCGTTTGCCGCTGCGGACGTCGTAGCCGCGGATGTAGCCTTTGGTGTTTTCCTTCGAGCGCGGCGCGGTGCCGCCCACCATGGCCGCGCCGAAGATCGACGACGTTTCGCACCACGACGGCAGGCGATGTCGAGCTGATGACGCCGTCGCCGGGCGGTGGCTGATCGAAGTCCTGGTACAGGTCGACCACGCCGTTCGTGCCGAACGCCGGATCGGGCAGCCCGGTCTTGGCGTCGAGCGACACGAGTTGGAAGCCGCGCGTGACCAGGATGATGCGCGCCTGCTTGCCGTCGGTCCAGTACTCGACGCCGCGGTTGACGCTTCGCGGCGCCCGATCGCCGCGCACTCCTTCGTCCAATCGGTAGCTCCACAACGTTTCCCCTGTGGCCGCGTCGATGGCGACGACATTCGGACGGAATCCCGCGGTCGTGTAGAGCACGCCGCCGACCATCAGCGGGGTGGCCTCCATGTTGTTCTGCGGCCGCGGCCCAAAGTTCTCGGATTTCCACCGCCACGCGACCCGCAAGTTCTTCACGTTGTCGCGGTTGATCTGATCGAGGGCGGAGTATTTGGTGCTGCCGAGGTCGGCGCCCCAGTGGGGCCATTCGCCGTTTGTCATGCCGGCCTGGCCGGAGAGAAGCGCCGACGCGACGATCAACGCACCCAGCACGGGCAGCGTCCAGACGAACAATCGGAATCTCGAAGTCATTGACCGCTCCTAAAACGAGAATCGAATCTGCATTTGCACCGAGCGCATCGGCTGCGCGCCGGTGGCCGCGCCCGCACCGGCTGTTGCCGGCGTCAATCGCGCTGCGTTGACCGTGCCGTCGGCGTTGAATTGGTTGTTCGTAATCGTCGTCGCCGCAGACGGGTTGTTGTACTGGATCGTGGTGTTGCGCGCGTTGATGACAACCGCGTTGAACGCGTTGAACAGATCCAACCGGAATTGTATCTGACGGCTGCCACCCACACGAATATTACGCGCGATGGCAAGATCGGTGGTTTTATCCCAGCACCCGTTCAGCAGGTTGGCCCCGGATTCGTCGCCGAGGCTGTTGTACTGTCGGGCCGGCGAACGCGTTCGCGTTGAACTGCGCGTACGGATCGCTCGAGCAGCCCGAGCCGATGTCGCCGGTGGTCCGGATGCGCGCGCGATAGTTCGGAGAGCCGGTGAGGTTCACGTTGGCCCCCGCGGTCTGGTAGGAGTACGTCACGTCGTACGGTGCGCCGCTGCCGCCGGTGAAGACGCCCGAGAGCTGCCAGTCGTTCACGACAGCGGCGAGAATTCTCGACGCCCCGCTGTCGGCTGACACGCCAGGAAGGTCCCACACGAAGTTCCCCTTGATGAGATGCCGCCGCAGCCCGGCGTTCGACAAGACGTCATCGACCGCGTCTTGCTCGGGACGAAGCCCAATCGTGCCGTCTGCGTTGTGCTGCAGATGTTTCGGCGAGAACGTGTTGCCGCGATGTCGCAGGCTGAGCGTCCAGTTGACGCCGCCCTGCCAGCCGTTGCGGAACCGGCGGTTGAACGACGTCTGCAGCGAGTCGTACTGCGTGTAGAAGATCGGCCGCGTGGCGATGATCGCGCCGAGGCCGCGGTAGGGACGCATCAGGTCGGTGGCGACCGCCCGCGCGCCCGGTATGGCGCTCGCGGGCGCGGTCGGATCCTGGTACTGCGGCAGATACGCGGCACCGATGTCCGGCGCGTTCAGGTCCATCGGATCGCTGTTGGGCGGCACCGAGATGGAGCCGAACGAAACCGAGTTGTAGTTGTGCGTGCCGACATATGAGATGTCCAGCGCGGACGACCACGGCAGGATCATCTGCACGCCGCCGTTCCATGAGGTCGACGCGCCGATCTTCGCATCGTAGTCGTAGATGAGCATGACCGGCGGTGGCTGCACACTGGCCGTGCCCTGCGCGACCTGCTGCAATGTCGAGTTGACGACGGTCGATCCCTGCCCGGTCGGCGGGTTGCCGATCTGGCCGAAGATCGAGTCGCCCTGCAGCCGATCGTAGAACACGCCGACGCTGCCGCGGACGACGATCCTCTGCGTGCCGGTCACGTCGTACGCGGCTCCGACGCGCGGCCCGAAGACCAGCGACTGCTCGGTGTAGTTCTCTTTGGCGATGCCATTGCCGGCCTGGATGATCCCGTTCAGCAGCGTGCCGGTGTTGGGCACGATCGTGCCGATTGCAACAGACGACCCGGCGCCGAGCGATGCGCCCGTGCTCGGATCGACCGCGACCCGCGGGCATCCAGGTCCCGAGCCGCTCGCGCATCCCGGCACGTAGAGCAACGGCGCCGCGCTGGCAGACCATTGATCGGGGAAGAAGTTCGACGCCTGCTGCTTCACGTCGTACTGCGGGCCGTGGTGGGTGAAGCGCATGCCGACATCGAGCGTCAGCTTGCTCGATCACCTTCCAGTTGTCCTGAATGTAGAAGTCCTTGTTGTGATAGACGTAGTCGCCTTCGTACAGGGCATTCTGCTGCTCGAACCTCGAGAAAATACCGAGCGCCGCATTCGCGAATCCGAACCCCGAATCCAGCGGGTTGTTGCTGTCATTACCGAAATTGACTCTGCCTTCGAAGGGAAGGGCGCCAAAGGTCACAGTCCCCAGGTTCTGCAGCTTCATGCTGTCCTGCGACTGGTATCCCACCTTGAACGTGTGCGATCCCCAGAGCTTCGTCAGCCCGATGGCCACGTCGTGGGTGTTCTGCATGCAGAGAAATGGCGGATAGGCGTTGTTGGGCGGCGTGAGATTCGGGTCCCGCCGCCGATGCGGCTGCCCCACAGGTAGCTCGGCGCCATCTCGACGCGGCCGTTATGTAATAGGGCGCCTGCATCTCCCTCAGTACCTTCTCCTGATAGGAACCGGCCGGCACGGCGCCGTTGTTCGGATAGAGCAGCGGGAAATTCCCCAGTCCCACCGCATTCCGATTGGTCACCGGGTTCATCGGCACGTTGCCGAGCTGGTTGCCCTGTGTCAGGCCGTAGGTGCCCTCGAGCACGGTGCTCGAATTCAGGGTGTAGGTGACCGTGGCCGATGGAACGAGGATCGCGGGGAACTGGAACACCGTGTCGTTGAATCCGGGAATCGTTCCGGGGTTGGTCTGGACCGTCGCATTCTGTCCTGCGTATTTTGCCGTGATCCGCAGCTTCTGCGACGCCTGATAGTCCACGCGCACGACGTGCTGATACGTGTTGCGATCGACGTTGGGCGCGACCGTTTCGAGATTGAAATTCAGTCCCTCCGTGTTCGGCTCTGGATATGTCTTCAGGATGTTGACGCCGAGTTGATAAAGCCGGTTCTGCGGAATCCGGCCAAGCACGCCGCCATCCTGGAAACAGCCGCGCGTGTCGGCCGCCGCACACGGCAGATTGGTAGCGGCGTCTCGTATCAGGTTGAAGCGGGCGCCCGTGTTGTCGGTCGTCTGCGAAAAGTCTCCCTGCCGCTCGAGCAGCGACGGCACGCGAAAACGATTGACGGCGCCGCCGCTCGTCCTCGGCGAGAACTGTTCGGAGTAGAAGAAGAAGAGTTTGTTCGAGCCGCCTGGCTTGCCGACCGGGCCGCCGATCGTATAGCCCCAATCTCTTTCCTTCAGCACCGGTTTCGGATTGCCGTTCTGAGCGTTGACCCAGCTGTTTGCATTCCACGAACCCTGCCGCTCGATGTCGTACATCGATCCGCGGAACTGGTTCGTGCCGCTTTTGGTGACGCCCGAGATCTGTATCCCTGTCGACCGGCCGTACTCGGCCTGATACGCAGACGTCACGACTTTGACCTCGGCGATCGCATCGGCATTCAGCTCGAGACCCGGCTGATTGCCGCCCGTGTTGACCGACGAGATGCCGTCGAGCATGTAGTTGGTTCGCGCGCCGTCGATGCGGGCAAAGCGGTTGTTGCCGGTCACCACCACGCCCGGGGCGAGGGCTGCAAACTGGCCGAAGTAACGGGTCGTCACCGGCAGGTTCTCGACCGCCTCCTTGGCGACGGTGAACGACCGCTCGCCGGTCTGCGCCTGAATAATGGGCGCTTCGCCGGTCACGAGAACCGTCTCGGCCAGCGTGCCAACTTCGATGGTGACGGCACCGACCGCCACACGCTCGCCGAGGCTGATGGCGACGCCCTTCCGCTCGGTCGTCTTGAACCCGTCCATCGTCACGCGGATGGTGTAGGTGTCGGCAGGGATGTTTGAGATGACGAAGTCGCCGGTCGCCCCGGACTGTCCTTCGAACGTCGTGCCGCGCGCTTCGCTGATCAGCGTGACGGTTGCGCCGGGAATGATGCCGCCCTGCGCGTCCTTGACGGTGCCGGCGACCGTCGAAGACGTCTGCGCGAGCATCGGCACGATCGCGCACATGATGCCCACAGCAGTTGCCAAGGTCAGAGATCGGTACCTGTTCGCCGGCATGGAGCCTCCTCGGTCGGACATGTCTACCTGTGCGTTGGTGCTGTAAATTACGGTGTTTAGGGGAGCCACGGTATAGGCCTTGCGCCTCAAAGTCAACGATCGGTTGGGCGTTTTCGGCGTCGCCGTTAGTCGTGTGACAATCAGGCCGCGGCGAGATGACATGCGTGAGTTGGCAACACCAAGTGGAGGATGCATGACTCGAATGACGCAGTTTGCGCTGGCGGTCCTTGGGTGTGTTCTGGTCTTCGGATCTCCGCGGCTTGGCGCACAGGAATCGCGGGGATCCCTTGGTGGGCTCGTCGTCGATTCGTCCGGCGGAGCGCTGCCGGGCGTCACCGTCACCATCGTGAACAACGGCACGAACGCGACGGTCGTCCAGACCACCAACAGTTCGGGTCAATACACGGCCGTCCTTCTGCTGCCCGGCGCCTATACCGTCACCGTCGAGTTGAGCGGCTTTCAGAAGCGCGAATATCAAAACATACAGGTGCACGTCGGTGAGCGCGTGCAGCTCGACGCCACGCTGGGGCCCGCCACGGTGTCAGAGTCTGTCCTCGTCGTCGGCGAGAGCCCGCAGCTCGAGTCCGGCAGCGCGACCATCGGGCAGGTGATCGACTCCAAGCTCATCAGCGAAATTCCGCTTGGGGATGGAACGGCCTATGGCCTGACGCGGCTCATCCCTGGCGCATCGTTCGAGCGGTCGTACGCGCTGCAGCGGCCGATGGACAACGACAACCTTCGCGGCATGACGATCACTGGGACGATCAACAGCGAGTTCACGATCGACGGATCGAGCAACGTCGTGTCGCAGGCGCGCGCCGGCATCCAGCCGCCCGCGGACGCGATCGAGGAGTTCAAAGTCGAAACAGCCGCCTATGATGCCCAGGTGGGCCACACCGGCGCGGGTGCGGTGAACCTGGCGCTGAAGACGGGGACGAACCAGTTCCACGGCTCCGCCTCGTACTACAACCGCGACGACTCGCGGTCGGAAAATCTCTTCGCGTCCGAGAGGAACGGCTCCGGCAAGACACCGCGCAACTACAACCGGTTCAGCGGCGCGATCGGCGGCCCGATCTTCCGAAACAAGACGTTCTTCATGTTCTCGTACGAAAAGCTGCAGGACGACACGATCGAGTCGTTCACGAGCTCGGTGCCGACCGCGAGGATGCGGACGGGCGACTTCTCCGAGCTGCTGTCGAACGGCGTGCAGATCTTCGATCCCCGCACTGCGCGACTGGTGAACGGCGTCGTCGTACGGGATCCGTTCCCTGGCAACATCATCCCGTCCGACAGAATCAATCCCGTCGCGCGCAACCTGCTCGGGTACTTTCCGGCGCCGAATAAGGCCCCGGTGGCGGACTTCTCCCAGAATTTTTTTGTCGATCAACCCTGGACGTATGCGTATGACTTCCAGATGGTGCGGGTCGACCACGAGTGGACCAGTAATCAGCGCACCTACGGGCGCTTCATCCGGAATTTCAGGCGGGAAGAACGTTACAACTTCGCCGGCGAGCTCAACGGTGTCGAGATTACGCGCGGCGCGACCGATCGCTTCAATTTCAACTATGCGGTCGGCCACACGGCGGTGCTCTCGCCGACCACTGTGTTCGACCTGAAGGGAAGCTGGCTGCGCTTCAACGACGATCTGTTCCCGCTCTATACGATCGATCCGGCGAGCCTCGGGTTCTCGGCGCCTACGGCGGCTCTTTTCGGCGATTACGAGCAGCTGCCTCGCTTCAGCATCGAATCGACGTCGCCCACTGCGGCGGGGACGGTCGCGACGCTCGGCGCCCAGCAAAGCGGCTTCAACAGCGGACGCGCGCAGCCGTTCTACAATGTTCAGATCGCACCGACGCTGACCAAAACCGCCGGCAATCACACCTTCAAAATTGGATATGACTGGCGGCAACTGCGGCAGGCAGAGACCAATCTGGGGTGGAAGGCCGGAGCATACGCGTTCGATAACAGCTACACGCGCGCCACCAGTAACCCCACGGCCCAGTATGGGCAGGGGATTGCCGCATTCATGCTCGGGATTCCCACGACGAACTCGATCTTCGAAACGCGCAGCAACTACGACGCGCGCGTCAACAGTCACGGCGCATTCGTGCACGACGACTGGCGCGTATCGGATCGCCTCACGTTGAACCTGGGCCTTCGCTACGACCTCGAGCTCGGGCTCACCGAGGTGGAGAACCGCAACATCGGCGGGTTCGATTTGACGACGTCGAATCCGATCGAAGCGCAGGCACGCGCCAATTTCGCCGCGAATCCGCCCGCGTGGCGTGCCTATCGCGGCGTCGGCGTTCAACGTCCGCGGAGGCTATACCTATCTTTCGGGCGATCAGCCTTCGGCGTGGAACGCGGACAAGAACAACTTTCAGCCGCGCGCGGGCTTCACTTACAAGCTGACGGAAAGCTCCGTTCTGCGGGGTGGAGTCGGACTCTTCATCGCGCCGTTTCAGATTCAGGGTGTGCCGGGCATTACGACAGGGCTCAATCAAATCGGGTACTCGCGCAACACGCCGGTTCCGGTGACCAGCGACAACGGACTGACGTTCCAGGCGGATCTGACCAATCCCATTCCGAGCGGCCAACTGCTCGTGCCGGTCGGATCGAGCCAGGGGTTGACGACCAACCTCGGCAACGCGCCCGGGAACGTCACGCTTGCGGATCGCGTGAATCCTGAGTACTGGCGATACAGCTTCGGCATCGAACGCCAGTTCCCGGGAGACTTCCTCGTCGAGGTGTCGTATCTCGGCCAGCGCGGACGCAACTTGCCGATCCTCGAAACCGTGAACTACGTCCCTCAGCAATTCCGGACGCAAAGTGCGCTTCGCGATGCCGACGCCGAAACGTTCCTGACACAGGCCGTTTCCAATCCATTCGTCGGGCTGACGCCCGACCAGCCGGCGAGCAACGGCGCCACCATCCCAAGGCGCCGGTTGCTCTTTCAGCATCCGCAGTTCGAGGCCAGCGGCATCTGCACCGGCAACGGCACGTTCTGCACCGAGACGAACAACGGGTCGAATTTCTATCACGGGATGATCTTCCGCGCGGACAAGCGGTTCACGCACGGGTTCATGCTGATGAGCTCGTACACCTGGTCGCGCATGCGCGAGCGCGTGACGCCGTTGAACCCGTGGGAAGAGCCCGAAGAGCGGGTCGCGACGGTCGACCGGCCGCATCGCATCACGTTCGCGTCGGTGGTCGAGGTGCCTGCGGGCCGCGGACGCCGATGGGGAACAGACTGGTCTCCGGCTGTCGATGCGATTCTCGGCGGATGGCAGTTCAGCGCGAAGTTCGAGTGGCAGGTCGGTCAGCCGCTCGTGTTCAACAACAACACCTATTACGATCCGGCCTGCGGTGATCCGAAGGATCTGAAGTCGAAGTGGGGCGAAGAGGGCGGTATATTCCGAGGCGTCGACGCGCCGGTCATCGACCTGACGTGCTTCTATACCTTCCAGAATGAGCAGTTCCGCAACGCGGCCGGACAGCCGATCACATTCCAGTCCACCGAGAACCAGCTCGGCCAGTCGAACGTGCGCACATTTCCGACCACCATGCCGAATGTGCGCTTCATGAACCACCACCTCCTGGATTTCGGTCTCACGAAGAATTTCGCAGTGGGCAATCGCGTGCGCGTGCAGGTGAGAATCGAAGCGCTGAACGCCACCAACTACACGCTCTTCAACGTCGGCAATGTGAATTTCGCAACTAACCAGGCCGGATTCATGAGGCTGAACAACATCGACTCGAGCACCGTGATGAAGCCGCGCGATATCCAGCTTGGCGCGCGCGTGACGTTCTAAAAGGGCAGCTGACGATTTCGCCTCATTCGTAGTGCTGACCTTTAGGTCAGCGACGGCGCTGGCCGACCTGAAGGTCGGCACTAACGACAGGACCAGACGACAGGACCAGACGACAGGACCAGACGACAGGACCAGACGACAGGACCAGCGTAGTGCTGACCTTTAGGTCAGCGACGGCGCTGGCCGACCTGAAGGTCGGCACTACGACAGGGACCGACTATTTCGCGCCGACCCGCAGCTTTGACGCCATCGCGCACTCGGTCATCACCGTAAAGTAGCGCTGCACGCCGTCCGCGCCGACGATGAACGGGTGATTTTCGCCCGGCTGACGGGGCGCGGCGAGCAGGCGCGCCTTGGTGTATGCGCCGTCGTACTCGCTGTGATTGGAGATCAGCACGCTGGCCCCCGCATCGGCGGACGCTTTGGCGATCTTTCGCTGCGAGGCGATGTATTCGTCCCACCGCGCGCCGTCCGTGCCGAACGCGCCGGTGAGCGTCCCGCCGGAGTACGCCACCATCACAGTCTGACCCTGGTTCTTCACCGGGAAGACATAGGACAGCGTCCCCGGAGAGTGGCCCGGAGTAAAGACCATCTCCACGGTGGTGTCGCCCAGAGTCAGCTTCCTGCCCTCCGGCCCGACCGAGATGTCCCGCTTCGGTACCCCACCCGCCGCGGTCGGCGGACGTTTGAGCGTCGCGTCCCAGTCGGGCGCGCCCATCACGACTTGCGCGCTGTAACGCTCCTGCAGCTCGGCCGCGCCCTGATCGTGATCGCCGTGCGCGTGGCTGATGATCACGTACTTGATGTCGTTCGGATTCAAGCCCAGCTTTGTCATCCCGTCGATGATCTCCGGCCGTGTGGCCCACGCGAAGTTCGTATCGATGATGATGATGCCGGCGCTGGTCTGGAGCGCCCACGATGAATGCTGGCGCGTGCCCAGCCAGTAGAAGTTGTCGAACACTTTGAAGGGAGGCGCATACCAGTTGGCGCGGTCCGGCGTTTCGGGCGCGCCAGCGCCGCGTGCCGCTCCGCCGCGTCCTGCACCGCCGCCGCGCGGCGCGCTCGGGAGACAGAGATTGACGAACGTGCCGCGGTATTCCTGTCCCGCGGCGGCTTTGGCTGTCGCGATGTGGGCGTCAATCTCGCTGAGCGGCGCCTGCGCCAGGGCCGCGGTGCCCAGGAGCATGGCCGAAACTGAGGAAATCACAACTGAGATGCGCTTCACTCCTGCCTCCTTGTGGATGCCGTTGACGTCAAATCACAGCTTCTGGCGTCAATATATATCCGTCTCCGTGGACCGTCCGTAGAAAACGAGGAGTCCTTGGATCCGCTTCGATTTTCTGCCGCAACCGTGAGACCGCACGATCGACCGAGCGGGTCGTGCTGGTGTCGAGAAAGCCCCAGACCTCCCTGAAGAGCTCATCGCGAAACACGACGCGGGAGTTACGCTCGGCCAGCACGCGCAGAATCTCGAACTCGCGATGACTGAGGTGCAGATCGCCGTCAGGACCGGTGGCGATGCCGCTTCGAAAATCGATCGTGACTCCCGCGAGCCGGATCGTCGTGACCGTCGGCTTCACTCGTCGCAACACGGTATTGATGCGCGCTACCAGCTCTTCCATGTCGAATGGCTTGGTGATGTAGTCGTCGGCCCCGAGACGAAGCCCCGTGAGTATGTCGGCCTTCTCGCCTCGGGCTGACAGGATGATGATCGGCGTCTTTCCACCATGTCTCAGTACGCGCGCGAGCTCGAACCCGCTCAGATCGGGCAGCATCACATCCACGAGCACCAGATCGGGGACGAACGAACGATACAACACGAGCGCCTTGTCCGCATGAGAGGCGCACTCCACATCGAATCCGTCGACGATCAGGTTATCGCGAAGGATCTGCACCAGCGATGAGTCGTCTTCAACGATCAGGATTCTTGGCCGCATGCAATTGCCGCCCTCGGGAGAATCAGCGTCGCCGTGGTCCCGCGCCCAACCTCGCTCGTAATCTCGAGCGAGCCATCGTGATCGGCGGCGATGCGATTGACGATGGCGAGGCCCAGCCCGTTGCCAGGGCCCCTGGTCGTCTTCCCACGGACGAACCGACGCTTGACCTGCGGGAGGTCGTCGGCGGGAATGCCCACACCGTGATCGATGACGTCGAAACGCACGCGATCCGCCTCGCCCGACGCTCGCACGGATACTGTTTCTGCTTCTCCAGAATGGCGAATCGCATTGTCGATCAGATTGTCGAGCGCGAGAATGACCGCGGTTCGATCGGCCCGGACCGCCGGCAGTTCCGGGGGCACGTCTATTTCGAGCCGAACGTCGCTGTCGGTCAGTTGGCGGCGGAATCCTTGCGTCGCTTCGGAAATAAGCGCTGCCGGTTCGAGCGCTTCGAACGAATAAACCTCCGTGACGTCGGTGACGCGGGAGTAGGCGAGGAGGTTGTTCACCAGACGCGTCAGGCGCCTTTCCTCGCGCACAAGCAAATGCGCGTACCGCTTCAGGTCCTGGTCGGTTTTGACGCGTCCACGCACCAGTGTTTCTCCGACGGCCCTGATCGTCGAAAGCGGTGTCTTCAGTTCGTGGGTGACCGTGGCAACGAAGTCGGCTCGGACCGTCGCGACGGCGGCGCTTGCCCGGGCGGCGCGGGCGGTCGCGATCAGGCTCAGCGCAAGCAGAGCGACACCTGCACCGACGACGACGAGGCTTCGCCGCGCGCCGCGCGCGGCCAGCACGAAGGTGGGATCGCCGGCGGCGCTGGTTGCTACGGTCCACGAGCTCTGCGCGAGATCTCCGGGCGGACTGACGGCCAGCACAGTGGGGTCGAAGAACAGGACTGGAAACGCGCGCCTGGCGACGTTCTCCAGCGACTCCGGTTCGAGCGTGCCGGCGACGCGGCGGCCACCTTCATCGATGATCGCAAATGAAGTCGCGCCGGCACTTCCTGCAATCTGCGCCACTTGTTTCAGGATGTCGTTGAAATAATGGTCGCGGACCCACTCCAGATTAATCGCCGCGCCGAAGGCACGGTCGAGCCGTTCCCTGGTAATGCCCTGATAAGTGAGGAGCACGACCACCTGGTAGCGGGCCCCTTCGATCGATGTGTCGAACACCGAATAACGGCGGCGCTCGGCGATGTCCGACTCGATCCGCCGGCGCAGCGCCGCGATTTCCGGTGGACCGCGCCGGACCTCGACGGGATAGGTGTCAGCGTGCTCGTGCGCGCTCATCCAGGCTGGCAGCCGGTCGGTGCGGGCGAACATCACCGTACCGCCGCTCGATGGTGTCCAGCCGAAAAAAAATTCCGGATAGGGATATCGCGCGAAGGCAAGTGCGACAAGATCGTTCACTTCATAAGGCGGATCGAAGGCCTGGCCGTTCAGTTCGGGGCTGTTCAGGATGGATGTCTGCACTCCGGCCATGTCGCGGGTAAGCGCGCGGGTGAGCAGATCCGAGGCTTCGCGTGCGCGATGATCCGCGAGAAGTGCCGCGCTGCGCTGCCACTGGTCGGTGGCACGATAGCCGAACCACGCAAGCGCGCAGAGTCCGCAGCAGATCAACGCCGCCAGCCATGTCGATGGCTCGGAAACAAGCAAACGCGGCCGCGAGTTCATCGCCTGAGCTCCCGCTCGCGGTAGTAGAGCGCTGCGCCGGGGTGGAGCGGCACCGGTGTGGCCGGTGCACGCTCGGGCACCATGCCTTTCACAAACGGCAGTTCCGCGTTGAGCTGGGGCAGCATCCGGAAGAGCCCGTCCGTGAGCCGGCGAACGGTCGTGTCTGCAAGACCTGCCCGCGTGAGCAGGACGACATCGACGGCGAGCGTATGTACGGCCTCACTCATCCCGGCGTACGCGTCGGCGGGGATGACCTCGGAGCGGAAGAAGGGATAGATGGTGCGCAGCTTCACCATCGCCGGTCCGCGGATGGGAAGGAGCCGCGCGCCCGCCTGCGTCAGGTGCTTGGCGTCATCATTCGGCACGCTCGAGATCGTAAAGGCGGCATCAATCGAGCGATCAAGCAACATCTCGTTGGTTCGGGGCACGCTGGCGTCGATTTTCTGTACCTCGCCCGGCGAAAAATGTCCGTCCAGAACCATTTCAGAAATCACGGCTGCGCCGCTGCCATTCGAGCCGACGCTCACGCGATGGCCGCGCAGCTCGTCCATTGAGCGGATTCGCGATCCGGGACCGACGAGCAACTGCACAGCCGAGGAGTTCAAGACCGCGATGCCGCGAATGTTACGCAGCGGCTGTGCCGAGCCGCGAAATCGGCCGTTGTAGGCCATGTAAGCAATACCACCCTGCGAGAGTCCAACGTCCACCGTGCCGTCGTTCAGCGCCTGGATGTTCTCCATCGACCCGGACGTGTCAATCGGTTGCACGCGCAGGTCTGGCATCAGCTCTCGGTAGCCTTTTACGAGCGCTTCGCTGAACGGCCGGAAATTACCGGTCGCAAAACCGGTCGACATCCTGACCGTAACCGGTTCTTCATCCGCCGCCGACTGGACCGGACCACAGGATGCGGCAACCAGTAGTGCGCCAACGGCGAGGATGTGCTGGACACGGCGGGGACGCATTGGGGAATTGAGGTCTTTTGCCATTCGCTGCTGCCCATGTCAAGAGAAAGGGGTCTCGCATGTCGCAAATTGTCACAATTCGCTTAAAGGCGCAGCGGCTACAATGACCGCGATCAACCAACAAGGCTTCTCACCTGATCTTCTGGAGGAAATATGAGGTTCGCATGGAGAGGTGTCCTCCTTACGGCACTGGTGTTCGCGATGGCAGCCCCAGCCGGCTCCCAGGCGCTGTACGGCTCGCTGGTCGGCAACGTCACCGACGAAACGGGTGCGGCGCTTCCCGGCGCGACGGTCACCATCACTCAGCGCGAGACGAACCTGACGCGGGACGTCGTCACGGACGCAAGTGGCGGCTACAACGTGCCCAACCTGCTGCCGGGCACCTATCAGGTCGACGTCAAGCTTGCCGGCTTTTCGACATTCACCACGCGCGACATCGCCGTCCGCCAGGGGCTCGACGTCCGCGTCGACGCCAAATTGAAGCTCGGCACACTCGAGGAGTCGATCATCGTGTCCGGCGAGGCGGCCGTCCTGCAGACCGAGAGCGCCGCGGTGCAGTCGCTGACGACGAGCAGAGAGCTGGAGACGATTCCCACCAGCGGCCGCGCCTGGCAAACGACGATCGCGCTGATGCCGGGTGTCGCGCAGCCCGATTACTCTCAGTCCGGAGGCAGCAACAACCCGACCAGGGCGATGGCGATCAGCATCAACGGCCAGCCGGCGAACAACACGGTCGTCCGGCTCGATGGCGTCACGCAGATTAATCAGTTCTTCCAGCAAATCCAGGCCTACAGTCCCAGTCTCGAGGCGATCGAAACGGTCAGCGTCGTCACCAACAGCTTCGACGCCGATCAGGGGATGGCCGGCGGCGCGTCGGTAAACGTGCAGGTCAAGAGCGGCACGAACCAGCTGGCGGGATCGCTGTTCGAGTACGCGCAAGACTACAAGATGAAGGCGAAGAATTATTTCCTGCCTGCCGGCGATCCGAAAGGCAGCGGCTCCGTCCACGCATTCGGCGGCACGGCCGGCGGTCCCATCGTCCGCAACAAATTCTTCTATTTCGGCAGCGTGGAGGCCACGCGCCAACGGACGACGGCTGGCACCGCGTTGTCGAACTCGGGGGCGAACGGTCTTCGCAATGTTCCGACGATGGCGATGCGCGCGGGGAATTTCTCCGGCACGAATACCGTCATTTACGATCCGCAGACTGGCAGTGCGAACGGCTCAGGCCGAGTCCCATTTGCCTTTGCCAATTGCGGCCTCACATCGGTTAGCGATCCGCGATTCGACTCCTGCAATTACATCCCGGCGAACCGCATCAGCCCGACTGCGACGGCGGTCCTCGCCAAGCTGGTTCCACCGACACTGCCGGGATTTCAGTCCAACTACTACGCTACTAACAAGTACAATACGGACTACAGAAAGTACGACGGCAAGTTGACGTGGGTGCCGAATAACCGGATTACCGTCAACGGACGGCTCGGCTACGCGACAAGCTACGAGGACAGCGCACCCGCGCTGCCGTATGTGGATACCGATGGGACCATCAAGAATGGCCCAGAGAACCCGATTTGGCAGGGGCGCATCTGGGACTCGACGGTCCACAGTCACTCGTTGGCGATCACCAGCATCGTCTCCACTACATTGGTCGTCGACGGCGTGTTCGGCTTTACGCGCACGGACATGCTGGCTCGCCCGCACACCGATGACTGTTGGGGAGATTTGTTCAGTATTCCGAACTCGTGTCAGCCGCCGTATGGCCGCAGCACGGCGGTCCCGGCGATGAATGTGGGAAACAACAACTGGTCGATCTCCGGCGGCGGCGAGCCGCGCGCGTATCGCGACCCGCAATGGGGCGCGAACCTGAACGCCGGCTGGACCAAAGGGAACCACAACGTGAAGTTCGGTGGAGAGTTGAAGCGTCTCCATCAGAACCACTACGAAACCCAGTCGCCGCAGTTCACGTTCTCGGGCGGCCGCACCGCGCTGGGCCCGACGGGTTCGCTCAATAACTTCAACGCATTTGCGGACTTCCTCCTGGGCGAGGCGAACTCGCGCCGCTCGGAGATCATGACTCCGATGATCGGCATCGAGCAGACCGGCGACGATTTCCGGCCCGGGACGCTGCGGACATGGCAATTCGGGACGTACATCCGCGACCAGTTCGAGCTGAACAGCAAGATGACGGTGTCGGCCGGCGTGCGGTGGGAGTACTACCCGTTGTCGCAGCGGCGCGACCGCGGTCTCGAGGTGTTCGATTTCACCGCGAGACAGCTCCTCATCTGCGGCCAAGCCGGAATTCCGCAAACCTGCGGCGTCACGGTGGAAAAGAATCTCTTCACGCCCCGGCTCGGCTGGGCATATCGCCCCACCGACTCGACGGTCATTCGCGCCGGCTATTCGCGCAACCCGCAGAATGACACGTCGGGCAGAGAACAGATGCCGCCCTTTAACGCGTACCCGGCGACGATCATCTACACGGAAACGGCCGATACGTACAGCGCCATCGGGACGCTGGCACAAGGGTTCCCGATGGTGCCGGTCCTCGATCTGACCGTTGGGCGTCTGAACCCGGTCAACGCCGGGCTCACCACGTATCCGCTGAACGAGCAGTTCGTGCGCGGGACGATCTCGTCGTGGAACGTGAGCATGCAGCATTTGCTCCCGTACGACCACAGCCTCACGTTGGGCTATGTCGCGAATCGCCAGAACGGCCTCACGCGCCAGGTGAACCAGAACTACGGACGGCTGGGCGGAGGAAACCCGAGCCAACCGTATCCTCGATAACCACCAGCTCGATCAACATCCAAGCCCCTGCGGGCAAAGTGAAGTACGACTCGCTGCAGGCGAGCGTGAGCAAGCGGATGAGCAGGGGGTTGCAGTACAGCGTCGCTTATACCTACGGCAAGACGATCGACTGGTGGGCCGGTACGATCCCGCAGCCGGAGTACTGGTACCTGAATAAGGCGGAGACGGGTCTGCCGCACACGCTCAACACGTCGGTCATTTACGAGCTGCCATTCGGCAACGGCAGGAAATTCCTGACGGAGGGCGTCCTGTCCCACATCTTCGGCGGTTGGCAGACCAACGCGTTCTTCAGCGCGCGATCCGGCGCGCCGTTCAGCGTCACCGCCAACGCTGCGTCTCTCAATGCCGGCGTTGGCACCACCCAGCTCGCCGATCAGGTGAAAGAGGACGTGGAGATCTATGGCTTCGAGAACGGCGGCGCGTTTTTCGACGTGCTGGCGTTCAAGCCGGTGACCGAGGTCCGCTTTGGCACCGCGGCGGTGAATTCGATGCGCGGGCCCGGCTGGGCGAATCTCGACATGAGCCTCTTCCGCACCTTTGGGCTGCCGTCGAACATGAGCCTGCAGCTGAGGGTCGAGGCGCTCAACGTGACCAACACGCCCCATTTCGCGAACCCGGCGGCGAACGTCTCGAATCTGCAGTTGAACCCGGACGGGACGGTGAGGAACCTTAATGGGTTCGGTGTGATCACGTCGACGACCCGCGTGGGGCGCCAGTATGACGAGCGCGAGTGGAGGCTTGGCGCGAGATTGACGTTCTACCGGCTTGGGGCGAATGGGAGGCGCCGTTTGTCTCAATATGTCGCGCCGTGGCTATCCGGGGCAACGATCCACGCACAGGGTGCAACTTAGTTGCACTGAGGGTGGCCCGGCATGCGACAATTAGTAGTCACTGAGGAGTGTTCATGACGCACAAGTTTGGCGCCGTTTTACTGGTGTGTGCGGCCATAGGTTTGGGCTTCGCCACGCGCACGTTGAACGGCCAGGCGCAGGCTACGCAGGCGCACGCCGCCGAGTTTCAACAGGACGTTCTTCCGGTGATGGCGAAAAGCTGCCTCGGATGCCATAACGAGAAGGCGCAGGCCGGCAAGCTGAACCTCGAGCCGCTGCGCGATCCCGCGACCACGGCAACGCACGTGGCGATCTGGCAGAGTGTCCTCGAAAAAGTGTCGGCCGGGGCGATGCCGCCGCCAACGGCGAAACCGCTGAGCGATGCCGAGCGCGCTGCGGTCGTCGGATGGATCAAAAAGCTTCCCGGTTTGACCGCAGGGACGACGGCGGTGTCGATGGCAGGGCGTGTGACGGCGCGCCGGCTCAACCGCGTCGAATACAACAACACCATCCGCGACCTTCTTGGTGTGGCCGCGCGGCCGGCCGACGAATTTCCAGTGGACGATTCCGGTTATGGCTTCGACAACAACGGCGACGTCCTGACGGTCTCGCCGATGTTGATGGAAAAGTACATGCAAGCCGCGGAGAAGATCTCCCGTCTCGCCGTATACGGTGAAGCGGTGCCGGCGAAGCCCACGCGCCTCGTCAGGCTGATGAACCGTCGGTCGCAGGACGCGTACGACGTGCTCTCCGAAGGGAATTCGGGTGTCTATCTGCCCTACTCGCTGCGCGGCGCGATGTACGGAGACTTCACGTTCCCGGTCGACGGCGAGTACCAGTTCCGGCTCCGCATCGCAAATTTCCGCGGCGACGACGACGCGGACATCACCGACGAAGAAAGAGCCCGTCGCGCCGAGGAGCGGCGAAAATTTTTCGAGGCCCGGAAGCTCGAGCGGGAGAAAGCGGCCGCGGCAGGGACCGCAGCGCCGGCGCCAGGCGGACGGGGCGGTGGACCGCGGCGTGAGCCTACACCCGAAGAGCTGAAGGCGCGCGACGAGGCCGCGCGAAAGGCCGCGCCGCCGCGGAAGCTCATCCTGACGGTCGACGGTGCGCAGGTCATCTCGACGGTTATCGAAGGTACGGGCGCGTTCGGATATTCGCAGGGCGAGTTCACGGCGCGCGCGACGGTGAAGGCGGGCGAGCGCTTCATCCGCGCGTCGTACCCGGAGCTCGCGGACCTCGACAGCCCGCTGCAGAACATCAATCCAGACATGCGCCGCGGGCTCTTCGTCGACTATCTCGACATCGTCGGCCCGTTCAATCCGAGCGCGGCGCCGCCGGCGAGCTACACGAAGATCTTCACCTGCAGCCAGAAGACTCCACAGTGCGCCCGCACTATCCTGAGCACGTTGATGGAGCGCGCTTACCGGCGCCCGGTTACGGACGAGGAACTGAAGTCGAAGCTCGAGCTCGTCGCGCTCGCGCAGCGCGAAGGCGATTCGTTCGACGAGGGCATCCGCCTGGCGCTTCAGGCGATTCTCGCGTCGCCGAACTTTCTGTTCCGCATCGAGGCGAATCCGAGAGTCAAACCGATCGCCGGGTCTACAGAACAAGACCCGGCCTCCGTACTCGCATCACGTAGCGCGGGTCCTGTTCTGCGGACCCGCCAAACGTCGCCAGCTCCACGCGCTGCCGCCGAAACAGAGTATCCGGTCAGCGATATCGAGCTCGCGTCGCGCCTCTCGTACTTTCTGTGGGCGAGCATGCCCGATGCCGAGTTGATGCGCATCGCCAAAACAGGCACCCTGCGCCAGCCTGCCGTGCTCGAGGCACAGGTACGGCGCATGATCGCCGACCCGAAGGGGTACAACCTGGTGGAGAACTGGGCGGCGCAGTGGCTTCAGCTGCGAAACCTCGGCCGCACCAAGCCCGACCCCAAGCGGTTTCCGACCGTGGACGACGAGCTCATCGATGCCATGCGCACAGAGACGATGATGTTCGTCGAGACCATCATCAAGGAAGATAGAAGCCTCCTCGACTTCATCGACGCGCCGTTTACCTGGGTCAACGGTCCTCTCGCCCGTCACTATGGCATCAAGGGTGTCGATGGCGAAGAATTCCAGCGTGTGACAGTCGACGGCGAGCAGCGCAGCGGTGTTCTTACGCAGGGCGCGATCCTGACGGTGTCCTCGTATCCCACCCGCACTTCGCCGCCGGTTCGCGGCAAGTGGGTGATGGAGAATCTGCTCGGCACGCCGCCACCGCCGCCGCCGGACGACGTGCCGTCGCTGAATGAGTCCAACATCGGGACCGAGGTGTCGCTTCGCGAGCGCCTGGAGCAGCATCGCCGCGACCCAAGTTGTTCGCCGTGCCACATGCTGATGGATCCACTTGGCTTCGGCCTCGAAAACTACGACGCGGTCGGGGCGTGGCGGACGCACGACGGCAAATTTCCCATCGAGACCGCGGGCACGCTGCCCGGAGGACAGACCTTTGAGGGGTCGAAAGGACTGAAAGACATCCTGAAGACCAAATCCGACGCGTTCGTGAACAACGTCACCGAGAAGCTGATGACGTACAGCCTCGGGCGCGGGCTGGAACGCTTCGACCGTCCCACAATCGAAGCGATCACCCGTCAAGTCAAGGCGAGCGATTACAGGTTTTCGGCGCTCGTCATGGAAGTCGTGAAGAGCAAACCGTTTCAGATGCAGACTGTGGAGGGCGCGAAGCCATGAATGTGATTCTCAAGAAGCAGCTTCCAAGACGGACGTTCCTGCGCGGTGTCGGTAGTGTGATGGCACTGCCGCTGCTCGACGCCATGGTACCGGCATTCGTGAAGGCTGCCGGTTCGTCGCCGACGCGGCTGGCGATTCTCTATTTCCCGAACGGCGTCCAGATGGACACCTGGGCCATCAAGAGCGACGCGCATATCGCCGCGCTTCCGGACGAGCTGCCGCGCACCTTGGCGCCTCTGGCGAAATATCGCAACGACATCACCGTGCTGAACGGTCTCACGGTCGATGGCGGCCGTGCGCATGGCGACGGTCCCGGGGACCATGGCCGCGCGGGCGCGAGCTATCTGACAGGCGCACATCCAAAGAAGACCTTCGGCAAGGATCTGCAGGCCGGCGTGTCGATGGATCAGTACGCGGCGGGTATCATCGGCAACCAGACGCGCTTTGCCTCACTCGAGCTCGGGTGCGAAGAGGGCATCCAGGGCGGCAACTGCGACAATGGCTACAGTTGCGCCTACAGCAACAGCATCTCGTGGCGCACGCCGTCGACGCCGAATCCTCCAGAAATTCGCCCGCGCGCCGTGTTCGAACGGCTGTTCGGCGCCGGCGAGATCGAGCGCGATCCGGTGAAGCGCGCGAAGAAGGAGAAGTACCAGAAGAGCGTGCTCGATTCTGTCCTCCAGGACGCGAAGCGTCTCGAAAGGGCCGTGAGCACGTCCGATCGACGCAAGCTCGACGAGTACTTGTACGCGGTGCGCGATATCGAAACGCGCATCCAGAAAACGGAAAGCGAGAGCGCGCTGGATCCCGAAATGGATCGTCCGTCGCCGAGCGTGCCCGAGAACTACAACGAGCACACGCGCATCATGTTCGATCTGATGGCGACGGCGTTTCAGACAGACTCGACGCGCATCATCACGTTCCTGATGGCGATTGAGCAGAGCAATCGCGCGTATCGCGAGATCGGGATTGCCGATTCGCATCACGGCCTGACGCACCATGGCGGCGACAAGGAAAAAATCGAGAAGTGCATTCTCATCAATCAGTATCAGATTGAGCAGTTTGCCTACTTCATCGACAAGCTGAAGGCGACCAAGGATGGCGACGGCACGCTGTTCGATCACATCATGGTCAACTACGGCAGCGGTCTCAGCAAGGATCACGATCACGACGACCTGCCGACCGTTATTACCGGCAAGGGCAATGGACTGTTCAATCTGGGCAGGCACGTGACGTATCCGAACGAGACGCCGCTCGCCAACCTGCACGTGGCGATGATGAACAAGATGGGCATCCCCGCCGAGACATTTGCCGACAGCAACGGCAAGCTGGGGTATCTCTCGGACCTCTAGGGATTAGGGATTAGGACCGACAGGAGATTAGGAGATTAGGAGAAGTTTTGAGCTCCTGATCTCTTGATCTCCTGTTTTCTTGTACGTAGTGCCCGGCTTCAGCCGGGCCGTGGAGCAGCAGCCATGATGCGTGTTCTGTTGATCGGATTTCTCGCGCTGGGTGCGCTCTTTCCCGGGCGCGGGCATGCGATGGAGCGGGCGGCGATGGATCAACTGCTCGCCATGGCGAAATCGCGGCCCGATGCGCCCGAGTTTCGTGAGGCGCTGGTCAAGCGACTCGGGGATGCCCCGATCAAGAGCGGAGAGGCATTCGATTCGAACGGCCCTGACTTCGTGTGGGCCGTGGAGACCGCGGCGCAGCCAACGCTCGTCGTCGACGATGAGCCGGCCGGCGCCATGCGCCGCATTCCCGGAAGCAATCTGTGGTTCTACACGGGGCAGTTGCGTGTCGGGACGTCGCATCGGTTCCACTACCTCGTCGACGGGAAGAAATTCGGCGGCTCTTATGACATGCCCGCCTACGGGCCGCTGTCGTACGCGCGCCCCGGCGTACCGCAGGGCCGCATTTCTGACAAGCTCGTGCATACGAGCAAGCTCTACGGCGGCATGCAGACCAATTACTGGATCTACGTGCCCGCGCAGTACAACCCCGCCGTGCCGGCCGCGCTGATGGTCTGGCAGGATGGCGAGCGCTACATCACCCGGAATGTGGAAGAGCAGTGCCGGCTGTGCCCCAGCCTGTACCGGCTGCACGAAGTCACCGACAATCTGATTCACGATAAGAAGATTCCGGTGATGATCCACGTCTTTGTGTCACCGGGTACGCTCGACGGCAAGAGCCTGCGCGCGGTGCTCTACGACACGATGTCGGACAAGTATTCGCAGTTCCTCCGCGAAGAGCTCCTGCCGGAGGTGTACGCGAAGTACAACATTCGCCGCGACGCGTACAGTCGTGCGATTCAAGGGCAGTCGTCGGGCGGCATCGCCGCGTTCACCGTCGCATGGAATCATCCGGACGACTTCAGCCGCATCTACACCGTGGTGGGCAGCTTCGTCGCAATTGGATGGAGGCCGGGGGAGATCGATGGCGGAAACGTGTATCCGTTCAAAGTGCGGCGCGAGCCGAAGCGGAACCTCCGGGTGTGGATGAACGACGGTTCGGAGGATCAGGAGACCAATCCGGGAAGCTGGCCGCTGCAGAACATCCAGCTCGCGAATTCACTGAAGATGAAGGGATACGATTTTCACTTCAGTTTCGGCGGCGGCACCCATCACGCCGCGCTCGCCGTCTCCGAGCTGCCGGAGTGCCTCACGTGGCTATGGCGCGACTACGATCCGGCGAAGACGGAACAGACCTTCGAGCAGAGCGCGGAGGAGCAGGCAAAGCCGCTCTTCCGGGTGCGGATTTATAACCGGTAGGCCCGATCGATCTCTCTACTCTCTCGAGCGGTACAGAGATCATTACCGGAAATGAACACGTCTTCGTGTTGAGACGCCCTCCTGATCTCATCTGATCCCCGGGTCACGATCCGATCCCGTGGCGTCGTAGCGTCGCTGCGGTGAGATTAGACGTCAGAGCGAAGGCTGCGCGGCCTCGCGTTTCACCCACTTGTACGCAGCGATCGAATTTCTCCAGAAGTATTTCTCCGCGACCGCGCGCGGCTTTGTCGCGAAATACGCCTTCGCGATCGTGAAAACCTGATCGACCGGTGCCACACCGTCGCTATTCGGCCAGTCGCTCCCGAACAGGATGCGATCGTCGCCGAACGTGGCGACGAGGAGATCGAGCTTGTCGCGGTAGCTGTTGACGTCGGTCGACACCCGTCCATCGACCTGGCGGAGGATCGCGGACAGCTTGACGTAGATCTGCGGCCGTTTGGCGAACTCTTTGAGCGCGGCGGCATACGCCGGGCGCTCCTCGGGCGTGGGCTCGAAGTTGGGCAGATGGTCGAGGACGATGCGCAGGCTGGGGACTTTGTCGCTGATCTTGAGCATCGACTCGAGCAGCGCCATCTGCGGATTGGCGGTGTCGAGCACGAGATCGGCATCGGCCAGCAGTTTCAGGCCGTTGATGAACACCGGGTTGTCGGCCTGCCTGCCGATGTCACGCCCCCAGAGATTCCCATAGCGAATCCCGCGGAAGAGCGGGTGCTTCCGGTACCGATCGAGAGTACTCCTGGAATTCCGGTTTGTCGGGTTCCAGGTTGCCGACGACGCCGACGATGATCGTGTCGCGCTGCGCGACCTCGAGCACCCACAGGTTGTCCTCGACCCACGGGCTCGCCTCCACTTTAATGGCACCCACCGAGCCCAACGGCATCGCCAGTTTTCGATAGCGATCGGGATACGCGGCAATCGGCGCTGCGCCTGCGGCACGGGGGCCGCTGTAGGGCGCACCCTGCGGGCGAGTGGGATCGAAAAGGTGGATGTGGGTGTCGATGATGGGGATCGCCGCGCCCTGGGCGGCGGCAGGCCGCGGCCGCGCGGCGATTGCCGTCGCTGCGGCTCCAGCCAGAAAGTCCCTTCGCGTCACCGCTGTCATAGGCATGCTTGTCTCGCCGTAGCCCCCGGGCGAAGGCGGAGCAGGATACGTCCAGGTGTATCAAGTGTCAACACTCAACTGCCGCGGTTGAACCCGAAATTCAATAAATTGTATCGGTACGGCCGTATCGTGGCGGCGCCCGCGTACTGCGCACGTCACTAAAGTGTTGACACTTGCGCACCCGTGGCCTATGCTCCGCCCTTCAATTCTTTTTGTCGGACAGATCTGCCCGCGGGCGTATGCGGGCACTGAGGAGGACGCATGAAACGGGCAGTCTGGCGCGGTGTGGTTCTATTCGTGTCGCTGGTGCTGGTATCCACGCCGGTGGTAGCACAGGTGCTCTACGGGTCCATTGTGGGTACCGTCACCGATGAGTCGAATCTCGCGGTGCCTGGCGCTACGGTCACGATCACCCACGCCGAAACGAATCAGGCGCGTGAGACGACGAGCAACGAAACCGGGAACTATTCGTTCCCGAACGTGGCCGCCGGCACGTACCGCGTGGACGTGACACTGCCGGGATTCCAGTCGTTTCGCGCGCAGGACATCGCGGTTCGCCTCAATACGTCCGTCCGCGTCGATGCCAAGCTGAGCGTCGGCACACTGCAGGAGTCGGTGCTCGTCTCGGCCGATTCAGTCCTGCTGCAGACCGAAACCGCCGCCGTGCAGACGCAGACGACGAGCGAGCAGCTCGAGAACCTGCCGATCAACGGGCGGAGCTTC
This sequence comes from Vicinamibacterales bacterium, assembly GCA_963784045.1. Classification (GTDB taxonomy): domain Bacteria; phylum Acidobacteriota; class Vicinamibacteria; order Vicinamibacterales; family JAMQPK01; genus JAMQPK01. The sequence continues at coordinate 268,044 of CAWAPZ010000015.1, forward strand.
CAGAGCGCGCTCACGCTGACGCCCGGCGTCGCGCAGCCGAACTACTTCCAGACCGGCGGCATCAACAACCCCGCGCGCGCGATGCGCGTGTCGGTCAACGGCGCGCCCGACTCGAACACGGTCTTTCGTCTCGACGGCGTCAGCGCCACGAACCAGTGGATCCAGAGTCTGCAGGCCTATACGCCCGCTATCGAAGCCATCGAAACAGTGAACGTCGTCACGAATAGCTTCGACGCGGAGCAGGGCATGGCCGGCGGCGCGTCGGTGAACGTGCAGATCAAGAGCGGCACCAATACGCTCCACGGATCGGCATTTGAGTACTTCACGCACGACTCGATGCGCGCGCGCAATTACTTCCTGCCGTCGAATCTCGACAAGACCAAAGACAACAAGAACGTGTTCGGCGGCACCGTTGGTGGCCCGATCAAGCGCGACAAGTTGTTTTTCTTCGCGAGCATCGAGTCGACGGTACAGCGGACCATCGGCGGTCCGTACGTCAGCCAGGCGTCGGGTTCGGCATCGCAGTTTCTGTCGTTGCCCCCCGCCGCAATCCGGGCGGGCAACTTCTCGGGCACCGGTACGGTCATCTACGATCCGCTGACAGGTAACAATTTAGGACAGGGACGAGTGCCCTTCGCGTTTGCCAATTGCGGCCTCACGTCGACGGCCGATCCGCGATTCGATTCGTGCAACTTCATTCCGGCGAGCCGGATCAACCAGGTCTCCAAGAACATCCTGTCCCATCTCCCGGTGCCGACGCTCCCAGGCAACGTCAACAACTACTTCGCTGTACCTGACTACCGGTCCGATTTTCACAAGATCGATTCGAAGATCACCTACAACGCCAACAGCCGGCTGAACCTGAACGGACGGTTCAGCTACTTGCCCGCGAGCGAGCTCGCGGCGGGCCTATATGGCGAACCGGGAGTAAATCCGCTGGCGCTTGGCACGATCCTGGATTCGAACGTCAGCAGCGCAGCGATCTCCGCCACCAACATCGTTTCGTCGAACTTCGTCATTGATGGTCTGTTCGGCTTCACGCGGCAGCACACCTACCAGGAGGCACCGGGGAAGGGCACCTGCTGGGGCGACGAGGTCGGCATTGTAAATGCGTGTCAGCCGCCGCTGCAGCGCGATTACGCGATGCCCCGCATCGACATCGGCCCCACCAACACGTGGAGCTCGTACGGGAACGGCATCCGGGTCAATGACAACACCGCATCGGTGTTCGACTATCTCGATCCGCAGTGGCAGTGGGTGATGAACGCCGGCTGGAACAAGGGCGCGCACAACGTCAAATTCGGCATCGACGTGCACCGGTTGCACATGAACCACTACGAAATCACGGCGCCGAGCTTCCAGTTCCCGGGCGGCGCCACGGCGCTCAGCGCGACGGGCGCCCCGGGGGCGAACCTGTTTAACGGATACGCGGACTTCCTGCTGGGCCTGCCCATAACCAGAAACACGGCGCTGCAGAACCCGCTGCTGACCGAGGACGGCGGCGGCAGCAACGAGCAGTCCGCGACCTTACGGACGTGGGAGTACGGCATCTACATCCGCGATCAGTTCCAGCTGACGCGCAAACTGACGGTGTCGGCGGGAGTGCGCTGGGAGTACTATCCCGTGCCGCAGCACGTCGATCGCGGCATCGAGCTGTTCGACTTCACGCAGAACCGGCTGCTGTTGTGCGGCCTCGGCGACATCCCAATCGATTGCGGCATCGAGGTGCAAAAGGACCTCTTCACGCCTCGCCTCGGCGTCGCGTATCGCGCGACCGACTCGCTCGTCTTCCGCGCCGGCTACTCGCGCAATCCGCAGAACGACAACATGATCGGCGGCCGCATGCGCAACTTCCCCGTCAACGTGCAGATCACCGACACAGCAATCGGGGGAAACAACTTCACGCCGGTCGGCAGTTTCAGTGACGGTTACCCGCTGCTGCCTATCCTCACCCTGACGCCGGTAATGGAAGTTCCCGCGGGTGCCGCGATCACGACCAACGAAGTGGGCAAGTACACGCGCGGCGTCATCTCGACCTTCAACGTATCGGTGCAGAAGGTGCTGCCGCACAACTTCACCGCGCAGGTCGGGTACGTCGGCAACCGCCAGAACGACATGGTCCGAAACCAGAACCTCAACTACAACCAGATCGGCACCGGCAACCTTGGCCTGCCGTTCAACCAGCCCGGGCTCGTCGGTGGGTTCCGCACGACCGCCGCCGTCAACGTCGTCCGGCCCCTCGGGCACGTGCAATATGACTCGCTGCAGGTGAGTGTCAACCGCCGGATGAACAACGGCTTCGCGATGACCTCGGCCTACACCTACGCGAAAGCCACCGACAGGTGGGCCGGCGGCATCCTGATTCCCGAGTACTGGTACCTCAACGAGGGAACGCAGAGCGGCAACACGCCCCACAAGGTGGACATCTCCGCGACCTACGAGCTGCCCTTCGGTCCGGGGCGGAAGTACGCCAGCGATGGAGGCGTGGTCAGCCAGATCGCGCGCGACTGGCAGATCAATTCGTACTTCACGGCCTTCTCGGGCTCGCCGTTCAGCATCTCGGCGAGCAACGTGCCGCTGAATGCGAACAGCCCGCAGCGCGCCGATCAAGTCAAGGAAGACGTGGAAATTCTGGGCGGGATCGGCGTGGACAATCCCTACTTCGACCCGACCGCGTTCAGGCCGGTCACCGAGGCGCGGTTTGGTACGGCGGGATTCAACACGCTTCGTGGACCCGGCTACGCGAACCTCGACCTCAGCGTGTTCCGCACGTTTTCGTTGAAGGGCTCCCAGAACCTCCAGTTCAGAATGGAAATCTTCAACCTGACGAATACCGCGCATTTCCCGAATCCGAGCGGCACGAACGTGTCGGCCGTCACCTACCGCCCCGACGGCTCGATTCTCGCGCTCAATGGATTCGGCTCGATCACCGGCACCAACAACGTAGGTCGGGAGTATGACGAGCGCTACGTGAGGCTCGGGGTGAGGTTCAGCTTCTAATACGAGCGGCCGCCTTCGCCGCCACTTCGGCGAGGCAGGCATGGGGGTTGAGATGGCAGTCAAAAAACTCCTGACGGTTATTGCGCTGGTGGCCGGTCTGGCCACCAGCGCATTTGCGCAGAGCGATCGTGGCACCATCACCGGAACCGTCGTCGATCCGGATGGCGCTGTCGTGCCGGGCGCGACGGTCGTTGCCGAAAACCCCGAGAACGGGGCGCGCTACGAAACGGTGACGACGCAGACCGGCAACTACACCTTGGTGCAGGTGCCCGTCGGTACCTACCATCTCAACATCGAGCTCGCGGGTTTCGGGCGCTTCCGTCAGGAGGGGATCCGCATCTTCGTCGGCCAGACGGCCCGCATCGACGCAAGACTGCAGGTCGGCAACCTCGCCGAAGAAGTCAATGTCGTCGCCGATGCGTCTCTGCTGGACACCCAGAGCGCGGAAATCTCATCGTCCGTGACGAGCGAGAACCTCAACTCGCTTCCGCTCAACTTCGGCGCGCGCGGGAACTTCGCCGCCGCGGCGATTCGCAATCCGTACTCGTTCGTGACGCTCGTTCCGGGCGGAAACATTTCGTCTTACAGCTCGCTGAAGGTGGGCGGCGCGCCGCTCAACACGTTCCAGATTCGCGTCGAAGGCATGGAAGCGAACAACCATCGCCTGATGATTCGCGTCGATCAGGTGCAGCCCTCCGTCGAGTCCCTCGAAGAGATGACGGTACACACCAGCAACTTCGCCGCTGAGTATGGGCAGGTGGCGGGCGGCATCTTCAATCTCACCGCGAAATCCGGGACAAATACGTACCGTGGAAGCCTCTTCGAGTACTACGTGAACGAAAAACTCGGCGCCGGCATCCCATTTACCAATGACGGATCGGGCAACCTGGTGAAACCACCGAACCGCCGGAATAATTTTGGTGGAAGCCTGGGCGGACCGATCGCCCTGCCGCGCGTGTACGATGGGCACAACCGTACCTTCTTCTTCTACAGCTTCGAACAGTTCCGCCAGGTAGAGACCCGCAGCGGTCTCCTGGCCACGATGCCGACCGACAGGATGCGGAACGGCGATTTTGGCGAGGCGTTGACGGGGCGCCAGCTCGCCCTCGATCCACTCGGCCGGCCGATCATGGAGAACGCCATTTACGACCCGCGCACGACGCGCGTCGTCAACGGCCAGGTCGTCAGGGATCCATTTCCCAACAACGTGATTCCACGCGAGCTTCTGGATCCGGTGGCCCTGAAGATCCAGGACAACATCCCCAGAGCGACGCGCCCAGGGATGGTCAACAACTGGGATCAGTCGTTCCCGGCGGACACGATCAAGTCGATCTCGACGTTGAAGGTCGACCACAACTTCACAGGCAACAACAAGCTGTCGGGCTACTATTCCCGCTACTGGGGGCCGCACTACAACGGATCGGACGGCTTGCCGATCCCCATTACAAAAGTACAACACTTCGAGACCTCTACCCACACTTTGCGCGTGACGTACGACTGGGTGCTCTCGCCGACCACTCTGTTGAACAGCCGCGTCGGCTACGTACGCCACTGGAACCCGGACTTCGGATTGCCTGAGGTGCGTGAGTACGATCCGATTGCAGGCCTCGGCCTCGTGGGCGCAGTGGACGGCATCGGGTTCCCGGTCATCGGCAGCATGCTCGCCCCGACGGGCGGCGGCATGTCTGAAGGCCTTGCGGTTGCCGGCAGCCTGCCCGCGACGAAGAAGCCGCAGGCGCTCGTCAACATCACCCATTCGCGCAACACCCACACCTACAAAGCCGGGTTCGAGTGGCGCAACGACATCTTCAGCAATCCCCAGATACACGGCTCGCACGGCGAGTACACGTTCAATGCGCAGCAGACAGCGCTGCCTTCGACGAACGGCCAGAATCTCGGCGGCGGGGCCGTTGGATTGCCCTACGCGAGCTTCCTGCTCGGAATGGTGAACAACGCCTTCGTGTCGAATCAAACCGATCCGAATTGGCGGAAGCCGGCGGTCTCGGTGTTCCTGCAGGACACGTGGCGTGTCAAAAGTGCGCTGACGCTCGATTACGGCTTGAGATGGGATCGGCAGGCCTACGGTTACGAAGAGCAGGACCGCCGCAGCATGTTTTCCGCCGACCTCGCGAATCCCGCGGCGGGCGGGCTCCCTGGCGCCACGATCTACGAAGGCGAGGGGGCCGGCGCGTGCAACTGCCGCTTCGTCAAGACGTATCCCTACTCATTCGGGCCGCGCGTCGGGGCGTCGTATCAGATCAACCCGAAGACCGTCCTTCGCGGCGGATGGGGGCTCACCTACGCGCAGACAGGCATCGGCCAGGCCGACGGTGGCTCCACGCTTGGTGCGGGGGGATGGAACAGGTTCAATTTCCAGTCCCCGGCATTCGGGGAGCCGGGGGCCCTGCTGCGGACCGGACTGGTGTACGACCGCGACGCGCTGTTCGAGGTCACGAACAACGCGGGCATCCGGCCTTCTCCCGGCCAGGTGGACTCGCCGCCGCAGTGGATTCATCCAGACGCGGGCAAGATGCCAAGGCTCAACCAGTGGAGCATCTCGCTGCAGCGGGAGATTACCCGCGACCTCGTCGTTGACGTCGCGTATGTCGGCAACAGGGGCAAAGGGTTCACGGCCAACAACCTGATCAATCTGAACGCCATCAGCGACGAGCGGCTGCGATCGTTCGGCCTCGACCTCAACAACGCTGCCGACCGCACGTTGCTGACGTCGCGTCTTGATTCGGCTACAGCTGCGGCCCGCGGGTTCAACACGCTGCCGTACGCCGGCTACTCGGGCGCGAATACGGTGGCGCAGAGTCTGAGGCCGTTCCCGCAGTTCGGCAATATCGCGTCGCTCGGCGTGCCCAACGGAGAAAGCAGGTACGATTCACTGCAAGTGAAGGCGAACAAGCGGTACTCGCACGGACTGAATATGACGGCGACCTTTACGTGGCAGAACGAGCGGACCAACATGGTCAATTCGTCAACCGTCTCGGCGCCCAATAATACTGTGACGCCTTGGAACGTCTTCGATCATCCGGAGGACGTGTTCGTCGTGTCCGAGCTTTCGGAGCCATTGATCTCCGTCGTCGCTTTCAGTTATGAGGTCCCTGCGTTCAGCAGCAACAAGTTCGTCCGGGCGGTTCTCGGCGGCTGGACCTTCGGCGCGATGGTCCGCTATGCGAGCGGCATGCCGATCCCTGTGCCGGCGTCGCAGAACCAGATATCGGCGCTGACGTTCCAGACAACCACGATGAACAGAGTCGAAGGGCAGCCGTTGTACACGAAAGACCTGAACGGCGGCGGCTACGATCCGAACGCCGATTTCGTGCTGAATCCGGCAGCATGGGTAAATCCCGGGCCCGGACAGTACGGCACCTCGCCGGCTTACTACGACGATTTCCGCTACCAGCGGCGTCCTGACGAGCAGATCAGCATCGGCAGAAGCTTCCGGATCAACAATCAGCAGCGATTCGAAGTGCGCGCGGAATTTTTCAATGGGTTCAACCGCACTCAGTTGAATAATCCTGACGCAGCCAATCCGCTCCAGACGCAGGTGCGCAACGCGCAGGGCGTGCCCACTTCGGGCTACGGACGGATCAACACGGGCACGGTATTCGGGCCGCCGCGCAGCGGGCAGATTGTCATGCGGTACAGCTGGTAACTCCACCGGCACCACTAGGGATTGGGGATTGGGGATTAGGTTAGGATTAGGGATTGGTTCAGCGACGCGCGCCGCACTAAGTAGCTGGCTGGTTCGAATTTGCGCCGAGTGCGAGAGAGCGAACAATTGAGCACGAGGTGGTTGCTCGGCGAGCGGGAGCGAGCCGAGATCATTAAGAAAAGAGGACATATGAAGCGCAGAGACTTCTTGAACACGGCGGCGTTGACCGGGGGTGCCGTTCTGTTGGGCGGAGTGAACGAATCGTTCGCACAGAACGGCTCATCGGCGCCGGCGGGCGCACAGGGCGCGACCCCGCCCACCCCGAAGATGACTTTCAAGACCCGACCGGCGAAGGTCGAAATCTTGTTCAAGGCGCCTGGCCTCTCCGGCAACGGCATGCAGGTCAATGACGAGGGCATCTGGACGATCGACATTGCCGGCAGCCGCGGCGAGACGCCGGGTCGCTGCAAGGTGTACCTCTCGAGCTTCGACGGCAAGCTCGTGCGCGAGCTCGCGCCCGAAGGCACCGGGCCGAGCGGCCTGGGCCACGACGGCAAGAGCATCTGGATTGGCTCGACCTACAGCCGCGAGATCATCCGCGCCGACGCGAAGACCGGCGAGACGATGGAGAAGCACTTCACGCCTGGCGCAGGCGTCATCTATAGACGCACGACCGATATTCCCGCGCGCCCGGACACGTACGGCCAGAAGGCGCGAGCTGAAGCGGGGATTCCTGCGCGAGGTGGAGCTGCTGCAGGCGGCAGGCGCGGTGGCGGTGGTGGCGGCCGCGGAGCCGTCGAGGCAGGCCAGAACACCGGGCAGGGCACGAGCGACGGTCTTGGCGTCGGACGTGGCGGGGCGATCGCCGGTAATCCCGGTCCCCCGGCGCCCGGCACCGGCGCGCACGGCATTCAAGCGCAGAACGGCAAGTTGTGGATCGCCGTGCCGCCCGGCCGCATGATCTACAAGGTCGACCCGGTCTCCTGGACCGTCGAGCACATGTTCCCGACCGTCGGGTTCCGCCCGCACGGCATCGGCATCGAATCGGAGAATGCGACGCACATCTGGGAGTCGGACACCAACATGGGCGCATTTTTCAAGCGCGACATGGTGACCGGCGAGGTCGTCGACGCGATCGTCCTGCCGGACGGCTCGCCGTTCCCGCACGGAGCGTCCGTGCATAACGGCTACATCTACTGGGTCGACGACATCGGCAACGGCATCGCGCCTGTCTGCCGCTGCAAGATCTGAACGGAGAAGCCGACCTAAAGGTCGGCACTACGACTGACTACGACTAAGGTCGGCACTACCGACTGACGACGACGAAAGGTCGGCACTACGACTGACGACGACTAAGGTCGGCACTACGACTGACGTAGTGCCGGCGTTCAGGCCGACTTAAAGGTCGGCAGTACCGACTGACGTAGTGCCGGCCTTCAGGCCGGCCCGCGCCGGAACCTTCCCTGCCTGAGGAGGACGACCATGATTTCGCGTATCTCTCGCTGCGCGTTCGCCCTGGTACTCGCCTTCGCCGTGTCCGTCTTCGCGCAGGAAACGCGAGGAAGCATTTCCGGCCATGTGCTCGACGAGCAGGGGGGCGCCATGCCTGGCGTCACCGTGACGATCACCAACGTCGACACGAACGTGTCGGCGACCCTGACGACCAACTCGACCGGCTACTACCAGGCGCCGTTGCTGCTGCCGGGGAACTACCGTGTGTCTGCCGAGCTGCAGGGCTTCAAGACGTCGGTGCGCAGCGGTGTCATCCTCTCCGTCGCGCAGCAGGCGAGCGTCGACCTGACGCTGGGTGTCGGCGCGGTGAGCGAGACGGTCACTGTCAGCGGCGAGGCCCCGATACTCGAGACCGGCGTCCTCACCACCGGGCAGAACCTCGATCGGCGCAGCGTCGAGAGCCTGCCGATGTTCTCGAACATGCCGGTGCTGCTGACCCGCTTCGTGACCGGCGTCAACTCGTCCGCCAACGTGCCGTATGTGGCGCAGGGGTTCGTCAATCGCACGTCGAGCGACACGTCTGCGCCCGGCAACGTTGGCGGGAACGAATGGACGATCGACGGCGCGACCAACAACGGCAGCGATCGGCGCCTCGCCTCGTCGCCGAACTCCGACATGATCGAGGAAGTACGCATCGAGACGGCGAACTTCGACGCGTCGTTCGGACATGGCACCGGCCTCGGCATCTCGATGATGACGCGCGCCGGCTCGAACACGACCCGCGGCACCGTCAACTATCAATACTGGAACAACCAGTGGAACGCGCCGCGATATTTTGCCAAGCGGAACTACTACGCCAACATCGCGCAGGCGGAAGCGAACGGCAACACGGCGCTGGCCGAGTCGCTGAGGTCGCAGAACATCAACCCTGACGGGAAATCGAACAACCTCGCGACCACGCTCGGCGGCCCGATTGTTCGAAACAAGCTCTTCGCGTTCGTGAACTACTCGTACAACAAAGACGACCGGCCGGTAAACCCGACCCAGCATACGATACCGACCGACGCGCATCTGCGCGGGGACTTCTCTGATCTCCTCGCCATCGATCCCGTGCGGTATCAAATCTACGATCCGCTGACCGTGAAGCCCGATCCCCAGCGGCCCGGGTTCTTCATCCGCGATCCGTTTCCCGGGAACATCATCCCGCAGAGCCGGATCATCAACCCGATGTATCAGCACTACGTGAACTTTTTGCCGAAGCCCAACAGCAACCCGGTTGATCCTCGTCAGGAGCCCACCAACAACTACCTCGTGCGCACCTACACCGACCCGATCCAGAGCCAGATTTACGGCGCGCGCCTCGACTACAACCATTCGAATACGCACCGGTTCTTCGGCCGCTGGAGCGGAAGCTACTTCACCGAAGGTCTCGACGACTGGACCTATCAAAGCGTGGGGATCCACTCCGAAGACATGAAGCGGACGACGAATGCCGGAACCGGTAACTGGACGTGGGTGAAGAGCTCGACGACCGTCATCGACGCGCAGTTGAGCGCGAACACGTTCCACGAAGGTGGCGAACGCAAGACGCTCGCCGAGATGCGATCGAGCGACGTCGGTCTTCCGGCGTATCTGGACGAGAAGTGCGCCGCGTCCGACGCCGCGCGGACCGGCAGCTCGCGCGGGAGCTCCTGCGCCCTTCCGAGAGTCGAGATCGCCGGCTACCAGACATTCGGAGACAACGCGGCCGAGGGTTATGACACGACGAACTTGCAGGTCACCGCGAACATGACGCACGTTCGCGCGAATCACACATTGAAGGTCGGCACCGACATGAGGCGGCACGCGCGAACCGGTTTTCTCCCGGGCGCGAGCCAGGGGCTGTACTCGTTCGATCCGAGTTACACGCGGCGGTACTCCGACACGGCGTTGGTGACGCCGGGCAACCTGGGGTTGAGCTGGGCGGCTTTCATGCTCGGCATTCCGACGACATCTACGCTGAACACGCCGGTCGACTACTCCACGTCGTCACCCTACTACTCGGCGTTTGCGCAGGAAGCATGGCGTGCGACGTCGAAGCTGACGGTAAACCTGGGCCTCCGCTTCGAAGTGGAGCAGGGGATGACCGAGACGGCCGATCGCATGATCACCTCGTTCGATCCCAATTTTGTGCCCGCATTCGCCGAAGAAGTGATCGCGGCGTACTCCAGGAACCCGATTCCGGAGGTTTCGGTCGCCGCGTTCCGCGAGAATCTGCGCGGTGGCGCCATCTATGCCGGACAGGCAGGACAGAGCCGCCGGGGCTGGAAGTCGCAGGTGATGTGGCTGCCGCGCGCATCTGCGGCCTATCAGGTGAACCAGGGCATGGTCGTCAAGGGCGGCTACGGGGTCTACTACGACTCGCTGAACGCGACCGCGATTACGCCGAACCAGCTTGGTTTCAGCACCGTAACGACGGTGCCGTCGAGCAACGACTTCGGCCAGACGTGGGCCTCGGGAAATCCGAGTGCGGGGATCTCGCCTCTCGTCGATCCATTCCCGGTGCGGGCGGATGGCACGCGATTCGTGACGCCGGCCGGCGCGTCGCTCGGCGGCGACTTCGTCGCTGGGCAGGCGCTCAACTATAGCAACCTTGACCGTGAGCACGCGCGCCTGCAGCGGTGGCGTGCGGGCGTCCAGAAAGAGCTCGGCCGCAACATGGCGATCGAGGTGGCGTACGTCGGGACGTATTCCGACAATGTCGACGTCTTCTCGTTTCTCGGCAACACGAATAATACGCAGGCCTCCGTGCGCCAGGACATCTTGCCGGCGCAGTACCTGGAACCACACGGACACGCGAAACGCAGCGCTCGCGACCGAGAACAACAGAAACATCACGAACCCGTTCTTCGTCGGTAACCTGACGGCGCTGCGTGCATCGAATCCCGCGCTGTACAACCAGTTGGCAGCGCAAGCCTTATTCACGAGCCCGACGATCCAGAAGAACCGGCTGTTGCGGCCATATCCTCACATGAGCGTGGGGAACGGTCTCCAGGCGCTCGCGTTGCCGCTCGGCAAGGTTCGCACGCACGCCGTCGAAGTGGCGTTTCAGCGGAGGTTCTCTCAGGGTCTCAGCCTCAACGCCGCCTACTCGGGCATCCGAGCTGAGGAGTGGCTGAACGTCATCAACGAATACGACGCCGCGCCGACGCAGTGGACGACCAGCCAGAACGCCAGGCCGCATCGCGTGACGCTGAACGGCGTCTGGGAGCTGCCGTTCGGCCGCGGTCGGGCTTTCCTCAACAACGGCGGCTTCTGGAGCAAGATCCTGGGCGGGTGGCAGACGGGCCAGACGTTCGAATGGCAGCCGGGTCCGCTGCTGCAGTACGGCAACATTTTCTACTACGGAGACGTCGACGCCATCGCGCTCGAGGATCCGACGCTCAACGAATGGTTCGATACCGACGCGGGCTTCGAGCGCAGCGCGACGCGCGTGCCGGCAGACTTTCAGGAGCGGCTGTTCCCACTGCGCGTGGATGGCCTTCGCGGCGATCAGACACTCCTGCTGAACAGCAGCATCTCGCGCACCTTCCCGCTGATGGGGCGATCGAACCTTCAGATTCGCCTGGACGCGGCGAATATGCTGAACCGGCAGCAGTTTGCGAACCCGCAGCTCAATCCGACCGCGACCGATTTCGGCCGCGTGACGGCGAACGCGAACACGGAGCCACGGTTCCTGATTCTGATGTCGAAGCTGACGTTCTGATGGTGAATCGACGTGCTCAGCGTGCCGATCGGGCTCGCGCGGCGAGGGCGGCGGCGCCCGAGACCGGTGTCTCGGCACCGGTCGCGAGCCGGATCGCGGCCCGTACGGTTGTGGGATCGTGTTCGGGGGCGTGATGGGTCAAGACCGTCAAGGCAGTTCGCGCCAGGTGACGGGCGAGATGGGCCGCCGCAAGGGCGGCATCGCCGTCTGCCGACGCTTCGAAAATCGCTTTGTGCTCGTCGGCGGCGATCGACAGGGCGCGCGGCACGCCTTTGATGTACAGCCAGCGGTACCGATCGGCGTGGTCGTAGAGCTCGCGGATCGTGCGCATCAAACGGTCGCCCGCGTGTGCGAGCAGCGTAAAGTGAAATTCGCGGTCGACGCCCTGCCATTGGCGAAGGTCGTGACCGGCGAGCGCTTCCATGCGGCGCAGACAGCCCCGCAGTGCGTCGAGATCGCGTTTGGTGAAGCGCGGGACGTTGATCCGGATCGCCAGCGACTCGTGAACGATGCGCATGGCGTACAGTTGCTCGAGGTCGTCGATGGAGAACGAGGAGACGCGCCCACGACGGTTTACTTCGGCCTCTACGAGGCCTTCGCGCTGCAGCATGCGCACGGCTTCGCGGAGCGGCCCACGGCTGACGCCGAGCTGGCTGGCCAGTTGAACCTGCGACAGCGATTCACCGGGGGGCAGCGCTCCGTTGAGAATCGATTCGCGGAGGCTGCTGTAGACCGTCCATGTCATGTCGCGAGATTTGCGCGTGCCGGCGCGCAGCACCGCGGCCGGTGCCGGCGTCGGTGGCTTGGCTGTGAGAGGAAGAAGCTGGCGGCGGCGCTTGTCGGCGCCGTGGCGGGTGTCGGTCACGGCTGCCGGGAGTATAACATCGCGCATCGGCAGACGCCCGTGGGTTATAGTGTCAACACTTTTGTGAGGGCATGCCCCAGATCCGAGGCCAACGCGGCGACAAACACCGAAAAATATCTATTAAGTGTTGACACTATGGCGTACACCCCGTACGCTCGAAGGTTGTTATTCCAATGAGCGTCAAAGTCGCGATCATCGGCAGCGGCAATATCGGCACGGACCTGATGATCAAGGTCCTTCGCACATCAGGGCAGCTCGAAATGGGCGCGCTCGTCGGCATCGATCCGGACTCTGACGGATTGGCCCGCGCGCGCCGTTTAGGCGTGCCTGTCACGTCTGACGGCATCGATGGCCTCGTCCAGATGCCTGGCTTCGACGACATCGCGATTGTGTTCGACGCGACCTCGGCCGGCGCCCACGCGCGCCACAACGCTGTGCTGCGCACTCATTCGAAGCAGATCGTCGATCTCACGCCTGCGGCCATCGGCCCGTACCTCGTGCCCGCCGTGAACATGCACGATCTCGCCGACCAGCCGAACGTCAATCTCGTCACGTGTGGCGGCCAGGCGACGATTCCGATCGTCGCCGCGATCACGCGCGTCGCGCTGGCGCCCTACGCCGAGATCGTCGCCAGCATCGCGAGCCGATCGGCGGGTCCGGGGACCCGCGCGAACATCGACGAGTTCACCCGCACGACTGCGCGAGGACTCGAGCTGGTCGGCGGCGCGCGGAAGGGAAAGGCGATCATCGTGCTGAACCCGGCCGACCCGCCGCTCATCATGCGGAACACGGTCTTCTGCCTGGTCGAGGACGGCGACGCCGCCTCGATCGAGCGCTCGGTCGAACAAATGGCGGCCGACGTGCGCGCCTACGTGCCAGGCTACAACCTGAAACAGGCGGTGCAGTTCGAAGACGTCTCCGCCGCGCGACCCGCCCGCATCGACGGGACGGTCTACACGCGCGGCCTGAAGGTTTCCGTGTTCCTCGAGATCGAGGGCGCGGGCCACTACCTGCCGAAGTACGCCGGGAACCTCGACATCATGACGTCGGCGGCGCTCCGCACAGGGGAGCGTCTGGCCGCATCGCCTGCGCCACGGCCGGTGCTGGCGTGACCCCGCCTGTGCCCGACGGCTTCGGCGGTGCAAGCTCGCGCCCCCTCTACGTCCAGGACGTGACGCTGCGCGACGGCATGCACGCCATTCGCCACCAGTATTCGGTGGACGACGTGCGGCGCATCGCGTCTGCGCTCGACGTACGCGGGCGTCGACGCCATCGAGATCAGCCACGGCGACGGTCTGGCAGGGTCGAGCTTCAACTACGGGTTCAGCGCGCACACCGATCGCGAGTGGATCGACGCCGCGGTCGAGAGCGTCACCCGCGCGAAGATCACGGTGCTGCTGCTGCCCGGCATCGGCACCGTAGAGGATCTCGATGCGGCGCACGCCGCCGGCGCCGTGTCGGTGCGGATTGCCACGCATTCCACCGAAGCGGACATCGCGAAGCAGCATATCGAGCACGGCCGCAGGCTGGGCATGGACGTCGTCGGCTTTCTGATGATGGCCCACATGACGCCGCCGGCCGAGCTGGCGCGCCAGGCCAGGCTGATGGAGTCCTACGGCGCGAACTGCGTCTACATCGTCGATTCTGCCGGGGCGATGCTGATGGAGGACGTCGCCGATCGGATGAAGGCATTCAACGACGTGCTCGATCCTAGGACCGAGAAAGGCATGCACGCCCATCACAATCTCTCGCTCGGCGTCGCCAATACACTCGTCGCGATCGCGCACGGCGCCACGCGCATCGACGGTTCGCTGGCGGGCATGGGCGCGGGTGCAGGGAACGCGCCGCTCGAAGTGCTCGTCGCGACGCTGAACCGATCGAATCTGCCGCACGGGTGCGACCTTTTCGCGTTGATGGATGCGGCCGAAGAGCTGATCCGGCCGATGCAGGATCGGCCGGTGCGCGTCGATCGCGAGACGTTGTCCCTCGGATACGCAGGGGTCTATTCCAGCTTCCTCCGGCACGCCGAGTCCGCGGCATCGCGGCACGGTCTCGATACGCGCGACATCCTCGTGGAGCTCGGACGCCGCAAGATGGTGGGCGGACAGGAAGATATGATTGTGGACGTCGCGCTGGACTTGAGAAACGAAAAACGAAGAACGAAAAGCGAATAGACAAACGTTTTCCGTGTCTCACGCAAAGGCGCCAGGACGCAGCGCGGAGAAATTCTTCGGGGACTTGGGAGTAAGGATTAGGGACTAGTCGCCTAATCTCTTGATCTCCTTCAAAGGATCAGGATTCCCAGCGACGCCGCGTCGTGGCGGCGAAGCACGCGCGGCACACCCGATTTCCGAAACGTTTGGGCGATGTTCGAGGATCGTTGTAAGATCAAGTAATTCCGAGAGGTTGTCATGTATATCAATCCCGATAAGTGCGTCGCGTGCGGCAACTGTACTTATGTGTGCCCCATGGGGGCCATTTACATCGATCCCACGATCAAGCGCGCCACGGTCAATCGGCACGAGTGCGTCGAGTGTTATGCGTGCTACACAGGGCTCAGCCAGGAGCACCTGAATCCGACGATGGTGCGCACGGCGCGCAAGATTTTCCAGATGATGCGGCTGCGCTTCGATCCCGAGCCGGATGTGTGCCCGACGGCGGCCTTCGAGCCCGATGAGCTCACCTGGCCGCGCGTGGTGCGCCGGGCGTTCTCTGACCCGCGCGTGCCCCACGAGTCGACCGGAGTCGAAGGGCGCGGTACCGAAGAAGTAAAGACCAACGACATCAGCGGCCGCGTGAAGCCGGGCGAAGCCGGTTTCACAATCGAGTTCGGCCGGCCGGGCGTCGGCGTGTGGATGCGTGAGATCCAGCTGATGTGCTGGGCGCTGGCGGATGCGGGTGTCGCGTTCGAAAAGCGCAACCCGATTACGTCGCTCATGAGCGACGTTGCCACAGGGACGCTGCGCGAAGACATCCTGAACGAAAAATTGATGTCGGCCATCGTCGAAATCAAGGTCCCGGTCGAGCGCGTCGAGGAAGTCGTGCGGCTCGTGTGGGACATCGAGAAGCGCGTCGACACGGTCGTGGCGCTCGGCGTCGGCACGCGTTGCGACGAGCACGGCGAGGATAACGTCGTCGCGCCCGTGCTCGAGCGGCTCGGGTACTCGATTCAGCGCGCGAAAACGAACGTCGGCCTCGGCCGCGTCACCAATCAGGCTGCGGTGCAATCCGCTTTGGAGATGGCGAAACCATGACGAATACGCTGCATCGGTTCGGCGACGCGCAAAGCTTCCGCGACGATTACATCGTCTTTGCGATCGCGAGCCGCGGAAAGAACGACGACAATTCGGTGCCCAAGCTGCGCCGGTTCCTCGAGATCGCCATGCAGTTCAAGCCGGTGAACCTCGGCGACTCGCGTCACGGCGGCGCGTACCGGCCGTCGAAGGGGATGTCGCCGCTTTCGCACTGGAACCGCGACAACAATCCCGACTTCAAGAAAGTGATAGAGGGACTCGACACGACGTGCACAGCGGCCGCGGTGTTCGACAATCTCGAAGCGGCCGAGGAATGTACCAAGGCGGTTCGGGAGGCCGATCTCGGCCTGAGCATCAACATCTCGACGTCGGTCGAAGGCGCCGTTGCCTGCTGCAATGCGGCCGGTATTCCGCGACACAGCGCCGGTTATTCGCTGGGCTTCGAAGGGAAGACCGAACATCTGCCGAACGGTGATGTGCTGGCGCTCTCGACGATGTGCGGGCACGGCATGGTCAGCATGTCGCTGTCGAAGAAGATGATCGATTGGGTGAAGGAGGGGCGCCGGACACCCGACGAGGCGGCAGTCGTATTGAGCCGGTTCTGTTCGTGCGGCGTCTTCAATCCGTCGCGCGCGCGCCGGCTGCTGGAAGAGGCCCGGGAGCGGACGAAGTGAGGCGAGCGGCGAGGGGGTTCTTCTTCGCGCTGGCTATCGGGGCGGTATCCTGCGGGGGAGGGGCACCGCAAGAGCAGCCCGCACCGGCTGCATCGGCACCCGCAGCTGACGTGCTCGTTCTGAGCAACTTCACCTTGATCGACGGTAATGGCGGTACGCCGGTTTCGAACAGCGCCCTGATTGCGACTGACGGCCGCATCACCTGGATCGGTCCCGCGACCGAGCTCAAGGCGCCGGCGGACGCTCCGGTGCAGGATCTCGCGGGGAAGTTCGTCATGCCCGGACTCATCGACCTGCATACGCACGTGTCCAATTCGGACGTCGAGATGCAGGACCCGGTCAGGTTCTTCACGCGCGAAGGCGTGACCCGCGATCTGCGGCTCTACGCGAGCTACGGCACCACCACCGTCGCCTCGCTCGGCACGGACCAGAAGCCGCTGGTCTACGAGATGCGCGAAGAGCAGCGCAAGGGACGGCCGACGGTCGCGCGCATCTTTACGGCGGGCCGCGGCTTCACGGTGAAAGATGGCTTTCCCACGAATAAGGGGAACGTCCCCGGCATTCCCTACGAGCCATCGACGCCGGCAGAAGCGGCCGCACAAATGGAGGAGCTTGCGGCGGAGCATCCCGACGTCGTGAAGATCTGGGTCGACGATCGATTCGGCGATTTCAAGAAGACGCCGATCGAGGTTTCGAAGCCGATCATCGATGGCGCGCACAAGCACGATATCAAGGTGATCGCGCACGTGTTTTATCTGGATGACGCCAAGCAATTGTCCGCCGCGGGGCTGGATGCGTTCGGCCACAGCGTGCGCGATAAAGCTGTGGATGACGAGCTCGTTCAGTTGATGAAGAAGAACGGCACCTGGATGATTCCCACCCTCTACCGTGAGTGGGCGACCTTCATGTTCGAGGATCCCGGCCCGTTACTGGCCGATCCGTTCTTCGCGCGCGCCCTCGACAGCCGGCAGCAAGAAGTTCTGAAGTCGCCTGCGTACCACAAGGCGCTCACGGGCGACAAATACTTCCCGAGGTATCCCGGCGTTCTGAAGAACGCGAAGGAGAACCTGAAGCGGCTGGCGGACGCAGGCGTGCGCATCGGGTACGGCACCGACAGCGGCGTGCTGACCCGGTTCGAAGGCTTTGGCGAGCACATGGAGCTCCAGCTGATGGTCGAAGCCGGTATGACACCGGCGCAAGTCATCACCGCGGCGACGAAGAGCTCGGCAGAGTTCCTGGGACAGCAGAAGGATTTGGGCACTCTCGAACAGGGCAAGTGGGCAGACTTACTGGTGCTGGGCGCCAATCCACTCGACAACATTCGCAACAGCCGGCAGATCGATGCGGTGTATGTGGCGGGCAATAAAGTGCAGTAAAGGGTCCGGGTTCCAAGTTCCAGTTCCACGTTCGAGATTCTAGATTTTAGATCTCAGATTTTAGATTCCAGTTTTCAGTTTTCAGGAGAGCTCCCATGAGACGCTTGGTACTGTTTGCGATGATGCTCGCGCTCGCGCCGTCGATGTTCGCCCAGGGCGGCAAGATGGAGCAGCAGGTGCTCCAGGCCGAGAAAGACCGGTTTGCGGCGATGATCAAGGGCGATAGACCGGCCCTCGAGAAGCTGCTGGCCGATGACCTTACCTACACGCACAGCAGCGCGCTCTTCGAGAGCAAGGAGCAGTTCATCAAGAGCGTGACGAGCGGCAACATCGACTACGTGTCGATCGTGCCCAGCGAATCGGATTGGAAAGTCCGCGTGAACGGCAACACCGCGATCGTGAACGGCGTGGCGGCGGTGAACGTCATCGACACGGGCAAGGATCTCAAAATCAAGATTCGCTACACGACAATTCACACCAATAACGGAGGCAGCTGGCAGCTGCAGGCGTGGCAGGCGACACGATTGCCGTCGTAGCCAGATTCCAGTTTCTAGATTCTAGATTCTAGTTTTCAGATTCTAGATTCCAGGCATCCATGAATCCTGTTGTGGGGGTAGCGCGCGCGGCGGTCTGCGGCGCGCTCACCCTTATCTCTCTCGCGGCTCTCGCCGCACAAGGCAGCACCCCAGCCCAGTTCTTATCCCACGCGCAGGCAGCGCCGGTGTTCACGGCGCTGGGCGCACCGTCGCCAGAGGCCGCCGAGTGGCCGCAGTGGATCGCGGCAGCCGACGCGGCAACGCGTGCGCGCGTCGCCGAAGGCGACGAGCTTTCGATCGTCAATCTCCTGATGTTCGGCACGTCCTTCACGCGCGAGCCGCGTCTGACATCGAGACAGCTTGACGGTACGGACATCCGGGCCGCTCTGAGCAGCCGGCTTGACGACTTCGAGCGGGCGCTCGCGAAGCCCGATGCGAACGTGCGCCTTCAATTCGCGCGCAGGACGCTTCAGTCCTGGGCGCCGGTGCGGCCCCGTTTGCTCTCGATGATCGATCGCGCGATGAAGGATGCGGCGATCCATGCGAAGTTGACCGAGGAGGCGCAAGCGCTCGTCGATCCGAGCCTGGAGTTTGCGGAGCGTTCCCGCCTGTATCGCGAACGCGGGCTTGCGTCGGATACGTCGGTACGCGTGAATTTTGCGATCGAAGAGGCTCTACGGGGTCTGACCTCGGTACGGGATCAGACCGTACGCGCCGTCCGCCGCGCGGCCGTGATCGGTCCCGGCCTCGACGTCGTCGATAAGGAGGAAGGCCATGATTTTTATCCGCCGCAGACGATTCAGCCGTTTGCCCTGATCGACTCGCTGGTTCGCCTTGGGCTTGCCGACGCCGACACGATCCAGGTCACAACCCTGGATGTCAGCGCCAGAGTGAACGATCACATCGCGGAGATGGGGCGTCGACAGTACGTGATGCACATTTCGCTCGACGGGACTGTCGGCTGGACGCCGCAACTGCTCCAATACTTCGCCAAATTTGGTGATGCCATCGGCGCTCCGGTGCCGGTCACGGTTCCGCCGGGAATTGGACCGGTGAAGCTCCGCGCGCTGTCCGTGCGTCCATCGGTCGTGCAGCGCATCGCTGCGCGCGACCTCAACATCACCGCCCAGGTCCTGGCGCTGAGCGCCGACGAGCGCTTCGATCTGATTGTCGGCACGAATGTATTTCTTTACTACGACCGGCTGCAGCAGGCGTTGGCAATGGCGAGCGTCGCGCGCATGCTCCGTCCCGGGGGGCTTCTGCTATCGAACAACGCGCTCGTCGAAGCCCCCTCGACCGGCATGCATTCCATCGGCTACTCGAAAACGCTGTATTCCAACCGGGACGAAGACGGCGATCTAATCATCTCGTATCAGAAGAACTAACCAGCTGAAAACAACGTTCTGTGGCATACTCGCGCCTTCCAAAACCCAAAGAGGAGGGGCACATGCTCAGAGCAAGAACTGGCGGCGCGCTCGTGCTGGCGTTGGTGTGGGCGGTAGCATGGCCGAGCGCGCAGGGCGGCGGCGCGGCGACGAAACACGCCAATGGCACGTTGACTCCTATACCGCTCGACGCCGGCCGGCCATGGGGCTGGGCAACGCGGGCGTTCATGCAGAATCCGAATCGAAAGCTCTACAACACTGCCAAAGCCAAGCTCCTGTCGGGCCAGCAGGTGTTCAGCCATACGCAGAGCGCGTTCAACCCCGAGCAGTATTGCCAGATGGCGCCGCATTACGATTTCACGTGGTTCGAGATGCAGCATTCGCGTCTCCGGTTCGACGAGGTCGAGAAGATGATGCACGCGTGCCCGGGTGTTGGCGCCACGCCGATGATCCGCATGCCCGATGCGCTGGAAGCCAACATGCAGAAGGCGTACGACCTGGGCATCCTCGGGACCATCGTCCCGACCGTAGATGACGTGTTCGAAGCGAGAGACGCGGCCCGCTGGGCACGGTTTCCGCCGATCGGCAGGCGCAGCCAGGGCGGCAGCCAGTTCTGGAACAAGTTCCTGAACCCTGGCGAAACCTACCGGAACTCGATCGACGACAACGTGCTCAGCGTCGTGATGATCGAGACCGTTGAAGGCGTCGACAACGCCTATGAGATTGCCGCGATGCCCGGCATCGATGTCGTGATTCTCGGCAACAGCGATCTCACCAGCTTCAGCGGCTTCCCGCAAACCGACGATCGATATCAGGATCTGCTCACGCGTGTGCGCGACGCCACCTACAAGGCGGGAAAGTACTGGGGCAACGCCGGGTTTCAGTTCGCGACCGGCAACCGCCTGAGCCCCGACTCGCGGTTCCACCAGAATGGGCCGTCGAAGGACGGGTTTACGCCGCCCGCGCGCACCGGTGGTGCGCCGGCGAATCCGCCGGCGCGCGGGGGCAGCGCGACGGGACGAGGCCAATAGAGGACACCAACGATGAACCGTCTCGTATCCGCGCTCGCATGCATTGCGCTGCTGATCCCGTCGCTTGCGGCTGCGCAGGCGGCGGAGATCGCCACGACGATGGCCTTTACGGAAGGGCCGGTTGTCGATAGCGACGGCAACGTCTATTTCACCGAGCTGGTCTTCCAGCGCATCATGAAGCTCACTCCGAAGGGCGTCCTGAGCGTCTTTCGCGAGCACAGCAACAACGCGAACGGGATGCTGATCGATCCCGAGGGGCGCTTGATCGCGTGCGAGGGGGCCGAATCCCAGAGGATGGGGGTACTGCAGAAATTCAAGCCTCAAGTGACCCGAACCGACTTGAAGACCGGAAAGGTCGAGGTGCTGGCGGACAACTATCAGGGCAAGCCGTTCGTCGGGCCGAACGACGTGACGATCGACTCGAAGGGACGGCTCTACTTCACCGATCTCACCGGCGGCGCCGTGTACCGGCTGGACGCGCCGGGCCAGATTGTCCGTATTCTCTCCACACCGGAGATTCAACGGCCGAACGGCCTCCAGATCTCGCCCGACGACAGCACGCTCTATCTCATCGAGGCGAATGGCGCGAAGGACGGCGCGCGCATGATACGCGCGTACGACTTGCGCCCTGATGGCACCGTCGCCAACATGCGTGTCCATTACAACTTCTACCCGGGGCGCAGCGCCGATGGGATGAGTATCGACTCGCAGGGCAATCTCTACGCGTCGGCGGGCATGGGGCAGTTGCGTGGAACGTCGGAGACGCTCGACACGAAAACGGGCATTTACGTCATCTCGCCGCGCGGCGCTCTGTTGAAATTCATTCCTATTCCCGAGGACTACATCACGAACAACGCGTTTGGCGGCCCTGACATGAAAACGTTGTACGTGACGGCCGGCAAGACGCTCTACAAGCTGCGAACCGACATCGCGGGCCTGCCGCGATGAACACGCACCTCCTGCACTGCCGCGCAATGGTGATGGGCGCCGCGCTCATCGCAACGACATGTCTTGCGAGAGCGCTGATGCCGATCGCGGTTGCGCAGACGCCGCAGGCCGCGCCTGTCTTCGAAGTCGATGCCGGCTGGCCGAAGCCGCTGCCGAATAACTGGGCGGTTGGTCCTGTCAGTGGCATTGCGACAGACGCGCGCGATCACATCTGGATTATTCACCGTGGCGAGGCGGTCAAGCAGGCCGGCGTGACACCGGCGCCGCCGGTCATCGAATTCGACGCGGCAGGCAATGTGGTACAGGCGTGGGGAGGCGCGGGCGCCGGCTACGACTGGCATCAGCAGGTGCATGGCATCACCGTCGACGGAAAGGATCGTATCTGGATCAGCGGCAACGGCGAGAGGGATGCGCACATACTCGTGTTCACGCGTCAGGGGAAATTCCTCCGGCAGATTGGGCGTGCCGGCGCGAGCGGCGGCAGCAACGACACGGCGAACGTCGCCCGCGCGACGCAAATGCGCATCGATCTCGAGAGAAATGAAGTCTACGTGTCGGACGGCGAGCAGGACCAGAACCATCGGGTGATCGTGTTCGATTCCGAGAACGGTCGATACAAACGTCACTGGGGCGCATACGGCGAGAAGCCGGATGATGCGGCCGCGAAGGCGCCTGTCGACCCTGCGGGACCGCCGCCCAGACAGTTCGGCAGCGCCGTGCATTGCGTCCGTATCGATCGCGACGGCCTCGTCTATGTGTGCGATCGGAGTAACGGCCGGTTCCAGATCTTCCGCAAGGACGGCGTCTTTCAGAAGGAGATCTTCATCGCCAGGGAGTCGCCGGTCGCCGCGGCGGTGGGGGACATCGATTTCTCGCCCGATCAGAAGTTCCTGTACGTTGCCGACAGCGGGCATCAGAAGGTCTGGATCCTTCAGCGCGATCAACTCCAGGTTGTGGGATCGTTCGGCGAGCGCGGAACCGGCGCCGGGCAGTTCGCCACCACGTTGCACGACTTGACGGTCGACTCAAAGGGAAACGTCTACACCGGCGAAGCGGCGAGCGCAGGCCGCGTGCAGAAATTCGCGATCAAGACACGTTGACACTCTCGACGATGCAGGCGTAGCATCGCGACATTCTCTGACGACACTGAACCTCGGCGCGGTCACTCCGAACATTCAAGGAGGGGCTTCCCATGGGTCGAAGGCTCGGCATCATCGTCGTCGCGCTGGCTGCTACTCTGTTCACATCCGC